>CAWGGT010000001.1:0-832246 GCA_963822185.1 uncultured Pseudomonadota bacterium
AACCGCCTTCAGGATGCGCTCATGCACTTCCTCTTCGGCGATGCCTTCTTCCTTGGTCCAGTCGGGTACCGGAAGGTCGAGGCCGAAGATATTGGCGATCTCTTCGCGCAGGCCGGTTGCATCCCACTGCTCGGCATAAGCCTTTTCGGGGATGTGACGGGCGACGAGTTCGTCGACGACGCTCGCCCGGAATTCACCGATCTGATCGCTGACGTCGTCGACTTCCATGATCTCCTTGCGCTGCTCGAAGATCACCTTGCGCTGGTCGTTCAGCACGTCGTCATATTTGAGGATGTTCTTGCGGATTTCGAAGTTGCGCGCTTCGACCTTCTGCTGCGCCTTTTCGAGCGCCTTGTTGACCCAGGGATGGGCGATGGCTTCGCCTTCTTCGAGTCCCACGCGCTTCAACACGGAGTCCATGCGATCCGACCCGAAGATGCGCATCAGGTCGTCCTGGAGGCTGAGGAAGAATTTGGACGCGCCGGGATCGCCCTGGCGGCCCGAACGGCCACGCAACTGGTTGTCGATGCGCCGGCTTTCATGGCGCTCGGTGCCGACCATGTAGAGACCGCCGGCGGCCAGCGCACGTTCCTTGTTGACGGCGACTTCGGCGCGGATCTCGGCGGCCCGCGCCTTGTGCTCGGCTTCGTCGACAATACCGCCCAGTTCGTTCTTGATGCGCATGTCGGCATTGCCGCCGAGCTGGATGTCGGTGCCGCGGCCGGCCATGTTGGTGGCGATGGTGACGGCGCCGGAGACGCCGGCCTGCGCCACGATGGCCGCTTCCTGTTCGTGATAGCGCGCGTTCAGCACGTTGTGCTTGATCTTGCGCTTCTTGAGCAGCGCCGAAAGCTCTTCGGACTTCTCGATCGACACTGTGCCGACCAGCATGGGCTGGCCGCGTTCCTGGCATTCCTGGATCAGCTTGACGATGGCCTCATATTTCTCCTCGACGGTCCGGTAGACCTCGTCATCGGAGTCGATACGCGCGATCGGCAGATTGGTCGGGATCTCCATGACATCCAGCTTGTAGATGTCCATGAATTCGGCCGCTTCGGTCAGCGCCGTGCCGGTCATGCCGGCCAGCTTCTCGTAGAGGCGGAAATAGTTCTGGAAGGTGATCGAGGCCAGCGTCACGTTTTCCGGCTGGACGTTGACGTCTTCCTTCGCCTCGAGCGCCTGATGCAGGCCTTCCGAATAGCGCCGGCCTGGCATCATGCGGCCCGTGAACTCGTCGATGATGACGACTTCGTCGTCCTTGACGATGTAATCGCGGTCCTTGAGGAACAGCTTGTGCGCCTTGAGGGCCTGGTTCACATGGTGGAGCAGGGTGATGTTCTCGATGTCGTAGAGGTCGCCGGCTTCCAGCATCCCCGCTTCGCGCAGCAGCGCATCGATGTGTTCGTTGCCGGCTTCGGTCAGCGTGACGGTGCGCTGCTTCTCGTCGAGTTCGAAATCCTCCGCGATCAGGCTCGGGATCAGCTTGTCGGCGGTACGATAAACCTCGGTCTGGTCTTCGGTCGGGCCGGAAATGATCAGCGGCGTGCGCGCTTCGTCGATCAGGATCGAGTCCACTTCGTCGACGATGGAGAAATAATGCCCGCGCTGGGTCATCGTCTCCTTCGAGTACTTCATATTGTCGCGAAGATAGTCGAAGCCGAACTCGTTGTTGGTGCCGTAGGTGATGTCGCAGCCATAGGCCTGCCTTGCGCTCTTCGTCGCTGAGGCCGTGGACGATGCAGCCCGCCGTCATGCCCAGGAAGCGATAGACCTGGCCCATCCATTCGGCGTCGCGGCTGGCGAGGTAGTCGTTGACCGTCACCACATGGACGCCGCTTGCCCGGTGAGCGCATTGAGATAGGTGGGCAGGGTGGCGACCAGAGTCTTGCCTTCGCCGGTCTTCATCTCGGCGATCTTGCCGCTGTGGAGAACCATGCCGCCGACGAGCTGCACATCGAAATGCCGCTGGCCAAGGGTGCGCTTGGCCGCTTCGCGAACGGTGGCGAAGGCTTCCGGCAGCAGATCGTCCAGGCTCTCGCCCTTTTCCAGGCGCTCGCGATAGGCCGGGGTCATGGCCCGCAGCTCCTCATCGGACATGGCGACGAAGCGATCTTCGAGGGCATTGATCTCCTCGACCCGCTTCCAAAGGCCACGGAGCTTGCGTTCGTTGGCGGAACCAAAGAAGCGCTGGGCGATGCTGCTAAAGCCGAGCATTGAGATCCTCGTGGGGCCACCAGAAACCGGGCAGCCGATAAACTTAGGTCTGGGCGGTCTCGCAAGGGCGGGCCGTCCCGGCGACAATATCTCGTGGCCGGGGAGCCTACCGGCTCTCAGGACGCCGGGGAGAGATAAGAACCGCTTCCCCCCTTGTCAATTCAAGGGATTCCGGCCTAATTCCGCCGCTTCCGGGGCGCGCGGCCTTAACGATTGACCGGCCCGGCAGGAAAGGGCGAGGTCATGGCGAAACGGCGGGCATCGAAACCTGCGAAACCGGGGCGCGCGGCGGCATCAACGCCGCCCAAGCCGTCGGCTAAAGCCGCCGTTAAGGCTCCCGCCAAGGCCACGCGCACCGCCAAACCGGCTGCAAAGAAACCCGCCACGAAAAAAGAGGCTAAGGCGGGCCACCCCATCTCGCCGTTGGCGCCCAAGCGCACGGCGCAGCTTCCGCCGCTGGCCGGGGTGCGCCTCGCCACAGGCGCCGCCGGGGTCAAATACAAGGACCGGACCGATGTCCTGGTGGCCGTGATGGCGCCGGGAACCCAGGCGGCCGGTGTCTTCACCCAGTCGAAAACCGCATCCGCGCCGGTCGAATGGTGCCGCGCCCAGCTTGCCCATGGCACGGCCCGGGCGCTGGTGGTCAATAGCGGCAATGCCAATGCCTTCACCGGACGTGCCGGCGTCGAGGCCGTGCGCGAAGTGGCCGCTTCGGCGGCGGCCTCCGTCGGCTGCCGCTCCTCCGAGGTCTTTCTGGCCTCGACGGGCGTGATTGGCGAGCCGTTGCCGGCCGACCGCATTACGAGAATTTTAGGCGACTTGGCCCAGGCCGGCGCGGCCGGGAACTGGCAGGCCGCGGCCGAAGCCATCATGACCACCGACACCTATCCCAAGCTGTCTACGGCCTCGGCCGAGATTTCCGGTCACAAGGTCACGATCAACGGCATCGCCAAGGGCTCGGGCATGATCGCGCCGGATATGGCGACCATGCTGGCATTCGTCTTCACCGATGCGTCGTTGCCGGCGGCCGTGCTCCAGGACCTGTTGTCGGAGGGTGTGAAGACCAGTTTCAATGCCATCACAGTTGATAGCGACACCTCGACCAGCGACACACTCCTGCTGTTCGCGACAGGGAAGGGTGGCGCCCATCCAGGCATCTCGAAGTCGAACGATAAGAAGCTGACCGATTTCCGTGCCAAGCTGAATGCGGTCCTCCAGGATCTCGCCCTGCAGGTCGTCCGAGACGGCGAGGGCGCACGCAAGCTGATCCAGATCGATGTCACGGGCGCCGAAAGCGGTGCGGCTGCGCATCGCGTCGGCCTGGCCATCGCCAATTCGCCACTGGTCAAGACGGCCATTGCCGGTTCGGACGCCAATTGGGGCCGCATCGTCATGGCCGTCGGCAAGGCGGGCGAGGCTGCCGATCGGGACACGCTCAAAATCGCCTTTGGCGGCCATGTCGTCGCGGAAAAGGGGCTGCGTGCGGTGGGCTATGACGAGAGGACCGCCACAAAGGCCGTATCCGGCGAAACCGTCGAAATCGCCGTCGATCTTGGGATCGGCAAAGGCAAAGCCCGTGTCTGGACCTGCGATCTGACCGAAGGCTATATCCACATCAACGGCTCTTACCGCAGCTAGGCGGAACTCGTCTCAAATTTAGCCAACGTCTTAGCGCGCCCTTAATGTCCAACCTGTCAGATTGGAGAGGCATATGGCGAAAACGAGAACTGTTCTTGTCGCCGCCTGTGCGCTGGTGGATCCGGACAACCGCGTGCTCCTGGCGCAGCGGCCCCCGGGCAAGAGCATGGCAGGCCTATGGGAATTTCCGGGTGGCAAGGTCGAAGCGGAAGAGCGCCCCGAAGAGGCACTCATTCGCGAGCTGAACGAGGAACTTGGCATCACCGTGCGCGAGCCCTGTCTCGCGCCGCTGAGCTTTGCTTCGCATACCTATCCCGACTTCCATCTTTTGATGCCGCTCTACATTTGTCGGCGCTGGGAGGGATTCGTCCGGGCGGCGGAAGGCCAAACCATCAAATGGGTGAAGCCGGCCGATCTGCGCAATTTCGAGATGCCGCCGGCCGACGTGCCGCTCATCCCCATGCTGCGCGACCTGCTCTTCTGAGCCTCCTGGGCGACAATTCGGGCGCCACCGCGATTGAATACGCCATCATCGCCGGCGGAATCGCCATGGCGATCATCGGCGTCGTTTCAACCCTTGGTGGGTATGTCGCGGCGATGTTCAGCTCGGTCAAGTTCTGATCCGCTCTCCACATCCGCGCAAATTCGGCTAGGCTCCCCGTTCGAATTGGGGGGGCTTTGGATGAAGTGGCGTATCGCGGCGCTGTGTGCCGCCGTGTTTGTGTGGTCATTCATGGGCTTGCCGGCACAGGCCGCAAGCAACGATTGCGGCCCGACAGCCGCCTGCGACGGCCCGGACATGCAGGCCATCACAGCCCAATATCGCGAACTGTTGGCTCAGCTTCCGCCAGGCGAACAGCTCGGCGTCATGCACAGCCAGCAAGCATGGGTAAGCGCCCGCGGACAATGTGGTGCGGACGCAGCCTGCCTCCAGAGCACCGATAACCGCGAAGCCGCCAGGCTGGCGTCTCTGCAGGCCAATCTGCATCGCTACAGGCATGAGCCGGTACAGCTTGCCGCCGTGCTGCGCTTTCGCCAGACCGGCCAATGCGATCATTGCAATTTCGCCGATGCCGATCTCAGTCATATCGCGCCGGCGGGCAATGTCATCGGCCCTGAGGAGCTATGCAGCATCGCCGCCCGCGCGAACGGCGAGTTCGATAATGCCCATCTCGACCACGCAGATTTCACCACCTGCCAGACCAAACGCGACTCCCGTCTAGCCTCGCTCAGCTTTGACGGCGCACGCATGCGCTGGGCCAATCTTTCGGACAGCGTCTTCGGCGTTGTCAGTTTCCGCGACGCCGATCTTTCGGGTGCCAAGCTCAACGGCGCAATCCTCTTCCGCGTCGATATGACGGGGGCCGATCTGCGCCGTGCAACCTTGATCGGTGCCAGGAGCGACCGCGAGACGATGCATGGCTTCGGCTCATCCTTCGCCAACGCCAATATGCGCAATGCAAGCCTGGGTGGCGCACAGCTCTATGCCGATTTCGAGGGCGCAGATCTGCAAGGTGCCGATCTCACCGGCGCCCAACTCAGCGGCTTCACGGTCGGGGCGCGCAATGCCAGCGCCGATGCCCGCGCCTATTTTCCCGGACGGCTGAACGACAACGGCGATCCCGCGCCGCCGCCGCACTTCGGCGGCAAGGTCAATCTCACCGATGCCGATCTCAGCGGCGGCAGCTTCTTTGGCCAAACGGCCATGACACCCGGCGGATTCTCCGGCGCCATCCTCTGCCGCACGCTGCTGCCCGACGGCAATCTCAGCGACCGCGACTGCCGCTAGCCGCGATCGGCCGTGTCGCCGGTGCCGCGCTCACTTGTGCCCAGCGCCTCGGCGAGGCGCATCCTGGCGCTGCCGGGACGCAGCGGCTTCTGTTGGCTCTCATGTGGCGCCCAGCCGGTGAGGGTGACGAGGTCGAAACTGGCCTGCAGCTTTCCGGCGTCGTCGGCATGGCACCCCGCATAGGCTTCCAGCATCGCGGCCAACACGTCGCGCCGGAGGCCACGCCGGTCGCGTTCCACCAATGCGCTGGCTTCACCCAGACTGCGAAGATCGCTCATCAGTGTACTGAATTTCCGATAAGAAACTGAAGTACGCTCGCTATCGGCGACGGGCAGGGCGAAGCCGGCTCTTTGCATAAGCGCGCCCAGCGCGCGCACCTCCGCGAAAGGTGAAACTCGCGGGCTAATCCCCGACAGAACCTGCATTTCAGCTCGGGCGAAGGCATCGCGCAATTCGTGCAGCGTCTCGCCGCCGAACAGCACGGCCAGGAACAATCCGTCCGGCTTCAGCACGCGTCGGATTTGCACCAGCGCGCCGGGCAGATCGTTGACCGCGTGCAGCGACAATGCCCCGACGACCAGGTCGAAGCTCGCCTCGGCAAAGGGCACAGCCTCTTCATCCGCGACAACCGCGCCACCTTCCTCAGCCGTCAGGCTCATGCGGGTCCAGCGATCCGCGAAGGGTGCCAGCGCGGCCGCGCTTTCCGGCCGGCTCGCCAGTTCGAGTCCATGGGCAAAGCGCCGGTTTACCGCGCCCAGCCGCTCCGTGATTCCGTCCAGCGCCTCGGTCAGCAGAAAGCGGTCGGCTTCGATCCGCGCGGCGCGGATGCGGCGCAGGGCATAGAGGCGGCGGTCGAAAATCTTGGGTGCAGTGTTCACGGCTGGATCGTATCGCATGCGGCGGGCGGCTACACTCGGGTCATGAGCGCGGCTGCCGATCCCCTATCCCAGCCCTCCACCCTGGCGCAAATGCGCCGGCGCACCGGGCGGCTGCTGCTCGACCTTTTGTTCCCGCCGCTCTGCATCGCCTGCCGCGCCCCCGTAGCCGAGCCCCACAGCCTGTGCGCGGCCTGCTGGCGCGAGGTCAGCTTCCTGGAAGGCCCCGAATGCGCCCAATGCGGGCTGCCCTTCGATGTCGATCCGGGCGGGGAGACGCTATGCGCCACCTGCCATGCCCATCCGCCCAGCTTCGAACGCGCCCGCTCCGTCATGCGTTATGACGAGGCCAGCAAGGGGCCCATCGTGGCCCTCAAGCGCGCCGACCGGCTCGACATCGTCCCGGCCTTTGCCCGCTGGCTCGACCGCTCGGGCCGTACTCTGCTTGCGGACACCGACCTGATCGTGCCGGTTCCGCTCCATCCGATCCGCCTGTGGCAGCGCCGCTTCAACCAAGCCGCGCTTCTGGCCGGGGCTCTGTCGCGAATGAGCGGAGTGCCGGCCGATCCTCTGGCGCTGACCCGCATTCGCCCGACCAGAAGCCAGGGCGCCATGCCCTCGGCCAAGGCGCGGCGGCGCAATGTGCGCGGCGCCTTCAAGGTTCCGCCCGCGCGCCGGACGGCGATCGAGGGCCTGACGATTCTGCTGGTCGACGATGTTTTCACCACCGGCGCCACTCTGGAGGCCTGCGCCAAAGCGCTGAAACGGGCCGGCGCAGCGCGTGTTCTCGTTCTGACCCTGGCCCGCGTTGTCCGCGCGCCGGAGAGCGTTATATAGATAAGCGGTTCCGCCGGAGTTCCCGTTCCTTGCCGAAGATCACGATCTACACCACGCCGATCTGCCCTTATTGCGTGCGCGCCAAGCATCTTCTGAAGAAGAAGGGCGCCGCGTTCGAGGAAATCGATGTCTTCATGGATCGCGACAAGCGCGACGAAATGGAGACGCGCTCCGGCCGCTACACCGTGCCGCAGATCTTCATCGGCGACCGCCATGTCGGCGGCTGCGACGAGCTATACGCCCTCGAGGGGCAAGGCGGCCTCGATCCGCTGCTGGAAGGCTGACATGAGCGCGTTCAAGGCGGCCTGCGTTCAGCTTCGCTCCACCGATGACGTGCAGGAGAACATCCGCACTGCGTCCGCGCTGATCCGCGAGGCAGCCGGGCAGGGCGCGCAATTCATCGGCACGCCCGAGAACACGACGCTGATGGCGCCCGATGGCGGCGCCAAGATCGAGCGCACCTTCACCGAAGACGCTGATCCGGCGCTGCCCGCCTTTCGCGCGCTGGCCGAGGAACTCGGCATCTGGCTGCTGATCGGCTCGCTTGCGATCAAGGTCGATGGCACCAAGACCGCCAATCGCTCCTATCTCATCAATCCCAAGGGCGGCATCGCCGCGTCACTACGACAAGATCCATCTCTTCGATGTCGATCTGCCGTCAGGCGAGAAATATCGCGAGTCCAACACCGTCGCCGGCGGCAACCGCGCCGTTCTGGCCGAGACGCCATGGGGCAAGATGGGACTGACCATCTGCTACGATCTGCGCTTTCCCGCATCTCTATCGCCAGCTCGCCCAGGCCGGCGCCTTCTTGCTGACGGTCCCGGCCGCCTTCACCGAGACCACCGGCAAGGCCCATTGGCACACGCTGCTCAGGGCCCGGGCGATCGAGAACGGCGCCTTCGTCTTCGCCCCGGCGCAGGGCGGGCTTCATGCCAATGGCCGGCGGACCTATGGTCACAGCCTGATCATCGCGCCCTGGGGCGAGGTTCTGGCCGAGGGCGGCACCGAACCCGGCGTGATCCTGGCCGAAATCGATCCGGAACGCGTCGCCGATGCCCGTGCCCGGGTACCCAATCTGCGCCACGACCGGCCATTTGAGGGCCCCTGATTCGGCGCCAGTACCTGCGGCGGCCTGGCAATCGCAATTGCGAGTGCTTGCGGAACCAGGGGTTTCCGCCCATCTTGTGTGTGGTTCGAACGTTTCAGAGGATGCTCTCGGTGATCGTGTACAGTCTGGCCTGCGCCAAGGGCCACGGCTTCGAAGGCTGGTTCAAGGATAGCGCGGCGTTCGATGCGCAGGCCGCCGGCGGCAAGCTCGTCTGCCCGGTCTGCAACTCCAAAAAGGTCACCAAGGCGCCGATGGCGCCGGCTGTCTCCGGCACCAAGTCCAAGGGCGAACCCTCAGCCGATGAGCTGCGCAAGATGCGCCAGTTCATGACGGGCCTTCGGAAATATGTCGAAGAGAATGCCGAGAATGTCGGCCGCGACTTCCCCGAGGAGGCGCGCAAGATCCATTACGGCGAAACCGAAGAACGCCCGATCTATGGCGAGGCCAGCCTCGACGAGGCCAAGGAGTTGATCGAGGAGGGCGTCAATGTCGCCCCCCTCCCGCCAGATCTCGACGAAGCGGCGAACTGACGTTCAACGCGCCGCTCGGCTATTCGGCGTCCGGCTCCGGACTGACGTCCGCCTGCGGCTCATCTGACGATTTGCGCTTCAGGCTTTCTTCGGCCCGCCGCTGCAGCTTCTCCTGCTTCTTGTTCTGCTTGTCACGGGTTCTTTGAGCGCGTTCATGGCTGTAATTTGGCTTTTTCGGCATGCTGTTCCTTATGTCATCGTCGGGTCGGACGAGGCTCGCCCCGCCACGACCATGTAATTGACGTCCGTATCATGCGAGAGCCGCCAGTCCCAGGTTAGCGGATCGAAGGCGATGCCTTGTGTTTTCAAGATGCTTAGACCCGCCTCTTTCAGCAATGCATGAAGCTGCGTCGGCGGCACAAAGCGGTTCCAGTCATGGGTGCCGCGCGGCACCCAGCCCAACACATATTCGGCGGCGATCTTCGCCAGCGCGAGCGACTTCAGCGTCTTGTTCATGGTCGCGACGATCATGATCCCGCCCGGCTTCACCAGCTGCGCGCAGGCCGCGAGATAGGCCTTGAGATCGGCCACATGCTCGACCACTTCCATATTGAGCACGACATCGAAGCCAAGCCCCTGTTCGGCCAGCATCTCCGCCGTTTCGGCGCGATAGTCGATGGCAAGGCCCGCCTCTGCGGCATGCGCCGCGGCCGTCTTCACATTCTTCTCGGCCGCATCGGCGCCGGTGACGGCAAAACCCAGCCGCGCCATCGGCTCGGACAGCAGGCCGCCGCCGCAGCCGATATCGAGCAGGCTTAGCCCCTCGAAAGGCTTGAGCGACCGCGGATCGCGCCCGAAATCGTGCGGCGGCCGTTTCGCGGATGAATTTGAGCCGCACCGGATTGAACTTGTGCAGCGGCGCGAACTTGCCGCTGGGGTCCCACCACTCATGGGCGATGGCCGAGAATTTGGCGACCTCGGACGGGTCGATGGAGACGCTGTGTGTGTCGGGCATGGATGATTGGCCTCGTTCGGGCGCACCCTAGCGCTTTGGCCCGGCTTGTCCACGCGGCCCCGTACACTAAATGCCCGCTCTGCCCCGAAAAATCCTCGATTGCCGCGTTGAGTGGATGCTTGCCGCCGTCTATGTATGCAGCATTGTTTCACAAGGGCCCGGGTTTGGATGGCCAAGATTGTTATGAAATTCGGCGGCACCTCGGTGGCCGACCTCGACCGCATCCGCCATGTGGCGGATCTGGTGAAGCGTGAGGTCGACCGCGGCAATCAGGTGGCCGTGGTGGTCTCGGCCATGTCGGGCGAGACCAACAAGCTCGTGGGCTGGACCCGCGAGCTCTCGCCCCTGCACGACGCGCGCGAATATGACGTGGTGGTCGCGGCCGGCGAGCAGATCACGGCCGGACTGACGGCCGTGGCGCTGGGCGCCATCGGCGTCAGCGCCCGCTCCTGGCTGGGCTGGCAGATCCCGGTTCGGACCTCGGCCATGCACGGCTCGGCCCGGATCGAGCAGATCGAGCCCGAGCTCCTGAACGAGCGCCTGGCCCAGGGCCAGGTGGCCGTGATCGCCGGCTTCCAGGGCATCGCCGACGACAACCGCATCGCCACGCTCGGCCGGGGCGGCTCCGACACCAGCGCGGTGGCCGTGGCGGCGGCCCTCCAGGCGGACCGCTGCGACATCTACACCGATGTCGACGGCGTCTACACCACCGATCCGCGCATCGTCCCCAAGGCCCGGCGCCTGGAGAAGATCGCGTTCGAGGAAATGCTCGAGATGGCGTCGCTGGGGGCCAAGGTGCTCCAGACCCGCTCGGTGGAAATTGCCATGCTTTACCGCGTGCCGGTGCGCGTCCTGTCGACCTTCGACCCGGATGCCGGCGGCACGCTTCTGTGCGACGAGGACGATATCGTGGAAAAGAAACCTGTCACCGGCATCGCCTATTCGCGCGACGAGGCGAAGATCACGCTTCACCGCATCTCGGACCAGCCGGGCATCGCCGCCTCGATCTTCGGTCCGCTCGCCGATGCCGGCGTCAATGTGGACATGATCGTCCAGAACGTCTCGGCCGACGGCAAGAAGACGGACCTGACCTTCACGGTCGGCCGCACCGAGCTGCCGCGCGCGCTCGACGCCATCGAGAAGGCGCGCGACCGTCATCGGCTATCGCGACATCACCTCGGACGCCGATGTCGCCAAGGTCTCGATCATCGGCATCGGCATGCGGGCGCATCCCGGCGTGGCCCAGACCATGTTCCGCACGCTGTCGGAGAAGGGCATCAACATCCAGGTGATCTCGACCTCGGAGATCAAGGTCTCCGTCCTGATCGCCGAGGAATATGTCGAGCTGGCCGTGCGCGCGCTGCACTCGGCCTACGGACTGGACGAGGCATGATCGGCACGCTCGCGCACATCCGGCGATGGAGGCCTGAATGGCGACCGCGGCAGGCGGTCCCGCGCATTCTGCTGCGCCGCTTGCGCGAAATCATGGCGGAGCAGGCGAGCGCGCAGACGCGCCTCGACAAGCTCGTCATGGTCATCGCGGCCAACATGGTCGCCGAAGTCTGCTCGATCTATCTGCGCCGCGCCGGCAATGCGCTGGAGCTGTTCGCCACCGAAGGCCTGAACCGCGAAGCCGTCCACCACACGCGCATGCGCTGGGGCGAGGGCCTGGTCGGCTTCGTCGCCGACAGCGCCGAACCGATCAACCTGTCCAACGCCACCGAACATCCGCGCTTCGCCTACCGGCCGGAGACGGGCGAAGACCCGTACAGATCCTTCCTCGGCGTGCCGATCGTGCGCGGCGGGCAGGTTTATGGCGTGCTCACGGTGCAGAACCGCGCCGCCCGTCAATATGACGAGGAAGAGGTCGAGGCCCTGCAGACCGTGGCCATGGTGCTGGCCGAGGTCGTGGCCCATGGCGCGCTGTTCGACATCGCCGAACTCGACGAGCCGGAACTGCAGGGCCGACCGGCCGCGGGCCTATCGCGGCGAAGGGCTGAGCGAAGGCGTCGCCATCGGCCATGTCGTGCTGCACGAGCCGCGCGTGCGCGTCGACCGCATGATCGCCGACGATCCGCAGGTCGAACTCGAACGTCTCGACGAGGCGCTGGATTCGCTGCGCGCCTCGGTCGACGACATGCTCGATTCCAGCGAGCTCGATCTGACCGGCGAAAGCCGCGAGGTGATCGAGGCCTATCGCCTGTTCGCGCAGGACCAGGGCTGGCAGCAGCGCCTCAAGGATGCGGTGCGTACGGGCCTCACCGCCGATGCGGCCGTCGAGCGTGTGCAGGACGAGTTGCGCCTGCGCGTCGCCCGCGCCGGCGATCCCTTCCTGCGCGAGCGCCTGCACGATCTCGAAGATCTGGCCCGCCGGCTCCAGCGCCATCTGGGCGCGCGCGGGCGAAGGCGCCGCCTTGCCGCGCGATGCCGTGCTCGTTGCCCGCGCCATGGGCCCGGCCGAACTGCTCGATTACGGCCGCAACGGCGTCGTCGCGCTGGTGCTGGAGGATGCGGCCACCACCTCGCATGTGGCGATCGTCGCGCGCGCCATGCGCATTCCCGTGGTCGGCAGCATCAAGGGCATCACCGATGCCGCCCGCGCCGGCGACGTCATCGTCGTCGATGGCGAGACCGGCGAGACCCATTTGCGTCCTGCCTCCGAAATCGTCGCGGCCTTCGAAGCGCGCCAGACGCTGATCGCCCAGCGCGTCGCCCAGATCGCCGCCGTGCGCGATCTGCCGGCCGTGACCAAGGACGGCGTTCATATCCGGCTGATGATGAATGCCGGTCTGCTGATCGACATGCCGCATCTTCTGGAATCGGGCGCCGACGGCGTCGGCCTGTTCCGCACCGAGCTGCAATTCATGATCGGCCAGACCATGCCGCGCCTCGCCGATCAGGTCTCATTTTACGAGCGCGTACATCGAAGCCGCCGATTCCAAGCCCATCGTCTTCCGCACGCTCGATCTCGGCGGCGACAAGATCCTGCCTTATGGCCGTTGGGAGCGCGAAGAGAACCCGGCGCTGGGCTGGCGCGCGATCCGCATCGCGCTCGATCGGCCGGCCTTGTTGCGCTACCAGATCCGCGCGCTGCTCACTGCCGCCGCCGGCCGCACGCTGCGCCTGCTGCTGCCGATGGTCAGCGACGTGTCCGAATTCAATGCCGCGCGCGCGCTGGTCGATCGCGAGCTGGAGCGTGCACGGCTCATGGGGCGGCCCCAGCCCAAGCAGACGCTGGTCGGCGCCATGCTGGAAGTGCCGGCGCTGATGTTCATGCTGCCGCAAATTCTCCGCAGCGCCGATTTCGTGTCCATCGGCTCGAACGATCTGTTCCAGTTCATGTTCGCGGTCGACCGCACCAATCCGCGCGTCGCCAAACGCTACGATCCCCTGAACCCGGCCGGCCTGACGATCATCCGCCAGATCGTGAAGAGCGCGGCCGAGGCCGGCGGCGACGTCTCGCTCTGCGGCGAGATGGCCGGGCGGCCGCTGGAGGCCATGGCCCTGATCGGGCTGGGGCTTCGCACGCTCTCGATGCAGCCGGCCAATATCGGCCCGGTGAAGATGATGGTCCGCAGCCTCGATACGCGGGAAGTCTCGCAATTCGTCGAGAAGCTCTGCGGCCGGACCGACCATAGCCTGCGCACGCGGCTGGCGGCCTTCGCCGCCGAGCGGGGGATCGTGATCAAGTAGACGTATTCGAACCTTATATTCATTTCTTTAATCGTGTATTCGTTGCAATGAATTCGACGCGCTCAACTTGAGATACGACGTTTCTCACGCCTACCATTCCCTGCTCCCTTGAGGGGAAGACATAATCCTTGTCTTCCTTTCCACCTTTCGGCATGTTGCGTGCGTGCAATCCAAGGAGCGTACATGCGTAGATCTCTTATTCTCACGGCTGCTGCGGCAGCATGTCTGTGCATCGGCCCCGCGATGGCTGGCACCGATGCCCCGGCAGCAAAGCCGAATCCCAATGAAATCGTCTGCAAGAGTTTGCCGCCGCCGACGGGGACGCGGCTCGGTGGGCGTCGGGTCTGCATGACGAGGGCCCAATGGGACCAGGCGCAGGTACAAGCTGCGGATGCGGTGCGCCATCAGCAGGAGCTGGGGAAGATGGGGAAGCTCCCGGGGAACTGATCCAGACCACGCTTCGACCAGAAATTTTCACATTCCCGGGCTCTCGAAGCGGCCCAAAGCACTTGACCGCGCGGCGCGTCGTAGCCGGCTCTCGACCCGCAACGGCGTGCCCGGTCAGGTACGAAAAACCTCGGCACATGCTGGATTGATCAGGCATCTCACTGTATGCCTAGCAGCATGACCAAGGTAACTCACCTGACCCTCGACGAAGGCGGCGGCCTCAGCCGCAAGCGCATCCATCTGCGCGAGATTTCAGGCGAGGCGGATGCGCCGCTCGATACCATCGGTCAGGACCTCAGGACCGCCCGGCTGCGCCGCGGCGACGATCTGGCGGCCGCCTCCAAGGCGTTGAAGATTCGCAAGGATCATCTGGAGGCGCTGGAGGAGGACCGGCTCGATTCTCTGCCGGGCCGGACCTATGCGATCGGCTTCGTGCGCTCCTATTCCGAATATCTGGGGCTCGATGCGGTCGAATCCGTCGAGCGCTTCAAGCGCGAGATCGCCGGCCGCGACGAAAGCCCGAAGCAACCCGTCTTTCAGGAGAGCGACGACGAGCGCCGCCTGCCGCATGGCTGGGTCGTGATCGCGATCGTGGTTCTGGGTCTGGTCTTCTACGGTGCCTACCGGCTGGCCCGCTCGGCCAACACACTTCTGAACGAGCCTGTAGCTCCGGTCCCGGCGCGCATGGCGGCGCCGGAGCAGGCACCGATCCTGCCTCCGGTCCGGAAGCCCCAAATCCCGGCGGGCGCGGTGACGACAGCGCCGCCCCAGGCCAGCGGAACCGGCTCGAACGATTCCGTCACAGGCCAGCCCGCGTTGCCGTCCACACAACAATCCGCGGCGGCAAACACCGAGCCGCCGGCTCAGACCGCCGCGCCGCTGCCGCAGGGGCACGCCTACGGGTTCAGGAATGAGGGCTCACGCGTAATGCTGCGGGCGACAGCGCCGACCAAGGTGCTGGTTGAGGATTCCGCCGGCACCATCTACATCAATCGGGCCCTGGAACCGGGCGATACTTACCGGGTACCAGATCTGGTCGGGCTGACGCTTAACGACGCCCGATGCCGGGGCCTTGCAGGTCGAGCTGGACGGCCAGATGATGGGCACCGCTGGCCGCCCCAAAGAGATCGCCGAGGCCCTGTCGCTGGACCCGCAGGCGATCGTTGACCGTTCCGATGAAAGGTAGCCGCGCCGAGCCCGTGTTGCGGCAGTGGAGTGTTGCATGACCGTCAGAGCCTATCGCCACATCGAACGGCGCAAGAGCCGCCAGATTCACGTGGGAACCGTTCCGATCGGCGGTGACGCGCCTATCGCCGTGCAGAGCATGACCAACACGCTCACCTCGGATGCGCGCGCGACCATCGATCAGGTACGCGCTCTTGAAGAGGCCGGTGCCGATATCGTGCGCGTCTCCTGCCCGGACGAGGAGTCCACCAAGGCACTGAAGGCCATCGTCAAGGCGGCCAATGTTCCGATCGTCGCCGACATCCATTTTCACTACAAGCGCGCCATCGAGGCCGCCGAAGCGGGCGCGGCCTGTCTGCGCATCAATCCCGGCAATATCGGCTCGCCGGCGCGGGTGAAGGAGGTCGTTCAGGCCGCCAAGGATCACGGCGTTGCCATGCGCATCGGCGTCAATGCAGGTTCGCTCGAAAAGGAACTTCTGGAGCGTTATGGCGAACCCTGCCCGGAAGCCATGGTCGAAAGCGCGCTCAACCACGCCAAGATTCTCGAAGACAACGACTTCCGCGAATTCAAGATCAGCGTGAAAGCGTCCGATATCTTCCTCGCAGTCGCCGCCTATCAGGGCTTGTCGGAAGCCTGCGATTATCCGCTGCATCTGGGCATCACCGAAGCCGGCGGCATGATCCCCGGCACGGTGAAGTCATCCATCGGCATGGGCATGCTGCTGTGGTCCGGCATCGGCGACACGATCCGCGTTTCGCTCTCGGCCGATCCGGTCGAGGAAGTCCGTGTCGGCTTTGACATGCTCAAGGCGCTGAACCTGCGTCATCGCGGCGTGAACATCATCTCGTGCCCGTCCTGTGCGCGTCAGGGCTTCAACGTCATCGAGACGGTTAAGGTGCTGGAAGATCGGCTGAAGCACATCTCGACGCCGATGTCGCTGTCCATTATCGGCTGTGTCGTCAACGGCCCGGGCGAAGCCCGCGAAACCGATCTTGCCTTCACCGGCGGCGGTGCCGGCAAGGGCAATGGCATGATCTATCTGAACGGCAAACCGGCCTACAAGCTCGACAATGAGAAGATTCTCGACCACGT
Source organism: uncultured Pseudomonadota bacterium (assembly GCA_963822185.1). GTDB lineage: Bacteria > Pseudomonadota > Alphaproteobacteria > Micropepsales > Micropepsaceae > Rhizomicrobium. The sequence continues at coordinate 16,368 of CAWGGT010000001.1, forward strand.
CGTCGAGCTTTGCGAGAAGAAGGCCGCCGAGATCGAAGCCGAGCGGGAAGATCAGGCCGCGCTTGAACCGGCGCAGTAGCGTCCCGACCAGATAACAGGTGTCGTGGCCCGCGCGTGCGGGCACCCGGTTGACTTCCGGTCGCGTCCGCAGGATTTGCTCGGAGCAACACTGTCCGCCGCCGAGCCTCTCGATCACCCGGATAGCCTGCATGCACGGGCTATGACAAAAGAACACATGATCCCTGCCGCCAAACTCGCCCGTCTCACGGACCGCTATGAGCATCTGGAAGCCCGGCTTGCGTCCGGTGAAGCGAAGGGCGCGTCCTTCGTCAAGCTCTCCAGGGAGCATGCGGAGCTGGCCCCGGTAATCGCGGCCGTTCGCGCCTACCAGACAGTCCAGCACCAGCTCGCAGAAGCCGATGCGCTCATCGATGATCCCGGGACCGATGCGGAGATGCGCGACCTCGCCGAGGAAGAGCGCGCCGAGCTGAAGGAGAAGGTGGCGGGGCTGGAGCATGATCTTCAGATCCAGCTCCTGCCCAAGGACGCCGCCAACTCCTCGTCGGCCATCATCGAACTGCGCGCCGGCACGGGCGGCGACGAGGCGGCGTTGTTCGCGGCCGACCTCCTGCAGATGTATCAGCGTTACGCCCAGCTTCAGGGCTGGCGTACCGAGGTGATGGATCTCTCGGAAAACGATCTTGGCGGCGTCAAGGAAGCGGTGATGGAAGTCGCCGGCACGGGCGCCTTCGCCAAGCTCAAATTCGAAAGCGGTGTGCACCGCGTCCAACGGGTGCCGGTCACCGAAGCCGGCGGGCGCATCCATACCTCGGCCGCAACCGTGGCCGTGCTGCCCGAACCCGAAGACGTCGATATCGACATTGACGAAAAGGAATTGCGCATCGATGTGTTCCGCGCCTCCGGTGCCGGCGGCCAGCACGTCAACAAGACCGAAAGCGCCGTGCGCATCACCCATTTGCCGACCGGCATCGCCGTGGCCCAGCAGACGGAAAAGTCGCAGCACAAGAACAAGGCGCAGGCCATGAAGCTGCTCAAGGCCAAGCTGTTCGAGATGGAACGCGAGAAGGTCGACAGCGCCCGCGCAGCCCAACGCAAGGGCCAGATCGGCTCCGGCGATCGCTCCGAGCGCATCCGCACCTACAATTTTCCGCAAGGGCGCGTCACCGATCACCGCATCAACCTGACGCTCTACAAGCTCGACCGCATCGTCTCCGGCGAAGAGCTGGGCGAGGTGATCGACGCTCTCGTGGCCGAGGATCAGGCCAGCCGTCTCGCCGCCCTCGAACAGGACGGCGACGCGTGAACGTCACGGCGGCGCTCTCGCATGGCGCCGCGCGCCTGGTCGCAGCGGAGACCGACACGGCGCGCCTTGATGCGCGGGTTCTCTTGGCCGAGATCGTCCACGTCCCGCCCAGTGAAGTGCGCGGCCTGTCGCGCAATCTGAGGCCAGACGAAGAAGCGGACTATGACGCCCTCATCGCCCGCCGCGCCGCGCGCGAACCGCTGGCCTATATCGTCGGCCGCAAGGAATTCTGGAGCCTCGATTTCGCGGTCGGCCCCGGCGCACTCGTGCCCCGTCCCGAGACCGAGACCGTGATCGAACAGGCCCTCAAGGCGTTCCCGGACAAATCCGCCCCGCTGCGCATCCTCGATCTCGGCACGGGTTCGGGTTGCCTGCTGGTGACCGCGTTGACGCTCTATCCGAATGCCACCGGCACCGGCATCGACCTCTCGCCGGACGCCCTCGATTGGGCTCGCCGCAACGCCAGCCGCCATGGCGTCGAGACGCGGGCGCGGCTGGTCGAGGGAAGCTGGGACGCCGCCCGGCCGGGTCCCTATGAATTGATCCTCGCCAATCCGCCCTATATCGCCAGCGCCGAGATGGCGGATCTTGGCCCCGAACTCGGCCACGAGCCGGCTTCGGCCCTCGAATCAGGCCCCGACGGCCTCGAGGCCTATCGGGCCTTGGCCCCGGTCCTCAAGGCGTGTCTGGCTCCGGACAGCTGGGCATTTCTGGAGATCGGGTCCGGGCAGGGATCGGATGTAGCCAGCGTCCTCATGGGGAAGGGCCTTGAAATTGCTGGCCTGACACCCGATCTCGCTGGTATCCCGCGCGTTGTGGCGGTGCGGCAGCCTGCCACTGCGGCGGCGGCCAGATAAAAAAGGGTTGGAAAGCTCCGTGCGGGATTGTAGGTTCCGGCCGCGTGGGGACGCAGGAACCCCCGCCCGGCCACGAGGTTAATTCCGTCGGGGCCCGGCAGACCGCGGGGGCGGTCGAGTGCAGGTAGCACTGGTTCCTGCCAAAGCGAAAGACGAGCAAGGACGCGCTCAGGGCCTTCATGCGGCGACCGACCGGACGTGCCTCATGGGCACGAACGAGGTGTGAAGAATGCGGAATTCCGCAAGATCAGGACGCAAGCAAGGTGATGGGCCGGCCATGGATAAAGGGGCTCAAGTGAAACGTTCTCGCGGACGCGGCCGCAGGCCGCAGAGCAACAATACCAATCGCAACTTTCGATTCGACCGGACCGGAGATCAAGATTCGTGGTTCGGCCTCGCAGGTGTACGAGAAATATCTGCAGCTCGCGCGCGATGCGAACTCATCCGGCGACCGGGTGCTGGCCGAAAACTACCTCCAGCACGCCGAGCATTATTTCCGGATCATGAGCGCCGCCCAGGCTCAGCAGCAAGCCCAGTCTCCCCAGCAGCCCCACCAGCAGGCCAACGGCAAGGCCAACGGCAACGGAAATGGTACCGGCGACGGTGCGGAGACGGCCAATGGCAACCGTCAGGGCAGCGGAGCCTCTTTCTCTCTGGCCGAAGAGGATGACGGCGACAGCGACGACGGCGATGACGGTGAAGCCGCCGCGGCAGAGTAGGCTTCGCGGCGGGGCAGAAATCGTCCTCCGCCCCCTTGAAGCGTGACGCTGCATCCCCATATCTCACCTAAATCAGCGAATTGCGCCGACATGGAACGCCGCCCCAACGGGCGGCGTTTTTCTTGCGCTCGCTCAAGGACATGGCACCCCACACCAGGCCATTCTCGAATTTCGGAGGACCACCCTTGTTATCCTGCAAAAAGACCACACATAGATCATGGGTGCGGTGCTCCGAAGGAGGCCTATCCTTGTTCACATGAGACTCGCTTCCGGCCGCCGGATGGGGCTGGGGACTTGTGCTTGAGAGGCAGATATGGACGTCGAGAAATTCACCGAGCGTGCGCGCGGTTTCATTCAGGCTGCGCAGGAGCTGGCACTCCGCTCCAACCACCAGCAATTCAAATCCGAGCATCTCCTCAAAGTCCTGCTTGATGACGAGGAGGGCCTTGCCGCGCGATTGATCCGCGCTTCCGGCGGCCGCCCCGAGCAGGCTCTGAAGGACACCGAAACCGCGCTTGCCAAGATTCCGCAGGTTCAGGGCGGCGGCGGGCAGATTTATCTGGCCCCCGAAAGCGCGCGCCTGTTCGACGCGGCCCAGGAGGCCGCCAAGAAGGCCGGCGATTCCTTCGTCACGGCCGAGTACCTGCTGCTCGCGCTGGCCATGGCGCAGGGCACGGATGCCGCGCGCATCCTCAAGGATGCCGGCGCCAGCCCGACCGGCCTCAACGCCGCGATCAAGGATCTGCGCCAGGGCCGCAGCGCCGATTCGGCGACGGCCGAGAATGCCTATGACGCACTCAAGAAATATGCCCGCGACCTGACCGAGATCGCGCGCAGCGGCAAGCTCGATCCCGTCATCGGCCGCGACGACGAGATCCGGCGCACCATCCAGGTGCTGGCGCGGCGCACCAAGAACAATCCCGTTCTGATCGGTGAGCCCGGCGTCGGCAAGACGGCCATCGCCGAAGGACTGGCCCTGCGCATCGTCAATGGCGACGTGCCCGAATCCTTGCGCGACAAGAAGCTGATGGCGCTCGACATGGGTTCGCTCATTGCCGGCGCCAAGTTCCGCGGCGAGTTCGAAGAGCGTCTCAAGGCGGTGCTAAACGAAGTCACGGCGGCGCAAGGCAAGATCATCCTCTTCATCGACGAGATGCACACGCTGGTCGGTGCCGGCAAGGCCGAAGGTGCAATGGATGCGTCCAACCTGCTCAAGCCCGCACTCGCGCGCGGCGAGCTGCATTGCGTCGGCGCCACCACGCTCGATGAGTACCGCAAGCATGTCGAGAAGGATGCGGCGCTGGCACGGCGCTTCCAGCCGGTCTTCGTCAATGAGCCGACGGTCGAGGATACGATTTCGATCCTGCGCGGACTGAAAGAGAAATACGAAGTCCATCACGGCGTGCGCATCACTGACTCGGCGCTGGTCGCGGCCGCGCAGCTCTCCAACCGCTACATCACCGATCGCTTCCTGCCGGACAAGGCCATCGACCTGATGGACGAGGCGTCGAGCCGTCTGCGCATGCAAGTCGATTCAAAACCCGAAGAACTGGACGAACTCGACCGCCGCGTGATCCAGCTCAAGATCGAGCGCGAGGCGCTACGCAAGGAAACCGACAAGGCGTCCAAGGACCGTCTCGAGACCCTCGAACAGGAGCTGGCCGATCTCGAGGAAAAGAGCGCCTCGATGACGGCCAAGTGGCACGAGGAAAAGAAATCCGTTCAGGATGTTCAGGGAATGAAAGAAAGGCTCGATGCCGCGCGCAGCGAGCTGGAAGTGGCGCAGCGCAAGGGCAATCTCGCCCGCGCCGGCGAGCTGGCCTATGGCGTGATCCCGGGACTCGAAAAACAGCTTCAGGAAATCGACGACAGCGAGAGCGAAGCCCTCGTGCATGAATCGGTGACGCCCGAGCACATTGCCCAGATCGTCTCACGCTGGACCGGCATTCCCGTCGACAAGATGCTTGAGGGCGAACGCGAAAAACTGCTGCAGATGGAAGGCGCGCTGGAGAAGCGCGTCGTCGGCCAGGACCATGCCGTGCGGGCCGTCTCCAATGCCGTGCGCCGTGCGCGTGCCGGCCTGCAGGATCCCAACCGTCCGATCGGCTCGTTCCTGTTCCTCGGCCCCACCGGCGTCGGCAAGACGGAACTGACCAAGGCGCTCGCCTCGTTCCTGTTCGACGACGACACCGCGATGGTGCGCATCGATATGAGCGAATTCATGGAGAAGCATTCCGTCGCCCGCTTGATCGGCGCGCCTCCGGGCTATGTCGGCTACGAGGAAGGTGGTGTACTGACCGAGGCCGTGCGCCGGCGTCCCTATCAGGTGATCCTGTTCGACGAGGTCGAAAAGGCCCACTCGGATGTCTTCAACGTGCTCCTTCAGGTGCTCGATGATGGCCGCCTCACGGACGGTCAGGGCCGCACGGTCGATTTCCGCAACACGGTGATCATCCTCACCTCCAATCTCGGCACCGAATTCCTGTCGGTGGGCGAGGGTGCGCAAACGCCGCATGAACGCGCCCAGGTGATGGACGCGGTGCGGGCGCATTTCCGCCCGGAATTTCTCAACCGTCTGGATGAGATCATCCTGTTCCATCGTCTCAGCCGCGAGAACATGGACAAGATCGTCGACATCCAGATCGCGCGCCTGCAGAAGCTTCTGGCCGATCGCAAGATCGAAATCGATCTCGACGACGAGGCGCGCGAGTGGCTGGCGGCGGCGGGCTACGATCCGGTTTATGGCGCGCGGCCTTTGAAGCGCGTGATCCAGCGCAGCTTGCAGGACCCGCTCGCCCAGTTGCTGCTGGAGGGCAAGATCGGCGACGGCCATCATATCGAAGTCGGCGCCACCAATGCTGGCCTGGTTATTGACGGCCAGACATTCGCCACCTCCGACGACGTGCTGGCGGAAGGTACCTCATCGCACTCTGTGCATTAGGGCCAAACTTCGCAGGCATAAAAATGCGGCTGGGAGAAATCCCGGCCGCGTTCTGCGTTCATAGGGTCTGCGAACTCAGTCCTTGGCGGCGCGCAGGGCATCCGAATTGTCGGCGACCTTGGTCTCGAGCGGCAGCCCGGCCAGCCGGGAATCGATCTTCTTCTTCTGCGCCACGAACGCGACCAGCGACTTGCCCCGTGAGCTTCACACCGCCCGCGATCTTGAGCTTCAGCGGGTTGACCTGATGGCCATATTCGCGGACCTCGTAATGCAGATGCGGGCCCGTGGTCAGGCCGGTATTGCCGCTATAGGCCACGATCTGACCCTGATGGACATGGCTGCCGTCATGCAGTCCCTTGGCGAAGCGCGACAGGTGGCCATAGGCCGTCGAGAACTCGCTGTTGTGCTTGATCGAGAAGGAAATTGCCGAAGCCGCGCGCCCGGCCTTCGAACTGGATGACGCCGGAGCCGGCCGCCATGACCGGCGTGCCCACGGGCACGGCGAAGTCCACGCCCTTGTGCATGCGGGTATAGCCGAGCACCGGATGAAAGCGCATGCCGAAGCCCGAGCTGATGCGCGCACCGTCCACCGGCGTCTTCATCAGCAGGCTCTTGGCGCTGCGGCCATGGCCGTCGAGATAGTCGGCGATGTCGGAATTCTTCTCCTGATAGCGGTAGAGCGTGTAGGTCTTTCCGCCCAGCGTCATCGAGGCGTAATCGATCACGCCGTCTTTCGCCGGCTTTCCGTCCTTCGTGTAGTAGTAGTAGCTGTAGAGAACCTGGAACTTGTCGCCGGGATGGATGTCGCGCTGGAAATCCACCTGGTAGGAGAAGATGTGGATCATGTTGCACGACGGTCTTGGCCGGAATGCCGGCCTGCATCGCCGCGAGATAGAGGCTCGAATCGATCGTGCCGCCGGCGCGGTGATAGCGCGCCGTGAGCTGCTTCAACGTATCCTTGGCGCTGATAGCTGCCATCCGCTGCGCGGCTCACCGTGATCTCGTGATCGATGCTCGGCGAAAAGCTGATCGAGAGCAGCGTCGGCGGCGTATCGCTTGCCGCGTCCTGCGTCACCGGCTTGTCGCCGTCCGCCTGGTTCGGCGGCGTATAGGTGATCTTGGCGACCGGCGAATCCGGATTGGAAGCAAAGTTCAGTTCGAAGTTCTGCCCGGCGCGCAGGGCACGCGGGCTGTAGACGGATCTTGAGCGCGACGACGGCGGCATTGGCATCGGCGGCGCTGGCGCCGGCATCGGTCAGTGCCCCGACCAGCGTATCGCCGGATTCCAGCGTGATGCGTGCGCGTATCGATACCGGAATCGTCGCATTGTCGTCGCTGGCCATCTGTTCGGCCGTCAGCGCATTGTCGAGCGAGGCGGGCGGCTGGCCGGTGGCCGGTTTCGGTGGCGAGCGAAGCGGCGGGACCGATCGAGGCATAGCTCGCCTTGGTATCCTGGTCCTGCGCGGTGAGGCGCATGAACACCTGATAGGGCAGGAGCGACCGGTCGTTCTGGGCGTTGTTATAGGCAGGCGCAGTTTGCGGGATGGTTCCGGCCGCCAGCCAGGCGACGGAACCGGCGACCAGCGCGGTGACCGATGTGGAGACGAGCGCCCAGCGCGCGTCTTCGCCCTCGAAGATGCGCGCGCACGCCGCCGCGTGAGCGGCGCCAGTTGGATAGGAATGCTTGAAACGATGGTGCGTCTCGGCGCTCCACGTCGACCTCTTGTCGTTTGGGTCTACGGCAGCGCGCCGACCCCAGCCCATGGTCTTCATCCGGCAGTACCGGACGCCTATGTTTCTCGCCGAAATAATCAAAGCACGTCAACCGTTAAGCACTCATTAAGCCTGTCCTGCGGCCAATTGAATCGGCGGCCACTGGGCAGGTTCGCACAGACAAAAACGCCGCACCCGGAGGGGCGCGGCGTTTTGCCAGCCTGTGGATAACTCAGAGCCGGACCAGGAGCAGCTCGGCGATCTGGCCGTGCAGCCAACCGATGCCGCGGGCGATGTGCAGGACCACGAAGAACAGCAGCACACCCAGAATCGCGACCAGGATCAGGCCCGGCGCCGTGTGCAGCAGATGGTCGAGCCAGGGCACATCCGAAATGTTGAAATTCGATTGGTTGGTCACAAGGCTCCACAGTGCGCCACCAGTCATGCCCAGCGAACCGGCTACGCCGGTGACGGCGACCGTGAAATAGGCGGTGCCCAGCGGCAGCATCAGCAGCAGGTAGAACAGCGACGACCAGGTGCGCACATCGCTGAGCGCGTTGCCGATGCGGGCGAACAGCTTTTCGTCGGTGGGCGAGGTGACGGGCAGGCGGCGCGGCATGCGCACACCGAGCAGCCCTTCGACGATCCGCCCCTCGACATGGGCCAGCACCCGGACCGAGCCGATGAAGAGCAGGGCGAAGGGAATGCCGATGATCAGGATCGAAAATCCGACCGTCAGCGAAAGGCCGACCGTGGCCCAGGTGAAGTAGAAGGTGCCGGTCGCAAGCGCCAGCAGCATATAGACGAGAGCGCCATAGGCCCTGGGATCGGAAATGACGTTGAAGAAGTTGTAGCGGCGTGTCGGGGCCGGTTCCGGCTTGGGGAACGGGCCGGAAAGTGTCGCTTCCATGCGGCGATACTCCTCTGCGATTTCCTCAGGGGATCCATATGTCTCGACAACGGAAGCGAGGACTTCCGCTTCGGTGTTTTGCGGATTGCTGGCCAGCTCGTTGCGAAGATGCTCTTCGCAATCGTTGAGGGCATCGCTGATGAGGGCCGGCGAGCAGCCCTTCAGCGCCCCGCGCAGCGCCGCCAGATAGGCGCTGACGGTCTCAGGCTGAGGGCTGGTAGTCATGCCCGCCGCCTCCGGCCGTCATTGCGTCATCGACAAATTCGCGCATATCCCGCCAGGCGACCTGGAAATCGATCAGCGCCTGGCGTCCATCATCGGTGATGGAGTAGTAGCGCCGGGGCGGCCCGAAGGCCGAGGCTTCCACCCGGCTTTCAAGCAGACCCTGTGCATCGAGCGACCGAAGCACGGGGTAGATGGCGCCTTGCTTGAAGATCAGACCGCCTTCGCCGTCGGCTTTGACGGCCTTGGCGATTTCGTAGCCATACATCTCCCGGCCGGCCCGTGCGAGCACGGCCAGAAGGACGAGCGAGGATAGCCCGGCCATGAGTTCCTTTCGGAATTTCCGCGTATGGGGTGACTCGTCTGCCACGCGGGGACTTCCGCCTCCTGTCTATTACGAAGTTCTATCTAGCACGAACTTCATACTATTCAAGACTTCCGCCTATCAAAACTGCAAATTTTTTCTGATCGCCGGGCGCGCCTTCGGGGTCGCGAGCGCCTGCAGGGCTAGCCGGAGGCCCCGTAGATTGGCAAAATCGCCCGAGTCGGAGGAGGAGGGGGCGCCATGCGGATCGTCTTGGCTTTGGGGGTTTGTGCACTGCTCCTGGCCGGATGCGGCCCGGGCATGTGGGAGCCGTCGTCACGAGGCGGGCCAGCAACCGACATCCCCGGCCTACCAGCAGCCAGCATCCCCGGGAGACCAGCTCCCGGACGTGACGCTGCCCGAGCAGCCGGTGGCGACGCAAAACCAGGGGCTGGCGGCCAAAGACGACGCGATCTGCCGCTCCTACGGCGTATATCCCGGCACCACCCCCTATGTGCAGTGCCGGCTCGGCCTGCGCCGCCAGGAGAGCGAAAGTCGCCAGGACGATTCGCCGCTGCAACGCCTGTTCGACTGAGCTGGCCGGCGCGGATGCGTGATTGCCGGCGGGCAGGAACTATCGGACGAATAGCCCGGCAACCCGCGAGCGCGACATCCATGGAACTCGCCGCCTATCTCGATCGAATCGGCCTGGATACCGTCCCGCGCGCCGATCTCGCCGGGCTGAGGACCCTGCACCGCGCCCATCTGCGCGCCATCCCTTACGAGAATCTCGATGTCCCGCTCGGCCATCCGGTCACGATCGAGATCCCGGCGATCTACGACAAGCTGGTCACGCGGCGGCGCGGCGGTTGGTGCTACGAGATGAACGGCCTGTTCGGCTGGGCGCTGGACGAACTCGGCTTCGATGTGACGCGCGCGACCGGCGCCGTCGAGCGCTCCGTGCGCGGGCCCGCCTCGGAGGGCAACCACCTCGTCCTCAAGGTGGAGCTGGAGGAGGGGACCTACCTCGCCGATGTCGGCTTCGGCGACGGTCCCCTTGATCCCTTCCGGGTCGCGGCCAGGCGTTTCAGCATCAATGGCTTTCCGTTCTCGATCTCGCAAATCGATGCGGAGTGGTGGCGCCTTCACAACCATCCCGCCGGCGGCGCGCCGAATTTCGATTTCCATCTTGCCCCGGCGAAGGAGAGCGCAGCTCGCCGCGCAATGCCAGTGGCTGCAGACGAGCGAAGACTCACCCTTCGTGCAGAATGCCATCGTCATGCGCCACGTCGCGGATGGCTTGATTGTGCTGCGCGGCCGCGTTTTACGCGGCATCACGCCGGACAGTGTCGCCGAGATGATCATCGACGATGCCGATAGCTATGTCGAAACGCTGCGCGAAAGCTTCGGCCTTGATCTGCCGGAGGCCGCCTCGCTCTGGCCCGCGATCTGCGAACGCCACGAGGCCGTGTTCGGCACCGGCGGAGCACCTGCTGCGTAACAGCGTTCAGGCGTTCTGCTGGATGAAGTTCTTGAGGATCGGATAGATCTGCGTTCTGCCAGCGGCGGCCCGAAAAGACGCCGTAATGGCCCGCGCCGGCCTGCAGGTGATGGCGTTTGCGGAAGGGCTTGATCGAGGAACACAGATCCTGCGCCGCCAGGGTCTGTCCGACCGAGCAGATATCGTCGCGTTCGCCTTCGACTGTCATCAGCGCCGTCTTGCGGATCGCGCGTGGATCGACGATGCGCCCGCGCCATTCGAGTTCGCCGCGCGGCAGTTGGAATTCCTGGAACACGCGCGCAACCGTTTCCAGATAGAACTCCGCCGGCAGGTCGAGCACGGCGAAATATTCGTCGTAGAAATCGCGCACGGCCTGCGCCTTCTCATCCTCGCCGCGCACGATATGGCCGAACAGATCAGCATGGGTGCGCCAGTGCCGCGACAGGTTCATCGACATGAAGGCGGTAAGCTGCAGGAAGCCGGGATAGACGCGGCGATGCGCGCCGTCATAGCGCGCGGGAACCGTCGTGATCAGATTGCGCTCGAACCATTCGATCGGATGGGCGGTCGCCAGATCGTTGACCGGCGTCGGATTGATGCGCGTATCGATGGGCCCCGCCATCAGCGTCATGCTGCGCGGCTGGGCCTTGCTGTCTTCCTCGGCCATCAGCGACACGGCCGCGAGCAGTGCGGCGCAAGGCTGGCACACGCCGATCACATGCGTGCCGGGCCCGAGCGTCTCAAGGAACAGCATCATATGGGCGATATAATCGTCGAGGCCGAAATCACCGGCCGCGCGCGGCACATCGCGCGCATTGCTCCAGTCGGTCAGATAGACATCGTGATCCGGCAGCAATGTTTCGACCGTGTTGCGCAAGAGGGTCGCGAAGTGACCGGCCATCGGCGCCACCAGCAAGACGCGCGGCTGCGACGGCTGCTTCTCCTTGACGAAATGGAGCAGCGAACCGAACGGCGTTGCAAAGGCGACCTCTTCGCGCACGGGCACGGCCTCGCCATCCACGTTCACGGCGGCGATTCCGAAGTCGGGCCGCACATGGGTCAGCTTTGCCCGGGTGACCAGTTCGGCCGCCGCGCCGAATCCCGCCAGCCACGGATTGGCGCCCGGCCCGGCCCAGGGCTCGCGCAAGAATGTTTCCATCAGCCCGGCGGCGGCCCGGATGGGCGCCATAATATCCGCCTGGGTCTGATAGGCCGCGTACAACATGCACTCCATTTCCACCGTCCGGGCACCGCCTAAAAGGCAGGCATCGGCCGATTTCCGATTGCTCTTGCGAAAAGCTAGTGCATTTTATGCTGCAGTGCGAAATAATTTCTTACCGGGAGGCCGGACAGGGAGTCGCGTATGGCCGAAGCCGTTTTGACGATCAGCAGCCGCAATTACTCGTCCTGGTCGCTCCGGGGCTGGCTTCTGTGCCGCATGGCCGGGCTCGATTTCCGCGAGCGCGTGCTGCCGGTGGACGATCCCTCGGCGCGCGCCGAGCTTCTGCATCTGTCGTCCGTCCTTTCTGGTGCCGGCCTTGAGCCACGGCACCATCCAGGTCTGGGATACGTTGGCCATCGCCGAATATCTGAACGAGATTGCGCCCGAAGCCGGGCTTCTGCCGAAAGACCTGTCCGCCCGCACCCATTGCCGCGCCGTCTCGGGCGAGATGCATCAGGGCTTCTACAATCTGCGCTCGGCGCTGCCGATGAATCTCAAGGCCTCTTTTCCCGGCTTCAAGGTCTGGGCCGGGGCGCAGGCCGACATCGCGCGAATCGTCGAGATCTGGCGCGACTGCCTGAAGACCTATGACGGGCCCTATCTGTTCGGCGAGAGCCTGAGCGTGGCCGATGCGATGTATGCGCCGGTGTGCACACGCTTTCAGACTTACGATGTTTCACTTGATCGTCTTTGTACGGATTACTGCGAGACGATCCTCGCATTGCCTGACATGGCCGAATGGATCGAGGCCGCCAGGATCGAACCCGACGAGGTCGAGGAGCTGGAAGCCGAGTTTTAGCTCGCCGCCGCCTCGATGGCGCCGACGGCGATCTTCGCGACCTTGCCGTAATCGGTCTTGCCGGTGCCGAGCACCGGAATGTCTTCCGCGAACAGGATGCGCCGCGGCACCGCCAGTTCGGCGACGCCGTGGTTCTGCGCCCAGCCGACAAGATCGGAGCGGTTGGCCTCGGGATTGTTCGTCACCAGCACGATCTGCTCGCCCTTGCGAGTGTCGGGCAGGGCCACGGCGGCGTGGCTGTGATCGGGCCACAGCGCCGAGGCGCAGCTTTCCACCACCGCCAGCGACACGGTCTCGCCGCCGACCTTGGCGAAGCGCTTGACCCGCCCGCGAATGGCGATGAAGCCTTCCTCGTCGATGGAAACGACATCGCCCGTGTCGTGCCAGCCCTGCGGCAGCGGCTCGATCTCTCCGGGCCGTTCCGGCGTCATATAGCCCAGCATCACATTGGGGCCGCGAACGAACAGCCGTCCGGCATTGGCAATGCCTTCGACAGGTTCCAGCCTGTGCTCGACCCCCGGCATGAACGTGCCGACCGTACCGGAACGGCTCGCGCCGGGCTGATTGGCCGCGAGCACGGGCGAGGCTTCCGTCACGCCATACCCTTCCAGCAATTCGATGGCGTATTTCTTTCGCAAGAACGCGCGCGTCTCGTCGCGCAGGCGTTCGGCGCCGCAGACGGCAAGCCGCAGCGAATTCAGATCGCCCTGTTCGCCGGCGCGCGCATATTGCGAGATGAAGGTATCCGTCGAGAGCAGGATCGTCGCGCCGGAGGTACGAATGCGGCGCACGATTTCATGCGGCTGCAGCGGCGTCGGGTGAAACACGGTCTTGATGCCGATGAAACAGGGGCAGGAGCGCCCCGACCGTCAGCCCGAAGCAATGGAAGGTCGGCAGCGGGTTGAACAGGATGTCGCTTTCATAGAGCGCGATATGCGCGCGCACCTGCTCGACATTGGAGAGCAAATTGGCGTGTGACAGCGCCACACCTTTGGGATCACCCTCCGTGCCGGAGGTGAACAGGATGACGGCCGGCGCTTCATGCAGTGGCCGCGCCGCCACCAGCGAGGGCACGAATTGGCCGATCCCCGCCACAGCCTTGTCGAGCAGCGTCAGCTTCTCGCGCACATCTTCGAGATAAACGATCTCGGCCGATCCTGGAGAGCTCTGCGATCAGATCCTCCAGCTTTGCCAGTTTGACGAATTTGTGCGCCGTGACGATGCGTTTGACCTTGGCCGTCTTGAGCGCGGATCTCATCCCGGCCGCGCCGGAGGTGAAATTGAGCATGGCCGGAACCCGGCCGAAGGCGGTCAGGGCGAAATAGGCGATCACGGCGCCCGTGCCCGTTGGCAGCATCACCCCCACGGCCTCGCCGCGCTCCGTGCCCCGCTTCAGCGCATGGCCGATGGCAAGGGAGCCCTGGACCAGCTGGTCATAGGTCAGGACCCGCTCATCGCCGTCGACCACCGCGGCCCGCTTGCCGCCAAAGCGCGCCCGCGCCTCGAGCAGGGCGTGGAACACAGGCTTCTGGGCTCGGAAGATATCGAAGGCGATGGTTTCCTCACCGGCGGCGGCAGCGATGGTGGCGACGGTCACGGCGTTCCCCAATGGCGCGGGCGATCAGGCAGGCTGGCCTGTCGCGATCCGTTCTGGTATCGACGCGCCAAATTAGCGCACCACGGCCCGGAGGCAAATGGCAGCCATGCGCCTGTGCGCTGCCGGGGTAGGTGATTTTCCTCTGCACCGTCTATATGTAGGGACCATGACGACCGTTTTCGATCAGAGTGCGAAGGACCGTCGGCCCAAGACGCCCGCGGCGCCGCGCCATCCCGAAAAGGCGCATCGGCCCGATACGCCCGGTGCTGCGCAAGCCCGCCTGGATCCGGGTCAAGGCGCCGGGCAGCCCCATCTATTCCGAGACCCGCGCAGATCGTACGCGAGCACAACCTGACGACGGTGTGCGAGGAAGCCGGCTGCCCCAATATCGGCGAATGCTGGACCCATCGCCACGCCACCATGATGATCATGGGCGACACCTGCACGCGGGCCTGCGCCTTCTGCAACGTCAAGACGGGCATGCCCGAGCCGCTCGATCCCGCCGAACCGATGAACGTTGCCCGCGCGGTCGAAAAGCTCGGCCTGCGCCATGTCGTCATCACCTCGGTGGATCGCGACGATGTCGCCGATGGCGGCGCCGATCATTTCCGCAAGACCATCACGGCGATCCGCGAGACCAGCCCGAACACGACCATCGAAATCCTGACGCCGGATTTCCTGCGCAAGCCTGGTGCCGTCGAGCACCTGATGCAGACGCCACCGGATGTCTTCAACCACAATCTCGAAACCGTACCGCGCCTCTATCTGAAGGTCCGCCCGGGCGCTCGTTATTATGCGAGCCTGCGCCTGCTCGAACGCGCCAAGGAACTCGATCCCACGGGCTTCACCAAATCCGGCCTCATGGTCGGCCTCGGCGAAAGCCGCGACGAGATCATGCAGGTCATGGACGATTTGCGCGCCGCCGGCGTCGACTTTCTGACCATCGGCCAGTATCTGCAGCCGACGCGCAAGCATGTCGCACTCGATCGCTTCTGGGAGCCGGACGAATTCAAGGCGCTCGAATCCATCGCCCGCGCCAAGGGCTTCCTGATGGTGTCCGCCAGCCCGCTGACCCGCTCGTCCTATCACGCCGATGCCGACTTCGCCGAGATGAAGGCCGCGCGTCAGGCGCGCGCCTGAGCGGCGCTCTGACGTGACCGCCCATCGCGAAAACCGCATTGTTCCGTACACGGCGGAATTGATGTATGCCGTCGTCGCCGATGTCGAGCGCTATCCCGACTTCCTGCCCTGGTGCACGGCGCTGCGCGTCAAGAGCCGCACGCAGGAGGGTGGCAAGGAAATCGTGCTGGCCGAAATGGTCGTCGGCTTTAAAGCCTTCCGCGAGCGATATACCAGCCGCGTCGAACTCGATCCCGCCGCCCGAGCGATTTCGGTGACTCAGACCGAAGGTGTCTTCAAATATCTGACGAACGATTGGCGCTTCACGCCCGAGGGCGATCATTGCCGCATCGATTTCCTGATCGAATTTGAATTCAAGAACCGCGTGCTTGGCGCCGTCGCCGGCCAGGCCTTCGCCCTTGTCATGACCCGCATGACCCAGGCCTTCGAGGCCCGCGCCAAGGTGCTCGCCTCGCGACAATCCTCACCACTCTCTTAGGAGAGGATTAGGGCGCCATCAGCGGCCACGCGCCATTTCTCCTCGACAAAATTCCGATTGCGTTTCACGTCTAGCCATCCCGCGCGTCTTAGAACATGAGCGGCCGATAAGGCAGGCTTCGAGGCGGAAACTGGAGATGGCCATGGCAAGTCAGGTCGAGCAGAATTTCAAGGCATTCCAGGAATTGTTGCCGGATCTCATCGATACGAAAGCCGGCAAGTACGCCTTGATGACGGACGGTAAGATCGTCGACTACTTCGACTCCTTTGCCGATTCCGTTCGATTCGGCACGATGAAATATGGCGCGTCGAATTTCTCGGTTCAGCAGGTCACCGAACAGAAAAGCACACAGTGAGGGCAAGCCGATGCCGTCTATCAGTCTTCCACTTGGGCCCGCGGGGCCGGCAATCGAGATTGGAATTTCAGCGCCCGCCTCGTAACACAGGTGATTCGCACCTGCCAGTGGATTCTGGATCGCGGATACGGGGTGCAACGGCACTGCTGTCTACACTGACGTCGCTGCAGCAGCGTACCTACCGATCGTTTCCCAGCAGAATGTCAGCACCGCGGGCGGCGATCTGACCGTCAATGTCTATTTTGGCGATGTGCATGTCAGGTGGCAGGCTGGTGGGCTAATGTACTTCTGGACCTTCGCCAACCGCCCTCTGGGGCAATTGTTGAATGTAGGGCCGTCTAATAGGGCTCTGGTCGGAATGGATATTCTGACCCTCGGTGTGTTCATCGTGAATGGACCGAACTTCGATGCATCGTTCACCTGGTAAGGACTGATTGCGCCATGCGCCATCACGCCTGCTCACCGGAATAACACCGATTTAGATCAGCCGGTGCAGCAGCGTCAGCGCCGCTTCGACCGTCTTAATCCGCACTTCGCTGCGGCCGATATCGCCGAAGCGATGCGCCTCGTGCAGGATCGAACGGTTTTCGCGGCAGGCGGCGACATGCACGAGCCCCACGGGCTTGAGCCCCGTGCCACCGCCGGGCCCGGCAACGCCGGTGACGGCCACCGCCATATGCGCGTTGGAGTTCTGCACGGCACCTTCGGCCATGCTGCGCGCCACCGCTTCCGACACTGCGCCAAGATCGGCGATCATGTCGCCGGAGACGCCCAGCATGTCCTGCTTGGCGCGATTGGAATAGACGATGAAGCCGCGCTCGAACACATCCGATGAGCCGGGAATTTCCGTCAGCAAGCCGCCGATCAATCCGCCGGTGCAACTTTCGGCCGTGGCAATGCGAAGCTTCTGCGCTCGCGCATCGGCAAGAACGATTTCAGCAAGGCGAAGAAGTGGCGAGGCGAACATGGCCTCAGACTAGGCCTGTTCCACGGATCGCGGCAACGACGATCGCGGCGGCCAGTCCGGCCACGAGATCGTCCGCCATCACGCCCAGCCCGCCGCGCGCCTCTTCGGCGGCCGAGATCGGCCAGGGTTTCCAGATGTCGAACAGGCGGAAGGCGACGAAGGCCAGCGCGAAACCGGGCAGCGTCAGCGGCGCCAGCATGCAGGCGATCCATTGCCCGGCCAATTCGTCGATCACGCATTCGCTGGGATCGGACTTGCCGGTCTCGCGCACATAGACATCGCAGGACCAGATACCGATGGCGATGGAAACCGACACGCCAACACCGAGCAGCCACGAGCCGCCGATCCACATCAGCGCCCACGCAAAGGGCAGGGCGGCGAGGCTCGCCAGCGTGCCCGGCGCGATCGGAAAATTGCCGATCCCGAACAGGGTGCAGAAGCTCTTGTGCAGTGTCATCCGCCCATCTTCACAGTTGCCACGGCCTGCGCGGCGATGCCTTCGCGCCGTCCCGTGAAGCCCATACCTTCGGTGGTCGTCGCCTTGACGCTGACACGGCCGACATCGAGCCCGAGGATCTCGGCAATGCGCGCGCGCATGGCTTCGCGATGCGGCCCGACCTTCGGGCCCTCGCAGATCAGCGTCACATCGCAATGGACGATGGCACCACCGGCCTCGCGCACCAGCGCGGCGGCATGGGCCAGAAACGTGTCGGAGGCCGCGCCGCGCCAGCGTTCGTCGCTCGGCGGAAAATGCTGGCCGATATCGCCGGCCCCGATGGCGCCGAGGATGGCATCAGTCAGCGCATGCAAGCCCGGCATCGGCATCGGAATGGCCCTTGAGCTTTTGATCATGAGGAATCTTCGACGCCGCACAGCCACACATGATCGCCCGCCTCGAAGCGATGCGCGTCGAGCCCGAAGCCGGTGCGGAAATCGGCGCTCGAAGCGAGAAGGCGTTCGGCGTGGGCCATGTCGTCCTGCGTCGTGATCTTCATATTGGTTTCCTCGCCCTCGACCCGCACGATGGAAAGCCCGGCAAGGTCGGCCAGCGCCATGTCGTCGGTCACGGCCTCATCCGCGAATTTGCGATGCGCCTCCAGGATGGCCGCGAAGCGGAAGCCCTGGGGCGTCTGCGCCCGATAGGCGTTGTCGCGCGGCACGATCGACCAGCTTCCGTCGTCGTTCTGCCGGCGCAGCGTGTCGGCCACCGCCAGCATCGGAATGGCCGCGTCGGCGCCGGCCTCCAGTGCCGCCACCACCCGGTCCACCAGCGCGCCTGTCACCAGCGGCCGGGCCGCATCATGGATCAGCACGTAATCGGGGGCGTCGGCTGCGAGGGCCTCGAGCCCGTTGCGCACCAATTCTTGTCTGCTCGCCCCGCCGGTCACAGGCGGGGGCAGGGCGAGGCCCGCCGTCGCCTCCGCATAGGCCGCCGCATGGCCGTCCCCGATCACAACCTGGAGAGCCGTATCGGGCCGATCCGAGAAGGCTCATCAACGTCCGCCGCAGCACCGAGCCCCCTGCTAACTGTCTGTATTGTTTCGGCAATCCGCCACCGAGGCGTTCGCCCCGTCCGGCTGAGACAATGAGGATGGCAGTTCTGGGCATCGGAATCAGGATGTGGCTTCGCTGCGACGTTCTAGCAGATGCCCCGCTTTTGGCGAGGCTGGGGCTTGCGCTATTAGATGCCCATATTATGATCATCCCATATTGATGCCTATTTTCTGAGCAGATACGTGACCGATATCCTGATTGAAACCGCCGAAAGCCCGCTCGGGACCCAGATCGCTTCGGCCCTGCCGATGCCGGTGCTGCTGGTCGGCGCAGATCTACAAATCCTGTTCGTGAATCCCGCCGCCGAGCAATTCTTCGATATGGGCGCGGGCTTGCTGGTCAAACACAAGCTTGACGAGATCATCCCCTTCGGCAGCCCGCTACTGCAGCTGATGGAGCAGGCCCGCGATCGTCATGCCTCGGTCGGCGAACGCGATCTCGACCTGACGACGCCGCGCCTCGGCGAGAAGCTGGCCGATGTCAGCGTCACCCCTGTGCTCGATCCGGAAGGTGCCGCGGTGCTGGTGTTGCAGGAGCGCAGCCTCGCCCAGCGCATGGATCGTCAGCTCCTGCATCGCGGTGCGGTGCGCTCGCTGCATGGCATGGCGGCGGTTCTCGCGCACGAGATCAAAAACCCGCTGGCCGGCATCCGCGGCGCCGCACAATTGCTCGAAGATGCCGTGCCCTCGAACGAGCGCTACCTCACCGAACTGATCTGCGCCGAGGCCGACCGCATCCGCGGCCTGATCGACCGCATGGAAGTCTTCGGTGATACGCACACGATGCCGCGCGATCCGGTGAACATCCACGAAGTGCTCGATCGCGTGCGCAAGGTTGCCGAATCCAGTTTCGGCCGCCATGTGAATTTCATCGAGAGTTTCGATCCCTCGCTGCCGCCGGTGCGGGGCGATCGCGACCAACTCATCCAGGTCTTCCTCAACCTTGTGCGCAATGCCTCCGATGCCGTGCCGGAGACCGGCGGCGAAATCATCCTGACGACCGGTTATCGCCCCGGCGTTCGTGTCAGTTCCGGGCTCGGCGGCGGCCGCGTCAGCTTGCCGCTTGAGGTCACGGTGCGTGACAATGGCGAGGGCATCCCGACGGATTTGATGCCGCACATCTTTGATCCCTTCGTCACCACCAAGCCGCGCGGCTCCGGGCTCGGCCTGGCGCTTGTCGCAAAGATCATCGGCGACCATGGCGGCGTGATCGAATGCGATTCCATTCCCAACAAAACAAAGTTCCGCGTCCTGCTGCCGAAGGCAGGCGTGCAAGCGGAGGTGTAACATGCCGGCGGGTTTGATCCTTGTGGCCGATGACGATGCGGCGATCCGCACCGTTCTCAATCAGGCGCTGGGGCGCGCGGGCTATGATGTGCGGACGACTGGCACGGCGGCGGGCCTGTGGCGCTGGATTCAGGCAGGCGAGGGCAATCTCGTCATCTCCGATGTCGTGCTGCCCGATGAGAACGGCTTCGATCTGCTTCCGCGCATCAAACGCATCCGCCCCGATTTGCCGGTCGTGATCATGAGCGCGCAGAACACGATCCTGACGGCAATCACGGCGGCCGAACGCGGCGCCTTCGACTATCTGCCCAAGCCCTTCGACCTCAAGGAACTGATTGCGGTTGTCCAGCGTGCGCTGTCGAGCCCGCAAAACCGTCCGCCCGCGCCGGCTGACGACGGCGAGGATCGCTTGCCGCTGATCGGCCGCTCGCCGGCGATGCAGGAAATCTACCGGGTGATCGCACGCCTTACCCAGACCGATCTGACCGTGATGATCATGGGCGAAAGCGGCACCGGCAAGGAACTGGTGGCCCGCGCCCTGCACGATTACGGCAAGCGCCGTCGCGGTTCCTTCGTGGCCGTCAACATGGCCGCGATTCCGAAGGAACTGGTCGAGAGCGAACTCTTCGGTCACGAGCGCGGCGCCTTCACCGGCGCCACCAATCGCGGCATCGGCCGTTTCGAGCAGGCCGAGGGCGGCACCCTGTTCCTGGACGAGATCGGCGACATGCCGCTCGAAGCGCAGACCCGCCTGCTGCGCGTGTTGCAGCAGGGTGAATACACGACCGTCGGCGGCCGGTTGCCGATCAAGACCGATGTGCGCATCATCGCCGCCACCAATCGCGACCTGCGCCAGCTCATCGCCCAGGGCCTGTTCCGCGAGGATCTCTATTACCGGCTCAATGTCGTGCCGCTGCGCCTGCCGCCGCTGCGCGAGCGGGTAGAGGACCTGCCCGATCTCGTCCGCCATTTCCTGCGCAAGGGCGAGGAGGAGGGCCTGCCGCCCAAGCGGCTCGAACCCGACGCACTCGAACTGCTCAAGCGCTATCGCTGGCCGGGCAATGTGCGCGAGCTCGAAAACCTGATCCGCCGTCTCGCCGTGCTGCATGCCGGGGACACGATTCCGGCAAGCTGCGATCGCATCCGAACTCAAAGAACCAGCCCGGACGAACGAGGCAGGCGGCGACGAAGAGGCGACATCCCTGGCCGAGGCGGTCGAGCGGCACCTTTCCCGCTATTTCGCCGGCCATGGCGACCGCCTGCCGCCTCCAGGCCTATACGACCGGGTGGTTCAGGAGATCGAACGGCCGCTCCTGTCGCTCTGCCTCAGCGCAACCCGGGGGAATCAGATCCGGGCCGCCCATCTGCTGGGCCTCAATCGCAACACCCTGCGCAAGAAGATCCGCGACCTCGGGCTTGGAGGTCGTCAGGGGCCTGAAAACAGGCTGAAACCGGCAATTCTGGTAGTGCCAGTAACGCTGTTGCAAATTTGGAACGCAGCATTCTTGCAACAGGCTGTGGCTGCGCTACACTCCCGGCACATTTTCCCAAAGCACGCCTGACGATCCGGCGAGCCAGCGCAGGGCCTGGATGGCGACAACCGGCACACTGGAAGGGCCCAAAGGGGGGCTTTTGGCACGCCTGATGGCTACGTCAGGTCCCTCATTGCTTGCGCTTGGGGTTGGGCTACTGGCCGTCGTCTCCGGCATTACCACCTACGCCGTTCTGACCGGGCTGGTGCCATACAATCCGACGCCCGCACGGCTGGTTGCGCTCGTCATCGTCAATCTGAGTCTGGTGCTGACGCTGGGCGCGCTGATTGCCCTGCGTCTGACGCGGCTCTGGTCGGAGCGGCGCTCGGGCATCGCCGGCGCGCGCCTCCATGTACGGCTCGTTGCGATGTTCGCGGCCATCGCCGTGATCCCCGCCATTCTCGTCGCGGTGTTCGCGGCCGTGACTCTCAATCTCGGTGTCGAAGCGTGGTTCTCGACACGGGTGAAGGATGCGCTCGGCAGCGCCGTCAACGTGGCCAATCACTATGTCCACGACCACGAGAAGCTGATCTCGACCGACGCCTATGTCGTGGCCAATTCGATCGAGCGCGATCAGCAGATATTTTCGGGCGGCAAGGTCAACGAGCCGATGCTGTTCACGCGGCTCGGCGAGATCACGCGCGATCGCGGGCCTGCTGGCGTCCTACGTTCTCGATTTCAAAGGGCATGGTGCTGGGCAGCACGGTGAAGAACTCCAAGCCCCAGTTGAAACATCCCAAGATTCCACCGCCGGCCGATTTCCAGCAAGCCTCCAAGGGCACGATCGTCATCGATGCCAGTTCGAAGGTCGGCGTGGTGCGGGCCCTGATCCGCATGGAGGCGTTCAAGGACGCCTATCTTCTCGTCGTCCGGCCGGTCGATCCGGAGGTGCTGGGTTATTTCCAGCGCACCGTCGATGCGGTGTCGGAATATAACCGGCTCGATCAGAACCGCTCCGAAGTGCAGCTCGTCTTCGCCACGCTTTACGGCATCGTCTCGCTATTGATCCTGCTGGCCGCGGTCTGGCTCGGCCTGTGGGCTGCCAAGCGGCTGGTCGGTCCGATCTCGCGGCTGATCGGCGCCGCCGAACGCGTCTCGGAAGGCGATCTCAAGGCGCAGGTCGTGATCGATCGCGACGATGACGAACTGGGCACGCTGAGCCGCGCCTTCAACCGCATGACCTCGCAGCTTCAGACCCAACGCAACGAGCTGGTCGAGGCCAGCCATCAGATCGATGCCCGCCGGCGCTTTACGGAAGCCGTGCTGGGCGGCGTGAGTGCTGGCGTCATCGGCCTCGACGGCGACGGCAATGTGACAATCGTCAACCGCGCCGCCGCGCGCCTGCTCAATGCCACGCCCGACGAGATGGAAGGCCAGCATTATGCCGAAGCCATGCCGGAACTGGCGGGCCTGATCCGCCGTGCGGTCTCCGAACCCGTCGGCCGCGCCAGCGGCGAGGCCAGCGTCAAGCGCGGCGGCGCCGTGCGCTCGCTCAGCGTGCAGGTCGACAGCGAACTTGGCGGCGGCTTACGTCGTCACCTTCGACGACATCACCGACCTGGTCTCGGCGCAGCGCACGGCGGCCTGGGCCGATGTCGCGCGCCGTATCGCCCATGAGATCAAGAATCCGCTGACGCCGATCCAGCTTTCGGCCGAACGGCTCAAGCGCAAATATTCCCGCGAGGTCGAAACCGATCCCGAGGTCTTCGCCCAATGCACCGACACGATCATCCGGCAGGTCGGCGATATCGGGCGCATGGTCGACGAATTCTCGTCCTTCGCGCGCATGCCGGCGCCGGTGATGCGCCCGGAAAACGTTCAGGAACTTTTGCAGCAGGCCGTATTCCTGCAGCGCGTGGCCAATCCCCAGATTACCTTCGACGTCACCGCACCGTCCGAGATGCTGTCCATGGAATGCGACCGGCAGGCTGATTTCGCAGGCGCTGACCAACATCCTCAAGAATGCGGGCGAGGCCATCGGCGCGCGCGAGGCCACGGGCGATGACACGCCGGGCCGCATCGAAATCACCGTCGGCCTCGATGGAGGACGTATCCTCATCGATGTCGCGGACAACGGAATCGGCCTGCCGCCGGAACAGCGGCATCGGCTGACGGAGCCTTATGTCACCACGCGCGCCAAGGGGACAGGGCTCGGATTGGCGATCGTCCGGAAGATCGTCGAAGACCATGGCGGCGAGATCACGCTGTCGGACCGGGGAGACGATATGCAGGGCGCGATCGTGCGCCTGAATTTCGCACTCAAGCATCGCGCTCCACGTGAACTGGAAATGGAAAGTCAGGATGAGCAAGAACGGATCGCAGATCGCGCCTGAAATCCTCATCGTCGACGACGAGGAAGACATCCGGGATTTGATCTCGGGCATCCTTCGCGATGAAGGCTATGAGACCCGCGTCGCCGGAAACAGCGACGAGGCGATTGGTGCCGTGCGTCAGCGCCGGCCGCAGCTGATCGTGCTCGATATCTGGCTGCAGGGCAGCCACCTCGACGGCATCCAGATTCTCGACACGCTCAAACGCGATCATCCCGAGCTCCCGATTGTGATGATCAGCGGTCACGGCACGATCGAGACCGCCGTCGCATCGATCAAGAAGGGCGCCTACGACTTCATCGAAAAGCCGTTCAAGTCGGATCGCCTGCTGCATGTGTGCGAGCGGGCGCTGGAGTCGGCGCGCCTCAAGCGCGAAATCCAGGAACTGAAGCTGCGCGCCGGCGACGACAGCGAATTGCTCGGCACCTCCTCGGCGATCTCGCAACTGCGCGGCGCGCTCGAAAAAATCGCGCCCACGGGCAGCCGCGTGCTGATTACGGGGCAGGCCGGCGCGGGCAAAGAAGTGGTGGCGCGCCTGATCCACACCCATTCGCGCCGCTCCGTGAATGCCTTCGTCGCCATCAATTGCGCGACCATGGATCCGGATCGCATCGAGGCCGAACTGTTCGGCGAGGAGACGCCGGAGGGTCTGCGCAAGATCGGCCTGTTCGAGGTCGCCCATAACGGCACGCTCTATCTCGACGAAGTCTCGGACATGCCGCTGGAGACGCAGGGCAAGATCCTGCGCGTGCTGGTCGACCAGACTTTCCAGCGCGTCGGCGGCACCACGCGCGTGCAGGTTGATGCCCGCGTCGTCACCTCGACGGTACGCGATCTGCGCGCCGAAATCGCGGCGGGGCGCTTCCGCGAGGACCTCTATCATCGCCTCAATGTGGTGCCGGTGCGCGTGCCGTCGCTGGCCGAACGCCGCGACGACATTCCGCTGCTGGTGCGCCATTTCATGAAGCGCCTGTCTGCCGCCAGCGGCCTTCCCATGCGCGAGATCGGCGACGATGCCATGGCCGTGTTGCAGGCGCATAGCTGGCCGGGCAATGTCCGCCAGTTGCGCAACATCGTCGAACGCCTGCTGATCCTGGCGAGCGACGATCCGGCCCAGGCGATCTCCGCCGACCTTCTGCCGTCCGATCTCGGCAATGGCGCGGCCTGGAAGGGCAATGGCAAGGGCGATCTGGTGATCTCGCTGCCCCTGCGCGAGGCGCGCGAGATTTTCGAACGCGAATATCTGCTGGCGCAGATCAATCGCTTCGGCGGCAACATCTCGCGCACGGCCGCCTTTATCGGCATGGAACGTTCCGCCCTGCATCGCAAACTGAAATCGCTGGGCGTCGGCGCCAACGGCAATGTCGGTGGAAATGGCAATGGCGGGACTGGGCGCGACCAGATCTACAATGCCTGACGGATTGCGCTCTTGACCGATATAAATGAGTTCCACGGCTGGCCGTCGCGCATGCCGTCCGCTCGCTTCGCCTATGTCAATGGCCGCTATCTGCGCCATGCCGAGGCCGGCGTGCATGTCGAAGACCGCGGTCTGCAATTCGCCGATGCGATCTACGAGGTGTGCGCGATCCTCGGCGGCCAGGTGCAGGACGAGGAGGAGCATCTCGACCGGCTCGAGCGCTCCTTGCGCGAGCTTGGCATCGCCATGCCGATGTCGCGCGCAGCCCTGAAGATCGCCATGCGCGAACTTGCCCGCCGCAATCACCTCACCAATGGCCTTGTCTATCTGCAGGTGACGCGCGGCACGGCCCGCCGCGATCATCCGGCACCGGCCGCGCCGCCGCGCCCGACCGTCATCATGACCGCGCGCCCGGTCGATCCGGCCGCGCTGGAGGCGCGCCGCGTCACGGGCGTCACCGTCATCACCCATCCCGACGAGCGCTGGGCCCGGCGCGACATCAAATCGACCGCGCTCTTGCCCAACACGCTGGCCAAGACCGCCGCGCGCCGCGCCGGCGCCTTCGAAGCCTGGCTGATCGACGACAAGGGCTTCGTCACCGAGGGCGCCTCGACCAACGCCTGGATCGTCGGCGCGGACGGGGAAATCGTCACCCGCGACCTTTCCAACGCCATCCTGCCCGGGGTCACGCGGCGGGTGATCATGGAGGCGGCGGCCGAGGCACAGCTGCAAATCGTTGAGCGGCCCTTCACCGTGGCCGAAGCGCTCCAGGCCCGCGAGGCTTTCATGACGGCGGCAACATTGGGTGCGACGGCCATCACCGCGATCGACGGTCAACCGGTGGGCGAGGGCGTCCCGGGCCCGATTACCCAGCGAATTCAGGAACTTTACCGAACAATGGCGGCCCGGCGGGCGGCTGGCTGGCGGGCAGGGCGGCGAATAAGGCTCTTTCGCAAATGCAGCAACTCGCCCTATGCTCTGGGGGTGCTTCGCGGCGGGCGAAGTGCGCATCAAAGAAAAATGGGCCCACCCATGAGCGAAAAACAACAAAATCTGCAAGACACCTTCCTCAACGCCGTGCGCAAAGCAAAAGCACCTGTGACCATCTTCTTGGTCAATGGTGTAAAGCTGCAAGGTAATATTACTTGGTTCGACAACTTCTGCGTTCTTCTGCGTCGGGACGGGCAAGCCCAGCTCGTCTACAAACACGCGATCTCGACAGTCATGCCACTGGGTCCGATCCAGCTGCAGGACGCAGAGAGCGGCGCGCTGGAAACCGCCTGAGCAACTCCGACAAGACCCGGCAGGACGGCGGTGCACCCACGCGCGCGGCCTTTGTCCTGCATATTGCGCATAAGCATCGCGCCATGGCCGACGAGCGGCCGGGGCGCGATGCGCAGTCCTGTCTTGACGAAGCGATCGGGCTGACGGCGGCCATCGGCCTCGACATCATCGCCGCGCACATCGTGACGCTGGCGCGCCCGACGCCGGCGACCCTGATCGGCCGCGGCAAGGTCGAGGAGATCGCGGCCGAGGCGCGCGGGCTCGAACCCGAAGTCGTCATCGTCAATGCCCAGCTCTCGCCGGTCCAGCAGCGCAATCTCGAGCGCGCCTGGAAGGTGAAGGTGCTCGACCGCACGGCGCTGATCCTCGAAATCTTCGGCGAGCGCGCCACGACGCGCGAAGGCCGCCTGCAGGTCGAACTGGCGCATCTCACCTATCAGCGCAGCCGGCTGGTGCGCAGCTGGACCCATCTCGAGCGGCAGCGCGGCGGCTTCGGCTTCCTCGGCGGGCCGGGCGAAACCCAGATCGAGACCGACCGCCGCCTGATCGGCGAGCGCCTCGCCAAGATCCGCAAGGAGCTGGAGGAGGTGAAGCGCACCCGCGGCCTGCACCGCCGCGCCCGCAAGCGCGTGCCGTATCCGGTCGTGGCGCTGGTCGGCTACACCAATGCCGGCAAGTCGACCCTGTTCAACGCGCTCACCGGACGCCGAGGTCATGGCGAAGGACCTGCTCTTCGCCACGCTCGATCCCACCATGCGGGCGCTGCAGCCTGCCGGACCGGCGCCGCATCATCCTCTCCGACACGGTCGGCTTCATCGCCGATCTGCCGCACGAGCTGGTCGCCGCCTTCCAGGCCACGCTGGAGGAGGTGCTGGAGGCCGACGTCATCATCCATGTCCGCGACGCCGCCCATCCCGAGAGCGAAGAGCAGAAGGCCGATGTGCTGGCGGTGCTGGCCGAACTCGGCATCGACCCTGAAGGCGAGCGGCCGATCATCGAATGCCTCAACAAGATCGACCTGATGGAGCCGGAGCAGCGGGCAGGGCTTCTGGCCCGCAATCTCGCCGGCGCCGGCGGCCGCGTGGCGATCTCGGCGATCACGGGCGAGGGGCTCGGCGCTCTTCTGGCCGTCGTCGAACAGGCCCTCAACGCCGCTCAACAGGTACTGGCCGTCACGCTCGACCCGGCCGATGGCGCAGGGCTGGCATGGCTCTACCAGAACACGCCGCGTGCTGGCGCGCGCCGACACCCCGGAGAGCATCGCGCTGACCATCGGCGCCGATCCCCATAATATCGACAGACTGGTCGAACGCTTCGGGGCAGAACATGTGATTCCGCAACATGATAGGCGTCGCGCTTAAGGTTTCTCCACAAGGCTGTGAATTGTGGATCGCCGCCGGGCCGGCATGTAGACTGGCCGGACAAGAACAACGGCGAGGGCGGGAATGAATTTGCGGATTCTGATGCTGGCCGCAGCGGCCGGACTGGCTATCACGCCCGCCGCCGCGCAAGCGGACCGGCGCGGCGATCTGATCGACGCGCTGGCCAAATGCACCGATCTCCACGACGCCACGGCAAGGCTTGCCTGCTTCGACCACAACACGCCCATGCTGCGTGCGCTCGCCGGCCCCGCGCAGACGGCCACGGCCCCACAGCCGCCAGCCGAACCGCCCAAATCCGTGGCGCTGGCCGCGCCGCCTCTGGTGGCGCCACCGCCGCCAGCGCCGAAGCCCGCGGCACCCGAAAGCGGCAGCTCCTCCTGGTTCTCGGGCCTGGATCCGTTCGGCGGAGACGCGGCAAAGCCGTCCGCGGCCCAGATGGCCTATCAGCCCATGGGCCAGGAGATCCTCCCGGTCACCATCGCCGTGAAGGACTTCTTCGTCGCCGATGACGGCTCCTTCACGGTCACGCTGGTCAATGGCCAGATGTGGCGTTCGCGCCATGGCTATCCAGCGCCGCCGCGCTTCCGCGATGGCGAAGGTCAATGTCGTGACCATCGATCACGCCATGCTCGGCGGCTACAATCTCACGCTCAGCGGCCAGCCGGACCTCTTCAAGGTCAAGCGCGTCAAATAGGGATCAGCCGACGCGCCCCTTGGCGTCCTGCCAGATGGCTTCCATCTCTTCGAGGCTGGCCTCGTCGGGCGTTTTGCCCTGTGCGCGAAGCGTCTCTTCGATCACCTTGAAGCGGTTCGCGAATTTGCGATTTGTCCGGCGCAGCGCCGCTTCCGGATCGACCTTGAGATGGCGCGCCAGATTGGCGGCGGCAAAGAGCAGGTCGCCGACTTCATCCTCAAGCTTGTCGTGGTCGGCGCCGGCCGCTTGCGCCTCGACGATCTCCTGCGCTTCCTCGGCGATCTTCTCGACCACCTTGGCGGCGTTATCCCAATCGAATCCAACGCTTGCCGCGCGCTTTTGCAGCTTCAACGCACGCAGCAATGCGGGCAGGGCGTGCGGCACATCATCGAGCAGGCTGGCCTGTCCGGCGGCGACCTTTTCCGCGCGTTCGCGGGCCTTGTGTTCCTCCCAGGCGACGGTCTGCGCCTCGGCGGACTGTCGATATCGCCGCGTGTCGCCGAAAACATGCGGATGGCGGCGCCGCATCTTGTCGATGATGGCATCAGCCACATCGTGGAAATCGAACAGTTTTTTCTCTTCGGCCATGCGCGCATGGAACACGACCTGAAACAGCAGATCGCCCAGTTCGTCCTTCAGCGAGGCCCAGTCTTCATCCTCGATCGCGCCGGCCACTTCATAGGCTTCTTCGATCGTGTAAGGCGCGATGGTGGCGAAGCTCTGCGCGATATCCCATGGACAGCCGTCCTTCGGGATCGCGCAACCGGCGCATGATCTCAAGAAGGGCGCTGATGTCGCTGTCTTGATTCGGCTTTTGGTCGCTCATGCCGCATTGAAGGCGCCGCTGCGGGCAGGGGCAAGACCCACCCGCACCGCATCGGCCTCAGGCGCCGCCTTCGGCCTGTGCCGCCGCCCACGCCTTGCCGACAAAGGCAAAGATTTCCGGTGTCAGCGGCAGCTTGGGCGCCGCGACCGGATCGGTCATGGCCTCGTTCCAGACCTGCCGCACGCGCTGGCGCGACCTCCGGATTGCCCTGGGTGAACTGGTCCACGAGCGCGTGCCAGCGCCGGGCCAGATCCTTGGCCGCAGGCGAGGTGGCATCGCCCTTGGCCATCAGCGCCTTGGCTTCCTCGATCAAGGTCTCCCAGGCGTGGCTGACGGCTTCCTGGTCGAACTTGCGCTGCTGTCAGCGCGGCGGATTCTTCGGCGCTGAAATGCTTGGCCGA
This sequence comes from uncultured Pseudomonadota bacterium, assembly GCA_963822185.1. Taxonomy (GTDB): domain Bacteria; phylum Pseudomonadota; class Alphaproteobacteria; order Micropepsales; family Micropepsaceae; genus Rhizomicrobium. The sequence goes on from CAWGGT010000001.1 coordinate 46,123, forward strand.
GATCGGGTCGAAAATCGCCTTCAGTTCATCGGGCGTGGCTTTGGTTGTCATCGTCGTCTCCATCGTCAGTTGGGTGAGATCGTCGATGGAAAGATCGTCGCCGCCGGCCAGCTTGGCCCGCGCCGACCGCACCAGCGCCAGCGCATGGGACACCCGTGCGCTTTCACCGGCCAGCATCTGCTCCTGAAACGCCAGCACATCGCCCAGACCGGCCATCCGGCCAGCCATCAATTCGGCGATCCGCGCCAGCTTCAGGCCCAGACGCTTCAGCGCCAGAACCTGATGCAGGCGCGCGATCTCGGCCGGCCCATAGGCCCGCCAGCCGGCATCTGACCGCAGCGGCGCCACGAGGCCATGCTTTTCATAGAGCCGTAGCGCCTTGATCGTGACGCCGAGACGGCGCGCGGTTTCGGCGGGACTGAGATAGGCCGCGCATTCGTGTTTCATCCGCCGCCTCCGTTTTTGCCGCCCACAACATCGGTGAAGCTAAGCTCCTTGCGCAAGGGACCGTAGGTGAAGGTGAGGGCGAAGCCATCGGGATCGACCAGCGTGAATTCGCGTGCGTTCCAGGGACGATCGCCGATCTCCGCTACAAAAGCCGCGCCCATGGCGCGCGCACGGGCCGCTTGCCCGTCGATATCCTCGGCAACCATAAATTTGAGCGTCACATTGAGGCCCTTGGGCTCTGTAACAGGCGCTCCCATGCGCAGCAGCAAATCCGCAAAGCGGATCCAGCGCATATGCACCATTTGCCGCGCCGCCGCCGTGCGCTGGCATCGCGAAGACGGTGGTGAAGCCCAAGGCTTCGTACCAGCGCTGTGACGCCGCGACGTCAGGACGGTCAGCGTCACAAAGAATGGCATCGGATAGACATCAGGACTTGATTGGGTGGCGGCCATTTCAGGCTCCGTCGTTGGTTGCATGGCGCACGGGGTGAGGCCGGACCCAGGGGAGGGCGCAAGGGCAAATTTCGTCAGAATTTCCGCGGGGGACCGCCTCGCGGCATTTTTCGTATAAGCGATATTATGAGAAATAATGGAGTATAGTTTGGGCAGGCCGCACGGCCATGTGACCGGCACCGGCTTGCCACGATCCGGCGGTCCCCGTATCCCGGATGCTCCAATCCGGTTCGCGCCGTCCGGCACGTCCGCCAAACGAGATCATCCGATGAAACCAGTCCTTGCCGCGTTGCTGGCGCTGACGATCGCAACGCCGGTCTGCCGCCGCCGCCAAACCCGCCGCCACGCCCAATGACGAAACCGGCCAGTATTTCAAACCCTGGGCCACGGCCAGCGAAGGCTCCGTCACCGTTGGCGGCGTCACGATCGGCTACAAATCCGTGGTCGGCACGCTGGTGGTCCATGCCAAGGGCTGGGACGACACCGCCAAAGATGACGGCGACAAGGACAAGAAGCCGAAGCCGGAAGCGGCCATGTCCTATGTGGCCTATTTCAAGCGCGGCGCACCGGCCGCCGACCGGCCGATCACCTTCCTGTTCAATGGCGGCCCGGGCTCGGCGACGCTGTGGCTGCATATGGGCTCCTTCGGGCCCGGTCCGTGTCGTCACAAACGACCACACCCATACCCCGGCCGCGCCCTACAGGACCGTCAACAATGACGAGAGCCTGCTGGATACCAGCGACCTCGTCTTCGTCGATGCGCCGGGCACCGGCTTCGGCCGCATCGCCGGCGAGAAGAAGGACAAGGCCTTTTACGGCGTCGATCAGGATATCCACGCCTTCGCCGTTTTCATCCGCGAGTTCCTCTCCACCTATAACCGCTGGAACTCGCCCAAATATGTGTTCGGCGAGAGCTACGGCACCATGCGCGCGGCCGGCCTCGCCTATGCGCTGCAGAACGAGAACATCGATCTCAACGGCGTGATCCTGCTGTCGGACATCCTCAACTGGGATCTGCTGCCGGACGATCCGGAAGCTGAACCCGTCCGTGGACCTGCCCTATGTCGTCACCCTGCCGTCCTATGCGGCCACAGCCTGGTATCATCACAAGCTGCCGAACCAGCCAGCCGACCTGCGCAAATTCCTCGATCTTGTCGAACGCTTCGCGACCACCGATTACGCGCAGGCGCTGATGCGCGGCAACAGCCTGTCCGCCGCGCGGCGCAAGGCCATCGCCGCCAAGCTGCATGCCTTCACGGGTCTGCCGGTGTCCTATCTGCTCCGGTCCAATCTGCGCATCGAATATGGCGCCTTCCAGAAGGAAGTGCTGTCCGGCCAGGATCTGACCACCGGCACGCTGGACACGCGCTTCACCGGCCCGACGCTCGATCCGCTCAGCAAGATCGCGGCCTATGATCCGCAAAGCGCCGCAATCAGTTCGGCCTATGTTGCGGCGTTCCGCAGCTATGTGCGCGGCAAGCTGCATTATGACGGCAAGCTGACCTACAAGACCGGCGTCGACGTCTATAACAGCTGGGACTATCGCCACAAGCCGCCGGGCGCCTCAAGGCCGCTGATCGCCTTGCCGAATGTGCTGCCCGATCTGGCGGCGGCCATGAAGCAGAACCCAGATCTGAAGGTCATGGTCAATGGCGGCTATTTCGACATCTCTACGCCATATTACGCGGGCTGGTACGAAATGCACCACCTGCCCGTGCCGCCCAAACTTCAGCAGAATATCGAGTATCGCTATTACCAGTCCGGACACATGGTCTATGTCCATTTGCCCGCGCTGAAGCAGCTTCACGACAATGTCGCGGACTTCATCCGCCGCACCGACAATCTGAAATAGAAGCTTGTGAAACAAGGCTTTTGCGCACTACGCCGGGATCGTCAGCACCATGCCGTCATAGGCTGGCTCGACACCCGGCGGAAGCTGCGCCTTGAGCGTCTCGTAATCGAGATCGACGTGCAGATTGGTGAGCACGGCGCGCCGCGGCTTCACTTGCGCGATCCATTCAAGCGCCGTTTCCACATTGGCGTGGGTCGGATGATGGGTATAGCGCAACGCATCGACCACCCAGGTGTCCACACCTTCAAGTGCAGCGAAAGCCGCCTCGTCCAAGCCGCTGACATCGCTGGAATAGGCGAAACCGCCAAAGCGGAATCCGAGACTGCGGATGCGCCCATGTTCCTGCTCGAACGGCAGAACCGAAACCGGGCCGCCCGCGCCCGCAATGCCGAATTGCGAAAACGGTTCCTCGATCGTCTGCATATTCAGGATCGGCGGATAGTCGCTGCCCTCTGGCCGCTCGAAGATATAGCCGAAGCGGCGCATGATTCCGGCTTGCGTCACATGGTCGGCATAAAGATCGATGCGCTTGCGCATCGTCAGAACCAGCACGCGCAGATCGTCAATCCCGTGCAGCTGGTCAGCATGGTCATGCGTGATGAGGACGGCATCGAGATGCGCGGACCCGCGCATCGATCAGCTGCTCGCGCATGTCGGGCGCGGTGTCCACCAATATCGCAGTCTCGCCACCGGGCGCATGCTTCCGCACCAGGATCGAGCAGCGCCGCCGCCGGTTCTTGGGATCGTTCGGATCGCAGGCGCCCCAATCGCCGTGGCCGTCGGCCCCGCCGATGCGCGGCACGCCGCCCGACGAGCCAGAGCCCAGGATCGTAACCTCGAAATGGCCGCTCATGCCGGCCGCTCTCGCACGCGTGAACAGGCGAAAGAAATTGTCCGTCGTGGCCTCGGCCAGCGCATCGGCGCTGACGCCCTTGAGCTCGGCCAGAACCTTTGCCGTGTTGACGACGAAAGCCGGTTCATTGCGCTTGCCGCGATAGGGCATGGGCGCGAGGTATGGCGCATCGGTCTCGACCAAGAGCCGCTCCAGCGGCACCGCGCGCAGCGTCTCGCGCAGCTCCTCCGACTTCTTGAAGGTCGCGATCCCCGACACCGAAATGAAGAAGCCGAGATCGAGCGCCGCCTCGGCCAGCCTTGGCGTGCCGGTGAAACAATGGATCAGGCCGGGGAAGGCGCCCTTCCCCATCTCCGCGCGCAGGATTTCGATCGTGTCGTCTTCGGCATCGCGCGTGTGCACGATCAGCGGCAGCTGCGCTTCTCGCGAGGCGTCGATATGCGCCCGGAAATTGCGGATCTGCCCTTCGCGCGCGCTGTGGCCGTAATAGTAATCGAGCCCCGTCTCGCCGATGGCGACGACCTTCGGATTGGCCGCGCGTTCGAGCAGCGGCGCCGGGCTGTCGATCGGTTCGGGATCGGCCTCATGCGGATGGATGCCGACCGAGCAATAGACATGCGGAAAGCGCGCCGCCACGGCCGCCACGCCGTCGAATTTCTTCAGCGTCGTGCCGATGGTCACGCACACCTTGACGCCGGCCGCGTCGGCGCGCGCCACCACTTCGTCCAGTTCCGGCGCGAATTCGGGAAAATCGAGATGGCAATGGCTGTCGACAAGCATGGACTTACGAGAACTCTACAATTCAAAGCGAGCCATGGCGCGCGGCGCGTGCCATCGCATGGGCGGCCGACAGGATCGTCTGCCGCGGCTCCAGATGCAACGCATCGCTGCGCGCGAAGGATGCGGCCGAGCTTTTCCCATACATCGAGCCAGGGTTTGAGCGCTCATATCGCCATCGCGGCGCCCGCGCCCGGATACGCTCGCTCAGCGTCAGCGTCAGGAATTCGCCCAGCGTGCCCAGCCCGTCCTTCATCCGCGCGATGCGATCCCCCAGCGCCAGCAGCGCCACGAGATCGGGGCTGGAGGCGTCGTCGATCAGCCGGTCGGCCTCGCCCGCCAATGCGAGCCCGTCGCCGCTCGCCAGCTGCAAGGCCAGACCCAGCGATCCGCCGGCCAGGCGCGCGACCGACTGCGCCTTTTCGGGGTCGAGTTCGGGCACCAGCCGGTCGAGTTCTCCGGCCAGCACATCTTCCGGCAAGGGCCTCAGCAACAAACGCTGGCAGCGCGAACGGATGGTCGGCAACAACCGCCCGGGCGCATTGGCAAGCAGCATCAGCATGGTGCGCGGCGGCGGCTCTTCCAGCGCCTTCAAAAGCGCATTGGCGGCGTTGTCGTTCATGTCGTCGGCTGTGTCGATGATGGCCACGCGCCAGCCGCCGGCGCCCGAAGTCAAGCCGAAGAAGCCGGCCAGCCTCCGGATCTCGGCGACCGAGAGCACCGTCATCATCTTGCCGGTATCGGGATGGAGCCCGCGCTTCAGCACCAGCAATCCCGGATGCGATCCGGCTTGCACCTGCATCGAGATCGGATCGGTCTTCTCGACAGCGAGATCGGCCGGGCCCTGATCGCCCGCGCCATATTTGAGCACATAGCGCGCGATGCGATAGGCGAGCGTCGCCTTGCCAGTGCCGGGCGGGCCGGTGATGAGCCAGCCCTGCGGCGCATGTCCGCTGCGGATCGCGCGCGCGGCCCGCGTCAGGGCTTCGTCCTGCCCGACAAAGTCATAAGTCTCACGCGGATGGGCAAAGCCTTCGACGCGGTCCGTCTCGACCAGCCTCTTCGCTGCTGCGCTTGGACCCACGCGGCGCCATCTCATGCCACCTTGAAGCGTTTGGCGACGACCGCCCAGATGCGCGCGGAAACCTCATCCTCGCTGCCGCTGGCATCGATCACAACGCAGCGCTCCGGCGCGCGCTTGGCGAGATCAAGAAAGGCCTTGCGCAGTTTCTCGTGAAAGCCGCCATCGAATTTCTCGAAGCGCGCCTCATGCGACCCACGCGTAGCGGCGCGTGCCAGCCCTTCTTCCGGCGGCAGATCCAGGATCAAGGTCAGATGCGGTTTGAAATCGCCGACCGACACCGCCTCGATCCGCCGGATCGTCTCGCGCGCCAATCCGCGCGCCACGCCCTGATAGGCGTAAGTCGAGTCGGTGAAGCGGTCGCACAGCACCCAGCGACCCTTCGGCCAGCGCCGGTTTGATCGTGCGTTCGATATGGTCGGTGCGCGCGGCAAACATCAACAGCGCTTCGGTCAGCGCCGACCATCGCCCCGGCTCGCCCTCGACGAGCAGCTTGCGGATATCTTCGGCGCCCGGCGAACCGCCCGGCTCGCGCGTCATCGTGCTGACGATGCCGTGCGCCTCCAGCGCCGCGGCGAGGCGGCGCAGTTGCGTCGATTTTCCGGCCCCCTCCCCGCCTTCCAACGTGATGAAGCGCGCGGCCGGCTTCGTCATTGCGGCTCGGCCGCGGGCGGACCCCAGATCAGCGCCTTCAGCCCGGCAAAGATGCGGCTGAAGACGCCCGCCGTCTCTACGGCCTCGCCGGCATAGACGGGCACGGTCGTGCCGGGATAGCCGGGCGCCGTGACAGACAGCGTTCCGATCTTCTGTCCCTTGGCGACAGGCGCCTGCAACGGCCCCGTATAATCGAGCGCGACTTTCATCTGCTCATGCGAGTCCACCTGCATGGTCAGGTCGAGCGGCTTGCCAAGCACCAGCGGCACGCTCTTCTTTGCGCCCTGCCAGACCGGCGCATGACCGACGACATCGTTCGCCGCAAACATCTTGTAGCTGCGGAATTCGCGGAAGGCCGCGCCCATCACGCGCGCGGATTCATCGCCGCGGCGCTGCTCGGCCAGCCAGTCCTTCTTGCGCGGCGAATATTTGTCCAGATCGGGAAAGCGCATGCCGCCGAGAATCAGGATGAAGCGCCGCCCGTCCTGCACCGCAGAGGCGACCTCGCCATAACCGGATGCGTCGGTGTGACCGGTCTTCAGTCCATCGGCGCCGGGAAATTTCTCCAGAAATGTGTTGCGGTTGTTCTGGTGAATACCGCTCCAGGTGAAATCGCGGTCGTTGAAGAAGTGATAGTATTGCGCGTGGTTGACGATGATGTCGCGCGCGACGACGGCAAGATCGCGCGCCGACATGAGCTGTCCCGGCGGTTCCGGCAACCCGTCCGGATTGACGAAGTGGGAGCTCTTGAGACCCAGTTCCTTCGCGCGCCGGTTCATCATCTCGGCAAAGCCTTCGACCGTGCCGCCCAGCGCCTGGGCCACCACGACACAGGCATCGTTGCCGGAATCGATGATGATGCCGCGGATCAGATCCTCGACCGGGATCGAGGTGCCAACCTTGACGAACATCTTCGAGCCGCCGGTCTGCCACGCCTTCGCCGACACGAGAAACTTATCGGTCAGCTTGACGCGTCCGTCCTTGAGCTGCTGGAACAGAACATCCAGCGTCATCAGCTTGCTCATGGAGGCTGGCGGGAAGGGAACGTCGCCGTTCTTGTCCCACAGGATCTTGCCCGTCGCCGCATCCATCAACACGGCATGCTCGGCCTGCGTGTTGAGCATCGCCGATGCGGGCGCGGAGAACCCGATCAGCGCCACAAGAAAGCAGATCAGGCCGGTAAGGCGACCAGGTCGCATGCATTCATTCCTCGTCATTGCTCCCTGCCCCCTTTGGCACCGCCGGTGATCATTGATCGACGACAATCTGTGCATCGTTGCCGCCCAGATTTGTGACTCGCGCCAGCGCGGCATCGGCATCGGCCACATCGTTGAATGGGCCCATCCGGACCCTATAGAGACGCTGACCGTTGCTGTCGATTGAAGAAATTTTCAGGCCGCCGGCCCCGCTCAGCCGCGCCATCATGCGCCGCGCATTGTCGTAGGAACCGAAGGCGCCGGCCTGCACATAAAGATGCGTCACCGCCGGCACCTGCAACGCGCGTCACCTTGCCGTCGGGCGTGTCGTCGGGCGGCGCCTGCGTCGCCGGATCGGGCGCAGGCGCCGGCAAGGCGGCCACGCGCACCGGCGGCGCGACCGCCGCACCTGCCACGACCGGCAGGCCGCTCACCGCCACCTTGCCGGAGGGCGCGGCCGGCAGGGCCGAAGCCACTTGCGGTGGCGTCTCCGACGGCTGCGGCGCCCCGCCCGGCTGGTCCGCGCGGCCCAGATAGACCACCCGCACCCGCGCCGTTCCCTGGCGCCAGAAGCCGAGCAGCTGCGCCGCATGTTCGGAGACATCGATGATCCGGCCCTTGGCGTAAGGCCCGCGATCGTTGACGCGCAGCACCAGCGAGCGGCCGTTCTCCAGATTGGTCACGCGCACATTGACCGGCATGGGCAAGGTGCGGTGCGCCGCCGTCAGCGCTTCGGGATTGAAGATCTCGCCATCGGCCGTCCGCCCCCCTTTGAAGTTCGGCCCGTACCAGGAGGCGATGCCCGTCTCGTCGTAATTGGGCTGCACATGCGGGTAATACCAGGTGCCGTTGATCTGGTAGGGATTGCCGACCTTGTAGACGCCCGCCGGCGGCAGGCTCACGCTGACCGGCGGGGACACCGACGCGCAGGCCGCCGTGAGGGCCGACAGAGCGGCCACGGCCAAGACTTGTCGCGAAAAGCGGGCCATCGACTCGATTCGAATAGCAATGCGTCCGGCAAGGTTAAAGGATTGATTCTACAACCTCAACCTCGCCCGCGGGGACAAAATCCGGGCCCGAATCGCGGCCCGCGGCCCATCGAAGCCGCGAGCGCACCGAGACAAATCATGGCGGATGGGGTGGGATTCGAACCCACGGAGACATCGCTGCCTCGCCGGTTTTCAAGACCGGTGCCTTCAACCACTCGGCCACCCATCCGCGAGGGGAGATCAGTACCTTGCTGACGCGCCCTTTCGCAACGGGCGATCACGCCCGCCTCACGTCAAAGTGCCGGATGATCGTGGGCATAATCCGCGATCGCCTCATAGGCCGCACCGGCCGCGCACAATGATGCCTCGCCCAGCGCCGGCCCGATGAGCTGGAAGCCCAGCGGTGCGCCGTCCTCCGTCTTGCCCATCGGCAAGGTCAGGGTCGGGTTACCCGAACAGTCGAACGGAATGGTGTAGAGCATCAGGGCGACAATGCTTTCCGGCGGCGCATTGACCGTGGCGTTGATCACGGTGAGCGGCGGCGGCTCGGCCGGCATCGCCGGAGCGACGACCATATCGACCGTCTTGAAGATCCGCGCCAGCTCGCCGGCGAACTCGCGCCGCCAGATCTGAACCGCCGCATAGTCGATGGCCGGCGTCTTGCGCCCCAGCTCCAGGAACTGCGCATAGCCCTCGCTATAGGTGCCGGCCTCGGACGGATAATTCTGCGCATGCGAGATCGCCGCTTCGACTGCCGCCGAGATATATGCGCCGACGAGATGGCTGCGGATTTCCGGCATCCGGATGTTCACAATCGTCGCGCCGGCAGATTCCATCGCCACGATCGCAGCTCGGAGCGCATCTGCCATCGCCGGCTCGACACCCTCAAACGCATAGGCGGGATCGAGACCGATGCGCACGCCTTTGAGGCTCCCTTGCGCGCGGCATCGGCACAAGCGGCCGCGGGCACATCGAGCGCGGTCGGATCGGCCGGCATCGGGACCTGCAATGGCATCGAAGATCAGCGCGGCATCGAGCACGCTGCGCGTCAGCGGGCCGACATGATCGAGCGTATCGGACAGCGGAAAGACGCCATGGCGGCTGACGCGGCCCCAGGTCGGCTTGAGACCCACAAGGCGGTTGCAGGTGCTGGGAAAGCGGATCGAGCCCGCCGTGTCGGTTCCGAGTGCGCCATAGGCGAGGCCCGCGGCCACCGATACGGCGGAGCCACTCGACGATGCGCCCGACCAGCGATCCGGCGCCCAGGGATTGACCGGCGGCGTGATGTCGGGGTGATGCGCGCCCCATGCGCCTTCCGTGAGCTGCGCCTTGCCGATGATGATGGCGCCCGCTTCCTGAAGGCGGCGGACGACGGTCGCCGTGTCGCTGTCCTTGAAGCGTGTCTTGAAGAACCCGCCCGCGCGCGTCTTCGTGCCCGCCATCGCGCAGAGATCCTTCACCGCGACGGGAACGCCATGCAGCGCGCCAAGCGCCTCACCACGGGCGCGCCGTGCATCCGCGCTGTGCGCGTCGTTCAGCGCTGCCTCGGCGCGCAGTTCGGCAAAGGCATGCAGCTTCGGTTCGAGCGCGGCAATGCGCTCCAGCGCGTGACGCGTCACCTCTTCCGAAGAGAGTTCTCCAGCCGCGATGGCTTTGGCCACCGTGGCCAGGCTGCGATAATGAAGCGGTTCTGCGTTCGCCATGTCTTGCCCACCGTCTCTTGCGCTTTGCCCACGATCGGGATGTGTCTTCCGAAAGACTGTGGCACGCTACACGATGGCAGAAAAGCGCGACAGCGATGAACGCGCGCATCCCACTATCCGTGCATTCCGTCCCGTTCGGCGGCCTTCGCGTATGCCGCCCGCACCGCCGCAACTGCACGTTCCATATCGTCCTCGGGCGGCGCCGGGCGATAGGGCGCCATCGTGCCGGTGAAGGGTTGGCAGAGCCCGCGCTCGCGCAGCTTGGCATGGAAGCGCGTGAACTTCTCCGATCCGCCCGGCAGGTCGAACACATGCACGGGCCTGTTCGTGGCCATGGCTTCGGAGACCATGTTCACCGAATCGCAGGTCACCACGATCTCATCGGCGAGGCCCAGCATGCCGTAATAGGGATTGGGGCCCGTCCCGTCCCAGATGAACGGCCGGCATGTCCTTCAGCGCGTCCTGAAGGATTTTCAGATTGGCCTCGCCCGTACGCCGCGACGGCGTCACGAGCAGGCTTGCATCGCGCGCGCGCGATGCCTCCACCAACGCGGCCGCGAAGCTGCGCATCTCCGCTTCCCCGAAACTGTAGGCGCTGTTCGATCCGCCAATCAGCACACCGAGATAGGGCCGTTTGAGATGGGCCACTTGCGGCGCGAACGCCTCGGCCGCCGCGCGCAACTTTTCAGGTGTCACGCGATGCAGCGCGCCCAGCGTCAGAAGCACATTCGCCCCGCAGAGCCGGTCGTGTTGCGGCGCGATCACAAGATCGAAATGGCTGGGCGCGATCACCGGATCCTGCACCTGCACCGTTACCGTGCGTTTGCCCGCGCGCGCGCTTTGCTCGCGCACATAAAGCGAGGCCGCGATGCTCTGCCGCCCCGATGCGATCAACAGATCCGGCCAGGGCAGCGCGATCGCATCGCCGCGCCGCGAAAAGGCAAAGCGATGGCCGAGCCTGAAATAGGGCGAGAGCTGCTTCCACGGGCTGCGCAACACGACATGTTTGATGATCGGCGTCAGTCCCAGCGCCTCGGCGAGCCCCAGGCACTGGCTCTCCATCCCGGCCTTGCCGTCCGTCACCACCCAGCAGGTGGAGGGTTCATGCGTCATCAGAAACCGAACATATGATCGAACCCGAAGCTGCCATCGGGCGCGAAGGCTCCCTGATAGCCGAACAGCCGGCAGGTTTCGTCGCGGATGATCACGTAAGGATGCGCGCCGGCCCTGGCGAGCGTCTCGTGCATCAAACATCTCGCTGACACGCCACAGACAGCGAACCGGACGCCGGGATATTGATCGTCCGCCGCGCGATTTCCGTGCCGCTCTCCGAAGTCAGGATCAGCTGCGTCTCCGATTGCGCATGCCATTCCTTCGACACCGGATAGGTCAGATGGCACAGGGTCTCCGCCGGCGCATCCGCCACGCGCAGAAACAACCGCGTCGAAAGCCCCGGCGGCGGGCCGGAATAGGATTGCGGCTCGCCCTTCCAGGTCAGCGCCGAATTGAAGATATGCGCGCCGAAGCTTGTCTCGGCGGCATGGCCGCTTTCGCGATCGGCATAGCGGAACAGCGCATGCAGCCAGCCATCGGCTTCGTCGCCCGCGTCGAAATCATAGACGAGTTCGACATGCCCGCCGCCGCCATTCAGATGCGGCCCCGCCAGCGCCGTCACATTCAGCGCCACCGAATCCGAACGCGCCAGATCGCCGAAGCTCTTCTCCGCCACCTGCTTGCCGCTCGGATCATAGACCAGCGCCTTCAGCGGCAGCCGCATCTGCGTGGTCGACATCGGCGTCGGCAGCGCCACCGTCTCATAGCGGTCCATCGGCAGGATCGGGGCCGGCAGGATAAAGCCCTTGCCGAACCATTCGCCAAGGCGCGGCAATGCCGGGTCAGGCTTCAGATCGTCGCGCTCGACATTGGGATGCGAAATGCGCGAATGCCCATTGGCGGAGATCACTTCATAGCGCGGCCGCACGATATGCTTGCCCGCCTTGATCTCGATCTGCTGCGGCCAGCGCGCATCGGGCAGCAGTTCGGCGACACTCAGCCGCCGTGTGGAAAACGGCGCGATCTCTTCATCGAGCGACACCATGGCATTGCCGCCCATCAGCCCCATGCCGATCTCGCCGCGGCCGATGGCGCCGGGATGGCTGTTCTGCACCCACAGCACCACCTCTTCGCCCTCGTCCGGCGCCGGCAGTCCGGCATAAAGATCGGCAGGCCAGGAATTGGCATCATGGGTCTGCGAGCGGATGCCCGGCGCATCGCCATAGGTGTCGAGCGCATATTTGACGATGTCGTGCCCGGCCGCGCCGATGACGTGAATGAAAAGCTGTCCGGTGAATTCGCCAAGGCCGAAGCGCGCGCGCACCTCGGCGCTGTCGATGATCAGTGTGCCTTCGGGATCGGGGCATTCGATGGTCCAGTCCGCCAGCGCCTTGCCTGCGCCGTCGAACAGCCGGCACCACACCCGCACATCCCTGGCGCCATAGCGCGTCCAGTAATTGGCCGAAACCAGCCGCGTGTGATGGCCGCCCGCATCGCGGAAGAACACGAAGTTGGTCGCGAAGTTTAGCGTGTTCAGATAGCGCCGCTTGTCGGACAGCATTTCCGCCGGCAGCATCATGCTCTCGAAGCTGAAGCGCTTGGCGCCGTCGCGGGATCAGATCGCCGATGGCGCGTTCGCGCCTTCGCCGCATCGAAGCTGGCGATGAACACCGCCTTGGCCTTGCTCGCCTTGAGCGCCGTCACCGGCCGCGCCTTGTGTTCGCCAAAGCTGTGCGTTCAGATGCTCGACATTCTGGACATAGAGCCCGTCGATCGTCACGTTCTTCAGCGGATAGAAGGCATCGAAGGCCGCCATGATCCCGTCGGGATCGTAGAGCGCCACCGGCCCCGCCGCCGCCAGCTCGCGCAACAGTTCGACCGCGCGTTCCGCCGCCAGGGGATGGCTCAGCGCCTTGTAAAGCGCGCTGCCGCCGGCCCCGTTCCGGAATGTATCAATATGCAGAGGCATCACCCGCCTCCTGCCTGCGCCGAACAGCCGCTTCATGAAAGCACTGAGGCGATGGCGCGAGCCTTCCCGCCGCACCACGCTTTCGTCGGTCACCCAGTTTACCTGGATCACGCGGCGCCGCCCTTCGAAGGGTTCGAAGCCGTGCCACGCCGTCGGCCCGTTCAGAAACAGCAGCAGCGTGCCGCGATCCGGCGGCACTTCGGCGGCGTAGTCGCTGAGATCGTTCGCAGACGCGCAGCAGGCGCAGCCGGCCATGGCTGCTCTCCCAGTCGCGGTTCATATAGAGCAGCATCGTCACCAGCTTGGATTTGCTGTCGGTGTGGATCTTGCCGTCCGCGGCCTTGCTCACGCCGCGCACCGTCACCGTGGTCGGCCGCCCGGTAAGGTCGATGCCGAGCTTCGTCCTCGACCAGCTTCGTCATCTCCGGGCCCGGTCAGCGCTTCGATCAGCGCCTTGAAGCGCGCGCCATACTGCAGCGAGGGCAAGCGGGAAGCTGCCGGGATGGGCGATGGCCGGATAGTCCTCCTCGATTCCCGTCTGCGCCGCTTCCAGAATGAAGCCGGGCACGATCAGGTGCGGGTACGGCACCTGTGCGGGCTCCCGGCGGCTGAGCGCTTCGAAATCGACAATCGGACTGGCGGTCATCGCCTCATTCGGTGCATGGAGCGGCGGAAATCTCGTGGGGCCCGGCCCCGGAAATTCCGGATCGGCGCGGCCTCACAGGCGGTTATGCCTATAAAGGAGGCCGAAGCAGCGGGCAACTCGCCCCCGCCCCGCCGGTTAACCGGCCGCAGGCGCCGGCTCAGGGCGCGGCCGCGATCCGGGTCCTGCCGCCGGCCATCAGCCTCCGGCGTATTCGCCGCCACGGCCACCACCGGCGCCTGCCGGCTTGGTCGGCGTCTTGTAGCGGTCATAGGCCGGCACCTGATCCAGGCGCACGAAGCGATAGCCCTCCTGCAGCAGCGGCGGCAGCACGGCCGCCACCAGCGCACCGGACTTGGCATGGATGCAGTGCATCAGCACCACTCCGCCATTGTGGCGGCGGATTTCGCGCAGATAGCCCTTGGCGCAGATCTGCGGCGTCCCAGTGGCGGTGCCAGCAATTCCAGTCGGCCGCGCTCATCACATAGCCATCGGCGTTCTTGCGCGTCTCGCCGCCCACATCCCAGTAGATCGGGCCGATATAGTGCTTCAGCACCGGATCGGCGTTGAGGATCTTGGCATGGGCCGAGCGCCAGGCGCCGTAGGGCGCGCGGAAGAACAGCCGCGTGCCGCGCGGCTGCAGCGGCGCGATCTCGTCGTTGACCGCCTTGATCTGGGCGATCAGCCGCGCCGGATGGCTGTCATAGCTCGAGCCGAGAAAGGGATGGGTCGCGCTGTGATTGGCCAGCAGATGCCCCTCCGCCGCGATCTCGCGCAGGATCTCCGGATGGGCCTTGGCCATGCGCCCGACGATGAAGAAGGTCGCCTTGATATTGTCTTTGCGCAGCGCCGCCAGCACGGCGCGCGTGTTCGCATTGGGGCCATCGTCGAAGGTCAGCGCGATGGTGTGATCGCCGACAAGGCCGGAATGGAAGATCGTGCGCGGCTGAAACCAGGCGACGCGATAAGGCGTCTGCGACGACCCGCCGGCCCAGCTGGCTGACGAAACCAGACACGCCGCAAGAAACAGCGCCGCCGCTGCAATCCCCCGCATTCCCCACACCTCACCAGCTGCACACATCCCGCAAAAAGCGGATGTATCAGTCTGGCACAGATGGCGCGGAGGCGGAAGGCGCCACCTGAAGTTCCCGGCGCTAACGCCTGAATTAACGGCAAAAATTCAGGTCTCGCCGCGCGGCAGATCGTCTCGCTACGCGCGCAGCTTGTGCCCCTGGATCGGCAGATCGCGAATCCGTACCCCCGTCGCCGCAAAGATCGCATTGGCGAGCGCCGGTGCAAGCGGAGGCGTGCCCGGCTCGCCGCCGCCGCCATAGGGCCCGTCGCTGTTCAGCACATGCACCTTGATCTCGGGGCAGGTTGGCAGCCGCACCATCTCGTAGTCCGGGAAGTTGTTCTGCGCCACATGCCCGTTCTCGATGGTGATGGCGCCATAAAGCGCCGCGCTGAGACCGAAGATGATCGCGCCTTCCACCTGCGCCTTGAGCCCGTCCGGATTCACCGCCGTGCCGGCATCGATCACGGCCGTGACCTGTTTCACCGTCAGCTTGCCGGTCGGATCGATTTCGATTTCCGCGACTTCGCCGACGATGCTCTGAAAGCACTCGAAGATGGCGACGCCGCGCGCATGGCCCGCTGGCATCGGCGTGCCCCAGCCAGCCTCGCGCGCGACCTTTTCCAGCACCGCCAGATGGCGCGGCCGGTTCTTGAGCAGCGCCTTGCGATAGGCGACGGGATCGGCGCCGGCCGCATGCGCCAGCTCGTCGACGAAGCTCTCGATGAAGAAGCCATGCCACGACGCCTCGACGCTGCGCCACGGCCCGGTCGGCACCGGGCTCGTCACCTTGACCGTGCCGATCTGCTGATTGGCGATGCCATAGGGGATGTGCGCCTGCGGGTTGGCCTCGTCCTCGGTCGTGTAGTCGTTGACCCAGGCCGTCGCCATGCCGGACTTGTCG
This sequence comes from uncultured Pseudomonadota bacterium, assembly GCA_963822185.1. GTDB lineage: Bacteria > Pseudomonadota > Alphaproteobacteria > Micropepsales > Micropepsaceae > Rhizomicrobium. The sequence goes on from CAWGGT010000001.1 coordinate 61,768, forward strand.
AGCGCGGCCTTGAACCGGCTCAGCACATTGGGCCGGTAATAGTCGTGCTGCATGTCCTCTTCGCGGGTGAAGATCAGCTTCACCGGCGTGCCGGGCATCGCCATGGCCGTCTTCACGGCATAGGTCAGGAAGTTGAAATAGCCCGGCAGGCGCCGGCCGAAACCGCCGCCCAGATGCATCAGGTTGAAGGTCGACCTTGTCGAGGCCGAGCCCGGCCACCTTGGCGCAATGCGCCCGGCTGCCGAGCCCGTCCTGCGTGCCCGACCACACCTCCAGCTTGCCGTCCTTGAACAGCGCCGTCGCATTCATCGGCTCCATCGGCGCATGGGCCAGATAGGGCACGCTGTAGGCCGCCTCGACCACGCGCCCGTCCTTGAGCCCGTCCGCGCCGAGGCCGGTCTTGACGTCGTTCTCGAACTTGCCGGCCTTGAGGGCCGTCTTCGCGCTTCGCCGTCAGCGTCGCGCTGCTGATCTTGCCGTTGCCGCCATCATCCCATTTGGGCGCAAGCTGCAACACCGCATCCTTCGCCCGCCAGTAGCGGTCGGCCACGACCACGACGGCGTCGTCGAGCTTGACGACTTTCTTGATGCCGCGCTTCTTCTCGACACCGCTCGTATCGACCGAGGCCAGCTTGCCGCCGAACACCGGCACGATCCGCAGCGCGGCGTATTGCATCCCCTCGACCTTCACATCGAGGCCGTATTGCGCCGTGCCATTGGTCTTCGGCGGAATATCGGCGCGCGGCAGCGATTTTCCGATCAGCGTATAGGCGTCGGGCGATTTCACCTTCGGATTGTCGGACGGCGAATAGTTCGCGGCGTCTGCCGCCAGCTCGCCGAAGCCGAAGCTCTTGTCGCCGTGGATCACGCGGCTGTTCTTGACCGTGCAGGCATCAGGCGACACCTTCCAGCGCGCCGCCGCGGCCTTGACCAGCATCTCGCGCGCCGCCGCCGCCGTCACCCGCATGCAATAGACGCCGGTAAAGCGCACGGCCGACGAGCCACCCGTCACCTGCAGATCCATATAATCGGCAATGGTGCGGAAGGAGCGGTCGGTCAGCCCGCGCAGGAAGGCGGGCACGGTGTTCCGCTCCCAGCCCTTGCCCGACAGGATGAAGCCCTCGGCGAGCGCGCCATTGGCGAACACCGGATCGGCCGGCGCCTGCTCGGCGCGCACCTTGCTCCAGTCGGCATCGAGTTCCTCGGCCGCAATCTGCGGCAGCGCCGTGAAGATGCCCGTGCCCATATCGCAATGGGGCACGATCACGGTCACCGTGTCGTCCGCCCCGATCATCAGCCAGTTGGTGATGACCTGCTCGTTCTTTCCGCCCGCCAGCTTGGCGACGCGTTCCAGCCGGTCGCTCGGCCACAGCGCATAGCCCACGATCAGCGCACCGCCTGCGGCCGCCCCACCAAGAAGGATCATTCTGCGTGTCGGCATCGATGTCCCCCTCAGCCCTTGTTCGCCGGCGCAGTGGCCTGCACCTGGCCAGCGCGGCGACGGCGGCGCGGATGCGCGGATAGGTGCCGCAACGGCAGATATTGGTGACGGCCGCATCGAGCTCGGCTTCGCTCGGCGCCGGATTGGTTTTCAGCAGCGCCGTCACGGCCATGATCATGCCGGACTGGCAATAGCCGCATTGCGGCACCTGATGGTCGATCCAGGCTGCCTGCACCGGCGTCGGCCCGTTCGCGCTGACGCCCTCGATGGTGGTGATCTCGGCGCCTTCCGCAGCGGAAACCGGCAGCACGCAGCTGCGCGTCGCCTCGCCGTTGATATGCACCGTGCAGGCGCCGCAGGAGGCGATGCCGCAGCCGAATTTCGTGCCCGTCAGGCCCAGCTCGTCGCGAATGACCCAGAGCAGCGGCGCCTCGGGCTCCACATCCAGCTCATGCTCGGTTCCGTTGACCTTCAGCTTGATCGTCATCGTTTCCCCCAGTAGCGGAGAATCTCTAGCATATTTGTGCGGCCGCTGCGTAACGCCGCCTCATGAGCCCGGCCGGGTCGCGCTCGCAGCCCTGGGCGACGAGCGGCGCGGCGCGTTCGAGCCGCCGCGCTGTGCCTGGAAAATCGCTGCGCGTGAGATAGAGAACGTAGCGGCCGGCCTCGTCCAGTGGATCCATGCGCGGCACGCCCAGCCCCGCCTGCCGCGTCGAATGCACGGTGAAGCCGGCGATAGTTCCGTCCGGCGCCAGCCAGGCTTCCAGCACCGGGCCGAGCCCCGACACCGCGTAAGTGTTGACGCCCGCTATAGGTCCAGAAATTGCCGAGGCTGTAGGCGATCAGGTGGCCGCGATAGATCTCCACCGCGCGCGGCACATGCGGCCCCTGCCCGATCACCAGATCGGCGCCGGCATCAATCGCGGCATGGGCGAAGGCTTCGACATTGCCGCGATCCTCGCCGTAGAAATATTCCTCCGCATGCGGAACATGGACGTGATCCCAGCCTTCCGCTCCGCCGTGGAACGAGACGATGACAAGGTCGTGCGTCCGCTTGAGGCGGCGTATCAGCGCCTTGGCAGCGGCGATGTCGTTCAGGTTGAGCGTGCCGTTGTTTGGCGCAAAGGCCGTGACGGCCACCTTGCGCCCGTCCGGCAGGATCAGGCTCGCCGCCCGCGCCCCGTCTCGGTCGAGCCCGCCATAGGCGATGCCATGGGCGCGCAACGCCTTCATCGTGCTCTCACGTCCCGCTTCACCGTAATCGCCACTGTGATTGTTGGCGAGGCTGACGACATCGATGCCGAGGCTCGCCAGCACACCGGCGTAATAAGGCGGGCTGTGAAATGCGAAACAGTTCGCGCAATCCTTGGGGCTGGGTTCGGGCCCGTCATAGAGCGGGCCTTCCAGATTGGCGAAGGCAATATCGGCATGGCGGAACACAGCCGCGAGTTTGGCGCCCACCAGCCGTGCTGCATCCGAGCCGCGCCGGATGTCCGGGTTCAGTCCCAGCGCGATGGACCCCATCATCACATCGCCCGCCGCAACCACATCGACCAGCCTAGCATCGCCCGGCCTGTACCGGTCGGAGAGCCAATAGGTCTTCGTCGCCACGCGCGGCAGCGCCCGCCTCACGGCACGCTGCAAGGCCAGCGGCGGTTGGCTCTGGACAAAGCTGTGCGGCCTCTGCGCCGCGGGCGGATAATGATCGTTGGCAGCCAACTGCGCGTCGTAGCGTCCGATCACAAGCAGCGCCGTAGACAGGGATACCAGCGCGCAGCCAAGCACGGCGGCGGCGAGCGTGACGAAGCTGCCGAACCAGGATGACACCTCCCAGCCATATCGCACGCGCATGATGTCCCCCTGCCGGGTCAACCATGCCGAAGGCACGCCGCCCTGTCGAGGCCCGGACGCGACTGGTTAACCGGCGCCGCGCTGCTGGACGACGAACGCAAGTTCATCGACCTCACGCGCTCGCCGCTCTGGCTCAGTGAGGGAAGGAAATCTTCGCCCGGCAGTTACCGCTACAGACAAACAGGAAAGGCCCGCACAGTAGTGCGGGCCTTTCCTGATTTATCTCCCTCATCTGCCATCAACCGCGATGCCAGTGATGATAGCGGTCGTAATAGCCGCGGTGACCGTGGCGGTAATGGTAGCGGCGATGGTGCCGTTCATAGCGCCGGTCATTGCATCCTCCGCCATTGATCTCATGGCCGGCGACGCCGCCGACCACGGCGCCGGCGACTGTGCCACCCGTGCTGCCATGCGTGATGACATTGCCGAGAACACCGCCTGCCACCGCCCCGACCACCGTACCGGTCGTCTTGCGGCCTTCGCAGCCGGCATTTGCGGCCATCGTCCCGAGGCCGAGGGCAAGGGCGGCGATGGCGAGCATTTTGCCTGTTCGCGTAAACATGAATTCCTCCGAGCCGGCACAAGCGCCGTTTGCCGTCTGCGACGGTGGATCAGCCTTGCTTGCCGGAATATCGCCAGACGCCTGGGCGCGATGCGCCCGCTCTCTGCGATCTCCGATCATAGCAGTTTGATCCGCCCCGCGATGAGCAATATAGCTCATCCCCGCGGAGCAACCTATCCGTTACCCCAACCGCTTGATCGCCTCGCCCAGCCGCGCGGCCAGGGCCGCCGCTTCGGCGCGCTTTTCGCTCTGCTCGCTCGAGCACCTCTTCCGGCGCGCGCGAGACGAAGTTGCTCGTTGGACAGCTTGGCATCGAAGCGGGCGATCTCGCCTTCGGCCTTCTTCAATTCCTTTTCGAGGCGCGCGCGCTCCTTGGCGAAATCGATGACGTCGCCCAGCGGCAGCGCCGCCACCGCCTCGCCGATCACGAATTGCGCCGAGCCTTCCGGCAAGTGCGTTGTCCGTGCGCGCGGAGGACAGCCGCGCCAGCGTCTGGATCACGTCGCGGTGCTGTTCGAGGCGCGTGGCCGTCTCCGCGCTCGCATCCTTCAGCACCAGCGCGATCTTGGCCGAGGGCGGCACATTCATCTCGGCCCGCACCGAACGGATGCCGGAGACCAGATCGATGACCCATTGCATTTCGTCATGCGCCGGTTTGTCGTCCGGCCAGCGCCGCAAAGTCCGGCCAGGCCGCCTCGATCAGCAGGCTTTCGCGCGGCAGCGCGTGTTCGGCCGTGCGCGCCCACAGCTCTTCGGTGATGAAGGGCATGAAGGGATGCAGCAGCTTCAGGATCTGGTCGCGCACCCAGGCCGCGCGTCGCGCGGGTTTCGGCCTTGGCGGCTTCGTCGCTGCCGTTGAAGATCGGCTTGGCGAATTCCAGATACCAGTCGCAGAACACGTCCCAGACGAAGTGATAGGCCGCGCCGGCCGCATCGTTGAAGCGCAGCGCTTCGAGATTGGCGGTGATGGCAGCGGCCGCGGCTCGCGGGTCTCGCCGACGATCCATTTGTTGAGCGTCAGCGTCACCTTGGCCGGATCGAAATCGCCCACGGTCACGCATTCGTTCATCTCGCAGAAGCGCGCGGCGTTCCACAGCTTGGTCGCGAAATTGCGGTTGGCCTCGACGCGGGCTGGCGCCGATGCGCATGTCGCGCCCCTGCCCGGCGGCCAGCGCCAGCGTGAAGCGCAGCGCGTCGGCGCCATATTCGTCGATCAGGGTCAGCGGGTCGACGACATTGCCCTTCGTCTTCGACATCTTCTGGCCCTTCTCATCCAGCACGCGGGTGTGGATGAAAACGGTGTGGAACGGCACCTCGTCCATGAAGTGCAGCCCCATCATCATCATGCGGGCGACCCAGAAGAAGATGATGTCGAAGCCGGTGACGAGCACCGAGGTCGGGTAGTAGCGCGCCAGCTCCGGCGTCTTGTCCGGCCAGCCCAGCGTCGAGAACGGCCACAGCGCGGAGGAGAACCAGGTGTCGAGCACATCGGGATCGCGCGTCAGCGCTTTGCCGCCGGCCTGCGCGCGTGCATCCTCTTCGCTGTCGGCGACGTAGACATTGCCGTCTTCGTCATACCAGGCCGGGATCTGATGGCCCCACCACAGCTGGCGCGAGATGCACCAGGGCTGGATGTTGCGCAGCCAGTGGAAATAGACGTTGGCCCAGTTCTCCGGCACGAATTTCGTGCGCCCGTCCTCGACCGCCTTCAGCGCCTTCTCGGCCAGCGGCTTGACGTTCAGATACCATTGCTCGGTCAGATAGGGTTCGAGCACGACCGTCTTGGTCTTCTCGTCATGCGGCACCGCATGGGTGATGGGCTCGACCTTGTCGACCAGCTCCATCGCTTCGAGATCGGCGAGGATGACCTCGCGCGCCTTGAAGCGGTCGAGCCCGCGATAGGGTTCGGGCACGCTGTCGTTCAGCGTCGCATCCTTGTTGAGGATGTTGATCACCGTCGAGATTGTGGCGCTTGCCGACTTCGAAGTCGTTGAAGTCGTGCGCCGGCGTGATCTTGACCGCGCCCGTGCCCTTTTCGGGATCGGAATGCTCGTCGGCGACGATCGGGATCAGCCGGTCGGTCAGCGGCAGGCGCACATGCTTGCCGACCAGGTCCTTGTAGCGCTCGTCCTCGGGATGCACGGCCACGGCCGTGTCGCCCAGCATGGTTTCGGGCCGCGTCGTCGCCACGATGATGAAGCGGCCGGGCTCGTTCTCGATCGGATATTTGAGATGCCAGAGATGGCCCTTCATCTCGATGCTCTCGACTTCGAGATCGGAGACCGCCGTCTGCAGCTTCGGGTCCCAATTGACCAGCCGTTTGTCTTTGTAAATGAGGCCCTGTTTGTGGAGCTCGACGAACACCTTGAGCACGGCCTTGGACAGGCCCTCATCCATGGTGAAGCGTTCGCGGCTCCAGTCGCAGGAGGCGCCGAGCCGGCGCAGCTGCTGGGTGATGGCGCCGCCGGATTCTTCCTTCCACGCCCACACGCGTCTCCAGGAACTTCTCGCGGCCCAGCTCTACGCGGCTCTCCTGCCGCTCGGCCAGCTGGCGCTCGACCACGAGCTGGGTGGCGATGCCGGCATGGTCCATGCCCGGCTGCCACAGCACATCCTTGCCGCGCATGCGCTCGAAGCGGGTCAGCGCGTCCTGCAGCGTGTTGTTGAGGGCGTGGCCGATATGCAGCCGCCCGGTGACGTTGGGCGGCGGGATGACGATGCAGAAGGGCTCGGCGTCCGGGCGGCGGCCGGCCTGGAAGGCACCGGAATCCTCCCACTGGGCGTAGATGCGGCCCTCGACCTCGGCAGGCCGGAACGTCTTGTCGAGCATGGAAGGCGAAACCTCTTGAGCGTGTCACGGGGGCGGTCTTGGGAAGTGCCGCCCCGGCGCCTCAAGGTCAAGAGGAACAGGGCGGTTTGGCGGCCGCCCCTTCGAATTCGCGAAGGATCAGCGGCGGCGCGACTTGGCTACCCGAGCCACTTCGTTGCGGACCGCCTCTTCCAGCATCGGCCGGGAAATGCTGGTCCAGCCATTCGCGGATCGACCGGCTTCATGCGCTCGACCACGGCGTCGGTGTGATCGCTCAGCCACTCGCGCAGCACCGGATCGAAGGATTCGCGCACGGCGCGGTCGAACACCGCCTCCACGCTCGCCCCATCCAGCCCCGGCACGGGGGCCGCGCGGGCCGGAGCCGGTTCGGGCTCATCCTCCGGCTCGATGCTGGCAAAGGCGTCGTCCAGCGCCTGGCGGGTCTTGTCGCTGAAAATGTCGGATTCTTCGGCCGCAGCCATCACGGGCTCCGGTTCGGGCATCGGTTCCGGCTCGGGCTCGGGCGCCACCTCCGGCGCGGGCTCAACTGCGACGGGCTCATCTTCCACGGTCTGGAACACAACCTCGTCGGCCTCGGCCAAGGGTTCCGGGCGCGGCGCGGGCTCTTCCGGCAGCGCATCGGTCAGCTCGAGAATGTCGTCGTCCGCCGCCGGCTCGCTTGCCGCATGAAGCACGGCCGCGGGCTCGGGCGCGGCCTCTTCGGCCGCCGGCTCCGGCGCAGCGTCTTCGGCCACAGGCTCAGACGCGGCCTCCGCCGGCTGCTCTTCCTCGTTCGAATCCTCGGAGATGATCTTCCGGATCGACGCCAGAATCTCTTCCATCGTCGGTTCGTGCTGGGGATTCGACATGGCGTTCACTCCCGCCGCGTGCGGATTGGGATTGCTATTGGACCCTAAGATACTTACCGAAAGAAGAAAAGACTCCGTTAACGCGCCGGAAAGGATTTTTCCTCGCGTTAACATCTGGCCTCAGTCGCCAAATCCGAGCCAGCGCGCAGCATTTTCGTCATAATAGGCATTCGGATCGTAGAACTTCACCTTCAGCGCGAGATTCGCGCGCCGTGAGCTGCCCTGTCGCCGAAAGAAGCTGATAGGCGGCCACTTCCGCGTTCCGGCGCGATGTCACCACGGCCACTTGCGAATTCAGCAGTTCCTGTTCGGCATTGAGCACGTCGAGAATCGTCCGTGCACCGACTTGCTGCTCCTTGCGCACGCCTTCATAGGCCAGCTCGTTCGCCTTGCACCTGTGCTTCGTTGGAGGCGATCGCCGATCTGCGCGGACTGGAAGGATTGCCATGCCGCCTGCACGCGCCTCACGCACCTTGCGGTCCGGCATAGACGAGATTGAGTTGCGACTGGCTGTGCAGCTGCTTGGCCTGGCGCACATCGGCCTCGTCGGCGCCGCCCTGATAGAGCGGGACGGTCAGCATCGCCATCAGCGAGGTGGAGTTGGTGGTCGGGCTGGGACAGAACGCCGCCGAAGGACTGCGCCGCCGAATAGCCGTACTGGGCCTGCAGCGAGACCTGCGGCAGCATCGCGCCGACGGAATCGTTGATGGCGAGATCGGCGGCGCGTTCGGTCTCCTGCGCCGCGATCAGGGTCGGGCTCTGCTTCAGCGCCAGCGCCTGCGCAGCGTCCGATCGTGGACGGGCAGCTTCGGGCAGCTTCGTTCTTCTTGGCCAGCGTCTCGACCGGCCGGCCGATCACCTGCTGGAAGCTCGCCCGGCTGACGGCGAGCTGGCCCTCAGCCGTCACCAGCTCGGCCTGGGCGCCGGCCAGCCGGGCCCGCGACTGGGCCACGTCCGTGCGGGTCAGTTCGCCGACCTTGAACTGGAGTTCGGTGGCCTTGAGCTGCTTGGCCAGCACCGCGACATTGTTCTGGCGCAGATCGACGACGGCCTGATCGCGCACCACATCCATATAGGCGGTGACGGCGGCCAGCAGCACCTGTCTGCTCGGTATCGGCCAGCTGGGCACGCCCGGCGCGGACCAGGGCCTTGGCCTTGCTGATCTCCGCCCAGGTGCGCCCGCCGCGGAAGATCGGCTGGTTCAGCGTCACCGTCCCCTGCATCGGATGCGAGTTCGATGTCTTCGGGAAGCCCGGCGGGATACCGGCCCGCCGAATTCGTAATGCTGGGTGCCGTATTGGCCCTGCGCATTGATCGGTGGGGCGCCAGCCGGCATTGGCCTTGGCGACATCCTCGTCCGTGGCCCTCAGCTTGGCCCGCTGGGCCGCGAGCTGCGGATTGGTCTCATAGGCGACGCCCAGCGCGTCGGCCAGCGTAAAGGGTTTGGCCAGCGCCGGTCCCGCCATCAGCAACAGGCCAATGGTCCCGCCGGCGCAAACGGCGCCCCAAAATCTGTTCATCGAATTCCCCTGCCCGTGGAAGTAGCACGGTCCTCATGTGGGGATTCTAGAAGACGAATCCAACCGCCTTCTTGAATCCCGGCAAGAGCGGCGCCGGCGCGTCGAAATCCGGCCGGTCGCCGATATGGCCGCCCCGGCGGACATAGAGATGCGCCCGGCTCCGGGGCCCATCCTGGATCACGCTTACCAGCCGCCCGCCATCGGCCAACTGGCCCAGCAGCGCCTCGGGCACGTCCTCGACCGCGCCGTCGATCAGGATCAGGTCATAAGGCCCATTGGCCTTGTCGCCATCGGCGAGACTGCCCTGAACCACCTGGGCATTTGATGCGCCGACCGCCTGCAGCATGTCCGAGGCCACCCGCACCAGATCGACATCGGTCTCGAGCGCGGTGACCTTCGCGGCCATCCTGGCGAGGACGGCCGCCGAATAGCCCGTGGCGCAACCGACCACGAGGGCCCGGTCCCCGGCCTCGATCTCGGCCAGATGGAGCAGCTTCGCCAGCGTCCGCGGCTCCATCAGGAAGCGGCCCGGCACCACCTCGGCGGCCGCCTCGGCATAGGCCACGGCCCGGTTGGCGGCGGGCACGAAGCGTTCGCGCGGGATGGTCAGCATGGCCTCCTGGATGCGCGGGTCCGGCACGTCATTGGCGCGGACCTGCGATTTCGACCATGTTGAAGCGCTGGGCGGCATAATCGGGCATGAGAGCGACTCGCGGAAGGCGTGGCGGGATGGGCGCGCTTATACTGCCCGGAAGATGGGCTGACAACGCGCGATGCCGCCGCGCATCGGCCCGCGGAACTGGCCATATAACCGATTGTCGGGCGGGGAGGCGTCTGATATAGCCCGCGCCTCACCATCAGGGGCCACGTGGCGGAGTGGTGACGCAGCGGACTGCAAATCCGCGAACCCCGGTTCAATTCCGGGCGTGGCCTCCAATCCTTCCCGAACTATCGCGCAATCTCTCGACTGACCGGTCCGACCACCTGCGCCGCGCCAATGTTCCGGCGCGCGCGATTGTGCCCATCCGGGACCCGGTAACCCCAACATTCATTAAGCTGAATGGAATGTGTTGCGCTGTTAAGAACTTATTAACCTTGGGGTGGCAAGCTCCCATTGTCTTCCCTTGAAGACACCCCACCATTACCCAACGCCTTGGGGCCGGGCACCACCCGGCCCTTTTCTTTTTCTGGGTTAAGCGGGCCCCGAAACGCGCAGGGTGATTCGGCACTTCAGTCCCTGCGCCTCAATCCCAGCGCTTGGGCCAGACCTTCTTCAATTGCCGCCGCGACCAGCTCCAGACACCGCCTGCGCGATCGCGCGCGCCGGAGCGGCCCCACCAAACTTCGGTGCGCCGTCTCAGGCGCCGCACCGGCGGCAAATCGATGGAGAGTACGGCCGCGCCCAGCGGCAGCATCCACAAGCCCAGCACCGGCAGAAAGGCGAACACGCCGCCAACCACGAGCCCGCCGCCGAGCAGCACCCGCAGGAGCCGCGATTTTGGCAGGCTGACGCGATGCCGTCCCAGCCTCAGGCTGTGGCGATGCGGCCGGCGCGGGGGATCGTCATCCCCGTCCCGAGGGGGACCGTCGTCTGAACCTTTGAGAGCCGCTGTCATGGATTTCGCGCCGCGCCATCCACGGACAAAAATGGCCGTGAGGCGAAAATTGCTATAGTCATACTGGCTCAGACGCGCTAGAGACGCGCCCTCGCGTTCCCCGGTAGCTCAGCGGTAGAGCAACCGGCTGTTAACCGGTTGGTCGCTGGTTCGAATCCGGCCCGGGGAGCCATTTCTCTTTTATAGCTCGCGATTGTGACCCGGATGCGGCCGGTCGCATCGTGCGATCGCTAACGCAGCGGCTCCCGGCTGCGATCCACCATCAGATAGAGCGCGCCAATCGACATCAGCGCGCCGATCATCAGATAGGCCGGCGCGGCGATGGTCGAGCCGGTGGCGCCGATCAGCGCCGTCGCGATCAGGGGTGCCGTGCCGCCGCCGAATCCCAGCCCGACATTGAAGGCCAGCGAATAGCCGGACAGGCGGAAATGCGACGGGAACAGCTCGGCCAGCATCGCCGGCGCCGTCCCCATGATCATGCCCAGAAACACCGCAAAGCCGAACTGCGCCACGGCGAACTTGATCAGCGTCGGCCCTTCCGACAGCTCGAAGAAGAACACCGCCGTGAAGAAGATCAGCGCGAAGGCCAGGATCAGCATGGAGCGGCGGCGGATCGCGTGATCGGTCAGCCAGCCCGCGATCGGGATCGCGACAATCGCCACAGCTTCGGCGGCCGTGTTGATATACAGCGCATCGGCATCGTTGATGGTGCCGAATTTGCTGGCGAAGGTCGGCAGGAAGACCAGCGTCAGATAGTCGGCTACGCCATAGCCCCAGGTGAAGATCATGGCCAGGATCATGGCCCGCGGCGCCTGGGTGAAGGCCTGCTTGAGCGGCAATTCGCGCTCTTCGCCCTCGGCCGGCGGCGCGGGCTCGTAGCCGGTATGGGTCAGTTGCGAGCGCATCCAGTAGGCCAGCACCGCCAGCACGCCGCCGCCGATGAAGGGCAGCCGCCACAGCCAGGGAAATTCGGGATGCACCTGCGCCATCATCACGGTCGTCCCAGCCAGTCCGGCCGCCAGCAGATAGCCGCCGGTCGAACCGATATTGGCGAAGCTGCCGGCGATGCCGCGCCGGTGCGGCGGCGAGGTCTCGATCAGATAGGAGACCGAGCCCGTGAACTCGCCGCCCACCGAGAAGCCCTGGAACAGGCGGATCACCAGAAGAAGGATCGGCGCCCAGATGCCGATCTCCTGATAGGTCGGCAGGAAGCCGATCAGCGTCGTTGCCAGCCCCATCATCACGACCGACAGGACCAGCACCGTCTGCCGGCCGATGCGGTCGCCCAGATGGCCCAGCACCGCCCCGCCGATGGGGCGCACCGCAAAGCCGATGGCGAAGCCGCCATAGGCGCCGATCAGCGAGGCGACGGGATTGTGCGAGGGGAAGAAATGCTCGCCGATCATCGGCGCCAGATAGCCGTAGAGGCCGAAATCATACCACTCCAGCACATTGCCGATCATGCCCGCGCCGAGGCTCTCGACCGAGAGCTTCTCGATGCTGTTGATCGCGTCCAGGTCTGTGCGCTCTACGGAATCCGACAATGGCCCATGCCCCCTTGGTGTTGTTCGGCGTCTTGGTCCCAACCTCGCATGGTCAAAACGGCCATGTCACCCCGCCGCGGCAATGGAATTGCAGGCAAAAACAATCACCGCGTGCAGATGATGCCACCTGCGCGCCGAACAGCCAGTTCTGAGTGATGGGAGAGACTGAAAGATGACGGCGTACACTCACCATCACCCATTCCTTTCAGGAAAGACACTTCACTCGTATTGGCTGTATTATGAAATGGAATCCAAATATCTGCCGAAATATTGTTCGAGTATAAAATGGGAGTGTGATTCAATTCCAACCGCTCCGGACATCTGCCGTGCCACCTCGTGGACCGAGAGCCGTGCTGTTGATGCATGCCCGGTTCGCCCCCAAATGAGGCCGGTATGAAGCCCGTTATCGTTTGGTTCCGGCAGGATCTGCGCCTCGCCGACAATCCGGCACTGAATACCGCGGCCGAATGCGGCCGGCCGGTGCTGTGCCTCTATATTCTTGACGACGAGACGCCCGGCCGCTGGCAGCTCGGCAGCGCCGCGCGCTGGTGGCTGCAGGCCAGCCTCATCAGCCTGGGCCAGGATCTCGTGCGCCGCGGCGGCCGCCTGATCCTGCGCCGCGGCCATGCCCGCAAGGTGCTCGATGAGGTCATCGCCGAGACCGATGCCGGCGCCGTGTTCTGGAACCGATGCTACGAGCCCTATGCGATCGCCCGCGATACGGAGATTGGCCATGATCTCGTCGCGCGCGGCCTGGAGGTCCGCAGTTCCAACGCGACCTCGGTCGCCGAGCCCTGGGATGTCGCGGCCAGCCCTTATGACGGCAAGGCCTATCGCGTCTTCACGCCGTTCTGGCGAGCGATGCGCAGCCGCTTCGTCGGCATTCCGGACGACCTGCCGGAGGGAATCCTGGCCTATGACGACGCGATCGCCACCGACCGTCTCGGCGATTGGGCGTTGGCCCCGTCGGCGCCGGATTGGGCAGCGGGACTGCGCGACGGCTGGACGCCGGGCGAAGCCGGCGCGGCCGCGCAACTGGAGCGCTTCCTCGCGCGCGCTGCGTCCTATCCGAAGGATCGCGACCGGCCCGATCTCGAGGGCACATCGCGCCTGTCGCCACATCTGCATTGGGGCGAAATCTCGCCGCGCCATGTCTGGCTCTCGATCCTCCGACAAGCCGATACGATGCCCGATGGCGGCGAGAAATTCCTCTCGGAACTGGCCTGGCGTGAATTCGCCTCCCAGCTTCTGTTCCACAATCCGGGCCTGCCCGAGGCGCCACTGGATACGAAATTTTCCCAATTTCCGTGGACGCAGGACGATGCCGGCTTCGATGCCTGGCGCAGAGGCCGCACCGGCATTCCGATCGTCGATGCCGGCATGCGCGCATTGTTGCATACCGGCTGGATGCACAATCGCGTGCGTATGGTCGCCGCCTCCTTCCTCGTCAAACATCTGCTCGTGGACTGGCGGCGCGGCCAGGATTGGTTTTGGGAGACGCTGGTCGATGCCGACCTCGCCAACAACAGCACCGCCTGGCAATGGGTGACCGGTTGCGGCGCCGACCCCGCGCCCTATTTCCGCATCTTCAATCCGGTCCTGCAGGGTGAGAAGTTCGATCCCGAGGGGAACTATGTCCGCCGCTTCGTCCCCGAACTCGCAAAGCTCCCGGACCGCCACATCCATAAGCCCTGGGCGGCGCCTGCCGCGGTACTGGAAGAGGCCGGCGTCGTGCTGGGCGGCAATTACCCAAGGCCGGTTGTAGATTTGGCGGTTGGCCGCACGCGAGCGCTCAAGGCCTTCCACAGCCTAAAGCGGAGGTGATCGGCGGCCTGCCCGCCGCCCACGCCTTGAAGGCCTCGTCCCCCCGGCTTAGGTTCACCGGGACTCCGCAATTTCCTGGGCCCATGGACATACGACACGACACCATCGCCGCAATCGGCAACACGCCACTCATCCGCCTGAGGCGAGCCTCCGAGCTGACCGGCTGTGAAATCCTCGGCAAGGCCGAATTCATGAACCCGGGCCAGTCCGTGAAGGACCGCGCCGCGCTCCACATCGTCAAGGACGCCATCGCCCGGCGCCAGCTCAGGCCCGGCGGCACCATCGTCGAAGGCACGGCCGGCAATACGGGCATCGGCCTTGCCGTGGTCGGCAACGCGCTTGGCTTCAAGACCGTGATCGTGATCCCAGAAACGCAAAGCCAGGAAAAAAAGGATGCGCTGCGCGTGATGGGCGCCCAGCTCATCGAGGTTCCGGCCAAGCCCTATCGCGATCCCAACAACTACGTGAAGATTTCCGGCCGCCTCGCCGAACAGCTCGCCAGGAGCGAACCCAACGGCGCGATCTGGGCCAACCAGTTCGACAATGTCGCCAACCGTCAGGCCCATGTCGAAACCACCGGCCCGGAGATCTGGGAGCAGACCAAGGGCCGCATCGATGGCTTCGTCGCGGCCGTCGGCACCGGTGGCACGCTGGCCGGCATCGCCATCGCGCTCAAATCGCGCAATCCCGATATTCGCATCGCCGCCGCCGATCCACTGGGTGCTGCGATCTATTCCTGGATCAAGACCGGCGAACTCACATCGCATGGCAGCTCGATCACCGAAGGCATCGGCCAGAACCGCGTCACCGCCAATCTCGAGGGCGCGCCCATCGACGACGCCTATGAAATTTCCGATGAAGAAATGCTGCCGATCATCTTCGATCTGCTCGAGCATGAAGGCCTGTGCATGGGCGGTTCGACCGGCGTGAACGTCGCCGGCGCCATTCGCATGGCAAAGGACCTGGGACCCGGTCACACCATCGTCACCGTGCTTTGCGATTTCGGCACGCGTTATCAGGGCAAACTGTTCAATCCCGAATTCCTGAAATCGAAAGGCCTGCCGGCACCGCATTGGCTGGCCGAGCCGCAAACACCGATTGCGATCCCGTTCGAACAATGAAACCTGCAATCCCCCTCGTTTCCACCGACTGGCTCGCCGAACATCTGGGCGCGCCGGATGTGCGCATCGCCGATGCGTCCTGGTATCTGCCGCAGGCGGGCCGCGACGCCAAAGCCGAATATGCCCAGCGCGCATATTCCGGGCGCCGTATTCTTCGACATCGACGAATTGTCGGACGAAGCCAGTCCCTTTCCGCATATGCTCGCGCCGGCGCCGAAATTTGCCAGCCGCATGCGCAAGCTCGGCCTCGGCGACGGCCATCTCATCGTCGTTTATGACGGCGCACGGTCTCTTCTCCGCGCCGCGCGCGTGGTGGATGCTGCGCGCCATGGGACATGACGATGTCGTCGTGCTCGATGGCGGCCTGCCGAAATGGCGCCGCGAAGGCCGGCCGATGGACGATCTTGTGCCCGTGCCGCAGCCGCGCCATTTCACGCCGCGTGCCAACAATGCGATCCAGCGCGACTTCGCGCAGGTCATGATGGCCTGCACGACAAAGGACGAGCAGATTCTCGATGCCCGCAGCCCTTCGCGTTTCGCAGGCGCCGAGCAGGAGCCGCGCCCCGGCGTGCGCCCCGGCCACATCCCCGGCAGCCTCAACCTGCACTATGGCCAGCTCACCCATGAAGACGGCTCGATGAAGTCCGCCGATGATCTGCGCGCGCTGATCGACGCCGCAGGCATCGATCCCGCCCGCCCCATCATCACCACCTGCGGCTCGGGCGTCACGGCCGCGGCCTTGCTGCTCGCGCTGCAGATCGTGGGCATCGACAATGCCGCGGTCTACGACGGCTCATGGGCGGAATGGGGCGCGGTGGCGGAAGCGCCGGTCGAAACGGGGATGGCATGAGGTCCAGAGAATCGAGCAAGCGGATTTCGACGGTCGTCACCTTTCTCGACATGAAGGCGCGGCCCGATCTGCTGCCGCCGCCGCTTCCGCCCGGCAAGATCGCGATCCTGCGCGCCGAGAATCCGCCCGTCCATTTCTATCGCTATCTCTACGACACCATCGGCGAGGACTATTACTGGGTCGATCGCCGCAAGATGAACGATGACGCGCTGGCGGAAATGCTGGCCGATCCGGATGTGCATATCGATGTGCTCTATGTCGATGGCTGCCCGGCGGGCCTCGCGGAGCTGGACTTCCGCAATCCGGCCGCCACCCAGCTTTCCTATTTCGGTTTGCTGCCCGAATTCGTCGGCCGCCAACTCGGCCATTACTTCCTCTATCAGGCCGTGCTCAATGCCTGGTCGCATCCGATCAAGCTGTTGCGGGTCAACACTTGCACGCTCGACCACGCGCGCGCTCTGCCGCTCTATCAGCGCGTCGGCTTCGATCCCTACGCCCGCGAGGAGCGCTTCATCATACTGCCGTGAGGGGCTTCTCCCGAAAGATTGTGAAAAGCGAATCGTGAACGCGTGGCACATTCTTTATGCGGTGCCAGCCGCCGCGAAAACGCCGTTTTTCCGTTTCCTTCAAGGCGTTCAGCGGGCACACTCCGGCCGCCATAAAGACCAAGGAGAACCGGGGGATGGCTAATACGGACGCGGGCGCCAAGCCGCAGCGGCAATTGTTCGGGCACCCGATCGGGCTGACCAATCTCTTCACCACCGAGATGTGGGAGCGTTTCTCCTACTACGGCATGCGCGCCATTCTGGTGCTCTATCTGGTGAACTATCTGCTCAAGCCCGAAGCCTTCGAACATGTGCTCGGCGGCAGCGTCATGCGTACGGCCCTCGAATGGATGTTCAATGGCGGCCAGCACATGGCGACCCAGCCGCTGTCCTCGGTGATCTACGGGCTTTACACGGCTCTGGTTTATCTCACGCCCTTCTTTGGCGGCATCATCGCCGACCGCTGGATCGGCCAGCGCTTCAGCGTGATTGTCGGCGGCGTGATCATGGCGGCGGCGCAGTTCGTCCTCTTCCTGCCGCACACCTTCTTCATCGGCCTCCTCCTGCTCATCATCGGCAACGGTTTTTTCAAGCCAAATATCTCGACGCAGGTTGGCAACCTCTATGAAACCGGCGACAGCCGCATCGATCGCGCCTTCTCCATCTTTTATGTCGGCATCAATGTCGGCGCCTTCTTCTCGCCGCTCGTCTGTGGTTCGCTCGGCCAATATTATGGCTATCAGTGGGGGTTCTTCGCCGCCGGCGTCGGCATGACGGCCGGTGTGATCAATTATCTGCTGGCGCTGCGCACCCTGCCGCTCGATCGCATCGGCAACATCAAGGCCGAACAGACCGAAGCCAAACCGCTGACCGGCGAAGACTGGAAACGCGTCATCGCCCTAATCCTGCTCTGCATCCCTGTCACCTTCTTCTGGGCGACTTATGAGCAGCAGGGCAACACGATGAATCTGTGGGCTCAGAGCTTTACCAATCGCGCCTTCATTCCCGGCGTGATCGATTGGCAGATCCCCACAGCCTGGTTCCAATCCTTCAACCCCTTCATGATCGCGGCCTTCACGCCGCTGGTCGTGTGGTTCTGGGGTTGGCAGGAAAAGCGCGGCACCGAACCCTCCACAGTCACCAAGATGGCGCTTGGCCTGTTCCTCCTCGCCGCCTCCTATGTCTGGATGGCCGTGGCCGCGAAGATCTCGCCGGATGGCGGGGCCAGCTGGCTGTGGCTGTTCGGCTTTCTATGCGCTCATCACGCTGGGCGAGCTTTACCTCTCGCCGATTGGCCTGGCGCTCGTCGCACGCGTAGCGCCGGTGCAAATCCTGTCCATGATGATGGGGCTGTGGTTCATCACCAGCTTCACCGGCAATCTGCTGCAAGGCTATATCGGCACCTATTTCAGCGTCATGAGCAAGGAAAACTTCTTCCTTATGTGCGCGGCGATCGGTGCCGCTGCGGGCGTGCTCACCTGGTTGTTCAATTTCCCGCTCAAGCCGATCCTTGAGGCCAAGCCGGTCGATGTGCCGGAACTGGCCGAACCGCAGGCCGATCCGCATAGCGAGCCGACCTCGCACAATCCGGGAGCCTAGGACAAAAGATCATGACCGAAAGCCGGAAACCCAGTACCACGGCCGTCCACAGCGGACGGATGACACGCGCGCATTTCGGCACCGTCAACACGCCGGTCTATCGCACCTCGACAATCCTGCAGCCGGATCTGGCGACGCTGGAAGGCCACAGCGCGCCTTACGTCTATGGCCGCCGCGGCACGCCGACCTCCCGCAGCCTCGAAGAGGCGATCAACGCATTGGAGGGTGGCGCGCATACGGCGCTCGCCCCCTCCGGCCTCGGCGCCATCGCCCTGGCCCTGCTCTCGGTCTGCCGCGCCGGCGACCATGTTCTCGTCAGCGACAGCGCCTATTGGCCGACGCGCGGTTTCTGCGACAGGATGCTGACGCGCTACGGCATCGAAACGGACTATTACGATCCCACCATCGGCGCCGGCATCGCCGAACTGATCAAGCCGAACACGCGCGCCGTGTTCTGCGAGGCGCCGGGCTCGCTAACCTTCGAGATGCAGGACATCCCCGCCATCGCCGCCGCCGCCCATGCCAAGGGCGCCTCGGTGCTGATGGACAACACCTGGGCGACGCCGCTGCTGTTCCAGCCGCTGGCCCATGGCGTCGACCTGTCGATCCAGGCCGTGACCAAATATATCGGCGGCCATGCCGATGTGATGATGGGCTATGTCACGCGCCAATGAGAGCCACAAGGCCCGCCTCGACCAGACCCATGGCGATATGGGCCTGTACTGCAGCGGCGACGATTGTTTCCTGGCCCTGCGGGGGCTTCGCACCCTGCCCGTGCGCCTGCCGCGCCATCAGGAAACCGGCCTCACGCTCGCGCGCTGGTTTGCCGGCCCGGCCCGAGGTCGAGCGCGTGCTGCATCCCGCGCTCGAAAGCGATCCCGGCCACGCGCTGTGGAAACGCGATTTCAAGGGCGCCTGCGGCCTTTTCGGCGTCGTGCTGAAACCGCAGCCGGAGGGCGCGCTGGCGGCGCTGATGGACGATCTCGACTATTTCGGCATGGGCTATTCCTGGGGCGGCTTTGAAAGCCTGATGATTCCGGCCCATATTCATCGCACGGCCCAGCCTTTCGACGCGCAAGGTCCGGTGATCCGCATCCATGCCGGCCTCGAAGACCCGGACGATCTGATCGCCGATCTCGAAGCCGGCTTCGCGCGCATGAGCAAGGTAAAATGAGCACCGAGGCCATCTCGACCGAAGATTTCCTCGCCGACCGTCAGCTTCAATGGCGATGGTCTCGTCCCCGTCATCGCGCAGGATGCGGGCAATGGCGATGTGCTGATGATGGCCTGGATGAACCGCGAAACGCTGGCCGAAACGCTGAAGACCGGTCAGGTCACCTATTGGTCGCGCTCGCGCCAGATCCGTGTGGCGCAAGGGCGAAACCTCCGGCCACACCCAGACAACTCGTCGAAGCCTATGTCGATTGCGACGGCGACACGCTGCTGATGAAAGTCGAGCAGACCGGCCCCGCCTGCCACACCGGCGCAAGAAGCTGCTTCTATCGCCGCCGCGCGGATTAGTTTCGAACAAAACCGATCGGACGCTGCCTATCACGCACGCGTGATGGACAGAAAATTAACTGGAGCAGGCCCGCCGCCGCCACTCTAATGGCGGAATCCTAACCGGGGGTTCCTTATGAATACGAAACGGACGCTTCTGGCGGCATTGCTGCTCGCCGGAACCACTTCTATCGCCACGGCTGAAGTCCAGCCTCAGCCGGCGGCACCGGCCGCACCGATCGCCGCGCCCAAGGACATTGCATATCCCGGCGCGCTCACGATCAAGGTCGACGCCACGGATTTGACGCGCCACATCTTCAAGGTCGAAGAGACCGTGCCCGTGGCCGCCGCAGGCGCCATGACCTTGCTTTACCCCGATTGGCTGCCGGGCGTTCACGCCCCGGGCGGCCCGATCCAGAAATTCGCCGGCCTCGAAATCACCGCGAATGGCAAGACCATTTCCTGGACGCGCGATCCGGTCAATGTCTACGCCTTCCACATCGATGTGCCCGAAGGCGCCAAGTCGCTCAACATCTCGTTCAACTTCCTCTCCTCGGTCGCGCCCAATGAAGGGCGCCTGAACATGACACCCTCCATGCTGAACGTGGAGTGGAACATGGTCGCGCTTTATCCGGCCGGCTATTTCACCCGTGGCATCACAACCGATGTCAGCATCACCGTGCCCAAGGGCTGGAAGTACGGCACGGCCCTGCGTGCGGCCAAAACCGATGGCGACACGGTCACGTTCAAGCCGGTCACCTTCAACACGCTGGTGGATTCCCCGCTGATCGCGGGCACGTATTCCGCAAAGAGAATCTCGATCCCGGCGCCAAGGTTCCGGTCTCTCTCGACATCGTGGCCGACAAGCCCGAGCTCTTGCAGATCACGCCGAAGCAATTGGAGGCTCATCGCAATCTGGTGCAACAGGCCTACAAGCTGTTCGGCTCGCACCACTACAACCATTACGACTTCCTGCTCTGGCTCTCGAATCAGATGGGTGGCGAAGGCCTGGAGCATCATCGCTCCAGCGAAGATGGCACCGTGCCGGGCTATTTCGTGCATTGGGACGAGACCACCGCCGAGCGCGATCTGCTGGCTCACGAATACACCCATTCCTGGAACGGCAAGTTCCGCCGCCCGGCCGATCTGTGGACGCCCAACTTCAACGTCCCCATGGGCGACTCGCTGCTATGGATGTATGAGGGCCAGACGCAGTATTGGGGCTATGTGCTGGCCGCGCGGTCCGGCCTGTGGACGAAGAAGGAAGCGCTCAGCGCCCTTGCCCTCACTGCGGCCGTCTACAACGATCACGTCGGTCATGAATGGCGTTCGGTCGAAGACACCACTCATGACGAAACCATCGCCCATCGCAAGCCGATCCCGTGGCGCAATTACCAGCTCAGCGAGGATTACTACTCGATGGGCCAGCTCACCTGGCTCGATGCCGACACGCTGATCCGCAAGCTGACCGATGGCAAGAAATCACTCGATACCTTCGCCAAGGACTTCTTCGGCATCGACAACGGCTCCTACGTCACACACACCTATACCTTCGACGACATCGTGGCCGCGCTGAACAAGGTCGTGCCCTATGATTGGGCGACGTTCCTGCGCGACCATCTCTACAAACCGGGCAAGGGCGCACCGCTCGCCTGGGTGAAGCGCGGTGGCTACAAGCTCGTCTATACCGGCAAGCCATCGTCTTACGAGAAGAGCGTGGAAGGCCTGCGCAAGCAGTCCGATTTCCTCTTCAGCGTGGGCTTCGCGGTGAATGGCGATGGAAAGCTGACCACGGTGGAATGGGGCAGCCCGGCCTTCAAGGCGGGCCTCACCATCGGCAACAAGCTCATGGCCCTCAATGGCGAGGCGTTCAGCGCCGGTGCGCTCAAGCTGGCGGTCACCTGGGCCAAGACGCACAAGGAACCGCTCACCTTCCTCGTGGAGAGCAACAAGATGTTCCGTACCGTGACGATCGATTATCACGACGGGCTTCGCTATCCACATCTGGAGCCGGTGGGCAGCGGTCCACGCAGCCTGGACGCGATCCTCGCGGCCAAGTGAGGGATAAGGAGAAGCGGCGTCATTATTTGGCGCCGCTCCTCCTGCCTCTTGCGCACCGCACGGAATTTTCTTGAGGGATAAGCGAAAAAATTCACTCCTCCCTCTTGAATGTACTTTTTTTGTTCCCATTTCTTCGTAGATGTTTGGCGAAGGAGATTGCCGGGGCGGAATTGGTCACGCAGGTCCATACAGGACAAGGATGCGAAGCTTGCGCGCATCCGTGTGCGTCGACGGGAGCATGGATCTCGCACGCGGCTGCGGCCGGCGGAGCCTTCCCGAACGTTGCGCGAAGTTCGAGGCGAGATAAAGGTGCGGAGTAGCTGCGTTGAAACGCGTGTGCGGCCCGCCTGCCGTAGTCTCGATGTGCAAGGCGGGACTCTTGTGCGTAATGGCCGATCGAATTTGTGGCCTGCGCACACCCGCTTTTCTTATGCGCGCAGCGCCTCCCTAATCCTTGAACCAGATATCGCCGTCGCTGTCGGAGCCGTCATCGTGATGGCGCGGAAAGGCCAGCACGACCACCGCTGCAATCCCGCCCAATAGCGCCCCCATCAACCCGCCAACGAAATGATGTCCGGACACGACAAATAGTCCGCCGAAGAAACCGAGCAGTATCATCAATCCGGTGAAGGCGAGACGGCGCATGGCGCGGCCTCCGCTGAGGTCCCTAGTCGAATATGTCGCACAGATGCGCATTCAAGAGCTTGGCGCCAGGATCGAGTTCGCGCCGCAAGGCCCGGAAGCGTTCGAACTCGGGGTAAACTGCGCCGAATTCATGGCTGCCGCAATGGTGGCGCTTGCCCCAATGCGGACGGCCTTCGTAGCGGCGGAATATCTTTTCGCAGGCCGTGAACAGCCTGGTCGTATCGACCCGGTGATATTGATGCACGGCGATGGTTGCGCTCTCGCGTTTGTAGAACGGGCTGAGCCAGACATCGTCCGCGGCCACCGTACGGTATTCGATCGGAAAGCCGGTGTTGATGCCTTCTTTGCGGATCGTGTGCACGATCTCCTGCAGGCATTCCGGTCCCTTCGCCAGCGGCACCGCATATTCCATCTCGTTGAAGCGCACATTGCGCGGGCTCGGAAATATCTCATAGCTCCAGCGCACCTTCTCCGGCCCCGGCATCAGCCGCGAGAACAGCTTGTGCGAAGCCTTCAGCAGGAACGGTGTGTAAGGCAGGAACTCATTGATGCCGGCAAACACGCGCATATCCGCGCTGCCGCGTTCGCCGCGTTCATACATCTCGTCCGCCGAACGCGGCTCCGGCGCCTCGGCCGTCGGTCGGATTGAGCGATTTGCACACCGCCGATTTCGGCATAGGGAAACCAGAAGAATTCGAAATGCCGGTTATCCGCGACCAGCGCTCTCAAGCTTCTCGAACAGCTCGGCAATCGGCAGGGCGAAATTATGCTCCGCCAGCTTGTAGGCGGGCAGCACCTTCACCGTGATCTCCGGCATCAGCCCCAGCGTGCCCATGGAGACGCGCCCCGCCGCGAAGATCTCCGGGTTCTCGTTCTCCGAGCATTGCAGCACATCGCCATTGGCCAGGATCAGGCGGAAGGCCGAAACCTGGGCGGACAGGCTGCCCAGCGTCGGTCCCGTTCCATGCGTGCCGGTGCCGACGACACCGCCCAGTGTCTGCCGGTCGATGTCGCCCATATTCGCCAGCGCAAAGCCATGGCCATAGAGCGCCGGCCCCACCGCCCACAGCGGCGTCGCCGCGCCAAAGCTAGCGGTGCGCTCGCCGGCATCCACGCCCTTCAAGCCCGTAAAGGCCGCCAGATCCACCAGCGTCCCGTCGCTGGCGCAGAGCGGGGTGAAGGAATGTCCCGTCCCCGGCGCCCGCACAGGTCCCTCGGCATTGCGCAGGGCGGCCGCCAGCTCCACCTCGTCTCTCGGAGCCACGATCTCGCGCGGCTTGCAGGTGACGCCGCCCGACCAGTTCGTCCATGTCCTGCCGACGATCTTCATCCGTTCTCCCCCGGGCGCCGTGTGACGCGCGGGCTTTTTACGCCCCGGACCACACAGGTCAATCTTGCAATCTCACGCATTTTGAGGTTGGCGGCGCAGCCGTCCCATTCATCCTACGTTCATGTCGAAGAGCCGAGGCTCATCTTGCGGGAAATCAACAGGTAGCAGCAGCCCTGCGGCTAGGCTGCCTGCCGGTGTTCCGCGTAGCAGAAGGATCTCAAACAATGCGCAGAGTCATGGTGAGTGCCGCCGCCCTTGCAACGGTTCTTACCCTGGAAGGTTGCGTGACGCAGCCGATGGGGCCGACCGTCCCGGTCATGCCGGGCGAGCACAGGTCCTTCTCCCAATTCCAGGACGATCAGAATATATGCGAGCGATATGCGGAAGACCGCGTCGCCGGACGCATCGACCGCGCCAATGACGAGATCGCGCGCAACACCGTTATCGGTGCCGCACTCGGTGCCGCCTTGGGGGCCGCAGTCGGCGACACCCGCGGCGCGATTGTCGGCGGCACGGCAGGTGCCGCCATCGGAAGCTCGTCTACCCGCCCTGGAGACAAACAGTACAGCACCCAACGCGAATACAACATCGCCTATGCACAATGCATGAAACATCGCGGCAACGAAATCGGGTATGGCAACCGGCGGCGCTATAACGACGGCGGCTATCCGCCACCGCCGCCGCCTCCTCCGCCGCCATACGATGACGGCCCGGACGGTTATTGATGCCGATAGACTGCAGCGCCCGCGAGGCGCTGCAGTCGCCTGCGGTCACGTCTCCACATCGCGCCGCTACCATTGTCCGTCATTCCGTAATTATACCTCCCCCATCCCCATGAAGCAGGCTGCGCTGCTCGCAAATCGGTCCGCAACATGATTGATTTCGCGCAACGGGCTCAATTGCCTGCGGCCCCACAATTCTCCGGACGCCTCCGCATGGCATTCATGCCGGAGCGCAGTGGGGATCGCCATGCCGGACGACGAAACCAACCGCCGCTCAAATCGTCGTCTGGAGCGGCTCGTCTTTCTACCTGTCATCGGCGCCCTGATTATCGTTTGGGGACTCGCGGCCTTCTTCAAAATCAGCGAACGTACGAACGACATTGAACAAGCCAGAACGCAACTCTCCATTACCGCTTCAACGCTCGCCGATTTCAATCAGCTAGCGACCCGAGCGGGCATATCCAAGGACGAGCATACCGCCGAACGAACGCAAGCGATCTGGAACGCCTTCCTGCAATATCCGACCTCGGCATTTTGGGTCGTTGACAACGGCAAACTCGTCGACGGCCGCCCCCCAAACAATGAGCGCGCGCCTTACATCTTTGTAGCGGAGACAAGAGGAACGCTGACAGTCCATGCGGCGCTGCCAGAGGCCGACGCGCTCGCACGCTGGCAGTGGGAGCTGATGTGGGGCACCGGTCTTCTCGCAGCGGCCACTCTGGCATTTCTTTTCCTCACCCATCTTCTCGCGCGAACATTGCGTCAGCGTGGCAATGCGGAGAAGCAGGCCGCCCTCGCAGAGGATCGAGCATCTCAACTCACGATCTTCCAGCTTGAACTTCAGCAGACCGTGACTGAACGGACCCAGGACCTCCGCGAAGCAAACTCACGCCTGGAAACAGAGCTTCACGAACGGCGCGTGGCCGAAAAGGCACTGCGCGAGCACGACGCCCTCCTCAATGCGGTGACCAAAAGCGCGTCCGAGCTACTCGGCTCCCATGCCTATGAAGATGCCGTAGCCGCCGTTCTTGAATTGATCGGCCAAACCGTGGCCGTTAGCCGTGTGCAACTTATAGCCATCGTCCCGGATAAGGAGGGCCATATGCACGCCAGGATCTCCCAGGAATGGTGTGCCCCGGGTGTTACGCCCGCGATCGATCACCCACTATTTCAGGATGTCGACCTGACCGCGCATTTCCCGCAATCCATTGCGCCGGCCCTCAGCGGACATCCTTACAGCTGCACGCTTGATGACATTCGCGACGACCTGCGCGAGCAATATCGCGGATTGGGCATGCGCTCCTGTCTGCAAATTCCTGTCCTAATCGACGGACGGCTATGGGGAACACTACATTTTCTCGACTCCGGCACCGAGCCGCGCAAATGGAGCTGGGCGGAAACCGACGGCCTGGAAACGCTGGCAGGATTGATCGGCGTCGCGCTGGTGCGTGCGCGTTACGTCAAGGAGCTTGCCGATGCGAATATGATCGTCCAAAACAGCCCGACAATTCTCTATCGGCTTCGCGGCGAACCGTCACTGTCTCTCGCCTACATCTCGCCCAATGTCACTAAGTTCGGCCACGATCCGAAAAAGCTGATGGCCAGTGCCCACTGGCCTGAACTGATGATCGATCCTGCAGACCAAGCCCGCTTCGGCGAGGCCATGACCAAAACGCTGCAGAAGGGAGCCGGTGGAGGAACAATCGAATTTCGACTGCGCACAGGTGATGGCACGCTCCGGTGGGTCGAAAATCGTTATGCCCCAGTTCGAGACAAGCTCGGCAGATTGATCGAAGTCGAAGGCATTATTATCGACATTACCGAGCGCAAAATTGCCGAAGAGAGGATCGCCCTTCTTGCGCGAACAGACGGACTTACCAGTCTCGCCAATCGCAACACATTCATCGATCGCCTGAGGCAAGGGTTCGCAGCTTCGCAGCGCGGGGGCGACGCCTTTGCCGTTCTCTATCTCGATGTTGACCATTTCAAAGATGTCAATGATACGCTGGGCCATCCGGTTGGTGACAAATTACTCAAGGAGATTGCCGAGCGGTTACGAGCGAATACCCGAGAATACGACGTCATTGCACGGCTCGGCGGCGATGAATTCGCCATTCTACAGACCGACTTGGAAGATCCATCCTATGCAGGCGACCTTGCAAGCAAGCTATTGCGTGCGCTGTCCGCCCCCTACTCGCTTGACGGGAATGACGTGCACATCACTGTCAGCATCGGTATCGCCCCCTATTCGGAAAGCACCAGCGGACCAGATGCTATGCTCGGCCAAGCCGATCTCGCACTCTATCGTGCCAAAGATCAGGGCCGGAACCAATTCCGCTTCCACAGTGAGGATCTTGATGAAAAGGTACGCGACCGAGTTGCGCTAACAACCGCATTGCGCGAAGCACTCGATAAGGAGCAGCTCGAGCTTTACTATCAGCCGCAAGTCGAAGTCATTTCCGGGAAAATCGTAGGCATCGAAGCTTTGGTGCGCTGGCATCATCCGACGCGAGGCCTGCTTTTCCCGCCCGACTTTCTTGCTGCTGCCGAACAGACCGGTACGATCATGCAGTTGGGCCATTGGGTGTTCGACCGTGCCTGCGAGCAACTCCGCCATTGGCGCGACGAGGGAATTGCCCCGCGGCTCCTGACGGTCAACCTCTCCTTGCTCCAGCTCAAGAATGCGCGCGAGCTGACCCAGGATGTCGTCAACACTTTGCAAAAATGGAATCTCAGTGCCTCGGACATCGAGTTCGATGTGACTGAGGCGACACTCGCACAACTCAAATGGACCGGAAGCGATGTCCTGACCCAGCTGAACCGGCTCGGGGCACAGATTGCGATCGACGATTTCGGTACTGAATATTCGTCTTTCGACTATCTCAAATCCTACAACGTCAGTCACCTTAAGATTGCCCGCTCCCTCATCTCCAAGGCTCTCACAGATCCGGAAGGCGCCGACATGATCCGCGTCATGATCAACCTCGCCAAAGAACTCGGCATAGGCGTCATGGCTGAAGGTGTTGAGACGCGCGAGCAGCGTGAATTGCTAATTTCCACAGGCACGCCGACTAAGGCACAAGGCTTCTATTTCAGCGAGCCTGTTCCTTCCGACCGCGCCGGTGAGCTTCTGCGTAACCGCAGCATCGTGCCGGTGGACCACAGTACTCTCGCGCGCAAAAAGCCGGCAATTACACCGCATCGAGAGAAAGGACGTTCATCATTGAGGCGGTGCGCCTTCAGGCTTATGGCGGCAATGCTGGCACTGCTCTCCCGATCGGATCAGCTCTCGCCGGGTTGTCCCGCACTGATTTGCTCGTGGCTGCTCGTGCGATTGGATTTATCGAAGCGATGCGTGCGGGGCCCGTCAGGGTTGGCATTGTCTACCTTCCCGATAATGCAGAGTCCGAGCAGCAGGCGCATGAGATCGCATCTCTCATGGACACCGGTCTGCGGGTCGGCGACCGCATCTTCAAACCGACGTTGGTCTCCTTGTCACAAGCGACTAACGCGAATGTCGACCTCTTTCTTCTTGACGCAAGGTGTCGGCGTGCAAGCCGCGCAACTCGCCCGCATCAGCCATGCCCGCAAGATTACCTGCGTAACCTTCGACATTTCCCAGGTGCGCAGCGGCGCTTGCACCTGACGCCTCACCTTCGCCACAGGGGAAACTGATGACCGCCACCACCGAGTCCGTGATTGAGCTTTTGAACACCCAGCACCGCGAAGTGAAGGCCGAGCTGGAAACGACGCACCACACGATGCAGGGCGTCCAAAGCCGTCTTCTGGCGGTCGAGCAGCGTCAGATATCGCGCAGGCCATCGCCGCGCGGGCCGTATAGCGGTCCAACCTGGGGCGAGCAGGTCGCCCGGCATGAACGCATGAGCACGCTGCGCCTCAGCGGCTTCTCGGGTACCGTCCGCGTTCCGATCCGCGCATCCATCGACACGCCCACCGGGGTCGAGCAGCGCGATCTGGTCGCCCCACAGCGCGACGGCCTTCAGCCATTGCCCGCAGCAGGCCTTGCGCGTGCGCGATCTTCTGTCGGTCGTGCCGACTTCTTCGAATCTGATCCAGTATGTGCGCCAGACCGACCGCACGATCCGCGCAGCCCCCGTGGCCGAAGGCGCGCAGAAGCCGGAAAGCGATCTGGGCTTCGAACTGAAGGAAGCGCCCGTGCGCACCGTGGCGCACTGGATTCCGTGCCCCCGGCAGACCTTCGAGGATGTCGAGGGGCTGGGCGCGTTGATCGACGGCGAACTGCGCTACGGCCTCCATCTGGTCGAGGAAGGGCAGATCATCAGCGGCGACGGCACGGACCAGAACCTGATGGGGCTGATCCCGCAGGCGCTGCCCTACGCTCCGGCCTTCGCCGTCGCCCATGAGAACGCGCTGGACCGCATTCTGCTGGCCATCGTGCAGGCGCAGCAAGCGCGCCTACCGGTCGACGGCGTGCTCATCAATGACGTGACCTGGGCGCAGCTCATCAGCCTGAAGGACGCCGAAGGCCGCTACCTCGCCGGTGCAGGCGGCGGGCCCTTCGGGACGCTGCCGGGCCTGTTGTGGCAGGTGCGCGTCGTGCCGACGCCCTCGATGCAGCGGGACGAATGTCTGGTCGGGGCATTCCGTCTCGGCGCGCGGCTGCACGACCGCATGACGCCCGAGGTGCTGGTGTCGAGCGAGGACCGCGACAACTTCATCAAGAACATGCTGACCATCCGCGCCGAGCAGCGCGTGGCGCTGTCTGTGCGCGTGCCGGATGCCTTCGTCTATATCGACGATCTGGGGGTGGGGACGACCGCCTGACGGCGCACCGATAAGGAAGTAGGCGAGGCGTCCCCTGCCCTGTCCTATTGTCGCACTCGAACGTTGGAAAATATCCCCCGATTGAACCCCCGAGCGGGTCGGGGGAACGCGGAGAACGCTCTAACTGTTTGATTTGTTTGGCGACCCCGGCGTGACTCGAACACGCAACATCCTGCTTAGAAGGCAGGTGCTCTATCCAGTTGAGCTACGGGGTCCAGCCACGCGCCAGCATACAGCATCCCGTGCCGACGCGCCCGCAGGCCGCCGGTCAATGCGACCAGGGGATCTTCCGGTCGTAGCGGAAATTGTCGGAATAGGATTTCGGCTTGGCCACCTGTGGGAGCGGCTCGAATACCTGATAGGGAATGCCATGCTTCTCGGCATAGGCGACCGCCTCTTCTGCCGAGTCGAACTCCAGCTCGACCTGTGAGCGCATGTCCGCCGAACCGCTCCAGCCCATCAGCGGATCGGGTGACACCGGCGACTCCGGCTCGAATTCCAGTACCCAGTTCCGGGTCCCGGCCTTGCCCGACTGCATGGCCGTCTTGCTGGGGCGATAGATACGTGCGCGCATGCTCTCTCCTCTGCCCGCCGGCGAATGGCCTGCCAGTCAAAGCCGCGAACGGCGGCAAAGACTGGTCGGGGCGGCGTGATTCGAACACGCGACCCTCTGCTCCCAAAGCAGATGCGCTACCAGGCTGCGCCACGCCCCGGGCCTCCCGGCGGATTGCCGTCCCATACACGCTCGCGCCGCGCGCTTCAACGGTGACGCCACCGCGAGGCGAAACCGCCTCAGGGCCGGCCGAAGATCGGATTATGGACCCGGTTCCCAGGCTGGATCCCAAGCGCGGCGGACCGACCGCCGTTGATCTCCAGCACAGCGCGGATCGGCTCGGCCGACGGGATCGGCGTCAACGCGTAGGGCACCGCGTTGGCATGGATAGTCGAGACCGTGCCATCGGCCCTGATGAAGATCATATCCAGTGGAATGATGGTGTTCCGCATCCAGAACGTAACCATCTTGGGCTGGTGGAAGTCGAACAGCATGCCGGCGTTCGGCGCCAGCGAGCGGCGGTACATCAGCCCACGCTCCTGGGACGCCTTGTCGCTGGCGATTTCAACGGAAAAGCGAACCGGCCCGCGCGTCGTGTCGATCACCACAACGGAGTGCGGCAGAGGCTTGGCCGCGCCTGCAATTGCAGGACAGCTCAGAAGCGCCACCAAGCCAAGAAATGCCGCCAAAATGCTACGCATGAAATCCCCTCGCGATACAGAACGTGCCCGCGCCAGTTTAGCACGGGCAGCACGAACCGTATGCTGAGGATCTAAGAGGTCAAGAATCCAGAACGGAGATTTCCGCCGCCAGCTGACCCTTTGGGCCCGTCACCAGCGCGCACTCTGACGCGCTGCCCCTCATAGAGTTCACGGATTCCGTAACGCCGCAGCGTCTCCATATGCACGAAGACATCCGGTGTATTCGGCCCTCGCGACACGAAGCCGTAGCCCTTGCCCCGGTTGAACCACTTGACCGTGGCATCAAAGGCTGGCCCGTTCGGCTCTGCGACATAGCGCGCGGCACGGGCCCCGGTGACGGCCTGCGGCGAGGCGGTCGAATTGTCGAGCATCAGAAGCCGGCGAGCCTGAAGGCCCCGAGGGCCTTTTACGGCCTCGCAGACCACCCGTGCCCCTTCGTAGGCGGCCTTGTAACCCGATTGCCGCACACATGTCTGATGGAGCAAGATATCGCCATCGAAACCGTCAGATGGTTTGATGAAACCGTAGCCCTTTGCCAGATCGAACCACTTTACGAGGCCAGTCACCTCGACAGCGGCTTCGCCTAGCCCCGGCGATGCCGAAAACGTCGTATCCATCCCCGATGCCCCAAATCACAGACTGCTACAAATGGTAAATCTAAAGTTAACACGATCTACGCGCGAGTTAAAGACACTTCCTGATTTAATACAGCCTAGAATTGTACCGCCGCACAGCACGCGTTACTAAGTTCTTGCTCACACTTCATTCTTTTTCCGTTCGAAGGAACCGCCCTAGCCATGGATTTTGCCGGCCGATACACCATTCCAGCCTCACCAGAAACTGTGTGGGCGGCGATCAACGACCCAGAGACCCTCCGCGCCTGCATTCCGGGCTGCCAGTCTCTGGCCAAGACGGACGATACCCATTTCGAGGCTGCGGTGAAGCTGAAGGTTGGGCCCGTCTCGGCCACCTTCAAGGGCAAGGTGGCACTGGAAGAACTCGATCCGCCCCACCGCTGCGTCCTGCGCGGCGAGGGCCAAGGCGGCGTCGCCGGCTTTGCCAAGGGCGAGGCCGAGGTGATGCTTGGTACCTGAAGACGGCGGCACGACCCTCAGCTACCAAGCCAAGGCCAATGTTGGCGGCAAGCTGGCCCAGATCGGCCAGCGCCTCATCGACGGGGCCGCCCGCCAGATCGCCGACGACTTTTTTGCCAAGTTCGCCGACACCGTGGGCACAGGCGCGGAAGCGGCAGCCGATGAGGCCGCACGCCGGGCCGAGGCGATCGCGCTGGCAGAGTCCGAGGCCGCCGGCGTGCCTATGGAGCCCATCGCCACCGAGGCGGCCATCCACGCCGCCGCGACCGATGGGACGGGCCAGCCCGGCGCCACGCGGAGTGGCGTTGCCCCGGAAATCTGGGTCGTGGGCCTGATTGGCGTGATTGTAATTTTGCTGATCCTGTTCGGCGTGGTGCTCTGAAGATCGGAAGGCTTGACCGCCCCCCGCTTCAAGGCCGAAACTTGGTCATTATCGGAACATTCTGAGGAGTGCATGCATGGCTGCCGTGTCCATGACGGTGAACGGCCAATCCGTTTCCGCGGAAATTGAAGACCGCACGCTGCTGGTCCAATTCCTGCGCGAAGATCTGCGTATGACTGGCACGCATATCGGCTGTGATACGAGCCAGTGCGGTGCCTGCGTCGTGCATGTAAACGGCCGCGCTGTGAAATCTTGCACAATGTTTGCGGTGCAAGCGAATGGCGCGGAGGTGATGACGATTGAGGGTCTCGCCAAGGACGGCAAGCTACACCCCGTACAGGAGGCCTTCCGCGAGCACCACGGCCTGCAATGCGGCTTCTGCACACCCGGCATGATCATGACGGCCGTGGACATGATCCGTCGCAAACCCCAGCTCGACCGCAAAACAATCCGCGAAGAGCTCGAGGGCAATATCTGCCGCTGCACGGGCTACCAGAACATCGTGAGCGCCATCGAGGCCGCCGCGAAGGAAATGGGGGGCGCGTCATGATCACCTATCCCTTCACCTATGCGAAGCCGAAATCGCTGAGCGAAGCCGCAACCCTGATCGCGGCCGATCCCGATGCCAAGATTCTGGCCGGCGGGCAGACTCTCATCCCGACGATGAAGCAGCGCCTCGCCAATCCGCCGACGCTGGTCGATATCTCCGGGCTGGCCGACCTCGCCTTTATCCGCGTCGATGCTAGCGCGGTCACCATTGGTGCGACCACCAAGCACGCCGACGTCGCCAATTCGGCCGATGTGGCCAAGGCAATCCCCGCCCTTGCCTTCCTCGCCGGGGAGATTGGCGATCCGGCCGTCCGGCATATGGGAACGATCGGCGGCTCCATCGCCAACAATGATCCCGCCGCCGACTATCCGGCCGCAGCCCTTGCTCTTGGGGCGACGATCAAGACGACCAAGCGCGAAATCGTGGCCGACGAATTCTTCACCGGCATGTTCGAAACCGCACTCCAGGAAGGCGAGATCGTGAGCGAGATTTCCTTTCCCCGTGCGGAAAAGGCCGGCTATGCGAAGTTCCCGAATCCGGCCTCTCGCTATGCGATGGTTGGGGTCTTCGTGGCCAAGACCGGCAGCGGTGTGCGCGTCGCGGTGACCGGTGCTGGTCCCTGCGTGTTCCGCGTACCGGAGATGGAAGCGGCCCTTGCATCCAACTTTACAGCGGATGCAATTGCGAATGCGAAGGTTGCAGCCGACGATCTCAATTCGGATTTGCATGGCTCTTCCGAGTACCGCGCCCATCTAGTCACCGTTATGGCCAAGCGCGCCGTCGCGGCTGCGCTCGGCGGATGAGCACGCCGGTAGTGCATAACGAGATTCTCGACACGGCGGCGCAGTGGCTGGCCGAGGGCCGCAAAGTGGCGCTGGGGACGGTCGTGAAGACCTGGGGCTCGGCGCCACGGCAAGCCGGCAGCCAGATAGCGATCCGTGATGACGCTGCCTTTGTCGGCTCGGTCTCCGGCGGATGCATCGAAGGCGCAGTCATCGAAAGCGCGCTCGAAGCTATTAACACCGGAGCCACGCAGACGCTCAATTTTGGCGTCAGCAACGAGCAAGCCTGGGATGTCGGCCTTGCTTGCGGCGGCCAGATTCAGATCTTTGTCGAACCGATCGTCTAGACAATTATGCGCAAGGATACGCTCGCGGCGTTGAACGAAGCCCGCAAGGCAGCCCGCGCAGTCGTGCGTGCTGTAGATCTCGCGACCGGCGACGAAAAGCTGATCGACCCTAGCGCACCCCCAGCCTCCGAACTTGAACACGCTGCCACCGTAGCTGCGCGCGCCGACAAGAGCGAGCCGTTTGAGTTTGAGGGACGGGCTTGGTTCCTTGCCGTGCACAATCCGCCATTAGACATGGTCATCGTCGGCGCGGCCCATATCGCGCAGCCTCTGTCGCAAATGGCGCGGCTTGCCGATTACAGCGTGCGTATCATCGATCCGCGGACGGCCTTTGCTACACCGGAACGCTTTCCCGGAATTGCAATCTCGCATGACTGGCCTGATGAAGCACTGGCCAAGTCGTCGCTCGGCCGCCGCAGTGCGCTTGTTGCCCTCACCCACGACCCCAAAATCGACGATCCAGCCCTTACGACGGCCTTGCGTTCGCCGTGCTTCTATATCGGTGCCTTGGGCTCGAAGAAAACCCATGCCGCACGTCTGGAGCGCCTGAAGGAGCATGGCTTTACTGACGAAGATCTTGCGAAGATTCATGGCCCGATCGGGCTGGCGATCTCCGCGCGCTCACCCGCGGAGATCGCAATTTCAATCCTCGCGGAGATAACGCAATGCCTTCGCGCGGATGGCGGCAAGGATGGAAAAGCCACCATCCGCGCGTCGGCTTGAACCGAGAAGGGGGGCTATCCCGGCTTCTTGCTCCGGCCACGGTGGCCGCTGTGGCTGTGGCTGTGGCGGGGAGCGGTAAGTTCGCCGCTGGTCACGACGCCATCCTTGTTTGTATCCAGTCGGGCAAATAGCCTCTCGCCCGGCGCGGCGAACTCGGCCTCACTGAGTTTGCCGTCGTGGTTCTTGTCGAGCCGCTTGAACAGACGCGCCTCACGATCCATGAACCGCAATTTTTCCAGGCCATAGAACTCAGCCAGCGTCATTCCGGCCCCGCCCTTGACCGTTGCGGCATATTTGTCGGCTACGGCCTTATCGAACTCGGCACGGGTCAATTTGCCGTCCTTGTTGAGATCGGCCTCCCGGCACAGCATGCCAAGTGCGCTGCCGGAACGGCGCCCGATGTGGCGATCTCCCAGCTTGTGCACTTTGTGCACGCCCTTCATGTCCGTGTGAGGCTTGCGGACACCGCGATGTGGTGGTGTGCAGGAGACCGCCGCACTGCCGTCCCTGTCCAACCTCTCGAAACGGGCACGGATCGGCGCTCTGAACTCGGCCAGCGACAGGACGCCATCAGCATTCCAGTCAATTCGACGGAACAGCTTTTCCGCGTGATCGTGCAGCGACGTTTCATGAACGGCGGCGAATTGGGCTTCGGTCATGGCTTGCTCGCCACCGCTCGCCGACGCGAAGCGCTGAGCCATCGCCTTGTCCAACTCGGCCTTGGTGATCTTTCCATCCTTGTTGAGATCGAAATCCCGCAAAACGCGATCGGCCCGGTGCCCGCCTAGGGAGCCGGAGCCGTACATATCTGGCGAGGGAGGCGGCGGCTGCATCTGAGCCAGAACAGCGCTGCTGCCAAGTGCGAGCCCCATGCCAGCAAGCAGGGCCACGCGAATGGACTTTTTCATTGATGCGTCTCCTTGGATGCCCTTCCTTGAAGATGCAGAGCATCGCGCCCAGCTCTCGCAAAACTTTGTCGCTGCCGGGGAAACACGTCGCAAAGTGTCGGCTGCGGGTTAGCATCGACTACATTTTGCGACAAATGGATTTGCGGACGGCTTCGGAAAGCCACATTCTGGAACCAGGACGGACAGACATGGCAACCGAAACAAGCCCTCACATCCTGGTCGTCGAGGATGCCCGCGATATTCGCGAGCCGCTGGCGCGCTATCTGCGCCAGCACGGCTATCGGGTCAGCGCTGCCGCCGACGCCCAGGCCGCCCGCAAGGCCATGCGGGTCTCGGCCATCGATCTCGTCGTGCTGGACGTGATGATGCCGGGCGAGGACGGCCTCAGCCTGTGCCGCTCCATCCGCGAGACCTCTCAGATTCCGGTAATCCTGCTTACCGCGCGCGGCGAAGAGGTCGACCGCATCATCGGGCTCGAAATGGGGGCCGACGACTATATCCCCAAGCCCTTCTCGCCGCGCGAACTGGTGGCGCGGGTCGCTGCCGTGCTGCGCCGAACGCAGGCCCTGCCGCCACATCAGAAGCCGCCTGAGGCCGAGCGCATCCGTTTTGGCGATTGGACCCTCGACACCGGTCAGCGAGAACTCTTGGGGCCTGACGGCTTGGCGACACCGCTCTCCAGCGGCGAATTCCGCCTGCTGATGGCCCTGATCGAACGGCCCAAGATGTCGCTGACGCGCAACCAGCTTCTGGACCTCACCAAGGGCCGCGAGGCGGAGCTGTTCGATCGCTCGATCGACAATCATGTCAGCCGGTTGCGCAAGAAAATCGAGCCCGACCCCAAAAATCCACGCTATATCAAGACCGTGTGGGGCGGCGGCTACATGTTGGCCGTGGATCCGGAGCCCGCATGAGACGCCTCAGCCGTTTCTGGTGGCCAAAAACGTTGGCTGCGCAACTCATCGTTGTCACGGCCGCGGCCGTGATGCTGTCCAATCTCGGCATCGCCATCTGGTTCGCTTCCAGCCACGAGCGCCAAACCGAAAGCGCGCTGATGGAGCGTTTGCTCGACCGTGCGGCTTCAGCCGCCACGCTTCTGTCCGGCATTCCCCATCGCGAGCGCGAGGCAGCGGTCCGCACCATGAGCTCCGGGCCGTGGCATTTCCGCCTCAAATCTGGCAAGGCCGTTCCACAAGCCGATGGATGCGAAGGAGGCGGCACTGGCGGCGCGCGCGCGCGCCATGCTGCCCGCGAAGCGCCAGAAGGAGCCTGTCAGCGTGCGCCTGCTTGCCTCCAGGTGCGCGCCCCGATGTAGCTAGCCGCCATTCGCACCACCGGCGCGGCGTTGCCGGCATCGTCGAGATCACGCTTCCCGTCGTGCGCGGCACCGAGCTTGTGACGACAGTCTTTCTGCCGCGGCCAGAACCCTGGCCGCTGCAGTTCCTCCTGGCGGCATTGGTCGCCATTCTGACCGCTTCGGCGGTTGCCGCTTTTGTCGCCCGGCGCGTCGCGCGCCCCCTGTCGAAGCTGGCCGACGCCGCCAGCGAAGTCGCGCGCGGCGGCGACGCGCCCCGCGTGCCCGAACAAGGCCCGGACGATGTGCGCCGTGCCGCCGTTGCCTTCAATGCGATGACCGACCAGGTCACGCGAACCCTGGAGAGCCAGCGGCAGCTTCTTTCGGCCGTCGGCCACGATCTGCGCACGCCGATCACGGCGATGCGC
Organism: uncultured Pseudomonadota bacterium; assembly: GCA_963822185.1. GTDB lineage: Bacteria > Pseudomonadota > Alphaproteobacteria > Micropepsales > Micropepsaceae > Rhizomicrobium. Next base: position 98,745 of record CAWGGT010000001.1, read on the forward strand.
ATCAGCACCGAATTCATCGCCGATGACGAAGTGCGGGAGCGGATCGAGAAAAATCTCGAAGAACTCCAGGCCCTGACCGAAGCAGTGTTGACGGCCGCACGAGGCGCCGGCTGGGAGAAACGTCGCAAGATCGATCTCGCCGCTCTCGTCGAAAGCGTCTGCGCGGACCTTGAGGAGATGGAGAAGCCCGTGACCTGGGACTCCGCATGCGGCCGTTCCCGTCTCGTGCCGGCCCAACGAGATCCGCCGCGCGGTCCGCAACCTGATCGAGAACGCCATCGCCTATGGCAAATCGGCCCATGTCCGGCTCGAAGAGGAGGATGGCATGGTCGCCATCGTCGTCGAGGATGAAGGTCCGGGCATTGCCGAGGCAGACCGGGGCCGCGTGTTCGAGCCCTTCGTCCGGCTGGAAGGCTCGCGCAGCCTGGAGACCGGCGGAGCAGGCTTGGGGCTGACCCTGGTCAAGGCCATCGCCGAGGGCCATGGCGGCTCGATTGCGCTGGAAAACCGGCCAGGTGGCGGCCTGCGGGCCATCTTGCGTTTGCCGCGCGAGGCCAGGGCCGCGTAATCTGCCGCCATGCAATTCGGATCCATCCCAACCAGGCGGCCCGGGGCACGATCCTCGCCCATGCCGTGCGCGCCGGCGATCGCCTGTTCAAGAAGGGCCGGGTCCTCTCGGCCGACGATATCGCGCGCGCTGACAGCGGCCGGCATCGATACGGTCGTCGTCGCCCGGCTCGACGCCGGCGATGTCGCCGAGGACGAAGCCGCGGCCCGCCTTGCCGACGCGTTGCGCCGGTGACGGGGTTCGCATCGCCGCCGCGTTCACCGGCCGCGCCAATCTCTATGCCCAGGGGCACGGCCTGGCCGTGGTCGATCCGGATCTGGTCGATGCCTTCAACGCCGTCGACGAGACTGTCACACTGGCGACATTGCCGCCCTTCACCCGCGTCACGCCGCGGCAGATGTTGGCGACAGTCAAGATCATCCCCTTCGCCGCGCCCTGTGCTGCGGTCGAGGCCGCGGAAGCGGTTCTGGCCGACGGGCCGGCCGTCTCCGTCGCGCCCTTCTCCGCCAAGCGCTTCGGCCTGATTTCCACCTCGCTGCCCAGCACGAAGCCACGCCTCCTCGACAAGAACCGCTCGGCTCTGGATGCGCGGCTGGGGGCCGCTGGGCTCTGCCATCGTGATGGAGCGCCGCGACTGGGCATGACGCCGAACCTGCTTGCGCCGGCCATCCGCGAGGCGCGCGACGGCCGGCTGCGATCCGATCCTGATTTTCGGGGCCAGCGCCATCACCGACCGGCGCGATGTTATCCCCGCCGCGATCGAGCAAGCCGGCGGCGTCGTCGCACCATTTCGGCATGCCGGTCGATCCCGGCAACCTGCTGCTGCTTGGGGACCTGGACGGCGCCACGGTGATCGGCCTGCCCGGCTGCGCCCGCTCGCCCAAGCTCAATGGCTTCGACTTCGTCCTGTGGCGCGTGCTGGCGGGGCTTCCGCTCGATCGGGCCGCATTTGCCGCCATGGGGGTCGGCGGCTTGCTGAGCGAAATCCCGACCCGCCCGCAGCCCCGCGACGAACGGCCGGCCTCGCCCGCACGCGCCCCGGCGATCGGCGCGATCGTGTTGGCGGCCGGCATGTCCTCGCGCATGGGCTCCAACAAACTGCTCGAAGACGTGGACGGTAAGCCCATGATCCGCCACACAGTTGAGGCCGCACTGGCCAGCCAGGCCGAAACGGTCCTCGTCGTGACGGGGCAAGCCGCGCCTGCAGATCCGCAAAGCGCTCGACGGCCTGAATGTGCAGTTCATCGATAATCCAGATTTTTCAAAGGGTTTGAGCACATCGCTGAAGGCTGGACTCAATGCCCTGCCCGAGGACTGCGATGGCGCGGTCGTGCTGCTGGGTGACATGCCCGGCATCGATACCGGCCTTGATCGACCGGCTGATCGCCGGCTTCGATCCCGGCGAAGACCGCGCCATCTGCGTTGCGACCCGGCATGGCAAGCGCGGCAATCCGGTGCTTTGGGCACGGCGATTTTTCCCGGAAATGCTGGCGATAGAGGGTGATGTTGGCGCACGCAACTTGATCAGCGCCTATGGCGAACTGGTCTGCGAAATCGAAGCCACAGATGATGCCCCCCTGACGGATATCGACACGCCTGAAGCGCTCGCCGCCTATCGGACACGCCTATGAGCGATCCGCTCTACACGCGCGCCCTGTTGCGGCTCGCTGCCGATGCCCACGGCGCCGGCCGGCTCGAGGAACCGCATCTCCATGGCAGCGCCCACAACCCGGCCTGTGGCGACAAGATCGAAATGGACGTCGCGCTCGAGGACGGGCGCATCGCGGCCCTCGCCCACGAGACCAAAGCCTGTGTTCTCACACAGGCGTCGGCCTCGATCCTGGGACGCGATGCCAAGGGCCTGACGCTGGGCGAAGTCCAGGCCCTGCGGGCAGCCGTCGCGGCGATGCTTGCAGGCGCAGGCCGACGCACCCCAACCGCCCTTCGATGCCTATGCGGCACTTCGAAGGCGCCGCATCCATTCCGGGCCGCCACACCTGCGTGCTGCTGCCGTTCGATGCCCTGCTCAGGGCGCTGTCAGAGGCGGATGAACTCGGAGGCGTAGGGGCCTAGGGTCAGCTTCTCGCCTTCAAGCTGAACTGTTCCGCAGCCGATGCCGAGGCTGGCACCCTGCCGCGATCCGGGCGATCGCGCGAAGGACGACCTCCTCGCCGCTCATGTTGAAGAGGCACAGGATGCGCTCCTCACCCTGGCTGCGGACGAAGGCCAGCACCGGCTCTGGCGCATCGATGAAGTCGATTTCGCCAAGGCGCAGCGCCGCGACTTGCCTTGCGGGCCGCGAGGAAGCGCCGGGCAAAGTTGAGCGTCGATGCCGGCTGCTGGAGTTGGCGCGAGACCGCCAGCTCGCGATGCGCCTCGGCCATCGGGCAGCCACGGCTCGCCGGTCGTGAAGCCCAGATTGTCCGCGTCGGCATCCCAGGGCATGGGCGTGCGGCAGCCGTCCCGCCCGTAGATGTAGGGATAGTAGAGGTCGCCCACGGGATCGCGTGAGCTGATCGCGCCGGATCGGGGCCTGCGGCAGGCCAAGCTCCTCGCCCTGGTAGAGCAGTGCCGTGCCGCGCAGGCTCAGCAGCAGCGCCAGCATCAGGGAGGCGAGCTCCGATGCCGGCTCCTTGCCGCCGAAGCGGCTGACCGTGCGCATCACGTCGTGGTTCGAGAACGCGACCGACGGCCAATGGTCCGGATGGGCCGACAGCATTGCATAGTGCTCGCGGATAAAGTCCGGCCCCAGCGTGCGGGCCTCCAGCAGCGGGAAGCTGTAGCCTGAGTGGAGCCCCGCATCTGGCGCCGCGTAGCAACCGCAGCGCGCCGCTTCTTCCGAGAACTCGCCCATCACGAAGCGATCCGGGTAGCGATCGACGACGCGCCGGATTTCATCCAGCGCCTCAATATTCTCCGCCAAATTGCTGTCATGATAGTGAAATTGCAGGTTCGGTGCGTGCGCCCAGTGATGGGCCGTGCGGGCTTCCATCGGCACCGGCGGATTGTCCGTCAGGCTCGGCGTCGTGGAGATAGGCATTCGCGACATCGAGCCGGAAGCCATCCACCCCGCGCGCCAGCCAGTGGTCGAGCACCGCCAGCGCCGCCGCCCGGGCCGCCGGCTCGCGCCAGTTGAGCTTGGGCTGCTGGCGCAGGAATTTGTGGTGGTAGTACTGCCGCCGCGCCGGCTGATAGGCCCAGGCCGGGCCCCGCGAAGGCCGACAGCCAGTTGTTCGGGACCGTGCCGTCCGGCTTGGGATCGGCCCAGACATACCAGTCGGCCTTGTCCCCGCCCTTCAGGCTGTCGCGGAACCAGCGATGCTCGTCGGAGGTATGGGCCAGCACCTCGTCGAGCATGACCTTGAGGCCCAGCCGATGTGCCTCGGCCAGCAGGGCCTCGAAATCGGCGTCGCGTCCCGTAATCGGGATGGACGCCCTCATAGTCGGAGACGTCATAGCCCCAGTCGCGGTTGGGCGAGGGGTGGATCGGCGACAGCCACAGCGCATCGACGCCCAGCCCGGCGAGATAGCCGAGCTTGGAGATCAGCCCGGCGAAGTCGCCCTGCCCGTCGCCGTTGCCGTCGGCGAAGCTGCGGATATAGACCTGATAGATGACCGCGCCGCGCCACCAAGGTGAGGCGCCGGTCATGGATCAGACCTCGTCAGCCCGGCTGACGACCTTGCTCACGAGGCCGTATTTCACGGCGTCGTCGGCGCCAATCCAGAAATTGCGCTCGGTATCGGCGACCACCTTCTCGAAGGTCTGGCCGGTCTCCGCCGCAATCTCGCGGTTGAGGCGTTCGCGCATCTTCAGGATCTCTTCGGCCTCGATCTGGATGTCGCTGACCTGGCCGCGCACGCCGCCCAGCGGCTGATGCAGCAGGAAGCGGGTGAACGGCAGGCAGAAGCGGTTCTCGCGCTTGGCGCCGAGGAAGATATGGGCACCGGCGCTGGCCACCCAGCCCGTGCCCACGATCTTCACCGGCGGACCGCAGAAGCGGATCACATCATGGATCGTATCGCCGGATTCGACATGGCCGCCGGGCGAATTGAGGATCACGCGGATGGGATCATTGCTCTCCGAGGCAAGCGCCAGGAGCTGCGCGGTGACCCGCTCGGCCATCTTCATGTCGACTTCGCCGAAGATCAGGACCGTGCGCGATTTGTAGAGGGCCTGGGCGACCGGGGCTGCCTGCGGCTCGGGCTTGGCGGTGTCGGGCTTTTCGTCTTCATCTTCGAGGCGGAACAAGGGGGGAACTCCTAATCGGTCCGGAGGGGGAATCTGGCGCCATACTAACCATCGCCACTATGCCGTCCACCGCTCCTTATAGCGCGTTAACGGCCGCCTCAAGAGTGGGGCCGATCTGGCTGTGGAGCACGAGATGGGCCGCCGCGTCGAGATCGGTCGGGTCGCGGTTGACGATGACAAGTTTGGCGCCCGTTGCGCCGCGCAAGAGCCGGGAAGCCGGCCGCCGGATAGACCACCAGCGACGAGCCCAGGACGATGAACAGGTCGCAGGCCAAGCGTGGCCTCCTCGGCCCGGGCCATCTCGATCTCAGGCATGGCCTGCCCGAAGGAGATCGTGGCCGTCTTCACCAGCCCGCCGCAATCGGCGCAATCCGGCGCATCGCCATGGGCCTCGAAATGGGCGCGGATCGGCTCCAGCTCCAGCCGCGTGCCGCAGTCGAGACATTTGGCGTAGCGCGTGTTGCCATGCAGCTCGATCACCTGGGCGTCGGGCACGCCGGACTGCTGATGCAGATTGTCGATGTTCTGGGTGATCACATGGGTGGCACGGCCATCGGCGACCAGCCTTGCGACGGCATGATGGCCCGCATTCGGCTCGACGCTCGCAAACATCTCCTCCATGGCGAAGCGCCGCCGCCAGGCCTCGCGCCGCAGATCGGCGGAGGCGACGAAATCCTGAAACTCGATCGGCGCCATCTTGCGTCCAGATCCCGCCGGGCGAGCGGAAATCGGGAATGCCGGACTTCGTCGAGATGCCGGCGCCGGTGAAGATCACGGCGCGGCGCGCGGCACGCAGGAGCGCGGCCAGCCTTTCTGCCTCAGATGAATCGACGCTGGTCATGCCTGGAGATTAGAACAGCGGACATTCAGGTCTGTCCATATTCCGTCAGCTTGGCGAGCTTTCTGAGGTTCTGGACGGTGGCTGCGAGGTGGAACTCATCACGGGCGCCACAGGGGCCACGTAATCGCAGCCGGTCGAGCTTCAGAATCCGCTTGAGATGCGCGAACAGCATCTCGACCTTTTTGCGCTGGCGGCGGGACGTCTTGTAAGCCTCTGTCTTGGCAATGTCGCGGGCCAGATCGCGAGCGCCTTCGTGGATTGAGCGCAGGATCTTACGCGCGGGCGCGTTTGGGCAGCATCGAGGCTTGAGGGCACAGTCATCGCAGTCGCGCTTGCTGGCGCGATAGCGCAACAGGCCGTTCTCATCAACGAACGCGCGCGGCATGCGGTAGGTTCTCTGGCGCTGTCGCAGCTCCTTCCCGCCTGGACAGATGTAGAGATCGCGCCCGTGGTCATACCTGAACTCGGCCCGTTCGAACGTTCCATCGCTGCGCCTGGACTTGTCGAACACCGGCACATGCGGCTCGATGCCTTGCTCATGGACGAGCCAGTTCAGCATGTCAGCCGTGCCGTAGGCGGTGTCGCCGATCAGCCTGGCGGGACAAAGATTGAAGCGATCCATCGCGCGCTGGACCATCCGCTTCGCCGCGAGGATTTCGGCCTGGCGGATTGCGGTTGTGGCCTCGACATCGACGATGATCGCGTTGTCGATATCAATCAGATAGTTGGTCGAGTAGGCGAAGAACGCAGGTCCGCGGTGGGCCGCAGTCCATCGCGTCGCCGGATCAGCCGGCGCAATAAACTTAGGCGTGACCTCGCTCGCCGCGCCAAAGGCGGCATCGTCGAGGACGGCGAGATACTCATCGACCGCGCGGCCGGCTGCAGCGGGCGGCAGCCCCGCTGCGCCCTCCACCCGATTGCGGTCACTCGCATCGGCCTGGATCAGGCTGGCGTCTACAGCAAAGCCTTCGCCGCCAACCAGCCTCTCATCGATGCAGCGTTGCAGGACGGTCTCGAACAACCGTCGCAATAAATTGCTGTCGCGGAACCGGCCATGGCGGTTCTTCGAGAAAGTCGAATGATCTGGAACATCGCCATCCAACCCGAGCCGGCAGAACCAGCGATAGGCCAGGTTGAGGTGGACCTCCTCACAGAGCCGGCGCTCCGAGCGGATGCCGAAGCAATAGCCCACGATCAGCATCCGGATCAGCAGCTCGGGATCGATCGAGGGGCGCCCCGTCATGCTGTAGAACGGGGCCAGGCTCGCTCGAAGGCCGTCGAACTCAACGAACCGGTCGATCGCCCTCAGAAGATGATCCGCCGGCACGTGCCGTTCCAACGAGAATTCGTAGAACAACGCTCCCTGATCCACTCGGCGCTCACCCATCATCGCGCGCACTCCTGCTTCGCAGACCCCCACTGAGAAGTCCCGCTTCCAAGACGAAGATGCTGATGGGCTTGAGCATCGCCGGACGTCGTGGCTGGTGAAGACGCTGTGGCCGCGCGTTGGCGTCGGCTTCGTGGCAGGGCCGCCCGGGTCCGGCAAGAGCTTCTGGGTTCTTGAGCAAGTCTCTAAGATTGCGAAGGGCGAAGAGGTGCTGGGACGCCGGGTCGTTCAATCCGGTGCGGTGTATATCGCCGCCGAAGGCGCCAATGGGGTTCGGGCCCGCTTCGAAGCCTTGCGCCATCGTGTCGGACCTTGGAACGGGCTGATCCGCTTTATCGCCGATGCGCCCGTCCTCACTGATGCGGGTGACCTGATTCAACTTCGCTTAGCTCTGTTGCGTATTAAGAAGTTGATGGAGGAGCAAGGGTATCGGTTGGGTGTGGTCACCATCGATACTCTCAGCGCGTCCATGCCCGGGGCCGATGAAAACAACTCCAAAGAGATGAGCAGCATGCTCGGGGGCCTGCAGAACATGTCCACCGAACTCGATGCCTTTGTGCTGGTCGTCGCGCACGTTGGAAAAGACGCAGACCGCGGCATTCGCGGCTGGAGCGGCCAGTTGGCCAACGCGGACGCTGTGATCACCTTCGTGCCCCCCGAAGACGACGGCACGCGCTGCGGTGCCATCGTGAAGGTCAAGGATGCCGAAGCCGGCGAACGATTCGCGTTCAAGCTCGACGTGGTGGAACTTGGCATCGATGACGATGGTGATCCGGTCACCACGTGCGTCGCGGTCGAGTGCCCGCCGCCGCCGCGCAAGAATCCGAAATCGCGTATGGCCAGCCTTGGCGCCCCTGCTGAACTGGTTCTTCGCGCCATAGACCGCCTTGATGCACAGGCGGTGGATGTCTCGCACATCGAAAGCACGGTACGTGGCCAGAAGGGCCTCACCCTGAAGGTGTTACGCGATGGCGCCTATGAAATGGGGCTTCACGCCGAAATGGAGCCCGACGCGGACGATACGCGCCACTGGAAGCGCTTCGGAATCGGCGAACGGTAGCCGTCCTTCAGAAGTTCAAGCTCCTGATCCTGATCGTCGATGATCTTGAGGAAGAACATCCAGCAAAGCTGGCTGATGCGCTGGGCATCGCCATCCACGCCGGAGTCCTGGCGCATGATGTCCTGAATGGATTTGACGAGATTACGGACGGACATATCTAAGTGACCTTCGCGTGATGATATTTGGGATCGTCCCAACTCTCTAACTCTGAAGCCGTGAGAATCTGAACAGGCCGAAGTTCTCGAAGCAGCTTCGACAACAGGTCTTGGTCTCCGTCATAATTTTCGGCGTGTCTTCCGAAACCCATCGCGATCATGGTCTCAATGAGGATGCGACAACTCCACGACAGCGCGAAGTCTGTCCAGTAATGTGAAAAATACTCTGACGTGACTGTGACCGAGCCATGTTGACCCCAAACGCGACGTTGCAATTCAAGCGGCGAGAAATGCACAAATCGCGAAGTGCTCTGATAGAGATAGTCATATTCTTTTTTGCGACCGACCTGCCCGGCAATGAATGCGACCGGCGGGAGCTGTGCCTTAATATCCCAGCCGAGCTTCGCTCTGAGTTCGTTCAAGCGGCCTTTGTTCTGCTTGACGCTATGCTTTATCCGGATGGAAAGCCTTTTTGAAAATCCCACTGACGTCATGCCTTCCGGGCGAAGAAAGGCGCGCTGAGCCTTAAAGCTGTCGCCAATTTCTTTCAATGTCATCCACTTGATGACCGTGTTTGCCGGAACCTTCTCCATCGCTAGATATTCAAGCCATAGGAGCTCCTCATACGCTGGACGAAGTAGGGTAACTCCTAGGTACCCATGGCCAAAATCCACCATCGACAAGATGGCGTTCGCGGCTTCAAACTGTCGCACAATTGCGGCTCGCTTTACGAACTCCCACGATTGTTCCTTCGCCGATCCGACCCAGATGTGACTACGCAAGCGGTCAATTGAAGGACGCACCTCATTGCAGATTTCTCCGCAGACCTGTCTAAGGTCCCTCGCGCCAATTTCCATGAGGACTATGCCGTTTCCTGATATAATGCGGATTGCAGATCGTGGACCGCCTGTTCAAAGCCAGGTTTGCCGCCGAAGGCGCGAACAATTTCCAACGGCGTCCCTAGGGTATTGAAGGGCGGAATGCGAAGCACGTTGGCGTCGTCGAGGTTGAGGACACCCTCATCGGCATACTTCGCTAGCAATGCGTCCAACACGGCGCGGGCCTGCGGTCCGTACTTCGTAAACACATCCCGCTTCTTCACGTTCTCGGCCCGCTCGCGCCGGGTCAGCGGTTTGGCGCCGAAGGCCACGTGGCAGATCAGATCGAAGGCATCAAGTCCGCCACCCAGTTCTTCGGAAATCGGATCGAGCGGCATGCCCTCAGCCTCCAGTTCATCGACAATCGCCTGTTTGCGCTCGGCCGCGTTCCAGCGCTTGAGAAAGTCGTCGAGGCTGGCGAACCGCTTCTTCAATGCTCTCTTCGTAAAATCGCGCAGGGTCTCGGTCACGAGCTTGCCGTTTTCGTCGAGATATTCCACGCGCTCGGCGATGATGGTCGCGCCGACGCCATCGATGTAGACCTTCTTCCTCTTGCTCTTTCCCTCGGTCAAATCGGGCAGGCCATCGACGATGGTCTCTGTGGGACCCGGCTCGTAGGGCTCGCCGTCCTCCTCAAACCCCGGCTGCGCCAGTTCGTCTGGCGGCGCAATGGGATCACCTTCGCGGGGTTCGTAAATCTGTACGGGTTCGCCGTCGAAGTCCGGATCCGCGAAGTGCGTAGTTGCACCCCGAAAGTCGATCAGGGTGAAATAGTACTTCCGGGTGTCTTCATGTACGCGGGTGCCACGGCCGACGATCTGCTTGAATTCGGTCATAGAGCCGACTTCCCTGTCCAGCACGATCAGCCGGCAAGTCTGGGCATCGACGCCGGTCGAGAGCAGGCGAGAGGTGGTGACGATGACGGGGTACTTCAATTCCGGATCGATGAAGTTGCCGATCTGCGCCTGGCCATCCGTGTCGCCACCGGTGATCGTGGTCGACCGTGACAAGGCCATCGTGTCGGGCCCCAAGGCTGCAATAGCCGCCGCCATCACTGCCGGAGAGGTGAAAGGCGAAGTTCGCAGTTTTGTACGGGAATGGCGCGCCCTAGGGGAGTCGAACCCCTCTTGCAAGATTGAAAATCTTGAGTCCTAACCGATAGACGAAGGGCGCGCATCGCACCGCCCGATGCCGAAGCAACAAGGCGGGCCATCGGTGTGGAGGCGGGCTATACCGGCCCCACGCCGCCTTGGCAAGTGTGGGAAACCGAAGAATTTTTCGGGCTGTCAGGCGCCGGCCGGGGCGGCGTCTTCCAGCTGCAGCTGGACCCGGACACGGCCGTTCCAGCTATCGGCCCGGAGCCGCCCGGCGACGTGGATCACAGCCCCGCGAGCCCCCAAGAGCCCCTCGCCCAGCGGCCCGCTCGCGGCCCGGAAGGCGATGGCCTCGAGGCTGGCGCCATCCCCGCCTTTCAGCCGCAGCCGGACGTGATCCTTGCCCACCACATCGGCAAAGGTGAGCTGGAGGTCGGCCAGCGCGATCAGAGGCTCCGGGTTCCCGGCGCCAAAGGGGCCGATCCGGGCGATATCCTCCACCAGGCGCGGGGTGGCCCCCGCCGGGGAGACCATCGCGTCGAGATCGAGTTCCTGCGCCGCAGCCAAGGCGCCATCGCTATCCGCGAAATAGGTGGCCAGGAACGCGCGGAAGGCATCGAGCCGGTCTTCGTCCAGCGAGAAGCCGGCCGCCATGGCGTGACCGCCACCGGCGCTGAGGATTCCCGCCTCACGCGCCGCCCGTACCGCGGCGCCGATATCGATGCCCGGCACCGAGCGGGCCGAGCCGCGCCCCTCGCCGCCTTCGAAGCCCACCACCAGCGCGGGCTTGCCGAAGCGATCCTTGAGGCGGCCGGCCACGATGCCGACGACGCCCGGATGCCAGCCTGTCTCGGCCGCCAGAACGAAGGGCGCATTGTCCTGCAGGGCCGCCATCGCCATGGCTTCATCGACGATCATGGATTCGAGAGCCTGACGTTCGCGATTGTGCTGATCGAGCGCCTGCGCGAGGGCCATGGCAGCTTCGCTGTCCTGCGCCGTCAGGAGTTCAACGCCAAGGCTGCAGCGGCCGACACGTCCGCCCGCATTGATGCGCGGGCCGATGACGAAGCCGAGATGATAGGGCGTCGGCGGTCCCGATATCTTGCACAGCGACGCCAGGGCCGCGAAGCCGGGCCGCTCCAGCTTCGACAGGCGCGCAAGGCCGGCGCGGACGAAGGCGCGATTGACGCCGACCAGCGGCACGACATCGCACACCGTGGCGAGGCCGACGAGATCGAGAAGCCGCATCAAATCCGGCTCGGCGATGTTGCTCGCGCTGTACCAACCGTCCTCACGCAGCGCGCGATTGAGCGCGACCAGAAACAGGAAGGTCACGCCGGCGGCGCAGAGATGCCCCAGGCCGGATGTGTCCCCCGGCTGGTTCGGATTTACTTGCGCCACGGCCGGCGGCAGGGTTTCGACCGCGTGATGATCCAGCACCACAACATCGAGGGCGGCGTCTTTCGCTGCGGTCAACGCCGAGACCGCGGCGGCGCCGCAATCGACGGTGAGAACAAGGCTCGCGCCCTCCTTCTGCAATTGCAAAAGCGCCGGTGCGTTCGGGCCATAGCCTTCGCTCATCCGGTCCGGAATGTAGACGCGCGGCGGTCGGCCAATGCCGGTCAGAAAATCGACCAGCAGCGCGGCGGACGACGAACCGTCCACATCGTAATCACCGAAAACCGCGATCTGTTCGTTGTTGCGGATCGCCGCCGCCGCTGCGCGCGACGGCCTTGTCCATATCCTTGAGCGCCAGCGGTTCAGGCAAGAGCCGCTTCAGGGTCGGATTGAGCAGGTCTGGCAACGCATCCGGCGCAACGCCGCGCGCTGCCAAGATATGCGCGAGGGCAGGCGAGAGATCGGCCGCGCCGGCCAGGGCACCGGCCACGCCGGCATCGGCTTGACGCAAGCTCCAGCGGCGGCCCGTGAAGGAACGCGCGACACCGAACGTCGCGGGCGGTGTCAGATGGGCCGCCTCAGCGACCATGCTTGATCCGATGCCGGGCGCGAATCCAGCGCACGGTGCCGGTCTCGGCGCGCATGACGACGCTCTCCGTCCACATATGGTCGCGTTCGCGGCGCACGCCCCGCAACATGGCACCATCCGTCACGCCGGTCGCCGCGAAGACGACATCGCCCGATGCAAGATCCGTCAGCAAATATTTGCGATTGAAGTCGGTGATCCCGAGCTGCGCGCCGCGCGCGCGTTCGTCCTCTTTCATGAACACGAGCCGCGTCTGCATCTGTCCGCCCGTGCAGCGCAAGGCCGCCGCCGCCAGCACGCCTTCGGGCGCGCCACCACGGCCGAGATAGATATCGATCCCTGTCGCGGGATCGGTGGTCGCGATGATGCCCGCGACATCGCCATCGGTGATCAGCCGCACGGCGGCACCCGCGGCGCGAACCTTTTCGATCAGATCGCTATGACGCGGACGATCGAGAATGCAGGCTGTGATTTCGCCGGGCTTGACGCCCTTGGCGCGCGCCAGTGACAGCACGTTCTCTTGCGGATCGGCATCGAGATCGATCGTGCCGTCCGGATAGCCGCCGCCGATCGCGATCTTGTCCATATAGGTGTCGGGCGCGTTGAGCAGCGTGCCGGGCTCGGCCATCGCCATCACGGCCAGCGCATTCGGAAGCGCCTTGGCCACCAGCGTCGTGCCTTCGAGAGGATCGAGCGCGATATCGACGTCCACGCCGCCGGCGCCGACCTTCTCTCCGATATAGAGCATCGGCGCTTCGTCGCGCTCGCCCTCGCCGATCACCACGGTGCCGGAGATCGGCAATTGATTGAAGGCGGCCCGCATCGCCTCGACGGCCGCCTGGTCGGCGGCATGTTCGTCACCGCGGCCGATCTGCACAGCAGCGGCCCGCGCCGCCGCCTCCGTCACACGGACGGCTTCAAGCGCAAAGGCGCGGTCCAAAGGCTGGCTCATCGTTTCTCCCGATGCCCCGGCGGCGGCGCGTCAGGCCGCTTCCATGGGAATCATGCACGGTGCGCCGAGAACCTTGTCCGAGGCGGCGATCACCTTCAAGGCTCGCGCCACATGGGTCTCCGCGCACTCATGGGTGATCATGACGATCGAGACGGGCTCGCCCGGGGCGCGGCCGCGCTGGATCATGCTCTCGATGGAAACGGACGACTTCGGCAAGCCGTGTGGCGATTTCCGCCAGCACGCCGGGCACATCGAGAACGTTGAAGCGCAGATAATAGGCGGAAATCCGCACCGGCGGCTCGCCCGAAAGGGCGCGCAGCTTGGCCACAGGCCGCCCCAGCGCCGGGCCGTTGGCGCCGCGTGCGACATCGATCAGGTCGGCCACCACGGCCGATGCGGTCGGCCCCTCGCCGGCGCCGCGCCCTTCGAAGAAGTATGGCCCGGCCGCACCGGCATCCGCGACGATGGCATTGAAGGCGCCGTCGACATCGGCCAGAGGCGTGCCCGCCCGCACCATGGCCGGCTGAACCCGCTGATCCAGCCCGTCGGCCGTGCGCCGCGCCATGCCGAGCAGCTTGATGCGGAAGCCGAATTCCCGCGCGAAACGAATATCGTCCGGCGTGATATGGGCGATGCCTTCGGTCTTGATGGCATCGAGATTCGGCACGATGCCGAAGGCGAGGCTCGAGAGCAGCGCAAGCTTGTGCGCGGTATCGCCGCCGCCGATGTCCAGCGTGGGATCGGCCTCGGCGAAGCCCAGCCTTTGCGCATCCGCGAGCACGTCTTCGAAGGCGCGTCCGGTCGCTTCCATCTGCGTGAGAATGTAGTTGCAGGTGCCGTTGAGGATGCCGCGCACCGCGTCGATGCCATAGGCGACCAGGCTTTCGCGCAGCGCCTTGACGATCGGAATCCCGCCCGCTGCCGCCGCCTCGAATTTGAGCGCGACGCCATGCGCCTCTGCGAGCCCGGCAAGTTCCGCACCGTGATAGGCCAGCAGTGCCTTGTTCGCAGTGACGACATGTTTGCCGGCCTTGAGCGCGCGCTCGACAAGCGCGCGTGCCGGGCCTTCCTCGCCGCCGATCAGTTCGACGATAACGTCAGCGCCACAATCGACCAGCGCGACGGGATCGTCACGCCAGTCGAGACCGGAGACATCGACCGCACGCTGTTTCTTCCGGTCCCGTGCCGACACGGCAATCAGTTCGAGCGGGCGCCCGGCGCGTTCGGCCAATTCGTCGCCATGCTGCAACAGCAATTGCGCGACACCGCCGCCGACCGTCCCCAGCCCGGCGATCGCAATCTTCAGCGGTGTCGTCATTTCGCGTCTTCCAATTGCGGCTGCGCCGGCCCATTCGTCCGAATGCTGAGGAAGCGCTTCACATTGCGCGCGGCCTGACGGATGCGCTGCTCATTTTCGACCAGCGCGATGCGCACATAGCCTTCGCCATATTCGCCGAAGCCCAGGCCCGGCGACACCGCGACCTTGGCATGGACGAGGAGCTGCTTGGAGAATTCCAGCGACCCCATATCGCGGAATTTCTCCGGGATGGGCGCCCAGGCGAACATCGACGCTTCGGGCGCCGGTATCTCCCAACCGGCCCGGCCCATCGTATCGACGAGCACATCGCGCCGGTTGCGATAGATCGCAGCGCATCTCGGCCACGCAATCCTGCGGCCCGTTCAGCGCCGCCGCCGCCGCCACCTGCACCGGCGTGTAGGCGCCGTAATCGAGATAGGATTTGATCCGGGCCAGCGCGCCGATCAGCTTTGCATTGCCGGCCGCGAAGCCCATGCGCCAGCCCGGCATCGCATAGGTCTTGCTCAGCGACTGGAACTCGACGGCGACATCCTTGCCGCCTTCCACTTCCAGAATCGAACGGCGGCGGATTGGCGTCATCGAAATAGATGTCGGCATAGGCCAGATCCGACAGCACCCAGATCTCGTGCTTCTTCGCGAAGGCGACGATCTCGCGATAGAAATCCGTGCCCCACGACCTGTGCCGTCGGATTGGAGGGATAGTTCACGACCAGCGCGGTCGGCGACGGCACCGAATGGCGCACGGCCCGGTCCACGCTTCTGAGATATTCCTCGGGCGAGGTCGCCGGCACATGGCGGATCGCGGCACCGGCCAGAATGAAGCCGAAGGCATGGATCGGATAGGCCGGGTTCGGCACCAGGATCACGTCGCCGGGCGCGGTGATGGCCTGCGCCAGATTGGCGAAGCCCTCCTTGGAACCCAGTGTCGCGATGACCTCGGTGTCCGGGTTCAGCGTGACGCCGAACCGGCGCTGGTAATAGGCGGCCATGGCCCGGCGCAGCCCCTTGATGCCGCGCGAGGCCGAATAGCGATTCGAGCGCGGGTCGCGGGCGGTCTCCACCAGCTTGTCGACGATGTGCTTGGGCGTCGGCATGTCCGGATTGCCCATGCCGAAATCGATGATGTCCTCGCCGCGCGCGCGAGCCTCGGCCTTGAGCCGATTGACTTCTTCGAAGACGTAAGGCGGCAACCGCCGGATGCGGTGGAATTCATTCTGCATGGATCGGGACCGTTTCTGACGCTCAGCAGCGCCTCCACGCAAGATCAATCCAAAGGCTGGCTGCGTCAACGGGTCTTCCCGACGCAGACGCGCACGCCAGCCTCGGAATCAGCCCTGCAGGAAGATTTCCGCCCGCCGGTTGCCGTCTTCCCCCGCCATCGAGCGGACGGGCTGTCACCGACCGCATCGATCAGGACCTTGTTGGCCGGCACGCCTTCCCGAATCAGCTCCCGGGCGACGGCCCGGGCGCGGTTCTGCGAGTTGCGGAAATTGATCTCCATGCGCCGCACCAGAGACATCTTGCCCGCGCGGCTCGACGCAGTGGCCCACGACCCGGACATAGCCCTGCCCGCCGTGATCCCGATAGGCTTCGGCGACCATTTTGATGGCGCTCCGCCCGGCGGCGGTCAATCCCGCCGAATCACCTGGAAAATGCACCACTGCCGCGGGCCGCAGCCCTGACATGTCGGTGTAGACGCTGGGCTGGGCCGCGCTGTCCTGGAGCGTTCCAAGATCGGCGACCACCGCCCCGCTCATCGATTCCGGCCCACCGACATCGTGCTGCCCGGTCCCCAGGATGGCCTGCCGGGCGCCATTCGGCGCCCTCAGATTCACATTTCCGCCTGCCGTGGCGACAGGCGCCACGGAACCCGTCTGGGCATAGCGCGCAATAATCGGCGCCGGGACATATTGCGCCACCGACGCATCCAGCGGCGGGGCCTTGGACGGCTCGAAGCCGTCCGGCCCGGCCACTGGGACGGCCGGCATGGCGCCCGGGACCGAGCTTTGGGCCGTCGTCATCGCGCGGATCGCCGGGACGGCAGGCTCCGCGCTGGCAGGCGCGGGAGCCGGTTCCTGGGCGGTTGCCACGTCCGGCTCGGGCGCCGCGGCGGGCGCTGGTTCGTCCGCCTCGGGCGTCGCATCTTTCGCCGCGGGTGCAGCAGCGGCTTCCTGCTTTTCGGGAGCCGCCTTCGAAGCCTGCGCCTCGGCCTGCGCGATCTGCGCGTTGGTCGGCGCCGGGGCCGGCGGCGCGGCCGCCGCTTCTGTGCCGCCACGCAGGGCCTGGGCGCTGTACTGGACGTCGTTGCGGGCCTGGGCCAGCGAGTTGGCTACGGCCGCGCTGTCGTTGCTCGCGGTCTGTTGCGGCGCCGACGGAATCTTGGAGAGATCGGGATAGGTGTCATTCGACGCCTGCGCCTGATCGGGCACATCGGGGCCCATCCAGCTCGTCGGGTCGACCCAACTCGGCACGGTCGAGCAGGCGCTCACCGCCGCGCCGACAAGCATCACAGCCGCAACACGCGTAAGAGCTTTGAACCAGCTGCGCTGAAGCGATGCCATACAACCCTCCGTTCCCCGCACCGAGCCTGATCGCCCAGCGCGTCTCACCCAGCCCCCCATATACAAGGCGTGCCCTTTCGTTCCAAGACGAAGCGCCCGTAAAATCTGGATTATCCCGGACAAAATGGTCCCGAACCACCGCCCCGGGCGGGCAACACGCCACCTTGCGGGCAGGCGAGCATCACGGCACGGTGGTCATCCACGAAACACAGGCCGGGCCAGATGCCGAAGCGGGTGACACAGCCGACCGACAAATCCGCCGGAACAAAATCTGGCCAGACAACTTCTACCAAGGCGAAACCGGCTGCAGCCCGCAAGTCTCGCAGCAGCCCGACAAGTCCCCCATCCAAGGACGCCTCTGTGCCTCCCCCCGAGACCCAACCCAAACCCAGCCCCGCCTACAAGATCGCCGATCCGGCCGAATTTGCCGGCAACATGGTGCAGGTCGGGGTGCAGTCACAGAAGCTGCTGGCCGATTTTCTGCGCCGCCAACGCGGCAAAGCCGGCACCGAACCGCTCGACCCGCTCAATCTGACCGGGGCCTTTCTCGAGCTGCTCAAGGGCATGGCCACCAATCCGGCGGCCGTGGTCGAATCCCAGATCCAGCTCTGGCACGATTATATGGAGCTTTGGGAGCGCACGGCGCGGCACATGATGGGCGGCAAGGTCGAGCCGGTCGTCACACCCGCACCAGGCGACAAGCGCTTTCGCGACACGGACTGGCAGGACAATCAGGTCTTCGATTTCATCAAGCAGTCCTACCTCCTCACCGCGAACTGGCTGCAGCATACGGCCGCGAGCGTTGAGGGGCTGGACGAGAAATCGCGCAGGCGGGTCGCGTTCTATACCAAGCAGTTCGCCGACGCGATTGCGCCGACCAATTTCGTCCTCACCAATCCCGAAGTGCTGCGTGCGACGCTGCAGAGCAATGGCGAGAACCTGATCAAGGGGCTCGGCAACCTGCTCGAGGATCTCGAACGCGGCCACGGCGAGCTGGCGATCCGCCAGTCCGCCGACAGCTTTCATGTCGGAGAGAACATCGCGACGGCGCCCGGGCAAGGTCGTGTTCCGCAACGACCTGATCGAGCTTCTGCAATACGAGCCGGCAACCAAGGAGGTCTATGAGCGCCCGCTGGTGATCTTTCCGCCCTGGATCAACAAGTTCTACATCCTCGATCTCACGCCGAAGAACTCCTTCATTCGCTGGGCGGTGGCGCAAGGCTATACGGTCTTCGTCGTCTCCTGGGTCAATCCCGACAAACGCCTCGCGAAGAAGACCTTCGAAGACTATATGCGCGAAGGCATTTTCGCCGCCGTCGACGCCGCGCGCAAAGCTTGCGGCACCGATGATGTCAATGCCATCGGCTATTGCATCGGCGGTACGCTGTTGTCCGCCTCGCTCGCCTATATGGCCGCGACCAACGACAAACGCGTCAACGCCGCCACCTTCTTTGCCGCCCAGACGGACTTCACCGAGGCCGGCGATCTTCAGGTCTTCATCGACGACGCCCAACTCGAAGCGCTCGAACAGCAGATGAATGCGGCGGGCGGCATTCTTGAAGGCAGCAAGATGGCCACGACCTTCAACATGCTGCGCGCCAACGATTTGATCTGGTCCTTCGTCATCAACAATTACATGTTGGGCAAGGAGCCGGTGCCGTTCGACCTGCTCTACTGGAACTCGGACACGACGCGCATGCCCGAGGCCACGCACCTCTTCTATCTGCGCCAGTTCTATCGCAACAATGCGCTGGCGCGCGGCGAGGTGGTCATCGACAATGTGAAGCTCGATCTCGGCAAGGTCACGATCCCGGTCTATCTGCAGAGCGCCAAGGACGACCACATCGCGCCCTTCCGCTCGATCTACAAGACGACCGGGCTGATGAAGGGGCCGATCCGCTTCATCATTGCCGGCAGCGGTCATATCGCCGGCGTCATCAACCCGCCGGCCGCGCACAAATATCAATATTGGACCAACGACTCGCTGCCGAAGACGATCGAGGAATGGCAGGCGGGTGCTGTCGAGCATCCGGGTTCCTGGTGGCCGGATTGGGATGCGTGGCTTGTCCAGGCTGTCGGGCGGCAAGGTCCAGGCGCGCAAGCCGGGCGGCGGCAAACTCAAGGTTCTCGGCGATGCGCCGGGCGAATATGTGAAGGTCAAGGCGCGCTGATCACCGCCTGCGGACGCGCCCGGAGGTGGGCAAAGTGGGCGTAAAATCCCGCCCTGCCCCGTTTCCACATCGCGCCGCGGCCTGTATGCACTCTGCAACGTCATCGGCAGAGTTTCATCCTTGAGCCCATCTGCGCAACGCGAAGCCGGCGGCGGCCGTCCTTCGACCATCCTTCTGACGCTCATTCTCGGCTTCCTGACCGCGCTCGGGCCGATGTCGGTCGACATGTATCTGCCGGGCCTGCCCGAGCTGGCGCGCGACATGCACTCCGGTCAGGGCGAGGCCGCGCTCACGGTCGCCATCTTCTTCTTCGGCATGGCCGTGGGCCAGCTCGTCTACGGCCCGCTTTCGGATCGCATGGGACGGCGCGGCCCCTTGCTTGCCGGGCTTGGCCTCTATGTCATCGGCACGCATCGGCTGTGCGATCGCGCCGTCCATTCCGGTGTTGATGGCAACACGGTTGTTGCAGGCCATTGGCGCCTGTTCCGGTGCTGTCATCGCGCGGGCTATTGTGCGCGACCATTTCGAGGCCCGCGAGAGCGCGCGCATGTTCTCGCGGCTGATCCTGATCATGGGGGTGTCGCCGATCTTTGCGCCGCTGTTCGGCGGGTTCGTGCTGTTGTTCGGCACATGGCGCACGGTCTTCTGGCTGCTCACCGGCGTCGGCATCGTTCTCCTCACCTCCGTCTTCTTCCTGCTGCCCGAATCGCGCTCGGAGGAAACCGCCACACAGGCGGCGGGTGAGAATGTGCTCGCCAGTTTTCGCGCCGTGTTTCGTTTGCGCGATGTGGTGGGCTTTCTTTTCGCCGGCGCCTTCAACAGCGGCGCTCTGACGGTTTACGTCGCCAGTTCCGCGGCCGTGATCATCAGCGTCTATGGCATTCCCCCACAGGCCTTCGGCTGGGTGTTCGGCTCCAATGGCATCGGCCTGATCACGGCCAGCCAGATCAATGCAAGGCTGGTGCGCCGCCACCACCCGGCCACCATTCTGCGCTGGGCGACCAAGGCCGCCCTCGCCGTTGCTGCCATCCTGTTCGTCGACGCACTCACGGGCTTCGGCGGCGTGTGGGGGATCCTGGTTCCGCTGTTCGCGCTGCTGACCACGCTCGGCTTCAACATGCCCAATGCGATGGCCGGCGCACTGGCGCGCGATCCGGCGCGCGCCGGTGCAACTTCAGCCCTGATCGGCACCGGTCAATTCGGCGTTGGAACGCTGGGCGCGACGGTTGCAAGCCTTCTCTACGATCATTCGGCCCGGCCCATGGCAGGAACAATCCTGGTCCTGATCTTGATCGGCACCAGCGTCTTCCACCTCATGGTGCCGAAGGGGCACAGCAGCTAACCCGGACGAGCCGCCTGCATTGCGCTCGCGATGGCAAGACTGCGTGCGTCTCCACGGGCTTCAAGCCCTCGGATCACTCCATCGATGTCGGCAGGCTTCTTGTCCTGACTGAGCTTGAACTTGCCCTGCAACGTTTCGAAGCCCAGTTCGAAGCCAACGATCGCCTGCTGCAGCGCAGCCAGTTTGCGCGGCTCCACCTTGTTGAGTGTCCATGGTGCTTTCGGAAGGAGCTTCGCCTCTTCCGTGGCCGAAAGATCGACCAGCAATTGGTTCAGAGCCTGATCGTCCAGCCGCCGCGCCACACCGCTTCCTTCGACAGCAACGTAATTCCAGGTCGGGACCAGTCCTTCGCTCTCATACCAATCGGGCGATATGTATGCGTCAGGTCCGGTGAAACTGACAAAGAGCGTAGCGCCATCGGCAAGTTCTGCGACCGGATTTGCCCGCGCCAGATGAAAGCGGATCGATCCCGTTTCCGCATCGAGCACCACCGGCGCGTAGGCGAAGCGGATTGCGTCATCATCCACGACTGCGATCGTCGCGAACGCGCAATCGCGGATAACGGCATGCAAGGACGGCACATCGTCAATGACGAAAGCGCTGGGACGATACATCAGACGGTCTCCGGCGCTCTGGATATCGCCACCGGCGCGCGCATCAGATCAGGCCCGTCGTTTCGGGCAGACCGAGCATGATGTTGAGATTCTGGACCGCCGCGCCGGACGCGCCCTTGCCAAGATTGTCGAGCACGGACACGACGCGCGCCTGTCCGGTCTTGTCATTGCCGAAGACGTAGAGCTTGAGCTTGTTCGTCCCCGCGAGCGCCTCGGCATCCACGGTTTTGAGTGACGCGGCCTCGTCGAGGCTGGCGACCTCCACCAGAGGCCGGCCCGCATAGGCCTCGCTCAGAACGGCATGAAGATCCGCGACGCGCGGCCGCTTCGGCATCGCCCAGAGCTGCATCGGCACGTCCACCAACATGCCCCGGTAATAGCGCCCGACGCTGGGGGAGAAGACCGGCGGATGTTTGAGACCGCCGCGTTCCGTCATTTCGGGAATGTGCTTGTGCGCCAGCGTCAGCGCATAACTCCGCACGACCGTGCGCGTGTAGTCCGGCGCGTCCTTGTCCTCGAATTCGGCGATCATGGACTTGCCGCCGCCCGAATAGCCGGAGACGGCATTGACCGAATAGGGATAGTCGTCAGGGATCGTGCCGGCCCGCACCAGCGGCCGGATCGCGGCCAGGAACCCGGTCGAATAGCAGCCGGGATTGGTCACGCGCGCCGCCGCGGCCAACCGCTCATAGCCATCGGGCTCCAGTTCCGGGAAGCCGAAGACCCAGCCCGGCGCCACCCGGTGCGCGGTCGAGGCGTCGATGACGCGGACCTTGGGCGTGTCGATCATCGACACGGCGTCCCGCGCCGCATCGTCGGGCAGGCACAGAATGACCAGATCGGCGGCGTTCAGCGCGGCCTTGCGGGCCGCGGCATCCTTACGCTCGGCATCGGAGAGCCGGACCAGTTCGAGCTCGGAACGGCCGGCCAGGCGCTCGCGGATCTCCAACCCGGTCGTGCCTGCTGCCCCATCAATGAAGATCCTGGCTACCATAGCCGCCTCTGCTGCCGATATTGACCGTAATCATGAATGGCTTGTCATGTTACTGTTTAACTCACGTGGCTCGCGAGTCGCTCACAAATCGAGACTCGTGCGCGCTCTTGCCGATGGGCGAAGGATGTGCCCGCCCCCGGCGGGCGGACTATGTGCACATCTGCGGGAGATGATCCATGGATCCGAACGCCGTCGCGGAGACTTTCCGCCGCACCGTGACCGAGCACTATCTCGATTTCCAGGGCCGCTGCGCCCGTCGGGAATTCTGGTACTACGTTCTCGCCTATTTCGTCATCTATATCGGCCTTGCCATCATTCAGGCGGTGATCGGCACCCGCGTGCTGACCGGCCTGTTCGGGCTGGCGCTGCTGTTGCCGGGCCTCGGCATCAGCGTGCGCCGGCTCCACGACACCGATCGCAGCGGCTGGTGGATCCTGATCGGGGTCGTTCCCGTGTTTCTGATGATCGTGCTCGGCGCTGCGGCGCTGGCCGGCGGAGAAGTGGGATCGGCCATCCTGTCGGCGGTGCTGTTGCCGATCCTGACCCTCGCCGCGGCGGCGCTCCTTATCTACTGGTACGCGCAACCCGGCACGGCCGGCGACAACAGCTACGGCCCGCCTCCGCCGCAAGTCACGCCGGACAGCGCCGCCCATGCCTGACGGAAGCAGGCGACCGTCTTAGTTCAGGCAGCAGGTCTGCCGGCACGCGCAGCAATGTCAGGGGGCCGTCAGTATTGCGGATCCTCTTCACGGGACCGTGGTCGTCTCGTCCACAGGCGTGGACGCCATCGAACGGATCAACGCCAACACGCGCTTGCGGATCGCCGGATCATCGAGCCTGAGATAGGCATCCAGCAGCAAAGTGCCTTCGACCGTGCGCGCGAATTCCTGCAGGCGGTCTTCGTTCCGCTCCACTTGCACGGCCGGCGGAATATTCGTCATGGCCGTACCGATGCCCTCGTAGAAATAGCTGGGCGGAACATCGAAAATCTGTGCCAGGCGAAAAAGCACGCTGGCGGATATCCGGTTCGTACCGCTCTCATATTTCTGAATCTGTTGGAACGAGATTCCCAATTGCTGTCCCAACTCTTGCTGGTTCCTGCCAGCCTGGACACGAATCTCTCGCAACCTTCCGCCGATGTGAAGGTCGAGCCCATCTCTTTGGATACGAGGCAGCGTACAAACTCCGATTTGAAAGCAATGGATTACATACCAATGTGCAGCCTCAGCGATAGTGTCAAACATCGGACGCGGACCTGCATTCGGTGCCAAAACACTGTCCGCACAGCACGGTTCAATAAAATTCGTTACGCCGTCCGAGGTAGCTGGGAGTGAATTGGAGATTGCAGGACCGGTGCCGATCACCGCGGCACAAATCGCCAGCGCACCACCGCACGCAGAGCGAATGACTGGCGGCACGGTTCAGATGGAAGCCGATGCGCGCAGTCGTACAGTCAAAATAAAACAGCGGCCCGATCTGCATCGGGCCGCCGTATTGAATGCGAAAATGTTCCGCGCGTTTTAGCGCTTCGAGAACTGGAAGCTGCGGCGGGCCTTGGGACGACCGTACTTCTTGCGCTCGACCGTACGCGGGTCGCGCGTGAGGAAGCCGCCCTGCTTGAGCACCGGACGCAGGCTCGGCTCATAGGCGAGCAGCGCCTTGGAGATGCCGTGGCGCACGGCGCCGGCCTGGCCGGAAAGCCCGCCGCCCTTGACCGTGACGACGACGTCGAACTGGCCGTCGCGATTGGCGGCGATCAGCGGCTGGCGCAGGATCATGCGCAGCACCGGACGGGCGAAATAGATCTTCTCTTCGCGGCCATTGACCGTGATGGTGCCGCGGCCCGGCTTGATCCAGACGCGGGCGACCGCGTCCTTGCGCTTGCCGGTGGCATAGGCGCGTCCCTGCGCATCGCGGTTCGGCTGCGCGGTCTCGCCGGCTTCCGGCTTGGTCTCTTCGGTCTGAGCCTTGATCAGCGTCGATTTCAGATCGCCGAAGCTCTTCACTTCTTCCGCCATGATCAGGCCACCTTCGTCTTACGGTAATTGGTGTTTTTCGGGTTCATCGACGCCACGTCGAGCACTTCCGGCGCCTGCGCCTCATGCGGATGCTCGGCACCGGCATAAACGCGCAGATGCGACATCTGCTGACGGCCGAGGGGACCGCGCGGAACCATGCGCTCCACCGCCTTCTCGATCACTCGGCCCGGGAACTTGCCGGCCATGATGGCGCCAGCCGTGCGTTCCTTGATGCCGCCGATGTAACCGGTGTGGTGGTAGTACACCTTGTTCTTGAGCTTGTTGCCCGTCAGCAGCACCTTGTCTGCGTTGATGACGATGACATTGTCACCGCAATCCATATGGGGCGTGTAGCTGGGCTTGTGCTTGCCGCGCAGGCGGTCGGCGATCACCGTCGCCAGGCGGCCGACGACGAGCCCTTCGGCGTCGATCACGATCCACTTCTTCTCGATCTCGGACGGCTTGGCCGAGTAGGTTTTCATTGTCCGTCTCCATGGCCGGCAGCTGGCCGGCGCGGCTCCGGGCCAAATTGCGGGCCCGGTTCAAATCAGGAGGCGCCGTATAGGGACGTTTTGGAGGCCGGTCAAGCGTCAAAAGGCCCGTACCACAGTGATTTAGCGAATACGGTACTATAATACCGTGATTTTGCGGCACCCCGTCTCCGCGGTTCAAGCCCGGGCTGGATCGGCCTACAGTCGGCACATGAACACGCACCAAGCCGACCCGCTCGTCCGGTCCGAGAGCCACGGGGCCGTCCTGCGCCTCATCCTCAACCGGCCCGAGGCCCGAAATGCGCTCAGCGTTGCCCTGATGGGCGCCCTGACCGAGGCGCTCGACCGCGCCGCCGCCGACCGCAGCGCCCATGTGGTGGTGCTGGCCGCCGAGGGCAAGGCCTTCTGCGCCGGCCACGACCTCAAGGAAATGACCGCCTGCCGGAGCCAGGCCGACAAGGGCCACGCCGCCTATACCGCCCTGTTCCGCCAATGCTCGGAGCTGATGCAGGCCATCGTCCGCCATCCCAAGCCGGTGATCGCCGAGGTCCAGGGCATTGCGACGGCGGCCGGCTGCCAGCTGGTGGCCAGCTGCGATCTGGCCGTGGCCTCATCCTCGGCCCGCTTCGCCACGCCCGGCGTCAATCTCGGCCTGTTCTGCTCCACCCCCATGGTGGCGCTGTCGCGCAATCTCTCGCCCAAGCACGCCATGGAGATGCTGCTGACGGGCGAGATGATCCCGGCCGAGGACGCCTGGCGCATGGGGCTGGTCAATCGCGTGGTGGGACCGGGTGCCCTCGAAGCCGAGACCATGAAGCTGGCCCAGAAGATCGCCACCAAGCCCGTCGCCACGATCAAGACCGGCAAGGAAGCCTTCTACCGCCAGCGCGAACTGGGGCTGACCGAGGCCTACGACTATGCCTCGAAGGTCATGACCGAAAACATGCTTGCGGCCGAAGCCGAAGAGGGTATCTGTGCCTTCCTCGACAAGCGCGATCCCAACTGGCCGGACCAATAAGCCCTTCATGCCCCAATATCCCGACACGCTGATCAAGAGCATTCTGCGCTCCACCAAGACCATCGCCATGGTGGGCGCGAGCGGCAATTCCATCCGGCCGAGCTATTTCGCGATGAAATATCTGCTCGACAAGGGGTACCTCATCGATCCGGTCAATCCGGGCATGGCGGGCAAGGAGATCCTGGGCCGCAAGGTCTATGCGTCGCTCAAAGATGTGCCCGGACCGATCGACATGGTCGACATTTTCCGCGGAAGCGACGCGGCCCCCGGCATCGTGCGCGAGGCCTTGGCCGAGAAAGACCGGCTTGGCCTGAAGGTCGTCTGGATGCAGCTCGGCGTCATCAGCGAAGAGGCCGAAGCGCTGGCACGCGATGCGGGCTTGACCGTTATCATGGATCGTTGCCCCAAGATCGAGCATGGCCGCTTCTCCGGCGAGATCGGCTGGATGGGCGTGAACCGCCGCGTCATCGACAATCGCAAGCCGGCCCTGTTCAGCAAGGGCGGGACGCTGAAGCACTAAGGGAGGCTCCACATGGCCGACAAACCGATCAGCCGTTATCCCGTTCCCAAGCTCGAAGACCTGCCCAAGGACATCCAGGAACGGTTCCTCGCCGTTCAGGAGAAGGCCGGGTTCATTCCCAATGTGTTTTTCGCCCTCGCCCACCGGCCTGACGAATTCCGCGCCTTCTCCGACTATTACGACGCTCTGATGGAGAAGGATGGCGGACTGTCGCTGGCCGAGCGCGAGATGATTGTGGTGGCGACCAGCGCCGCCAATGACTGCACCTATTGTGTCGTTGCCCATGGCGCGGTGCTGCGCATCCGCGCGAAGAACCCGCTGATCGGCGATCAGGTCGCAATCAACTATCGCAAGGCCGATCTCAATGCGCGCGAAAAGGCGATGCTCGATTTCGCCATGAAGATCTGCCTCAATTCGCAAACCGTCGGCGACGAGGATATCGCGGCCCTGAAGCCGCATGGCTTCAGCGACGAGGATGTCTGGGACATTGCCGCCATCGCGGCGTTCTTCGCGTTGTCGAACCGCATGGCGAGCTTCCTCAACATGCGGCCCAACGACGAATATTACACGATGGCCCGCGAACCGGCCTGAGTGCAAGACAGAAATCCGAAAAGGAAATAGCCATGAGCGAATACGGCTTCAACACATTCAGCGTCCATGCGGGGGCCCAGCCCGATCCGGCGACCGGCGCGCGGGCGACGCCGATCTACCAGACCACGGCCTATGTGTTCGAAGATGCCGACCATGCGGCCGCGCTGTTCAACCTGCAGGTCTTCGGCAACATCTATTCGCGCATCAACAACCCGACCAATGCCGTACTCGAAGAGCGGGTGGCGGCGCTGGAGAACGGGCGCGCGGGACTGGCCGTCGCGTCGGGCCATGCCGCGCAGCTCATTGCCCTGCACACGCTGATGGAGCCCGGCGACGAGATCGTGGCCGCGCGCCAGCTCTATGGCGGCTCGATCAACCAGTTCAGCCAGAGCTTCGCCAAGTTCGACTGGCATGTGAAATGGGCCGATGCCACCAAGCCCGAGACCTTCCGCGAAGCGCTGAGCGAGAAGACCAAGGCGGTGTTCATCGAGAGCATCGCCAATCCCGGCGGCATCATCACCGATATCGAAGCCATCGCCGCCATCGCGCATAGCGCCGGGGTGCCGCTGATCGTCGACAACACGCTGGCCTCGCCCTATCTGATCCGGCCGATCGAATGGGGCGCGGACATCGTGCTGCATTCGGCCACGAAATTCCTGGGCGGGCACGGCAACTCCATGGCCGGCATCATCGTCGATGGTGGCAAGTTCGATTGGGGCAGCGGCAAATATCCGACGCTGTCCGAGCCCTGCCCCTCCTATCACGGCATGAAGATGTGGGAGACCTTCGGCGACATGGCGTTCGCCATTGCCTGCCGCGTGCTGGGCCTGCGCGATCTGGGACCGGCGCTATCGCCGACCAATGCCTTTCTGGTGCTGACCGGAACCGAGACCCTGCCGCTGCGCATGCAGCGCCATTGCGACAATGCGCTGGCCGTCGCCAAATGGCTGAAGGCCGACAGCCGCGTAGCCTGGGTGAATTATGCGGGGCTTGAAGACAATCCGTTTTACAGCCTGCACCGCACCTATTGTCCCAAGGGCGCAGGCTCGGTGTTCACCTTCGGTGTGAAGGGCGGCTACGAAGCCGGTGTGGCGATGGTCAATTCTGTGCAGCTGTTCAGCCATCTCGCCAATATCGGCGACACGCGCAGCCTGATCATCCATCCGGCCTCAACCACGCATCGCCAGCTCGACGCAGAACAGCGCAAGGATTCCGGCGCCGGCGACGACGTGGTGCGGCTCTCGATCGGGATCGAGAGCGTCGAAGACATCATCGCCGATCTGGATCAGGCGTTGAGCGCGGACGGCTGAGTGGTGCGGGTCTTCGCGCCCGAGATTTCATAGGCGTGCCAGATTGCGGTCGAGAACAAAGCAACGGCCGTGATCTGGTGCAGCGCCGCCAGCGGGATCGGCACCTGATGCAACAGCGTCAGGATGCCGAGCGTGATCTGCAAAATCACAAATCCCAGAAGCGCATGTGCCGTGATCTTCTGCGCGCCCTTTAAGCTGCGCGCCATCCAGAACAGCGCCACCGCGCCGAAGAAAATCAGATAGGCGCCGATGCGGTGATCGAATTGCGCGAGCCCCGGATTCTGGAAAAAGTTGATCCACCAGGGATGGCTGAAGAACGGATTCTCCGGTCCGAAGCGCCCATCCATCGACGGCCAGGTGTTGTAGAGGAGGCCGGCGTGCAGGCCCGCCACCAGCGCGCCCAATAGCATCTGCAGATAGATGCCGCCCGCGATGATTTTGGCCCACATGGCCTGCGGCGCCGGTTTCGCGCCCGGTTGTTTGGGCCGGAGATATTCCAGCGCCGTCCAGAGGATGGCGGCGAACAGAAACAGCGCGAGGCCGAGATGGGTCGCGAGCCGGTATTGGCTCACCGAGACGCGCGTGGAGGTTTCGATTCCGCTCGTCACCATCCACCAGCCGACGAGGCCCTGGAGCCCACCCAGCAGGAACAGCCCGATCATGCGCCGGTAGCCGGATCGCGGGATATACCCGCGCCATGCAAACCAGAGGAACGGCAGAAGGAACACCGCGCCGATCAGCCGGCCCAGCAGGCGGTGGCTCCATTCCCACCAGAAAATGCCCTTGAACTGGGCCAGCGTCATGCCGGCATTCTCGAGCTTGTACTGGGGGATCAGCTTGTAATTGTCGAATTCCGCCTGCCAGGCGGCATGGCTCATGGGCGGGATCACGCCGGAGATGGGATGCCACTGGGTGATGGAGAGGCCCGAGCCCGTCAGCCGCGTCAGCCCGCCGACCAGCACCATGACCGCGATCATGGCGGCCACAACAAGCAGCCAGATGCCGACCGCGCGATGGGCCCTGAGCGTCTGGGCCGATTGGAATTCGGGGGTGAGTGCGTTCATGGTGCCGGGTTGCCTCTCGCCACGAAAGGTCTGATAACCCCCCCGTCGCCCAAGGTCCATGCGTCGAATGCGTCCTCTCAGCCCCCGTATCAAGAAGCTCATCGGCACAATTATCACGCTGATCTGGCTGCCGATTTACGCCATTCTGGCGATGGCGGTGGCGATCCACGTGCTACCCCACGCGGCCTGGTACGAGGCCTTCCTCTACTACGCCGTGGCCGGGACGCTGTGGATCATCCCCATCGGACTGATGATGCCCTGGATGCATCGCGACCCGAACGAGCGGGCCTAGCCGATCCCCAATTCGCGCTTGGCGATGGCCGTGGCGGCCTTGTAGTCGGCCTTTCCATTGGGTGCGCGCAGGCCCGTGGCGGTCGCCATTACATGTTTGGGCACCTTGTAGCCCGCGAGCCGATCCCGGACATGAGACCGGATCGCGGCCTCATCGAAGCCCGCACCGTTGCGCAGCACAACGATGGCCGTGACTGCCTGGCCCCATTTCTCATCGGGCACACCGACCACCAGCGCATCCTCGATTGCGGGATGCGTCTTCAGGCTCTCCTCCACCTCTTCGGGATAGACCTTTTCGCCGGCCGTGTTGATGCAGGCGCTGCCGCGGCCCAGAAGCGTCAGGGTCCCGTCCGCCTCAACCACGCACCAATCGCCGGGCATGACATAGCGCTCGCCATTGATGATGCGGAAGGTCTTGGCCGTCTTCTCGGGATCCTTGTAGTAGCCCTTCGGGATCGGCGGACGGATGGCGATGATGCCGGGCTTGCCGCTGCCGGGCGTGACTTCCACGTCGTTCTCGTCGAACACCTTGCAGCGTTCGCCGATGGTGAATTTGGCGGTCTGGAATTCGCCATCCTTCGTGGTGATCGACGAACCGAAACCGACCGCCTCGGACGAACCGAAACTGTCCACGAGCTGCGCCTGCGGGATGTGCCGGAGCAGGCCGTGCTTGTTCTCCTGCGTCCACATCACGCCAGACGACACCATCGAAACCATGCTCGACAGGTCGTATTTTCCCGGCGCTTCGTCAAGCGCGGCCAGCATTGGGCGGGCAAAGGCATCGCCGACGATAACGATCGTCGCCGCCTTGTGGCGCTCCGCCGCCGACCACAGCTCCTGCGTGTCGAGCGACGCGGAGGGCAGCGTGATGATGCAGCCGCCGCTGGCGAGGGTTGAAATCGCCACGAACAGGCCGGTGCCATGCATCAGCGGACAGGCCGGGATGACGCGCGGACCCGGGCCCATCATCCCAATGACCGCTTTCAATTGCTCCATCGTTTCCGGCACAGGGCCGAGACGGCGCGCCGCAGCGAGCTGGACTTGCCGCAAGGCATCATGCGTCCAGATCACGCCTTTGGGCATGCCCGTGGTACCGCCGGTGTAGAGGAAGAGTTCGTCCTCGCCCGAACGGGTGATGTCGAGCGGCGTGCTGTCACCCGCGGTAGCGAGGTCGTCGTAGCGCGTGGCGAAGGGCGCGACCTCGCCGCTCTCGCTGATTTCAATGAACTGGCCTGCCTTGCTCAGGCGTGGCTGGATCTCCGCCACGACATCGCGGAATTCATCGCCATAGACGACGGCCTGCGCATCCGAATTGTCGATGATGTAGAACACCTCATCCGGCCTGTAGCGGTAGTTGATGTTCACATGCGTCAACCGCGCCTTGAAACAGGCGACCAGCGTTTCGACATATTCGCTGCGGTTGCGCATGTAGAAGGCGACCTTGTCGCCCGGCTTCGCGCCGCCGGCGATCAGGGCCCGCGCAAGACTGTTGGTGCGCTGCGTGAACTCCGGCCAGTCGATCCGGCGTTCGCCATGGATGATTGCGGGCGCATCGGCCGGCAGGAGCGGCGCGATCGTGTCGAGGATGTCTCCAAAGTTCCAGGCCAATGCGTCCTCCCTGTTCCGGCTATCGTGACGCGGGAACAGGGCGGCGGCAATCGCTTACGCTGCGTAAGTCTTCGTCATGGCCATGGCGCCGGTTTCAGCCGCCCCAGCGGCGCACCCGGCCGACATCGACATGGACGAAGTTGGATTTTGGGTAGTAGCCGACGCCGCCCGCGCGCATCGCCAGCGCCGTATCGTGAAGGTCCGCCAGCGTGCGATCCGGTACACGGATATCGATGGCCATGCCCTTCATGTGCAGGCTGTGCGTGGCGACGCCATGGCTGCGCTTGTGCAGCATCGCGTTGGTGGCCGGCGAGCGATAGCCGGAGATCACCTCGAACGGCGCCTTGCTGTCCAGGCGGCGATGGAGATGGTTCAGGAGATCGAGCAGCTTGGGGTCGATCCGATGAACCTCGTTGTTGCGATAGTCACGCAACACATGATCCACCTCCCTGAGCGCATCGGGAACGTAGCGGCCATCGGCCCAATATTCGACCTTCACCTTTTCGCCCGTATGAAGATTGTTGAACGCCACTGCGCGGTAATCCGCAGGCGCGATCTTGGCGAGCGCGGGGCTGGCAACGCCGGCAACAACGCCAACCGTACCGGCGCGCAATATGCTGCGTCGTGAATGCATCCACGTGTCCCTCTCATCCGGTTTTTGTCGAATGATTGCCCACGCGCGAAAACGCCGCGGCTACAATCTCCTCCTGCAGTCGGACTCAACCCGTCCAGCCCATGCAGCCAATGGCGCCCAGGGACGCCGTATCCTGGATCCGCTGCCCCGCAAATGCGGCGATCAGCTTCTGATCGCGCCCATAGACGTCCGGATAGAAATCCACGGTTCCGTCTACCTGCGCCACAGCTGTCCAATAGAGCACATAAACCGGCACCGGTTTGTCAAGTGGGATCTTCTCGGTCTTGCCGGCCTCGATCGCTTCTTTGATGCGCTCCGCCTCGGTTTTCGCCTCGCCCGTCAGAACAAAGGACGCCAGCGGAATGATATTCTGTACGCGCATGCATCCATGACTGAGGTGACGTTCTTCCTTCGCAAACAAGCTGACGCGAGGCCGTATCGTGGAGATAGGTCGAAAAACGGTTGGGCATCTCCAGCTTGATATAACCCAACGCATTGTCGGCGCCCGGCAGCTGGCGAATTCGATACGGGCTGCCTTCCATCACCATATGATGCCGGGAAAGATAGCCGGGATTGCGGCGCAACTTGGGCAATATTTCGTTGCGCGCGATCGAATAAGGCACGTGCCATGACGGGTTGACGGTGATCGCCACGACCTTCGTCGTAAAGATCGGCGTGGGCGTTCTCTTTTTTCCGGATGATGACGCGCGAGGTCAGCACGACCTTGCCCTTGTCGACGACCTCAAGCGTCGTCGCGGCTGTGTTCACCGCGATATAACGTGGCCGAAATCGTGTGGCAGCCAGCGCCAGCGCTCCATATTCGCCTTGATCTGGTCGAGCCGTTCGGACGGCTGATGTGTTCAGCGCCGCAATGGTTGCGTGTCCGACGACACCATCGACCTTGAGGCCGTTGCGGACCTGGAAGCGTTTGACGGCCGATTCCAGCATCGCGATGTCGATTGGTGTTCCGGCAACGATCTGTGGGTCTTCGACAGCCAGACGCGCCTGCAAGGCCACAAGTTCGGGATTGTCCGCTTCGAGTTCGATCTTGCGCACGACCGGAACCGTCGGCCAGCCGCCTTGCGCAACGATTTCGCGAAAACGTTTGAGCGCGAATTTCAGGCGGCGATATTCCGCATGCGGTGGCGGAAGGCTGGCAAGCCATGCCTTCAACGTGCCACCCGACAGAGCTGCGGCCAAAGACGCGACCGGATCGAACGGTGCGCGCTCGATCCCGACCATCCTGTCGACGTTGACCGGATCGAGCCGGCCCAAATACATGTCGCGGGCATAGCGCAACAGGCCGTCCGTCAAGACGATGTCATATTGTGCAGCGTCGTCGGCCGTCGCGAGCTGGCGGTGAACCAGCAACGCCGCGCTGTGATAGCGCTGCGGATTGAGCCCATTCGCCGATGCCTGTTCGAGGGCGGCCAGCGCCAGATCGGTCTGCGGATCGGAGACCCACACCGGTTGGAAATCACGCGCCTGATAAAAGCCCTTGAGGGCGACCCAGATCTTGTCCTGCGGCAAATTCGCAGATGGCGGGGGATTGGTCAGGCACTCCTGCAACGCGGCGTGCAACTCCTCGGGCGCAATCTGCGCCGAGAGCACCGGCGCCGCGACGGCCGCGGCGGGAATCAGCACGAACAGGGCAAATAAAGAGCCCAGCAACGAATTCCATACGTTTACACGCGGTTTGAACGCCATACACCTACACACCTTTTACGACACCTCGGGACCCCGCCAAGACCTTCAGATCGTTGGAATAATACCCATTTTCAGGGGCGGCACGCTGATCTGGCGCAACGCCCGGCTATTCCTGCAGCATCGCAATGCGCGCCGCCACTCGTGTAGAATATGGGTATGACCAAGGTTTCAGACAACACCGCACACAGCCGCTTCGAACTGACCGAAGAGGGCCACACCGCCTTTGCAACCTACAGGCGCTATGGGGCGCTGGTCGTCATTCCCCATGTCGAGGCGCCGCCGGCCCTGCGCGGCAAGGGAACCGCGGGACGGCTGATGGAAGGCATCGTCGCGTTGGCCCGCCAGCACCGCTTGAAGATCGAGCCGGTGTGCAGCTATGCCGCAGCCTGGTTCCAGCGTCATCCGGACGCGCGCGACGTCGTCAGCTGACGGCGCGGCCGCGCGGTTCCTTCACCCGGAAAATCAGAAGCGCGAGCGCGACGGCGAGAAGGACGTTGGACGTCCAGAACACGGTGGCATAGCCGAGACTGGCCGCAATCACGCCGCCGGCGAGCGGACCGATAGTCGACATCAGGCTTTCCGCCGAGTTCGACAGCGCCAGCCGCATCGCCATGTCGTCGCGATGGCCGAACTCCAGCACGATGTTCTGCGAGCTGATCTGATAGCCAGCCGCCGCGGCGCCCAAGCCGAAGAAGGCGATGAAGATCGGCCAGATCAGATGCACGCTCATCAACAGGATGGTCGAGGCAATCCATGCTGCCAGCGCGCCGACAAACGATATGCGGAAGCCGAAGCGATCGGCCAGCGGTCCCCACAGGAGATTGCTGACCGTCGAGGCGATCAGAAAGCCGAAGGTCAAAAGACCGATCGTCTGGCCGGTGAGCTGAATCTCATGGGCGACATAGACGATGTAGAACGGTGAGGCGACACGGCCCGCCACCGCGAAGCTGCGCGCGATCATGAAGAAGAAGAAGTCCGGATCGCCTTTGAGCAGCGCCGGGAATTCGCGGAAGCGATCGGCCATGCGCATGCGCGGACGCAGTGTCGGCAATTCCGGCTCGCGGATCAGAAGGCCGAGAATGAGAAGGCCGATACTCGTCAGCACGAAGGCGGCCAGGAAGGTCGCCGAATAGCCATTGCCCCAGACATTGTTCTGGATCAGCGTGTGGCCGGCCCAATAGGCCAGCCCCGCCGCGACAAGCCCGCCCATCATGTTGCGCAGGCCCTGCAAGCCGCCCGCGCCATTGCACCGGGATCACCTTCGCCAGCAAGAACTGGAAGACGACATTCTGCGGCCCGGAGAACAGGCCCAGCATGAAGAGGAAGAACAGCACGGCGATCAGAAGCGACTGGCCGGTCAGCCACCAGCCGGCCAGCGCCAGCCCCAGGATCTGCAGCCGCATCAGCGAGCCCAGCACCATGGCGATGCGCAACACATGCGGGCGATGCTCGATCTGGGCGGCGCCGATCACGCCGGAGACCACGCCGCCGAGCTGCTGCAGCGCCAGCCCGAGGCCGACGATCACATCCGAGCCCGAGAGCATGTGCAGATAGGCCGGCACGAAGGTCGGCGCGTTGACGAGGCGGAAGCCCGTCATGCCGAACATGCCGTGGAGGAAATGCGCGGCGTAATTGATCTTCAGCTTGGCGCGAACGAAGCCGTCATAGGCGGCTTCGCGCTCTTCGGCGCCGTGAAGGCCCTCATACAGGTTTTTCAAAATATGGCTGTCCGCCGGATCGCCCGGCGGCTTACTCCCCGGAAATTTCGTATCGAGGAGTTCTAGCAGCTTTGCCGGGCGAAGCGGAAATCCGCCGTCTCAGGCGGCTGTCGTCACAGCCTCGCCGGCGAGGACGGCCGAGAAATGCTCCATCGCCGCATCGATCTGGGCGCGGGTGATGACCAGCGGCGGGGCGATGCGGATGGTGTGGTCGTGCGTTTCCTTGCACAGCACGCCGCGCTCCTGCAGCGCCTCGCAATAGCGCCGCGCACCACCGCGCATGCGGATGCAGCTCGACGGCGACCATCAGGCCGCGGCCGCGGATCTCCTTGATGATGGGGCTCTTGAGCGCCTCGAGCGAGGACGTGAGATGCTCGCCCATCGCGGCGGCATTGCCGATCATGTCTTCCTCGACCAGCACGCGCAGCGCCGCGCGCGCGACGGCGCAGGCCAGCGGATTGCCGCCAAAGGTGCTGCCATGTTCGCCGGGGCGCAGAACATCCATGACCTCGACATTGGAGAGCACGGCCGAGACCGGATAGAAGCCGCCCGACAGCGCCTTGCCGACCAGCGTCAGGTCGGCCTCGATGCCTTCATGCTCTTCGGCCAGCAGCTTGCCGGTGCGGCCGAGGCCGGTCTGGATCTCGTCGAGGATCAGCGCCACGCGCTTCTTCGTGCACAGCTCGCGCACTTTGCGGAAATAGCCCTGCGGCGGAATGATGACGCCCGCCTCGCCCTGGATCGGCTCGACCATGAAGGCGACCGTGTTGGGCGTGATCGCCTGTTCCAGCGCGTCGATATCGCCATAGGGAATGACCTTGAAGCCCGGCGCGAAGGGGCCGAAGCGATCGCGCGCCGTGGGATCGGTGCTGAAGCCGACGATGGCCAGCGTGCGGCCATGGAAATTGTTGCTGCAGACGATGATCTCCGCCTGCCCCTCCGGCACGCCCTTGACCTCATAGCCCCATTTGCGCGCGACCTTGAGCGCGCTTTCGACCGCCTCGGCGCCCGAATTCATCGGCAGCACCTTGTGCGAATTCGTCAGTGTACAGAGTTCTTCGTAGAACAGGCCAAGCTGGTCGTTGCGGAAGGCGCGCGATGTGAGCGTGAGCTTCGCAGGCCTGTTCGGTCATCGCCGCCAGAATCTTCGGGTGGCAATGGCCCTGATTGACGGCCGAATAGGCCGAGAGGCAATCGAGATAGCGCTTGCCCTCGACATCCCAGACATAGACGCCTTCGCCGCGCGTCAGCACGACATCGAGCGGCTTGTAGTTGGAGGCGCCGTAGCGGTTCTCCAGCGCGATATAATCGGCGGTCGAAACGGGTTTGCTCTCTATGGGATAGGAGGTGCCATGGCAGGCTCCACTTATAAGATCATTCAGGAGGCCGCTGCCTGCACGAGCTTTGCGTCGGCCGGCGCATCCGTCGCGCGAACGGTCGAGGCGCAACGTCATGCAATAGGCGCCGCCGCCCGACATGATGAAGGGCGCAAGATCGACACCGGTCACGCTGTAGCCGCGCTCGGTCAGGATATCGACCAGACGCTGCGGCGGCTTCGCCATGACGATCTGCTTGTCGATGTTCACGGCATTGACGCTGAACGCTGCGGCATCGTCATCGCTGGCTTCGATCAGCTTGTCGGCTGGCACGATGGATTTGATCGTCGCCTGCGCCTCTTCCGAGAATGCCTTGCGATAGTACACGACCTCGCCACCGGAGAGCGGCAGGAAGCAGACATCGAGGTGATAGAAGCGCGGACTGATCAGCTCGAGCGGCACGACCTTTTCGCCAAAGAACGTCTCGATGACGGGAATGGCGTCACGCGTCGAGCGCTGGCCATAGCCGGCCCAGAAATGCTGGCGCGTCTTGTCCCAGATGCAGTCGCCCGCACCTTCCTGGAACACGCCTTCGGGGAAGATCGAAACCTCGTCGAACAGGCCCTTCGCCTTCAGCGCTTTGAAGGCATCGAGGAACACCTGCTCTTCGCCCTGACGTTCGGCGCAGGAAAAGCGCGCAACGATGGCACGGCGGTCAAGCACGATTGCTGCGTTGGCGGGGAAGACGAGATCCGGAAGACCTTCGACGCCGGGAATGGTGAGAATTTCGGCGCCGGCCTTTTCGAGCGCGGCTTTGAGCGTGTTCGAAGCGGCGACGGCTTCGGCCAGATGGCCCGCGCGGTCGTTCGACCAAGCATCGGGCGCCATCCAGGGATTGATGACATAGGAGACGTCGTAGTGACCGGCATCGGTCATCATCAAAAGCGGCTTGCGCCCCATCTTCACACCTTTGAACAGCGTTTGCGCGCGGGGCCAGGACTCGGCTGCGCTCCTTGCCTCAAGGGTCGCCGCTGCCTCTGCTAACGAAAAGCCATAAAGATGCCAAATAACGCCAATTTATCCGTCATATTGCTATCTCATTCTCTCAATTTGCCAGATCCGGCCGGGATTGCCATGGCCGCAGGCGCCGCCGATAACGTTCCCAGGCGCGCCGCTATGGACGCGCAGAGCCCGCGTGACATAGGGCTTGTTGGGGACAGGGCGACGCATGGCGGACAATCTGCTGGATTTCACGGGCAAGGCCGTTTTGATCACGGGGGGCGCGACCGGCATCGGCCGGGCAACAGCGCTCGCCTTTGCCCGCCAGGGTGCCCGCGTCGCGATCGGGGACGTCAACGAGCAGGCCGCGGAAGCCGTGAAGCTGATCACGGAGGCGGGCGGCACCGCCTTCTTCAAACAGACCGACGTGCGCAAGGGCGCTGAGGTCTCGGCACTGGTCGATGCCACGCTCTCCGCCTATGGACGAATGGATTGCGCCTTCAACAATGCGGGCATCCTGCCGCCGACCATGCCCATGGCCGACATGCCCGAAGATACCTTCGGCGAGGTGCTCGCCGTCGATCTGGAAGGCGTGTTCCTCTGCATGAAATACGAAATCCGCCACATGCTGGAAGCCGGCGGCGGCGCGATCGTCAACACGGCGTCGATTGCGGGCCTCGTCGCCGATCCGGGCATGGCGCCCTATGTCGCCGCCAAGCATGGCGTCATCGGACTGACCAAGGCGGCGGCGCTCGACTACGCCAAGCAGAATATCCGCATCAACGCGATTGCGCCCGGTTTCGTCGCCACGCCCATGACGCAACGCTGGATCGACGATCCGGAGTTCCGCGCCGTGCTGCTGGCCCACAGCCCGGTGGGGCGTGCGGCGCAGCCGGAAGAGATCACCGGCATCGTGCTTTATCTGTGTTCGGATCTGGCGAGTTTTGCGACCGGACAGACATTTGTCGTCGACGGCGCACAGACCGCACATTGAGCGGGTCTGCCGTAAAGGAGATCGGAACTGCCAGAACGGATTCGATCTGTGCAGCTTTGGGTGCCGGCAGGTGCAGGTGGCGGAGACATTCGCCGCGCCACACTGCACCTATCGGCGATGCGCCTTAGCCGGCGCGAAGGTTCGTAGCCTTGGAGCCGCGCGCATCGGGCTCGACGTCGAATTCGACGCGCTGGCCTTCGCTGAGGCTACCCATACCAGCCATTTCGACAGCCGTGGCATGGACGAAAACGTCCTTGGCCCCGCCGTCCGGCGCGATGAATCCGAAACCCTTAGAGGTATTGAAGAACTTTACTGTGCCGATGGCCATTTTGATTTTCCTTAAGTCATCGGGTTCCGCACGCACGACATGCGCATGCAGACGCTCAGAGCGCAGTATCATCTGGTTGGAGTGATCTAGCTGCATCGTCCGGGCGCGCGCTTGGCGGGCAGGGATTCAAACAATTCGCGCGCTCATCAGACATTACGCTATCGCGTGATTGGTAATATAGGCGTCTTACCTGCGAAATACAATGAGACGGCGCATAGCGTTGATTTCGCTCGGCTTCTCCTGTGATTTTGCCTGATCGATCCCCCTCCACCATCCTTCTACCTTCTCCGACCATTGGTTGGAGCGAAGGGAAGACGCGCGCCGGGATTGCCAGAGCCTTCATCTCTTGAGAAGAAGGAGCCCGTATGGGCAAGGCGGCAAGCGGATTTCCGGATGAGGTCCTAGTCTTACTGAGTCACAAAACCGCGGCAGTGAACGGGGCCGCTTCAGGTAGGTTTGGTAGATTCATTTTCGGGATGGAGGCCCAAGATGGATCTTCGGACGGATGGCAGCGCGGAGCGGTTTTCGGCCTATGTTTCGGGGCTTGTGAGCGTGATCGGGCATGCGGACCGGGCCCGGCCGCTGCGGGACTATTGTACCGGGCTGCTGATGCCAGTCGAGCGCAAGAGCGTGGAGCCGATGGCGGCGGTCACGGCGCCGGGCCGGACGGCGGCACAGCACCAATCCCTGTTGCATTTCGTGGGCGAAGGAGGCTGGTCCGATCAGGTCGTTCTGGCCAAGGTTCAGGAGATGGTCCTGCCGAAGATCGAGGACCATGGGCCGATCGAAGCCTGGATCATCGACGACACAGGCTTTCCCAAGAAGGGCCGCCACTCGGTGGGAGTGGCGCGGCAATATTGCGGCCAGCTGGGCAAGCAGGACAATTGTCAGGTCGCGGTGTCGCTGTCGTTGGCCAATACGCATGCGAGCTTGCCGGTGGCTTATCGTCTTTATCTGCCCGAGGACTGGGCCAGCGACACGGCGCGGCGGCGCAAAGCCCATGTCCCCAAGGAGATCGGCTTCAAGACCAAGCCCGAGATCGCGCTCGAGCAAATCCGGGCGGCCTGTGATGCGGGACTGCCTCGCGGCGTGGTGCTGATGGACGCCGGCTATGGCGCCAACACGGACCTGCGCCGATCCATCGCCGCCCTGGATTTGACCTATGTCGCCGGTATTTTGCCGAACACCACGGTGTGGGCGCCAGGCAAGGCGCCGGCCCGCCCCAAGGCCTGGTCGGGCCGGGGGCGTCCGCCCAGTCTCATGCGACGCGACAGTCGCCATCGGCCGACCTCGGTGAAGGCGCTGGCGATGAGCCTGCCGGCAAAAGCCTGGCGCACTGTCACTTGGCGCGAAGGAACCGCCGAGCCGCTGGTCTCCCGCTTTGCACGTGTGCGTGTTCGTGCCGCCCACCGCGACTACAATCTGACCGCGGCACGTCCCGAAGAGTGGCTGTTGATCGAGTGGCCAAAGGGCGAAGCAGAACCCATAAAATACTGGTTCTCGACCCTTCCGGACAAAGTCTCGTTCACGCGCCTGGTCGACCTCACCAAGCTGCGCTGGCGGATCGAGCGCGATTACCAGGACCTCAAGCAGGAGATCGGTCTCGGGCATTACGAAGGCCGCGGGTGGCGCGGCTTCCACCATCACGCAACCCTCTGCATTGCCGCCTACGGCTTTCTGATCTCCGAGCGGGAAACGATTCCCCCCTCAGGCACACGCTCCGGCGGGCTCCTCCAGACGCCTCGCCTTCCCAACGATCATCGACCCCGCGGCTCCGCCGCTGCGCACGGAACGTCACATTCCGAACTCCATCGCGACCATGCGACGACGATTGACGGTCGCGCTCGCAAGCCAACTCTCCCGATGTCCATGCTGCGCACGGCAGATCAGCAAAACAGAACCGAGAAATTTGTGACGCAGTAAGACTAGCAGGCTGTTGAAGAAGGCTGGGATTTGAGTGGTGCTAACCCGGGATATCTCACCGTCACGTCGTCAGCGCCGGGCTCAAGGGCCGCGATCCGGGTGTCGTTATGCTCCGTTCATGTCGCCGCCAGCAGTTTCGGCAGTCGGATCAGGTTGTAGGCAGCGGCGGCAAGGGTAAAGGCCCATCCGACTTTCTCGATCCCCCGGTATTTGGTCTTGCGCATGCCGGCGACGGTCTTCATCCAGCCAAAGCCTTCCTCGATCCGTTTGCGGATACGAAGACTGGCCGCATAGCCGGGATGGCGCGTCGTGCGTCCGTCGATAGCGGAACGGCGGCTGGTGTTGCGGGCGACGTGCGGGGTGACATTGAGCTCGCGCAGCTCCATCACGAAGTCCGCCGCATCGTAGCCCTTGTCGCCGCCCAGCGTGATCGGGTTTGGCCTGTCGGCATGGGCAGCAATCATGTCCAGCGCCGCGAGCCGCTCGGCGCGGCCCGAGACCCGCGTCAGCCGGGCATCCACGAACAGGCCATGGCGGTTCTCCATCAGGGCATGGCCGATAAAGCAGAGCTTCGCCTCCATGCCCGCCCCCTTGCGATAGAGCATGGCATCCGGATCGCTGGCCGAGACGTGGCTGTCGTTGCCGCGCTTCTGGCCATGGAAGTCCACCTCGGCATTGCGGCCGCCGCCGATGGGCGGATCGCTGTCGCCACTGCCGTCCCGGGGCTTCAAGCTCTTCATGCTCGCCCAGGCTTCCACCAGCGTGCCGTCGACCGAGAAGTGATCCGAAGACAGCAATCCTTTGACCTTCGGCTGGGTCAGCACCGCAGCGAGGAACTTGGCAGCGATCTCACCTTCCAGCAGCCGGTCCCGATTCTTCGAGAACACCGAGTGGTCCCACACCGCATCGTCGAGGCCCAGCCCTACGAACCAGCGGAACAGAAGATCGAACTCCAACCTCTCCATCAGCTGCCGCTCCGAGCGGATCGAGTAGAAGGCTTGCAGCAGCGAGGCCCGCAGCAGCTTCTCCGGTGCAATCGAAGGCCGGCCCAGCGGCGCATACAGCGCCGCAAAATCCGCGCTCATCTCCGCCAGCGCCGCGTTCACGATCTCCCGGATCGCCCGCAGCGGATGGCCTGTCGGCACCCGCGCCTCCAGATCGACATAGGAAAACAATGCACCCGACCGCTCGTCCGTCCCGCGCATCCCCAAGCTCCCGGTCAATTCCACACCGAGGGAATCACCAATGGGTCGAAACGGCTACCAGTTTTTCAACAGCCTGCTAGCCCACACGGTGCGCGGGGAATTTTACGGTGAAGAAATCGGGGGGAAGACAATGAGGCAGAGCGTCAATTTCCGGCGGAACTTTGCGTTTGCGATGGCCACGGCATTGGGCATCGCCGCGTTTCTCCTGGCGCCGAGAGCGGCCGACGCTGCGCAGATTTCGCCGGCCATCACCTGCACGAGCCTCAGCGGATTCAAAATCCCGTACGCGACGATGGCGATCAACAAAGCAGAAGCGGTGCCGGAGGCGCCGCCCCATACCGTCAAATGGCAGCCGCCCGCCCCCATGACTGTGGGTGTCGCCCTTCCGGCGCATTGCTTGGCGCAAGGCGTGATCGATCCACGAATCGGCGTCGGCGGCGTCCATTACGCCATCGGTTTCGCCATTGCCTTGCCCGATCACTGGAACGGCCGCTTCCTGTTTCAGGGCGGCGGCGGTCTCGACGGCACGCTTTATCCGCCGATCGGTATGACCGCCGCGGGCGACCGCCCAGCCCTGGCACGCGGCTTCGCCGTGGTCTCGACCGATAGCGGGCACAAGGGTGCCGTGTTCGACGGGGCCTTCTTCGCAGATCAGGAAGCCACCCTCAATTTCGCCAACAATTCGGTCGGCAAGGTGACCAAGATCGCTAAGGCGATCATCGCGCACTACTACGGCCGGCCGCCGAAATTTTCCTATTTCACCGGCTGCTCCACCGGCGGGCGCGAAGCCATGCTCGCGGCCGAGCGCTATCCCAACCAATTCGACGGCGTCGTGTCGGGCGATCCGGCGATGAACACCGGCCGTTCCAATCTCGGCCTGGCATGGTTCGGGTACCAGATAAGCCTGATCGCGCCGAAGGGCGCCACCGGCAATCCCGAACCGGAGAAAGCCTTCTCACCCGCCGACCGCAGACTTGTCACCGATGCCCTCCTAAAGGCCTGCGATGCCAAGGACGGCCTCAAGGACGGCATGATCTTCGATCACCGGCAATGTGACTTCGATCCGGCCGCTTTGACGTGCAAGGGCGGCAAGACCGCGAACTGTCTCTCGGCGAAGCAAGTTCACGCCTTGAAGGCGGCCTTCGCCGGGGCGAAAGACTCGGCCGGTGAGCAGGTCTATCCAGCCTTTCCCTATGATTCCGGTATGGATGCAACGGGCTTCATCCCCGGCATATTGGCCAGTGCCGGCGGCAGCCCCGTCAATCCCAAAGCCATGACGTCGTTCAATGTCGATCGCATGCGGGACCGCGTCGACGCCGATGGCGAGGAGATGCTGACCAACACGTCGCGTTGGACCAATCTCACCACCTTCTTTGGCCATGGCGGCAAGCTGCTGTTCTTCCATGGCTGGAGCGATCCCTGGTTCTCGCCGCTCGACACGCTCGGCTATTACGAGCGGATGGCGAAAACGTCAGGCGGCATGACGAAGGTCCGCGCGGATTCGAGCCGCATCTTCATGGTACCGGGCATGCTGCATTGTGGCGGCGGCCCATCGCTCGACCAGTTCGACCTGCTGACGGCCGTGGTCGATTGGACGGAGAAGGACAAGGCGCCAAGAAGCGTGATCGCGACAGGTCAGGCCTTTCCCGGCCGTAGCCGGCCGCTCTGCGCCTGGCCCGACCATGCGCGATACAAGGGTGCGGGCAATCCGAACGATGCCGCCAGCTTCGTTTGCCGTCAGTGATGTGATTGGTCGGAGCGAGAGGATTTGAACCTCCGACCCCTTGTCCCCCAGACAAGTGCGCTAACCAGGCTGCGCCACGCTCCGAAACCAAATTTGCCGGGGACCGGAGGCCGCCCGCGCCTCGGTGGGGTTCCGAGGGTGGCGGACTATAGTCGGGCACTCCCGGCGCGGCAACGGCGAAAACACAGGAAATTCGGGCAAATGCGCACGGGAGCGAGGTCCGTATTCGAGGCCCTATTCGGCGGCCACCGCGACCGCCATGGCATGGGTCTGGGCCGCGCGCAGGCGATGCTTGAGCTGCACAAGCTCGGCCAGCAGAACCTCCAGCTTTTCGCGGGCGGCTTCATCGAGCATGACGCGATCCGCCGCGACGGCGCGAATAGCGGCTGGCGGCGCCGCGTCCGAATGGGCCGCTTCGATAGCGGCAAGGGCCGCGCGGGCATGGCGCGGTTCGTCCTCATCCTCGGCCAGCCGCGCCATCAGCGAACAATCGGTGCGGCCGAGATCGGCGATATAGCGCACGCCCTGCTCGCGCAGCAGCTTCTGCACGCCCTTGATCGTGAAGCCGTCCGAATAGAGAAGCGCGCGGATCCCGCGCAACAGATCGACATCCTCGGGACGGTAATAGCGGCGCCCGCCGCCGCGCTTCACCGGCTTTACCTGCGCGAAACGCAATTCCCAGAAACGCAAAACATGCTGCGGCACATCGAGTTCGACGGCGACTTCGCTGATCGTACGAAACGCCTCGGGCGATTTCGCATATCC
Source organism: uncultured Pseudomonadota bacterium (assembly GCA_963822185.1). Taxonomy (GTDB): domain Bacteria; phylum Pseudomonadota; class Alphaproteobacteria; order Micropepsales; family Micropepsaceae; genus Rhizomicrobium. The sequence goes on from CAWGGT010000001.1 coordinate 143,157, forward strand.
GCCGCCATTCGCACTGGCCGCAGCAACACTCATGCGTCCGCCTCGAATACCGGGGTCTGGCCGTTGATGACGGCTTTCAGCACATGGCTGGGACGGAAGACGAGCACGCGGCGCGGGGCGATCGGCACTTCGTCGCCGGTCTTGGGATTACGGCCGACACGTTGCGACTTGTGTCGCACGGCAAACGTTCCGAATGAGGAAAGTTTCACCGACTGGCCTTCGGCAAGAGCCGAACAAACTTCCTCAAGCATATCTTCGACCATTTGCGCCAATTCATTGCGCGACAAGCCCACCGCCTTGAAGACGGCCTCGGTCAAATCTGCTCGGGTCAAGGTCTGGCTGGACATGGCGCGCGACTCCCTTCGCTGACCGAAAGGCTAGGCGTTGGAAGAAGTCGCGTCAACTCAAAGGGATAGGTCGTGAATTCGGTGTGACCAGGGGGGCTACCAGCGGATCAGCCCCGCGCCCCAGGTGAAGCCGCCGCCCATGGCCTCCAGCAGGACCAGATCGCCCTTCTGGATGCGCCCGTCGGCTACAGCGGCTGCCAGCGCCAGCGGCACCGAGGCCGCCGAGGTGTTGCCATGCTCGGCCACGGTGGAGATGACCTTCTCCGGCGCGATCCCCAGCTTGCGGGCCGTGCCGTCGAGAATCCGCTGATTGGCCTGGTGGGGCACGAACCAGTCGATCTCCGAGATACCCACACCCGCCGCATCGGCCGAGGCGCGGATCGCGGCCGAGATATTGGTCACTGCGTGGCGGAAGACTTCCTTGCCCTGCATGCGCAGGAAGCCGGTTGTCTGGGTCGAGGACGGCCCGCCATCGACATAGAGCAGATCGTGCAGGCGGCCGTCGGAGAAGAGCTGGGTGTTGAGGACGCCGGTATCGGCATTGGTGCCCTCGCCCTCGCCCGCGCGCAGGACGACGGCGCCGGCGCCATCGCCGAACAGGACGCAGGTCGTGCGGTCGGTCCAGTCCATCAGCCGCGACATGGTCTCGGCGCCGATGACGAGAACCGTCTTGGCCTGGCCGCACTTGATGAAATTGTCGGCCACCGACAGGGCGTAGACGAAGCCCGAGCACACCGCCTGCACGTCGAAGGCGAAGCCGCGCGTCATGCCGAGACGGGCCTGCACGCGGGTGGCCGTGGCCGGGAAGGTCTCGTCCGGCGTCGTGGTGGCGCAGATGATGAGATCGAGTTCGTCCACGGACACGCCGGCATGGGCGAGTGCGGCGTGCGATGCCTTGAGGGCGAGGTCCGACGTCATCTCGCCGTCGCGCGCGATATGGCGGCGCCGGATGCCCGTGCGCTCGACAATCCATTCGTCAGTGGTGTCAACCCGCTTGGCGAGATCGGAATTGGTGACGACATTGTCCGGCAGATAGGCGCCGCAACCCAGAATTCTGGAACGAATGATACTCAAGACGCTGCCGCTCCAGACTCGGCTTCATCTTCGTCTTCGTCAGCCGGTTTTGTGACTTCGGCGCGGTCGGCGATGATCTTCGGGATCACATCGGCGCGCGCCATATCGATGGCCATATCGAGTGCGCTGGCAAAGCCCAGCGCGTCGGTGCTGCCATGGCTCTTCACCACGACACCGTTGAGGCCGAGGAAAATACCACCATTCGAGGCGCGCGGATCGAGCTTGCGGCGCAGTGCGCCGAGCGCGCCGCTGGCCAGCAAGCCTCCAATGCGGCCGAGCAGCGAACGGCGCAGCGCCGAACGCAGAAAATGCACGACCAGCTTGGCCGTGCCTTCAGCTGTCTTGAGCGCGACATTGCCGGTGAAGCCGTCCGTCACCACGACATCCACCGTGCCTTCGGCGATGTCGTCGCCTTCGACGAAGCCTGCGAATTCCATCGGCAGATTCACGGTGCGCAGGATCGCCGCCGCGCCGCGCACGGCTTCGCCGCCCTTCAACTCTTCGGCGCCGACATTGAGCAGGCCCACGCTCGGCCGTTCGAGCCCGAGGATGGCGCGCGCGAAAGCTTCGCCCATGACCGCGAAATCGACGAGCTGCTGCGCATCGCATTCGATATTGGCGCCGCAATCGAGCACCACCGACTGGCCGCGTTTGGTCGGCCACAGCGCCGCGATGGCGGGACGGCTGATGCCTTCAATGGTTCTGAGCTGGAACATCGACATCGCCATCAGCGCGCCGGTATTGCCGGCGGAGACGGCGACCTGGGCCTCACCCTTGGCGATAGAGGCGATCGCGGCCCACATGGAGGTGTTGCGGCCGCGGCGCAGAATCTGTCCGGGCTTGTCCTCCATGCGCACGCGCTCGGGGGCATGGCGAAGGGTGACGCGATCTTCCAGCTTGGGCCGGCGCGCCAGAAGCGGCTGCAGCACGGCCTCGTCGCCGTGGACGATGAAGTGCACAGCGGGATGGCGCAAAATCGATCGCGACAATGCAGATATGACGACGCCGGGGCCGGCATCGCCCCCCATTGCATCGATCGAAACGGTCAGGTCCCGGCCCACCTTCGCCTCGCTGGTTCATGGAACAACCGCAGCCGGACGGCTGCGGCGTGCACGCGAACGGCTTAGCCTTCGGCCTTCACGACCTCACGGCCATTATACTGGCCGCAGGATTCGCAAACGTGATGGGGACGCTTCTGCTCGCCGCAATTGGAGCACTCGACATGGCTCGTCGGAGCAAGGCGATGATGCGCGCGGCGCATGTTGCGCCTGGACGGCGATGTTTTTCTCTTGGGTACCGCCATGGCGGATCAACTCCTTCAAAGACCCAGCCGGTTCGGCGCGCACGGGCGCACCTGCGACACCACAATCCCGCTGGGCGAAACAAGGCGCGGAGGTAAACCGAAAAGCCTCTCCGATTCAAGCGGTTTGAACGGCGGATTAACCCCGGAGGGGCCGGATCGTCAGCCATCGCCCTGCTTGAGCCGCTTGAGCGCGGCAAAGGGGCTCTCTTCCTTGGGATTTTCCTCCGCCGAGACCTCGAATTCCACACCTTTTGCACGGGGATATGGATCGATATCCAGCGACAATTCCTCCAGCAGCGGAAGGGCCAGATCGAAACGCGAGCCGTCCAGCTCCTCCGGCACCTCGTCCTCCCCGGCCGCGAGGGTCAGAATTCCACCCTTTTCTTCCTCGGCGACACGGTGCCGGGCCTGGCGGGGCTTGACCCGCAGATCCCGGGAAAAGCGCAATTCGTGGTGGCTCTTCACCGGCTCCAGCGAGACGACACAGGACTGGACCAGATCCGCCGCGAGCACCGCTTCGTAGAGGAAATGCTGCTTGCCCTTGCGGGTCAGCGTCACCACGGCCTCGAGGCGCTCCACACCCTCGATGTCGAACCAGGCCGCCAGGCCCGGCAGTTGCTCGGCGGTCGCGGCGATGCGGACCTCATCGCCAGCCTCGGAGAGGTTGGAAAGGTCGTAGAAATGCTCGATCGGCGGGGTTTCGCTGGTCATGACGCGCTCCTTACGGCGCGATGGGGCCAAAATCGGCCGTACCCGCGGCGCAAGGCTGATTCTCCAGCCGCGCCCGCACGGCCAACACATAATCGGCCAGCCGGGCCGCGACGGCCTCGCAGGCCCGGTCCTCGCCATAGATATTGCGCAGAAGTGCCTGTTCCAGGGCGTGGCGGTCCGGGACGTCGCGATAGGTTCCCAGCCGGCCATAGAAGGCATTGGCGATCTTCTTGACCCGCCGGCCCATGCCCATATCCCCTGCCCCCTGGTCGCGCAGCGCATCCTCGAAGCTCTCGAACAGGGTGTTGATCAAGCCCTGGGAGACGGAGCGGGCCTGCTCAGCCTCCAGCCGCTCCAGCACCAGCCAGCCATGCAGGGCCACCATGTCGAAGCGGCCGTTGAAGGTGTCGGGCACGCCCAGATCGCGGAAGAATTCGGGCGCACGGGCGCGGGTGGCGATCGCCAGAGCCAGCGATTCGGCGGCGCGTCGGTGCGCGACGGACCTGCGCAACGCATTCAACATATTCAGCTTCTCCGTCATGACCGCTTGCAACGGGCGGCGGCCAAGGCTAGCACATCGGGTGCGGGGACCCATGGCCCCACTTCGGTGGGGCGCGCAAGGCGTGGCACGGCACATGCCATACAGACTGCCTGCGCACCAGTGTTGAGGACAAGTATGCGACTTCCGGTACTGCTTCTTTCCGCGGCCATTCCGCTAGCGGCGCTGGCTTCGTCCGGCTGTACCCCGGTGATCAGCAAACGCGGATACCTGCCGGATCCGGTGGCCGAAGCCTCCATCACCGTCGGCAAGGATACCAAGACCACGATTCAGCAGAAGCTGGGCGATCCGTCCACGCGCGCCACCTTCGGCGGCGAGGACTGGTACTACATCACCAGCGTGCAGAAGAAGGTCGCCTTCTTCGATGCCGACGTCATCAAGCGCAACATTCTGGCCGTCCAGTTCGACAAATCCGGCCATGTCGCCGGCCTGCACCATTACGGGCTCAGGGACGGCCATGTGGTGGCCTTCGAGACGCGCGAGACGCCGACGCGCGGACGCGAGCTGACCTTCCTGCAGCAGCTCCTCAATTCGACGCCGGGCGTGCCCCTCGGCGGCGGCAGCGGCGGCGGCATCGGCGGCGAGCGCAATCCGGGCGGCGGCAATCCCGGGCCGTAAGAGGCTTTCGCTCCGGCACTCTTCGCAGACATGAAAAATGAAACGGGCGCGGCGATCACTCGCCGCGCCCGCTTTCTTTATGCCGTGACGATCACAGACCGTGGGCGAGCGTTGCCAGGAGCAGCAGCGCCACAATGTTGGTGATCTTGATCATCGGGTTGACGGCCGGACCGGCGGTGTCCTTGTAGGGATCGCCGACCGTGTCGCCTGTCACCGCGGCCTTGTGGGCTTCCGAGCCCTTGCCGCCGTGATGGCCGTCCTCGATGTACTTCTTGGCGTTGTCCCACGCGCCACCACCCGAGGTCATCGAGATCGCAACGAACAGGCCGGTCACGATCACTCCGAGCAGCATCGCCCCCAGCGCATTGAAGGCTTCCGACTTGCCCGCAATCTGGTCGACGATCACGAACAGCACGATCGGCGACAGCACCGGCAGCATCGAAGGAATGATCATCTCTCGGATCGCGGCCTTGGTCAGCATATCCACGGCGCGGCCGTAATTCGGCTTCTGCGTGCCCTGCATGATCCCAGGCATTTCCTTGAACTGCTTGCGCACTTCCTCGACCACGGCGCCGGCCGCGCGACCCACCGCCGTCATCGCCATGCCGCCGAAGAGGTAAGGCAGCAAGCCACCCATGAAGAGACCGACCACAACCCACGGATTAGCGAGGCTGAACTCGGGCACCGACATGCCGGAGAAGTAGTGATAAACGTCCGAATGCGCGACGAAGTACTTCAGGTCTTCGGTATACGCCGCGAACAGCACCAGCGCGCCGAGACCGGCGGAGCCGATCGCATAGCCCTTGGTAACCGCCTTGGTGGTGTTGCCGACGGCGTCGAGCGCGTCGGTGGTCTTGCGCACATCGCCTTCAAGACCGGCCATTTCAGCAATGCCGCCGGCATTGTCGGTGACCGGGCCGAACGCATCGAGCGCGACGATGAAGCCCGCCAGCGCCAGCATGGTCGAGACCGCGATGGCGATGCCGAACAGGCCCGCCAGCATGAAGGTCGAGATAATGCCGACACAGATGACGATCGCCGGCATCGCCGTCGCTTCCATGGAGACCGCGAGGCCCTGGATGACGTTGGTGCCATGACCGGTGACGGAGGCCTGCGCGATCACCTTCACCGGGCGGAATTCGGTGCCCGTGTAGTATTCGGTGATCCAGATGATGGCTCCGGTGACCGCGAGGCCGATGACGCCGCAATAGAACAGGCTCACGCCGGTCACGCTCAGCGCACCGATCGAGAACATCGCATGGATGCCGCCCGGCAGGATGTAGTTCGTCAGCGGCCACAGGCCGATGAGCGACAGCACGCCGGTCACGATCACGCCCTTGTAGAGCGCGCCCATGATGTTCTTGCTCGAACCCAGACGCACGAAGAAGGTGCCGATGATCGAGGTCACGATGCACATCGCCGAAATCGCCAGCGGATAGAGCATCAGCGCATTCTTTTCCGCGCCGGTGAAGTAGATCGAGGCCAGCACCATCGTCGCGACCGTGGTCACCGCGAAGGTTTCGAACAGGTCGGCCGCCATGCCCGCGCAGTCGCCGACATTGTCGCCGACATTGTCGGCGATGGTGGCCGGGTTGCGTGGGTCGTCTTCCGGGATGCCCGCTTCGACCTTGCCGACCATGTCGCCGCCGACATCCGCACCCTTGGTGAAGATACCGCCGCCGAGACGGGCGAAGATCGAGATCAGCGAGGCGCCGAAGCCCAGCGCGACCAGCGCATTGGTGATGATGCGGCCCTGCGTCTCATCGGCGATGTCCAATTTGAGGCCGTAGCGCAGGAAGGCGTAGTAGCCGGCAACGCCGAGCAGGCCGAGACCGATCACCAGCATGCCGGTGACGGCGCCCGAACGGAACGCAACGGAGAGGCCTTCGGCCAGACCTTTGCGCGAGGCTTCGGCGGTGCGCACATTGGCGCGCACCGACACGTTCATGCCGATATAGCCGGCCAGACCGGACAGCGTGGCGCCGATCACATAGCCGACAGCCACCTGCCAGCCGAAGATCACAAACGCCAGAATGAAGATGACGACGCCGGCCACTGCGATCGTCGTGTACTGGCGGTTCAGGTAGGCGGCTGCGCCTTCCTGAATGGCCGCCGCAATTTCCTGCATGCGTTCATTGCCCGCGCTCATGCCCAGCACGGACCGGATGGTCCAGGCGCCGTAGAGCAGCGCCAGCACCCCGCATGCCAATACAAGTTCAAGCTCCAAGCTCATCGCTTATAGTTCCTTTGTCGCCGAATTTGCGGATAACCCGAGTTGGCCGGCTGAATGCCGCTTCCCCCAAACTCCCAGTCCGGGCCCGGTGCGATTCCCGGAGACCCGAAGCGCGCGGAATGTGCCAAATGCCGCTGCAGGAGGCAACTTCACGCATAAAAAGAAGCGATTGGCGGCGAAATGCGCCCTGACCCAGCGGAAGGCTGCCCTAGCTGCCGGCCGGCCTGAGGGGGGTCACCTGAAGGGCCGAAAACTGGACCGAAACGGCCTTGCCCGCGCCCGCGGCTTTGCGGACATCGTTCAGGAGACGGGCCTTGAGCGCAGTCTGGTCGACCTTGCTCGTATCCTTCGGATCGACGATGGAGGCGCCGTTGACGTCGCGGATGAAGGCATCCTGGATGAAGGGGGTCCTGGAACGCACATCGATGGCCGCCGCCGCGGAGGTCGCGACCACCGTGCTGGAGATATAGGCATAGGCGATCAGCCGGCCATCAACGCTCATCGGGGCGACCAGGATCGGCATGTCGACGCTGGTGCCGGGCTTCGCGTCGGATTTGGGGTCGGGTTTGGCTGCGTCGGCAGCCAGCACCGGCCGGGCGGCAAGGCCCAGGGCGAAGATGGCGGCAAAAAGGACGGCGAAGCGGCGCATGGGCCGAGGCTGGCAGGGTTTGGCTAAAATGGCGTTACCGCCTCAGAAATGGGTCCAGCCAGCTACGGGGAATGGAGAGTTCCGCGCCGCTCTTATCCAGCAGATGCACGCCCTCGCCGGCCTCCACACGACCGATTTCGGCCACGGCCACACTGGCGCTGGCAGCTCGCCGCCTGGATCGCCTCGCGGGCCGAGGCCGGGGCCGTGAAGGCGAGTTCGTAATCGTCGCCCGCGGTGACGGCGCGGACGATGGCTTCCGCGCCATCGCCCCACAGCGCCCGGAGGGCGGCCGAGCGCGGGATGGCGGCGGCCTCCACGGCGATGCGGACCTTCGAGACTTCGGCGATATGGCCGAGATCGGCCATGAGGCCATCCGAGACATCGAGGCTCGCGGAGGCGAGGCCGCGCAGGGCCTGGCCGAGGGCGAGGCGCGGGGTTGGCAGGCGGTAGCGGGCGACGAGCCTGTCATCAGCCCTCGACCTCGCCATTCAGGATCGCGAGGCCGCCGCCGGCATCGCCGATCGTGCCCGAGACGAAGACGCAGATCGCCGGGCCTTGCGCCAGCGCGGCGGATCACCTGTCCCTTCGGAACCTTGCCGAAGGCGGTGATCGAGAGCGTCAGCGGGCCGGGCGTGCGCGTCGTGTCGCCGCCGAGCAGCGGGATGGCGAATTCCGTCTGGTCCTCTTCGAGGCCGCGGGCGAAACCGCGCAGCCAATTCATGTCTTTTGACTGCGGCAGCACCAGCGCCAGAAGATAGCCGGCCGGCTCCGCGCCCTTGGCGGCGAGATCGGACAGGTTCACGCGCAACGCCTTCTTCGCGATCAGCTCAGGCGGATCGTCGGCGCCGGAAATGCACGCCCTCCACCAGCGCATCGACCGTGGTGACGAGTTCGTAGCCTTCGGGCGGGGCGATCACGGCGGCATCATCAAGAAGACCGAACGCGCCCGGCGCATGCCTGGCCAAGCGGCGCGAAGAGCTCTGCGATCAGCGCAAATTCGCCGGGGCGATCAGAACTGGAGTTCGTCATCGGGCGGCGTCTCTCCGAATTCGGCGGCACGCTTGCGGCGGGCCATCCGATCAAGAACCGCATTCACAAAGCCGGGCTCGTCGCCATCGAAGAAGGCATGGGCGACATCGAGATATTGATCGATCACGACCCTGGCCGGCACGTCCTGCCGCGCGATCAGTTCATAACCCGCCGCGCGCAGGATCGCGCGCAGAATGGAATCGATGCGCTGCAGCTTCCAGTTCGCGGCCAGCGATCCGGCGACGGCGCGGTCGATCTCCTTTTGCAGGCGCGGCACACCGCGCACGACATCGCCGAAGAAGTCTTCATCGGGCTGACCGGCCGGAATATCGAGGCTGCGGGTGAAGCGATGATCGATGAATTCCTCGATCACCTCTTCGGCGCCTATGCCCGTCAGTTCCATCTGATAGACGGCCTGCACGGCGGCCAGACGCGCCGCGCGGCGGGCGTTGGGATCGGCAGGTGCAGGGGTGGTAAGTTCGGTCACGATCAACGATGAACTCCCAGACGCGACCGCGTGTTGATCAGGGCGAGGCAGGCGCGAGCGGCATCGCCACCCTTGTCGAGCTGATCGCGCGCCGCGCGCGCCATCGCCTGTTCCTCATTCTCCACGGTCAGGATGCCGTTGCCGATCGCCAGGCCGTGATGGATGCCGAGTTCCATGATGCCGCGCGCCGATTCACTGGCGACAATTTCGAAATGATAGGTCTCGCCGCGAATGATGCAGCCCAGCGCGACGAAGCCGTCGAAGCGCTGGCCCGCGCCCTCGCCCGCTTTGGCGGCGAAGGCGATGGCCGCCGGAATCTCCAGCGCGCCGGGCACGGCGATGCGCTCGAAACGGGCGCCGCCCTTCTCCAGTGCCGCAGTGGCGCCATCGAGCAACGCATCCGAGATGTGGCTGTAGAAGCGTGCCTCGACGATGAGCACCGAAGGCGTATCCGTCATGTCTGGCTCCCCCTGGGCCCGCGGATCTCATGCGTGCCGACAATGTTGATGCCATAGCCTTCAAGGGCTACGGCCTTCTTTTCCGGCGTGTCTGTGAGCAGGATCATGTCGTGCACGCCGAGATCGAGCAGAATCTGCGCGCCGACACCATATTCCTTGAGGCGGCGGCGTTCCATGTCATCGGGCAGGCGCCGCATCAACACATCCGAAACGAAGGTCGGGCGCGTCTCGCGCAGGATCACGACCACGCCGCGCCCCTCTTCGGCGATGATGCGCATCGATTCTTCCAGAACGCCCTTCTCATACTCTTCGTAGCCAAGAAGATCGGAGAAGATGTTGAGGCCGTGCATGCGCGCCAGCACCGGCTCGGGTGTGGTGATGTCGCCCTTCACCAACGCGATGTGCTCGGCATATTCGAGCGTGTTGACGTAGACCATCATCCGCCAGTCGCCGCCGTGATGGCTCTTGAACGGGGTTTCGACCGCGCGCTCGACGAAATGATCGTAGCGGCGGCGATAGGCGATCAGGTCGGCGATGGTGCCGATCTTGAGGCCGTGAAGCTGGGCGAACTGCACCAGATCCGGCAGGCGCGCCATGGTGCCGTCGTCGTTCATGATCTCGCAGATCACGCCGGCCGGATAGAGACCGGCGAGGCGCGGGATATCGACGGCGGCTTCGGTATGGCCGGCGCGAACCAGCGCGCCGCCATCGCGCGCCACCAGCGGGAAGACGTGGCCCGGCATGACGATGTCGCCCGGCCCCTTGGTGGGATCGATGGCGACGGAGATGGTGTGGGCGCGGTCATGCGCGGAGATGCCGGTGGTGACGCCTTCCTTCGCTTCGATGGAGACGGTGAAGGCGGTCTGATGCGGCGCGCCATTCGTCTGGGTCATCATCGGAATGTTAAGCGTCGCCGCACGTTCCCGCGTCAGCGCCAGGCAGATCAGGCCGCGGCCATATTTGGCCATGAAGTTGATGGCCTGCGGCGTGCACATCTGCGCCGGGATGACGAGATCGCCTTCGTTCTCGCGATCCTCGGCATCGACGAGGATGAACATGCGCCCGTTGCGCGCTTCCTCGATCAGTTCCTCGATCGAGGAGATGTATTCCTTGAAACTCATGCTCAACCCTTGACCAGCCGGGCGACATAACGCGCCAGAAGGTCGATTTCGAGATTGACCTTCATGCCGGGCGTGAGCCCGCCGAAGGTCGTCACCTGTTGCGTGTGCGGGATGATGTTGACGCCGAAGCGCACACCATCGACCTCATTGACGGTCAGCGAAATTCCGTCCAGCGCCACCGAGCCCTTGGGCGCTATAAACGGGGCAAGATTCACCGGCGCCTCGAACACCATGCGGATGGACTCGCCTTCGGACACCACCATCTTCAGCTCGGCCCCACCATCGATATGGCCGGTGACGATATGGCCGCCAAGCTCATCGCCAACCTTCATTGGCCGTTCGAGGTTCACCTTGTCGCCGACTTTCCAGTCGCCGATGGTCGTCTTGGACAGGGTTTCACCGGACGCCGTGACCGCGAACCAGCGATCGGCGGCGCTGCCCTTGTCCACCACGGTCATGCAGGGGCCCGAGCAGGCAATCGACGCGCCCATGGCGATCTCGGAGACATCGTAATGGGTGGCGATCACGATATGCGTGTCGCCGCGCGTTTCGATGTGCCGGACCTGGCCGACATCGGTGACAATTCCCGTAAACATGCAGCTCCTCTTGGACGCCCCTTTTAGGGCCCCTTTCAGGATTTGGCCACATAGCTTTCCAGCATGTCAGGGCCAAGGCGGCGGGCACTTTCCCTTACGAAATGCGGGGCTTCCTCGAGGCCGAGTGCGGCCAATGCGCCGACCGAACCCTTGCCGGCGCCGCCCAGGACCATGGGCGCGGTGAAGACCTCGAGCCGGTCCACAAAGCCGCGATTGAGAAAGGCGGCATGGACGATGCCCCCGCCTTCGACCAGAAGCCGCGTGACGCCGCGTTCGGCCAGCGCCGCAAGCACGGCCGCCAGATCCGGCTGGCCGCGGGCATCGGCGGCGGTCTTGATCACCTCGACGCCAGCGGTCGCGAGCGGCCCGCCATCGGCCTTGGCGGTGGTGAAGACCAGGGTCGGAACGTCGCCGGCCGTTTGGGCGAGCTTCGAATCCGGGCCAAGACGCAGACGGCTGTCGAGCACGACGCGGATCGGGGACGCGCCTTCAAGTCCCGGCAGGCGGCAGGTCAGCGCCGGATCGTCGGCCAGTGCGGTTTCGATGCCGACGAGGATCGCATCGTGCCGGGCGCGCAGCAGATGGCCGTCGCGGCGCGCTTCTGCGCCCGTGATCCACTGGCTCTCGCCCGAAGCGCTGGCGGTGCGGCCGTCGAGGCTTTGGGCGATCTTCAGCGTGACCAGCGGCCGGTCGGTGGTGACCCTCAGAAAAAATCCTTCATTCAATTGCGTAGCCGCATCGGCCAGCACATTGGTTGTAACGGCAATTCCGGCCTCTCGGAGGCGCGCGAAACCCTGCCCCTTCACACGCGGATCGGGATCTTCGACGGCGCCGACCACGCGCGCGACACCGGCCTCCACCAGCGCATCGGCACAGGGCGGGGTCTGGCCATGATGGGAGCAGGGCTCCAGCGTGACATAGGCGGTGGCCCCGCGCGCGGCCTCGCCGGCCGCCGCCAGCGCCATGGTCTCGGAATGGGGGCGGCCGCCGATTTGCGTCCAGCCGCGGCCGATCACATGACCTTCCGGCGAGACGATCACGCAGCCGACCGCCGGATTGGGCGCAACACGGCCAAGGCCGCGCGCGGCCAGCGCCAGCGCATGGCGCATGTGCCGGAGTTCGTCAGATGAGGGGGCCTGGATGGCGTGGGGCATGGGCTTTGGTTGGGGCTCGGCCCGGGCTTCTCGGGGTTTCTTACGCGCTTTGCTGGCATATGTCATGGCGCCCACGCAGCGGTGCGCCGAGGCAGGAAGGCTCGCAACTGTACGGATTTAGCTCAGATCGTGTTCGCAGCCTGACACTTCAAGGGGTGGCTGCGTCCAAATTTGCGTGGACCTTCCATAGCTGCCCGGAGAGCAGCCCCACTGATATGCCAATGAAGGCCCCTGCGATGACATCGCTGAGAAAATGCCAGTTGCCGCACACGAGCAAAGAAGCCCCAAGCACCAGAAGGGCTGAAAGCGGCCAGATGGTTTTTCGGTAAAGCCGCATGAAAACGCCGGCGAAGGCCGCGGCCAAGATCATGTGACCGGACGGGAAGCTGCTTTGAGGCGAACCACCCAAAAAATTGAACGCGTGTTTGGCGCCATTCAGAACATCGCCCGGGTTTGGAACACCGAAAAATAGCTTAAGTACGCTGCTATCTATTCCATAAACACAAATCGAAGTCAGGCATGCGATAGCCAAGGCGTCAGCAAGGGGCGGAAGGCGTCCACGCATCAAGCGCGCGAGAACGAGTGCCACAACCGTAATCGCCTCTGCCGTGAGGATGACAGCACTCCCGAGCCCCTTTCCTATAGGGCTGAGGTAATTGGTATGTTTCGAGAAAAACAGCGCAATCGGCAGATCAGCATGCAGAAATGAAAATGCGATTGCGGCCACGCAAACGGCGAAGGACAAGGCCCAGATTCCAGCCGCAACAACAGGTGGCCTCACGTCGCCCTCGCCCTGCCCGCTCAATCCTTGTCGTCGCCGGAGAGTTCGCCGATCAGGTTCTCGAAATCCTTGGTCTCGCGGAAATTCTTGTAGACGCTGGCGAAGCGCACATAGGCGACCTTGTCGAGGCTGGCCAGCGCCTGCATCACCAGCTCGCCGATCACCGTGGAGGGGATCTCGTTCTCGCCCATGCTTTCCAGACGGCGGACGATGCCCGTGATCATGCGGTCCACACGCTCGGGCTCGACCGGGCGCTTGCGCAGCGCATGCATGATCGAGCGTTCCAGCTTGTCGCGCTCGAAGGCCTCGCGGCGGTTGTTCTTCTTGGTGACGATCAGCTCGCGCAGCTGCACCCGCTCGAAGGTCGTGAAGCGGCCACCGCAGGCCGGGCAATGACGCCGGCGGCGGATGGCGGAATTGTCCTCGCTGGGACGGCTGTCTTTGACCTGGCTGTCGTCGTGACCGCAGAACGGGCAGCGCATGGGCGACTGTCTCCTCAGCTATAGATAGGAAAGCGCCGGCACAGCGCGGTGACGCGCTCGCGCACGCTGGCCTCGGCCGCAGCATCACCCGCTTCGCCGCTCTTGGCGACTACATCGACGATCTCGACAATCCATTTGCCGATATCGCGGAATTCGGCGGGGCCGAAGCCGCGGGTCGTGCCGGCCGGCGAACCCAGACGCACGCCCGAAGTGACGGCCGGCTTTTCCGGGTCGAAGGGAATCGCGTTCTTGTTGGTGGTGATGTTGGCGCGATCGAGCGCATGCTCGACATCGCGGCCCTTGGCGCCCTTGGGACGCAGATCCACCAGCATGAGATGGGTGTCGGTGCCGCCGGAGACGATATTGAGGCCGCCCGCCTGCAGCGTCTCGGCCAGCACCTTGGCGTTGTCGACCACGGCCTTCGAATAGAGCTTGAACTCGGGCCTCAGCGCCTCGCCGAAGGCCACGGCCTTGGCGGCGATCACATGCATCAGCGGCCCGCCCTGGATGCCCGGGAAGATGGCCGAATTGATCTTCTTGCCCATCTCAACATCGCGGCTGAGGATCATGCCGCCGCGGGGGCCGCGCAGGGTCTTGTGCGTGGTCGTGGTGGCGACATGGGCATGGTCGAGCGGGTTGGGATGGACGCCGCCGGCCACAAGTCCCGCGAAATGGGCCATGTCGACCATGAAATACGCCCCGATCGAATCGGCGATCTCGCGGAAGGCCTTGAAGTCGATGAAGCGCGGATAGGCCGAGCCGCCGGCCACGATCACCTTCGGCTTGTGCTCCTTGGCCAGCGCCGCGACCTCGTCCATGTCGATCTGCTGGTCCTGACGGCGCACGCCGTAGGACACCGGCTTGAACCATTTGCCCGACTGATTGACGGGCGAGCCGTGGGTCAGATGGCCGCCGGCCGCCAGCGACAGACCCATAAAGGTGTCGCCCGGCTGCATCAAAGTAAAAAAGACCGCTTGATTGGCCTGCGAGCCGGAATGCGGCTGAACATTTGCGTAGTCGCAGTCGAAAAGGCGCTTGGCCCGGTCCCGGGCAAGTTCTTCGACAACATCGACGTACTCACAACCGCCATAATACCTGCGACCGGGATAACCCTCGGCATACTTGTTCGTCAGAACGGAGCCCTGGGCTTCGAGCACCGCCCGCGACACGATATTTTCCGAGGCGATCAGCTCGATCTTGTCCTGCTGCCGGCCGAGTTCGTCCCGAACCGCCTGCGCGACCTCCGGATCGCTCTGTGCCAGTCCCTGGGTGAAAAAGCCGGAGCTCTGCGGCCCGGCTGCGCTCGATACCGCCGCCATCTCTAACGCCTCGCTGAAAACTGCTGCCAAAACTGCGGTTTCTGCAGGCTGCGAGCGCCCGCCAGCCGCACTGTCCGCCGCGTTACTAACGCTTCGGCTTTACCAAATCTAGTGGGCGGCTGCGAACCGCGTGGCATAGGGGCCATGCAGGCACCAGCGATGTGGACCGTATAGCCGCGGCAGGGTTCCCGGCGCATTAAAGGACGGAGCCCTTATGCATCCATAGATGAACAATCACGAAATCGATACGATTTCTCAACATGAGTTCATGAAAACTGACGTGCAACTTATGCGAGATAATGAATTCCCGGTTACCCTTGAAAGGTAGTGAAGAATTATGATGCCATCTATCTCTGTCCTTGATTGTAGTTTTTTCCATGGATGACGACATCTCCCAATTACTCACACCCTAGACTGGACCGATTTTATATGCGACAAGAGCAATGTAAGCGGTAGCCGACGTGTCCGACCCAACGTCTTAGGGGTTCAGTAAATGACCAGTTTGAACGATACCCAGATTACGAAATCCGATGACCTGCTGAGGCTGGCCAGTGACATTGTCGCGGCCTATGTCAGCAACAACCCAATTCCCGTCTCCGAAGTGCCCGGCATGATCAAGAGCGTGCATGCCACGCTTGGTGGTCTTTCCACCGGCATGCCTTTGGAGACAGCGAGCACCCAGAAGCCGGCCGTCCCGGTCAAGAAGTCCGTGACGCCCGAATACATCGTCTGCCTGGAAGACGGGAAAAAGCTGAAGATGCTGAAGCGCTATCTTCGCTCGCGTTACAATCTGACGCCGGACGAATACCGCGCAAAATGGGGCCTGACCGCCGATTACCCGATGGTGGCGCCCAACTATGCTGCGCAGCGCTCCGAATTCGCGAAGAAAATCGGTCTGGGCCGCACCGCGCCGGTGACCAAGGGCCGCCGCCGCGCCTGAATCGCCGTACAAGGACGAAATCCCGACGAAGAAAGGCGGAACCTCAGGTTCCGCCTTTTTGTTTGCGCACATAGTCGAGCTTGCGGACCGCAGCAGCGGAGAGAGCGGCACGGGCTGCCATTGGCCGGACCGACCACGCTGGCTTCAAGGCCCGTCGCGCCATCGATCGCGGTCGCCTTCACATAGGCGCCCTGCACGATGAATTCGACATAGATCTCGCGATCCGGAGGTTCGCGCGGACCGCCGGCCATGACGGATCAGGCCGCACGCTTGAGCCGGTGCGCCGTCCAGACCGTATCGAGCGCGCGCACCAGCGCGTCCATCTTCTCGTCGGTGTGGACGGGCGACGGCGTAAAGCGCAACCGCTCCGTGCCGCGCGGCACGGTGGGGAAATTGATCGGCTGCACATAGATCCCGTGATCGTAAAGCAGCTCGTCGGAAATCTGCTTGCAGAGCGCGGCATCCCCGACAAAGAGCGGCACGATATGGCTGGGCGAATCCATCACCGGCAGTCCCGCGTCCGCCATCAGCCGCTTCAGATGCGCGGCTCGCTCCTGCAGCGTTTCGCGCTCGGCATCGCTGTCCTTGAGATGACGCACACTCGCCAGCACGCCCGCCGCAAGGACCGGCGCAAGCGAGGTCGTAAAGATAAAGCCGGGGGCGAAGGAGCGGATGGAGTCCACGATTTCCGACGAGGCCGCGATATAGCCGCCCATCACGCCGAACGCCTTGGCGAGCGTACCCTCGACAATGTCGATGCGGTCCATGGCATTGTCGCGCGCCGCCACACCGGCGCCGCGCGGGCCATAAAGGCCGACGCCATGGACCTCGTCGATATAGGTCAGCGCGCCATATTTTTCGGCCAGATCGCAGATCTCGTTGATGCGGCCGAAATCGCCATCCATCGAATAGACGGACTCGAAGGCGATCAGCTTGGGCGCGTCTTCGGGCGCGGCCGCGAGCTGGGCCTCCAGGTCGGCCATGTCATTGTGCTGGAAGATGCGCTTTTCCGTGCCGCCGTGGCGGATGCCTTCGATCATCGAGGCATGGTTAAGCGCGTCCGAGAAGATAATCAGGCCCGGCAGCAGCTTGGCCAAGGTCGCCAGCGTCGCATCGTTGGAGACGAAGCCCGAGGTGAAGAGCAGCGCCGCCGGCTTGCCATGGAGATCGGCAAGCTCGGCCTCCAACTCGACGTGGAAATGGGTGTTGCCCGAGATGTTACGGGTACCGCCAGCTCCGGCGCCGGTCTCATCGAGGGCCGCGTGCATGGCAGCGAGCACCTTGGGATGCTGGCCCATGCCCAGATAGTCGTTGCTGCACCACACGGTTACCGGGCGCTTGGCGCCCTGGGTGTGGAAATCGGCGTGGGGATATTCGCCGCGGGCGCGGACAATATCGGTAAAGACGCGATAGCGGCCCTCATGCTTCAGGCCAGCCAGCGCATCGCGAAATCTGTCATTGTAGGCAAACGCCATATACCTCGAGCCTCATGGCTGCCGTCCCCGGTCTGGCGGCGGCAACGAGATGCGGCGCGAGAATAGCGCAGAGCCCCCTATGAACCCCAAGCAATTTGTCACAGTCCGCACGCCGCGGTTGCAGCCCCCGTCTAGCGCGGGTGCGGCGTTCCGGCCTTGACCTGGCGCAATGAAAAGGCAGCCCCAGAGCCAAATTCGACTGGATGGCTCAGAGCCGGAAGCGGACTTGGTCGATCCAGAAGCGCTCGAGGCGGCGCAGCGTGGTGCTGATCCCGGTGAGATCGGCCTCGCCCACATTGCCAACCGGCTCCAGCAATTCGAGATGGCGATCGAAGAGCACCCTCAGCATGTCGCGCACGGCTTCGCCCTTGCGCGTCAGGCGGACCAGCACCGAGCGGCGATCGGCTTCCGATCGCTCGTGATGGATATAGCCGCCCTCGACCAGCTTCTTCAGGTTATAGGAGACATTCGAGCCGAGATAATGGCCGCGCGTGCGCAGCTCACCGGCCGTCAGTTCCTGATCGCCGACATTGAAGAGCAACAGCGCCTGCACGCTGTTGATCTCGCGCTCGTCCTTGCGGTCGAGCTCGTCCTTGATCACGTCGAGAAGCTGACGATGCAGCCGCTCGATGAGATTGAGCGCTTCAAGATAATGTTTGCCTGCGGTCTGCACACTGTCGAGCACAGCCGCATCCTGCGGTTTGGCCAACGCCGTCATACCCTTTTCCCCACGGTTTTTCCGTGGAGCCCACCTGTTGTTGTTGATCTTCAGGGTACGGCTTCGGTCTTAAGCTGAGGTAAATGGCAAAAAAGGTCACAGACGTTGCAAAAACGCGATATAATATAAATGTATCAATATCTTATGGATAAGTCCCGCGATGGTGCAGCAACCTCAAGACCTTAATCCAATGCTACACGCTCGCTTTGAAGGCGAGCCGGCTGGCCGGCACGCACGCGGGCCAGCACTGCCACGGGGCATTGACGCCCGTGCCCGGCCGCCTGCGGCAGGTCGCCCGTCTCTGCTGCCTTGCCTTGCGGCATAGCGAGCGCGTAGACCTAGCCGCGCTCTGGAAAAAAAAGGGCAGATGTCTCCGATTTCTTCATTTCCCGCGCTGCGGATGCGCCGCCTGAGGCGCCAGGACTGGACCCGCCGCCTGGTGGCGGAAGCCACGCTGTCGCCTGCCGATTTCATCTGGCCGCTCTTCGTGATCGACGGCGCAGGAGCGGCGCGAGCCCGTCGCCGCCATGCCCGGCGTGGAGCGGCTGAGCGTCGATCTGATCGCCGAAGCGGCGCATCGAGGCCGCAGAGCCTCGGCATTCCGGTCATCGCCCTGTTCCCGCAGACCGATCCCAAGCTGAAGACGCCCGACGGGCGCGAGGCCACCAATCCCGACAATCTCGTCTGCCGCGCCGTGCGCGCCATCAAGCAGGCAGCGCCCGGGATCGGCGTGCTGTGCGATGTCGCCCTCGATCCCTATACCGATCACGGCCATGACGGCGTGATCGTCGACGGTTATGTCGCCAATGACGAGAGCGTCGAGATCCTGGTGCAAGCAGGCGCTGGTCCAGGTCGAGGCCGGCTGCGATATCATCGCCCCCTCCGACATGATGGACGGGCGTATCGGCGCCATCCGCACCGCGCTCGAAGCCAGCGGCCACACCGACACGCTGATCATGGCCTATGCCGCCAAATATGCGAGCGCCTTCTACGGCCCGTTCCGCGATGCGGTCGGCTCGGCCAAGGCGCTGGTCGGCGACAAGCGCACCTATCAGATGGACCCGGCGAACAGCGACGAAGCGTTGCGCGAAGTGGCGCTCGATCTGGCCGAAGGCGCCGACATGGTGATGGTCAAGCCCGGCATGCCCTATCTCGACATCGTGCAGCGGGTGAAAGCCGAATTCGCCGTTCCGACCTTCGCCTATCAGGTTTCGGGCGAGTATTCGATGCTCGAAGGCGGCTATCCGCAACGGATGGCTCGACCGCGATCGCGCCGTTCTCGAAAGCCTGCTCGCCTTCAAGCGCGCCGGCGCGAGCGGCATCCTGACCTATTACGCACGCGACGCTGCCAAACTGCTCGCATCCTGAAGCGACGGACGAACAAGCGCGAAGCGCTTGCCCGTGGATCTGCCACCGCCCGGACCGCTATTGGCCGCCAGCGGCAGCCGTCGCGGGGGCGTGCGTAGCCGGCGCGTGACCGCGGCCCGGATGCGCTTCGCCGATCACGCGCTCGAGCAGCGAGTCATAGATCGGCGTCGTGCGCAGCAGATGGGCGATCAGCATCGCCGCGAAGCAAGCCGCCAACATCGGCAACAGCGTCGTGAAGGCAGCGGTCATCTCCGTGACCAGAACGATCCCCGTCACCGGCGCTTGCACGATCCCCGTGAAAAACGCGGCCATGCCGACAACCGCAAACGCTTCGGGAGCGATTCCGAGATGCGGAAACAAATTGCGCGCAGAGCCCGCCGAAGAGCAGGCCAAGCTGCGCGCCGAGCACGAGCAGCGGCGCGAACAGGCCGCCCGGCGTGCGCGCCGCATAGGATAGCGGGCCAAGAACAAAGCGGATGAGAAAGGCGAATGGAATTGCGCTCATCGCAACGCCGCCGGCCAGCAAGCTCTGCGTGATGTTATCGCCGCCGCCGATCAGATGGGGAAAATACCAGCCGGTGATCCCGACCAGCGCGCCGATCACCGCGGCCTTGACTTCGACCGGCACGCGATCGAGCCGCCCAGTCAGCGTCAGCGCGCCGAGAATGCT
Organism: uncultured Pseudomonadota bacterium; assembly: GCA_963822185.1. Classification (GTDB taxonomy): domain Bacteria; phylum Pseudomonadota; class Alphaproteobacteria; order Micropepsales; family Micropepsaceae; genus Rhizomicrobium. The sequence continues at coordinate 163,249 of CAWGGT010000001.1, forward strand.
ACGGTTGTACAGGCTTGCTGCAATTCCGGCGATGATGCCCAACAGGATATAGAGCGCCCAGCTTGCGTCCGTCGCATAGGGAAGCGGCCCTGTCCCGGTCAAAACCGGCACCGTTACCGCGACGTGAAAGTCTGGCGCCTTTCCGAGGAAATAACGCGAAACCAGAATGGCCGTCGAGGACGCGCCCAGCGCGACAATGGTCATGCGCGCCTCGAACCGCCGCACGAGTTCTTCGAGCACGAAGACGGCACCGGCAATGGGGGCGTTGAAGGCGACCGCAAGTCCTGCGCCCGCGCCGGCTGCAAGCAACAGCCGCAATTCTTCTTCCGAATGGCGAAACAACTGACCGACGAGATGGGCGACAACGGCCCCCATCTGCACGCTCGGCCCTTCGCGCCCCAGCGCCAGGCCGCCGCCGATCGCCGAGAGACCGCCGAGAAACTTGACGGGCAAAAGGCGCGGCGGCGCCGGATGCAATTCGCCATTGAGCGCGGCCTCGACCTGGGGAATGCCACTGCCCGAAGCATGCGGCGAATACCGCCTTACGAGCCAGGCGCCAAGCGCCGCGGCGGCCGCAGCGCCTGCGACGATGAGCACAAACCCAAGCACCGGGGCGCCATGCGCAAATGCAATCACCGTATCGCGCAGCCGGTTGGCCTCTTCCAGCGTCATGCGGAAGATCGCATCGACCAGACCGGCACCGGCGCCGACGACCGGCGCCAACAGCGAGACGAACAACAGCCGGCGCAAGCTCCTGTCGCGCCGACGCATACGGTGGCGCGCTTCGGTATAACCCTCTCGCTCCTCCGCCTGCGGGTTCTCTCCGGGCTTGTATGGGGTTGGCGAAATTTCACTCATGGCAATGACTCTGCAGAAACCGTTCTTCCACTTGTCTTCGACTTGGCATCCACGCCTGCTCGCCCGGCGATCGGCTTTTGCCGGGCGGAATGCACGCTTCTGGGCGAAGGCAGCGCCGTGACCGCTGGATTGCGCGATCCGTCGCGGTCTGCATAGCCTGCGGGCACGGCTTGGAACAGTGGACAAAAGTGCACGTCAGGGTCGCGCGGACCGAGGTCGCGAGCGACGTCAATCGCAGATACAGACCCCGCATCGGACAGAACGCCGCGCGGGATTGGGCGCACCTCAATTTCATGATAACAAGTTCATTCCTGTGCAAACTTGACGACAGATTGCCCGCCGCGCCAGACTGCCTGAACGTGTCCTAAATTTCATAATCCGATCGGAATCGTCCGTGGTCCGCCACCGCCGTCGTCTCAACGCGATCCGTCATTACCGCTTTCTGCGCTTTACCAGCCGCCACTGGCGCATGCGTCTGGTGTTCTGGGGCGGCGCGCTGACCGTCGGCCTGGTCAGTATCGTCTTCGCGACGCGGCCACCTATGCCGAAAGCCTGTTCCACCGCGTTCTGATTCAATCCCTGGGTGGCGCTGGTCGTCACGCCGGCCGGGTTTCTGATCTCGGTGTTCGTGGCGCGCGCGGTCTTTCCGGGCTCGGAAGGCAGCGGCATTCCGCAGGCCATCGCCGCCCGGCGCTTCCGCGATCCCGAGACACGCGCAGAAATTGCTCTCGCTGCGCCTGACCTTCGGCAAGATCCTGCTGACGCTGTTCGGCCTTGCCTGCGGCGCCTCGATCGGCCGCGAAGGACCGACCGTGCAGGTCGGCGCCGCCATCATGCTGTTCACGGCGCGCGCCGGCGGCATGGGGCTCGAACGCGGCCTGATCCTCGCCGGCTCGGCCGCCGGCATCGCCGCCGCGTTCAACACGCCGCTCGCCGGTGTCGTCTTCGCCATCGAGGAAATGAGCAAGGCCTTCGAGCAGCGCGCCAGCGGCCTTGTGCTGATCGCGGTGATCTTTGCCGGTCTGGCCTCGATCGGCATCATCGGCAACTACACCTATTTCGGCACCACCTCGGCGGTGCTGCATAGCTGGCAGGATTGGGTCGCGGTTCTGATCTGCGGCGTGGCCGGCGGCCTCGGCGGCGGCGCCTTCGCCAAGGTCGTGGTCTGGGGCACCGAGCCACTTCCGCGATTTCATCCGCTCGGCGCCGATGAAGCGGGCGCTGATCTTTGCCGGGCTTTGCGGGCTGACCGTCGCCGTCTGCGGCTTGCTGAGCGGCGGCGCGACCTACGGCACGGGCTATGACGCCGCGCGCCATGCCGTCGAAGGCCACTTCCTGACCTGGAGCTTCGCGCCGCTGAAATTCATCGCCACCGTGGCCTCGACGCTCTCCGGCATTCCGGGCGGGTTGTTCGCGCCGTCGCTGGCGGTGGGCGCGGGCCTCGGCAGCATCATCGGCAGCGTCATGGGCCTGCATTCGGCCGGCGCCATTGTCGTGGTCGGCATGGCCGCCTATTTCGCGGCGGTGACACAGGCGCCAATCACCTCGGCCGTCATTCTCGGCGAGATGACCAACGCCAACGAGATGGTGATCCCGCTGATGATGGCCTCGTTCATCGGCTTCGGCATCTCGCAGATCATCCAGCGCGAGTCGCTCTATCACGCGCTTGCGCACGGGTTCATCGAGAACCTCGTGCAGACCCATAAGGTGGATTGAGGGACGCTCCCTGAAGCGTCCCGCGCGGCGCCTGTTCTTGTTTGCGCCGCGTATCGATCCTGTCCGGCTCTAGGCGGCCGGCGCCAGCGACAGCAGGCTGCGCAACAGGATTTCCGCGCGCGTCGGCAACACATCGAGGCCGGCGCGGCGCTGGCCCAGATCGATCACGTCTTCCAGCACGAGCATCGCCATGCCGTGGACGCAGCCCCAGACCGCAAGGCCCAGAACGGAATCATCGAGCGCCTTGCCGATCTCCGCGCCGACGGCATCGGCCGCCTCTCCGAGTTCCGGGAAGGCGCTGCGGTTGGGCATTTGCGGACCGAACATCAACCGCGCCAAGCGCCGGACGGCGCGCGGTGAAGCGCATATAGGCGCCGCCGATGCCGGCGATCTTGTCGGACTTGCCGCCGGGCGCGGCGCCAGCCGCGACGATGCCGTCGCGCAATTCGGCAAAGCCCTCGATCGCTAGCTCTGCCAGCAGCGCTTCGTGATTGGGGAAATGGCGATAGGGCGCGGCATGGCTGACGCCGACACGGCGCGCCACGGCGCGCAGGCTCAGGGCGGCAAGGCCCTCTTCCTCCAGAATTTCGCGGGCCGCGATGCGCAAGGCATTGCGCAGATCGCCGTGATGATAGGAACCAGTTCGGCGTTCACTCGTACCGTTTCCGTGTTCACTCATGCTCGTCCTTTCCTAAGCAATTCCATGCGTGCGAACAGGCTGGACGTATCCCAGCGCGCGCCATCCATATTTTCGACTTCGGCATAAAACTGATCGACCAGCGCCGTCACCGGCAGCGAGGCGCCGTTGTTGCGCGCTTCGGCCAGGCAGATGCCCAGATCCTTGCGCATCCACTCGACGGCAAAGCCGTGATCGTATTCGCCGGCCAGCATGGTCTTGTGACGGTTCTCCATCTGCCAGGACTGCGCCGCCCCCTTCGAAATCACATCGATCACCGCCTGCGGATCGAGACCGGCCGCGCGCGCGAAAGCTGAGCCCTTCGGACAGGCCCTGCACCATGCCGGCAATGCAGATCTGGTTGACCATCTTGGTGAGCTGGCCGGCACCGGCCGGACCGATGACGGCGGCACTGGCGCGCATAGACGGCCATGACCGGTTCGGCCTTGGCATAAGTCGGCCTCGCCGCCGCCGCACATGATGGTGAGCTGGCCGTTCTTCGCGCCCTGCTCGCCGCCGGAGATCGGCGCATCGACAAAGCCGAAGCCGGCGGCTTCGGCATCCGCGGCGAGCGAGCGCGCGATGCCGGCAGAGGCCGTGGTGTGATCGACGAACACCGCGCCCGCCTTCATCGCCTGGAAGGCACCGTCAGGCCCACGCGTGACCGCCTCGACATCGGCATCGCGGCCGACGCAGGCCAAGACGACGTCGGCATCCTTCGCCGCCTCGGCCGGCGTCGGCGCCGCCCTGCCCTTGTGTTCGGCCGTCCAGCGCGCGGCCTTGTTCGCCGTGGCGATTGTAGACCGTGACGCTCATGGCCCTTGGCGGCCAGATGACCGGCCATCGGATAGCCCATGACGCCCAGTCCGATAAATGCAACGCGCATTCGTCATAATCGATCCCTCTCGTCCTCTTGCCGCGCCTATTCGACGAATTCCGCGACACTCGCGGCCGCCACTTTCGGCGGCGCGCGCATCAGCATGATCACTATCAGAACCGGGATACAGGTGAAGAACATGAAGAGAAAATCATTGGCATAAGCGATCACATCTGCGTTCCGTTCGATCACGCCGTTCAGATTTTGCAGACCGAACGGCATCTGCGGATTCCAGATCATGCTCTGTCCGTTCTGTCCCAGCGCGCGATTGAACATCGAGACATGGCCGGCAATGTTGGCATGCGCGGTCTGAATGCTGTTCGGCAAGCAGCGTCGTCGTCACCGAGACGCCGATGGCACTGCCAATATTGCGGATCAGGTTGAGCAAGGCCGAGGCATCGGTGCGCAAATGCGCCTGCAGCGTCGCAAAGCGCCACCAGATTGGCCGGGATAAAGACGAAGCCGAGCCCAATGCCCTGGATGAAGGTCGTCGAGACCACCGTCCAGCCGGCGACCGACGGCGTCCAATGCGCCATGTCCCACATCGACCACAGGATCACGCCGGTGCCGAAGCCGAGCATGAAGCGCGTGCATCGACACGGTTCGACAGCCGGCCGACCAGCATCATCGCGAACATCGTGCCGACACCGCGCGGCGCCATGAGCAGGCCCGTATCGGTGACCGAATAGCCGGCCAGGTTCTGAAGATAGGGCGGCAGCAAGCGCCGAACTGGCGAGCAGGATCACACGCCGATCAGGAACATCAGCATCAGCGCCGAGACGAAATTGCGATCCTTGAACATCGCCTTCGGAACGAAGGGCTTCGGCGTCGTCAACATATGCACGGCGAAGAGGTAGAGGCCGAGGCCGGCAAGCACCGCTTCGGCGATGATCTCGCCGGAGCCGAACCAGCCCTTGGTCTCGCCGCGGTCGAGCATCAGCTGCAGCGCGCCAAGGCCGACGCGCCAGCACGGCAAAGCCCGACCAGTCGAAGCGCAACGCCGAATCGCGCACGGTATCGCGCAGATAGAACCAGATGCCGGTGACCGCCGCGATGCCGAAGGGCACGTTGACGTAGAACACCCAGCGCCAGCTGTAGTGGTCGGTCAGATAGCCGCCCAGCGTCGGGCCCAGGATCGGACCGACCATCACGCCCATGCCCCAGATCGCCATCACCTGGCCGCGCTTTTCGGCCGGGTAGAGGTCGAGCATGATCGACTGCGACAGCGGCGCCAGCGCCGCGCCGAACACGCCCTGGATCAGGCGGAAGATCACGATCTGATCGAGGTTCTGCGCCATGCCGCACAGCATCGAGGCGACCGTGAAGCCGGCCAGGCTGAGGACGGCAAAATTCTTGCGGCCGAAGCGCGCGGCAATCCAGCCGACAGGCGCCGTCATGATGGCGGCGGCGACGATATAGGACGTCAGAACCCAAGTGATCTGATCGCGCGAGGCCTGAAGGCTGCCCTGCATGTAGGGCAGGGCCACATTCGCGATCGTCGTGTCGAGCGCCTGCATCAGCGTGCCCGCCATGGCGCAGAGCAGAACGATCGTCAGTTCGAACTTGTTTTCATACGCCCCGGTGGTTGATCCGAGTGCGCTACTCATTGCTGATGCTCCGGTGCGGTGCGTTCAATTCCGCCGCGTTCATTAGCCGTGCAGCAGGCGATACCAGCGGCGATGGCCGGTATCGATGTCGACGATGGTGCTCATGCCCACGCGCAGATCCGGATCGCCGGGCTTGCGATCGATCGCGATCTTGACCGGAATGCGCTGAACGACCTTGACCCAATTGCCGCTGGCGTTTTCGGCCGGCAGCACCGAGAAGGCCGAGCCGGTGCTGGCGCTGACGGCCTCGACATGGCCGTGCCAGGTGTGGCCCGGGATAGGTATCGACCGTGAAGGTGACCGGATCGCCCTGATGGACATGGGTGAGATCGGTTTCCTTCATATGGGCTTCGATCCAGGTGTCATGCGTGGCGACAAGGCCGACCGCGCTGGTGGTCGAAAACGCGCTCATGGCCGAGATCACCAGCGTGCCCGGCTGCAGCGAATCCACTTCGGCGACGACGCCGTCGAACGGCGCGCGCACGACCGAATGGTCGAGCTGGCGCTGCGCCTCGTCCACACGGGCCAGCGCCTCGAGATATTGCGGATGCTGATTGGTCGGAATGTCGAGGCTGCCGCCAAGCTTGGCGAGCTGCGTGTCGGCGGTGTGCTGAAGCGCGGCCAGCTGGTCGCGCGCGCTCGACAGCGCGACCCGCGCTGTGTCATAGGTCGATTGCGAGATCGCATTGGCCTTCAGCAGCTTGGCGTAGCGGTTGTAATTGCGCTGGGCGAGATCGACCTGCGCCTCCTGCGAACGGATGTCCGCCTCCATGCGCTGATAGTCCTGCTTCATCGAATCGATGGTCAGCGCCGTCTGGTCGAGCTGCGCCTTGGCGTTCTGCACGGCGATGCGGAACGGCTGCGGATCCAGCCGGAACAGGACCTCGCCCTTCTTGACGTGCTGGCCTTCCTTGACGTCCACGTCCTTGACCAGGCCGGACACGTCGGTCGAGACCATCAGCTTGGCCGACTGCACATAGGCATCGTCGGTCGAGACATAGCGGCCGCCGAACAGCCACAGCACCAGCGCCACAGCGGCCACAAGGGCAACGCCACCGATCATCAGCACGCGGCGCAGAAACGCGCGATCGGATGTTCAGCCGCGCGATGAGGCCACCCGTCTTCGGAAAAATGGCCCGTCTGCACAGCGGCGGTATAGGCGTGGAATTGGTATCGGTCTGCATGGCCGACATTTGTACTAACCTCCGGCCGCTTGACGTTTGGGACAATTCGTCCCGTCGGCCACCAAATTGTTCTTGATGCGCAGGAGCGCATCGATCAGATCGCTCGCGCTCGCGGTCCGCTCAGGCCATCGGCCAGCTCGGCATTCAATTCGCCGCGGTACGCCGTGATCTCCTCGACGATCGGCCGCGCGCCGCGGCAGCAGCTTGAGCCGACGCACGCGCCGGTCGCTGGGATCGGCGCAGCGCTCGACCAGTCCCCGCGCCTCGAGCCGATCCACCAGCCGGCCGATCGTGATCGGCTCGACTTCGCAGATCGAGGCCAGTTCGTTCTGCGAAATGCCCGGCTGGCGGGCCAGGCGGGCAAGAATGATCCATTGGGCCCGCGTCATGCCATGGGCACGCGCGGCCCGGTCCGCCCGCGTGCGCAGGCTGTGCGCCACTTCGTGGAGGACGATGATCAGGTCGCGGTCAAAGGATTCTTGCATCGCAGCATCTCTTAAGCAGGGAGAATATAAGCCGCGTTACTATTTCCGCAAGGTGAAGATATGACGCGCCTGCCGCAAAAATTCCGGGAAAATCGCCGGATTTCGGCCGAAATTCGCGGCCGCAACGCGGGGTTGCAGGCCAGCGCATAGCCGGCTTCGCCATCCGGCCGGCACAAACGGAACGGGGTGGAGGCACCGCCTCCACCCCGCCAGCCGCCCGGTGGACGGGCGATAGAAAGGGGATGGATCGCGGGCCTCAGGCGGGCCCGCGATCCGAGCTGTTACCAGCGCAGACGGCCCCAGAGGCCGACTTCGTCGGACGGTGACCTGCGGCGAGAACGGCAGCGTGGTCGTGTCTTCCTTGTCGTGCTTATAGACGAGCGCGAAGTCGACCATCTTGTACGGCGTGAAGGCGATGCCGACGTTGAAGTAGTTGTCCTGCAGCTTGGCGTTCGCGTCCTTCTTCGGGTTGACCCAGTCATAGCGACCGAACACGCCCCATTGCGGGTCGAACTGGTAGGAGGCGAAGACGGAGTAGCCGTCCGAGCTGTCCTTCGCGACTCGTGGAAACGTTGTTCCAGTCATTGGCCTGGAAGTACTCGAAGCCGAGGCGCACGCCATGGGCCTCATAGGCCGCCAGGGCGTCGAAGCGGTTGGCCGTGTGATAGGTCGTCGAGCCCTGCGTGGCGCCGAGCTTGCCGGCGTAACCGCCGACCGCCAGGATGAAGTCCGACAATGCGCGCTCAGGCGGCCTTCGAAGTCGATGCCCTTCGTGCGGTCGGTCTTCTTGTAGCCGGCGCCGTTCACGGCCGAGAGCGCATATTCGAACATGCCGTTGGCGAACTTGCCCTTCAGGTGCACGCCCCAGTCGGCCGAGGTGCCGAAATGCGGTGCGGTCGATCAGCGTGTTCTCGACATAGCGGTAGCCATAAACGCCTTCGACGAAGGGAATCCACGGCAGGTCGGTCGAGCCGAGGCGGATGTCGAGCGCAGGCGACAGATTGGCTTCCAGATAGGCCTTCTTGATGTAGACCTGCGTCGCGCCGGCGCCGGCGTCATAGGTGAAGTCGGTCGTGACGTTGGCCGAGAAGACGTCGTTGAACTTGTGGTCGATGCCGACATAGAAGCGCTTGATGTCGAAGCTCGTGCCGCTGTCGGACGATTTCGTGCCGGCCGTCTTCTTATCCAGATAAGTAAAGTCGTAGTACATGCGGCCGTTGATGCTGGTGTTCTCCCACCAGTCGGCGGCACTGGCCGGCGCAACCGTGGTCGCCATCATGGCGGCAGCAGCAGTGGCCAGCAGAATTGTCTTCCCCTTCATATCGTTCACACTCCATTGGGTAAGGTGCCGACCTCGGAGCCCGGTCGCGAGCGGCAGTTGCTCTCGCGCCGAAGGCCCCGCGGCCCCTCTTGTGCCGGCATCGTTGCCAAGGTGCGGCGACGGATGAGTGACCGTTGTGTGAAGCTTCGGTGACGGGCCGGGGGAAATCGGATTCCCCGCCACAGCGTGGCATTCCCAACACAGTGAGACGCGTGGAGAGCCTTGCGTCAGTCCAGGCAGGACTCCGCGAGCGCGCCGTAGCGGCCCTTGAAGAACACCAGCGGCGCGCCGGCCTCGCGCTGCGCGAATCGCAGGACCCGGCCGACAAGGATCGCGTGGTCGCCCTCCTCATGGAGGGAGTGCGCCGCGCATTCGAACACGGCCAGCGCATCGGCCAGCGCCGGCGGGCCCAGTTCGGTCTCCAGCAATTCGATGCCTTCGAGGCTGTGGGCTCCCTGTCTCGGCCAGACGCGAGGAGACCTCCTGATGCGCGGTGCCGAGGATCGAGATCACATAGCCGGGCGCCTCGGTGAAGGCGGCATAGCGATCGGACCGCCTGTCCATGCACCACAGGACCAGAGGCGGATCGAGCGAGACCGAGGTGAAGGAATTCACGGTGATCCCCATAGGATGGCGGCCCTGGGGAAGTGCCGTGACCACAGCCACGCCCGTCGGAAATCTGCCCAGCGCCTGCCGGAAGGCGCGCGTGTCGGTCATGCTCCACTCCTCATGGGCGGCCCTATCGCCCGGTCAACCGTTGGTTAAGACCGCAGGGCGCATTCTAGACCCAGAAACTAGGCGAGGTCCGCCGCCGGGAAAACCCCGGCGTCCGGAACCCACGCCGCCGGGGCAATGGGATCAGGGTCAGCCATGGCAAATGATGGCGCCGTTATCATCAAGAAAGTGAAGAAGGGCGGGCATGGCGGCCATCACGGCGGTGCCTGGAAAGTCGCCTACGCCGACTTCGTGACGGCGATGATGGCCTTCTTCCTGCTGATGTGGCTGATCAACACGACCACGCCGGAACAGAAACGCGGCATCGCCGACTATTTCGCGGCGCAAAGCATTTCACAGACCACCAGCGGCGCCGGCGGCGTGCTCGGCGGCATGGTGCTGGGGCCCAAGGGTGCACGCGCGGCCGGCTCCATGTCGATCGATCAGAAGCAGACGCCGCCAGCCCCGTCCGAGCAGACCCGCACCAAGGACAAGGCCAAATCGCAAGGTGGGAACACCGCGGCCGAGGGCAAAGCGCCGGCCTCGCAGGTGCAGAGCGACAACCACATGCAGCGCGCCGTGCCGTCGGCCGAAAGCGAAGAATTCGAGAGCGCGGCCGAATCGATCCGCCAGGCGATGCAGGCCATGCCCGACATCGCCGCCCTGTCGCGCCAGGTGATTACGGACCAGACGCCGCAAGGGCCTGCGCATCCAGCTGGTCGATCAGGACGGCCGCCCGATGTTCCAGGCCGGAACCGCGGTGCTCATGCCCTATGCCCAGAAGATGCTGGAGGCCGTGGCCAAGGTGATCGACCGCCTGCCCAACCGCATCGCCGATCAGCGGCCATACCGACGGCCGGCCCTTCGACGGCCCGAACGGCATGACCAACTGGGAACTTTCCGCCGCCCGCGCCAATGCCGCGCGCGCCGTCCTGACCGGCGGCCGGCGTCTCCAACGACCAGATCTACGAAGTGGCCGGCAAGGCGGGCTCCGAACCCCTGCTGCCGGAGGATCCCGAACGCCCCGGCCAACCGGCGCATCTCCATCGTGCTGTTGCGCGAGGCGCCGCCGGTTCCGCCCGACCACCAAGCTCTAATTCGACCGGAGACGGCCCTCGGAACGCACTGGCGCAGATGCCGGTCAGTCTTGCCATACTCGGGCCGCGCCACGCTTACGGGACCGGTGACTTGACGGAACAGCGCAGCAATCGCCTTCCGCAATTTTTCCTGACGCCCGGCGGGCCCTGCCCCTATCTGCCGGGCCGGGTGGAGCGCAAGGTGTTCGCCCGTCTCTCGGGCCCGCTCGCCCAGCCGCTCAACGAGGCGCTGACCCATTCCGGCTTCCGCCGCAGCCAGATGATCGCCTACCGGCCGGCCTGCGACGGCTGCAATGCCTGCGTCTCGGTGCGCATCGCGGTGAACGGATTCGCGGTGACGCGCAGCCAGAAGCGCATCCTCAAGCGCAACGGCGATCTGTTGCGCCAGGAAGTGCCGGCCGCAGGCCACGCGCGAACAATTCGCACTGCTGCGCACCTATCTCGACTCCGCGCCATGCCGGCGGCGGCATGTCGGACATGGGCCTGTTCGACTATGTCGCCATGGTCGAGGAAACGCCGGTCGACACCCATATCGTCGAATACCGCCGCGCGCAGCGAGGACGGCACGCCGGGCCGTTGATGGCCTGCGCGCTGACCGACGTGCTCGGCGACGGCTTGTCCATGGTCTACAGCTTCTTCCATCCCGGCGAAGTCGGCCGCAGCCTCGGCACGCAGATGATCCTCGATCATATCGCCGCAGCACGCGCACGCGGGCTGCGCTTATGTCTATCTCGGCTATTGGGTCGAGGGCAGCGACAAGATGGATTACAAGTCGCGCTTCCAGCCGCTGGAGGCGCTCGGCCCCGACGGCTGGAACGGTCATCAGCGGCTAGTGATGCGGCGCCAGCGCGGCGCATCATCAGAATCTCGTCATAGATATTTGTCGCCGACGTGGATCGAACGCGGTTTGCGACCGAACGGAACGAAGCCGTGGCGCTGATAAAGCGCAATGGCGCGTGCGTTCTCGGCATTCACGGCCAGCTCGATCTGCTCGGCCGTCACCGATGGCATGATCGATGACAGCTTCGATCAGGGCATCGGCGAGACCCGATCCGCGATGAGCCGCGCGCACATACATGGCGGCGAGCATGCCGGTATGCGCGATCTTGCGTGCGCTGCTGGCTTCACGAATACGACCGTCCCGGCAAGCGCCTCGCCGACATAACCGCCGAACGTCATCGAGCCCGGCCGCACGCGCCGCGAAATCGGCGACCGTCATCGCTTGTTCGGTCTCGAGGTCTGCCGCGAATGCTTCCGGGATGCAGGCCGCAACATCTCCAGGCGAATCTCGCGCATCGCCGCCGCATCCTCAGACGGCGATGCGCAGCGCCGCCATGTCAGTCCGCCCCGCCGAAGCGCGCCGTCCATTCGGCGATCTGCTCGTCGGTGATCTTCGCGAACAGAACATCGGGCGGCGAGATCGGCTGGCCGCGCTTCGAGCTGATCCAGGAATTCGGCCATCGAGCTCGCCCGGCCAGGGAATGATCGCCGGCGCCGGCATGATCGCCTCATGGATCGGCGCGCGCCGCCGTCGGGATCACCGGCCAGGCCAGATGGCCGAACAGATGCACGAGATTGAGGCCCATGCGCACGCCCACCGCCGCCCTGGCGCGATCGGTCTTGATGTGGGTCCAGGGCGCGGCCTTGCGTCAGATATTCGTTGCCGGCCACCCAGATCGCGCGCAGTTCGGCGAGGGCCTTGCGGAACTCCATCGCTTCCATCAAGTCCGTGTACTGCGCGATGCGCTCGTCGAGCTCCGGCGATCAGCGCGTGCTCGTCCTCGCCATAGTCGCCCTCGCCCGGCACCTTGCCGTCGAAGCGCGCGGCGCAGAACTTGGTCACGCGGTTGACGAAATTGCCCAGCACATCGGCCAGATCCTTGTTCACGACCGAGGCGAAATGCTCCCAGGTGAAATTGGTGTCCGAGCTCTCCGGCGCATTGGCCATCAGGTAATAGCGCCAGTAATCGGCCGGCAGGATTTCCAGCGCCGTATCCATGAACACGCCGCGCTTGCCGCTGGTCGAGAATTTGCCGCCATAATAGTTGAGCCAGTTGAAGCCCTTGATCTGGTCGACCAGCTTCCACGGCGCGCCCGAGCCCATGATGGTGACGGGAAAGCCGACCGTGTGGAACGGCACATTGTCCTTGCCCATGAATTCGACATAGCGGACGTCTTTGCGCCGCCTCGCCGTACCACCAGTCCTTCCAGGCATCGCCCTTGCCGTTGGCATCGGCCCATTCGTGGGTGGCGCCGATATATTCGATCGGCGCATCGAACCAGACATAGAAGACCTTGCCCTTGAGCTTGCCGTCGCGCGATGTCGTCGGGCACCGGCACGCCCCATTCCAGATCGCGCGTGATGCCGCGATCGTGCAGCCCCTCGTCCAGCCATTTGCGCGCGATGGAGAGCACCAGCGGCGACCAGTCGGTCTGCATGGCTGTCGATCCATTCGCGCAACTGCGGCACGAATTCGCGACTGCTTGAGGAACAGATGGGCGCTGTCGCGGATCTCGATGTCGGTCGAATCCGAGAGCGCCGAACGCGGCTCCTTCAGATCGGTGGGATCGAGCACGCGGGTGCAGTTCTCGCACTGATCGCCGCGGGCGCGCTCATAGCCGCAATAGGGACAGGTGCCGATGACATAGCGGTCCGGCAGAAAGCGCTTCTCGGCATTGGAATAGACCTGCCGCGTCGTGCGCACATCGAGATGGCCGGCCTTCCACAAGCGCGCGCGCCAGATCCTGCGTCAGGGCGCGGTTCTGCGGGCTGGAGGAGCGGCCGAAATAGTCCCAGGAGAAGCCGAAGCCCTCGCCCAGCCGCTTCTGGATCTCGTGCTGCTCGGCGCAATAGGTGGCCACATCCTGGCCGGCATCGTGGGCGGCCAGTTCGGCCGGGGTGCCGTGCTCGTCGGTGGCGCAGATATAGAGCGTCTCGCGGCCCCGGGCCCGCTGGAAGCGCGCATAGACGTCGGCCGGAAGCATCGAGCCGACGAGATTGCCGAGATGCTTGACGCCGTTGATGTAGGGCAATGCGCTGGTGATGAGGATACGGGTCATGATCTGCCGCTTGATGGATGTCCGGAGGCCGGGAGACTATAGGTATCGCCGAATCCATCCAACCTCGCCGGCGGGTCTTTGCCGGAAAATGGCCCATTCTGGGGAGGCCCCGATGACGCAGGACGCACCCGAGCGGCGCTTCTTCCACGCCAATTTCCAGAAGAACCTGCTGGCGGGGCTGCTGACCATCATCCCGCTGGTGGTGGTCTGGGTGGTGTTCGACTTTTTCCTGGCGCTGCTCTCGCCGCGCCGGCCAGCCGCTGGCCGGGGCCATGACCGATTTCGTGGACGGCACCTACCCGCCGTCGCACCCTGGCTGGCCGACGAGCGGGTGCGCGCCGTCATCGCGATCCTCATCGCCCTGCTGGCGCTCTACACCATCGGCGCCATCGCCAGCCGGGTGATCGGGGTCAAGCTGATCGGCTATTTCGAGCGGCTGATCGAGCGCATTCCCTTCGTGCAGACGATCTATTCGGCGACCAAGAAGCTGGTCACCGTGCTGCAGCAGAAGCCGGACGGCACGGCCCGGGTGGTGCTGATCGAGTTCCCCCATCCCGGCATGCACGCCATCGGCTTCGTGATGCGGGTGATGAAGGATGCCGGCACGCGGCGAGGACGTGGCCGCCGTCTATGTGCCGACCACGCCCAACCCGACCTCCGGCTATCTGGAGATCGTGCCGGTCAAATCCTGGTGCCGACGGACATGACCATGGATCAGGCCATGACCATGATCATCTCGGGCGGGGCGATCTCGCCGGACGTGCTCCACACCGGCCGGACGGGCGCCATTCCCGCCGCCGTCCCGCCCGGCGGTGGAGCGGCCCTGAAGCCAGGCGGTTGCGCGCGAGCCCCGGGCAGCGTATCCAGCGATCCGGGCGCGGCCAGACGGCCGGACGCCCGACGGGGCCGGCTTAGCTCAGTTGGTAGAGCAACTGATTTGTAATCAGTAGGTCGCGGGTTCGACTCCTGCAGCCGGCACCATCAGATCGATTGCCCCGATCTGCCCGATCAGCAGATTCTCGGCAGCGGGTCGTCTTCCAGCTCTTCGAGGATGCGCTCGCCGCCGATCTCGGTTTCGAGAACGAGATGCGGGCGGCCGTCCTCGACCGTGCCGATCCGGGCCGCATCCTCGCCGCCGGGTATGCGCCGCCACAGAGCGACAACATCATCGGCGATGCCGGGCGCGACCACGGCCACGACGCGGCCCTCGCAGGCGAGATAATAGGGATCGTAGCCCAGCATCTGACAGACGGAGCGCACTTCGTCGCGCACCGGCACGTCCTCTTCGCGCAGGCGAATGGTGCGGCCGGTGGCCAGCGGCGATTTCATGCGCAACGGTGGCCAAGGCCGCCGCGGGTGGGATCGCGCATGAAGCGCACGCCCTCCAGCGATGCCAGCGGCGCGGTGAGCGGCGTGACCGCGGCGCAATCGGAGCGCACATCGCCGGACAGATCGAATTGTTCGCGCGCCAGCATCACCGCGATGCCGTGATCGCCGACGGGGCCGCTGACGAGCACGCGCATCGCCATCGCGGATCGTGTCCATGCCCAGCGCGCAGCCGGGCGCGCGCAGGCCGACGCCCGTGGTCGCGAAATAGAGCCCGCCGCCCTGGCCGCGCGGCACGACCTTGGTGTCGCCGGCGATGACGCGCACATCGGCGGTGCGGGCGGCAGCGCGCCAGGCTGGCGACGATGCGCGTCCAGGGTTTCGACCTCAAGCCCTTCCTCGATGATGGCGTTGAGCGTGAGGAAGCGCGGCTCGCGCGCCGGAGACGGCCAGATCGTTGACCGTGCCGTTGACGGCGAGCGAGCCGATATCGCCGCCGGGAAATTCGAGCGGCTGGACGGTGAAGCCGTCGGTGGTGATGAAGGGCATCGAGCCGGGATCGAGCACCAGCGGGGCGGCATCGAGGCCGCACATCGAGCGACGGATTGGCGAGATGGCGCGCGAAGATCTCCTCGATCAGTTCGCGCATGTGGCGGCCGCCATTGCCGTGGGCGAGCGTGATGTGGCGGTCGTGCGGTCATGGCGCATCCCTATGCAGGGAGGGCTTCGATCAGCTGGCCGAAGGCCAGGCCGCCATCATTGGCGGGCACGGCTTCGCGGCAGGAAGGCGCGGAATGCCGCGCGCCGCAAGCAAGCGCCAACGCGCGCTCGGCCAGCCGGCGGTTCTGGAACACGCCGCCGGTCAGGCCGACGGCATCGAACGGCTTCGGTTGCGGCGAGCGCCGCGGCCTGCGCGGCGATGCGCCTGCGCAAGGCTTTCGTGGAAGATCCCGGCGCGCTTGGCCGGCGCAGAGCGATTCGATTCGTCAGCATGGCGAGCAGCGGCTGCCCAGTCGCTGCGCAGGATGCCGCGCTTCGTCGCGTGCGCAGCGGCAAGCGCGATGGCGTCGCAGTCATCGGCGGCGATGGCTTCGAGCATCATCGGCCCCTGCCCTTCGAAGCTGGCCGTCTCGATGCCGAGCACCAGCGCGGCGGCGGCATCGAACAGGCGGCCGGCGGACGAGGTTTGCGCGCGTGCCGATGCGCTTGTCCCAGGCCTGACGCGCCAGCGCGGCGCCTTCGATGTCCGGCTGCCAGTCATGGCCCGTCTCCCACATCAGCGCGGCGGCCGAGCGCCAGGGCTCGCGGCCCGCCGCGATCGCCGCCGGTGAGATGGAAGGGCCGCAGGCTGGCGACGCGGCGCCAGGCGCCCGGCGCGCCGACGAAGCGCTTCGCCGCCCCACAAGCTCGCCATCGTCGCCGAGGCCGACGCCGTCCCAGGTGAAGATGAGCCAGCGCGCGATCTCCGGGATGCTCGCCGGCCAGCGCCGAGGCATGCGCCATGTGATGCTGCACGCGCGTCGAGCGGCAGGCCCTGCGCCTGCGCCCAGCGCGTGCTGGCATAGTCGGGATGGGCGTCGCAGACGATGCGCTCGCGCCTCGACGCGATAGAGCGCCTGCAGATCGGCGATGACCTGCTCGAACACGGCAAGGCTGCGCGGGCTGTCGAGTTCGCCGATATGGGGCGAGACGACGACGCGCTTGTCCCAGCCGAGCGCGATGGCGCCTTTCATGTGGCCGCCGACGGCGAGCGTCGGCTCCGCGAAGCGGCACGGCAGCGCGAATTCGAGCGGCGCGATGCCGCGGCCGATGCGGATGGGGCGCGGGCGGCCCGCGATCACGCGCACCACGGAATCGTCGGCCGGGCGCACGATCGGGCGGTCGTGATGCAGGAAGGCGTCGGCGATCTTGGCAAGGCGGCGCTCGGCCTCGCCATTGTCGGTCAGCACCGGCTCGCCGCTGATATTGCCGGAGGTCGCGACCAGCGGGCCGCCGAAATCGCGCAGCAGCAGATGATGCAGCGGGCTGTAGGGCAGAAAGACGCCGAGCTCGGCGAGGCCGGGCGCGAGCGCATCGCTCAGGCGGCAATCGGCGCGGCGCTTCGCGCCAGCACGATGGGGCGCGCGGGATCGAGCACAGGCGCGGGCTTCGGCCTCGTCGAGCATGACGCATGGCGCGGACGGCATCGAGGCCGTCTGCGCCGGCTTGCGGGAACATCACGGCCAGCGGCTTGTGCGGGCGGCGCTTGCGGGCGCGCAGGCGCGCGACGGCCGCGTCATTGGCCGCGATCGCACATCAGGTGATAGCCGCCGACGCCCTTGACCGCGACGATGCCGCCGTCGCGCAGCGCGGCGATCGCCGCCGTCGAGCGCCGCCTCGCCCTCGGCGTGGCTGTGACCGTTGCTCGTGAAAGCTGAGCTTCGGCCGCAAACCGGGACAGGCCAGCGGCTGGGCATGGAAGCGGCGGTCGAGCGGGTTCTCATATTCGGCGCGGCAGGCGGGGCAGAGATCGAAATCCGGCCATCGTGGTGTTCGGCCGGTCATAGGGCAGCGCGGCGATGATCGTGTAGCGCGGGCCGCATTGCGTGCAGTTGGTGAAGGGATAGCGATAGCGGCGCTCGGCCGGCGACTGCAGTTCGGCCAGGCAATCGTCGCAGCAGAACAGGTCCGGCGGCAGATGGATATCGGCATGGCCGCCGGCATCGCTGGCCAGGATGCGGAAGTCGCGTGCGCGGCTTCGGGCGCGGCCGCTTCGCGCGCTTTCCAGATGCGGGCGCGCCAGCGGCGGCGCTTCATCGGTCAGAGCGCGCTTCGAAGGCGGCGATGTCGGCGGGACGGCCTTCGACATGGATCACGACCTGCCCGGTCTCGTTGCGCACCCAGCCGGTGAGGTCGATGTCGCGCGCGAGGCGATAGACGAAGGGACGGAAGCCGACGCCCTGCACGCGGCCCGCCAACGATCAGCCGGCGCGCGGCGAGCGCCGTGCCGTCAATATCCTGCTGGGGCCGGTTCATCGCTGCCTCTGACGCCCGAGGCCCACCAGATGCGGCAGGCGCCCTCGTCCGACACCATGCAGGGGCCGACCGGATTGCGCGGCGTGCAGGCCTTGCCGAACAGCACGCATTGATCGGGATAGATCTTGCCGAGCACGACGCGGGCGCAATCGCAGCCGGGCGGCATCTGGCCGGCGCGCTTGCGGGCGGCTTCGCGATCGAGCCGGAAGCGGCGGGCGGCGTCGAGGCGCTCGAGTTCGGGTTTGAGCGCCAGGCCGGATTTCGGGATCGTGCCGATGCCGCGCCAGTTCGCATCGACCACATCGAGCGTCTCGTCCATCAGGCGGCGGGCGGTCGGGATTGCCGTTCGGCAAGGCGACCTGCGTGTAGCAATTGTCGAGGAAGGCCTTGCCTTCGAGATGCTGGCGCAGCACCGAATAGAGCGCGGCCAGAAGGCTGTCGGCTTCGAAGCCGGCGACGGCGGAGGGAATGCCGTGCTTCTCGGGCACGAAGCGCCATTCCTCCGGCCCCATGATGGTCGAGACATGGCCGGGTGCGATCAGCGCGTCGAAGACCGGCGTCTTCGCTGTCCAGCAGCATGGCGACGGCCGGCCATGTGAGCCGCGCCGACAGCAGGAGCGACAGGTTCGGCGGAAGACCTTCGGCCACCATCGCGGCGACCGGCGCCGTGGTGGTTTCGAAGCCGGCGGCGAAGAAGACGACCTCGCGGCCCGGATTTTCGCGCGCGATCTTCACCGCTTCCATCGGCGAGGCGATCGGGCGGACATCGCCGCCGGCGCCGCGCGCCTGTTCCAGCGAGCGCGGCTCGGCTTTGGGCACATTGGCCGGCACGCGCAGCATGTCGCCGAAGGCGACGAGGATCACATTGTCGCGCAGCGCCAGCTGGATCGCGGCGTGGACATCCTCTTCCGGGCAGACGCAGACCGGGCAGCCCGGGGCCGGGAATGAGTTCGATCTGGTCCGGCAGCGCGCCACGCAGGCCCGCCATCGAGATCGAGCGTTCATGGCCGCCGCAGACATTCATCACGCGCACGCGGGCCTTCAAGCGGAAGATCGCGGATGCGCGCGAGCCATTGTTTGGCGTCGACGGCGGCCATCGCCCTTACTCGGCAGCTTGCGCAGGCGCGCGGGCTGCGGCGAGGCGCTGTTCCAGCCAGGCGAACCAGGGCGCCAGCGTTTCGGGCCGGCGCGCCGAGAGCGGCACGACAGGGGCGGCATTGGCCAGCTTGCGGATATGAGCTCTCTGCCTTTTCCGGCGCGAAATCGTCCAGCACGTCCAGCAGATCGGATTTCGACAACAGCACCAGATCGGCGGCGCGGAACATGACCGGATATTTGGCCGGCTTGTCGTCGCCTTCGGTGACGGCGAGCAAGGTCACATTGTCATGCTGGCCGAGATCGAAGCCGGCCGGACAGACGAGATTGCCGACATTCTCGATGAAGAGGATATCGATCATCGTCCAGTTTCAGCGCATGCAAGCGCGTCATGCACCATATGGGCGTCGAGATGGCAGGTCTGGCCGGTGGTGATCTGGATCGCCGGCACGCCCTTCGCGCGGATGCGGGCGGCATCGTTCTCGGTTTCGAGATCGCCTTCGATGACGGCGATGCGGTACTTGCCGCCCAAGGCCTCGATGGTGGCTTCGAGCAGCGCCGTCTTGCCCGAGCCAGGCGAGGACATCAGATTGACGGCGAGGACGCCATGGCGCCTGAAATGTTCGCGATTGTGCGCAGCCTCATGATCGTTCTCATGCAGGATGGAATGCAGCACCTCGATCGAATGCGCATCGGGCGAACGCGTGCCGACCTTGCCGCTGTGATCGTGGACGTGAATATCGCCGCCCGAGGTTGCACATCCGCATTCCTGACACATGGCCCGCTCCCTATTCCGCAGCGATGGCTTCGTCCGCCCGCCAACCCACCCGCTTCAACAAGAGTTCGGTTCCCGACCTCAGATCGACCTGCCACGTGCCGCAGGTCCCGCACAGCAGCGCGTTGGGCGCGACTTCGGTTTCCGCATCGCAGGCCCGGCACCACACAGACACCGGGGCCACCTCGATCTCCAGCGAGGCATCTTCGGCAACCGTTCCAGCGCGTGCGATGGTGAAGGCGCGCGCGAGGAGCGGCGCTTCGACACCGGAGAGCGGGCCGATAGAAAGCGTAATAGAAACGACGTCGCGCGACTCATGTTGCAGCGCAATCTGTTCGACCTGCCGCAAAAGCGCCTGCGTGACGGAAAGTTCATGCATCGGCGACTCGCGCATCTTCGGCCGCAAACATCTCGTCATAGAGCGCCCAGGCGCTTTCGGCCTCTGCCTCACTCATCTTCTGGATAGCATAGCCGACATGAACCATGACGTGGTCGCCAAGGCCAACATCTTCATGTTGCAGGAGAAAAAGACTGACCGTGCGCGAAATGCCCTTGGCCTCGCAACGGGCCACGAAACCGTCGCGCTCCACCACCTGCATCGGCACGCCCAGACACATGTCATCTCTCCGGTCCAGAGACTGAAGTCTGCGGCACTCTAGCGCCACCGCGCCCGCGCCTAGCTTGATGCATATCAATGATCGCTAATCCACACCAGCAAAGATGGCCGCCGACAACTGGCGGGGTCCCATGCAGACCGACATCGCAGCGACTCACACGCTGGTCCTCGGACTGGGGAATATCCTTCTCAGCGATGATGGGGTCGGCATCCATGTGGTGCGGGCCTTGGAGGCGCGAGAGCAGGCGGGCGAGATCGGCCATGTCATCGCTCTGCGCGACGGCGGCACCATCGGGCTGTCACTTCTGACCGAAATCGAAGAATACGGTGCGCTGATCGTCATTGACGCGATGGAAATGGGCGCCGAGCCCGGCACCGTGCGCGGCTTCGAAGGGGCGGCGATGGATGCCCAGCTTTGCGGCAAGAAGCGGACCGCGCACGAAGTGGCGCTGGCCGACCTGATCATGGCGGCGCAACTGTCCGGTTGTGCGCCCGCGCGACGTGCACTCATCGCGGTGCAGCCGGAAAAGACGACATTGGGATTGGAACCGACGGCTGCCGTGCAAGCGGCAATCGCGCCGGCCTGTGCGGCCGTCGAAGACTATTTGGCGGGATGGAACGATGGACGCTGAGTGCAGCAACGAAGACGGTTTCCGCACCGGTTTGGCGAGAAGCGTGCTGGCCGAGATCGGCGAGCGGCTGACCGTGCTGGTCGCGACGGGCGAAGCGGCAGCCATCGATCTTCTCAGCCTGCCGATGACGGCCGTCGACCGTGCCGAGCTCGAAACACTGCTCGGCCATGGCGAGGTGGACGCGGCACTTGAAATCGCAGGGCCCACTCAAGTCCGGGAAACCGGCTATGCCGGCGTGTGGTGGATCCGCCATTTCGGGGCCGGCGACCGCATCGCCTGCGATCGCATCGAGATCACCGCGCGGCCCGACCTTCTGGCGAGCCATTCCGATGACATTGCCGCCGCCGCGGCCCGGCTGCGCCAGGATCTTGCCGAAGAGGAGACTGCCGGCCATGTCTGACGAAACCATCGGCGATATTCTGGCCCGGCGCGGAATCTCGCGGCGCGTTCTGCTCAAATATACGAGCTATCTCGCCAGCGTGATGGCGCTGCCGCCGATGATGGCCAAGGCGATGGCGGAAGGCCTGGCCAAGGCCAAACGGCAATCGGTGATCTGGCTTTCCTTCCAGGAATGCACGGGTTGCACCGAATCCCTCACACGCAGCTTCAACCCCACAATCGAGGACCTGATCTTCGATGTGATCTCGCTGGACTATCACGAGACGCTGATGGCCGCCTCCGGCTATGCCGCCGAAGAGGCGCGGCTCGCCGCGATGCGCGAAAACAAGGGCAAATATGTCGTGGTGGTGGACGGCTCGGTCTCGACCGGCGATGGCGGGATCTATTCCACCAATGCCGGCAAGACCAACCTCGAAACGCTGAAGGATACGGCCGCCGATGCGCTGGCCGTGATCTCGGTCGGCACCTGCGCGGCGTTCGGCGGCATTCCGCATGCCAATCCCAATCCGACGGGGGCGGTGCCGGTATCCGACATCGTCACCGACAAGCCGGTGATCAATATCTCCGGCTGCCCGCCCATTCCCGAAGCCATGGCAGGGACCATCGCCTATCTCGTGACCTTCGGCAAAGTGCCCGATCTCGATCACCTGAACCGGCCCAAGAGTTTCTTCGGCGATAGCATCCATGATCGTTGCTATCGGCGGCCGTTCTACGACAAGGGGCTGTTCGCAAAAAGCTTCGACGATGAGGGCGCACGCAAGGGCTGGTGCCTCTACGAAGTCGGCTGCAAGGGCCCGATCACGCACAATGCCTGCGCCACCGTCAAATGGAATGGCGGGGTGTCGTTCCCGATCCAGTCGGGCCATGGCTGCCTGGGCTGTTCGGAACCGAATTTCTGGGACAAGGGCAGCTTCTACACGCCGCTGTCACAGCACACCGGCGGCGACGATGCCGAGGTGATCGGCGGCGCGGTGGCAGCGGGCGCCGCGATTGGCGCAGGCGCGGCCTGGCTCGCCCGGCGCAAGAAGCATGCGGCGGAAAAGGAGAACCAGTCATGACCCTGCTCGATTTCGCGCGCGGGCCGGCGCTGGAGATTGCCATGGCGGTGTTCGTGTTCGGCGTGGCGTGGCGGGTTCTGTCGCTGCTGCTGCTGCCCTGGGCCAAGGACCGATCCGTCAAGCGCGCGAGATGCACCATCGGCCGTCTCGGGCGCCGTGCGTGGTTTCGTGCGCCATCTCTGGCCAGCCAAGACCTACAGCACCGTGTCATTGTTCACGACCGTCAACTCCTACGTGTTCCATATCGGCCTGGCCATCATCGTATTCGGACTGGCGCAGCACATTTTCTTCCTGAAAGGGCTATTCGGTGTCTCCTGGGCGAACCTGCCCAGCGGCGTGATCCAGATCGTCGCGGTGATCACCCTGGCATCGCTGTTCGCCGCGTTGATCAAGCGGGTGACGAGCCCGGTGCTCAGGCTGATCTCGACCTTCAACGATTATTTCACCTGGTTCGTGACCACGCTGCCCGTCTTCACCGGGCTGATCGCAGTGGCCCATCTGTGGGCGCCTTACCAGACCCTTCTCGCCATCCATATACTGTCGGTGTCGTTGCTCCTGATCTGGTTTCCCTTCGGCAAGCTGATGCATGCCTTTCTCGTGTTCCTGACCCGCAGCGAGACGGGCATCTTCTACAGCCGCCGCGGAGCCCAGATATGACAGAGCGCGTCGTCGTCGACCCCATCACCCGCATCGAAGGCCATCTCAGGATCGAGGCGGAAACCGATACAAGCGGGAACATCACCAGCGCCTATAGCGCCGGCACCATGGTGCGCGGGATCGAGCTGATCCTGAAGGATCGCGATCCGCGCGACGCCTGGGCTTTCGCCCAGCGCATTTGCGGGGTGTGCACGCTGGTGCACGGCATCGCTTCGGTGCGCGCGGTGGAAAACGCGCTCGGCTACACCATCCCGCCCAATGCGCAGCTGATCCGCAATCTGATGATTGCCGCGCAATATGTGCATGACCATGTGATGCATTTCTATCATCTGCATGCGCTGGACTGGGTGGACGTCGTCTCGGCGCTCAAGGCCGATCCGGCGGCGACCTCGCAACTGGCGCAATCAATCTCAAGCTGGCCGAAATCGAGCCCGGGCTATTTCGCCGACACGCAGAAGAAGCTGAAGAATTTCGTCGAAGGTGGTCAGCTCGGCATCTTTGCCGGGGGCTATTGGGGCAATCCGCTCTACAAGCTGCCGCCGGAAGCCAATCTGATGGCCGTGGCGCATTATCTGGAGGCGCTCGCCTGGCAGCGCAATGTGGTGCAGATCCATACCATCTTCGGCGGCAAGAACCCGCATCCGAATTTCCTGGTCGGCGGCGCGCCCTCACCGATCAGTGTCGGCTCCGGCGCCACGGCGGCCACGGCCCTGAACATGGAGGGGCTGAACACGATCAAGACCGTGATCAAGCGGATGCAGGAGTTCGTCGATCAGGTCTATCTGCCCGACACGCTGGCCATCGCCTCCTTCTACAAGGACTGGTTCGCGCGCGGCGAAGGCGTCGGCAATTTCATGACCTATGGCGACTTCCCGGAAAAGGGCATGGACGATCCGGCCAGCTGGATGATCCCGTCCGGCGCGATCCTGAACCGCGATCTTTCCAAGATCCATCCCGTCGACATGAACAATCCCGACGAGATTCAGGAATTCGTCGCCCATTCCTATTACGACTATTCGGGCGGCAAGGAGGAAGGCCTGCATCCTTATACCGGCGAAACCAAGCTCCACTACACCGGCCCCAAGCCGCCTTACGAGCAGCTCGACGTCGACCAGAGCTATTCCTGGCTCAA
Organism: uncultured Pseudomonadota bacterium; assembly: GCA_963822185.1. Classification (GTDB taxonomy): domain Bacteria; phylum Pseudomonadota; class Alphaproteobacteria; order Micropepsales; family Micropepsaceae; genus Rhizomicrobium. The sequence goes on from CAWGGT010000001.1 coordinate 187,549, forward strand.
GAGCCCGCGCTGGAAGGGCCATGTGATGGAAGTGGGCCCGCTGGCACGCGTGCTGATGCTCTATGCCAAGGGCCACAAGCCGACGCAGGAACTGGCCGGCTATGCGCTCAAGAAACTCGATCTGCCGCTGACGGCGATGTACTCGACCCTGGGCCGCACGGCGGCGCGCACGCTGGAAAGCAAGATCATCGCCGATCAGATGCCGGTGTGGTTCGATCATCTGCTCGCCAACATCAAGGCAGGCGATCTGTCCGTGCACAATGAAGCGAAATGGGATCCCTCGACCTGGCCGGACGAGGCCAAGGGTGTCGGCTTCATGGAAGCGCCGCGCGGCGCACTGGCCCATTGGGTCGTCATCAAAGGTACCAAGATCGACAATTATCAGGCGGTGGTGCCGTCGACCTGGAATGCCGGCCCGCGCGATCCCAAAGGCCAGCCCGGACCTTATGAGGCTGCGTTGATGGACCGGCACACACTGGCCGATCCCAAGCAGCCGCTGGAGATCCAGCGCACGATCCACAGCTTCGATCCCTGCATCGCCTGCGCCGTTCATGTTGTCGACCCGAACGGCGAAGAGCTTGTGCAGATCAAGGTGAGGTGACGCCATGACCGGAAAAGTCAACGTTGAGGCCGCCGCCCGCGTCTTCCTCGCCCATACCGAGGAGCATCTCGTCAGCTATCTGGAAGCCTGCGTGCATTGCGGGCAGTGCGCGGATGCCTGTCATTTCTACGAGGCCTCTGGCGATCCTCGGCATACCCCAGCCTACAAGCTGTTTCCCATCGCCAAGGCCTATCGCCGGACGAAATTCCCGCTCTCGCTCTTCGCACCGAAGGTGACCGAAGACGATCTGACGGAGTGGGAAGAGCTGCTGTTCGACACCTGCACCATGTGCGGGCGCTGCACGACCATCTGCCCGATGGGCATCGATATCGCCTCCATCGTCGGTGGCGCACGGCAGGCTTTCGTGGCCGCGGGTCTGGGGCCGGAAGACCTTCTGCAGGCAGCCGAGAATTCGCGCGAGCATGGCAGCCCCCTGGGCGTCACGGCCGAAAAACTCAAAGAACGCATCGAATGGTTGGAGGACGAGCACGAGGTTCCCATCGCGCTCGATAAGGACAAGGCCGACATCCTGCTGACCGTCTCTTCGATCGAGACGATGAAATATCCCGAATCCATCGTCGCCATGGCCAAGCTGCTCAACCATGCCGGCGTGAATTGGACGCTCAGCAGCAAGGGTTATGAGGCGACCAATTTCGGCTATCTCGCCGGCAAGGGCGATATCGCCAAGCTGATGGTGACGCGCATCGTCGAAGCCGCCGAATCCGTCGGCGCCACGACCGTCGTGGTGCCCGAATGCGGCCATGCCTTCGGCGTGCTGCGCTGGGCGGGCGCCAACATGATTGGCCGGCCCCTGCCCTTCAAGGTGTTGCACATCTCCGAATTCATGGCGCAGCTCAAGCGCGAGGGAAAGCTGAAGCTCAAGCCGCTGGAAGACTCCATCACCTATCACGACCCCTGCCAGATCTCGCGGCGCGGCGGCGCCACCGAGGATGCACGTTACCTCCTGGATGGTTTCGCCAAGGACTTCCGCGAGATGACACCGACCGGGAACCTCAACTGGTGTTGCGGCGGCGGCGGCGGCGTGCAGGCCATCGGGCGCGCGGCGAAGCTGCGTCACGATGTGTTCAAGATCAAGATCGACCAGGTGGAGAAGACCGGGGCCAAGACCATGGTCTCCTCCTGCTCCAATTGCCGGCTGACGATGGACGAGAGCAAGGCGGCGTTGAAATGGGAAGGCGAGCTGGGCAGCCTAGTCGAGATCATTGCCGATCACCTGATCGAAGACGACAAGCCCGCGGGTGCGGCGGAATGATGCGAGCGGATTCCGTGAGGTTGTTCGGGCCGCTAATCGCAGCCAATCTGATCGTCTGGGCTGCGGCCTTCGCGCTGTTCGCGGGTCATCCCGTGCTGTTGGGCACGGCGCTGCTGGCCTATGGGCTGGGGCTGCGCCATGCCGTCGATCCCGACCACATCGCCGCCATCGACAATGTCACGCGCAAGCTCATCCATTCCGGCAAGCCTTGCGAGACGACTGGGCTTTATTTCTCGCTCGGCCATTCGGCCGTGGTGTGGCTGGCCTCGATCGGCATTGCGCTGGCCGCCAATTCCGCCCTGCCCGGCATCGCCCGCTTCCGCGAGATCGGCGGGGCCATCGGCATAACGGTGTCCATCGTCTTCCTGCTCGCGATTGCCGCTGCCAATGTGGTGGTCCTGAAAGGCGTGATCGACGCCATCCGCCGCCAGAAGCGCGGGGAGGCGCGCGACGGCGACGGCGCGCTGACACTGACAGGGCCCTATAGCCGGCTTCTGGCCCGCGCCTTCCGGCTGGTCTCGAAAGCCAAACACATGTTCGCCATCGGCTTCCTGTTCGGGCTCGGCTTCGATACGGCTAGCGAGATCGCGGTGCTGGGGATCTCCGCGGCCGCGGCCAGCAATGGCCTGCCGATCTGGTCGATCCTGATCTTCCCGGCGCTGTTTACGGCCGGAATGTCGCTGATCGACACCGCAGATAGTGCGCTGATGGCGCGGGCCTATGGCTGGGCATTCGCAGAACCGGCGCGCAAGCTCTATTACAATCTGACGGTGACGTTCTTTTCTGTGGTCGTCGCTGTGATTGTCGGCGGCATCGAGCTTCTGGCTTTGCTGCGCGACAGCCTGCCTTCGCTGTTCCATCAATCCGGCTGGATCGCGGCGCTTCAAGATTCCCCCGGCAGCGTGGGCGGCGCGATCATCGCCGCCTTCGCGGCACTATGGCTCGTGTCCGCGTTCATCTATCGACGCGCACCAAAGCCAAGAAGCGTAAGTTCAAGGCCTACCCGATCGGCTATTTCCACATCGACATCGCCGAGGTCCGTACCAAACATCTAGCCCGATGCTTAACGGCTGCGCCCCCGGCTCTATTCCGGCAGCTTCTTGGGCATGGGCTCGTTCAGATGGGCGTGGGCGCGGGCGGCGGCGCTTTGGGGCTTGTCCTCCGCGACCGGTTTGTTGGCGCGGTCAAGATAGGCTACGCGCCAGCCGGGACCGGCGCGAAAGGTGTGGTCCTCCGAGAACGGAAAAACCTTGCCCATCGGCGAAACCGCGTAGAGCAGCACACCCGCCTCGGTCTGCGCCTGCGCCATCTTCTGGAAGTCGAATTCCTCGGTCAGCCGCGCATGGCGGATCTCGAATCCTTCCTCGACGACCAGCGCCTCCAGCCGTTCAATCGTCACCGTCTCCTTGAACAGGATGCGCCCTTCTGGCCTGGTGGCCGCTTCGGCCGGCTTGGCGATGCGCACATTGAAGACATTGGCCGAGCCGAATTCGTTGGCGTAGCGCAGGCAGGCCAGCGAATTGAGCGCCGCCCGGTGCGACAGCGCCAGCAGCATGCCGATACCGACGAGATCGAGGCGGCGGTCGGCATCGTCGGACACCAGCGTGCCGAGATAGGTTCGCACCCCGGCCATGCGGGCCTTGCGGATCTCGTCCCACGAGCTGTCAGCCAGGATGACATCGACATCGAGCGATTTGAGGCTCAGTGCAACGGCTTGTGCGAAGGGGTTGCCACCGAGGATGAGGATGCCGTGCGCTTCGGGATCGGCGACACCCATCCAGCGGGCGAAGGGCCGGGCCGTCAGTCCCTGCACGAACACGGTCACCACGATCACCGCGAAGGTGAGCGAGACGAGGCTTTGCGCGCCGACCACGCCGAGCGCTTGAAGCTGGAGCGCAAACACGGCCGAAATTGCCGCCGCCACGATCCCGCGCGGCGCGATCCAGGCGAGCACGGCGCGCTGTGGCCAGGGCAAATCCGAGCCCAGCGTGGACGCCAGCACGGCCAGCGGCCGCGCCACGAACAGGATGATGCCAAGGAGGAGCGCGGTACGCAGCCAGTCGAGACGGAACGCATCCAGCGGCATGCGCGCGGCCAGCACGATGAAGAGCGCGGAGGTCAGAAGGACCGTGAGGCTTTCCTTGAAGTCCAGAATATCCTCGGTCGGCACGCCCTTCATATTGGCCAACAGCACCCCCATGACCGTGACGGCGAGCAGGCCCGATTCATGCGCGGAAAGGTTGGAGAGGGTGAAGACCAGCAGCACCATGGCCAGCGCCGAGACGTTGCGCAGATAATCCGGAAGCAGATGACGGCGCAGGACATAGGCGAAACCAAGCGCGGCCGCCGCGCCCAGACCGATGCCGATGCCGAAGATGCGGATGGCCAGGAGAAGGTCGCTGCCGCGCTCCGCCCCGAGCGCCACGAGCTGGAACAGGATCACGGCCGCCAGCGCGCCCACGGGATCGATCAGGATGCCTTCCCAGCGCAGGATATTGGCCAGATCCTTGGTCGGCCGCACCGTGCGCAGGATGGGCAGGATCACGGTCGGCCCCGTTACCGAGGCGAGCGCCCCGAACAGCAGCGCCAATTCCCACGGCAACAAGCCGAGCGCCCAGGCCGCTCCGGCAATGACGAGCATGGAGACCGGCGCCCCCACGGCGACGAGGCGCGTGACCACCTGCCCCTGTCCGCGAAGTTCGCGCAGCTTCAGCGTCAGACTGCCTTCGAACAGGATCACGGCCACACCCAGCGACACGGCCGGCGAGAGCAGCTTGCCGAACAGCGCATCGGGATGAAGCACACCGAAGACCGGCCCGGCGAAAAGCCCTGCCAGCAGAAGGATCAGGATCGCCGGCTGCTTCAGCCACCACGCCAGCCATTGCGCGGCGATGCCGATGGCAACGATCAGCGCAATGAGCAGGCCGGGGTCGAGATGCTGGAGCATGAAGCCTCAGGGCAGGTCTCGGGACGCGGCCATCCTGCCGCGCCCGGGCCCCTTGCGCCAGCGATCCCAAGCCTAGGTGCGTTAATGGGCTTCCAAAATTGCAATCAGATCAGCGCTGTGACGCCACCTGACGAACGCTTGGATCGACATTGGCGGCAACCGAGGGTTCCACGGCCTTGAACTTGGCCGCCTCGGCCTGTGCCGCCGCAACCTGATCCGGCGTAATCTGGCTCACCAGCGCATCGAGCCGCGCCTTGGACACGGCGTCGCCCTGCCCGGCCGCGATGCTGTACCAGGCAAAGGCGTGAGTCAGGCTCTGCGGTACGCCCTGCCCGCGCTCATAGAGAATGGCCAGATTGAATGCGGCATCGATGATACCGAGATGCGCGGCCTTCTCGAACCAGTCACCCGCTGCGACATAGTTCGGCTCGCCCGTCCAACCTTCGGCATCGGCGACACCGAGACGATACATCGCCTTGGCATTGCCGGCCTTGGCCGCAGCTTCGTACCACGAGACGGCCTTGGCCCGATCCTTGTCGACGCCGCGACCGCGCTCATAAAGCGTGCCGAGCCAATATTCGGCGACGGGCTGCTTCTGGGCCGCCGCCTTCTTCAGCCAATGCGCCGCGCTGGGAATATCGGACGCGACCCCATCACCATTCATGAGCTTAAGGGCAACGACCAGTTCCGCATTCGCATTGCCGGCCTTGGCCAGCGAGACCACACGCTCATCCGGCGACATGGCGATGGCCTTGGTGACGGTGGCGGCCGGGATGGCATCTGCGCTTACCGTACCGCGCAGCGCGATGCTGCCCGCAATCACCACCACGAGGAGCGTAAGAATCCCGGCAATGATCTTCAGCGCCCGGCGCGACACGGAAAGACCCGGCGCCTTGCCGTCGTCACTGTCGAGACCCGGCAGTTTTAAAAAACCGAGGGCGCCGCGGACGCCCGGATGATCGGCCTCGGCAGCCGCGGAATTGGCAGCCCGCCGAGCCGCCGACAGATAATTCTCGCCGGTCGGCTCACGTAAGGCGCGCGGGGCCGACGAAGCCTCCGGCTCAGATGAAACGGCTGACGCAGAGGTGTCGTCGTCCGGCGGGTCCATGGCGGCCATGTCCGCCACCGACACCTGCGGCATGGTCGACGGATCGCCGAGCAGCCGCGAAAAGCTGGTCTCGACCGCACCCAGGCGGCCGGCCAGATCCTTCATATAGAGCCGCAGATTGGCCGAGGCCGCGCGATGGCGTTCGTCGCTTTCGGCGACCGAACGCTCGGCACCATCCTGCGTATCGGAAAAGCGCTCTTCCAGCGCCTTGAAGCTTTCGCTGACAGTGGACAAGGCCGCCGTACTGTCGCGCTCGACCTTTTCCATACGGCGTTCGATATCGGCCAACGTGCGTTCGAACACGCGCAGGCGCCGCTCAAGCCAGGAATCGACGGGACGTTGCTCAAGACGGGCAACGGTCTGCTGCAACTCTGCAAGGGCCGCTTCCATCGTCGGCGCCATGGCGGGCGTGAGCGGCACCGACGGCGTTTCGGCCTGCCCTGTCTCTTCCAGCGCATCGACGCCGTCGGTGCGCTCCTCAACCGCTTCCTCCGGGAAGGCATCGGGGACATCTTCGCCGGGCGGAAGCGGCTCGACATAATCGTCGCCGCCCTCGCCCATCACCACACCGATGGCCTGCTCGATCTCGGACAGCGACACCAGCGAAGACGCCACCGCCTCGGCCGCCGCCTGGGGTGAAAATTCGCCCGCAATCACCGCCTCGCCGGCTTCGTTCTCTTCGAGCCAAGCCTCAAGATCGGCACTCACGTCGTCTTCGGCCTGGGCATCGACCGTGTCGTCGTCGTCGAGCGTGGACGCAGCGGAAGCAACCTCTTCGGGCATCTCCGCAGTTTCGCTCTGCGGCGTCACATCAAGAGCGGGTTCGTCCGGCTGATCGACGGCCTCGTCTGCATCCGCGCTTTCCTCTGCCGCGACCGGATTGAAGGCGATGATCTCTGCGGCTGCCGAGCCTGCCTGCGCAGCGGCCTCGTCGCCTTCCGGCTCGTCCTGCGCCGCATCGGCGCTGTCGTCACCACGCATGGCACGCGCGAGTTTTTCCAGATCGTCCGCGACGACCGCCAGATGCAGATCGTCCTTGCTGACGAAATAGGCATAGACGGCAGGCGGCGCAAAACCGGCCTCCGCCGCAACGCGGCTCAAGGTGATCGCGTCGGCGCCTTCGCGCGCAGCAAGCTGGCGCGCCGCATCGAGGATCGCCTGGCGCGTGGAATTTCTCTCCCAGGTGCGGCCCGTCTTGTCCGCATCCATTTCAGTGCTGGGTTCTGCCATGTTTCGCATGTTAGATGATTTTCGTGCCCTAGCCCTGCCCAATCTGGCAAACCTAACTTGAATTACAACGGCTTAAGGTCACGTTAGGGCAATAGTTGGTGTTTGAAGCGGTTTTTCCGAGACCTCAAGGCATTGCAACGAGCCCGCCGGAATGGATTAGAACCGGAGCCACACCCGTACGACGAAGCCTTTCTCAGCCAGTGCGTTCTGTCCGGCCACGGCCATATATGCCCCGCTTTCAAGGCAAATTCCCGGGCGGATATCCGTCACGACCGACAGCGAAATCTTGTGAACTCGATAGTAACCATAGGGGCTAGAGGCGTTGCCTTGCGCGATGGTGTTGAAGCTCTGCAGCAACAGACGCGCGCGCTTCGTCACGCGCAGGCCCAATGTGAAGTCGATGGGGACCTCGTCGGCGCGCGCGCCTGCAATCCAGCGTTGCGCGATCTCGGCATCGAAGAAGCCGTGGCGCCCGAAGAGCGAGAAGCTCGTTCCGTAGAGAAGCCGCAATTCGATCTGCCGGCCCACCGCGCCGCCAGCCGAGACGGATGTGTCGAAGGCCCCTGCAGCCTTGAGCGTAAGCTGTGCGGAGACGATGCCGACATAGTTCGCGGCCTTGGGCTTGGTGCGTGGGAGTCCGGGCGGAACGGCCAGCACGAAAAAGCGTTCGTCGAGCGGTGCGGCCGCGAGAGCCGTGAGCGTCTCGTCATCGTCGGCCTCGGCCACCAACGCGATCTCGAGGCGATCGGGCGGATAGTCGAGGGCGCGCAAGGCCGCCACCAGCGCCTCGACGACACGCGCCTCGCGATAGAGCGGGACCAGTATCGAATAACGCGGTAGCGCCGCATCCGCGCCATCGGGCGGCGTGTCAGTTCCGGCCGAACCGGCACCGGCCCAGACGAGAACGGCACGGAAGAGTGCGTTGGCAACGAAGCCCACGCAGAGCAGCAGCGCGAGGGTGACACCGGCCGCAAAGGGCGCCAGCCACGCGCCCAGCACGCCGGCGGCAAGGATCGCGGCGGCGACGAGCCCCTGCTCCCAAGCCACGACGCGGCGCGCCGACAATTCGGGATGGCGCCGTTCGAGGCCATGCGTCGCCGCCTCCATCAATTCGGAGCGGAAGCGCTGCTCAAGGGCCGCAACCAGATCGCTTTTCGAGATCGCGGAAAACGGCAGCGGGCCATGACGTGCGGCCAGACGCGCGCGATTTTCCGCGCTCAGATCGGCTGTATGGATCGGCGCTCCCGGTGCCTCCAATGGCAGGGATTGGGTCTGGCGGCAGAAGGCCAGCTCCGGCTCGTCGGGGAGCGAACCATCGTTGCAAAATAAATTGGATGCCATGGCGATGGCTTGCCCTCGCATGTTCGATACCGGACACGCGCAGCCGCTCGCCGGCCCGAGAGGAGGACCGAACGCCGACGCTGATTTTTGGGAGACACAACGCTCGCGGGTGCGAAACCCGCGCAAATGCAACTAAGCAGATTATTTACGGGTTGTGCAACCTCTTTTTTATCGCAATAGCTGTAGCCGGCAGCCTGCCATGAATTAGACGTTCGACGCCTTGACGGGCTTTTCCGTGATTTGGCGCCCCAGGGCTTCGACGACCGGAATTTCATCGTCGGCCAGTTCCTTCATGCGCGCCTTGCGCGCGAAAGCCTGTTCAACGAAGGGCGCAAGCTCTTCCATCTTCGCGGTCTGGCGTTCGGCCTCGCGTTCCTTGAACTCGGGCATGATGTCGGAGGCGAACAGCTCCAACGCCTCGCAGATATGTTCATGGCGATTGCGGCCGCCCTGCTGAATGAAGGCGACCTGATCGACGCCGGCATTGGCGAATTTGCGCAAATGGGCGCGCATCTCGTCGGGCGTGCCGATGCCACCGGCGCCGGGGCCAGCCGGCAGATTGTCCTTTGCTGCCTCGAATTTCTGCCAGATATCGGTGCGGCCGGGCCTGTGCTCGCCGAAGATGTAGTGATGGCCTAACGCATAGCCAAAGAACTTGAAGCCATCGACGCCGCGGCGCACGGCTTCGTCGTGATCCCTGTGCACTGAAAAGCCCGTCACCATGCAGATGTTCGGATTGACGGCGTGGCCAATGGGCACGCACTCCTCACGGATGATGCGATAATAGTCGTCCACCCATTGCTTCGCCTCGGCCGGATCGACGAAGGCGAAGGTCAGCGCGCCGATGCCGAGCCGCGCGGCAAGCTTGATGGTCTCGCGATTGGAGCAGGCCACCCAGACCGGCGGATGCGGGCGCTGCACCGGTTTGGGCACAACATTGCGGCAGGGCATTTCGAAGAACTCACCCTTGAACCCCGGATAGGGATTCATCGCCATCATGTTGAGACATTGCTCTGTGGTCTCGCGCCACATCGCCCGCTTCTTTTCCACCGGCACACGATAGCCGCCAAGTTCGAGCGCGGCCGAAGATTCGCCCGTGCCAAATTCGACGCGTCCATTGGACACCAGGTCGAGCGTGGCGATGCGCTCGGCCACGCGGGCGGGATGATTGTAGCCCGGCGGCATCAGCGTGATCCCATGTCCGAGGCGGATATTCTTCGTGCGCTGCGAGCAGGCGGCCAGGAACACTTCCGGCGCCGAGGAATGCGAGTATTCCTCGAGGAAGTGATGCTCAACCTCCCAGGCGTGATCGATGCCGATGTCGTCGGCGAGCTCGACCTGATCGAGCGCATCCTGAAAGAGCTTGAGTTCGTCACCCTCCGCCCAGGGCCGCGGCAATTGATGCTCGTAGAAGATCCCGAACTTCATCGCCCTATTTCTGTCCGGGCTGGCGCGGCAATGGATCGGCCCATTCCTTGACCGCCTTGAGCGCATCGCTGGCATCGGCGGCATCGAAACCGGCCATGATGCCGGCAAAGCGCATCTGAACGAATTGGCGCATATTGGGATGGGTGAAGATATAAGTCTCGCCGGCCTTGATCGCTTCCAGCACGCGCGCGCCGACGACATCGGGATCGATCCCGGAAAGAACGGCCTCTGCAGTCGCGTTCTCGCCCAGTCCCAACGCATCGACCGCGCCGGCACCGCCATATTTGTCCTGCCGCGTGCGGCCGCTTTCATGGATGCGCGTGCGCACGAAGCCGGGGCACAGGGCCGAGACGCCGATATTTTCGGGCGCAAGTTGCGCAGCCCAGCCTTCTGTCATCGCCACCACTGCGAATTTCGTGGCGCTATAGGGCTCCATGCCCGGCGGACTGATCATGCCCGCCATCGAGGCGGTGTTGACGATGTGCCCCCCTTCGCCATGGCTGCGGATCAGCGGCACGAATGTCGCAGTGCCGTAGACGACGCCTTTGAGATTGACGTCGAGAATCCAGTCCCAGTCCTTCTCGGTGACGGTCCCAACCGGCCCGCCGACACCGACGCCGGCATTGTTGCAGACGATGTGAACCTTGCCGAAGGCGGCGATGGCTTCCAGCGCCGCGGCCTGAACGGCTGCGCGCTCGGTTACATCGCAGCGTACCCCCACGGCCTTGATCTGCTCGCCCGCCAGTGCTTCGGCCGAGGCCTTTGCCGCCGGCCCATCGATATCGGCGAGCACGACATTCATGCCCGCCCGGCCGAAGGCGCGCGCCATGGACAGGCCGATGCCACCCGCGCCGCCGGTCACGAACGCCGTCTTGCCCTTGAAATCCGTGATCATGCTGCATCCTCTTGTTCGAGCGCGTCGAAGCGCGCCATCTCATCCGCGCCATAGCCATGTGCCGTCAGAAACGTCTCGACTGTTTGGCGTGAGGGTGCTCGGTGAGAATGTCCTCGCGCGTGCAGTTCAGCCGGTCCATGCGACCTTCCCTGTCGCGGCGCCTTGTGCCCGGCCCGCTACATGACTGATAGTTTGTCAGGTTTGATGAACTGTCAATCGCCAACGGGCGAAGACGACGGCGGATGTCAGGGCCGCAGCGCGCGCACCAGGAAGCGAGTGAGATTGTCGATCACTTCACGGCGCGGACGGCCGGCGCGCCAGCCTTCGCTCGCGGCCTGATGCACGGCGCCGAGAATGGCCTGACCGACAATATCGGGATCGTAATCGGCCACCGCGCGTCCTTGCGCCACCGCATTGCGCACGAACTCGGCCCAGTCATAGCCCCAGCGCTGCAACAGCGGCGTGGCCTGCGCGCCCTCGGCATCGATCACCGCTTCATCGGTCATCGCCGCATTGAGCACGCCCGGATGAGTTTCCGAATAGTCGTAGATGGCGTTGAGCAGATTGGCGATCAGCTCTTCCAGCGAGGAGGCCGAGGTGGCGCTGGCGCGCGTATAGGCATCCAGTTCCTGGCGCGCATCGTCGACGAAGGACAGGAAGCAGGCGCGCTTGTCCGGAAAATGCAGATAGAACGTGCCGTGGCCGAGGCCGGCCTCGCGCGCGATATCCTGCGGGCGCGTGGCATGGTAACCGCGCTCGACAAACAGCTTGCGCGCAGCGCGTTTGAGCTTCGACAAGCTCTCCGGCTTGCGCCGCGCAGGACGCGCCGCCTTCTTCTCCGCCGTCTGCGAATCTGTCCCAGCCATGGGCTGACTTTCGGTCAGCGGAGCCGATCAAGTCAAATCGACCGGCTCCGCTGCCAAAAATGCTGCCCAACCCTGCCCACACTCAGGCGGCGGATTGCAGCGCCCGCCAGACTTTCTCCGGCGTCGCCGGCATGTCGATATGCGCCACGCCGATGGCATCGGACACCGCGCTGATCACGGCGGGCATCGCGCCGACCGTGCCCGCTTCGCCGCAGCCCTTGGCGCCCATCGGGTTGGTCTTGCACAGATGCTCTTCATAGGCGAAGGCGATGTCCGGCATGTCGTCGGCACGCGGCATCGCATAGTCGGTGAAGCTCGCGGTCATGGGCTGGCCGCTTTCCGCATCATAGACGCAGTTCTCGAGCAGCGCCTGTCCGAGGCCCTGCACCACGCCGCCATGAACCTGACCGCGAACCAGCATCGGATTGATGACGCGGCCGAAATCGTCGAGCACCGAATAGGACACGAGATCGACCTTTCCCGTTTCCGGATCGACTTCGACTTCGCAGACATGGCAGCCATTGGGGAAGGTCGGCGCTTCGCCATTGAAGGTGCCATCACTGTCGAGACCGTCTTCGAAGCCCGGAAGCTTTTCGCGCTTCAGCGTGACGGCCAGTTCGGTCACGGTGATCGCACGATCGGTGCCGGAAACGCTGAAGCGACCAACACCGTCGTCGTCCACCTTGAAGCCGACATCGTTGCCGCCGGCCTGCAGCACCTGACCGGCCGCGTCCTTGCCCTTGCGGATGACTTCGTCGGAGGTCACCTGCAATGCGCCGCCCGCCATGTTGAGCGAACGCGAACCGCCCGTGCCGCCGCCATTCACCCAATCGGTGTCGCCCTGCTTGATGGTGATGGATTCGAAGGGCACGCCAAGGCGTTCGGCGACGACCTGGGCAAAGGCCGTTTCATGGCCCTGCCCGTTCGACTGCGTGCCGACATAGGCAATGACGCCGCCATTCTCAGTGAAGGTCACGCGCGCGGGCTCGCTGCCGGCAGCGGCGGTGATCTCGACATAATAGGCGATGCCGAGGCCGCGCTTCTTGCCACGGGCTTCGCTGTCCTTGCGGCGTGCGGCGAAGCCGTCCACATCGGCGCGCTTCAATCCCTCGGCCAGCATGTGCGGATAGTCGCCGGAATCGAAGCCGAGCCCGAACCAGTTCTTGTACGGCAATTCCGCCGGCGTCGGCAGATTGCGCTTGCGCAATTCGACACGATCGATGCCGCTGACACGCGCGGCTTCGTCCATCAGCCGCTCCATCAGATAGGCGGCCTCCGGACGGCCTGCGCCGCGATAGGCATCGATCGGCGCGGAGTTGGTGAAATAGCCTTTCACCTCCGCATACATCGCCGGAATCTTGTAGAGACCGCCGAAGATGCGCCCACCAGCCAGCGTCGGAATGAACGGCGCGAACTGCGAAAGATAACCGCCCATATTGGCGCTGCCATGGATGTGCATGGCGAGGATCTTGCCGTCCTTGTCGAGGGCAAGGTCGGCTTCCGTGATCATGTCGCGGCCGTGATCGTCGGAAAGGAAGGCTTCGCTGCGATCGGACGACCAGCGCACCGGACGGCCCGCCTTCTTGGCCGCGATCAGAACCAGCGCCTGCTCGGGATAGATGAAGCCTTTCATGCCGAAGCCGCCGCCGACATCGGGGCAGATGAGGTGCAGCTTGTCCTCGGCGATGTTGAGGATCACCGTGGCGAGGCGGCCGCGAATATTGCCCGAGCCCTGATTGCCGGAATAGAGCGTGAATTTGTCCGTGGACGGATCGTAAAGGCCCGAGGCGTTGCGCGTTTCCATCGAGGTCGGCGCGATGCGGTTCTGCACGACCCGGACATGCGCCTTGTGCGCGGCGCCATCGAGCGCGGCCTTGACGCCCGCCTCGTCGCCCATCGCCCAGTCGAAACACAGATTGCCGGGCGCGCTGTCCCAGATCTGCGGACCGTTGGGGGCGGATTCCAGCGTGCCGCAGGCATCGAGCATCTCGTAGTCGATCTCGATCAGCTCGGCGGCATCCTTGGCCTGGGCATAGGTCTCGGCGATCACCATCGCCACGGCCTCGCCGGCAAAGGTGACCTTGTCCTTGGCCAGAAGCGGCTTGGGCGTGGGTTTGATGTCCGAGCCGTCTCGGCTCTTGAGCGGCAGCTGGCAGGGCATCGGACCGGCGCCGAAGGCTTCGACATCGGCCTGCGTCAGCACCGCGACCACACCCGGCGCGGCTTCGGCCGCCGAAGTGTCGATGCTGTTGATCTTCGCATGCGCATAAGGGCTGCGGTTGAAGGCAACCTGCGTCTCACCGTCAAAATGGATGTCGTCGGTGTAGCTTCCGTGGCCGGTCACAAAGCGAATGTCTTCCGTCCGGCGAACGGATTGTCCAATTCCAAATTTCATGGTCTGCCCGTGGTTGTGATCGTGTGGTGTTGATCTGTTGCGTTAGTGTTTGTAGCCGGGGTCGACGCGGTCAAGCTTGCGCTTGAGCGCCGGCCAGGCCAGAGCGCTGATCGGCCCGTCGAAGGCCGCACGCCCGAGCATGCCGTTCTTCTCGGCGACACCCTGATTGTTCCCGTAGATTTCCGTGCCGCCCGCCAAGGCGCGGACCTGCATCGCGGCCGCCTTTTCGAGATGATAGATGCGCAGGAACGCGTCGGCGCAGGTCTTGCCCATGGCGAGCGTGCCGTGATTGCGCAGGACGACGACATTCTTGTCGCCCACATCCTTGACCAGCCGCTCGCGCTCGTCGAGTTCGAGGGCCACGCCTTCATAGTCATGATAGGCCAGATCGCCGCAAACGAGCTGGGCGTGCTGGCTGATCGGCAGAAGCCCATGCGCCTGCGACGCTACGGCGACACCGTCCACCGTGTGCAGATGGATTACGCAATGCGCGTCATCACGGTTCATATGAATGGCGCTGTGAATGGTGAAACCGGCCGGGTTCACCGGATAAGGCGACGGCTCGACCTTGTTGCCGTCGAGATCAATCTTCACGAGGCTGGAGGCTGTGATCTCGTCGAACAGCATGCCATAGGGGTTGATGAGGAAGTGATGTTCAGGCCCCGGCACGCGCGCCGAGATATGGGTGAAAATCATGTCGTCCCAGCCATAGAGCGCGACCAGGCGATACATGGCGGCGAGGTCGATGCGCAGCGCCCACTCTTCCGGGCTGACCTTGCCCTCAAGCGAGGGAATGTCGTGGCCTTCGGCACGCGGCGTTATCAGTTTCTCGGCGGCGCTGCTCATGGGCAGGCTCCTTCGGCAAATGGCTGGATTTGGACAAGCTTGGGGCCCCGATGCGAGCCCTGTCAAACCCCGTGCGGATGTTGCGCGCGGACACGGCCGACGGCCCTGCCCCAGCCCTCGTAAAGCCCATCACGAATTTGGGGATTAAGCCCCGGCTCAAAACGACGATCGAGTACCGCGGCGCCCGCGATCTCGGAGAAATCGCGGAACACACCCGCGCCCAGCCCAGCCAAATAGGCCGCGCCCAGCGCTGTGGTTTCGGTCAGTTCCGGGCGCTCCACCGGCAGGCCGGTGAGGTCGGACAGGCGCTGGCAGAACCAGTCATTGCGTACCATGCCGCCATCCACCTTGATCGCCTGGGGCGCGCCGAGGCCGGCCGCCGCCATGTCGCGGCCCATGGCTTCGAGAAGATCGCGGGTCTGGTAGCAGACGGCATCAAGGGCCGCCCGCGCGATCTCGGCGGCACCGGCATCGCGCGTCAGCCCCATGATCGCGCCACGGGCGTCCGGATCCCACCAGGGTGCGCCGAGGCCGGTAAAGGCCGGCACGAAATAAAGGCCGTCGGCCTCTTTGGCCGTGCGGGCCAGCGCCTCGATCTCGGAGGCATCGCGGATCACGCCCAAGCCGTCGCGCAGCCACTGCACCACGGCGCCGGCAATGAAGATGCTGCCTTCGATGGCGTAAGCGGTCTGGTCCTTGATGCGATAGGCCGCCGTCGCCACCAGCTTGTTCCGGGAGGCCGGAACCGTGCTGCCCGTATTCACCAGGGCGAAGCAGCCGGTGCCATAGGTCGATTTCACATCGCCCGGCGCGAAACAGGCCTGCCCTACAACCGCCGCCTGCTGGTCTCCGGCCACGCCGCAAATCGGGATGGGTGCGCCGAGAAGTTCCGGACTCGCCGTACCGAAATCGGCGTCGCAGGCGCGCACGTCCGGCAGCATCGCGCGCGGCACGCGGAACAGCGACAGCATCGCCTCTTCCCATGCGAGCGTCTTCAGGTCGAGCAACAGCGTGCGCGAGGCATTGGTGACGTCCGTGGCGTGCACCGCACCGCCGGTGAGCTTCCAGATCAGCCAGCTATCGATGGTGCCGAAGGCAATCTCGCCACGCTCGGCCCGCGCGCGGGCGCCGGGCGCGTGGTCGAGCAGCCATTCGACCTTGGTCGCCGAGAAATAGGGATCGATAATGAGGCCGGTCGTGGCCGCCACCGCCGCCTCGTGGCCCTGCTCCTTGAGCTGGCGGCACCGCTCGGCCGTGCGCCGGTCCTGCCAGACAATGGCATGATGCAGCGGCGTGCCGGTCGCCTTGTCCCAGATCAGCGTCGTCTCGCGCTGGTTCGTGATGCCGATGGCGGCGATATCCTTCGCGCCAACACCCCTGGACGCTGCGCGGCAGCAGGCCAGCGTGGCCTCCCATATCTCCTCGGCATCATGCTCGACCCAGCCATTGGCCGGATAAATCTGGCGCAGTTCGATGCTGTGAGAGGCCACCGGCCGGACCGCCGCATCGAACAGGATGGCGCGAGTCGAGGTCGTGCCCTGGTCGATGGCGAGAAGAAAGGGTGCGTCTGTTGTCATCGAAGATTCGCTGATTGGGCCGCGGCCCAGACTAGCACGACGGCGCGGCGCGTCAGTCGATTGCGAACCACTCCTCAATCTCCTGCTGGGCTTCAACATCTGGTGGTCGGATGCCCGTGGCCATTTCATAGACTGTGGCGCCGACAATGCCGTCACACGCATTGCCGCTGTCCGACAGCGGCAGGATGATGCGCTCGCCCATGCCATAGCGATCGAGATGGCGGAACACCAAGCCGCGGCCACGGAACAGGGCCGGTTCGGTCACCACGCGCCTGTGGCGGGCAGAGATGCGGTCATAGTCGGCTGCCGGGAATATCTCGCGCATGTCAGCGCCCCGGAAGCTGCGGCCGAAGATGGCTTCGACGGCATCGCCGGCCAAACGGCCGGTGAAACGGTCCGTGGCGGCATCGTATTTCCAGGACCACAGGATCGACAGCTGCGGCGCGATGGCCGAAGGGCAGATGTCGCGCCAGCCGGGCAAGCACCGCCCGCCCCGCGCAACCGCCCAATGCTCCGCAACCAGCTTGAGCGGTTCGGCGGATATCCCCGCCAGAAATGCCTCGAACGCCATACCCGGCAAGCTCCATCCCCCGCGCGACATTCGATGAGTCTCGGCCGGGCATCCACCTACCGAAGGTAGTGGAACGGATAGAGTTGCGCGCCGCAGCGATGGTTCGGGCGGGAATATCCTTTAGAGGTGTTAACGTTTACGCGCTGTTAACGCCCTCATGCCTAGAATTTCCGTGGGGACGCCGCTTTCTGCGGATATTCATGGGGGCAAGTGTGGGGCTTACGGCACAGGATCTCGGCAGCATGACACGGCTGTCGCAGCTCGCCGCCGATCCGCAAGGTGCGCGCCGCGGCGATATCTATCTGGCGATAGCCTCCTTATATCAGTCGCAGGCGGCCCGGTTGTCCGAGCACGAACGCACGCTGATGCGCGAAATTCTGCAGCGCCTCGCCGGCGAAGTGGAGATGGCAATCCGCATCGCACTGGCCGAACGCCTGGCCGATGACGATGGCGCCCCGGTCGATCTCATTCTCATGCTGGCGGACGACCGCATCGAAGTCGCCCGGCCGCTGATCCTGCGCAGCCGCCGGATTGGCGACGCCGAGTTGCTGACGCTGCTCGATCATGTCGGTGAAGATCATCAGACAGCCTGCGCCGAACGCGCGCATATCGGCGAGCCCGTTTGCGATGTTCTGGTGCGAACCGGCTCGGAAACGGTCCTCGTAACGCTGGTGCGCAACGAGACGGCCAAGATCGCCCCGGAGACATTCGAAACACTGGTCGAAAAATCGCGCCAGATCGCCGCTCTGCAGGATCCGCTCGCCCATCGCGATGATTTGCCCCGTCCGCTGGCCAACCGCATGTGCGACTGGGTCTCCGATGGTCTGAAGGCACATATCAGGGCGAGCTATCCGGCCGCGGCCCCATCCGCCGAACCCAAACTCGCGACCGCCGTTCACGCCGTCCAGTCACCGGCCGCCGCCAAGCCGGCAGGCGATACCGGGGCCGGCGCCGCCAAGCTGGTCGACAAACTGTCCGCCGCCGGCCAGCTGCGCGCCGGGTTCCTGCTGCGCGTGCTGCATCAGGGCCAGATCGACCTGTTCGAGCTGGCCTTCGCGAAGCTCCTGCAGATGACCCTCGAGCAGCTCCGTTACGTTCTCTACGAGAACGGCGCCGCGCCGGTGGCCCTGGCCTGCCGCGCCGTGGGCATCGACCGCTGCGTATTCTCGACGGTTTTCAAGCTCTCACGCCAGTGCCGGGGCCGGCAGCAAAGCCTGACAGCGCAGGACCAAGGCGATGTCGAGGCCATTTTCAAGAATTTCTCCAAACCCGACGCGTTGAATAAGGTCCGTAGCCTGCCTCAACTCGCCAATTGACGGCGATACCTGGAAGCAGATGACGCCCGTGCATGGGCCAGCCTTCATTTTGACGCAATTCCGGGCGGAAAACCGGGTCCCACTTTTCCCGGAATTGCTCTAGGCTCCGGCCATGATCGATCCTTTCGGCCGCCCTATCTCCTACCTGCGCGTTTCGGTGACGGACCGCTGCGACTTTCGCTGTGTCTATTGCATGTCGGAGCACATGACCTTCCTGCCCAAGCGGGAAATGCTGACGCTTGAGGAACTGGAGCGGGCCTGCGCCGCCTTTATCCGCAAGGGGGTGGAGCGTATTCGCATCACCGGCGGCGAACCGCTCGTGCGGCGCAATGTGATGCATCTGTTCGAGGGCCTGGGCCGGCGGCTGGAGGACGGCAGCCTCAAGGAGCTGACGCTGACCACCAATGGCAGCCAGCTCGGCCGCTTCGCGCACGACCTGGCCGGTGTCGGCGTGAAGCGCATCAACGTTTCGCTGGACACACGCGACCCCGAACGCTTCCGCGCCATCACGCGCTGGGGCGATCTGGCCAAGGTGATGGACGGCATCGATGCGGCCCAGGCCGCCGGGCTCGGCGTCAAGATCAATATGGTGGCGCTCAAGGGCATCAATGAGGACGAGATCGTCCCGATGCTGGAATGGGCCCATGGCCGCGGCATGGACATGACGCTGATCGAGACCATGCCGCTGGGCGAGATCGACGAGGATCGCACCGACCGCTACCTGCCGCTGTCGCAGGTGCGCGCGAGCCTCGCCGAGCGCTTCACACTGGAGGAGACGGAGTATCGCACCGGCGGGCCGGCGCGGTACGTGCGCGTGGCCGAGACCGGCGGACGGCTCGGCTTCATCACGCCGCTGACGCACAATTTCTGCGAAAGCTGCAATCGCGTGCGCTTCACCTGCACGGGCACGCTCTATATGTGCCTGGGTCAGGACGATGCCGCCGATCTGCGCGCGCCACTCAGAGCCTCGCCCGATGATGCGCGGCTCGAAGCGGCGATCGACGAAGCCATCGGGCGCAAGCCCAAGGGCCATGACTTCGTGATCGATCGTACGCGGCGCGCACCGGCAGTCGCGCGCCACATGTCCCTGACCGGGGGCTGAGAGCGACGATGGCGGCCAAGCTGCATTTCGTCGCCTCGCCCGCCGAGGATGCGCAGACCGCGCTCGACGCGCTGCGCGACCGCTATGGCGATGCCGGTCCGGACGATGCCGACATCATCGTGGCGCTCGGCGGCGACGGCTTCATGCTGCAGGCACTGCATGCCTTCCTGGGCAAGGGCAAACCGATCTACGGCATGAATCTCGGCACCATCGGCTTTCTCATGAACGAGTTCGAGATCGACGGGCTCGACGAGCGGCTGGCCGCCGCCGAAAGCGCCGAGCTGCACCCCTTGCGCATGCGTGCCTTCACCGGCGAGACGAGCATCGAAGTGCTCGCATTCAACGAAGTCTCCCTCCTGCGCCAGACGCGGCAGACCGCCAAGATTCGCATCTGTGTGGATGAGAAGGTGCGGATCGCCGAGCTGGTCTGCGATGGCGTGCTGATTGCAACTCCGGCCGGCAGCACCGCCTACAATCTGTCCGCGCACGGCCCCATCCTGCCTATCGATGCCGACCTTCTGGCGCTCACGCCCATCAGCGCCTTCCGCCCGCGGCGCTGGCGTGGGGCTCTGCTCCCGCACCGGGCGCGCACCCGTTTCGAGATCCTGGAACCTGAAAAACGTCCCGTCAGCGCTGTCGCCGACAATTTCGAGGTCCGCGACGTGACGGCCGTCGAAGTGGCCGAGGATCGCTCGATCTCCGTCACCATGCTGTTCGATGCCGGGCACAGCCTGGACGAGCGAATTCTCGCCGAACAGTTCATGGATTAGATAAAATTCACCTCTCGTTAAGATGCCGCTCCTAACCTGACCTTCGAGTAAAGGGGATAGCCGAGCCGCATGGCTGGCCGGACGTGGGGCCAATGAGCGGATATCGTTTTGACCGATTGCGGATTCTGCTCGTCGACGACAACCCGCATATGCGGAAGCTCGTCGACACGATCCTGCACGCCTTCGGCGTTATCCAGATCTACGAAGCCGACAATGCCAAGCGCGCCTGGGCGATGCTGCGCGAATACAGTCCCGATGTCGTTCTGCTCGACTGGATGATGGAGGGGATGAGCGGGATCGATCTCAGCAAGATGATCCGCACCTCTGCCGCGAGCCCCAATCCCTATCGTGCCGATCATCATGCTGACCGGCCACACCAGCATCGAACGCGTCCGCAAAGCGCGCGATGCCGGCGTCAACGAATTCCTGGCCAAGCCTGTTTCAGTCAATGCAATCCTGACGCGGCTGCTTTCCGTGATTGAACATCCCCGCCCCTTTGTGCGCACCAAGAGCTATTTCGGTCCGTGCCGCCGGCGCCGCGAAGGCAATGAATATCGCGGCCCCGAACGCCGCAGCGCCGCAGACGATGCAGCGGCCGCCGATGCGGCCTTCGACGCCGTCGCCTGACCCGACGAGGTTGATATGGCAAAAGAACAGCCGATCGAAATTTTCATGCCGCCGAACATGCTCAAGGCCAAGGTCGGCGGCCGCGTCGCCGGCATCGACATGGCGGCCGTCAAACGCGCCGAACAGGCACTGGCCAATCTCAAGATCGGAATTCAGCGACTGGATCAGCGCCGATGTCGCGGCGCTCGGCGAAACCTACGAGGCCTTCAAGGCATCGGGGGCGAAGGATGCGCGCGATGCACTCTATCGCGCCGGCCACGACCTGCGCGGACAGGCGCTGACATTCGAATTTCCGCTCGTCGCGCGCGTCGCGTACTCGCTGTGCAAGCTGCTCGACGCCGAAGATATCCAGGTGCCGCTGGCGCTCATCGACGCCCATGTCAACGCGATCCGCGTAATCGTGCGCCAGAACATCAAGGATGCGGACGACAAGGTCGCCAACACCCTGGCGAGCGAACTCGACGCCCGCGTCTCGGAATTTCTCGGCGACGACAGCAAAGGCTAGAGCGCTTCCTTCAACAGCGCGGATGTCTGCTCGTAGCCCGCATCGTCCCGGATGCGCAGAACCGGCCCCTTTTCACTCTGCTCGACCCATGGCGTCACCGTGAGCGGTGGCGCCGCGCGCGCCGCAACAAGCGCAGCGTCCACACGATCGGTGACCGACAGCTTCATCAGATTGAGTTTGGTCGGAAAGATCACATTCCAGCGCTTGCGATCGGCGATCGCATCGGCCGGGCGGATCCAGACCGAGTTCGACGGATTCGCGCCCGTCATGGCTGCCGACATGGCCCGGCGGCGCAGCCGCCAGGAAGAAATGCGTATCGAACCGCTTGGGCATGTTCTCCGGCGTGATCCAATGCGCGAAATGCACAAGCCGGTCGCAGGCCAGCCGCAGATTTTCCGCGCGCACCATTTCGAGCAGACCGATCTCGCCCTTTTCCAGTGCCGGGCGATAATGTTCGAGCTGCGCCAGCCGTTCGGCGCCGACAAGTTCCTCGGCGCCG
Source organism: uncultured Pseudomonadota bacterium (assembly GCA_963822185.1). Classification (GTDB taxonomy): domain Bacteria; phylum Pseudomonadota; class Alphaproteobacteria; order Micropepsales; family Micropepsaceae; genus Rhizomicrobium. The sequence goes on from CAWGGT010000001.1 coordinate 209,446, forward strand.
GCTTCGCGCGCGAACAGGATTCCCGATTCCTCGAAGGCTTCGCGGATGGCCGCCGCAGCCAACGCCTGCATATCCGGCGAGAGCGCCGCGCTGCCATCGATAAAATCGCAGAGCGCCGCTTCGTGATCGCCCTTCGCCACCTTTCCGCCCGGAAACACCAAGCGCACCGGCGACGAAATCGATCTGGTGATGGCGCTTCACCATGAACACTTCGAGCCCATCCGGAGCGTCGCGCGCGATCAGAATCGTCGCGGCCGGAATGATCGGCTGCTGCAGGTTTGGAATCCGTCATTGGTCCTCGCTTTTGGCCAAGTCTAGCCGCTTGTCAGCGGCGGGGCCAAGCGAAGGCGCAACGGCGTGGATCAGGCTGGTCTTGTTGGCGTCGCTTTTGTGTCCGCTGTCCGGGCGTCAGCGACGCGAGAATGTTGACCACGCCCGGCGTCAGCACGAAGGGCGCCTGCGGCAGGCTCATGCCCAGAAGCGAGGTCGTATTGGTGGCGGCAGGCGCGTCCGTGAACAGGCTGAGTGTCGACATCTGGTCGGCCGTGCTGCGCGGCTGCGCGAACAGGGCTGACGCTAGGGAAAGCGGCTGCGGTGCTCGCGGAATTCAGGGCCGCACCGGACTGCGTCAGCGCCTCGGCCTGGGCCATGACGTTGTGCGGCACGCGCGGCTGACGTACGGCCCAATCATAGACCTGCGCCACCGTCTTGGACGAACCGTCGCGATTGTAGAAGACGCTGCGATTGGCGTTGGCCGCAGCCGGAAAACAGGCCGCCGCGCTGGCGCCGCGGCTGCGCATCCTTCATCTCGATCAGCTTGCAGGCTCCGCCGGCGCCAAGGAAATGGGCGGCATAGAGCTCGCCGCTGCAGACATCGCGGCCCAGACGGCTCTGCAGATGGGCCTTGGTCTGCGTTGGCATATTCGCCCGCCATCAGGGCCGAGACCTTGGGATCGTTACGCAGGGCAAGAATTGCCTGGCGGTCGGCGGAATTGTCCGCGTGGTAGCGGCCATTGGCGCCCTTGGTGATGGCGTCGGCATAGGAGCCGAGGCCATATTTGGCGCCATATTGCTTGATCATGCCGAGCCAGGTCTGGGAGACGAACTGGAACAGCCCCGCTGCGCTCGAACTAGTTGATTTTGCCTGCGGTTTCAGGCTGCTCTCGCGCATCGCCGTGCCCAGCAGATAGTCGAAATCCGAGCCCGTCGCTGCGCTGGCCTGGCGCAGGGCCGCTCAGCACTTCGCTGCGGGTCGTCTGGGCGGTGGTCGTGGCTTCTGCCAGCATCGGCTCTGGGTCCGTCGTGTTCTACACCACGGTATAGGCAATCGGCGTGCCAGAATGGTTAATGCCGGGATAATTAGTGGAGGCTGGCCAATTGCGCGATCAGGGCGTCGGCCGCGCCCGGCGCATAGGGCTCGGCCGCGCCGGCGCCCCAGACCGGGCCGGGCCAGGCGGCATCGTCCGGGTTGCGCGCCACGACATGGATGTGAAGCTGCGGCACCAGATTGCCCAGCGCCCCGACATTGATCTTGGCCGCCCCGGTCAGCGGCCTTGAGGCCCGCGCTGGCGCGCCTGAGCTCATCCATCAGGACAAGCCCCTCGGCGTGGCTGAGGTCGTGCAGTTCGGTCAGTCCGGCCCGGCGCGGCACCAGGATCAGCCAGGGAAAGCGGGCGTCGTTCATCAGCGCACACGCGACAATGCCCAGTCGGTGACCGGCAGAGTGTCGGCGGCGAGACGGGCGTGAAGTTCGAAGCGGTCCATCACACATGTCCGAAGAGGCCGGGCGTAAGAAAACCCTGCCGCCAGGCGACGAACACCAGATAGCCGAGATAGGCCAGCACCAGGAACGCGCCCTGGGCGCGCCCGAGCTCGCCAGCGCGCGGCCAGCATCAGCGGCACCACCACCGCTGCCCCCAGCATCAGATAGATGTCCGCGCCCGCCACCATCGGCGAAACCGACAGCGGATGGACCGTGGCTGTGATCCCGAGCACCAGAAGGATGTTGAAGATATTGGAGCCGATCAGATTGCCGATGGCGATCGAGGTCTGGCCGCGGATCGACGCCACAATGGTCGTGGCCAGCTCCGGCAGCGACGAGCCGACGGCGATCAGCGTCAGGCCGATGACTGCCTGCGGCACGTGATAAAGCCGCGCCACCGCCACGCCGCCATCCACCACATAGGCACCGCCGAAATAGAGGCAGGCGAGCCCGAAGATCAGCAACAGCGCGCTCATGGCCGGCGTCGGTCCGCCGCCCTCACGATCGCGAACGTCGCCGGTACGATGCGAGGGCGCCCGCCGCCGATCGGTGAAGAAGGACAGCAGCACATAGGCAAGAAAGCCCGCCAGCAGCATCCAGCCATCCTGCCGGGTGATGCTTCCGGCCACGCACCATCACGAACAACGCCACGCTCGCGGCGACCAGAACGCCGCCGTCGCGCAGCACGATCTTGGGCGAGGTCGGGATCGGCCGCATCATCGCGCCGAAACCCAGGATCAGGAGAATGTTGACGAGATTGCTGCCAATGACGTTGCCGAGCGCCAAATCCGGCGCGCCGTGAAAGGCGCCTTCCAGCGAGACCACCAGCTCCGGCGCCGAGGTTCCGGCCGAGACCACAAGCAAACCGATCAGGAGGGGCGAAAGGCCGAAGATCTTCGACAGGCCGATACCGCCGCGCAGCACGCTTTCGCTGCCGATGATCAGCAGCACCAGGCCAAAGCCGACAAACGCATACGCCATGCCGCGATCACGCCCCTCACAGAGCCATTGTCGTTACTGGAGGCGGGCGCCGGCGGCAAGCCTGGTGGCGAACCTTGCCTAATTCCCGAACCGCTTGGGATCGAAAGGGGCGATTTCCGGCGCAATCCGCTGCTCCAGAATGAGCGGTGGCACAGTTTCCGCCATGCCCGGAGCAAAAAGGATGCCGTTGCGGTACTGGCCGGAGGCCACGAACACGCCCTCGACCGCAGTCTGGCCGATGATCGGCAGCCCATCCGGCGAGCCGGGCCTGAGGCCCGCCCAATGCTCGTCGATGGCCCATTCCGCCACCTCCGGGATCAGCTCGGCGGCGCGGGCCTGAAGCCAGGCCGGCGCCTCCGCGCTCAGGGCGGTATCGAAGCCCGCCTCGGCGACCGTGGCGCCGACGAAGAGCCGCCGGCCCCGCGGCACCAGATAGATGGAGCCGCTGCCCCAGACCAGCGGTTCGGGCAGCACCGCGCCCTCCGGCGGCATCAGCGCGATCACCTCGCCCTTGACCGGACGGACCGGCGGCACGGCCTCGGCCGGCAGTCCGCCGATCTGGGCCGTCCACGCGCCGGTCGCGAGGAGCACGGCGTCGCCATGGTGGATCTTGAAGGGCGTGCGCGCGATGGCGCCGCCGCCGCGCTTGCCCTCGACCAGCACCGCGGTCTCGTTGGGCGAAAGCGTGCCCCCCGGCGCGCACGAAGGCCCTTGCCAGGGCCCGGCCGAGCGCCCGGTTGTCGACCTGCGCTTCGTCGGGCGCCCAGAGCGCGCCACGGATATCGGGCGCCAGGCGCGGCACCTTCGCCCGCGCCGCATCGGCGACAAGAAACTCGAGACCCGCCGCAGACGCACGGGCCCGCAGATGCCTCTTCCTCGTCCTTCGTGCGCGCGATCAGCAAGGCGCCATCGCGGCGATAGGACAGAGCGCTCGCCCGAGGCCTCTTCAAGCTCGGCGGCAAAGTCCGGCCACAGCGCCATGGAAAGACGGGCGAATGGCATCTTCCGCCTCGGGTGCCTCGCCGCTTTCGGCGGTGCCGGCGATCATGCCCGGCCGATGCCCAGGTCGCGCCGCGCCCCGGCTGGCCGCGATCCAGAACGACGGTTTCGACGCCGGCCTGTGCCAGAGCGCCATCCGATGGAAAGTCCGGCCACGCCGGCGCCGATGATGACGGTTTTCATGTGTCCCGGAAGTTGACGACGGCCGCGCCGATCCGCGTGCCGGCCGGTGATGAAACAAAGCGCGCCAAAGATGATAGCAGATCGCGCCGAACCAGTTCGGAAACAGGCAGGCCAGCGCAAAGGCGATGAAGGTCTCGCTGCCCTCGGTCAGCCCGCCAATATGATAGATCGATTTGGTGCCGTTGAGATCGGTCGTAAGCCCGCGCTTTCCCGCGATCACGGCATAGGCCAGGAAACTCGACCCCGCCGCCACGAAGCTGAGGATCAGGAAGGCGCTCGCCAGCGCCTCTTCGGGCCGCGCCAGCGCGAAGGCGAAAGGCACGGCCGCGTAGAAGATGAAATCCAGCGCAATGTCGAGAAAGGCGCCGGCATCGCTGACGCGGCTATGGCGGGCGATGGCGCCGTCCAACCCGTCCGCGATGCGGTTGGCGACGATGAAGCCGAGGCCGAGATCGTAACGGTGCGGCGGCGATGGCCGGAACGGCGGCAAGCCCGAGGGCAAAGCCCGCCCAAGTGACCCAGTCGGGTTTGAGCCCGGCCCGCGCCAGAGCCGCGCCGGCCCGGTTCAGCGGCGGATCGATCAGCTTGCGGAGCGGCGCGTCCAGCATGGGCGACGGCTTAGGCCGCGCCCGGCCCGCCGTCAAACCCGCCTGCAATCGTGACGTGACCGGGCCCGGGCGGCTTTCTATAGTCGGCGGCTCAGCCATGGAGACTGCGATGGAAAAGGCCACATTCGGTGCGGGGTGTTTCTGGGGCGTCGAGCATTTCTTCCGCGAGGTGCCCGGCGTGATCGATGCCGTCAGCGGCTATGCCGGCGGCGAAGTCGACAATCCGAGCTACAAGCAGGTCTGCACCGACACGACCGGCCATGCCGAAGTGGTCGAAGTCACCTTCGATCCGGCCAAGGTCGACTACGGCAAGCTGGTCGATCTGTTCTTCAAGATGCACGATCCGACCCAGCTCAATCGCCAGGGCCCGGATTTCGGCACGCAATATCGCAGCGTGATCTTCACCCATTCGCCCGAACAGGCGCGCATCGCCGAACAGAAGAAGGCCGAAGCCGCCGCCTCGGGCCGCTACCGGAATCCGATCGTCACGACCATCGAAGCCGGCCAAACCGTTCTGGCGCGCCGAGGACTATCACCAGCGCTATTTCGAGAAGCATGGCGGCTCCTGCCATGTGAGCTTTGCGGAACTGGAGGGCTGATCGCGTGTTGCGGGGATTGATCGGGGGGGCGCTGGCCATGGTGCTGGGATTTTCGATGGCGGCGGATGCGCAGGCGGCAGGCATCAGCCGCGGCGACCGCTATTCGGGTGCAAGCTGGGCGACGCGCTCGCCGGTGCTGGCGCAGCACGGCATGGCGGCGACGGAACAGCCGCTGGCCTCGCGAGATCGCCGTCGAGCATTCTCAAGAAGGGCGGCAGCGCCGTCGATGCGGCGATCGCGGCCAATGCGGCGCTGGGGCTGATGGAGCCGGTGCTGAACGGCATCGGCGGCGACTGCTTCGCCATCGTCTGGGATCCGAAGACGAAGAAGCTCTACGGCTATAACGGCTCCGGCCTATCGGCGAAGGGCCGCGAGCTACGAGAAGATGAAGGAAGAGGTGAAGGCGGTCTATGAGAAGGCTGGCCTTCCGGTGAAGGATCACATCCCGCCGCTCGGCTCGCTGCCGGTGACCGTGCCGGGCACGGTCGATTGCTGGGGCGCGCTGCACGCGAAATTCGGCAAACTGCCGCTGGCCGAGGATCTCGCGCCGGCCATCGAATATGCCAGGAACGGCTTTCCCGTGACCGAGCTGGTCGCGAAATACTGGAAGGGCAATTTCGCCGCCTTCGAGAAGAACAAGGCGATGATCGAGGAGCTCGACAACGCCCGCCACACCTATCTCATCGACGGCAAGACGCCGGTGCAGGGTCAGGTGTTCAAGAACCCCGACCTCGCCAACACGCTGAGCGAGATCGCCAAGGGCGGCCGCGACGCGTTCTACAAGGGCAAGATCGCCCACACCATCGACGCCTATTTCAAGCGCATCGGCGGCGATCTGCGCTATTCCGACTTCGCCGACTTCCACGGCGAATGGGTCGACGCCGCAATCGGTGAACTATCGCGGCTACGACGTCTACGAGCTGCCGCCCAATGGCCAGGGCTTACGCTGTGCTCGAGATGCTGCAGATCCTCAAGCATTTCGACCTGAAGAAGATGGGCGTGGGCTCGGCCGACGCCATCACCGCCATGCTCGAGGCCAAGCGCCTGGCCTATGAGGACCTCGCCAAATATTACGCCGATCCGCGCTTCGCCAATGTGCCGATGAAGGGCCTGATCTCCGAAGGCCTATGGCGCCGAGCGCGCGCAAGGAGATCAACCTCGCCCACGCCAATCCGAATATCGGGCCGGGCGATCCCTGGCTGTTCAACGGCGACACCACCTATTTCGCCACCGCCGACAAGGACGGCATGATGGTCTCCATCATCCAGTCGAACTATCGCGGCATGGGTTCGGGGCTGGTGGCCGACGGGCTGGGCTTCATGTTCCAGGATCGCGGCGAGCTGTTCTCGCTGAAAGACGGCGCGGCCAATGTCTATGCGCCGGGCAAGCGGCCCTTCCACACCATCATTCCCGGCTTCGTGATGAAGGACGGCAAGCCGTGGATGGCGTTCGGCGTGATGGGCGGCGACATGCAGCCGCAAGGCCATGTGCAGGTGCTGACCAACATGATCGATTTCGGCATGAACGTGCAGGAAGCCGGCGATGCCGCGCGCTGGCGCCATTACGGCAATGCCGAGCCCACGGGCGAGCCGTCACAGGGCATCGGCACGGTCGAGATGGAAACCGGCTTCGATCCCAAGGTGAAGGAAGAACTGGCGAAGCGCGGCTACAAGATCGTCGCGCGGCACCGGCGCCTTCGGCGGCTATGAGGCGATCCAGTACGACGCGCAAGGAACACGTCTATTGGGGCGCCGCCGAAATGCGCAAGGACGGCGCGGCAATCGGCTACTGAGGCCTATTTGCCCGCTCGCGCGTCTTCACGGCGAAGTCGGCGCGTGGCTGTGGTGCCGTCGGCGAAGTCGAGCGTCACCGGACACCGTGGCGCCGGGCTTCATCGCCGGCTTGGGCTGCATGCACATCAGGTGATAGCCGCCGGGCTTGAAGCTGACGCTGCCATGGGCCGGCACGGTGACCTTGTCGACATGCACCATGCGGCCCATGCCGCCGGACTCGACGCTCTGGTGCAGCATGACCATGCCGCAGGCCGCGACCTTGGCGCCGGTGAGCGCGATCTCGGCGTCGCCGTTGTTCGTCAGCGTGAAATAGCCGCCGGCCGGAAGGCCCGCAGGCAGCGCGCGGAACCAGCCATCGCTGATCGTGACATCGGCCGCATAGGCCGGCGCGGACAGCGCCGCCAGCAGAACCGCCGCACTAAGAAGCTTCATCGAAGCGCATGCTCGTTCCTTTCGTCGTTGAGACGCATGATGTTGAGCACCAGGATCAGGCCGATCACGCTCATCATCGAAGACGGGATCCACAGGATCAGCCCGCCATAATGCTGATCGGTGATCGCGGAGATCGGCAGGATGCGGCCGCAGATCTTGTAGACCGGATAGAAATCGGTGCTCGACAGCGCCATCACCGCGCCGATCGCGATCTGCGGCGGCACGACGGCCATGGTCAGCAGCGCACGCATGCCGATGGAGACGCGCGCCGGCGGCTTGGGCTTGGGATCGAGCATCAGGCACCAGAAGAAGATGCCGTCGATCGCCATCGACCAGTTCATGAGCTGATAGAGATTGTCGTCCAGCATCACGCGCGTATGGATCGACGGGATCAGCCAGACATAGATCAGCCCGACGAACAGCACCGGCGCCACGGCCGGATGCTGGATCACGTTGACGATCACCGCGCACCGGCGCGCGAGCGCAGCACGGGCTTGAGGAAATCCGGCATGCCTGCCCACAGCGCCGCGCCGGGCACGCCCAGCGCAATCAGGAACGGGCCCAGATGGTGCAGCACCAGATGCTGCAGCCGATGGAAGAAGAACATGTGCTGGCTGAGATAATCGTAATGGGTCTGCACCACCGCATAGATCAGCACGACGCCCAGCACGAAGAGCGCCGCTGCGCCAGCGCGGCGGACGCGCCTCGCGGCGGCAAGCCGGCGCCAGCCGATGGCGAACCAGCCCAGCGCCAGCGTGCATGGCGAGATAGATCGGCCAGGAGAATTCCCACGGCATCCACACCGGCAGATCGGCCGGGAAATAGCGGCAGAGGAAATAGAGCACCGCGCCCACCGCCAGCACGCCGCCATAGGCGAGCCAAGCCGGCGCGGGGCGAAACGCCGCTTGTTCGGCAGTATCGGAAATCGCAGCGGTCACGGCGGCTCTGGCGTTCCTCGGGGCGTTCCATGCCCGCTCTTATACGATGGCGAGGCGGCCTGTCCGCCGACGCGCTCGCGCGCGAGGCGATTGGTCACAGCCGGCGCAGCCCGGCACGCCGCCGCCGGCCATGCTATGGGGCGGCCATGATCGGCACCGCCCGCTCCGCCGCTTTGCGCCGCTTCGCCGCCCTCGCCGCCTGCCTTGCGCTGGCGGCCTGCGGCAATGGCAGCGCCGCGGCTGGCATGGCCGCAACATCACCGGCGCGCATGCCCGATCTTCAGTTCACGATGCTGCGCGCCAATGACGGCAAGCCCGTCACGGCCGCCGATTATCGCGGCAAGATCGCGCTGCTCTATTTCGGCTACACCAATTGCCCGGATGTGTGCCCGACTGACGCTGGCCAATCTGTCGCGAAGCGCTGCGCCGGCTGGGCCCGGACGCCAAACAGGTGCGCGTGCTGTTCGTCACCGTCGATCCCGACCGCGACACGCCGCCGATCCTCAAGGCCTATGTGAACGCCTTCTCGCCCGAGATGGACGGCTTGCGCGGCACCGACAACGCGATTGCCATCGCTGGCCCGGCGCTATCGCGTCGCCTATGCGGTGAAGAAGCCGACCAAGGACGCAGCCCTACGAAGTGAACCATTCGGCGGCGGTGTTCTTCTTCGACCGACAGGCAAGGCGCGGCTGGTGACGCTGACGACCGACGACACCGCGGCCGTGGCCAGCGACATGGAACGGTTGATCGAGGGATAGCGCACAAGAAAGGCGGGCACCGCACGACATCAACGTCGCGCGAGCGAACCCGCCTTGGGATCAGACGCTCCGGCAGGCCCGGCGGCCGCCCGGTTCAACGCGACAACCGACAGGCACCTTTCACGTCACCTCGGGTTTCGGGGATGGAGGGAGCTTCGACATTTCGGCTCCGTGTGACGCGGTGTGATTCCGAACACCCGCCTCCGATCCGCAAGGGTCCACGCACGGGGAGCGCGACCTTGCCCTGTATGTGCCCGTTGGGCTTTCGTTTGGACCGGGCGGGCCCTAATAATCGTGCAACAAGATCGCGGCCATGCACGGCCTCCTTCGTTTCTGAAGGGGATGTGGGGATGGGTCGAAGCGTGTTCAAGTGCGGCGCATGTGATTGCAGGATTGCAATGAGCGCATGGCCACAGGGAGAAATTGGGAGCCTGACCTGTCCCGCTGGCTCGATCTTTCAGGAGATCGTCGTACACCGCTCCTGCCAGCGCCGGAGCTGCGTTTAGTCCTGGGTCCCCTTCCCTCACACCGCGCTGACGCGCGATGTTCGCCGGGGATGACAAGTGAGGGTGTAGGGGCGCTCCCCTCACCGTCATGGCCGGCCACTGTGCCGGCCATCCATGAACACAAGCCCGTCAGATCCTTCGCCGTTCGTGTTCATGGGTCCCCGGGACAAGCCCGGGGATGACGACTGAAGGCGCAAGTGAAGGGTTAAATATGCAGCGCCTCTTTGTCCGCATCGAGCACCGCCTCGTGCAGCATCTCGCTCAGCGTCGGGTGCGGGAAGATGGTGTGTTTGAGTTCGGCGTCGGTGAGTTCGCCGGTGCGGGCGATGGTGTAGCCGTGGATCAGTTCGGTGACTTCGGCGCCGATCATGTGCGCGCCCAGAAGCTCGCCCGTGTCGGCATCGAACACCGTCTTGATCAGGCCTTCGGGTTCGCCCAGCGCAATCGCCTTGCCATTGCCGATGAAGGGGAAGCGGCCGATCTTGATCTTCTTGCCGCTCGCTTTCGCTTTCGCTTCGGTCATGCCGACGCTCGCCACCTGCGGCGTGCAATAGGTGCAGCCCGGCACCTTTGACGTGTCGAGCGGATGGACGCCCTTCACGCCGGCAATGCGCTCGGCCACGATCACGCCTTCATGCATGCCCTTATGCGCGAGCCAGGGCGGGCCGACGAGATCGCCGATGGCCCAGATGCCCGGCACGCCCGTCGCGCCCCACTGATCGGCGACGACATGGGTGCGGTCCGACCTTCACGCCGGCCTGTTCGAGCCCGATATTCTCGACATTGCCGACAATGCCGACGGCCAGGATCACGCGATCGACGGTGATGGTTTCCGTCTTGCCGTCCTTGGTCTTCAAGCGTGGCGGTGACACTGTCCGCGCCCTTCTCCAGCTTCTCGACCGTGGTGGCGGTGCGGATGGCCATGCCCTGCTTCTTGAAAGCCTTCTCGGCCAGTTTGGAGATCTCTTCGTCTTCGACCGGCAGCACGCGGTCCAGCACTTCGACGACCGTGACCTCGGCGCCGAGCGTGTGGAAGAAGCTGGCGAATTCGATGCCGATGGCGCCGGAGCCGACCACCAGCAGCTTCTTCGGCATGACATTGGGCATCAGCGCTTCGCGATAGGTCCAGATCAGCTTGCCGTCCGGCTCCAGCCCCGGCAGCGCGCGGGCGCGCGCGCCGGTGGCGAGGATGATGTTCTTGGCCGTGTAGTCGGCTCGCCTTGCCGTCCTTGGTGACGCTGACCTTGCCCTGCCCGGCCAGCTTCGCCTCGCCCACGATGACGGTGATCTTGTGCTTCTTCATCAGGAAGCCGACGCCGCCCGAGAGCTGCTTCGACACCGCGCGCGAACGGGCGACGATCTTGGAGAGATCGAACTTGATGTTGTCGGCCGAGAAACCGAACTCATCGAGGCGGTGCATCAGGTGATAGATCTCCGACGAGCGCAGCAGCGCCTTGGTCGGGATGCAGCCCCAGTTGAGGCAGATGCCGCCCAGCTCGGCGCGCTCGACAATGGCCGTCTTGAGGCCGAGCTGCGAACAGCGGATGGCGCTGACATAGCCGGCCGGGCCGCTGCCGACCACGATCACGTCATAGGCATCCGCCATGGAAAATCTCCGAAACTGTTGAACGCGCCTCAGGCCTCGAGCGCGCTGACGGCGATCACGATGCCGAGCGCGGGCAGGAGGAAGAATGACGCATAGATGAAAGAAACGAAGGCGAATTTCATGGCCGTCCAGAACCAGCTCTGGCGGTAGAAGCGCCTCATCGCAACGAGCAGATAAAGAGAGACCGTGGCCAGGGCGAGCCAGCCGACAATGCCGCCCGTCAGCGACCTGCGCCAGCCAGACAGCACGCGATCAGCACGACAAAGGCGAAGCTGTGCACGTTCAGCGAGAACACCAGATGATCGACGAAGAAATATTCCTTGCGCTGGCGCCAGTGGAACAGCGCCAGAAGCCGCGCGAACAACGGTAGCAGCAGGAACAGCGCGCGCGGAATCCAGGTCGTCAGCGGGCCGTTGATCGCAGTGGGATCGCGCGCCAGCGTGTTCGCGGTCGACCATGGCATGGTTCAACGATCCACACCATCGATCCGCTCTTCTCACCCTTCGCCTCCAACGCTTTCTTCGCCTTGGCGAAATTCGCGGCTCATCAGGTTGAGCCCCTCTGCGCACGGCGGGCGTAACGGGGTGCGGCGCCGTATCGATGGGCGCGAAGAAATGCGGTGCGAAACGCGGGATAGGCGCGCGCGCCCGACAGGGCGGTGTGCGTGCCGATCTGAAATTTGATGGTCTTCTGGCCATTTTGGGCGAGCTGCGCGTTCGTCTTGTCCTCGGCCGCCTTCACCTGAGCGTCGGATCTTGGCGATCTCCGCCCGCGTCAGCGGGTTGGCCACGAGTTCCAGCCGAGCAGGCGATGCCGGAGAGGCTGAGGATCAGGAAGAACAGGAGCGTGACGAAGAAATAGAGCCGGATCGGCGGCACATAGCGCTGCGTGCGGCCTTCGCGAAAGGCGCAAGTGAGTTCGCCCGGCTGGCTGACGAGCGCGCGCGCGGTCCTGAGGATGCGGCTGTCGAAGCTCAAGATATCTTCAAAGAAATCGTGCAGCAGCTTGGCGATGGTGCGGCGGTGGGTGTCGCGTTCCTGGCCGCAACGGGCGCAATAGGGGCCGGCGAACTTCGCGCCGCAATTGGGGCAATGCGTGCGCTTGCTGCCCGGCCAGACGGCGGCTTCGACAACCGCCGCGCCGCCCAACTCGATCAAACCTTCGAAATCGCCGCTCATGGCACCCCCGCCGCTCCGGCCGCGACCTATAGCAGCATCGCCGCCGGATCTTCGATGAAGGTCTTGAACACCTGCAGGAAGCGCGCGCCGGTGGCGCCGTCGATGACGCGGTGATCGCAGGACAGCGTCACGCTCATCACGGTGGCGGCTTCGATCTTGCCGTCCTTGCACGATGGCGCGCTGTTCGCCGGCACCGACCGCCAGGATCGCGGCGTGCGGCGGATTGATGACCGCCGTGAACTCCTTGATCCCGAACATGCCCAGATTGGAGATGGCGAAGCTGCCGCCTTCGAACTCGGATGGCTTGAGCTTCTTGGCCTTGGCGCGGCCGGCCAGCTCTTTCACCTGATTGGAGATCGCGACCAGGCCCTGCTCTTCGGCGCGGAAGACGATGGGCGTGATGAGGCCGAAATCGAGCGCCACGGCGACGCCGACATCGGCATGTTTGTGGCGCAGGATCGCGTCGTCGGTCCAGCTCGCATTGACCTCGGGCACGCGCATCAGCGCCATGCCGCAAGCCTTGACGATGAAATCGTTGACCGAGAGCTTGTAGGCGGGTTTGCCACCCTCACCCTTCGGCGCCTGCGCGTTCAGGCGCGCGCGCACGGCCATCAGATTGTCGATGTTGCAATCGATGGTGAGATAGAAATGCGGGATCAGCGCCTTGGCCGAGGTCAGGCGTTTGGCGATCGCCTTGCGCATCGAGTCGTGCGGAATTTCCTCGATATCATCAGGCTTGAAGAAGAGGCGCGCATCGGGCAGCGGGGCCACGCCGGGAATGCCCGCACCACCGGCAGAAGCGGCGGGCCTCGCGGCCGGTTTGGCGACGCCGGTTTTGGTGGCGGCGGTTTCGACATCGGCCTTGACCACGCGGCCGCGCGGGCCGGTGCCGGTGACGGCGGCCAGATCGATGCCGGATTGCGTGGCCAGACGGCGCGCCAGCGGCGAGGCGAAAACGCGCTCGCCCGACACCCTCGGCGCGGCGGGCGCAGGCTGCGCAGGTGCCTCAGTCTTCGCGGGCGCCGGTGCAGGCGCGGCGGCTTTCGGTGCAGCGGGTTTGGGTGCAGCGGGTTTGGGCGCTTCCGCCTTCGGCGTTTCGGCGGGCCCCGTTTCGGCGCTGACGGCATCCTTGATCGAGGCCATGGCCGCGCCGATTGCGTCGGAGCCTTCGCCGTCGTCGAGCAGCACGGCGATGGGCGCGTTGACCTTCACGCCCTCGGTGCCTTCGGGCACCAGCAGCTTGCCGATCGTGCCCTCATCGACGGCTTCGAACTCCATCGTCGCCTTGTCGGTTTCGATCTCGGCCAGAATGTCGCCGGACTTGACCGCATCGCCTTCCTTGACGAGCCATTTGGCAAGCTTGCCCTCTTCCATGGTGGGCGACAGGGCGGGCATGAGAATGTTGGTCGTCATCAGTAAAGCGCCCCTCCGAGCGGCACGGCCTTGTCAGGCGTCACCAGTACTACATTGCCCTCGGCATCGGGCACGCCGAGAGTCAAAACTTCAGACATGAACGGACCGACCTGACGCGGCGGAAAATTCACGACGGCCAGCACCTGCATGCCGACCAGGCTTTCCAGCGTGTAGTGCTGGGTGATCTGCGCAGAGGATTTGCGCCGGCCAATCTCCTCGCCGAAATCGATCACGAGCTTGAAGGCCGTTTTTCGCGCTTCCGGAAAGGGCTCGGCATTCACGATCCGCCCGACCCGGACATCGATGCGCGCAAAATCGTCATAGGCAATCTCGGGGGCGATTTCGGATTTCATAACGCCTCACGAACGATAGCAGACCGCCTTAGCCGCCGCGATCACATCCTCCACCGTCGGCAGCGCCAGCTTTTCGAGATTGGCAGCGTAAGGCATCGGTACGTCCTTGCCCGTGACCTTTGTCGGCGGCGCGTCGAGATAGTCGAAGGCTTCGAGCGCGACGGCGCTAGCGATCTCAGACCCGATAGAGCACACCGGCCAGCCCTGCTCGACGGTGACGATGCGGTTGGTCTTCTTGACGCTCTCGATCACGGTTGCGGTGTCGAGCGGGCGCAGGGTGCGAAGATCGATCAGCTCGGCGTCGATGCCCTCTTCCGCCAGCTTCTCGGCGGCTTCGAGGATCATGCCGACGCAGATCGAATGCGCCACCAGCGTCACGTCCTTGCCTTGCTTGACGACGCGGGCCTTGCCGATCGGCAGCACATAATCGTCGAGCTTGGGCACCGGGAAGGAGCGGCCGTAGCAGATCTCGTTTTCGAGGAAGATCACCGGATTGGGATCGCGGATCGCGGCCTTGAGAAGCGCCTTGGCGTCGGCGGCGAAATAGGGCGCGACCACCTTCACGCCCGGGATATGGGCGTACCAGCTCGAATAATCCTGGCTGTGCTGGGCGCCGACGCGCGCGGCCGGGCCGTTGGGCCCGCGCAGCACGATCGAGCAATGCATCTGCCCGCCCGACATGTAGCGCGTCTTGGCGGCGGAGTTGATGATCTGGTCCATCGCCTGCATGGCGAAGTTCCAGGTCATGAATTCGACGATCGGCTTCAGGCCGGAAAAGGCCGCGCCGACGCCGAGGCCGGTAAAGCCGTGTTCAGTGATCGGCGTGTCGATCACCCGGTCGGCGCCGAACTCCTCGAGCAGGCCCTGGCTGACCTTGTAGGCGCCCTGATATTGCGCGACTTCCTCGCCCATCAGGAAGACATCGCCGTCGCGGCGCATCTCCTCGGCCATGGCATCGCGCAAGGCTTCGCGCACGGTCATGGTGACGAGTTCGGTGCCTTCGGGGATGCCGGGATCTGTGAGCGTGGCTGGCTGCGGCGGCGCGGGCGCGGCTACGGAAGGAGCCGCGGGCGCCGGTTCCGCTTTCGCTTCGGCCTTCGGCGCAGCGGGCGCTGCTGCGGCGCTGGCGTCCTCGCCATCGGCCAGAAGCGTGGCGATGGGCTGGTTGACCTTCACCCCTTCGGTGCCTTCGGGCACCAGGATGCGGCCGATCTTGCCTTCATCGACGGCTTCGAACTCCATCGTCGCCTTGTCGGTTTCGATCTCGGCCAAAATATCGCCGGAGCGGACATCGTCGCCTTCTTTGACGAGCCACTTTGCGAGCTTGCCCTCTTCCATGGTCGGAGAGAGCGCGGGCATGAGGATTTCGCTGGACATGTTTACGCGTAAACGTCCGTGTAAAGTTCTTCGGGAGCCGGCTCGGGACTTTCGGTCGCGAATTCGGCGGCGGTGTTCACGATCTGACGGATTTCCTTGTCGATGGCCTTGAGCCCGTCAGCATCGATCTGTCCACGCGCGATCAGCTTCTGACCCAGATGGTCGATGGGATCGCGCTTCTCGCGCACTTCATTGACTTCCTCGCGCGTGCGGTACTTGGCCGGGTCCGACATGGAGTGGCCGCGATAGCGATAGGTCTTCATCTCCAGGATGATCGGGCCGTTGCCGTCGCGGCACCACTCCATGGCCTTCTTGCCAGCAGCATAGACGGCTTCGACATCCATGCCGTCCACCTTTTCGCCCGGGATGCCGAAGGAGGCGCCGCGATTGTAGAAGTCCTGATCGGCGCTGGCGCGCTTCACGCTGGTGCCCATCGCATATTGGTTGTTCTCGACCACATAGACGACCGGCAGCTTCCACAACTCGGCCATGTTGAAGCTTTCATAGACCTGGCCCTGATTGGCCGCGCCATCGCCGAAATAGGTCAGCGTCACCGCGCCGTTCTTGCGGTAGCGATTGGAGAAGGCCAGCCCCGTGCCAAGCGGCACCTGGGCGCCGACGATGCCATGTCCGCCATAGAAGCGCTTCTCATGGCTGAACATGTGCATGGAGCCGCCCTTGCCCTTGGAGTAGCCGGCCTCACGCCCGGTGAGTTCGGCCATCACGCCCTTGGGGTCCATCCCGGCGGCCAGCATATGGCCGTGATCGCGATAGGCGGTGATGACCTGATCGTTCGCGCCGACATCGGCCTGCAGCCCGACAACGACGGCCTCCTGGCCGATATAAAGATGGCAGAACCCGCCGATCAGCCCCATGCCATAGAGCTGGCCCGCCTTCTCCTCAAAGCGGCGGATCAGCAGCATGTCCCGATAGAGCTGTATCGCCCGGCTCGCCTCGACGGCGGGCGCGGCTTCAGTGGAGGCTGGGGTCTGGCCCGCAGCGGCGTCGGCCATGGACAATCGCTCCTATGTTCAAAGGCGCCGGAAAGGGGGGCATTCGGCAGCGCGAGGGCGGTTTTGGCAAGCCATCCGCGGTTTGGCAAGCGATGACAATTCGTCACGAAGTACGCATGGCTGCCCTTCGCAAACCGTATCGGCCGGCTTCGCAAATCCGCGCGCGGTCAATGGGAATGGCTAGGGGCTTGACTGGGGGAATGGCGCGGAACCGCGACCTGACCGGGGACACCCTCGAGAAGCTGCTCATTGGCGACCTCCTCGACCATGTCGGGGTCGACCGAGCCGGGTTCCAACAGCTTGATGCGGTGGGCCAGCCGCGCGCGCTGGTTCTTGAGGCTGTCGAGCTGGTCCTCGCGCAAAGCGAGGCGCGTGTTGACAGTGTTAAGCGCCACCAGTCCGCGCGGGCCCCAGACCGTGTAATAGCCGAAATAGGCCACGGTCGCGGCGCAGATCGCCGGGATCACCAGGGCGGAAAAGAAACGGGTCACGCTGCGTCTGATTCGCATGCCTCGACAAATCACATGGTGATTCGCAGCGTCAAGCGGAAAGCGACGCAGTACGGTGTTTTGCGTATGAGCGGCAGCGAGGCGCACGTTTCCCTAGGGCGCGGGGGAATGTGAAGAGAGCGGATGCTTCAGGCCGCGGCCTCGGCGATCATCTTTTCGATGGTCTCGGCGCCGTCGGGCGAGTGAATCCAGTCCTCCGCCGCCTTGAGGGAATTGAACTGCTGCGCCGCCCGCAACGGACGCACGCGCCCCTCCACCGGCACCAGCACCTCGAAGGTGCCGGCGAAGCGCTGGTCCTTGGTTTCCGTCGCGAAGGGCTGGGGAACACCCTTCTTCTTTTTCATGGCCATGGGGGCAATCCTTGCAGAGTTGGATCAGCGCTTGAGGACGGAACGGCCGGCATAGATCGCCTGATCGTCCAGCATCTCCTCGATGCGCAGGAGCTGGTTGTATTTGGCGAGACGGTCGGAGCGGCACAGCGAGCCGGTCTTGATCTGTCCGCAATTGGTGGCGACCGCCAGATCGGCGATGGTGGAATCCTCGGTTTCGCCCGAGCGATGGCTCATGACCGCCGTGTAGGAGGCGCGGTGGGCCATATTCACGGCCTCAAGAGTCTCGCTCAAGGTGCCGATCTGATTGACTTTGATGAGGATCGAGTTGGCCACGCCACGCTCGATGCCCTTGGCCAGGATCGCCGAATTGGTGACGAAGAGATCGTCGCCCACGAGCTGCACCTTGGCGCCGAGCGCCTTGGTGATCGCGGCCCAGCCGTCCCAATCGTCCTCGGCCATGCCGTCTTCGATCGAGACGATCGGATAGCGCGCGCAGAGGTCCTCATAGACCTTCACCATGGCGTCGGGGTCGAGCGACTTGCCCTCGCCGGCCAGCTCATACTTGCCGTTCTTGAAGAACTCGCTGGAGGCCGGATCGAGCGCCAGGCCAACATTCTCGCCCGGTGCGTAGCCGGCCTTCTCGATGGCATTGACAATGAAACCAAGCGCTTCGTCGGCACTCTTCAGGTTCGGCGCGAAGCCGCCCTCGTCGCCGACATTGGTGTTGTGGCCGGCATCGTGGAGCTGCTTCTTCAGCGTGTGGAAGATCTCGGCGCCCATGCGCAGCGCCTCGCGGAAGCTCTCCGCGCCATAGGGCACGATCATGAATTCCTGGAAGTCGATGGGATTGTCGGCATGCACGCCGCCATTGACGATGTTCATCATCGGCACCGGCAGGACACGCGCCGCCGTGCCGCCGACATAGCGGTAGAGCGGCATGTTGGCCGCCTCGGCCGCCGCCTTGGCCGCCGCCAGCGAGACGCCGAGAATGGCATTGGCGCCAAGACGCGACTTGTTGGGCGGTGCCGTCGAGCTGGCACATCAGGCTATCGAGCCGGGTCTGCTCCTCGACCTCAAGCCCCGCCAGGGCATCGAAGATCTCGGTGTTGACGGCATTCACGGCCTTCTCGACCCCCTTGCCGCCATAGCGGGCGCCACCGTCGCGCAGCTCGACCGCCTCATGGGCGCCGGTGGAGGCGCCGGAGGGAACCGCGGCCCGGCCGAAGGAGCCGTCTTCAAGGGTGACATCCACCTCGACGGTGGGATTGCCGCGGCTGTCCAGGATTTCGCGGGCGGTGATGTCGACGATGGCGGTCATAACGGAAATCCCCAAAGGGTTGCGGCGGCGTCCTTCTAGGCGATGGCCCGGAGCGCTTCAAGGCGCGGCCTCGGGAACAGGGGGCCGCAGGCCGCGAATCCGGCTAGAGTGCCCCCGAACAATCACATGGGGGAAACGATTCATGAACGGACTCGCCTCGCCAGACATGCTCTACACGGCCATCGTCACCATGCTGACGGTGCTGCTGTTCTTCTGGATGGGCATGCAGGTGGGGCGGATGCGCGCCAAGCACGGCATCAAGGCCCCGGCCATGACCGGCCATGACGAATTCGAGCGGGCCGTGCGCGTCCATATGAACACGATGGAAGGTGCCATCGCCTTCCTGCCCGCGCTGTGGGTGGCCGAGATCTGGTTCGGCGGCTGGATCCCGCCGGTGGCCGGATTCGTCTGGGTCGTGGGCCGGCTGATCTACATGCTCGGCTATATGGCGGCGCCCGAGAAGCGCGAGACGGGCTTCCTGATCCAGGCCATCGCCCTCGTCGTGCTGATTATCCTGGCGGTCTGGGGGATCGTGGCCTCGTTCATCATACTGGGATGAGCCGGGCTTAAGCCCGCTTCTTCACGATCGCATCGATGGCGACGAGATCGGCCAGCAGTGCCGGCACATCGGGAAGCTTGAGCATGTTGGGACCGTCAGACGGCGCGTTGTCCGGGTCCTGATGCACTTCCATGAACACACCGGCGACGCCGGCCGCCACCGCAGCGCGCGCCAGATACGGCACCATGCGCCGGTCGCCACCGCTTGAGGCGCCCTGCCCGCCCGGCTGCTGCACCGAATGCGTCGCATCGAAAATCACCGGCGCGCCGAAAGCCGCCATGATCGGCAGCGCGCGCATATCGGAAACCAGCGTGTTGTAGCCGAAGGACGCGCCGCGTTCGGTCACAAGCACATCCGGATTGCCCGCGCCCGTCACCTTGGCGATCACGTTCTTCATGTCCCAGGGCGCGAGGAACTGGCCCTTCTTCACATTGACAATCTTGCCGGTCTCGGCCGCGGCCACCAGCAGGTCGGTCTGGCGGCAGAGGAAGGCCGGGATCTGCAGAATGTCGACGGCTTCCGCAACCGGCGCGCATTGCTCGCGCTCGTGGATGTCCGTCAGGACGGCGAGGCCGAACGTCTCACGGATTTCGGCGAATATGGGGAGTGAGGCCTTAAGGCCCAGCCCACGCTGCGCGCCGCCCGAGGTGCGGTTCGCCTTGTCGAAACTGGTCTTGTAGACGAGGCCGACACCGGCCTTGGCCGCAATCTCTTTCAGAGCCGCCGCCATTTCGAGCGCATGGGCGCGGCTTTCGAGCTGGCAGGGCCCGGCGATGATGGCGAGCTTCTCGGCATTGCCGAAACTGGCGCTGGCGGTCGAGACGACGGCATTGGGCGCCGGAGTGATCGGGGTCTGGGCGGTCATGGCCGCTCTATACCACTTTCGCGCGGCAGGCGGAGCCCTTTCCCGAGCTCCGGTTCTGCCGGGAACCTTTGATACGCCTCAAAAAGAAACGTTCAGCTCCGGTTCATGGTGAGGCTCCCATCGTGCCGGCGAATGGGAATGGCTATTCGAAAGGAGCCCAGCATGAAGTGGCTGATTATTCCGACGGTGGCGGCCTTGAGCCTCGCCGTCGCATCGTCGGCGCTCGCCGCACCCAGCAAAGTAGAGGGCGCCGCCAGCAGGAACGCCACAGTCCAGTTCGCCCAGCGCGACCAGGACCAGGACCGGACCCGCACGCGCGACAAGCGCTCTAACCAGCGTCAGGACCAGCGCAATGTGCGCCAGCCTGCACAGCGCAACGTCGCTCCCCAGCAACGCAACGTCGCTCCCAGCAGCGTCAGGATCGCCGCGATGTGCAGCGTAACAACCAGCGCTTCAACTGGGGCCAATACCGGCAGGGCCAAGCTCCGTCGAACTGGAGCCAGCATCCGCGCCTCGATCTGCGCGCCTGGCAGCGCAACGACCGCGCCCAGCAGCGCTATCGCTGGAATCAGTACAACCGCCCGCGCGGCTGGTATTACCGGCAGTGGACCTTTGGCATGGTGTTGCCGCTGATCTTCTGGTCGCGCGACTACTGGATCACCGATTACTGGCAGTTCGGCCTGATGGACCCGCCCTATGGCTTCGTCTGGGTCCGCTACGGGTCGGACGCGATCCTCGTCAACGTGTCGAACGGCTACATCCTGCGTGTGGTCTACGGCCTCTACTACTGAGCCGACGCGCCACGCGGCAAAGAACACACGGCAAAGAAGAAGGAGCCAACCCATGAAATGGCTTATTGTGCCGGCGGCTGCGGCCTTGAGCCTCGCTCTCGCGACGCCGGCACTCGCGAGGCCCGTCAACGGCATCGACCGATCCGCGGAGCCCGCGGCGACAACGACCGGGACCATCCATCTGGCCCAGCGCGATCGGGATAAGGATCGGGATCGCAAACGGGACCGCGACAAGACCAAACAACAACCGCAAACACGTCCGGGCGTGCGGCAGCGTCAGCAACCGCGGCGCCCCACCGTCCAGCAACGCCGGCAGCAACGACCCGCCGTTCAGCAACGCCAGCGGCAACAACGCCGCGACGTCCAGCAACGCCGGCCGCAACAGCGCCGCGACGTCCAGCGCAACCGCCAGCAGCGCCGCGATGTCCGCCGCGACTTCCGCCGCTACAATTGGGGCGACTATCGCCACGGCCGCCGCCCGCAAAATTGGGCAAACGACCGCAATTTCAATCGCGGATACTGGCAGCGCAACTACAGAGCCCAACAACGCTATCGTTGGCGCCATTATGACCGCCCACGTGGCTGGTACTACCGGCGCTGGGCCTACGGCATGATCCTGCCGTCCATTTTCTGGGCGCGGACCTACTGGATCAACGATTACTGGCGCTTCGGCCTGCCCAACCCGCCTTACGGCTATGTGTGGGTGCATTACGGCAATGATGCCGTTCTGGTCGACGTCTATGATGGGCGCATCCTGCGCGTGGTCTACGGCCTGTTCTACTGAGAAGACGCCGGCCTGAAACACATCGCCCCCGGAGCGCGCGCTGCGGGGGCGTTTCATTTTCTGTGTGAAAGCTTGCGGTCAGGGAACGCCGTAGCGGGCGGCGCCGATCAGGCTCGTCACCGGCTGGAGCACGCCGACCACAGACCAGAAGCCGCTTTCCGAGACGCGCACGACATCGCCAGGCTTGATCTCGGTGGAGGCGTCGGCCGGCATGTCGACCTCCTTCGCCTGACCTTCGTGACGGATATAGACGTCGTCTTCGTCGGCGCGGGGCGTGAAGCCACCGCCGAGCGCAATGGCGTTCATCGCCGTCATACCATCCGTGTACGGATAGCTTCCCGGCTTGTTGACCTCGCCGATGATGTAGAACGGGCGGTAGGTCACGACCTCGACCGATACGCGCGGATTGAGCAGATAGCCGCCGGCCAGTTTCTTCGTCAGATCCTCACCCAGCCCCGGCGCGGTAAGGCCCGCGGCCGTGACATCGCCAATCAGCGGAAAGGCAATGCGCCCGCTGCCCGAGACCTCGAAATCGCCGGAGAGATCGCCCTCGCCATAGACGGTGACATGAACCTTGTCGCCCGGGCCGAGGCGATAGCCGGGGCGGCGGCGCGACACGGTGGTCCGCTCGGCCGGCTGGGTAACGGCGACCTGCTGCACCGGCGCAGAAACCGGCGGCATGCCGGCGGAATAACGCGGGATCTGCGACGCGGGTTGTGAAGCAGGTTGCGATGGCGGCGGCGAGCCCTCGGCCTCGATGCTGTAGCGCAGCGGCGGATGTGCGACCGGTTCGGCAGTGGCCATGCGCACCGGCGGCGCCGCCTGTGCCTCGACCGGTGTCAGCGGGGCGGCGGCCGGCGGCGTGCCGTCCTCGCCCGGTGGGACTTCGATGCTGTAGCGCAAGGCCGGCATGGCAAAGGCTGGCGCGGCAAGAGCCACGCTGAGAAAGCCGGACAGGATCAGAACCATGGTGCGCATGCGCCAATGCTAGGCCCCACGCATTTACGAATTCCTAAGGATGGGAGGCCCATGCTCACCGCGAATGAGAACCACTCGCGCCCGACAACCCGGCCTGGGGCATCACATGCCGGACGCCATTCGCGCCACAATCGATGTCGCGGGACCTCGTTATGCCTGATTTCATCGACGCGTCCGCCAGGCGCCGGCCGGCGCTTCGACCTCCCGCGGGCAGCCCTCGTCGGCTTCGGGAGCATCGACCGCGAGCACCAAACGCTGTTCGACATCCTCAACGATATCGCGGCGGAATTTGCCGATGGCGGGCCGGTCGACGGCGCCGGCTTCGCCCTCCATGTGGCGAACTTGCGTGACCATATGGCCGCGCATTTTGAACATGAAGAAGCGGAAATGACCGAGGTACGATATGGCGGCACCGATGGTCACGCCGTACATCATGCCGGCATTCTCGCCAAACTGGACGCGTTTCACGCCACCATCCGCTCACAGCCGGCGACGACTGCGGAGATAACGTTCGAACTGTTCGACCGGCTGCTCGACGATGTCCTGCGCGCCGATCTGGCGTTCAAGGACTTCCTCGTCGCAAACGGATACGTCCATTCGCGCAAGTAGAGAGCGCGGCGCTGCCTAGACCAGCCGGCTCTGCTCCACCGCCGCTTTCACGAAGCTCGCAAACAGCGGGTGTGGCTCCAGCGGGCGGCTTTTCAGCTCGGGGTGGAACTGGACACCGATGAACCAGGGGTGGTCGGCGCGTTCCATGATTTCCGGCAGGCGTCCGTCCGGCGACCAGCCCGTGACCTTGAGGCCGTGGGCTTCGAGCCTGGGCGTGTATTCGGTGTTGACCTCGTAGCGGTGGCGATGGCGCTCGCTGATCTCGCTGGTGCCATAGACTTCGGCCACGCGGCTGCCAGGCGTCAGCTTGGCGGTGTAGGCGCCCAGGCGCATGGTGCCGCCCATATCGGCATCCTCGCCGCGCGTCTCGACGGCGTTGCCCTTGGACCATTCGGTCATCAAACCGATCACGGGATGCTTGGCGCCCTTGTCGATCTCGGTCGAGCCCGCGCCGTCAAGGCCGGCCTGATTGCGCGCCGCCTCGATCACGGCCATGTGCAGCCCGTAGCAGATGCCGAGGAACGGCACATTGCGCTCGCGCGCAAACTGCACCGCGCGGATCTTGCCCTCCGTGCCGCGCTCGCCGAAGCCGCCGGGCACGAGAATGCCGTTGACGCCTTCGAGATAGACGGCGGCATCGTCGCGCTCGAAGATTTCGGAATCGATCCACTCCATCTTGACGCGCACATTGTTGGCGAGGCCGCCATGGGTCAGCGCTTCGGAGAGCGATTTGTAGGAATCCTTGACGGCGATGTATTTGCCGACGACAGCAATCTTCACCTCGCCTTCGGGGTTGTGGACGTGGTCGACAACCTGATCCCAGCGCGACAGATCCGGCGCGGGTGCATCCTTGATACCGAAGACGTTCAGCACCTGGGTATCGAGACCCTGGGCGTGATAGGCGGACGGGGCGTCATAGATGGTGGCGAGGTCGAGCGCCGGGATCACGCGCTCGGGATAGACATTGCAGAACAGCGCGATCTTGCGGCGCTCGTCGTCCGGAATGGGCTGGGTCGAGCGGCACAGCAGCACATCGGCGGCGATGCCGATGGAGCGCAGCTCCTTGACCGAATGCTGGGTCGGCTTGGTCTTCAGCTCACCGGCGGTTTCGATATAGGGCAGCAGCGTCAGATGGACGAAACAGGCATGCTCGCGGCCGAGTTCATTGCCTAGCTGGCGAATGGCCTCGAAGAAGGGCAGGCCCTCGATATCGCCGACGGTGCCGCCGATCTCGCAGAGAAGGAAATCGACATCGTCGCTGCCGGTCAGCACGAATTCCTTGATGGCGTCGGTGACGTGCGGAATCACCTGCACGGTGCGGCCGAGATAATCGCCGCGCCGTTCCTTGGCGATCACATCCGAATAGATGCGCCCCGAGGTGACATTGTCCGACTTCGCCGCGGCCACGCCCGTGAAGCGTTCGTAGTGGCCGAGATCGAGATCGGTCTCCGCGCCATCGTCGGTCACGAACACTTCGCCGTGCTGCAGCGGCGACATCGTGCCGGGATCGACGTTGAGATAGGGATCCAGCTTCCGAAGGCGGACAGTATAGCCACGCGCCTGCAGAAGCGCTCCGAGAGCGGCTGACGCAAGACCCTTACCAAGTGAGGAGACCACGCCGCCAGTGATGAAAATCAAACGCGCCATGGAATTGGACCATAGGCGCATGGCATTGCCTTGCTCAAGCGCAATCGCATCGGAACCCGATCAATCAATACGGAATTTCGGAAAACGCCGCGAAAGGCGGCGCGCGGATAACTAATGTTGCGGAGACGGCAGGCCCGGCACTTCCGGCGCCGCCGGTTTTTTGGACGTTTCGGCCGGCTTGGTATCCGCTTTCCCGGTGATCGGGCTCGAAACCGGCTTGGCCGGGGCCGAATTAAGAATTGATTTCTGCGGCCGACTATGCAGGGCCAGGAGCACCAGCGCCATCGACGTGGCGAAAAACAGGACCGCGAGAATTGCTGTCGTGCGCGTCAGGGCGTCGCCCGCGCCGCGGGCCGAGAACAGGCCGCCACCGCCACCGCCGCCAATACCCAGCGCGCCGCCCTCCGATTTCTGCATCAGGACGACGATCACCAGCGCCACCGAGACGAGGAGTTGCACGATGATAAGGACGGTTTGCATGACGGCTCCTGACCGGCTCCAGGCCCGTTTCGGGGCGGGTCTTAGACGAAAGCAGGCCCCGCGCCAAGCCCCATCGCCCCTGATCCGTCAAAGGCTTCGGGGATGGCGGCCCGGCAGGCGGGGCGTCCGCGGCGGCAACCGGACGATGACGCTCAGCTTGCGATTGCGGTCTGATGGCGGGCGCGCACGACGGCGACCGTCGCGTCGATCTCGGCCAGATTCTCGTCCTGCGATCGGTCGGCGGCGAATACCTGATTGAGCTTGAGGGCCGCATGGCCGAGCAAATGCATGGAGGCGGCGCGATCCACGCCCAGTTCCACCCCCTCGATGGCGCTCAGAACGCCGTCGCACCATTCGATGGCGGCCTCGAATTCGGTGTCCCGGGCGCGGCGCGAGACAGCCTTGGCCAGATGACGCAGCCGCTCCAGGTCCACATCATATTTGGCGCTTTTCGCCTCATAGCCCTGCATCAGGCGCCACAGCACGCAGATCTGGAAGGCGTCGCGCCGGAGCTTCTCACTGGTCAGGGTCTCGCGGGCGGCCTTGAGTTCGGTATCGAGGCGCTGGGCGGCCTCTTCGCTGCTGATGCGCTCCTTGGCCTTCATCTTCAGCGAATTGGGCGGCGTGAACAGGTCTTCGCCGGCGCGGGGGCCGTTTTCGCGCCGCCGGTCCGGGCCGACATATTCGGAGGTAATGACGAAGCCCTTGCGGCGCTCGACATGCTGCTGGATGCGGCTTTCCAGAAGTGAGGTCGAGAATGGCCTCAGAATCAGGTCGTCGGCGCCGGAATTTAGGACCCGGGTGACGAGGGAATTGTGATTCTCCCAGGCGGTCACGATCACCACGAGGAAGGGGTTATAGGCGACCATCCCCTGCCGGACGATCTGGATCGACTTGCACAGCGCATCCTCGACACCCTGGGCCTCGCACAGGGCGAGGTCGGGCGGGCGGCGCATGATGAACTCGTTGAACGCGTCCAGACTCGCCACTGTCTCGATGCGGCGGAAGCCCATGGAATAAAGCGCCGAACGGGTCATGGCCCGGTTGGGCGCAACCGGGTCATAAACCAGCGTTTCGACGGTATCGTAGGAAATGCGCGCCATGCTCCGCGCGGCCCCCCAGAGTTGGATCCTGAACCTTCGCGCAAGGGTGGCAGGGCGGCATTAAGAAAGCGTGGGGAGGCGCAGTTAAACCTTTGATCAAGCAGCAGAAACGATTTGAATAAAATCCGCGGCTTTAAGGCTCGCACCGCCCACCAGAGCGCCGCCGACCTCGGCCACGGCCAGGATTTCGGCAGCGTTGGAGGGTTTGACCGAGCCGCCATAGAGGATGCGCACGCCGGCGCCCTCATCGCCCAGCCGCGCCTTCAGGCCCGCCCGGATATGGCCATGCATCTCGGCAATCTCGGCCAGGGTCGGGGTGCGGCCGGTGCCGATGGCCCAGATCGGCTCATAGGCGACGGCCGTGTTCGCACCGCGGGCGGTGGCGGGCACGCTGGCCGCAATCTGGGCGCCCACGACATCGAGGGCGCGGCCGGCATCGCGCTCGGCCTCGCTCTCGCCGACGCAGATGATGGCGCTGAGGCCCGCGCGCCACGCGGCCTCGGCCTTCGCGGCCACGGCCGCATCGCTCTCGCCGTGATAGTCGCGCCGCTCGGAATGGCCGACGATCACAGCGGTGGCCCCCGCATCGGCCAGCATCTCGGCGCTGATATCGCCGGTATAGGCGCCGGAGATTGCGGCATGGCAATCTTGTCCGCCGATCGGCAGCCCACCGCCGGCGGCCTCGACGGCGCGGCTGATGAGCGTGGCGGGCGGGCAGATCAGCATATCGGCGGCCGGGGCGACTGCGGCCATGTGCGCAGCCAACGTCCGGATTTCGGCCAGCGCCGCAGCCGTTCCGTTCATTTTCCAGTTGCCAGCGATCAACGGCCGCATGCGATACGATCTCCCCCTCAACTTCGCGGATTCTTGACGGTTCGTCGCCTTGCCGTCAGACAGGCCTCTCCCTATCATCCGCGGCCTTTAACCGCCATCTTTTGGCATCGCCACGTTTTTCGGAAGTCCTCATGCTCCAGCAAATGCGCAAATTCGCCAGTTCTTGGGTTGCCTCCATCTTTCTGGGGGTTCTGGCCCTTAGCTTCGGCGTCTGGGGCATCGCCGACATCTTCAAGGGCACGACCGACACCAGCGTCGCGACGGTCGGCAATGTGAAGATCGGCCAGGACGAGTTTCAGCACGAATATCAGAACTCGCTGCGCAATGAGGGCCGCGCGCCTGGGCACTGACCTCAGCTCCGAGCAGGCCGTGGCCATGGGCCTGCCCGGGCAGGTTCTGGACCGCATCATCAGCCGCGTGGCCGTGGACCAGGAGATCGGACGGCTTGGCCTGACCGTCTCCGACGATGCCGTGGCCGGACAAATCCGCGCCATTCCGGCCTTCGCCGGCCCCAGCGGCAATTTCGACCACAACCAGTTCCTGCGCGTCGTCAGCCAGTCCGGCTTCACCGAGCAGAGCTTCATCGCGGCCGTACGCAGCGATGCGGCGCGCGCGCAGCTTCTCGATGCCACCAGCAACGGGTTGGAGCTGCCGACCGGATATGGCCGCGCCCTGTTCGACTACATCAATGAAGTGCGCGCGGTTCATTATATCGAGGTGCCCGCTTCGGCGGCCGGCACCATCGCCAAGCCGAGCGACGCCGAACTCGAGGCCTATGTGAAGACCCATGCCGGCCAGTTCTCGACGCCGGAATATCGTGAGCTGACCTATGCCGCGATCACCCCGGCCGATCTGGCGAACGAGATCAAGGTCACCGACAAGCAGCTCAAGAACCAGTACGAGCTGAACCAGCAGAAATACCAGATCCCCGAGAAGCGCGACGTCGAGCAGATCACCTTCCCCGATCAGAAGACGGCCGAAGCCGCCTCGGCCGAGATCGCCAAGGGCAAGAGCTTCGAGGACATCGCCAAGGCCCGCGGCCTCAAGGCCAAGGACATCCAGCTTGGCGAAGTGCAGGAAGCCGACCTCGGCAAAACCCGCGGCGCGGCCGCCTTCGCACTGGCCAAGGATGGCGTGTCGAAGCCGGTGAAGGGCGATTTCGGCTGGGTGATCCTGAAGGTCACCAAGATCGTGCCCGGCATGAACAAGACCTTTGCCGAGGTCAAGGACACGCTCAAGAAACAGGTCCAGCAGCAACTGGCGGCTGACAAGATCAGTGAGATCGTCAACAAGTTCGAGGATTCGATGGCGGGCGGCGCGACACTGACCCAGGCCGCCACCGCATCGGGCATGAAGGCGGTGCATCTGAAGGCCGTCGACAAGGACGGCCTGATGCCGGACGGCAAGAAGGCCGATGTGCCGGCGAATTCGCAATTCCTCGACCAGGTGTTCAAGGCCGATGTCGGCGTCGCCGGCGATCCGTTCCAGCTTCCCGACGGCAGCGCCTACGCGCTCAAGGTGGATGGCGTGACCCCACCCGCGCTCAAGCCCCTCGATGCCGTGCGCGCGAAAGCAGAAGCCGGATGGATGCAGCAGAAGCAGGCCGCTGCACTCCTGACCAAGGTCACGGCGCTGAGCGCCACCGCCGACAAGGACAAGAGCCTCGACCCCATCGCCAAGGCGCTGAAGGTCAAGGTCGAGGACAGCCCGGCGCTGCAGCGTGGATCGCCGGCCGGCGCCATTCCGGCCGGCTTGCTCGGCAAGATCTTCGACGCCAAGCCGGGCGCCGTCGTGTTCGGCAAGGCCGACAAGGGCGACGGCTATATCGTGGCGCGGATCACGGGCGTCACCCATCCGCCGGCTATGACGGTGGCCAATGCGCAATATGCCCAGTTCCTGAAGCAGATCGGCAGTCAGGTCGGCAACGACCTGCCGACCTCGCTGGCGATGGCCGCACGCCAGAACCAGGGCGTCACCATCAACCAGAAAATGGTGGACACCGTCACCGGAAGCGGATCCTGAGCGCGCCATGGCGATCGAACCTGAGTATGCGGGTTTTGCCCAGGCCTATGAGGCGGGCACGCCGCAGGTCGTCTATGCGCGGCTGATTGCCGATCTGGAAACGCCCGTTTCGGCCTATCTGAAACTGGCCGAGGCTCGCGACAACGCTTTCCTGCTCGAAAGCGTGCAAGGCGGCGAGAGCCGCGGGCGCTATTCGATCATCGGCCTCAAGCCGGACCTGATCTGGCGCATCCGCGATCTCAGGGCCGAGATCAATCGCGACGCACGCGCCAATCCGGACGCATTCGTGCCAGACGAGAATGCCGACAATCCCTTGCAGGCGCTGCGGCGGTTGATGAAGGCGACGCAGATGGACCTGCCGGCCGGATTGCCGCCGATGACGGTCGGCCTGTTCGGCTATCTCGGTTACGACACGGTGCGGCTGATCGAGACCAAGCTCGGCGCGCCGCAGCCCGATCCGCTCAGCCTGCCCGACGCGATCCTGATCCGCCCGACCATCACGGCGATCTTCGACACGGTGAAGGACGAGATCCTCGTCGTCTCGCCGGTGTGGCCGGAAAAGGGGCTCGACGCCCGCGCCGCTTACGCGCGCGCCTGCGAACGCGTGCAGGACACGGTGTCCGACCTCGAACGGCCCCTGCCCGTGCGGCCCGCGCCGCGTGACGATCTCGCCATGGGCGCCGAGATCAGCTCCAATATGACGCATACGGAATATCTCGACATCGTCGAGCGCGCCAAGGAATACATCCGCGCCGGCGACATCTTCCAGGTGGTGCCGAGCCAGCGCTTCCACCGGCCCTTCGCGCTGCCGTCCTTTGCGCTCTATCGCGCGCTGAGGCGCCTCAACCCCTCGCCCTTCCTCTATCACCTCGCCTTTCCGGGCTTTTCCATCGTGGGTTCGTCACCGGAAATCCTCGTGCGCCTGCGCGACAGCAAGGTCACGATCCGGCCCATCGCGGGGACGCGGAAGCGCGGCGCCACGGACGAAGAAGACAAGGCGCTGGCCGAAGAGCTGATGGGCGACCCCAAGGAGCGCGCCGAACATCTGATGCTGCTCGATCTCGGCCGCAACGATGTCGGCCGCGTCGCCGATGTCGGCAAGGTGGAAGTGACCGACAGCTTCTTCATCGAACGCTACAGCCATGTGATGCATCTGGTGTCGAATGTCGAAGGCACAATCCGCCCCGGGCTCGACGCCATCGATGCGCTGGCGGCGGGGCTTCCGGCGGGCACGCTGACCGGTGCGCCCAAAATTCGCGCCATGCAGATCATCGACGAGTTCGAAAAGGACAAGCGCGGCGCGGTCTATGCCGGCGCGGTGGGTTATTTCGCGGCCGACGGGTCTATGGACACCTGCATCGTGCTGCGCACGGCGGTGGTGAAGGACGGCACCATGTATGTGCAGGCGGGCGGCGGCGTCGTCGCCGACAGCGTGCCCGAGCTCGAATATCAGGAGAGCGTCAACAAGGCCAAAGCCCTGATGGCCGCCGCCGAAGAAGCCGTGCGCTACGCCTCGACCGCGGGCCGGGGGCAGTAGCGCCTCTTACTTCTCTGCCGTCGCGATCTTCATCGCGTCCTCCCGGGTCTTGAGGCGGATCGCTGTCGATAGCGGGATCAGGCGGTAGCCGCGATCCCTGATGCGTGCGGTCCACACCTTCAGCGCCGACAGCGTCACGTCATGCGGGTGGCCGATGGCGATGGCGACGCCCGTCTCGCGCGCCACGCGCTCGGTCTCGGCCAGCTGATTTTCGACATAAGATGGACGCTGCGCGTCGTCGAGGAACACGTCGCGCCCGGCGCTGGCGATTCCGAAGGCGCGCGCGATCGGGATCACCAGCGAATGCGGCGTCGTGCGGGAATCGAGAAAGAAGCCGATATGCCCGGCCAGATGCTCCATCACCGGGATCAGCGCGGCCGTATCCTGGGTGAAGCGGCTGCCCATGTGGTTGTTGATGCCGGCATGGCCCGGCACGCGCGACAGCGCCCAGTCGAGACGGGCGAGATTGGTGCTCGCCGGCAGATCGGTTCTGAGCGCCATGGGGCCCGGATCCTCGCGCCCCTCCGGCTCCATCGGCACATGGACGATGACCTGATGGCCGGCGCGTTCGGCCATGCGCACCAGCGTGCGCGTGTCGTCGCCATAAGGCAGGAATGACAATGTCACATTCTTAGGCAGCGCGATGGCGCGGCGCGTGCCGTCCACATCGGGGCCGAGATCGTCGATGACGATGGCGATGGCCGGGGCGCGCGCGGGAAGCGCCGCCGTGGCGGGCGCACCGGAGGCGAGGCGCGCATATTTCACGCGCTCGACCAGCCAGTCCGGGAAACCGCGCGCGGGCACTGGCGTCAACACCTGCGGGCCAAAAGCATCCGCGTTATCGGCATCGGCGCGTCGCGGCAGATGCAGCGGCAGGTTCACGCGCCCCGCCGGGCCCTGCACATCGGCCTGCGCCGCCATGAAGCCGCTCGGCAGGAAAACACCGATCAGCGACGGCAGGCCCGAGACCGCGCGCGCGCCGCCAAAGAGCAGCGCCACTGTCAGCACGAGCCAAAACGCGCCCTCCGCGGCGCCGAGATCGGCGGGCCGCATGCGCTTTTTCCTGGCTCGAATCGCTTTGACGCGCACCATGCATCAATAGGAAAGTGCTGGGGCACAGTGTCAACGCCACCACAGCGTCCACCCACAACATCCGCACACGCAAAAGAGACTGGCCGGACCGCGCCGGATCGCGTCATAGTGGGCGCGCCTGTACATCCCGCCTATTCTGACCGGATTCTCACAATGACCAAATTGCCTCTCGGCCTCGCGCTGGCTGCCGTTCTTGTTCTGTCGGGTTGTGGAAAACCGGGCGACAAGACCACCGCCCCGGCCCAAAAGGACATGAAAGCGTCCGGCCGCTACGACCCGCTTCAGACCTTCGCCAAGCTCACCCTGCCCCACCCGGTGAATGCCTATCGTTCGGGCAATGGCGCGCCGGGCCCGGCCTATTGGCAGAACCGCGCGGACTACAAGATGGCCGTGCATCTGGAACCGGCGAAGAAGGTGCTGACCGGCGACGAAACCATCACCTACACCAACAACAGCCCCGACCGGCTGGACGCGCTGTGGCTGCGCATGGAGCAGAACCACTACAAGGCGGATTCCCGCGCAACGCTGGCGGTCCCGGTGCCCAAGCGCTATGCGGCGATGGCCAAGCTGCACACCAAGGGCTTCGAACTCGACAGCGTTTCGGTCGAGATGAACGGCAAGACCTACAAGGCCGACACGCTCATCTCCGACACGCGCATGCAGATCCGCCTGCCCGTGCCGATGGCGCCGCATAGCGCACTCAAACTGCACATCGCGTGGCACTTCACCATTCCCGGCCGCTGGGGCGGCCGCATGGGCTGGGGCCCGTCGAAGAATGGCGACATCTTCGATATGGCGCAGTTCTATCCGCGCATGGCGGTCTATGACGATCTCGAGGCTGGGACACGCTGCCCTATCTCGCCAACGAGTTTTATCTCGAATATGGCGATTTCGATTACACGGTCACCGTGCCGTCGGACATGCTGGTCGCGGGCACGGGCGAACTCGTCAACGCCAAGGATGTGCTGACGGCCCCGGAACAGGCACAGCTCGCCAAGGCGCGCACGTCGGATGCCACGATCTATATCCGTGCGCCGGCCGATGTGAACAATCCGGCCAGCCGTCCCAAGCAGGGCGGCGAGCTGACCTGGCATTTCCAGATGCACGACACGCGCGACATCGCCTTCTCGGCATCGCGCGCCTTCGTCTGGGATGCGGCGCGCATCAACCTGCCGGATCACAAGAGCGCGCTGTCGATGTCGTTCTATCCGGTGGAGAGCGTGGGCAAGGATGCCTGGAGCCGCTCGACGCAATATATCAAGAACTCGGTCGAGAACTTCTCACGCCGCTGGTATCCCTTCCCCTGGCCCGCCGCGATCAATGTCGCCGGCCCTGCCTCGGGCATGGAATATCCCGGCATGGCCTTTGACGGCATCACGGACAAGGGCAAGGCCGCTGTTCTGGATCAGCGCGCACGAGATCGGCCATAGCTGGTTCCCGATGCTCGTCGGCTCCAACGAGCGCCGCGACGCCTGGATGGACGAAGGCTTCAACACCTTCGTCGACACCTATGAATTGGACGACTTCAACCACGGCGAATTCGGGCCCAAGCGCGATGCCGAATTCGCGCCGGGCGGCGGCAATCCGGTCGAGGAAATCCAGTCGGTGCTGAAGGATCCGGATGCGCCGATCATCATGACGCGCCCCGATGCGATCCGCGAGAAATACCGCCACCCCGTCACCTATTTCAAAGCGGCCTTGGGCTTGAAGCTGCTGCGCGAACAGATCCTGGGACCCAAGCGCTTCGACTTCGCGTTCCGCAAATACATCCGCGACTGGGCGTTCAAGCATCCTTCACCGTCGGATTTCTTCCGCGCGATGGACAGCGCCGGCGGCGAGGACCTGTCCTGGTTCTGGCGCGGCTGGTTCTTCCACAATTGGGATGCCGATCTGGCGGTCACGAAGGTCGCCTATACGGATGGCGATGCGGCCAAGGGCGCGACCATCACCGTCGCCAATCTCGACAAGCTTGTGATGCCGGCCTGGCTGGAAGTCGTTCTGAGCGACGGCACGAAAATCCGCCGTCGCATTCCGGCCGAAGCCTGGATCCAGCAGCGCAAGGTCGAGGTGCCGGTGGACAGCACCAAACCCATCACCTCGGCCACGATCGATCCGGATCAGGTGATCCCGGACGAAGACCGCAGCAACAATACGCTGAAGGGGCCGTTCTAGCGGCCCCTTCAGCACTGGCTCATCTGAGGCAGGGTCTATTCGTGGACGGTCTGGCCCGGTGACTGGGTGCCCACGCCCGGCGTCACCATGCCCGGTCCCGCATCGGGGCGGCGCACCCTGGCGCCGGCCATGTGCTCATGCTCGTCCGGCACAGCGATGCCCTGCATGTCGCCGCGCAGATCGTCCTTCGGGCGCGAGAACTTGGGCAGGATCTCGTGCGCATCGCCGATGGCCCAGGCCGAGAGGCCGACGATGATCGAGACCGCTGATCGCCGCACTCCAGGTCAGCGCGTCGCTCTTGAAGTCCATGATGCGCGGGGCCAGAAGCATCCAGGTGCCCAAAGCGGCGATGGCCCATTCGACCACCCGGTCGAAGGCCGCGGTCTCGATCAGCGCCAGCGCGGCAATCACCGCGCTCACGATCCAGAAATTCCAGGCCACAGCCGTGCTTTCGAAGCCAAGAACCCAAGGCGTCGCAAACAGCCAGGCCGCCACCAAGGCAATGGTCCAGTCCTGCCAATGTGTCTTCTTCATCGGAAACTCTCCCGGTCAGTGAATTCGCGCAGCAGTGTTGCGCTGCAGCGCCGCGCATGTGTTGACGCACATCAAGCCCGGCCGTTCCCGCGACTTTTTCCGCGGCTCGATTTGTCATAATGCGTGGGCAATGACCGATTTCCGGGGGTGCGTAGGCCCCGGCGCGCAATGCCACCTTTCCTT
This sequence comes from uncultured Pseudomonadota bacterium, assembly GCA_963822185.1. GTDB lineage: Bacteria > Pseudomonadota > Alphaproteobacteria > Micropepsales > Micropepsaceae > Rhizomicrobium. The sequence continues at coordinate 244,294 of CAWGGT010000001.1, forward strand.
CCGGGCCGTCCTTGGCGAAAATAGCGACCGGACGAGCCGCGAAGATCGCGGGAAAGCGGGTGCCAAGTGCTGCTACTGATCGATAATTACGACAGCTTCACGTACAATCTCTATCATTTCCTGGGAGAGCTGGGGACGGAGGTCGTCGTGCACCGCAATGACGAGCTGACCCCGGCCGAGGCGCTGGGCATGCAGATCGACGGAATCGTGCTGTCGCCTGGCCCCTGCACGCCCAACGAGGCCGGCATCTGCCTGGACGTAATCCGCGAGGCCAAGGGCCGGATGCCGATCCTGGGCGTGTGCCTGGGCCACCAGTCCATCGGCCAGGCCTATGGCGCCCGGATCGTGCGCGCGCCCGAGCCGCTGCATGGCAAGCTCTCCCGCGTCCATCACACCGGCAAGAGCGTGTTCCGCGGCCTCAACAACAATTTCCTGGCCACGCGCTATCACTCGTTGACCATCGCGCCGGAGAGCATGCCGGATGTGCTGGAGATCACGGCCAAGGCCGATGACGGCGTCATCATGGGCGTGATGCACAAGAGCCATCCCGTGCATGGCGTACAGTTCCATCCCGAGAGCATCGCCTCCGAACAGGGCCATGCGCTGCTCAAGAACTTCCTCGACATCTGCGCGGATTTCGCGGCGTCCAAAGAACCGGCGTGATGGCGGACGATTTCACCGGCACGCTGAAGGCCCTCGTCGCCGGCAAGAGCTTGCGCGAGGCCGAGGCCGCGAATGCCTTTGCCGCCATCATGCGCGGCGAGGTTTCGGCTGTGCGCATCGCCGCCTTCCTGACAGCACTGGCGCAGCGCGGCCCGACGGTCGAAGAGATCACGGGAGCCGCCCGCGCTATGCGCGCGTCCATGGCGACCGTAAAGGCGCCACCGGGGGCAATCGATCTGTGCGGCACGGGCGGCGACGGGCACGATACCTTCAACATCTCGACCGCGACCTCGCTGGTGGTGGCGGGCTGCGGCGTGACGCGTGGCCAAGCATGGCAATCGCAGCGCCTCATCGCGCAGCGGCACCGCCGATGTGCTGGAGCGGCTGGGCGTGAAGATCGATGTGGCCCCGTCCGTGGCCGAAGCGTGTTTGCGCGAGGCCGGGTTCGCCTTCCTGTTCGCGCCCACCTATCACAGCGCGATGCACCACGTGGCGCCTGTGCGCAAGGAATTGGGCTTCCGCACCATCTTCAATTTCCTCGGGCCGCTTTCAAATCCGGCGCAAGTGAAGCGGCAATTGCTGGGTGTCTCTTCTGCCGAATGGGTCGAGAAGCTGGCGCATGTGCTGAAGGCGCTGGGGACCGAGAAGGCCTGGGTCGTGCATGGCAGCGACGGGCTCGACGAGATGACGACCACCGGGCCCACCACGGTGGCAGTGCTGGAGAACGGCGCGGTGACGATGCGCGAGGTGACGCCGGAAGAGATCGGCGTGACGCGCGTGACGCTGGCCGATCTGAAGGGCGGCGAACCGGAAGAGAATGCGCAAGCCCTGCTGGCGTTGCTGGGCGGCGCGCCCGGCGCCTTCCGCGACATCACGCTGCTGAACAGCGCCGCGGCGCTGGTGGTGGCCGATATCGCGTCCGATCTCAAAGCCGGCGCAAAACTCGCCGCCGAAGCCATCGACAGCGGCAATGCCAAGGCTGCGCTTGATCGGCTGGTCGCCGTGTCGCAAAAGGCGGTGCCATGACCATTCTGGACAAGATCGCCGCCTACAAGCGCGAAGAGATCGCTGCCGCGAAATCGAAGATTCCGCAGGCCGGAGATCGAAGCGCGCGCCCGCGACGCCGATGCCCCGCGCGGCTTCCGCGCTGCGCTGGAAGCGAAGAAAGAGGCGGGCCGCTACGGCCTCATCGCCGAGATCAAGAAGGCGAGCCCGTCCAAGGGGCTGATCCGCGCCGATTTCGATCCGCCGTCGCTGGCGCGCGCCTATGAAGCGGGCGGCGCGGCATGCCTCTCCGTGCTCACCGACACGCCGTCCTTTCAGGGCGCGCCGGAATTCCTCACCGCTGCGCGCGCGGCCTGCAGCCTGCCGGCGCTGCGCAAGGACTTCATGTTCGAGCCCTATCAGGTGGCCGAGGCGCGGGCCTGGGGCGCGGACTGCATCCTCATCATCATGGCCGCGGTCACCGACGACGAAGCGCGCGCGCTGATGGACGAAGCCCGGCGCTGGAAAATCGATGCGCTGGTCGAGATCCACAATGAAGCGGAACTGGAGCGGGCCCTGCTTCTCGGGCCCGACCTCATCGGCATCAACAATCGCGACCTCAAGACCTTCGTCACCGACATCGCGGTGACGCTGCGGCTGGCGCCGCTGATCCCGCCGGGCAACCTGATCGTGGCCGAAAGCGGGCTCGGCGACCCGGCCGATCTGGCGAGGCTGGCCGGGGCCGGGGTCTCCACCTTCCTGATCGGCGAAAGCCTGATGCGGCAGGACGATGTGACGGCCGCGACGAAAGCGCTGCTGGGCGCTACAATGGCGGCATGAGCAAGCTCAGCCATCTCGACGAGAGCGGCGCGGCCCGCATGGTGGACGTCTCCGGCAAGGCGGTGACCGCGCGCGAGGCCACCGCCGAAGCCATCATCCAATTGTCGGCCGAAGCCTATGAGGCCGCCATCGCCGGCACCGGCCCCAAGGGCGATGTGCTGGCGGCCGCGCGCATCGCCGGCATCATGGCGGCCAAGAAGACCAGCGAACTGATCCCGCTCTGCCATCCCTTGCCGATCTCCAAGGCCGGGATCGATTTCGAACCGCTGGCCGAGCGCCATGCGCTGCGCATCGTTTCGACCGTCAAAACCACCGGCCAGACCGGCGTCGAGATGGAGGCGCTGACGGCGGCATCGATCGCGGCGCTGACCGTCTATGACATGGTCAAGGCCGTGGACAAAGGCGCGGTTATCGAAACCGTCCGCCTGCTGACGAAATCGGGCGGCAAGTCGGGACGCTATATCGCGCCCCATGCGGAGACGGCCACGCCGATCCCTGCGACGAGTGCGGACCATGTCTCCACCGGCTATCGCTCGGCGCCCGGCGCGCGCACAAAGCCGGCACCGAAAACACTGATGGGCGAAGTGTCTGATGTGCGCCAACCCGCCCTGCCCGATGCGCAACGCGACGCCTTCCGCGCCTTCATGACCGTCCAACGGCTTGCGCGCCAGCGAATGGGCCAAGCAGGCCGGCGTGCCGACGGCGAAGATCTACGCCTACCTCACCGGCAAGGCGCGCACGATCGACAACGACACGGCCGAAAAGCTCGCCGCCGCCGCGCGCGTGCGCGTCGAGGACATGTTCAGGGCCGGGAAATGATCCCCGTCGCCGAAGCGGTTCAGCGCATCACATCCGCGTTCAAACCGGTCGAGAGCGAAACCGTGCCCTTGGCCGAGGCCGCCCATCGCGTGCGCAGCCGAAGATGTCCGTGCACGGATGATGCAGCCGCCGGCACCGGTTTCGGCCATGGACGGCTATGCCGTGCGCGCTGAAGATGCGGCCGCCGTGCCGGTGACGCTGAAGGTGATCGGCACGTCACCCGCCGGCCATCCCTTCGCCGGCAACTATCGGCAAAGGCGAGGCCGTGCGCATCTTCACCGGCGGCGTGGTGCCGGAGGGCGGCGATGCCATCGTCATCCAGGAAGACACGGACGCCAGCGGCGACAGCGTCACGATCAAGGAAGCAGCGCGACCGAACCGCCATATCCGCGCGGCCGGACTCGATTTCAAAACCGGTGACGTGCTGGCGCCAGCAGGCAAGCGCCTCACGGCGCGCGACGTCTCGCTGATCGCCGCGGGCGATGTGCCGGAACTTTCCGTGCGCCGCCGCCCGCGCATTGCGCTGGCCGCGACGGGCGACGAACTCACCCTTCCCGGCGTGCCGAAAACGCCCGGCGCCATCGTCGCCTCGTCGGGCTATGCGCTGAAGCCGTTGATCGAAGGCTGGGGCGGCCAGGTGCTGGATCTCGGCATCATTCCCGACACGGTAGACGCCGTGGCCGCCCTGCCCGAACGCGCAGCCGGCGCCGATCTGCTGGTGACGCTGGGCGGCGCATCGGTCGGGGAGCACGACCTGATCCAGAAGGCGCTGGGACCCAAGGGGCTCGAACTCGATTTCTGGAAGATCGCCATGCGGCCGGGCAAACCGCTGATCTTCGGCCGCCTCGGCGCGCTGCCGCTGCTGGGCCTGCCGGGCAATCCGGTCTCGACGCTGGTCTGCGCCCTGCTCTATCTGCGCCCTGCCATCGCCGCGATGCTGGGCACGGACACGCAAACGCCGCTCACCCGCGCGCGCCTCGCCGCGCCGCTCAAAGCCAATGACAAGCGGCAGGACTACATCCGCGCGACCCTGGAACTGCGTGACGGCGAGGCCTGGGCAACGCCGCTGCCGATCCAGGATTCCTCGATGCTCTCGGCCCTTGCGCGCGCCGACGGGCTGATCGTGCGCCCGCCTTTTGCGCCCGACGCAGTGGCCGGCGAGGCTGTGGATGTTCTGCCGCTCGAGGGCGTCTGAGGCCATATTTTCTCGCCCCCGGCCCCAGATGTTGCGCATTGACGAGGATGTAGAACTAAAGTAGAACGATTCTCCATGTTTCGGATTTGTTCGGGTGGCCGGGCGAGCGACAGGGATATGGGGAGACGGACAGAATGCTGACCCGCAAGCAATATGAACTGCTCATGTTCATTCATGAGCGCGTGCGCGAAACCGGCATTCCCCCGTCCTTCGATGAAATGAAGGATGCGCTCGACCTCAAATCGAAATCCGGCATCCATCGCCTGATCACGGCACTTGAGGAACGCGGCTATCTGCGCCGCATGGAAAAGCGCGCCCGCGCGCTCGAGATCATCAAGCTGCCGGAGAATATGGCGGACAATGTCCGCCCCGCGACATCGCGCAGCCAGGCCCAGCGTATGAGCCCGCCACCGGGATCGCGCCCGATGCGCGGCGAAGCCCGCCTGCCCGGCGATGCCCGCCAAGCCGGAACGCCGCGCCGCTCCGCCAATGGCGATGGCGAAGGCTCGATCTCCGTGCCCGTGCTGGGCCGCATCGCCGCCGGTACGCCGATCGAAGCGTTGCAGAACAAGGTGGCCGAAGTGCCGGTGCCCAGCGCAATGCTGACGCGCGGCGATCACTACGCGCTCGAAGTCACGGGCAATTCCATGATCAATGCCGGCATTCTCGACGGCGACACCGTCATCATCCAGGAAGCCAACACGGCCAATACCGGCGACATCGTGGTCGCGCTGGTGGACGAGGCCGAAGCCACACTCAAGCGCCTGCGCCGCCGCGGCGACTCGATTGCGCTGGAAGCGGCGAACCCCGCCTATGAGACCCGCCTCTACGGCGCCGACCGCGTGCGCGTGCAGGGCAAGCTGGTGGGCCTTATTCGGCGCTATTGAGCCGGCGCCGTCTTCGCGAATTGAAATGCCTGTAGGCGTGGTGCGTCTTGTGCGGTCGCCAGCGCCACGCCGGGTACGCGCTCCACGGGCGGTGACCGCGCCGTTCGCGCACGGTTTCGATATCCAAGCCATCGCCGTGTCGGATTGCATAGGCACCGTTGCGGGCCACATCGAAACGGTCGATGATAAGCTTTGGGCCTCGGCAGGCGAAACGCGTCGGCACGGCGCTGACGACGATTTCGGCCGCATCGCAATCGGTACGCAACGCATCGAAGCGGGCCGATTGCGCCAGCACCAATCCTGACTTGAGACGCGCGATGCAGCCATCGGCATCGCAGCGCACGCCCTCCTTCGCGGTGGCCACGGCCTTGTCGGGCGCGCGCGCATCGCCGTCGCGCTTGAGCCAGCTTTGGGCGGCGTAACCGTCTTTCGGCTGGTGCAACAGCGCGAGCCTGCCGCTCGCCAGCCGAACGGCCACATCGCGGCCATTGCGGGCGATCAGAATGTCTGGCGGTGTCGCGAAACCGGCGATCAGCAATCCCAGACAGACCGGCGCGAGCCCGAGCCAGCGCCAGTTTCCGCGCCATAGCGTGATCCACAATCCGCCCAGCACCACAATCAGCAGCGCGGACTGCGGCCACACCGCGACCATGGTCGCCGCACCGGGAAGGCCCGCCACCCATTGCGCGATGGCGAGCATCAACCCGACACCCTTGCCCATCGCGATAAGCGGCCATTTGTCGAGGCCGAAGGGCATCAGCAGCATCGCCGCCGTCGCCGCCGGCATGATGAGAAGGCCCACCACCGGCATCGCCAGCACATTGGCAAGGAGACCGTATTGCGAGGCGCGGTCGAAATGGAAGATCGCGAAGGGCGCGGTCGCCAGCCCCCCGACGATGCTGGCGAGCGCAATGCCGACCAGATAACGCCGCGCCCGCGCGAACGCCCCACGCACCATTTCGATATCCGAATTGCGCATGCGCCGCGCCGCTGCCCATTCGGCCAGCGCGATCAATCCCGCCACCGCCGCGAAAGACATTTCGAAACCGGGTTCGATCAGGCTTTCCGGCTTGACGACAAGAATGATTGCGGCGGCGAGCGCGATCGAGCGCATGGAGAGCGCCGGCCTGTCCACGAGCACCGCCGTAAACATCACCGCGAGCATGATATAGGCGCGCACGGCCGGCCCGCCGCAGCCGCTGAGGATGAGATAGGTGCCCGCCCCCAGCAGCGCCGCCACGGCCGCCCATTTCTTGATCGGATAGGTGAGCGCGATGGCGGGAACGAGCGCGAGCAGCGCCCGCACCACCCAGAAGAAGAAGCCACCGGCCAGCGCCAGATGCAGGCCCGAGATCGACAGCACATGGGCAAGGCCGGAATCGCGAAAGGCATTGCGGTCGTCTTCATCGATGCGCGCCTTGCCAGCGCGCCGATCGCGGGCACCGGAACATGGCGAATGCGTGCGGTGACGGCATCACGCAGGCGCTCAATGCGCGCAGAGAAGCTCTCGCGCCATGTGTCGGGGCGCGGCGCGGCCATCGGTTTGGCCTTGCCATAGGCGTAACCCACCGCGCCAATGCCCTGGTAATAGGCCCAGCGGCCGAAATCGTAACCGCCCGGCACGGCGGGCGCCGGCGGCGGCATCAGCACGGCCAGGATGTGCACCCAATGGCCCGGCGTGAGCTGCGCCGGATCCATGCGCACCGAGACCCGAACGCGACGCGGCGCGTGCGCGGGCACAAGGCGCGGGATCGACGCAACTGCGAGCAGCAGCCGCGCGCCCTTGCCATGGGCACCGGCTTCGAGGATGCGGCCGTCGAAATGGACGGGGCCGATCTTGCGCACCAGCACGGGCGCGGCCACCCGCTCGGTGCGGAACTGGGCCGCAGCGAAGCCGATCAGGATGGCGGCGGCCACCGCCAGCATTGCCCTCAGATCCGGGGCATCGCGCCGCCGCGCCGCCCAGATAGCCAGGACGAGCCCCGCTGCTGCCGCGACGATGGCCCAGACTGGCCCGGGCTCCCGCGGCAGGGCGAAATAGGCCCCGATCCCAGCACCCAGCCCTACCGGCAGCCACAGCGGCCTGCGGTCGGCCTCCGCCTCCCAGGCGCGCCGCAGCCATGGCCCGATGGCCCCCAGCCGGACATGCGGCACCGCCACCGCCCATTCGGACAGCGCAAATCGCCGGAAAAACGGTGACGGACCTACCCCCACGAAACCCGGTTTGCTAGAGCATGCCCCTGGCGGGGCCCGCTCTATTCCTCTGATTGCGCGCGGCCGGACGCCGAACCGGCTTCCACTTCGGCTGGCCGCGCTTTAGAAGCCACGACACGTAGATGGCCGCGAACGCCGGCCCGGACAGTTCCAAGGTATCATGACCGACAAATCCAAGCCCGTCCTGCGCTTCGCCCCCTCGCCCACCGGCTTCCTGCATATCGGCGGGGCGCGCACGGCGCTGTTCAACTGGCTCTATGCCAGGCACACCGGCGGCACCTTCCTGCTGCGCATCGAGGACACCGACCGCGCCCGCTCCACGAGCGAGGCCATCGACGCAATCCTGAACGGCCTGGACTGGATGGGCCTCGATTGGGACGGGCAGACCGTCTACCAGTTCGCCCGCGCCGACCGGCATCGCGCAGTCGCCGAACAGCTTCTGGCCGAAGGCAACGCCTATCGCTGCTATGCCACCGCCGAAGAACTCGACGCCATGCGCACCGAGCAGCGTGCGGCCGGCAAGCCCACCCGCTATGACGGACGCTGGCGCGACCGCGCACCCGGCCCGGCCGAAGAGGGCAAGCCCTTCGTCGTGCGCCTCAAGGCCGAGCAGACGGGCGAGACCGTCGTGCGCGATCTGGTGCAGGGCGATGTGACCTTCGCCAATGATCAGCTCGACGACATGATCCTCCTGCGCTCGGACGGCACGCCGACCTATATGCTGGCCGTGGTGGTGGACGATCACGATATGGGCATCACCCATGTCATTCGCGGCGACGATCATCTCAACAATGCCGCGCGCCAATTGCAGATCATCAAGGCCATGGGCTGGCCCGAGCCGATTTACGGCCATGTGCCGCTGATCCACGGGCCGGACGGCGCCAAGCTCTCCAAGCGCCATGGCGCGCTGGCTGTCGAAGCCTATCGCGATATGGGCTATCTGCCCGAGACCATGCGCAACTACCTGCTGCGTCTCGGCTGGAGCCATGGCGATGACGAGATCATTCCGACGGCGCAGGCCATCGAATGGTTCAATCTGGAGAGCATCGGCCGCAGCGCGGCGCGCATGGACATGAAGAAGCTCGACAATCTCAACGGGCACTACATGCGCCAGATGGACAATGCGGAGCTCGCCCGCATCACGGCCGATCTGCTGTCCCGCCTCGACCCGCCCCAGACGCTGGACGACAAGGCCATGGCGCGTCTCACCGCCGCCATGCCCGGCCTCAAGGAGCGCGCCAAGACGCTGGTCGAGCTGGGACAGGCCGCAGATTTTCTGTATACGGACGGTCCGCGCGAGCTCGACGCCGCCGCCGAGAAGCTGCTGCCGCCGGAGGCGCGCGCCCTGCTCGGCGAACTCGTGCCCATCCTCGCCGATGGGGCGTGGGACACCGCCCTGCTGGAAGAAAAAGTCCGCGCCTTCGCAGACGCCAAAGAACTCAAACTGGGCAAGGTCGCCCAGCCTTTGCGCGCGGCGCTGACCGGGCAAGGCCTCCTCGCCGCCGATCTTCGACGTTCTGGCGGTGCTGGGGCGCGAGGAATCCCTAGTCCGCCTAAGGGCTTACGCGGCATGACAAGACGTTAAGGCGGAGAGCGTGATCTTCGCTTAAATAGGTGACGAAATTAACCAGCTTCGCCTATAATTGCTGCAGTGCAAGACATGCGGCCGGGGCCCTCGGGGGCCGCCGAGAGAGGAATGCCCTATGACGATTAAGAGACAGCAAAGCCACCCCAGCAGGCGCCGCCAAGCTCAGCTATGACGGCAAGGATTTCGATCTACCGGTCTTCTCCGGCAGCTCAGGCCCGAACGTCGTCGACATCCGCAAGCTCTATGCCGAGGCGGACGTCTTCACCTACGATCCGGGCTTCACCTCGACCGCGAGCTGCGAAAGCCAGATCACCTTCATCGACGGCGAAAAGGGCGTGCTGCTCTATCGCGGCTACCCCATCGACCAGCTGGCCGAGCATTCGAACTTCCTGGAGGTCTGCTACCTGCTGCTCCACGGCGAACTGCCGAGCAAGGCGCGAGATGGAGGAATTCGACCACACGGTCACGCACCACACCATGGTGCATGAGCAGCTGGCCGCCTTCTTCCGCGGCTTCCGCCGCGACGCCCATCCGATGGCGATCATGTGCGGCGTCGTCGGCGCGCTGTCGGCCTTCTATCACGACTCGACCGACATCAACGATCCGCGCCAGCGCGAGATCGCCAGCCACCGGCTGATCGCCAAGATCCCGACCATCGCGGCCATGGCGTTCAAATACAGCGTCGGCCAGCCCTTCGTGTATCCGCTGAACCATCTGGGCTACACCGAGAACTTCCTGCGCATGTGCTTCGCCGTGCCGGCCGAGGAATACAAGATCAATCCGGTGCTGGCCAAGGCGCTGGACACGATCTTCATCCTGCATGCCGATCACGAGCAGAACGCCTCGACCTCGACCGTGCGTCTGGCCGGCTCGTCGGGCGCCAATCCGTTCGCCTGCATCGCCGCCGGCATCGCCTGCCTGTGGGGCCCGGCCCATGGCGGCGCCAACGAGGCCGCGCTGAAGATGCTGGAAGAGATCGGCACGGTCGATCGCATCCCCGAATTCATCGCCCGCGCCAAGGACAAGGACGATCCCTTCCGCCTGATGGGCTTCGGCCACCGCGTCTACAAGAACTACGACCCGCGCGCCAAGGCGATGGAGCACCAGTGCAAGGCCGTGCTCGACGAGCTGGGCGTGCACGACGACCCGCTGCTCAAGGTGGCGATGGAGCTGGAGAAGATCGCGCTCAACGATCCCTATTTCGTCGAGAAGAAGCTCTATCCGAATATCGACTTCTATTCGGGCATCACGCTGAAGGCGCTGGGCTTCCCCACCTCCATGTTCACGGTGCTGTTCGCGCTGGCCCGCACGGTCGGCTGGATCGCGCAGTGGAAGGAGATGCTGGAAGACCCGCACCAGAAGATCGGCCGTCCGCGCCAGCTCTACACCGGCGCGCCGATGCGCGATTACGTGCCGCTGACGCGGCGCTGAGCCTTACGCTCCGGCCTTCGTGCGCGCCTCGCGCACGAAGGCCAGCAGCGCCTCGGCCGCGCGGAGGCTTGGCGCTTCCTTTCCGCGCCCCAGTTTCAGCGTCGCTTCGTCGAGATCGGCGAGTTGCTTCTCGGCCGCCGACCTTGTCGGTCAGCAAGCGGCAGCAGCGCCGCCGGCCAGCCCTTCGGCCGTGCATTTGTCCTGCACGAATTCCGGCACCGCCTCGCGATCCAGAAGGATATTGACCAGCGTGCCGAAGGGCGCGTGCACGAAGGGGCGCATCAGTTTCCAGGTCAGCCAGCCCAGCTTGTAGGCCATCACCATCGGCGTGCGCGACAGCGCAAGTTCGGTCGTGACCGTGCCGGAGGCCGCCAGCGCCGCATCGGCGGCATCGAAGGCGGCGAACTTGTCGGCATCGCCTTCGAGGATGTGGAGCGGCGCGGGCCAATCCGTCGCGCCTTCGCGCACCCGCGCCGACGACATGCGCCACCGTCGGCAACACGCAGACAAGGCCGGGAATCTGTTTGGCCAAGGATCGCGACGGCCTCGCGGAAAATCGGCAGCAGCAGGCGCACCTCATTGGTGCGGCTGCCCGGCAGCACGCACAGCAGCGGCGCATCGGCCGCGATGCCGAGCCGCGCGCGCAACGCCGCGCCGCCCGTCATCCGCGCGACGCGCTCGATCACCGGATGGCCGACAAACGCCGTCTTGAGGCCATAGGATTCGAAGAACGGCGCTTCGAACGGCAACAGCGCCAGCACCAGATCGAAATAGCGCGCCATCGCCCTGGCGCGATAGGAGCGCGAGGCCCAGACCTGCGGCGCGACATAATTCACGGTGCGGATCGCCGGATCGATGCGCTTGAGGCGCCGGGCGATGCGATGGGTGAAATCCGGGCTGTCGATCAGCACCACGGCATCGGGCCGCGTCTGCAAGCGCATAGTCGGCCGCCTCGCGCACGCGGCGCAGGATCACCGGAATCTTCGGCACGACTTCGCGCAGGCCCATCACCGCCGTGTCGTCGAGCGGGAACAGCGTCTTCAGGCCTTGCGCCGCCATGGCCGCGCCGCCGACGCCGGTGATCACGACCGACGGTTCCAGCGCCTTCAGCCCCGCCATCAACTCGCCGCCGAGCTGATCGCCCGACGGCTCGCCGCAGACCAGCATCACCGAAAGCGGTTTGGCGGGAACGCTCGGCCATCGTCAGCCGCGGATAGGCGTCGCGCGCGAAGCCATAGACGAAGATGCCGGCCGCATCGGCCGCCTCGCGCACCGCGTCGCGGTTCATGATCAGCGCCGAGCCGGCCTCGATGGCGATGCCGGCGAGGCCCACGGCGGCGACATTCTTCACCGTGTCGGTGCCGATCACGGGCAGATCGGTCTTGCCGTCCTGCTGCGGCTTGGGCGCCTTGACCAGCACGCCTCTGCGGCTTTCCCGGGCACGCCGCGGATCGCCTCGGGCAATTCGCCGACGCGCGCGATCATGCGGTCGGTGCCTTCGGCGGCTTCGACGGCCAGCACCAGCCCCTCGCACACGGCCGTCGCCTGGCCGATATCGAGCGCGCCCATCGCGCGCACGACCTTCACGCCGACCGCGATATCGGCCATATGATCCGTAGACGGAGCGATGCGCCCAAGCGCGCCCTCGCCCGCCAGCAGCGACGGCGCGGCCTCGGCCACGCCGATGGCGCGGAAGCCTTCGTCCTCGAACATCGCGACCATGCAATCGAGCAGCGCATCGTCGCCCTTGCGCGCGGCGGCCACGACTTGCGGCAGCACCATCACGCCCTTGGCGTCGAGCTTGAGATCGGAGAAGCGCGGCCGCGCGACCTTGCCGGCCAGCAGAACCTCGTCGCAATCATGCGCGCGCAGCAGCTTCAGCGCCCGGCCGACCTCGCCCAGCGAATTCCATTCATGGTCAAAGCGCGGCGACGCCGTCGTCGGCGCAGCCCTTGAGCGCCAGAAGAAACACCGCGCGGCCCGCGGCCTGCGACGGCTTCGGCCACAGCCAGCGGCAGTCGCCCGCCGCCGGCGATGATGCCGAGCGTCGCCATCAGTCTTCGTCCGGCGCCGCGCTTGCGCGCGGTGCAGATCGGCCGCTTGGCGTCGGCCAGGATGAAGGCGACGACTTCCTGCACTTCGGCCATATCGTGCCAGCGTTCGCGCGCGCGCTGTCGCGCGCGATCTGCGATCGTGCCGTCCTCGTCCTGGAAGATGGCGCGAAAGGCGCCGCGCAGCGCATGGATGTTGGGCCGCGGAACGCCCCGGCGCTTCAGGCCGATGAGGTTGAGCCCGGCCAGTTCGGCATGGTCGCCGAACGCCATGCCATAGGGGATGATGTCCTCATTGATGCCGGTGACGCCGCCGACAAAGGCGAAGCGGCCGACGCGGCCGAATTGCTGCACGGCCGACAGCCCGCCGAAATTGGCGCCCTCGCCGATATGGACATGGCCGCCAAGCTGCACGCCATTGGCGAAGGTCACACCGTCGCCGATATGGCAGTCATGGGCGATGTGGCTATAGGCCATGAAGTAGCCGCGATCGCCGACCGCGGTGACGCCGCCGCCATGGGGGCTGCCGCAGCTCATCGTCACATGTTCGCGGATCGTGCAATCGGCGCCGATCTCGAAGCGCCGTTCCGGCCGGGTCGAGCCCGCGGATCTGCGCCTCGCCGCCGAGCACGGCATGGGAATGAACAACCGTCCGCGCACCGATTTTCGTCGTGCCGCCGACGACGACATGGGACAGCAGCCTGACGCCATCGCCCAGCACCGCGCCGCGCCTTCACGAGGCAGAAGGGGCCGACCTCCACATCGGCTCCGAGCGTCGCGCCGTCTTCGACAAGCGCGGTAGGATGGACGCCCGGGCGATGTGCGCTCACTGGCCGTTCTGCTCCGATTTGCGGATCATGGCGCTGAATTCGGCTTCGGCGCACAGCGCGTCGCCGACATAGGCCTTGCCCTCGAAGCGCCAGACCGGGCCGCGCTGCTGCAGCATCCTGACCGGAAAGCGCAGCATATCGCCCGGCACAACGGGCTTGCTGAAGCGCGCCTTGTCGATCCCCATGAAGAAGACGAGCTGCTTCTTGCCGGCATCGCCCATGCGAATGAACGACCAGCGCGCCGGCGGCCTGCGCCATCGCCTCGACGATCAGCACGCCCGGGCATCACCGAATAGTCCGGGAAAGTGGCCAAGGAAATGCGGCTCGTTGAAGGAGACGGCCTTGTGTCCCACCGCGCTCTCGCCCGGCACGATATCCGTCAGCTTCTCGAGGAAGAGGAAGGGCGCGCGATGCGGCAGCAGCAGCTTGATCTGCTCGACATCGAGCACCAGGCCGTCTTGCGTATTCGTCTCAGTCATCATTTGTCTCGTTTGCGCCGCTTGGCGAGAAGCGCCAGAGCCGCAACCTCGCGCCGCCACTGCTGCATGGGCCGGGCCGGAAAGCCGCCATAATCCGTTCCGCCGGGATATTCGCCCGGCGGCAGGCCGGCCTTGCCCGCGATCCGCGCGCCATCCCCGATCCTGGTATGATCGGCGATCGCGACCTGCCCGCCCATGACGACGAAATCGCCGAGCTTCCACACTGCCGGCGAAGCCGACCTGGCCGGTGATCAGGCAGTGCCGACCGAGGCGGCCGTTGTGCCCAATGTGAACCAGATTATCAATCTTGGTGCCTTCGCCGATCACGGTGTCGCCCAGCGCCCCGCGGTCGATGGCGGCATTGGCGCCGATCTCGACGCGAGTCCTGGATGAGAACACGCCCGATCTGGGGAATGCGGACATGGCCCTTCGCGCTCGACGTGAAGCCATAGCCCGGCTCACCGATCCGCGCCCCGGCCTGAATCACCGCATGATCGCCCAGATAGGCGTGGGAGATGGTAACATTGGCGCCGATCTCGCAATCGCGGCCAATGGCGACGCCACGGCCGATCACGGTGTTGGCGCCGATGCGCGTGCCCGCCCCGATCTCGGCGCCCGGCCCGATCACGACGCCCGGCGCGAGGCTGACATCGCCGGCGATGATGGCGCTGGGATCGACCGGCGTCTGCTGGGCCCAGCTGCCGAGGATGTCCCCGGGATAGAAGCGCCAGACCGCAGCGGCAAAAGCCGCCTCCGGCGCTGGCGCGGTCAGCAGAAGCGCGCCGGACGGCGCGACCGAGGGATCGATCCCCTCGGGTACGAGGACAAAGCCCGCCGCCGTTTCGGCAAGTGCCCTCAGCGCGGCCTTGGTGCCGGTGCAGAACGCCAGATGGAGCGGCCCCGCGCCGTCGAGCGCGGCGACATCATGGATCAGGCTGTCCGGATCCGCCTCCCGCGACAATTCGGCCCCGATGCCGGCACACAAATCTGCCGGCGTGAAGGGGCCGCAATTGTCGTAGAAGCGAGGGTCGGCCATATGCGTCCGCCGCGGGACACCCGAGAGCGTCCCGCACGCTCCATTATTGTCCCTGCGAGTCCTTCGGCGGCTCCACGAGGCTGACCTTCACCTTGTCGAGCTTCTTGTTCAGCCGATCGATGGCCAGCGCCGTCACATCGACATCGATGGTGCCCAGCACCACGACGCTGCGATCGAACAGCAGATTGGCGCCGCGTTCGGCCATGATGCCCTTCAGGATCGGGCCGAGAGCCTGTTCGACCTGCTGGCGCGCCTGCAGGACGCCGCCCTGAATCTCGTCCTGGCGCTTCTGGACCTTCGCCTGGAACGCCTTCTGCTCGCTTCTCGAAGGCGGCGATGCGCTGCTTCTTCACCGACGGCGAGAGGATCGCGAGCTGCTGCTGCAGCTTCTGACCTTCGGCCTTGAGGTGTTCGCTTTCGCCCTTGAATTCCTTCTCGGCGGAGCTGCGTATAGGCTTTCACCTGTTTGGCGATGTCCTCGCCAACCTTCGAGCCGCGCAGGATCGCGCTGCGGTCGATGACCAGGATTTTCGGAGCCGGGGTATTGGCGGTGGGCGGCGTGGCATCCTGGGCCTGCGCCACGGCGGAACCGCTGACGGAAAGCGCGGCGGCGAACATGGCGGCCGCGCAAGTTTTGGCCATAAGGCCAGTGATGTCGGTTTTCTTCATGGGTTTAAAGTCCTGTCCCTGCGCTGAAACGAATGACTTGTGATTTGTCGTAGGGTTCTTTCACGACCGGCACGCCGAGGTCGATCTGCACCGGGCCGAAGGGCGACTTCCAGCCGATGCTGATGCCGGCCGAAACTCGCAGGGCCATATTGTCCTTGATGCAGGTCGTGCTGTTGATCGTGCAAGGTGGCACGCCCGTATCGATGTGGCCCAGCGTACCGAAATCGCGTGAACAACGACAGCGAAATTCCGTAACTGGCCGGCAGGAAGTCGGGCAGCCTGAGTTCCGCCGATACCGATGATATAGGCGTCGCCACCGACCGCGCTCTGCCTGGCCGCCGCGGACGTAGCGCGGGCCGATGCCCGCCAGCTTGAAGCCGCGGAAACTGTCGCCGCCCTTGAAGAAGCGCTCGTTGAGGCGGACATGCTGGCCGCCATAGCCGGTGATGTAGCCGGCCTTGAGCTTGCAGGGCCCCGATCAGATCGTCCCAGATCACCGGGTGGTAGAACGAGTAGGTGCTTTCGGTGCGCAGATATTTGAGCGCTGCCGCCAAAGCCGGCGAAGTCCTGCGTGAACGAGAACACCATGCCCTTGCGCGGTTTAATGGGATCGTCGAGCGTATTGTAGCTGTAGCTATAGCCGATCATCGAGGTCTGCGACGTCCCGGTAGCCTGCAGCACGGCCTGCGGCGCGTTCGGATAGGGATTAATCTTCTGGATGCTGTAGGTGTAGTTCAGGCAGCCCGCTGCCATATTCCGAGGTCGGGAAGCCGAAGCGGATGGTCGCCGCCGGTGGAATCGCCCTGATAATAGGCCTGGTCGTAATTGATGGTGTATTTGTAGAGGTCGAAGCCGGCCGACAGCGGACGATCCAGGAAATAGGGCTCGGTGAAGCTGAGCTGATACTGCTTCTGGATCGATGACATCGAGATGCTGGCGCGCAGGAATTCGGCCGCGGCCGAACAGGTTCGCCTGCGAATAGCTGAACTGGCCGACAAAGGAACTGGTCGAGGAATAGCCGGCGCCGAGCTGAAGCTGGCCGGTCGACTGCTCCTGCACCTGTACGTTCGAGCACCGTGCGGTCCGGCGCCGAGCCCGGCGAGGTCTTGATCTTGACGTCCTTGAAGAAGCCCAGCGCCTTGATACGCGTGCGCGACCGGTCGACCAGCACGCGGTTGAAGGCGTCGCCTTCGGCGAGCCGGAACTCGCGGCGGATCACCTTGTCCAGCGTGCGCGTGTTGCCGGTGATGTTGATCTGTTCGACATAGACGCGCGGCCCCTGGTCGATCTTGAAGATCACGTCGATGGTGTGGGTCTTGCGATCGCGGCGGATGCGCGGATGGACCTGCGGCGAAGGCGTAGCCCTTGGTGCCGGCCGCGTTGGTCAGCGCGTCGATCGACTTGTCGACCTCTTCGGCGTTGTAGACTCGAACCGTCCTTGATCGGCACCAGCGGCCGCAGTTGCTCGGGCGTCAGCTCCTTGATCGAGGAATCGATCTTCGACCTTGCCGAAATGGTAGAGCTTGCCTTCGTCGATCGTGAAGGTGATGTAGAAATCCTTGCGGTCCGGCGTCAGCTCGGCCACGGCCGATTTGACCGAGAAGTCCGCATAGCCGCGCTTCAGATAGAAGCGGCGAAGCTGTTCCTTGTCGAAGGTCAGCCGGTCCGGATCGTAATTGTCGTTGGACGCCAGGAATGCGCCACCAGGCGCTTTCCTCGGTCGCGATCTGACTGCGCAGCGTCGAATCGTCGAACACGTGATTGCCGATGAACGAGATGCGCGAGACGCCCGTGGTCTGGCCTTCATGGATCGAGAAGATCAGGTCGACGCGGTTCTGCGGACGCTGGATGATTTCCGGATCGACGGTGGCGGCGAATTTGCCGTTGCGGCGATAGAGCTCGATGATGCGCTGGACGTCGGCCTGCACCTTGTTGCGCGTGAAGACCGTGCGCGGCTTGAGCTGGACCTCCTTCTTCAGGTCCTTGGTCGAGACCTTGTCGTTGCCCTCGAAATCCACCTGGTTGATGATCGGGTTCTCGACCACGTTCACGGTCAGCGTCGAGCCGTTCCAGTTCATCTTGACGTCGGCGAACAGGCCGGTGGCGAACAGCGTCTTCAGCGAGCGGTCGACGGCCTGCTCGTCATAGGGCTCGCCCTGGCGGATCGACATATAGGAGAGCACGGTCGCCGGCTCGATGCGCTGGGTGCCGCGCACGGCGATGCGCTGGATGATCGGCGCCCTTCTTCACGGTCGCGCCCGTGGCCCGCGCGCCGAGAGATGTGCGGGTTCAGGGCCTGCGCCATGGCCGGCGCTGGAAGCGCAATCACGGCGCTCGAGGCCAGCAACAGGGCCGCGCGCCGATAGCGGGCAAAAGGGTGGGCGATCAGGCTCATCCGCTCGTCTCTAGGCTCGCACGACGGGGCGGGCCGGCCCCGGTGCGCTGTTCAATGTCAGAAGAGGTTTAAACGGACAAGGTCATTCCAGGTGGCTAGCACCATTAACCCCAGCATGACCGCCAACCCCACGCGAAAACCGACGTCCTGGGCCCGCGCCCCAAGCGGCCGGCCCAAAACAGCTTCGAATGCATAATACAGAAGGTGGCCGCCGTCGAGGATCGGAACAGGAAAAAGGTTTACCAGTCCGATGCTTACGGAAATGAGAGCCGCCAGATTGATCAGGGCAAGAAAGCCGATGCGTGGCCACCTGCCCGGAGACCCGGGCAATGCCCACCACCCCGCTGAGCTGGCTGGAATCGGCCTGGCCGGCCACCATCCGCCACAGATAGCTCATGGTGCTGTCGACCACGAACCAGGTCTGGGACGCCGCCTCGCCCACCGCGCCGAAGAGGCCGTAGCGGACGATCTCGACCTCGCCATGGCTGATGCCGCTGGTGATGCCGAGGATGGCCTGCTGCCGGACATGGCCGTCAAGATCCTTGGCCTCGCCCATGCGCGGGGTCGCGCTCAGCGTCAGGATCTTGCCGCCGCGCGACACGGTGAGCGTCAGCGCTTTGCCGGCATGGCTGGCGACGATGGTCTGCATGTCGCTGAAATCGTGGATCGGCGTGCCGTTAATGGCGGTGATCGTGTCGCCGGGCTTGAGGCCGGCCGCCTGCGCCGCACTGCCGGGCCGCACCGCGCCGACATAGGCCGCCAGACGGGGCGAGATACCGAGGCTGCCGACTGTCTGCGTATTGCCGAACCGATCCGTGACGGTTTCCAGCCGCGGCGTCGCCGTGAGACTGAGAGGCTTGCCGTCGCGCAGCACCCCGATCGTGAGTGCATGGCCGGCATTGATCGCGGTGATGCTCTGGACATCGGAATAGGAGGCGATCTGCTGACCGCCTATGGTGCGGATCCTGTCCCCGGGCTTGATGCCGGCGGCGGCCGCGGCGCTGTGCGGCGCCACCGAACCGACGACGGGGCGCAGCATCTGCTGTCCCATGAGCATATAGGTCGCCGCAAAGATCGCGATGGCGAGGACGAAATTGGCCGCCGGTCCCGCGGCGACGACGGCCGCGCGCTGCCACAGGGGCTTGTCCTGGAACAGATGCGCGCGCTCTTCCGGCGTCATCTGCGCGATCTTCTCGCGGTCGGGCGTCGAGGCCGCATCGGCATCGCCGGCGAACTTCACATAGCCGCCGAGCGGAACCCACGACACTTTCCAATACGTGCCCTTCTTGTCGTTCCAGCCGAAGATGGCCGGGCCGAAGCCGATGGAGAAGGTCTCGACGGCGACACCGCAGGCGCGCGCAACTGCGAAATGTCCCAGCTCATGGAAGAAGACGACGATCGAGATCACGAACAGAAATGCCGGCAGTCCCAGTGGGATCCACTGCAGCAATTCGACCAACGCGTGCACCATCAAATCTCCTGGGCTGCGCCCGCTCAGGCCGCCAGTTTGCGGCAGAGCGAAGCCGCCGTTTCACGCGCCCGGCGGTCCACGTCCAGCACGGTTTCCAAATCCTCGGCTTCGCTCACATTGGAGCCGTCCGCGGCGAGCGTCTCCTCCACCACCCGGGCGATGTCGTAGAAGCCGATCCGGCGGTCCAGAAATGCCTCGACCGCAATCTCATTGGCGGCGTTGAGGATCGTAGGGCGTCAGCCCGCCCAGGTGCAAGCAAGCCTCGGCCAGGGCCAGGCAGGGAAAGCGCTCGCGATCCGGGCGCCTCGAAGGTCAATTTCCCGAGAGCCGCCAGGTCGAGGCGCTGCGCGGGGCCGTCGATCCGCCGCGGCCAGGCCAGCGCATGGGCGATGGGCGTGCGCATGTCCGGCGCCGACAGATGGGCCAGCATCGAGCCGTCCGTATAGGTGACCAGGCAATGGACCGCCGATTGCGGGTGGACGATCACGTCCAGCTTCTCGGGCGGCAGCGCAAACAGGAAATGGGCCTCGATCACCTCCAGGCCCTTGTTCATCAGGGTGGCGCTGTCGACCGAGATCTTGGCGCCCATCGACCAGTTGGGATGGGCCACGGCCTGTTCCGGCGTGACGTGCTGCATCGCCTCGCGCGTCCATTCGCGGAACGGCCCGCCCGAGGCGGTCAGGATCACCTTGTCGATGGCGTGGGCCTGGCCGAACTCCAGGCACTGGAAGGCGGCGTTGTGTTCGGAGTCGACCGGGATCACGGTGGCGCGCGAGGCGTCGAGCGTGCGGCGGAAGAGATCGCCGGCCGCCACCACGCATTCCTTGTTGGCCAGCGCCAGCGTGGCGCCGCGCTTGACGGCCCTCAGCGCCGGCGGCAGACCCGCCGCGCCGACGATCGCCACCATCACCGTCTCGGCCGGCATGTCGGCCGCCTCGGCAACAGCCTCCTTGCCGGCGGCGGTCTCGATGCCGGTGCCTTCGAGCAGGGACTTCAGTTTGTCGTGCAGCTCGGGTCTGCCGATCACGGCCCGGCGCGGACGGAATTCGCGCGCCTGCTCGGCCAGCTTCTCGACATTGGATTGCGCCGTCAGCGCTTCGAGCGGCATCGCGTCGGCGCCATAGGTACGCCGCGCATGTTCGATGACGCTCAGCGTCGACACGCCGATCGAACCGGTCGAGCCCAGCACCGTCACGCGCCGCGCGAGAGAATGGGTCAGGTCGAAGGCATCGGCCGAGATTCAAGTCGGGGGGTCACGACGGCACTCCAAAAATCGTTTGCGCCCCAAACAGAAACAGGAACGCGGCGCAGGCCGGCGCCGCAAACAGGATCGAGTCGATGCGGTCCAGCACCCCGCCATGGCCGGGGATCAGGTGACCGCTGTCCTTGCGGCCGACACGGCGCTTGAGCCAGCTCTCGAACAGATCGCCGGCATGGCTCACCACCGCCACCGCCGCGCCGAACACCGCGCCCCGAAGCGGACTGGCTCCAAGCACCGCCAGAATCGCGGCCACGGCGACGGCGGCCAGCATAGTCCCGCCCACGAAGCCGGCCCAAGTCTTGTTGGGTGACAAGATCGGGGCGAATTTGGGCCCGCCGATCAGCTTGCCCGAAACCATGGCCCCCGTATCGGTGGCCCAGACGGCGGCGAAGAGGATCGCCACCAGCCACAACCCATGATCCGGCGTGGCCCGCAGCGCGAACAGCGACAGCCCCGGAATCCCCAGATAAAGCGGGCCCATGGCCTGCCAGAGCGGCCCGGCCTTGGCCACGACGCCGAACCCGGCATCGATCAGCGCCGCCAGCCCCAGCGCCGCAAAGGCCCAGGCAAAGGGCGACGAAATGGCGGCCGGGCCCTGTGCCGCCCAGACCGGCAGAGCCAGGGCCACGGCGATCCCGATTCCGCTGACCAGCACGTAGTGGTTATAGGCGCCCTTGCGGATCATGCGGTGCCATTCGCGCACCCCGGCGATGGTCCCGAGAGCAATGAAGCCGGCAAACCAGGGCCCGCCGGCGATCATGGCGGCGAGCGCCAAAGCGGCCAGCAGAAGCCCGAAAACCGGGCGCAGCATCCATTCAAACTGCATGGTCAGGCCCGCCTCCGGCAGAAGCGGTCCCGGGCCCGTCCGGATGTTGATCGAGGGGCAGCGCGGTGGCAAAGGCAGGGCCCGCACTCAAGCGACGGCTTCCGGCGCAACAGCGCCGAAGCGGCGGTCGCGCTGGCCGAACTTCTCAAGCGCGTCCACGAACTCGGCCCGCGAATAATCGGGCCACAGCGTGTCCACGAACATCAGCTCGGCATAGGCCGCCTGCCAGAGAAGGAAATTGCTGAGCCGCCGCTCGCCGCTGGTACGGATGATGAGGTCGGGGTCGGGAAGATCGCGGGTCAGGAGCTGCGAAGACAGAGAGCTCGGGGGTGATCTGCGCCGGATCGAGTTCACCACGGACAGCGGCCTCGGCCATGGCACGGGCCGCCGCTGCGATCTCCTCCTGCGCACCGTAATCGAAGGCGAAGGTCACGTTGCAGCCGGTGTTGGCGACCGTGCGCCGTTCGCCATCCTCGATCATCTTGAGGATGTCGCCATCTGCACGGGCGCGACTGCCGATAATGCGCATACGCACGTTGCGCTCGACCAGCTCATCGACATCGTCGCGGAAATAGGCCCGGAACAGGCCCATCAGATGGCTGACTTCGGTGCGCGGCCGTTTCCAGTTCTCGGAGGAAAAGGCGTAAAGGGTGAGGTTCTCAAGACCGATATCGGTGGCCGCCCTGACCACGTGGCGGACAGCCGAAACCCCGGCGACATGACCGGCCGCCCGCGGCAGGTGCCGTTTGCGCGCCCAGCGGCCATTGCCGTCCATGATGATGGCGACGTGGCGCGGCAGGCTCGCCTTGTCCGGGGAAACGCTGGTCATGGAACTCCCATTCTGGCCGCAACGAGGGGTACGCAATCACCGACGCGATCAGACCTGCATGATCTCCTGCTCCTTGGCATGGAGCGCATCGTCAATCTCACGGATATGCGCATCCGTGAGCTTCTGCAATTCATCACCCAATTTATGGTGTTCGTCCTGGCCGATCTTGTGGTCTTTTTCGAGCTTTTTCAGGACTTCCATGCCGTCGCGGCGGACATTGCGGACCGCGATCCGGGCCTGTTCGGCATATTTCGAGGCCAGCTTGGCCAGTTCCTTGCGGCGTTCCTCGTTGAGCTCGGGGATCGGGATGCGCAGGAGCTGGCCGTCGATCTGCGGGTTGAGGCCGAGGCCGGCATCGCGGATCGCCTTGTCGGCGGCCTTAACCATCGATCTTATCCCAGATCTGCACCGTGATCATGCGCGACTCGGGCGTCGAGACCGTGCCGACCTGGCTGATCGGCATCTCGCTGCCATAGGCCTCGACCACCACCGGATCGAGCAGGCCGGAGCTGGCGCGGCCCGTGCTGCAGGCCCGAAAATTCGCTCTTGAGCGTGGTCACCGCGCCGTTCATGCGGCGGTTGAAACCGTCCTTGTCGAAACCTTCGGCCATCTGGCCCTCCCATTTCACGCCATCCGCCCGGCATACCGTCCGGGCCGCGGCGGCCCGCGACGTCAGGCGCCGCGTTCTTCGATTATGGTGCAGCGGCCCTCGCCGCGCAGCACCGATGCCAGCGCCCCGCGATCATGGATCGAGAACACCACAATCGGAATGCCATTCTCGCGCGACAGGGCCACGGCCGATGCATCCATAACCTGAAGATCGCGCGTTAAAACCTCGTGATAGCTCAGAGAATCGAAACGCTGGGCCTGCGGATCCTTCTTCGGATCGGCTGTGTAAACGCCGTCCACCTGCGTGCCCTTGAGCATGGCCTCGCAGTTCATCTCGGCGGCGCGGAGGGCTGCGGCCGTGTCCGTCGTGAAGAAGGGATTGCCGGTGCCGGCCGCAAAGATCACGACCCGGCCCTTCTCCATATGCCGGATGGCGCGGCGGCGGATATAGGGCTCACAGACCGTGGTCATGGGGATGGCCGACTGGACCCGGGTGGGGATGCCGGCCCGCTCCAGCGCCGCCTGCATGGCGAGCGCATTCATGACCGTGGCCAGCATGCCCATATAGTCGGCGGTCGAGCGGTCGATGCCCTTGGCGGCGCCGGCCAGCCCGCGGAAGATATTGCCGCCGCCGATGACGAGGCAGACCTGGGTGCCGGCCTCGACCGCGTCCTTCACATCGGCGGCGATGCGCTCGACCGTGGCGACATCGATGCCGAAGGATTCCGAGCCCATCAGGGCCTCGCCGGAGACCTTGAGGAGGACCCTGCGGTACTTCGGCGTCGCACCCATGATCGCGCCCTCCCCGTCCGGTTTAGTGGCCGGCCATGCTTTTCACTTCATCGGCGAAGTCACTGTCTTCCTTCTCGATGCCCTCGCCCACGGCGTAGCGCAGGAAGCCCACCAGCTCGACCGGCTTGCCGAGATCCTTGGACGCCTTCTCGATAACCTTGCGGACCGGGGTTTCGCCGTCGATGACGAAGACCTGCTCAAGCAGCACCGATTCCTGGAAGAACTTCTTCATCCGGCCATCGACCATCTTCTCGATGATGTTGTCCGGCTTGCCGCTCTCGCGGGCCTGCTCGGCGAAGATGGCGCGCTCGCGTTCGGCCGACATCGGCCGGGACGTGATCGGCCGACAGCGCGATCGGCGCCGCCGCCGCGATGTGCATCGCGATCTGCTTGCCGAGCGCGGCAAGCGCGGCCGGATCGGCCTCGGACTGCAGACCGACGAGGACGCCGATCTTGCCGAGTTCCGGCGAGGCCGCATTGTGGATGTAGGTCGCCACCACGCCAGGATTGACGGTCAGTGCAGCCACGCGGCGCACGCTCATATTCTCGCCGATCTTGGCAATCAGCGCCTGCAGCGTGTCGGACACCGAGGCATCGCCCTCGTAAGGCTTGGCGAGCAGCGTCTCGGCGTCACCGCCGGTGGTCAGGCCGAGTTCGGCGGCACGCTTGACGAAGGTCTTGAACTCGTCGTTGCGGGCCACGAAATCGGTCTCGGAATTGACCTCGACGATCGCACCGGTGCCGGCATCGACCGCGACGCCGACAAGGCCCTCGGCCGCGACGCGGCCGGCCTTCTTGGCGGCCTTGGCGAGGCCCTTGGTGCGCAGCCAGTCGACGGCGGCGTCCATATCGCCGTTCGTCTCGCCGAGCGCGTTCTTGCAGTCCATCATGCCTGCGCCGGTCATATCGCGCAGTTCTTTCACCATGCTGGCGGTAATGTTCGCCATTTCGGGTACTCCGTAAGCTTCAAGCAATTCCAGGAAAAGTGGACACCGGTTTTCCGTCCGGAACTGCGACAAACAGATAGCCTGAGCGGGTTATCGTTTCCGTGAAACGATGATCCGCTCTAGGCAGTCGGGGCGGTCGCGGCGATCTCTTCGGCCGGACGCAGATCCGGCAGCGCCTCGGCTTCGCCGACATCGACACCAGCCGCCACCTGGCTCTCCGACAGGCCATCGATGATGGCGCGCGCCACGAGATCGCAATAGGTCGCGAGCGAGCGGGCCGCATCGTCATTGCCCGGGATCGGATAGGCGATGCCATCCGGATCGGAATTCGAGTCGAGGATGGCGGTGACCGGGATGCCCAGCTTGCGCGCCTCGGCGACGGCGATCGATTCCTTGTTGGTGTCGATCACGAACAGCATGTTCGGCAGGCCGCCCATTTCCTTGATGCCGCCCAGCGAGCGCTCGAGCTTGTCGCGCTCGCGCAGCATCTGCAGCAGTTCCTTCTTGGTGCGGCCGGCCGCCTGGCCGCCGTCCAGCACTTCATCGATCATGCGCAGGCGCTTGATCGACTGCGACACCGTCTGCCAGTTGGTCAGCGTGCCGCCGAGCCAGCGATGGTTCACATAGTACTGGGCGCAGCGCGTGGCCGCCGCGGCCACCGGCTCCTGGGCCTGGCGCTTGGTGCCGACGAAGAGGATGCGGCCACCAGAGGCCGCCACTTCGCGCAGCGTGACCAGAGCCTGGTGCAACAGCGGCACGGTCTGGGTCAGGTCGAGGATGTGAATGTCGTTGCGGGCGCCATAGATGTAGGGCGCCATCTTCGGGTTCCAGCGCTGGGTGCGGTGGCCGAAATGCACGCCGGCCTCGAGCAGCTGGCGCATGGAAAATTCTGGCAATGCCATTGGAAAGTTTCTCCTTTTCCGGTTCAACCTGACACGAGGGGATCACCCGAAGCGGGCACCGGACGGGCATGGGGCAACTCGCTCCTATACCCACCCTCGTGTGCGGAATGGCAGGGGTTATACGGATGTGGGTTGACGGGCGCAAGCGGCTCTGTGCGAACTCTGGACAATACCGCCAATTCCAGCCAAAGCCCTGACATGACCAGCAATTCCGGCCCGATCCGGCCCAGCATCCTGAGCCTGCAGCCCAATGGCATCGGCCAGGTGGCCTCGTTGGGCCTGGGCGACCCCGACATCATCCCCCTGTGGTTCGGCGAGACCGACCGCGTCACCCCTCCCTTCATCCGGGAGGCCGCCAAACAGGCGCTCGATGACGGGCGCACCTTCTATAGCGGTGCGCGGGGCATCAAGCCGCTCCGGGCAGCCCTGTCGGAATTCTACGGCCGGGTGCTGGGGGTGGACGTGGACAAGCGCCGCATCTCCCTGCCCGGCGCGGCCACGCTGGCCATGGTCACGGCGCTGCAATGTCTGATCGAGACGGGCGACAATGTCGTCATCGTCTCGCCGGTCTGGCCCTCGATCTTCCAGGCCGCGCAGGTGGTGGGCGGCGAATGCCGCTTCGTGCGGCTGGAAGAGGACTGGAACCGCGCGCCGGCCGGCTGGCGGCTGGACATGGACAAGCTGCTGGATGCCTGCGACGGGCGCACCAAGGCCATCTTCATGGCCTCGCCCGGCAACCCCACCGGCTGGGTGGCGACGCGCGCCGAACAGCAGGCCGTGCTCGATTTCGCGCGCGCCCGCGGCATCGCCATCATCTCCGACGAGGTCTATGGCACGCTCGTCTATGGCGAACGGCAGCACGCGCCCTCCTTCCTGGAGATCGCCGAACCGGACGACAATGTGTTCGTGGTCAACGGATTCTCCAAAGCCTGGGCCATGACCGGCTGGCGCATCGGCTGGCTGGTGCATCCGCTGAAGCTGGAAAAGCAGATGGAGGTCATCTGCGTCGGCAACAATACGGGGCCGGCCGCGTTTGCCCAGTTCGGCGCGCTGGCCGCGCTCACGCCCGAGGGCGACGCCTTCCGCAAGCAGATGCTCGATTACTGCCGCGCCGGGCGCAAGGTGGTGGAGGAGTTCCTCGCCAGCCAGAACCGCATCCGCTGGATCGAGCCCGAAGGCGCCTTCTATGGCTTCCTGCAGATCGAGGGCCTGACCAACAGCCTCGAATTTGCAAGCAATCTCGTGAAGACGGCGCGGGTCGGCGTCTCGCCCGGCTCGGCCTTCGCCCCGCCGGAGGACAAGGCGAGCGATTCCTGCGTGCGCATCTGCTTCGGCCAGGACCCGGAGCGGTTGCGCGAAGGGCTGGAACGCCTGGGGAAAGCTGTGGCTTCGCTTTGAAGTCGACCTCCCCCTTGTAGGGAGGTGGAACGCGCTAAACGCTCTCCACCGCCGCCACGCCCGGTAGCGATTTGATCGCGCCGCGCAGCACTGCGTTGACCTGAAACGTCTTGGGCAGCTTGATCTCGGCTTCCTGACCATCGCTCGCCGGCACGACGATGGTGACGATGCCCTTGCCCGGATCGCGCAATTGCGCGGCGATGGCGCTCGAGCGGCTCCGATGCCTTCGAGATAGATGCGCAAGCCCTCGCCGGCATTGGCGGCGGCCTTGTCGAGATCGGTGGCCGAGATCGCGCGCAGCTTGAGCTCGTCGCCCTCGCGCGTGGCATTGACCTTGAGCAGCACCGACTTGCCCGGCTCCAGCAGCGGGCGCGTGGCCGCCAGCGTTTCGGGGAAGAACATCACCTCGATACATGCCGGTGGCATCGGAGAACGACACGAAAGCGTAGGGCTGGTCGTTGCGCCCGCGCCGCTCCGACTTCTTGATGATGGTGCCGCCCAGCACGGTGACGAAGGCGTGGCGCTTGTCGGCGGCGCATTGCGCATAGGTCGAGACCTGCAGGCGCTTGAGCGCGGTCTCGTAATTGTCGAGCGGATGGCCCGACAGATAGAAACCGATGGCGCCGAATTCCTCGCCCAGCCGTTCATGCGGCAGCCAGTCGGGCACGGTGTTGAGGCGCAGATCGTCGCCCGCATCGGCCACCTCGCCGAACAGCGCCTGCTGGCCGCTTTCGCGCTCGCGCATATTGCGCGTCGCATCGCCCAGCACGGCATCGCCATTCTCGACCAATTGCCGGCGATTGGGATTGAGCCGGTCAAAGGCGCCGGCGCGGGCCAGCATTTCGAAGCAGCGCTTGTTGACGAGGCGCGGATCGATGCGGCGGGCGAAATCGGCGATCGATTTGAACGGCCCGCCCTCGGCGCGCACCGCCACGACATGGTCCATCGCCTGACGGCCGACGCCCTTCACGGCGGCCAGCGCGTAATAGATGACGCCCTCTTCGTGATCGCAGGAGAACGGCGCTTCGGAGCGGTTGATGTCCGGCGGACGCACCTCGATGTTCAGGCGCTGGGCTTCCTGGCGGAAGATGTTGAGCCGGTCGGTGTTGCCGATATCGAGCGTCATCGAGGCGGCAAGGAATTCGACCGGATAATTCGCCTTCAGATAGGCCGTCTGATAGGCGACCTGCGCATAGGCGGCGGCATGGCCCTTGTTGAAACCGTAGCCCGCGAATTTCGCCGCCTGCTCGAAGATCTGTTCGGCGATCTTGGGGTCGACGCCGCGCTCGCTTGCGCCCGTGATGAACAGCTCGCGCTGCTTGTCCATCTCCGAGGCGATCTTCTTGCCCATGGCGCGGCGCAAAAGATCAGCTTCGCCCAGCGAATAGCCGCCGAGCTCGCGGGCGATGTTCATCACATCTTCCTGATAGGTCATCACCCCATAGGTGTCCTTCAGGATCGGCTCGAGCTTGGGATGGAGATATTCCGGTTCTTCGCGCCCGTTCTTGCAGGCGATGTATTTCGGGATCGAATCCATCGGCCCCGGGCGATAGAGCGCCACAAGGGCGACGAGGTCGTTGATGCGGTCGGGCTTCATCTTGCGCATCAGATCGCGCATGCCCGTGCTTTCGAGCTGGAACACACCGACGCTGTCGCCGCGCGCCAGCATTTCGAAAGTAGGCTCGTCCTCGAAGTCAATCGATTGCGTGTTGAGATCGATGCCGCGGCGCTTGAGGAGTTCTTCGGCCTTGGCGATGACGGTCAGCGTCTTCAGGCCGAGAAAGTCGAACTTCACCAGGCCCGATTTTTCCGCGTCCTCATAATCGAATTGCGTCACCGGCATATCGGAGCGCGGATCGCGATAGAGCGGTACCAGCTCGTCGAGCGGACGGTCGCCGATGACGACGCCGGCCGGATGGGTGGAGGAATGGCGGTAAAGCCCCTCGACCTTGCGCACGATGGAGAACAGGCGCTTGGCCGCCGGTTCGGAGTCTGCGATCTCGCCCAGCCGCGGCTCCTGCAGCAGCGCATCCTCCAGCGATACCGGCTTTCCCGGCGGATTGGGGATCAGCTTGGCGATGCGGTCGACGAGACCGAGCGGCAATTGCAGCACCCGGCCGACATCGCGCACGGCGGCGCGCGCCTGCAGCGATCCCAGCGCCATGATGTGGGCCACGCGGTCGAGGCCGTATTTGTGCTGGACGTAATGTACGACCTCGTCCCGCCGCTCCTGACAGAAGTCGATATCGAAGTCCGGCATGGAGATACGTTCGGGATTGAGGAAGCGCTCGAACAACAGGCCGAACCGCAAAGGATCGAGGTTCGTAATGTCGAGCGACCACGCCACCAGCGAGGCGGCGCCAGAACCACGCACGCCCACCGGAATGCGATGCGCCCGGGTCCACTTCATGAAGTCCGAGACGATCAGGAAGTAGCCCGGGAAATCCATGCGATTGATGATGCCGAGCTCATAGGAGAGCCGCGTGTCGTACTGCCTCGCGCGGGGCATAGAGGCCGCTTTCGGCGAGGCGGCGATCCAGCCCCTCTTCCGCCAGGCGCTTCAGCTCGTCGGCCGGCGGCGAGACCGGTTTCGGGCTCGAATTTCGGCAGGATGGGTTTGCGCTTCAGCGGCCGGAAGGCGCAACGCCGGGCGATCTCCAGCGTGTTCTCGATGGCTTCCGGCAGATCGGCGAATTGCGCCGTCATCTCGGCCGGGGTCTTGAAGCGATGCTCGCGCGTCAGCCGCTTGCGATCGGCTTGCGAGACATAGGTGCTGCCGGCAATGCAGAGCAGCGCGTCATGCGCCTCATACATGTCCTCGCGGCCGAAATGGACGTCATTGGTGGCGACCAGCGGCAAACCCTTGTCATAGGCGAAATCGATCAGGAATTTCTCGGCCGCGCGTTCTTCGGCCAGGCCGTGACGCTGCAGCTCGACATAGAGCCGGTCGCCATAGATGGCGATCAGCTTGTCCAGCACCGCTTCGGCCGCCTCGATCTGGCCCTCGACCAGAAGCTTGTTGAGGGGCCCGCCGGGCCCGCCCGTCAGCGCGATCAGTCCACCCGAGAATTCGGTCAGCTTTTCGGCCTTCACATGGGGATAGTCGCCCGGGGCGGCTTCGAGATAGGCCGCGCTCAGGAGCTTGGTGAGATTGCGATAGCCGAGCTCGTTCTGCGCATAGAGCGGGAGCAACGGCGGCGCGGCGCGCATCGTCATGCCGACGACCGGCGGCGCATCCTCCAGATCGACCGAGATCAGCGTGCCGCAGACGGGCTGCACCCCGGCCTTGGCCAGATGCTCCGAGACGTCGAAGACGCCGAACAGATTGTTGGTATCGCAGAAACCGACGGCCGGCATGCTCATGGAGGTGGCGAGGCTCACCATCTCCTTGGGCCGGATCGCCCCTTCGAGCATCGCGTAGCAGCTCTTCACCCGAAGGTGGACGAAACCCGCCGCCACGCGCCCCAAAGCTTTCGAGCGATCCGCCATGTCCGTGTCCGATTCCCGCTATGCCGTGAGGGCCCAGTATCGGCGCGGTGCCCGCCGGCGGAAACGCGGCACGGGCGGCCATCCACAAGGAATGGCGCTCAGCTCACCGCCATCATGGCCTGGGCCGCGCCCGCCAGCACGAAGGCGCAGGCGATGAACACCACCAGCCCCACACCCGCCGCCGCATCTTTCATCCAGATCGTCATCACACTCTCCATCCCGAAGACAGATGGAGGCTATTTGTTCTCATTCCGTTCGTCAAGAACAAAATTAGAACATGGAACTCTGCGCCGATCTTAACCATTCGGCCCTCTACTCGGCCGCGGCCAAACCCTCAACCAGCTTTCCGTCATGAAGCACCAGCGCCCGATCCATCTGGGCGGCCAGTTCGTGATTGTGGGTGGCGATCAGGGCCGCCAGCCCCTCGGCCCGCACCAGCGCCACCAGCGCCGCAAACACCCCGCCCGAGGTCTTGGGGTCGAGATTGCCGGTGGGCTCGTCGGCCAGCAGCAGGCGCGGGCTGTTGGCCAGCGCGCGGGCGACGGCCACGCGCTGCTGCTCGCCGCCCGAGAGCTGCGCCGGGCGATGGGTCAGCCGCTCGGCCAGCCCCAGCAACGTCAGAAGCCTTGTGGCTTCCGCTTCGGCCTGGCCGCGCGAACACCCGGCAATGCGCTGGGGCATGGCGACGTTTTCGAGGGCGGTGAATTCGGGCAGCAGATGATGGGCCTGATAGACGAAACCGATGGTGTCGCGCCTGAGCAGCGTGCGCTCGCTGATCGGGCAGTTGCGAGGCGGCTTTGCCGGCGATGAACACCTCACCGCTCGACGGCGCTTCGAGCAGCCCCGCCATATGCAGCAGCGACGACTTGCCGGAGCCCGACGGCCCCACCAGCGCCACCAGCTCGCCCGGCATGACCGAAAGGCTGATATTGCGGAAGACCTCAAGCTCGCCCTCGCCCTGGCTATAGGTGCGCGTGACATGGTCGAGATGCAGCGCAGGCGTGTCACTCATAGCGCAGCGCCTCCACCGGATCGAGCCTGGCCGCCCGCCAGGAGGGATAGAGCGTCGCCAGAAAGCTCAGCACCAGTGCCATGCCCGACCACGGCGATGACCTCGCCGCTATCGACCTTGGCCGGCATTTTGGAGAGGAAATAGATCTCCGGGTTGAACAGGTTCGTGCCGGTCAGCCGTGACAGGAATTGCCTGAGCGCCTCGATATTGTCGCAGAAGACAATGCCGATGATGAAGCCGAGGAAGGTGCCGACCACGCCGATGCTGGACCCGGCGATCAGGAATACGCGCATGATCGCGCCGCGCGTCGCGCCCATGGTGCGCAGAATGGCGATGTCGCCGCCCTTGTCCTTCACCAGCATGATGAGGCCCGAAATGATGTTGAGCGCGGCCACCAGCACGATCAGCATCAGGATCATGAACATGACGTTCTTCTCGACCTCGAGCGCGCCGACGAGGCTCGAATTCATCGCCTGCCAGGTCAGCACGCGGCTGTCCGGCCCGGCCGCGCGCATGATGTCGCCCGCCATGGCGCTGGCCTGATCGGGCGATTTCACCATCACTTCAAGGCCGCTGACCTGATCGCCCGTATTGAAATAGAGCTGCGCCTCCTTGAGCGGCATGAAGACGAAGGTCTGGTCATATTCGCTCATGCCGATGCGGAAGGTGCCGGCGACGGTGTAGGTCTTGACCCGCGGCGTCACGCCGAAGGGCGTCACATTTCCGCGCGGCGCGATCAGCGTCACGGTCATGCCCGGCACCACGCGCAGTTTGTCGGCCAGCCGCGCGCCCAGGATCACGCTGTCGCCGCCCTGGAAGCGCGCGAGCGCGCCATCGGACAAGGTCTTCGCGACGGCGGTATCGGCCTTGAGATCGGCCCTGCGCATGCCGCGCACCAGAACACCCGTGGTCACACCGTCGGACGAGGCCATCACCTGCCCGTCGACGATGGGTGTGACCTGGGTGACACCCGCCACCTTGCGCACACTCGCGGCGACGGCATCGAAGTTCGGCAGATTGCCGCTCAGCCCCTGCACGATCACATGGCCGTTGAGGCCCAGGATCTTCGACAGCAAGCTCCTCGCGGAAGCCGTTCATCACGCTCATGACGATGATGAGCGCGGCGACGCCGATCATGATGCCGAGCAGCGACAGGATCGAGATGACCGAGATATAGCCGTCCTTGCGCTTGGGCCGCAGATAGCGCAGCGCGATCAGCCATTCGAAGGCGGAAAAGGGGCGCATCGCCGCGCCGGGCTTGTTCTTGTCTGGACGCGCCCGCTGCGCTCATGCGCGCGTGAACCGGTTGATCGCGGCTTCGAGGCTCATTTCTTCCTTCACGCCGGTGGCGCGGTTCTTGACCTCGACCATGCCGTTCTTGAGCCCGCGCGGGCCGATGACGAGCTGATGCGGAATGCCGATCAGCTCCATGCTCGGCGAATTTGGCGCCCGGCCGTTCGTTGGTGTCGTCATAGAGCACCTCGACGCCGGCCGCGGTCAGCTTGGCATAGGCATCTTCGCAGGCCGCGTCGGTGTCCGCATCGCCGGACTTGAGATTGATCAGCGCCACATTGAAGGGCGCCACGGCTTCCGGCCAGATGATGCCGGCCTCGTCATGGCTGGCCTCGATGATGGCGCCGGCGAGGCGCGACACGCCCACGCCATAGGAGCCCATCTCCACCGGCACCTCCTTGCCGTCCGGCCCGGTGACGACAGCCTTCATGGGCACCGAATATTTGGTGCCGAAATAGAAGACCTGCCCCACTTCGATGCCGCGGGCGGACAGGCGCTTGTCCTCCGGCACCTCGGCTTCGAAGCGCGCCTGGTCGTGCACGTCCTCGGTGGCGGCATAAAGATCGGTGCGGCTCCGTGACGATGGGTTCGAGATCGGCGTCGAAATCGGTGTCCTCGCCCGGGATCGGCATGTCGAGCAGATCCTTGTGACAGAACACGCCGCTCTCGCCGGTCTCGGCCAGCACGATGAATTCGTGGGAGAGATCGCCGCCGATGGGGCCGGTCTCGGCGCGCATCGGAATCGACTTGAGCCCCATGCGCGCGAAGATGCGCAGATAGGCCACATACATCCGGTTGTAGCTGCTGCTGCGCGGCCGCCTGATCGATGTCGAAGGAATAGGCATCCTTCATCAGGAATTCGCGGCCGCGCATGACGCCGAAGCGCGGGCGCACCTCGTCGCGGAATTTCCACTGCGTGTGATAGAGGTTCATCGGCAGCTGCTTGTAGCTGCGCACATAGGACGCGGAAGATTTCCGTCACCATCTCCTCATTGGTGGGGCCGTAGAGCAGGTCGCGGTCGTGGCGATCGGTGATGCGCAGCATCTCCTTGCCATAGGCCTCGTAGCGGCCGCTCTCGCGCCACAGATCGGCGGACTGCAGCGTCGGCATCAGGATCTCGATGGCCCCGGCCCGCACCATCTCCTCATCGACGATGGCCTTGATCTTGTTGAGCACGCGGATGCCCAGCGGCAGCCAGGCATAGATGCCGGCCGCCTCCTGGCGGATCAGGCCGGCGCGCAGCATCAGCCGGTGGCTGACGATCTGGGCCTCGGCAGGGGTTTCTTTGAGGAGCGGGCAGGAAATAGCGGGAAAGGCGCATGGTTGCCCTGAATCGGATGTGGCCGGGAAATCAGGCTCTCTTCTAATGAGAGCCGCCGATTTGGGCAATTGCGGGGCCGGAGATGCGTGCCGGACCGGATGGCCCGCCACGGACGGATGCAGTAATTGGGCGGCTGCAGTAATATTGCCGGATGAAATCCGGTCTGGACCGCATCGCGGCAGATGCCCGAGCCTGGCTGGCCGAGCATCATGCCGCACTGGACGCCGCGCCCGGCGTGCTGGGCTCGCTGTTCCTGCACGGGATAGCGCTGACGTTGGTCATTCTGATGCTGATGCGTCAGCCGGTGCAGCCGCCCGAGCCCCGTTTCGTGCCGGTCGATCTGGTCAGCCTCGGCGATGAAACCACGGCCCCGCCCGTCCCGGCGCATGCGCCGGCGCCGCAGCAAAAGGCGGCACATGGGCCGCTGGCGGCGCCGCGTCCCGAAGGCGTCCGCCCAAACGCCACGCGGCCGGCCGTCGATCCGCTGGAAGTCCAGTTGCGGAACCTCGCCAAACTGCGCCGGCCCGACAGCGATCTGCGCCTGTCCCCGGACGGCGCGTCCGACATGACTGCGACCAGCAACGGCGCCGCCCCCGGCCCGGCCGCCTATAGCGTGCGCGACTATATCCGCGCCCAGGTCCTGCGCCGCTGGAGCCTGGACCTCGCCACACTCGGCGACCGGCACATGGTGATCGCCCTGCATGTCCGGCTGACGAAGACCGGTGCGCTCGCCAAGATCACGATCCTGGACCGGCAGCGCTACAACAAGGACCCCGTCTATCGCGACATCGCCATCAGCGCCCGCAACGCCGTGATCCTCTCGGCCCCGTTCCATATCCCCGGAGGCGTCGTCCGGCCGGCGCGTGATTTCACGCTCACGCTCGATCCGCGCGACACGCTGCGCTGAGCGTCACGGCAGATCGCGGGCCACGCGAATGCCCGCATAACTGGAGTAATCCAGTTCGCTGCCATCGGGCGCCCCGCCGCTGCGCACCGCGGAGCGGATAAAGATCGGGGTGTTGTCCCAGGAGCCGCCGCGGATGACACGCTTGCTGCAATCGCCGCCCTTCCACACACCGCCATTGTCCGGCGCGCCGACATAGCTGGGATGCCAGCAATCGGCGGTCCATTCCCACACATTGCCGAGCATGCCGGCGAGCCCGAACGGATTGGGCTTGAAGGCATCGACAGGCGCCAGCACGCTGTTGTCATAGGGGCTGCCGCAGCCATTGCAATTGGCGTTGTCCTTGCCGATGTCCGCACCCCACCAGCGCGCCGTCGTCGTGCCGGCGCGCGCGGCATATTCCCATTCGGCCTCGCTCGGCAAGCGATAGGGACCGCCCTTGCGGTAAACGATCCCCGGATGGGCGCGGCGCACGGCCGTGTTGATCCAGGCGATATAGGCATCGGCATCGTGCCAGTCGAGACAGGTGGCGGGCCATTTGTGCGGCTCGGTCTGACCGGGCGAATAGGCCCGGCCGGGCCCGTCGCTGATCCACCGGTCGTGGAGGATCGTGTTACAGGGCTCGGGCTGATAGCCGGTCGCGGTCAGGAATTCGAGAAACTGTTTGACGCTCACATCATATTTGCCGAGAGCGAAGGCCTTGACGCGGACGATGTGCTGCGGCCCTTCGGAATCGAAATGGCCCGGCTCGCTTTTCGGGCTGCCCATCACAAAACGCCCGGCCGGGATCGCCACCATCACGGGGCAATCGGGACATTCGCGGAATTCGCGGCCCTTATGGTCCTGCGCATGCGTGGCCGTTCCGCTCGCGCAGGCGAACAGAATGGCGAAACAGACGCAGCGCAAAAGCGCGATCGGAAAAATTCGCAGGTGCACGCATCGACTTTGCACGGCGTGCATGCAGCCAACAAGCCGGAGCCGTATCACATCACCCGGTGCAGGTCCGGCTCAATGCAGGCGGCGGCCGCAGAGATAGCCATTGGCGACCTCTGCCACCTGTTTCCAGGTCTCGGCCGCCTCCGGCTCGTCGGCCATGAGGTTCTCGGCCGCGCGCCGGCGGATGATTGGTACAGCCTTGGCGCCGTAGACCGAGACGGCCCAACGCGCGATAGAGTGAATGTCCAGGTCTAGGTCCAAATCCATGGTCCGACTCGCCCCAAGCGAAGTTCTTGGCACCATAAAATCTGATCCCTGCCCTTGGGGCATTGACCCGCCTCAATAAACCGGTCTCAGCGGCCCACCGGGCGCATACCCGCAAAGGGTATCTGATCGCTCATATTTACGATGAGCCCTTTGATATCGGCATCGGGATGGCTGTCGCGGCCGCTGCCGGGCTTGTGTTCCCGGAGCTCACCTAACGTGAAATTCATGGTTCGCCTGATAATCCGGCTCGGTTTCGTTCCGGAGGCGCTGCTCGGCGTCATACCATTCGCGCTTGCGCCGCCCGTCGCGGCAGCTATCGGCTTCGGCCCCGCGCGCACCCCAGCGCCGCTCGATGCACTGATAGGGATCGAAGGACATGGTGAACAGGCGCCCGATCAGCGAATCCAGAGTCATGGCGACAGGCTTCATCGCGGAATTCAGATAGGTGATGGTGCAGCGCCTCGATTCGGCTTCATAGGCCTTCGTCAGATCCTGCTTGAGGAACTGGCCGTCATAGACGATGCGCGGATCGCGATGGATCCACATCTGGATCATGCCGGCCAGCTCCTTGCGGAACTGCACCACCTCGGCCCGGATGCGCGCATCGCGCGAGGGTGTGGAGTAGCTCTCCCAGCTATTGTCGTCGGTGCCGTAGATATTGTCCGGCAGGCGCTCGGGATGCGGCTTGTTCTCGATGCCCTCGGAAATCGCGTTGTCGACATATTGCGCGCGGTCCTTGAGGTCGTTGCAGAGCGTGCGCATGCTCTCGCGCAGCTCATAGACCGGATTGTATTTCACCTTCCCGCCCGAGACGGCGGCGCGCACATATTCGTAGAAGCCCAGCTCGATATCGTTATAGGCGAAACGCGCCTTTTTCACGCTGCGGGCATCGGCCAAGCGTGCCGCGATACTGGACCAGCGAGAAATCGGGAATGTCCTTGTCCTTCGCCAGCACGATCCGCCCGCCGATGAGATGGCCGGCGCGATTGCGATGCGCATGGATCAGGCGCTGCGGCCGCCAGTTCTTGAAGCCGCCGCCCAGCCGCGCCGGGCTCTGACCGAACTGGCCGCCATAGACGCTGCGCGTGACCGTGAAATCGGGATGGGCGTCCATGTAGTAGATGCGCCCGTCCGCATCGACCTTGTAGACGATCCCGACATGGCCGTTGATATCGTAGATCACCGTGCCCGGCCGGATCGAACCCGGCCCGATCGCGGGCGAATAGAAATCGGACGGCACACCGCGCCGCTGGTCCGCATCGGTGCGATAGGTGGCCGAGAACACCGTGTCCGTCAGCTCATAGATCGCCTTCGGCCCGTTGATGCCGTGGCCATGGTCGATGAGGCTTGTCGCGCGAGACCGGCCGGTTGCCGTGCTTGCCATATTTCAGATCGGCCCCGCCGCTGATGGCATCGACATAGGAGAACGGCAGATGGTTCTTCCAGGCATAATAGGCACGCAGGAAATACGGCCACTTGGCGCAATCCAGATCGACATCGAACCAGCGTGGATCGGAATGATGCCAGGGATTGGCCGGCGCGCGCACGCAGCTTTCCGACGAGCTGCAATCGCTCTCGCCGATGGCCTGAACGAACTGTTCGAAGCCCGCCTCGTCGGCGGCGCTCCAATGCGTCTTGGTGATGAACCAGGGATAGAAGCCGCGCGCCTCAGCGCCCGACGATGCCCCCATCGCCAAGGCGAGCACGATGATGGCCGCGATCGCTGCCGGTCCTCACGCGCAATTCCCCACGCGTCATCCCTCACTCCGGCCCCGCCCGCGGCAGCCAGAGTCCCGGATCGGGACAGCTCGAGTCAAGACATGAGTTGCGGGAGGGTCAACGCCGGCGCGGGCGGCAGGCGTTCGGGGCTTCGAGCCCGGCCTTCAGGCCCTTCACATCCACGGCGACATTGGCGGTCTCGCCGCGATGGCCGGTGCGGACATCGGCATAGACCGTCTCGCTGTCGAGCTTGATCGAGCGGTGCCGGCGAGATCGGCCGGGGCCACGAAATGGCCATCGGCATCGGCCCCGCCGATATAGTCGGCGCCGGTGGTGGCGCCCCAGCAGGGGCCGGACCGGGGAAACAGCAGCGAATCATTGCCGCTCGACATGGGTGCCGATTGGGGCGCCGCCATCGCCGCCGCACCGGCCAGCAGCAGGGGAAGAAGGCCGAAAAGGACGGCCATCAGCGCCATATGGGCGGAGAAACGGTCCCGCCAGCCCCTTGGGCGGAGATATGCCCTCGCCAAACCCTGACGTTGTAAGAATGATACGACGTTTTCATGTCACACTGCCTGAAAATTACGTGACAGAAGCCCACATTTGCGGTAAGTGCTCTCCCCATATTGCGTTCCGACTGATAAACAGAACGTATTGATCGCCATAAAGAGCGGCCAAGTTCGGGGAGAAAATTCCGCGGTAAACGCGGTAGAAAGGCCGGGAAACCGGCCTTTCTTTTTGCCCGGAGCGCACGGTCCGTTGCGCCGCGCCGCCCGCCCGACCACGCTGCCTTGAGAGGGCTAAGGGCGAGTCGTGGGGCATGCTGGAAAACTGGTTCGGGCTTACGGCCCATGGCACGAGCCTCCGCCGCGAGCTGGTGGCAGGCGCGACCACCTTCCTGACCATGGCCTACATCATGTTCGTGAACCCCAAGATCCTGGCCGCAGGCGGCCTCGATCCGGGCGCGGTGTTCGTGGCCACCTGCCTGGCCTCGGCCTTCGCCTGCGCGGTGATGGGGCTCTACGCCAATCTGCCGGTGGCGCTGGCCCCGGGCATGGGGATGAACGCCTATTTCGCCTTCACGGTCGTGCCGGCGCTGGGCGGAGACTGGCGGCTGGCGCTCGGCTGCGTCTTCCTCTCCGGCCTGCTGTTCCTGGCCCTGTCGCTGTCGCCGGCGCGCGAATGGCTGATCAACGCCCTGCCCAAGAGCCTCAAGCTCTCCATCGCCGCCGGGATCGGCTTCTTCCTGGCCCTGATCGGTTTCGCCAATGCCGGGATCGTGGTGGCGAGCCCGGCAACCCTGATCCAGGAAGGCGCGCTGACCAGCCCGCCGGTGCTGATCGCGGCCGGGGCCTTCATCCTGATGTTCGCGCTGGCCGCGCGCGGGGTGATCGGCGCGGTGCTGATCGGCATCGTCGCCGCAACCCTCGCCGCCGTTGCGGCGGGGCTGGAGCCCCTGCCCGGCCTGATCGGCCATCCGCCCTCGCTGATGCCGACCTTGCTGCAGCTGCATTCACGGGCGCGAGCGCGGTGGCCATCGCCACGGCAATCTTCACCTTTCTGCTGGTCGAGATGCTCGATACCTCGGGCACGCTGACGGCGGTCGCGCATCAGGCCGATCTGCTCGACGAGAAGGGCCATCTGCTGAATGCGCGCAAGGCGCTGACGGCCGATGCGGCGGGCGCCACGGTGGGCGCGCTGCTCGGCACCTCGCCGGTGACGGCCTATATCGAGAGCGCGGCCGGCGTGCAGGCTGGCGGCCGCACCGGGCTGACGGCCGTGGTTGTGGCCGTGCTGTTCCTCTTGAGCCTGTTCCTGAGCCCGCTGGCCGGCGCGGTCCCGGCCTATGCCACGGCGCCGGCCCTCGTCTTCGTCGCGGCGCTGATGGCAAAGGGGTTGAAGGACATCGACTGGTCCGACCTGACCGAAGCCGCCCCTGCGCTGGTGACGGCGCTCGCCATTCCCTTCACCTATTCCATCGCCACCGGCATCGGCATCGGCTTCATCACCTATACCGCGATCAAGATCGTGTCGGGGCGATGGAGGGACGTGAACGCAGCCGTGGCAGTGATCGCCGCAGCCTTCGCGGTGATGGTGGCGCTGGGATAGCGCTAGAGATCGATCACCTTCGTCAGCACCAGCGCATAGAAGATCACCCACAGCACGGCGGAGATTACCGTCGCCAGCAGCAGCTTGGTGCGCATGCGCATGCGCGGCGCGGGTGTGTTCGGCTTGCGGTTTGGGCGCTTCGCCCAGCGTGAACTGGCCCGGCGGATCGTCCTCGTTGTACATGCCGATCGGCAGCAGCATGAAGAACGTCATCCACCACAGGATGACATAGGCGCCGCCGACCGCGACCCAATGGATCAATGCGCCTGTTCGCCGGGCTGACATATGCTTTACGCCTGCTCCAGTTCGACCAGCGTGCCGACGAAATCCTTCGGGTGCAGGAACACGACCGGCTTGCCATGGGCGCCGATGCGCGGCTCGCCCGTGCCGGTGATGGTGGCGCCCTGTTTCTTCATCTGCGCGACGGCGGCGTGGATGTCGTCTACCTCGTAGCAGACATGATGCATGCCGCCATTCGGGTTCTTCTCAAGGAACTTGGCGATGGGCGAATTCTCGCCCAGCGGTTCCAGAAGCTCGATCTTGGTGTTGGGCAGCTCGACGAAGACGGTGGTAACGCCGTGATCCGGCTGCGCCACTTCCCCGGACACTTTGGCGCCCAGCGTGTCGCGATAGACCGCCGCGGCCTTCTTGATGTCTTTCGTGGCGATGGCCACATGGTTCAAACGGCCGATCATGGCATCACTCCAATAGCTGTCGGGGCGAGATTACCGGCCGCGCCGGGACAGGGTCTATACCCACACCACGTCCACCCGCGTCACGGGCTTCTTGCCCCAGGCATATTGCGCGGCCTTGCGGGCGGCCCGGCGGACCTGTTCGGCGAGGTCGTTCTCGTCGGCGCGCTTGGGATTGTGGCGGCGCAGGGTTTCGTCCACCGCCGTGCGGATCGCCGGCTGCACCGCATCCGGCACGCCCTCGAGGAACAGCGACGGCTCTGCCGCCACGCGGCCCTTCTGGTCCAGCACCAGCGTGATCGCGATCAGCCCGGCAAAGCCCATGGCGCGGCGATGGCGGGCAAAGCCCTCGCCCTCCTCGACCAGCACGCGGCCATCGAGATGGATGCGGCCCGACGGCACCTCATCGATGATCTCAGCCTTGCCCGGCGCCAGCCGCAGCATCTGGCCGTTCTGGATCACCACGGCTTCGGGCACCTGCAGCGATTTGGCGAGCCGCGCATGCTCGGCCATGTGGCGCAAC
This sequence comes from uncultured Pseudomonadota bacterium, assembly GCA_963822185.1. GTDB lineage: Bacteria > Pseudomonadota > Alphaproteobacteria > Micropepsales > Micropepsaceae > Rhizomicrobium. Next base: position 285,677 of record CAWGGT010000001.1, read on the forward strand.
TCGCCATGCACCGGCACCGAAATCTTCGGCCGCACCCAGCGATACATTTCGGCAGAGTTCGTCCCTGTACGGATGACCGGAGACATGGACGAAATGATCCTGCTCCGTCAGCACCTCGACGCCGATCTCGCGACAGGCGGTTGTGCAATTCGAAGATGCCCAGCTCGTTGCCCGGAATGATGCGCGAGGAGAAGATCACGCTGTCGCCGGCCGTGAGCGCCACATTGGGATGGTTGCCGGTGGCGATGCGCGACAGCGCCGCGCGCGGCTCGCCCTGGCTGCCGGTGACGAGATAGAGCACGCGGTCGCGCGGCAATTGCGCGGCTTCGGCTTCGTCGAGCGTGCGCGGAAAATCCTTCAGATAGCCGGTCGCCTTGGCGGCGCCGACGATGCGGTGCATGGCGCGGCCCACCAGCGCCACCTCGCGGCCATGCTCGCGCGCGGCCTTGGCGATGGTGTCGAGCCGGGCGACGTTCGAGGCAAAGGCCGTGACGGCGATGCGGCCCTTGAGCGAGCCGATGAGATCGCCGATCGACTGCTTCACCTTGGCTTCCGAGCCCGAATGGCCCTGCGCCAGCGCATTGGTGGAATCGCACACCATCGCCAGCACGCCTTCGTCGCCCAGTTTCTTGAGCTGCGCCTCGTCGGTCAGTTCGCCGAGCAGCGGTTCGGGATCGAGCTTCCAGTCGCCCGTATGCACGACCGTGCCGAACTTGGTCTTGATCGACAGCGCGTTGGGTTCGGGGATCGAATGGGTGATCGAGATGTAATCGATCTCGAACGGCCCGATCTCGATATGCCCGCCCAGCGGCACGACATCGACCTTCACCTCATCCGAGAGGCCCGCCTCGGCCAGCTTGTCTTCGACCAGATGCGCGGTGAAGGGCGTGGCATAGACCGGGCAGCGCAGCAGCGGCCACAGATGCGGCACCGCGCCGATATGATCCTCATGGGCATGGGTCAGCACGATGGCCAGCACATTCTTCGGCCTGCTCGGCGATGAAGCGAGATATCCGGCATGATCAGATCGACGCCGGGATTGGTGCCCTCGCGCCCGAACAGCACGCCGCAATCGACCACGATCCATTTGCGGTCGTGCTCGGGCCCGAAGCCATAGGCGTTGAAGTTCATTCCGATTTCGCCTGCGCCGCCCAGCGGCAGCAGGACCAGTTCGTCTTCGCGTTTTGCCATTATTTCGCGGGTTTCTCGCGCTTGCGCCGCATTGCGGGCATAGATCTGGATAAGGCCGCGGATGGTCAGATCCGGATCGAGATGATCGATCGTCGGAATCATCTGCTTGTAGAAGAGATTGGCGAGGCCGCCGGTGCCGATCACGGTCATGGGCTTGCCATATTCGCGCCTTGATGCGGTCGATCAGCCCCTCGATCAGCCCGACATAGCCCCAATAGATGCCGGACTGCATGGCCGGCACCGTATCGCTTGCCGATCACGCTTTGCGCGCGGTGCGATGGCGACGCGCGGCAGCATGGCGGCGGCCTGATGCAGCGCTTCGATGGACAGGTTCGCGCCCGGCGCGATGACGCTGCCTTCGAAATCGCCATCTCGGCGCTGACGATATCGAAATTCGTGGCGGTGCCGAAATCGACCACGATCACCGCGCCCTTGATAACGCTCATGCGCCGCCACCGCGTTGCACGAGCCGGTCGGCGCCGACGGCTTCTGGCCGGTCGGCATTGATCCCGATGCCCAGATCGAGCGTGTTGCCGATGATGATCGGTTCGCATTTGAGATAGTGCGGCAGAGCGCGCGCAGATCGAACAGCGTCGCCGGCACCACGCGTGGCGATGATCGCTTCATCCAGATCGGCGAAGCTGAGGCCTTCGAGTGCCAGAAGCTGGCTGAGCCAGACCGCATATTCGTCGGAGGTGCGCGCCGTCTTGGTCACCGCACGCCATTCGGCGCGGATCTTTTCGCCGTCATGAACGGCAAAGACGATATTCGTATTGCCGGCATCGATCGCAAGCAGCATGGGCGGGCCTCAGAAGAACACGTCGCCGGCGGCGATCACGCGCGTCTTGCCCGCGCTTTCGCGCAGGATCAGGGCGCCGGTCTCGTCAATGCCTTCGAACACGCCGAAGGTCTCCTCATTCGTCAGGCGGGCGCGGATACGCGTCGCCCAGTTTCGCCGCGCGCGCCAGCCATCCATCACGGATCGGCGAAAAGCCTTGCGCACGCCAGATGTCATACCATTTCGCGAAATGGGTGGCGAGAGACCCCAGCGCGTCGCGCGCGGACGGCGCTTTTCCGGTCAGCGCGGCGATGGAGGTGGCCGGAAATTCGGTGCCGTCCGGGAAATGCGCGAGATTGATGCCGATGCCGATGGCGAGCCACAGCGGCGCGGGCCCCGGGCCGCTGGCCGATTCCAGAAGGATGCCGGCGATCTTGTTGCCGTCGGCCAGAACATCATTCGGCCATTTCACCTTGATGTCGGCATTGGGCGCGAGAAGGCCCACGGTTTCCGCAACGGCAATCGCGGAGACGAAGGAGAGCTGCGCGCATTCGCCGGCCGGTTTGCTCGGGGTGCAGCAGCAGCGTGGCGGCGAGATTGCCGCCCGGCGTTTCCCAATTGCGACCGCGGCGACCGCGGCCCGCCGTCTGCCGATCGGCACGAATCCAGATCGGCGTCGCCGCCCCGGAGGTGGCCTGCCGGCGCGCCTCCTCATTCGTGGAATCGAGACTTTCGAATTCCGTCAGCGCATAGCCATCAGGCCACGCCGGGCGCATCACGGAAACAGTGTCGCCGCCGCATGGCCCGCCGCCGCAATCAACGGCGCGCCGCCGACGATGAAGAGCAGCGTGAACGCGCCCACACCGACGAGGATCGTGTTGTTGGCCAGGCTCATGTCGCGATCGAACGCCGGAGCGGGATCGTCGAAATACATGATCTTGACGATGCGCCAGTAGTAATAGGCGCCCACCACGCTGGTCAGCACGCCGAGGATCGACAGCGCATACATATGCGCCTCGATGGCGGCGAGGAAGACATAGAACTTGGCCCAGAAGCCCGCCAGCGGCGGAATGCCGGCCAGCGAAATCATCAGCGCCGCCATGATGAAGGCCATGCGCGGCTGTGTGCGCGACAGGCCGGCGAGATCGGAGATCGTCTCCACCTGCTCGCCATTCCGCTTCATCGCCATGATGACGACGAACACGCCGGCATTGGTGATGAGATAGATCGTCAGATAGAGCAGCACGCCCTGCACGCCCGCAACCGTTCCGGCGGCAAGGCCCAACAGCGCATAGCCCATATGGCCGATGGAGCTGTAGGCCATCAGGCGCTTGATGTTGGTCTGGCCGATGGCCGCGAAGGCGCCCAGGATCATCGACAGCGCCGAGATGAACATGATCACCTGCCGCCATTCATGCATCGCATGCGGGAACGGCCCGATCATGGCGCGCAGGAACAGCGCCATGGCCGCCACCTTCGGCGCCATGGAGAAGAAGGCCGTGACCGGCGTCGGCGCGCCTTCATAGACGTCCGGCGTCCACATGTGGAACGGCACGGCCGACACCTTGAAGGCCAGCCCCGCGATCAGGAAGACGATGCCGAAGATCAGGCCGATCGAGATGTGGCCCGCGGTGGCGACCCGCGCCACGACGCTGAATTCCGTCGAGCCGGTGAAGCCGTAGATCATCGAGATGCCGTAGAGCATCATGCCCGAGCTGAGCGCGCCGAGGACGAAATATTTCAGCCCCGCCTCGCTCGACACCGCACTGTCGCGGTTGAAGGCGGCGAGCACATAGAGCGCCAGCGATCTGCAGCTCCAGCCCCATATAGAGCGAGATGAAACTGGCCGAGGACACCATCAGCATCATGCCGACGGTCGCGAGCATGACGAGGATGGGGAATTCGAAGCGGTTCAGCTTCGCATTCTCCATATAGCCATGGCTCATGATCAGCGTCAGCGCCGAGCCCAGCAGGATCAGCACCTTGGCAAAGCGGGCGAAGCCGTCCACCACGAAGGCGCCATGGAAGGCCACTGCGGAGACGCCGCCATTGGCGAGCATCACATAGGCGGACACGCCCATCGCCACCACGGCGGCGAAGGAGATGGCGCGCGTAGCGCTGTCGCCGCGCATGGCGCCGACCAGGAGAAGGCCCAGCGCACTGATGGCCAGGATCAGTTCCGGCAGCAGAACGGCCAGATCGTTCGCGATCGAATTCACCGCACCTCTCCTTTGCCGGCAATGGCTGCAAGCTCGGGCGCGTGATCCATGGCCAGCGCCATCTTGTGTTCCCGAATGAGATTGGCCACCGATGCGCTGGTCACATCGAAGATCGGCTTGGGATAGAAGCCCATCGCGATGGTGATGACCACCAGCGGCACCAGGATCGCGACTTCACGAAGCGACAGATCCTGGATCGTCTGCAGGCCCGGCTTGACCAGTTTGCCGTAGACCACGCGGCGGTAGAGATAGAGCATATAGGCCGCCGACAGGATCACACCCGTGGCCGCAAAGATCGCGATCCAGGTGTTGTAGGCGAAGGCGCCCAGCATGGTCAGGAATTCGCCGACGAAACCGCTCGTGCCCGGAAGGCCGACATTGGCCAGCGTGAACACCAGGAAGCAGGCCGCATAGATCGGCATGCGCGCGACAAGGCCGCCATAGGCCTTGATCTCGCGGGTGTGCATGCGGTCGTAGATCACCCCGACGCAGAGGAACAGCGCGCCCGAGACGATGCCGTGGCTCAGCATCTGGAACACGCCGCCATCGACACCCTGCTGGGTCAGCGTGAAGATGCCCATGGTCACGAAGCCCATATGGGCGACCGAGGAATAGGCGACCAGCTTCTTGATGTCCTCCTGCGCCAGCGCCACCAGCGAGGTGTAGATGATGGCGATAATGGAGAGCGCGAAGATCAGCGGCGCGAAGGTGGCCGTGGCGCTCGCGAACATCGGCAGCGAGAAGCGCAGGAAGCCATAGCCGCCCATCTTCAGAAGGATGCCCGCCAGGATCACCGAACCCGCCGTCGGCGCTTCGACATGGGCATCCGGCAGCCAGGTGTGGACCGGCCACATCGGCATCTTCACCGCGAAGCTGGCGAAGAAGGCCAGCCACAGCCAGGTCTGCATGGCGGGCGAGAAATGGGTGTGCAAGAGCGTGACGATGTCGGTCGTGCCGGCCTGGAAATACATGGCCATGATGGCCAGCAGCATCAGCACCGATCCGAGCAGCGTATAGAGGAAGAACTTGAAGCTGGCATAGACACGCCGCGGACCGCCCCACACCCCGATGATGATGAACATCGGGATCAGCTGCCCTTCGAAGAAGACATAGAACAGCATCACGTCCAGCGCGCAGAACACGCCAGTCATCAAGGTCTGCAGGATCAGGAAGGCGATCATGTATTCGGGGACGCGCTTCTGGATCGATGTCCAGCTCGCGAGGATGCAGAACGGCATCAACAACGCCGTCAGCACGACGAAGAGCAGCGAAATGCCGTCCACGCCCATGTGATAGGTGATGCCACCGCCCAGCCAGTGGGCCTTTTCGACGAACTGGAATGCCGCCGTCGAACCGTCGAACCGCGCCCAAAGAATGATGGCGACCACCAGATCGGCCAATGTCGTGAACAGCGCAATCCAGCGGGCGTTGCGCGCGCGCGTTTCCTCGGCGCCCCGCGTCAACAGGATGAAGAGCGCGCCGACCAGCGGCAGGAAGGTGACGATGGAGAGGATGTGGTTCATGGCGTGACTCCCGCAACCATGAACCATGTGGCGAGTGCGACCACTCCAATCAGCATGGCAAAGGCATAGTGATAAACGTAACCGGACTGCAGGCGCACCGCCTGGCGCGTGGTATCGAGCACACGGGCGGCGATGCCGTCGGGGCCCAGCCCGTCGATCACGGTGCCATCGCCCTGCTTCCACAGGAAGCGCGCCAGCCTGAAGGCAGGCCGCACGAACAGGAAGTCATAGAGCTCGTCGAAATACCACTTGTTGTAGAGGAACAGGTAGAGCATGCCCCGCTTGGCCGCCATCTTCGGCGGCAGGTCGGGGTTCAGGATGTAATAGTAATACGCGATGGCGAAACCGAGGATCGTCAGCACCATCGGTGCCAACTCTTCCCACACCGGCACTTCGCCCGTGCCGCCATGGCCGGTGATTACCGCAACGGCCTTGTTCCAGAAGCCCGCCGCATCGCTGCCGACGAACCAGTGATCGAAGCCGGCACCGGCGAACAACGCCCCCAGCGCCAGCACGCCCAGCGGGATCAGCATGGTCAGCGGCGATTTATGAATCTCTTCCAGCTTCGGCGCGTGGTGGCCGTGATCGTCATGCGCCTCCACCATGCCGCGCGGATTGTGGTCGAGCCCGCGATAGCGGCCGTGGAAGGTCATCAGGAACTGGCGCCAGGAATAGAAGCTGGTCAGGCCCGCCGCGATCAGCGTCATCCAGAAGGCATAGGCCCCCATCGGTGAGGTGCTGTGGAACGCGGCATTGATGATGCCGTCCTTCGAATAGAAGCCTGCGGTGCCGATCACGGTGAAGGGAATGCCGACGCCGGTCAGCGCCAGATTGCCGATCAGCATCGTCGCCCAGGTGAACGGAATGCGCTTGGCCAGCCCGCCCATCTTCCGCATGTCCTGCTCGTGGTGCATCGAATGGATCACGGCACCGGCCGCCAGGAACAGCAGCGCCTTGAAGAAGGCATGGGTGAAGAGGTGGAACATCGCCACCCCATAGGCCGACACGCCTGCCGCCGCGAACATGTAGCCGAGCTGCGAACAGGTCGAATAGGCAATCACGCGTTTGATGTCGTTCTGGAACAGGCCGATGGTGGCGGCGAAGAAGGCCGTGGTCGCGCCGATGAAGGCAACGACGTCGAGCGCGATCGGCGCCTGCTCGAACATGGGCGAGGTACGGCAGACCAGAAACACTCCGGCCGTCACCATGGTGGCGGCGTGGATCAGGGCCGAAACAGGGGTCGGGCCTTCCATAGCGTCCGGCAGCCAGGTGTGCAGCATGAACTGGGCCGACTTGCCCATGGCGCCGACGAACAGCAGCAGGCACAGCGTCGTCATGATGTCGACCTGATGGCCGGCGAAGAGGAAGGTCTTGCCCGCCATGGAGGGCGCGGCGGCAAACACGTCGGCGAAGTTCAGCGTGTGGAAGACGAAGAAGACGCCGAAGATGCCGAGCGCAAAGCCGAAATCGCCCACGCGGTTGACGACAAAAGCCTTGATGGCCGCCGCATTGGCTTCGGGCTTGGTGTACCAGAAACCGATCAGCAGATAGGACGCCAGCCCCACGCCTTCCCAGCCGAAGAACATCTGCAGGAAGTTGTTGGAGGTCACCAGCGCCAGCATGGCGAAGGTAAAGAGCGACAGATAGCTAAAGAAGCGCCAGCGACCGGGATCGTCGTGCATGTACCCCATCGAATAGAGGTGCACGAGCGAGGACACGCCGGTCACCACCACCAGCATCACCGCCGTCAGCGTGTCGATGCGCAGGGTCCAGTTGACGTCGAAGCTGCCGGTGCTGATCCAGGTCGCGATCTGCACGATCTGGCTGTGGCCCAGGATCGCCACATCATAGAAGGCAAAGCAGGAGAGCGCCGCCGAGGTGAACAGAAGAAATGTGGTCACCAGTTCGGCCGCGCGATGGCCGATGATCTTGCCGCCAAGGCCGGCAACGAGCGAACCCAGCGCCGGAAGGAAAACTATCGCCGCATACATCAGCCGTCAGCCTTTCATCAGGTTGACGTCTTCGACCGCAATCGTGCCGCGATTGCGGAAGTAGACGACGAGGATGGCAAGCCCGATGGCCGCTTCGGCCGCCGCCACCGTCAATACGAAAAGCGCGAAGACCTGGCCGACCAGATCGCCCAGATAGGCGCTGAAGGCCACGAAGTTGATGTTGACCGCGAGCAGGATCAGCTCGATCGACATCAGGATGACGATGATGTTCTTGCGGTTCAGGAAAATGCCGAACACGCCAATCGTGAACAGCACCGCCGCGAGCCCAAGATAATGGGGAAGACCGATGGTCATGTTCAGGCCCCCTGCCCCGGTTTGATATCGACGAGTTCGACCGCGCTCTTGGGCCCGCGCGCCACCTGGGCGCTGATGTTCTGCCGGCGCACGCCCGGGCGGTGGCGCAGCGTCAAGACGATGGCCCCGATCATGGCGACCAGCAGCACAAGCCCCGCGGTCTGGAAGTAGTAGATGTAGTCGGTATAGATGATGTGGCCGAGCGCTTCGGTGTTGGTCATGCCGGCCGGCGTCGCATGCGCCAGCGCATGGACCGCATCCGGCGCGAAGGCCCAGACGCTGGCAACCAGGATCAGCTCGACGGCCAGCGCCAGCCCGATCAATCCACCAATCGGCAGATATTGCAGGGCACCTTTCTTGAGCTCGGCGAAATCGAGGTCGAGCATCATGACGACGAACAGGAACAGCACCGCGACCGCGCCGACATAGACGATGACCAGGATCATCGCCAGGAACTCGGCCCCCAGGATCACGAACAAGGCGGCGGCGTTGAAGAAGGCCAGGATCAGGAACAGCACAGAGTGCACGGGATTGCGCGCGGCAATCACCATGAGCGCCGACGCGATCAGAATCGCCGAGAAGACATAGAAGGCAATTGCGGTCAGCACGGCCATTCCCCCTCAACTGCCCGCAAGGCGGGCATCGAAATCATCCGGCTCATCGATAGGGCGCATCCAGTTGCAGGTTCTGCGCGATCTCGCGCTCCCAGCGGTCGCCATTCGCTAGCAGCCGCTCCTTGTCATAGAAAAGTTCTTCGCGCGTCTCGGTCGCGAATTCGAAATTCGGGCCTTCGACGATGGCGTCCACCGGGCAGGCTTCCTGGCACAGCCCGCAATAGATGCACTTCACCATGTCGATGTCGTAGCGCGTGGTGCGGCGGCTGCCGTCGGCACGCGGCTCGGCCTCGATGGTGATGGCCAGCGCCGGGCAGATCGCCTCGCACAGCTTGCAGGCGATGCAGCGTTCCTCGCCATTGGTATAGCGGCGCAGCACGTGCTCGCCGCGGAAGCGTGGGGACAGCGGGCCCTTCTCGAAGGGATAGTTCAGCGTGGCCTTGGGGCCGACGAAATAGCGCAGCGCCAGGCCGAAGCTCTTGACGAACTCCCAGAGGAAAAACGAGCGGACGGAGCGGTCGAGGAATGCCATGTCAGCCTCCGATCCCGTGCGGGAAGATCATGATCCAGGCGGCGGCGACGACGACCCAGACCAGCGACAACGGCAGGAACACTTTCCAACCCAACCGCATCAACTGGTCGTAGCGATAGCGCGGCACGAAGGCGCGCACCGTGGCCATGCAGAAGAAGAAGAACCCGACCTTGAGCAGGAACCAGATGATCCCAGGCACATAGGTAAAGGGCGCGATGGAGAGCGGCGGCAGCCATCCTCCAAAGAAGAGGATCGTGAGCAGCGAGCACATCAGGCAGATGTTCACGAACTCGGCCAGGAAGAACAGCAGGAACGGGGTCGAGGAATATTCGACCATATAGCCCGCCACGAGTTCGGATTCGGCTTCCGGCAGATCGAAGGGCGGCCGGTTCGTCTCCGCGATGGCCGAGACGAAGAAGACGATGAACATCGGGAACAGGATGGTGAAGGCGAACCAGCCATGGCGCTGCGCCTCCACGATCTTCGTCAAGTTCAGCGAGCCGGCAAACAGCAACACCGTGACCAGCACGAAGCCGATGGAAACCTCATAGGACACCATCTGTGCCGCCGAACGCAGCGCCGACAGGAAAGGGTATTTCGAATTCGAGGCCCAGCCGCCGACGATGATGCCGTAGACGCCCAGCGAGGAAATGGCGAAGAGATAGAGCACGCCGACATTGATGTTCGACACCACCCATCCGCTATCGAAGGGGATCACGGCCCAGGCCGCGATGGCCAGCGTGGCGCTGATCATCGGCGCAATCAGGAACAGCACCTTGTTGGCGCCCGCCGGGATCACCACTTCCTTGAAGACGAATTTGAGAAGGTCGGCGAAGGATTGCAGCAGGCCGAAGGCGCCCACCACATTGGGCCCGCGCCGCATCTGCACCGCGGCGAAAATCTTGCGGTCGGCCAGCAGCACATAGGCGACGGTGAGCAACAGCCCGACCGTCAGCACCAGGATGCTGGCAACCGTGCCCACGAACCAGGCCCAGCCGAAGGGCAGTCCCAAACTCTCGAAAGCGTGGACGAACATCCCTTACTCCGCGGCCAGTTGGGTGGCGCCGTTCACGAAGATGCGGCTGCATTCGGCCATCACTTCGCTCGCACGCGCGATCGGGTTGGTGAGATAGAAGTCCGTAATCGGGCTGGCAAGTGGTGCGGATTTGTCGACCGCACCGTCCGCGCCGATGCCATTCCAGATCGCCGGATCGGCGCCCGGCCGCGCCGGCGCCGCATCCAGCTCCGCGAAATGCGGCACATCGGCCAGCATCGCCGCGCGCAGCGCATCCACATTGTCATAAGGCAGCGTCTTGCCGAGGACATCGGAGAGCGCCCGCAGGATCGCCCAGTCTTCCTTGGCGTCGCCCGGCGGGAAACCGGCACGTTCGCCGCGCTGCACCCGGCCTTCGAAATTGGCGTAGTGGCCGGACTTCTCGGTGTAGGCCGCGCCCGGCAGGATCACATCGGCGCGGTGCGCACCGGCATCGCCATGCGTGCCCTGATAGACCACGAAGGCCTTGCCGAGTTTGTCCATGTCGAACTCGTCGGCGCCGAGCAGATAGACGAACTCCATTCCGCCGCCCAGGATCGCGGCCATCCCGCCTTTGCTGACGCAACCCAGATCCATCGCCGCCACACGGCTGGCTGCGGTGGAAAGAACATTGAAGCCATTCCAGCCGCCCTCTTCCGCCGAGGCGGCCGGGCCGATCATGCCCGTTTCGGCGGCGATCTTCGCGGCCAGCTTCAGCACCTGCGCACCATCGGCGCGGGCAACCGCGCCGGCGCCGAGGATCAGCATGGGACGCTTGGCATCCTTCAGCACCTGCGCGAAGGGATGCGAACCGCTGGCGATGGCTTCCAGCACATCGGCACTCGTGCCCAACTGCTCGACCGGATAGGTCAGGTCATAGGCCTCGCCGATATTGGCGATCTTCACCGGCGAGTTCAGCCACTGCTTGCGGATGCGCGCATTCAGCACCGGCGCTTCCCAGCGCGGATTGGTGCCGATGAACAGGATCGCATCTGCGGCATCAATACCGGCGATGGTCGAATTGAACAGGTAGCCCTGGCGCGGCGATGCCGCGAGCTTGGCCCCATCCTGCCGGCATTCGGGATTGGTCGCGCCCAACGCGCCCATCAGATCCTTCAGCGCCTTGATCTCTTCGGCGGCCGCCAGATCGCCGACCACAGCGGCCATTTTTTCCGGCGCCGTGGCCTTCACCTTCGCGGCAATAGCGGCGAAGGCTTCCGCCCAGCTCGCCGGCACCAGCTTCCCGTTCTTACGGACATAAGGCTTGTCGAGGCGCTGACGCAGCAAGCCGTCGCGGGCATGGCGCGTCTTGTCGGAGATCCACTCTTCATTGATGTCGTCATTCATGCGCGGCAGCACGCGCATCACTTCGCGGCCGCGCACATCGACGCGGATATTGGCGCCCTGCGCATCCATCACATCGACGGATTCGGTCTTGCGCAATTCCCAGGGCCGCGCGTTGAAGGCGTAGGGCTTCGAGGTCAACGCGCCCACCGGGCACAGATCGACGGCATTGCCGGAGAGCTCCGAGGTGAACGCCTTTTCGAGATAGGTCGTGATCTCGACATCCTCGCCGCGCCCGGTCAGGCCCAGCTCCGCCACGCCCGCAACCTCGGTCGCGAAGCGCACGCAGCGTGTGCACTGGATGCAGCGGGTCATGATCGTCTTGATCAGCGGACCCATATATTTGTTTTCGACCGCGCGCTTGTTCTCGTTGAAGCGGTGGAAGCTGGCGCGGCCATAGGCCATGGCCTGGTCCTGCAGATCGCATTCGCCGCCCTGATCGCAGATCGGGCAATCGAGCGGATGGTTGATGAGCAGGAATTCCATCACCCCTTCGCGCGCCTTCTTCACGACCGGCGAATTGGTGTTGATCTTGGCCGGCGTGCCGTCGCGGTCGGGACGCATGTCGCGAACCTGAAGCGCGCAACTCGCCTGCGGCTTGGGCGCGCCCACCCATTCGACGAGACACATGCGGCAATTGCCAGCCACCGACAGGCGCTCGTGGTAGCAGAAGCGGGGCACTTCTGCGCCCGCCTGCTCACAGGCCTGCAGCAGTGTGAGGTCCTCTTCGGCCTCGATTTCCTTGCCGTCGATGACGAGTTTGCGCGTGGCCATCAAAACATTCCGTTGTCGTTCGCGGATTTCGCGGGCACCGGCTGCACCACATCCCAGTGTTCCACGATCTTGTCATGGGCGACGCGGAAGATGTCCACGACCATGAAACCACGGTCTTCCGGCTTAAATTTGGTGAGATAGTGCACAGCCACCAGATTGCCGTCGGCCAGCACGTGATCGATCTTCACGCTGGCCTGAGGATCGGAGGCATAGAACTTCTTGAAGAACTGGCGCATCGGCTCGGAACCGGTCGCCGCCATAGGGCTATGCTGAATGTAGCCCGGATCGAAATAGGTATCGACGGCTTCGTCGACCTTGTGCTGCACGAACAGGAGATTGAACGCCTTCATCACCAGCGCCTTGTTGGCCTTCGGGCCGGCATAGGCCGAAGGCGCAAGCGCCAGCGCGAACACGGATGCCAGGAACACGATGCGCTTGATCATTGTGCTCTCCCTATTCCGCGGCCAAAGGCGCGGATGCGCCCTTGCGCTCGGACATGCGCCGCTCCATCTCGGGGCGGAAATGACGGATCAGGCCCTGGATCGGCCACGCAGCCGCATCGCCCAGCGCACAGATGGTGTGGCCTTCGACCTGTTTGGTGACTTCATAGAGAAGATCGATCTCGGCCGGCGTGGCGTCGCCCTTCTGCATGCGCGTCATCACGCGCCACATCCAGCCCGTGCCTTCGCGGCAAGGCGTGCACTGGCCGCAGCTCTCATGCTTGTAGAAATATGCCAGCCGCTGGATCGCCTTCACGATGTCGGTGGACTTGTCCATCACGATCACCGCCGCCGTGCCGAGACCCGACTGCACCGCCTTCAGTGAGTCGAAATCCATCAGCACGTCGTCGCAAATGTTCTTCGGCAGCAGCGGCACCGACGAGCCGCCCGGAATGATCGCCAGCAGATTGTCCCAGCCGCCGCGCACGCCGCCGGCATGTTTCTCGATGAGCTCCTTCAGCGGAATGCCCATCTCTTCTTCGACATTGCAGGGCTTGTTCACATGGCCCGAGATGCAGAACACCTTGGTGCCGGTGTTGTTCGGCCGACCGATGCCGGCAAACCAGTCCGCGCCGCGACGCAGGATGGTCGGCGCCACCGCGATCGATTCCACGTTGTTCACGGTGGTCGGGCAACCCCAGACGCCGGCATTGGCCGGGAATGGCGGCTTCATGCGCGGCTGGCCCTTCTTGCCTTCCAGGCTTTCCAGGAGCGCGGTTTCCTCGCCGCAGATATAGGCGCCGGCACCGTGGTGGACATAAAGGTCGAACGGATAACCGTGGATATTGTCCTTGCCGATCAGCCTGGCTTCATAGGCCTCGTCGACCGCGCGCTGCAGCGCTTCGCGTTCGCGGATGAATTCGCCGCGCACATAGATATAGGCCGCGTGCGCGCGCATCGCGAAACTGGCGATCAAACACCCTTCGATCAACGTGTGCGGATCGTGGCGCATGATGTCCCGATCCTTGCAGGTGCCGGGTTCGGATTCATCGGCATTGACGACGAGATAATGCGGACGCTCCTTCACCTCCTTCGGCATGAAGGACCACTTCATGCCGGTGGGGAAGCCTGCGCCGCCGCGGCCGCGAAGGCCCGACTTCTTCATCTCTTCGATGATGGCATCGATGCCGCGCTCGAGGATCTGCTTGGTGCCGTCCCAGGCGCCGCGCGCCATCGCACCCTTCAGCCCGGGATCGTTGAACCCGTAGAGGTTCGTAAAGATGCGGTCCTTGTCGCTCAGCATTACGACTGCACCTCTTTCAGCGTTGTCGGACCGCCTTCCGGCTCCGACGAATGGCGGCCGTTCTGCGGGCCGGGCTTCGGCGTTTCGCCGCGGCGGAAGGCTTCGAGCAGCGCCTCGGTCTTCGGCCCGTCGAGGTCTTCATAGAAGTCCTTGCCGATCTGCAGCATCGGCGCGTTGACGCAGGCGCCAAGGCATTCGACTTCCATCCAGGAGAACTTGCCATCCTCGGAGACGACGCCGGGCTTGGCCGCGATGTGCTTCTTGCAGGCCGCGACTATGGCATCCGACCCGCGCAGCCAGCACGGTGTCGTCGTGCAGACCTGCACGAGATGATCGCCGACCGGGTGCAGATTGAACATGGTGTAGAAGGTCGCGACTTCCAGCACGCGGATGAACGGCATTTTCAGCATCGCGCCGATCTGCTCGATCATCGGCCTGGAGACCCAGCCGTCCTGTTCCTGGCCGATCCACAGCATCGCGATCACCGCGCTGGCCTGCCGGCCTTGCGGATATTTCGCGATTTCCTTTTCGACGCGCGCCTTGTTCTCCGCATTGAAGGCGAAGCTCTTGGGCTGGATTTCGTCGGCAGCTAAACGGCGCAGGCTCAACGGTCGACCTCCCCGAACACGATGTCGAGCGAGCCGAGGATCGCCGACACGTCGGCCACCATATGGCCCTTCGATATGTAATCCATCGCCTGCAGATGCGCGTAGGACGGCGCACGGAATTTGCAGCGATAAGGTTTGTTGGTGCCATCGGCGACCAGATAGACGGCGAACTCACCCTTGGGCGCTTCGACGGCGGCATAGGCCTGGCCGGCCGGCACGTGATAGCCCTCGGTGTAGAGCTTGAAGTGATGGATCAAGGCTTCCATCGACTTCTTCATTTCGCCGCGCGTCGGCGGCGTCACCTTATGGTCCTCGGTCACATGCGGACCGGACGGCATCTTCTCGATGCACTGGACCATGATGTGCGTGGCCTGGCGCATCTCTTCCATGCGCATCAGATAGCGGTCGTAACAGTCGCCGTTCTTGCCGATCGGCACCTGAAAATCGAGTTCGTCGTAACACTCGTAAGGCTGGTTGCGGCGCAGATCCCAGTGCACGCCCGTCGAGCGCAGCATCACGCCCGACATGCCAAACATCTCGGCCTCTTCGCGATTGACGACGCCGATGTCGACATTGCGCTGCTTGAAGATGCGGTTTTCGGTCAGCAGCCCTTCGATGTCGTCGAGCACCTTGGGGAAATGCTTGCACCATTCGTGGATGTCTTCGAGCAGCTCGGGCGTCAGATCCTGATGCACGCCGCCGGTGCGGAAATAATTGGCATGCAGGCGCGCGCCGCAGGCCCGCTCATAAAACACCATCAGCTTTTCGCGCTCTTCGAAGCCCCACAGCGGCGGGGTCATCGCGCCCACGTCCAACGCCTGGGTCGTGACGTTGAGCAGATGGTTGAGGATGCGGCCGATCTCCGAATAGAGCACGCGGATATATTGCCCGCGCTTCGGCACCTCGACGCCGAGCAGCCGCTCGATCGCCAGCACGAAGGCATGCTCCTGGTTCATCGGCGCGACATAATCGAGCCGGTCCAGATAGGGCATGGCCTGCATATAGGTCTTGTGCTCGATCAGCTTTTCGGTGCCGCGATGAAGCAAGCCGATATGCGGATCGACACGGGTGACGACTTCACCGTCGAGGTCCAGCACCATGCGCAGCACGCCGTGTGCCGCCGGATGCTGGGGTCCAAAGTTGATCGTGGTCTTGGAGCCCTCGTCGGGCTTGTCGATCTGGCCGGGGAAACTCATTTCTTCTCCTCCGGCGCCTTGGCCTCATCTGCTGGCGCTTTTTCATCGCCGGGCAGAATGTATTTCGCACCTTCCCACGGGCTCATGAAATCGAAGTCGCGGAACGCCTGCGTCAGTTGCACGGGCTGATAGACGACGCGCTTGGTTTCGTCGTCATAACGCACCTCGACATAGCCGGTGAGCGGGAAGTCCTTGCGCAACGGATAGCCCGAGAAGCCGTAATCGGTCAGCAAGCGGCGCAGATCCGGATGATCCGAGAACACGATGCCATACATGTCGAAGGCTTCACGCTCGAACCAGTTCGCGCCGGGATGCACCTCGACGATCGTGGGAAGCGCCGCGCCCTCGTCCACAGCGGCGGTGATGCGCACGCGCCAATTCTTTGTGATCGAAAGCAGATGGTAATGGACGTCGAAACGGGGCTCGCGCTGCGGCCAGTCCACGCCGGCGATATCCATCAGCAGCTTGAAGTCGAAACGCGGATCGTTCTTCAGTGTCTCCAAGACGCGCACGATCTCGCCGCCCTCGACGGTGACGGTCAGCTCACCAACCGCCACCTCATGGCCCTTCACCGCGCCCGGCAATGCGGCCGCGATCTGTTTGCCCAGCTCTTCGAGGCTGTCGCTCATCACCGCCCTCAGCGCTCGATATTGCCTGTGCGGCGGATCTTCCGCTGCAACATCATGATTCCGTAAACCAGGGCTTCCGCCGTCGGCGGGCAACCCGGCACATAGATATCGACCGGCACGATGCGATCGCAGCCGCGCACCACCGAATAGGAATAGTGGTAATAGCCGCCGCCATTCGCACACGATCCCATCGAGATCACGTAACGCGGTTCCGGCATCTGGTCGTAAACCTTGCGCAACGCCGGGGCCATCTTGTTGGTTAGCGTGCCGGCCACGATCATCACATCGGACTGGCGCGGAGATGCGCGCGGAGCGATGCCGAAACGCTCAAGGTCGTAACGCGGCATCGAGGCCTGCATCATCTCGACCGCGCAGCAGGCAAGCCCGAAGGTCATCCACATCAGCGAGCCGGTGCGGGCCCAATTGATCAGCGCATCGGCGGAGGCGACGAGAAAGCCCTTCTCGGCCATCTCCGCCTGCATGATCTTGAAATAGGGATCGTTGTCGGCGATCGCGGCGCCGCCTTCGACGGTCGAGCGGCCTGCCATGCCGGCGGCCAGCTTTTCGGGGCTCACTCCCATTCGAGGGCTCCCTTCTTCCATTCGTAGACGAAGCCGATCGTCAGAACGCCCAGGAACACCATCATCGACCAGAAGGCATACATGCCGGTCTGTTTGAGGGTGATCGCCCAGGGGAACAGGAAGGCGACTTCGAGATCGAAGATGATGAACAGGATCGAGACGAGGTAGAAGCGCACATCGAATTTCATGCGCGCATCCCCGAAGGCATTGAAACCGCACTCATAGGCCGAAAGCTTTTCTGGGTCCGGCTTGGAGGGGGCAATCAGCATCGGCGCCACCAGAAGCGCCAGGGCAACGATTGCGGCGATCCCGATAAAGATCAGGATCGGCAGATACTCCATCAACAGCCCGTTCATCGCGTTTTCCTTGCACCGTCGGAACGACGGCAGGGTCTTGGGTCCAAGCCGCCTTTCGGGCTTGCCGTCGGCGCGGCCGGACCGGGGGTCACTTCGCGGGCGCAGTATAGGCAGGCGCGGCCCGCACGCAACGCGGGTTTAGCTTAAGATTCGCGGGCTTTTCAAAGGGTTTCTTGAGGCACCGCCGCGGCGTATCGCCGGACATGTCCATCATGCGACGTGTGCAAATGCAATCGTCACCGGCAGCAAGCGAGATGACGAAACATCCACATTTGCCGGGAGACTTCGACAGACAAACCACCCGCCACAGCCATGCTGTGGAAAGTGGCGGGAGCGACGGGGCTCGAACCCGCGACCTTCGGCGTGACAGGCCGACACTCTAACCAACTGAGCTACGCCCCCGCATCACGGCCGCCGAGACGGCCGGGTCCGCGAAAGAGCGCCCGTGTACGGCGCGCAATTGGGCAAGTCAAGGCGAATAAGCGGCTGGAACCAAAGAATTGTGTCAGTCCCCGTCGCCGTCGCCGCCACCCTCCCCGCCGCCTCGCCCGCGGCCCTGGCCACCGCGCCGATGGCGACCGGATTGCTCTCCGCCCGGCCGTTCCGGCCGCGACCGCGGGGGCTTCAGCTCCTCGCGCGAGAGGACGCCATCATTGTTGATGTCGAGCTGGTCGAACAGCGACATCGGCCCGGCGGCGAATTCGGCGAAATCCACATAGCCGTCATGGTTCCAGTCCACCAGCGGCGAGGCGGTGGCCCCCTCTTTCGCCCAGCGTGACTCATTGACGGCGCGCACCTCATTCTCATCCAGCCGGCCGTCATGATTGGTGTCGTCGCGGGCGAACTGGGCCCGGAGGCCCGCCTCGAGCTCGCCCCTGGTGAGGATGCCGTCGTGATTCGCATCGAAGCGCATCAGCGACTTGATGGCAGGCCGGAAAGCCGACGCTTGCAATTCGGGCCGGTCGCTCCCGCTGGCGCAGCCTGACAGGAGCAGCGCCGCGGCGAGCCCGAGCATGAGAGGGATAGTGTTTCGCATGGCGGGACTTCGACACCGCCGCGGACCAAGGTCAAGCGAGGCCTTGTCGCGAGACGTCCTGGATCGAAAACTGGCGCAGGATGGTGGGCGGTGAGGGTTTCGAACCCCCGACCCTCTCGGTGTAAACGAGATGCTCTACCGCTGAGCTAACCGCCCGGTGCCCCGCTCATACAGGAAATCCGTGCCGCCGCCCAAGAGGGGGCTTTCATTTTGTAACCTGTGGGTTACAGTAACCTATAGGTTACATACCCAAGTCACCCCGTGAGCGAATGCGACGGGGCCGAACTGACGGAGCAGATCATGGCGCATGATCGGAAACCCGACGACGAGATCATCGCCAAGGTGGAACGGGCCGCGCGCGCGCAGGGCCGCATGTCGTGGACGGTGCTGCTCGCATTCGCCGCCATAACCGCGCTCCTCGCCGGCGGATTCGTCCTGCATTTGCCGCGGGAAGTTGTAGGCGCACCGGCGTTCCTGGTGCTGCTGGTGTGGATCGTGAGCGTCTTCCTCAACCGCGATTACCTGCCGCCTTCGGCCGAGGCCTTTTCGGACGAAAATCTTCTGCGCAAGACCCTCGACGCCCAGCAGCAGCGGTTCCGCTGGATGTATGTCTTCTGGTTCGCCCTTCTGATCCTGTTTGCCGCCATGACCACGATAACCATCCTTCTTCGCCGCAACGCCGCGGTTGCACGCCACATCCACGACATCGTTGACCGGCCCGCGGCGATGGTCCTCGCGATCGAACTTTCTGTGGGCGCACTGCTGATGGCCCTGATGGTCTGCTTCGGCCCGATGTTCCTGAAGGCACCCTTGCGCCGCGCGCTGAACGACGAGCTGACACGCGCCCAGCAGCACAGGGCTGCGATATTCGGCTACATCCTGTCCGTCTTCGCGCTATGCGCCGTTCTCATCGCGCAGCTTGTTCACGCCTCATGGGGCGCACTTGCATCGCCCGGCGCCATCGCCGCCGTCATCGTCCTGCCCGGCGTTTATTTCCTCATCCAGCAATGGCGCGCGGGCCGTGGCCATGACTGAGAACCGTACCGAAGGAACGTGTCATGATGCATAATCCGCAGACCGACGACGAAATCATCGCCGAAGACCGCCGCCGCTATCGCCGTCGCATGCAGGAAACGCTGATCCCGTTGCTGACGCTTCTCGGCCTGCTGTGGCTGCTGATGGCCGCCGAGCATTTCCACCTTCTGGCACCACTGGGCATTTCGCAAGGCGTCGTCGTCGCCGCCGAACGCTACGTCCCCTTCGCACTCCTCCTACTCCTGATACCGGCGCTCTTTCGGAATTGGCCCAGAAAGGAAGCCCGAAGCGAACGCATCCTGCGCCGGCAGATCGACGCACACGCGGTGCGCTGGCGTTGGGTCACGATCATGTTTCTGATTGCGCTGCCGGTGATGGCGAACAATGCCGTCATGCAGACCGCGCAGATCCGCCACTCGGCGTCCTGGGCGAACCAGTTTCAGCCTCTTGCGCTCGTCTTTGTCGTTCTGATCATCCCCGGCGCTGTCGCCTTCGGCTACGGTTTCGCGCGAAAATCCTATCGCGAAGCACTGAGCGACGAACTGGCTCGCGCATTGCAGCGCCCGCACCGTCCGCTTCGGCTATCTCTCGCTCATGGCGATGCTGGGCGTGCCCTATCTCGCGATTCTGTATCGGCTGGTGCCGGCGACGACCATGCTACCGGCCGTGCTGGCGGCCGGTGTTGCCGTGCCGATGATCTATCACCTCGTGCTCGACTGGCGCGCGGGACGTGGCGATGGCTGAGCGCCGCCTCGCCAATCGTCTCAAGGACGCGCGCGCCCGCCACGGCCTGACGCAGGGCGAACTGGCCGCGCGTATCGGCGTGTCGCGCAAGACGATCAACACCGTGGAAAACGGCGTGTTCGTGCCGTCCACGGTGTTGGCGCTGGCCCTCGCGGAAACGCTCGGGACCAGCGTCGAAGCTCTGTTCTATCTGGAGCCGGAAACCGGCTAGAGGAAGATCAGGACGGGTTGAGTGCGTCCTTGAGCTGCTTGCCGGCGCGGAAGCGCGGCTGCTTGGACGGCTTGATGGTGATTTCTTCGCCAGTCTGCGGATTGCGGCCCTTGCCGCCTGCCCGTTCGGCCACGACGAAGACGCCGAAGCCGGTCAGACGCACTTCGTCGCCGCGCTTCAGTGCGCCTGCGATGAGGTCAAACACGCCATCGACCGCCTTCGCCGCATCGGTCTTGGCCAGTCCTGTGTGGTCGGCCAATTGCTGAGTCAGATCGTTCTTGTTCACGGCTCGGCTCCTTTCGCGCGATTCGCTCCCGGTCCGACAGAGTTCTAGGGCCGAAGCGGGGCCACCCCAAGTGCAAAATCCCGGAAATCCCCGGTTTTCTGGGAAAAACGGGCCCGAATCGGCAACGACTCGGGCCCGATGGTCAGATATCCCCAATCCGGGGGAACCGCAGGAGCGGCTTAGTGCGTCACCGCGCTCGCCCCTTCACCGTCGGGAAGGGCGCCCGGCAGAATTTCGGGCTCTTCCCAGGTGATGGGTTCGGGCATGCGCACCAGCGCAACCTTGAGCACTTCCTCGACATTGGAGACGGGCACGATCTTGAGGCCCGCTTTCACATTGTCGGGGATGTCGGCGAGATCCTTCTCGTTGTCCTGGGGGATCAGCACCGTGGTGATGCCGGCCCGCAAGGCCGCGAGCAGTTTCTCCTTGAGGCCGCCGATCGGCAGCACGCGGCCGCGCAGCGTGACTTCGCCGGTCATGGCGACATCGCGCCGGACCGGAATGCCCGTCAGCACCGAGATGATCGAGGTCGCCATGCCGACGCCAGCCGAGGGGCCGTCCTTGGGCGTGGCCCCTTCGGGCACATGCACATGGATGTCGCGCTTGTCGAACATCGGCGGCTTGATGCCGAAGCTGGTCGCCTTGGAGCGGACGAACGACCGCGCCGCGTCGATCGACTCCTTCATCACATCGCCGAGCTTGCCGGTGGTCTGCATGCGGCCCTTGCCGGGCAGCATGACGGCTTCGATCTGCAGCGTCTCGCCGCCGACCTCGGTCCAGGCCAGGCCGGTGACGACACCGACCTGATCCTCGCCTTCGATCTCGCCGAAGCGGATACTTCCGCACGCCGGCATAGTCGCCGAGATTGTCGGAGGTGACGGCAATCGACGTCGCCTTGCCCGAGACGATTTCCTTGACCGCCTTGCGGGTCAGGTTGGCGATCTCGCGCTCGAGGTTACGCACACCGGCTTCGCGCGAGTAGTAGCGGATCAGGTCGCGCAGCGCCTCATCGGTGATGCTCCACTCGCCGTCCTTCAGCCCGTGCGCCTTCACTTCCTTGTCGATGAGGTGGCGCTTGGCGATCTCGACCTTCTCATCCTCGGTGTAGCCGGGGATGCGGATGATCTCCATGCGGTCCATCAGCGGCTGCGGCATGCGCAGCGAGTTCGCCGTGGTGAT
The DNA here is from genome assembly GCA_963822185.1 of uncultured Pseudomonadota bacterium. GTDB lineage: Bacteria > Pseudomonadota > Alphaproteobacteria > Micropepsales > Micropepsaceae > Rhizomicrobium. The sequence continues at coordinate 307,595 of CAWGGT010000001.1, forward strand.
GAACATCACATCCGACAGATCGAAATCGACCTCCAGATAATGATCGCTGAAGGTGTGGTTCTGCTCGGGGTCGAGCACTTCGAGCAACGCGCTCGAAGGATCGCCGCGCCAGTCCGCGCCCAGCTTGTCGATCTCGTCCAGCAGGAAGAGCGGGTTGGCGCTCTTGGCCTTCTTCATCGACTGGATCACCTTGCCCGGCATCGAGCCGATATAGGTGCGCCGGTGGCCGCGGATTTCCGCTTCGTCGCGCACGCCGCCGAGGCTCATGCGCACATATTCGCGGCCCGTGGCCTTGGCGATCGACTTGGCGAGCGAGGTCTTGCCGACGCCCGGCGGGCCGACGAGGCACAGGATCGGCCCCTTCATCTTGCCGGCGCGCTGCTGCACGGCCAGATATTCGAGGATGCGTTCCTTGACCTTGTCGAGGCCGTAGTGATCGTCGTGCAGGATCTTCTCGGCCAGCGCGATGTCCTTCTTGACCTTGGACTTCTTGCCCCAGGGCAGCGACAGCAGCCAATCGAGATAGTTGCGCACGACCGTGGCTTCGGCGCTCATCGGGCTCATCGAGCGGAGCTTCTTCATCTCCGCATGCGCCTTCTCGCGCGCTTCCTTCGACAGCTTGGTCTTGCGGATGCGCTCTTCGATTTCGGCGAGCTCGTCGCGGCCTTCGTCGCCTTCGCCCAGCTCCTTCTGGATCGCCTTGAGCTGTTCGTTGAGGTAGTACTCGCGCTGCGTCTTCTCCATCTGGCGCTTCACGCGGCTGACGGATTTTGCGCTCGACCTGCAGCACGCCGATCTCGCCTTCGATCAGCGCCAGCACGCGCTCCAGCCGCTCGGAGACGTTCAGCGTCTCCAGAAGCTGCTGGCGGTCGGGAATCTTCACCGACAGATGCGAGGCGACGGTATCGGCGAGCTTGGCCGGGTCCTCGATCTGCGCGACCGAGGCCAGCGTCTCGGCCGGCACCTTCTTGTTGAGCTTGATGTACTGCTCGAAATTGGTCTTCACCGTGCGCACCAGCGCTTCGGTTTCGCGCGCTTCGCCGCCCGTCTCCGGAATGTGCTGGATCTTCGCCTGGAAGAAATCCTGGCGGTCGGTGAAGCCCGTCACTTCGGCGCGGGACTTGCCTTCGACAAGCACGCGCACGGTCTGGTCGGGCAGCTTCAGAAGCTGCAGCACCGTGGCCAGCGTGCCGATCGTATGCAGCCCGTCGGGCGTCGGATCGTCATCGGCGGCATGCTTCTGGGTCAGCAGCAGAATTTGTTTTTCGTCGTTCATCACCTCTTCGAGCGCGCGCACGGATTTCTCGCGGCCCACGAAGAGCGGAACGATCATGTGGGGAAACACGACGATGTCGCGCAAAGGCAGAACTGGCGCCAGCTGGCCGCCGCTTTCGCCCTTGGGCACGGTCACAACATCACTGTCGGACATTTTGTTCTCCTCGCCGGGCGGTCCGGCCCGGGTGCTTGTTGGGTGCCGAACCCCGTCTGGGCGCACGGAACCGAATGAATGGAGCCTCCCCGCTGGGCCGACTCCGATAAAGCTAAGGTGGCCCCCAGCCGGGGCAGTTTCAAGACAACAAAAGGGGATGCCCGTCCGGTATAACCGTTCCGGGGCCAACCGGCCATTGTGTTGCCACAAATGCGCGTGGAAACCTGACGGTCCGTCAGGACGCCGTCGATTCGCGGGCCTGACCCTTGTCCGAATAGGTGTAGAGCGGACGTGCGCCGCCTTCGACCACTTCGGAGGTGATCACGACTTCCTGAACACCCTGCAAGGTCGGCAGGTCGTACATCGTGTCGAGCAGGATGCCTTCCATGATCGAGCGGAGGCCGCGCGCACCGGTCCTGCGGACGATGGCGCGCTGCGCGATCGCCGACCATGGCTTCGTCCTGGAAGCGCAGCTTGACGCCTTCCATCTCGAACATGCGCTGATATTGCTTGACCAGCGCGTTCTTCGGCCGGGTCAGGATTTCGATCAGCGCCTCTTCGGTGAGGTCGCCCAGCGTCGCCAGCACCGGCAGACGGCCGATGAATTCGGGAATCAGGCCGAATTTCAGCAGGTCTTCCGGCTCCACCTCGCGCAGGATCTCGCCGGTGTCACGCTCGTCCGCACCGCGCACCTGGGCGCCGAAGCCCATGGAATTGCCCTGCGTGCGGGACGAGATGATCTTGTCGAGGCCGGCAAAGGCGCCGCCGACGATGAACAGGATGTTGGTCGTGTCGACCTGCAGGAACTCCTGCTGCGGATGCTTGCGCCCGCCCTGCGGCGGCACGGAGGCGACGGTGCCTTCCATGATCTTGAGCAGGGCCTGCTGCACGCCCTCGCCCGACACGTCGCGGGTGATGGACGGGTTGTCCGACTTGCGGCTGATCTTGTCGACTTCGTCGATATAGACGATGCCGCGCTGCGCGCGCTCGACATTGTAGTCGGCGGACTGCAGCAGCTTGAGGATGATGTTCTCGACATCCTCGCCGACATAGCCGGCTTCGGTCAGCGTCGTCGCATCGGCCATGGTGAACGGCACGTCGAGGATGCGCGCCAGCGTCTGCGCCAGCAGCGTCTTGCCGCAGCCCGTCGGGCCGATCAGCATGATGTTCGACTTGGCGAGTTCCACGTCGCCGTTCTTGCCGGAGGCGTTGATGCGCTTGTAGTGGTTGTGCACCGCGACCGCGAGCACGCGCTTGGCGTGCGCCTGGCCGACCACATAATCGTCGAGAACCTTGAAGATCTCCGCCGGCGACGGAACGCCATCGCGCGATTTCAGGAAGGAGGTCTTGTTCTCCTCGCGGATGATCTCCATGCACAGCTCGACGCATTCATCGCAGATGAACACCGTCGGGCCCGCAATCAGCTTGCGGACCTCGTGCTGGCTCTTGCCGCAGAACGAACAGTACAGCGTGTTCTTGAACTCGCCGCCGCTTGACTTACTCATGGGCTCTCCTGGGTCCCTTGCCCACCACGAAATGACCGATCTTTACGCCATCCGAACCATGTGTCCGGATGTTGCACGAATCGCGCCAGTCCGATCCGGCTGACCCCTTCGTCATCATTCGACCACGATAGCCGCGGCGGGATCAAGAATTGTTTAATCCCGGCCCCGCGAGCCACCGCCTGGGGAATTTTACCCTTCCGCACCGGGCTCCGGCCGCTGCGACAGGACCTCATCGATCAGGCCGAACGTCTTGGCTTCTTCGGCCGTCATATAGGTATCGCGGTCCAGGGCTTTTTCAATCACCTCCACCGGCTGGCCCGTGTGGTGTGAGTAAATTTCGTTCAGCCGCGCCTTAAGCTTGACGATTTCCTGGGCATGGCGGGCGATGTCCGCCGCCTGGCCATAATAGGAGGCCGAGGGCTGGTGCACCAGCACGCGGGCATTCGGCAGGGCAAAGCGCATGCCCTTGTCGCCGGCGCAGAGCAGCAGCGAGGCGGCCGAGGCGGCCTGGCCCACGCACAGCGTCTGCACGGCCGGGCGGATGTACTGCATGGTGTCGTAGATCGCCATGCCCGCCGTCACCACGCCGCCCGGCGAGTTGATGTACATATGCACTTCTTTCTTGGGGTTTTCCGCCTCCAGGAAGAGAAGCTGGGCCGTGATCAGGCTGGCGCCGTAATCCTCCACCGGTCCGGTGATGAAGATGATGCGCTCCTTGAGCAGCCGGGAATAGATGTCATAGGCGCGCTCGCCGCGGGCGGTCTGTTCGACCACCATCGGAACGAGCGTGTTCATGTAGACGTCGCGCGGGTCTTTCATGTGATCCCGTAGTGCCTTTCGATTCGCCGAGGGGGCTCTCGGCGTGATTCAAATCCGCAGCCGAGCCTAGAGACAGGCCCTTACCTGTCAATTACCTCCGGGCGGCAGCCCGGCGCAATCCCGCACGAAATCGCCAAGGGCCGGCGCGGCTGCGGCGCCTATTCGCGCCGGCCTCGCCCTCGGACTTTTCGGCTTCTTCTTGGCCTTGGTCTTCGGCTTGGCCTCAGCCTTGGGCTTGTCGTCGGCCTTGCTGCCCTCGGCCAGCTTTTCGGCCGCCTCGTCCGGGTCCATGAACAGAATGTCGCGGCGGCACGTCGCGCTCGCTGACCTCGGCCAGCTCGGCGATGAAGTCCACAACCTTTTCCTCGAACAGGGGCGCGCGGATTTCGGCCTGGGCCTGCGGGTTCTGGGAATAATACTGGAACACCTGCTGTTCCTGGCCGGGGAAGTGGCGGGCCCGCTCCATGATGGCGCGGTTCAGATCCTCATCGCCGCCACCTGGATGCCGTTCTGCTCGCCGAGGCGGGCCAGCACCAGGCCCAGCTTCACGCGGCGCTCGGCGATGTCGCGATACTCCTTCTTGAGCTCGTCTTCCGACTTGCCCTCGTCCTCGGCGGTCTTGCCTTCGCGCTTGAGCTCTTCCTGAACCTGGTTCCAGATCGCGTTGAATTCGTTCTCGACCATGGTCGGCGGCAGATCGAAGTTGTGCGCGGCGTCGAGCGCATCGAGGATGCGGCGCTTCAGATGCATGCGGCTGGCCTGGTTGTAGTCGTTCTTGAGCTGGTCGCGCACGCGGTCCTTCAAGCGTGGCCAGCGAGTCGAGGCCGACCTTCTTGGCCAGCTCGTCGTCGATCGCCACCTCGTCCGGCGCCTTGACGCCCTGGACCGTGACCTTGAACAGCGCGTCCTTGCCCGCCAGATTCTCGGCGCCGTAATCGTCCGGGAACGTCACATTGACGTCGCGCGTCTCGCCGGCCTTGGCGCCGATGAGCTGCTCTTCGAAACCGGGGATGAGCTGGCCCGAGCCGAGGGTCAGGTTGAAGCCCTCGGCCTTGCCGCCCTCGAATTCCTCGCCGTCGACGCTGCCGACGAAATCGATCACGACCTGATCGTCGAGCGCGGCGGCCTCGCCTTCCGGCTTGTCGGAATAGGTGCGCACCTGGCCGGCGAGATTCTTCAGCGCCTCGTCGACCTCGTCGTCGCTGACGGCGGCGACGAGCTTCTCGGCCTTCAGCGTGGCCGGATCGGTCAGCTCGAACTCCGGCATCAGGTCGACCTTCAGGTTGAACTCGAGATCGGACTTGCCCTCGACCACCTGGGCGATGTCGCTGACGAGATCGGGGCTCGGCGGGAAGGCCGGCTTCAGCGCATTGTCGGTCATCGCCTTCTGCACCGATTCCTGCACCGCGGCTTCGATGATCTCGTTCATCATCGACTTGCCATAGGTCTTCTTCAGGAAGGAGACCGGCGCCTTGCCGGGGCGGAAGCCCTTCAGATGGACCTGGGGCTGGATCTCGGTGAGCTTGCCCGTCAGGCGCTCGTCGAGGTCCTTGGCGCCGATCACGATCTTGAATTCGCGGCGCAAATTTTCGGTGGCGGTCTCGGTAATCTGCATTGGGCGTTCCTAATTCGAATCCTTGATGTGGCTGGCCTGCCGGGCCGAAGCCCGGCGGAGGTCAGCCCGCCTACGCCCATCTCGGGTTTCGGCGTGGCAACCTTCTCCCGCCTCGCGGGCGAAGGCTGGTGCGGGCGGAGGGACTTGAACCCCCACGACTTTCGCCACTGGAACCTAAATCCAGCGCGTCTACCAGTTCCGCCACGCCCGCGTCCGGGCTCCTCCGGGGGCTCTCTATATAGAGAACCGTCCGGAAGGGCGCCCCTATAACAGGGCTTTTCGGGCCGGGCTAGTGCGCCGAGGGGCCTGCCAAGGGCAAAATCGAGCTCTTGCGGCGCCACGGCCTGCCGGTCCGCCCGCCTAGGGCCCGATATCGGCATCATCGTCCGGGCTGGTCCTGGGCCGGCGCGGCGCTCGGGAGAGGCGGCGGCGGAGGCTTGCCCTCCAGACGGGCGACCAGGATCTTGTCGCGGCGATAGAGGTCGGGCCGGAAATCGACCGTGCCGTTCGCATGGGCTGTCGCGGTCCAGTAATCCATAAAGACGGGCAGCGGCTTGGCCAGCGGTCAGGCGCTGGGTCTTGCCGGAGGCGAAGGCGGTCTTGAGCGCCGCCTTCGGATCGGCATCGCTGCCGGCCAGAACCAGCGCCGCGAGCTGATCGATTTTCTCGACCCGGACACAGCCATGGCTGCGCTCGCGGTCGCTCAGCGTGAACAGATGCTTGGCCGGCGTGTCGTGCAGATAGACATAGAAGACATTGGGCATGTCGAGCATGACCTTGCCCAGCGCATTCTTGCGGGCCCGGCAATTCGCGGATCTGATAGGGCAGCACATCGCCCGTCACCTTCCGCCAATCGACCTTGGTGCCATAGGGATCGCCGGGCGGCCCATTGACCAGCACCATGTCGCGCGTCTTGAGATAGCGCGGATTGCGGCGCAGGCGCGGCACCAGCGCCTTGGCCGAAATATCGTCCGGGATATCCCAATAGGGATTGGCGATGACGGCCTTCACATGGGTGATCAGGATCGGCGTCGTGTTGTCCCTGCGGCCGATCACGGCCTTCGAGGTCAGGACGACCTTGCCGTTGCGGACAAAAGCCACGCTCTGGTCGGGCACATTGACGCGGATATAGGTGGACGGGAACTCGCGCGGCATCCAGCGCCAGCGTTCCAGATCGGCGATGATCGTCTTGACGCGCGCGCCGACCGGCACATTCAGCGCCTCCAGCGTCGCCGGCCCCACCTTGCCGTCGGGCTTGAGTCCGTGGCGCGCCTGGAAGCGACGCAGCGCATATTTCACTTCGTCGGCGGAGGGATGGGCGAGCTTCGCCATCGCCGGATCTTCGTCGGCGAGCCGCCTGGCGAAGCGCGCGCGCGTTGCCGTGCGTGCGGACAGATGCTTCCACCCGCCCTTGGCCGCGACGGCCCGGTAATGGGCCAGCGCCTTCACCAGCCGGCGATATTGCGGCTCGCGGCGGCGGCAGCGAATCCATGAAGGCATCGAAATGATGGTCGTCGAGCGCCGCGGTGAGCGCGGCGACGGCATCGAAATGCCTCGGCCGGCAGTTTCACATCATGGTAGACAGCATCGGGCGCGACGACGTCCGAGACGGACGTCATGGGCATAGGCCAGAAGCGAACGCGTCAGCGATCAGATCGTATATGCGCGGCTTCGGCGCCCGGGTTCGGGATGGGCATTTGCACGCGACGAAGCATCCGGATAGTCGCCGCGACGCAATCCCTGCCGCTCGGCATGGGCCAATGTAAAGGCGACGCGCGCCGCCCGCGCCCGCGCCTTGTAGCTGCCCGTCCAGACCGGCCGGTATTCGCGTTCGGCATAGAACGATATCAACTCATCACGGGAGGGCATCGGCTCTTTGCCTTCGAGCACCGCGCGGATCGCTCCTTGCGTCTTCTCCCTGCTCGACGCGGCGAAGGGCGATGCGGCATCGGGACCGACGTTGTCTCCATTCACATTGGCGCAGCCGGCCACCATCAGTGCCAGCAGGGTAGTTAATGTGATTGCCGTAAAATGCATCACGGATCGACGTTTCGCCGCGCCTGTTCGAAATCTGTCCATGCTGTCATCCATGAACCAGAGCATAAGTGACTGAAAACGCGTACGCATAGGGAATAATACCCTCCCTCAAAATATGTCACGACGTGCATCGCTTTTCTGCGCAACCGCGTTATCTTAGTGTCCTCGAGCGATTCGCGGCGACTGCCGGCAGCGAATATCATTGGGAAAGACGCATAAGGAGGACATTCGATGCAAAAGATTTTCCGCAAGGTCACCCTGCTCTCGCTCGGCGGTGCTGCACTCATCCTGAGCGGTTGCGCTTCGACGGACGCCGTCCAGAAGGCTCAGAGCACGGCCGATCAGGCCATGGCCGCTGCTCAGCATGCGCAGACGAGCGCCGATCAGGCACAGTCCACGGCGACTGCAGCCGAGCAGAAGGCCGACGCAGGCGCCGCAGCGCAGTCAACGACCTGAACACCAAGGTCGACAGCATGCAGATGCACAAGGGCCCGCGCGGCTAAGCCGTTCGTTCCTGATTTCTGAAATATCGTACAAGCCCCGCTGCCGATGGCAGCGGGGCTTGTGTGCGTGCGGTCCGCTGCCATCAATCCATGGTCGTCAATTCACGCCGCGACCATACCAGGCCACGTCCCAGAAGCGGCCGAATTTGCGGCCGACCTCTTGGTAGACGCCGACCGGCTCGAAGCCCAGCGCGCAATGCAATGCGATCGAAGCCTCGTTCGGCAGTGCGATTCCGGCGAAGGCGCGATGCACATCGGCGCCTGACAGCGCGGCGAAGAGTCGCTTCATAAAGCCGCCGGCCAAGCCCCTGCCCGCTCTCGCCCGGCGCCAGATAGACGCTGGTTTCGACCGAGGTCTGATAGGCCGCCTTCTCCTTGAACCTCGCCGAACAGGCCCAGCCGATCGCAGCGTCATCGCGCGCGGCGACGAAGCATTGATACCGGCCCGCCGGTGCGAAGGCATCGAACCACGCCTGACGCTGTTCGAGCGTGCGCGGTTCGAGATCGAAGGTGACATGGGTTTCGGCGACGTAATGATTGTAGATCGCCGAGCAGCGCCGGCAGGTCAGCCTGCACGGCCCGGCGGATGGAAACCTTGCTCATCGAGATGATCCTTGAGGGCGGTCAGCACGGCCGGCAGCAGCTCCGGCAGATCTTCCGCGGTCAGACCCGGCCCGAACAGGGTCGCCGCCTCCCCATGCAGCCACGCCGCTGCGGCGGCTGCTTTGTAAGAATCCAGATGCTGCGCCATCAGGCCCGCGATCAAACCGCTCAGCACATCGCCCGCCCCGGCCGTCGCCAGGGTTGGCGGCGCGTTGGTGTTGACGGCGACATCGCCATCGGCGGATTGGCGATCACGGTGTCCGGCCCCTTGAGCAGCACGATGCATCCGGCCGTCGCGGCGGCTTCGCGCACCGCCTCCACACGCGTCGGCAAACGTTTGAGAAGGCCCGGGAAAATCCGCTCGAACTCGCCGGCATGCGGCGTCAGCACGCATGGTCTCGCGCAGTCCGCGCAAACAGCGCCTTCGGGATCGTCGGCAAAAGAGGTCAGCGCATCGGCATCGAGCACGGCGCGCCGCGCCGCGATGCCGAGCACCGCCTCGACCATCGCGCGCGTCTCCATCCCCACGCCGCAGCCCGGCCCGATGGCGACCGCATTGAGGCGCTTGTCGGCCGAGCAGCTCCGCGAGCCCGTTGCGTCCCTGCGAACGGCTTGACCATGATCGCCGTCAGCGTCGCCGCATTGACGGCCACCGCATCCATCGGGCTGGCGACGCTGACGAGCCCCGCCCCCACGCGCAGCGCGCCATGGGCCGCGAGCCGTGCCGCGCCCGTCGCATGCGCCGGCCCGCTGACCACCACGGCATGGCCGCGCGCATATTTGTGGCCCAGCGGATCGGGCCAGGGAAAATCGCCGCCCCACAGATCGGGCCCGTTCTCGAACATCCGCGGACGGATGGTATTCGAGCGCCTCTTCGGGGATGCCGATATCGGCCACCATCACATCGCCGCAGAAATGCCGGCCCGGCATCAGCACATGCGCCGGCTTCTTGCGGAAGAAGGTGACGGTGAGATCGGCCTCGACGCATTCCCCGCCAAAGGCCTGGGCCAGATCGCCATGCAGCCCGCTCGGCACATCGACGGCCACCACCGGCAGGCCCGAGCGGTTGAGCGCCGACCACCGTCTCCTTGGCCGCGCCGTCGAGCGGGCGCGCCAGGCCGGCCCCGAACATCGCATCGATCACGACATCGGCTTCGCGGAAGATCGCCGGCGTCAGCGGCACGATCAGCCCGTCCCAGCGCTCGGCCATGATGGCGGCATCGCCCTTCAGCGCCTCGCGCTTGCCCAGCAGCGCCAGCGCGACATCGTGGCCGAGGCCTTCGAGCATGCGCGCGGCCACGAAGCCGTCGCCGCCATTGTTCCCCGGCCCGCACAGCACCGCGACCCTGGCCTCCGGCCAGCGCAGATGCACGGCCTCGGCCACGGCCGCGCCGGCCGCATCCATCAGCGCCAGCGTGGCCACGCCATGCTCGGCCGCATAGGGGTCGGCCGCATACATTTCCGCGACGGTCAGAATCTCGGCTGTCATTGCACGCGATAATGATACCGATAGAGCTCGCGGTCGAATCCCAACTGCCTGTAGAGCGCAATGGCCGGCGCATTGGTCGGCCGACCACCTGCAGGCAGGCGCCCGTCGCGCCCTGATCCCGCGCCCAGCCCAGCAGCGCCGACAGCACCGCCCGCGACAATCCTTCGCGCCGCCGCGCCGGATCGGTCGCCACCCATTGCAGCGACACCAGCCGGTCATGCAGCGCGCCATAGGCCAGCGAGACGATGTGGCCGTCGCCATCGCGCGCCGCGGCAAAGGCGATGGGCAGTCCCACCAGATCGAGCAGCCGCCGGCGGATATCGCCGTCATCGGCGATCGGCGCGACCGGCCGTCCGGTGAAGCGCGCATGCGCCGCCAGCCATTCGAGGCTCGGCGGCGTGACCGATGATTTCGATATCGCGATCAGCGGCTTGCGGCGGTGTGCTGGCGAAATCCATGAACAGGGTGCATGCGTCTCGTCCTCGGCGCGAAAGCCACGCGCCGCCAGCAGCGCATCGAGCGCCGGATCGTCATTGGAGCGGATGCGGAAATAGGTCGGCTGCCCATGGGCGCGATAGACGGCCTCGCAATAGGCGATCTTGTCGGCAACGGCGTAGCGCCCCGGCCCGATCACATTGACAGAGTTGGTGCGGCGCGTTTCGCCTTCGGCCAGGCGGATGAGCCAGCCGTCATAGAAGATTTCCTTGAGCGCGGGCCAGGCGTTCAGACACGCCTCCTCCACGCTGGCACTCCAGTCATCGGTCTGCATCGCCGCCTCCGGGGCGTTTGCCGGCGGCGGGGCAGACATGAAAAACCCCGCGCGACCGGCGGGGTTGAAGCTTTTATCGCGTCATGAAAATCGCGCGCGCCTACCCGCCCTCGAAAGAGGAGCGGCGGCGTCGGCTGATGTGCAGATGCGCGTTCATGGGCGCGGCCTATAGCAGCTTCGCGATATGCTGCGCCAGCGCGATCAGAACCCCTCCGGCACCTTGTCGAAATACGGATCGGCGGCCTCATAGGCGGCGCTGGCCTGCAGCACGCCGGCATCGTCGAGCATGCGGCCGACGATCTGCAGCCCCACCGGCAGGCCGTCCGAGGTGAAGCCGCAATTGATGCTGGCCGCCGGCTGCTGCGTCAGGTTGAAGGGATAGGAGAACGGCGTCCACGCCATCCAGGCATTGCCGTCATCGTCGAGCGGCGTCAGCTTGCCGGTGTCGAAGGCGGGCGTTGCCGTCGTCGGCGTGACGATGAAGTCGTAGCGCTCCATGAACTGGCGCAGCCTGGCGCCGTATTCGGCACGGGCCAGCGTCGTCGCCATGAAGCTCTTGAGCGCAATCGCCTTGCCCTCTTCGGCCATCTTGCGCAGCGGCTTTTCGAGCTGGGCCTTCTTCTCCTCCGGCAGATCGCCGAGCAGATAGCCCGCGCCCGCCCACCACAGCGTGCGGAAGATCGGCCCGGATCGCCGCCCGGCGGATCGGCTTCCTCGACGATCGCGCCCATCGCCTCGAAGCGCTTGACGGCCTTCTCCACCAGCGCTTCGACCTCGGGCACGATCTTCGTCACATAGCCCAGCCGCTTCGAATAGGCGATGCGCTTGCCCTTGATGCCGGCCGTCAGATCGGCCGCGTAATTCGATCGGCTCGTAATGCACCGCATACCAGTCGCGCGCATCGCGGCTGCGCGATGCACATTCATGCAGCAGCGCCGCATCGCGCACGGTGCGCGTCATCGGCCCGACATGGGCCAGCGTGCCGAAAGGCGACAGCGGCCAGGCCGGCACGCGCCCGAAGCTCGGCTTGAGACCATAGGTTCCCGTGAAGCTGGCCGGGATGCGGATCGAGCCGCCGCCATCGGTGCCGAGCGCCAGCGGGCACATGCGCGCGGCCAGCGCCGCGCCCGAGCCGCCCGACGAGCCGCCGGGCGTCTTGGCCAGGTTCCAGGGATTGCGCGTGATGCCGGTGAGCGGGGAATCGGTCGAGCCCTTCCAGCCGAATTCGGGCGTCGTCGTCTTGCCGATCAGAACCGCCCCCGCCTCGCGCAAGCCGCGCGACCGTCGGCGCATCGTCGTTCCACGGCCCAGCCGGATCGACGGTCAGCGAGCCGCGCCGCGTCGGCCAGCCCTTGGTCAGCAGCAGGTCCTTGACCGCCACCGGCACGCCATCGAGCGGCGACAGCGGTTCGCCCGCCATCCAGCGCGCTTCGGAGGCCTCGGCCATGGCCAGCGATGCGGCCTCGTCGAGATGGCAGAAGGCGTTGACCTCGGCATCGAGCGCGGCGATGCGGGCCGAGACAGGCTTGCGTGACCTCCACCGGCGACAGCTCGCGCGCATCGAACGCATCGGACAGCTCCGCGGCCCCCATCTCGTGCGGTTCCTTGCTCATCGCCGTGGCACCTCCTGTCAGTTCACGCGCGTCAGTTCCGCCTCATGGCCTTTGTCGACCAGCGACAACGCGTCGCCGGCCACATCGAACACCGTCACCGAACAATTGTCCGGCGAGAACACGACCACGCGGTCATCGTCCAGCGCCGCCCCGGCCGCGACATTGATCGCAACGAAATGCGAGAAGATGACGGTGTCGCTGCTCGATCGCCGCGCAGATCGGCGATCAAGGCCTCGCGCCATCCGGCCAGCTCCGGCCCAACATCGCGCCACGATCCGCGCATGAAGCCGCGCAGCCATTCGATCCGCTCGGCCAGATCCAGCGTCGGCGAGGGAATCTCCGCGACGGCCTCGTCGATCACCGGGTCGCATCTTCCACAGGCTCGCCAGCGGCACGGCTGTTTCGCGCGTGCGCGTTTGAGCGGGCTGGTGCGCACGGCCAGCGGACCCAGCGGCGCCAGCCGCGCGGCGGCGACTTCGGCCTGCTTGTGGCCACGCTCGTCCAGACCGGGATCGGACGCTTCGCCAAAACCGGCCTCGGCGCGGCCATGACGCACGAGATACAGACGTGCCATGCGATGGTCCGGTCTTTCGCGATCACGGATAGCGAGTCCGCGAATGCTAAGCGTGTTCGCGCCTGAACCGCAACCACCTCCGCGCATTTGTCCACGAAGATGGCTTCGCCACCGCAACGCGCATGTCCTGCGACGGGGCCGTCCTACCGGAAGCGGAACAGATTGGTCGTCGTCGTCGGCCCGACATCGCCCAGACGGCCCAGCATCTCCTTGTTCATCATCCAGTCGAGGATGGCATCGTCATCGGGCGTGTGCGCGAGGAAGCGATGGCCGTCTTCGAGCCGGCCGATGACGAGGCCGAAGCGCTTGCCCTTGCGGTCGGTGACGACCGTATAGGTTTCGACGGTCGCGGGGCCTTCCGGCGCCTCCTCGACCTCGGGATGCGCCTCGGCGTCGATGTCCTTCTGGTAGGTCTTGGGGTCTTCGCGGCGCCACGGCCCTTCGGTCGGCGTGGTCGAATAGATGCCGGCCGAATGCTTGGTCACATACCAGCCATTGCCGGTGCACAATCCGAACGTGCCGGGATTGGCGCGGCAGCTTTTCCATCATGGTGACGATGGAATGCATCACATAGTCGTTGCCGGCGCCGCCGAAATAGGGAAGCCCGCCGGTGATGGTGAGCCCGCGCGGATCGTCCTCGGCGATGCCCAGCTCCTGACAGGCGATCTCGACCGCCGAGGGGAAGCAGGAATAGAGATCGATGAAGTCCATATCGGCGGCGGTCTTGCCCGCCATCGCGAACGCCTTCTGCCCGACCGTGCGGATCGCCGGCGAGGAGTGATAGTTCACGCGCTCGCTGACATTCCAGATGTCGCTGGCATCGCCGCAGCCATGCAGGAACACCCATTTCGATTCCGGAATGCCGAGTTCGCGCGCCTTGCCGACGCTCGTCATCACCACGGCCGCGCTCATATCGACTTCGATCACGGCGTTGAGATACTTCGTGTACGGAAAACCGACGAAGCGGTTCTGCGGCGTCGGCGTGGCGATCTCTTCGGGCGAGCGATAGGTCGGGAACCAGGCATAGGGATTCTCGCTCGCCACCTTCGAGAAGGGCGAGAAGAACTCGCCCAGCCATTTCAGATGGTCTTCGACCGAACGGCCCTTCTGCCCCGCGGATCGCGTTTTCGAACAGCGGATAGGTGTTGACCGGGAATTGCAGCCCATAGGCCTTGTTCGTGGTCGTTCACGCCGGCGCGCATATCGCCGATCTCTTCGGGATCGCCGCCAAAATCGGCGTCCGGCGAATTCGCCCAGCCCAGATCGATGCCCTGCTTGGCCGCGCCGATAAACGTCGCCAGATATTCGGCGCCGGCCAGCAGCGCGACTTCGCATTCGCCGTTCGCGATCTCTTCGGCCGTGCGGTTGACGAGCCATTGCGGCGTGTTGCCGCCCGTCGCCGTGTAGAAGGCGCGGCGCGGAGCGGCGCCGACATGCCTGGCCAGCGCCGCCGGCGGATTGCGGAACATGCGCTTGGTCAGCCGGCCCTGATCGCCGGGCGTGTCGGCGGTGAAGCGCACCACGGCCACGGTATCGATCGCGGCGGCGAGATCGGCGAACGCCGCGCCGGTATCGGCCATCGCCTCGCGCGCGGGCTTGGCCAGCATCTCGATCGGATTGAGGCCTTCGGTGATCTTGCCTTCGCGCGCCGTGCGCTGGGTGAATTGCGCGCCGCCGACCAGGATCGGCGTTTTGGGATCGATACGGTCCGTCACAATGAGGCCTTCAGCTCTCGGATCTTGAACGCGATGCGGTGACGCGTGCTCACTCACGCCGCGAAGTATTTCTCCAGCCGCGCGAGCGCCTCGTCGATCACCGCGCGGCTCTTGCAGAAGGCGAAGCGCACCAGATGATCCGGCTCGCCGCCAGCGAAGAATGCGCTCAGCGGCACCAGCGCCACCCCGGCCTCCCGCACCAGCCGCTCGCAAAAAGCCCGGTCCGGCTCATTCGTCAAGCCGCGAATGCCCGCGGTCAGAAAATAGGTGCCTTCGCAGGGCAGCACGTCGAAGCCGAGTTTCTGCAACCCGCTCGCAAGCGCGTCACGATTGCCTTGCAGACGCTCGCGTCAACCCCAGCGTGAAATCCATCTCATGCTCGAGCGCATGGGCGATGCCGATCTGCAGCGCCGGCGAGGTCGTGAAGGTGATGAACTGATGCGCCTTGGCGACGACATCGACAAGCTCCGCCGCCCCCGTCACCCAGCCGATCTTCCAGCCGGTGAGCGAGAACATCTTGCCCGCCGAACCCACGCGCACGACGCGGGCTCTCCATGCCCGGCAGCGACAGCGGCGAGATATGCGGCCGGCCGTCAAAGGTCAGATGCTCATAGACCTCGTCGCGAGATCACCACCGCCTTCGAACGCCGCACGACACGCGCCAGCGCCTCCATCTCGCTCGCGGTCGAACACGCGGCCGATCGGATTGAGCGGCGTGTTGACGACGATGGCCGCGGTCTTGTCGGTCACGGCGGCCGCCAGCGCCTCTTCCGTCAGCCGCCAATGCGGCGGCTCCAGCACCACCGTCTTCACCACCGCGCCGGCGGCCTCGGCGATCGGGCCGATAGGAATCATAGGCCGGCTCGATCAGCACGATCTCGCTGCCCGGCGGGGTCAGCGCCATGATCGAGGCCGTCAGCGCTTCGGTCGCGCCCGAGGTGATCAGCACCTCGTGTCTGCGGATCGAAATCGAATCCGTAGAAGCGCTTGGCATGGTCGGCGATGGCCTGGCGCAGCCGCGGCAGCCCGCGCGTCGGCGGATAT
Source organism: uncultured Pseudomonadota bacterium (assembly GCA_963822185.1). Lineage (GTDB taxonomy): Bacteria > Pseudomonadota > Alphaproteobacteria > Micropepsales > Micropepsaceae > Rhizomicrobium. Next base: position 323,310 of record CAWGGT010000001.1, read on the forward strand.
TGGTTGGGCCCGTCGATCAGCGCCCTGGCCGCCGCCTCGCGGATGGCCACCGGCCCGTCCTCATCCGGAAAGCCCTGCCCCAGATTGACGGCGTCATGCTCGACCGCCAGCGCCGACATCACCGTGAAGATGGTGGTGCCGAGACCGGCGAAGACGGGGTTGAGACTGGAGGCGCGCGGCGCCATCGGCCCACTCCGGGAAAACGGGCCGCAGATTTGCAACGCCGCAGCGCGGCTGACAATGCCCCTGCCTGCGCAGCCACAGACGGAACCGCAGCATCATGACTGCCTATAAATTCAGCAAATTGCATAATATATTATGCATGAGAATCTGCACGCAGAAGCACGATGCCATTAAGTCGTTTGATTTTGCTTGTGGATATCACTGTCCAAAACTGGCATGACCCCTGCTAATCCCGGGCGGGGCTGGCCCGATCGGCTGGCCAAGGAGTCATGCATGAAAAAGATCGAAGCGATCATCAAGCCGTTCAAGCTCGATGAGGTGAAGGAGGCCCTGCAGGAAATCGGCGTGCAGGGCATCACGGTGACCGAGGCCAAGGGCTTCGGCCGCCAGAAGGGGCATACCGAACTCTATCGCGGCGCCGAATATGTCGTGGATTTCCTGCCCAAGGTGAAGGTGGAGATCGTGGTCGGCGACGAACAGGTGGAGCCGGCCGTGGAATCGATCCAGAAGGCCGCGCGCACGGGTCGCATCGGCGACGGCAAGATCTTCGTTCTCAATATCGAAGAGGCCATCCGCATCCGCACCGGCGAGACCGGGACCGACGCCCTTTAGATCCGCCCCGTCCGATTTCAAGTCCAACACTGTACCCAAAGAAAGACCTGACCATGGCCAATCCGAGCGACATCCTGAAGCACGATCAAAGAGAAGGAGGTCAAATTCGTCGACCTCCGCTTCACCGATCCCAAGGGCAAGTGGCAGCACGTGACCTTCGATCCCGCCATGGTCGATGAAGAGTTCCTGACCGACGGCACGATGTTCGACGGTTCCTCGATCGCCGGCTGGAAGGCGATCAACGAATCCGACATGACGCTGATGCCCGATTGCGACACGGCGTTCATCGATCCGTTCTTCGCCCAGACCACGATGGTGATCACCTGCGACATCGTCGAGCCGTCGACCGGCGAGCGCTATGGCCGCTGCCCGCGCTCGATCGCCAAGGCCGCCGAGCAATATGTCGTCGCCGCCGGCATCGGCGACACCGCCGTGTTTCGGCCCGGAAGCCGAGTTCTTCCTGTTCGACGACGTGCGCTTCGACGCGCAGATGAACAAGGGCTTCTACTACGTCGACTCGATGGAAGGCCCCTACAATTCCGGCACCGAATACGAGATGGGCAATCTCGGCCACCGTCCCGGCCGTCAAGGGCGGCTACTTCCCGGTCCCGCCGGTCGATTCCTGCCAGGACATCCGCTCCGAAATGCTCGCCATCATGGGCGATCTGGGCATGGAGCCGGAAAAGCACCACCACGAAGTGGCCGGCGCGCAGCATGAGCTGGGCTTCAAGTTCGGCACGCTGACCAAGTGCGCCGACCGCATGCAGATGTACAAATACATCATCCATCAGGTCGCGGCGGCCTATGGCAAGTCGGCCACCTTCATGCCCAAGCCGATCTATGGCGACAACGGTTCGGGCATGCATGTCCATCAGTCGATCTGGAAGGACGGCAAGCCGCTCTTCGCCGGTTCGGGCTATGCCGACCTGTCCGACACCTGCCTCTACTACATCGGCGGCATCATCAAGCATGCCAAGGCGCTGAACGCCTTCACCAACCCGCTGACGAATACCTACAAGCGTCTGATCCCCGGCTTCGAAGCGCCGGTGCTGCTGGCCTATTCGTCGCGCAACCGTTCGGCCTCCTGCCGCATCCCGCATTCGTCCAGCCCCAAGGGCAAGCGCGTCGAAGTGCGCTTCCCCGATCCGGGCGCCAATCCGTACCTCGCCTATGCGGCGATGCTGATGGCCGGCATCGACGGCATCGAGAACAAGATCCATCCGGGCGACCCGATGGACAAGGACCTCTATGCCCTGCCGCCGGAAGAGCTGAAGGAAGTGCCGCAGGTCTGCGGCTCGCTGCGCCAGGCGCTCGAGAACCTCGACGCCGACCGCGCCTTCCTCAAGAAGGGCGGCGTCTTCAACGACGACTTCATCGACAGCTATATCGAGCTGAAGATGAACGAGGTCTATGCCTTCGAGCACACCCCGCATCCGGTCGAGTTCAAGATGTATTACAGCGTCTGATCCGTCAGACCGGATCAGGACCTGAACCGGAAGGGGCGAGCCGGAGGGCTCGCCCCTTTCGCATATCTGGTGGTCGGTCCGGAGAAGTGGCCGGCCACCGGATCTTGCTGGGAAGCGCGCGCCGGATGAGCGATCGCCGATTTCCGCATAAGGTTATGCCTTCCGGCCGGGTCGCTCCGTCCATCAGATTTATGGTAACGAAGAAGTTAAGAAATTGGCCGCCGGAAGAATGTGGCCGAAACTGCATGGGTATGGCGGGATGGGTATCGCGGTAGACAAGATTTCGACGGAGCCGAGGCGGAACCGGTCGCGCGCGTGCGTGGCATTTCCGAACACGCGCGGCAGCATAATGAAATTCGCAAGCGCGTCGCCGAGAAGCATCCCGAAGTGCTGACGCTTGCCGGTCCCGAATGGCGGACGGTTTTCGCGGGCGTGGGCATTCTGGGACTTCATTGGACCACGATCTACTTCGTCGCCCAAACGAACGTACTGGTTGTCTTCGCCGTCGCGCTCTGCTTCGGACAATTCCTGTATCACGCGACATCGACGCTGGTGCATGAAAGTGCCCACCGACTCGTGTTTCGCAGCCGCCGTGGCAAGCTCGCATTCGATCTTCTGATCGAGGCAATCCTCACGTCATTTTCGCGCCAGCTCACCTATCAGCACAACCACATCACCAGCCATCACCCGCATTTGGGCGACTATGACGGCGATTACGAGCATGAGAACATTTGCCGTGTGCTGGCGCGCCGCACCTATCGCAGTGCCCACCCGCACCGCCAACGCTGGCTGACCATCGCGCAGATCTTCCTGCATCTTCTGCCTTATGGCTTTCTCACCGAGGAACTCGTGATGCCGCGTTATTTTGCGCGCAGGACGGGATTGGCCAAGAGCGATACCGTGCGCGATACGGGCGCGACCAGCCCCACCATCGGCGAACGCCGCCTCTTTGCGCTGTTTTCGCTCTGCACCCACATCTTCATCTTCGTCGCCTTCGGATGGCTCGGCTGGCTCTACCACGTCTGGACTCTGTCCATATCCGTCGGCCGCTCCGGCGTGAGCACCATCGGCCAATATCTCTCCGAACATCCCGGCGACGACACCGAGCAGCCCACGCGCTCGACCTATTGGTGGGGCAACAGGTTCTTCTTCAACACCGGCTATCATTTCGAACACCACACCTTCCCCAACGTGGCCTGGACCAGACTGCCCACGCTGAAGAAGATCGCGCCGGAGACGTTCAACGTTGCCAACTCGAAATCCTATTTCCGGTTCTGGTGGGATCACGTCAAAGCCGATTTCGACGTCGCCATCCGCCCGAGCGCCAACCACCCCGAAAAATTCGCCGCGCGCTGCAAGCTCGACGCAACCTAGGCCGCAACGCCGGCGCGCACGCCGGCCGGCAGCAACGCCGAACGACAAAGGCCGGGGAACAAATCCCCGGCCTTCATCTCTAGGGTGCAGTCGGTCAGGAGTGAAGGATCAGGCAGCCGCCTCGCTCGCAATCTTTGGAGCGTCGGCAGCGTCGGGAAATACGACAAAGGCGCGGCAGCCCTTGCCCGGCTCGCTTTCGAGCCAGGCGCGGCCGCCGTGAAGTTCGGCAAGGCCCCGCACCAGCGCCAGGCCAAGGCCCGTGCCGCCGCCCTGCCGGTCGTAGCGGTTGTCGACCTGGCTGAACGGCTTGAAGATACGATCCAGCTTCTCGTGCGGAATGCCGGGACCATTGTCCTCGACCATGATCTGGAAGCCGCCGGAACGCGCACGGCTGCCGAGAACGGCGATGCGCCCGCCTTCGGGCGTGAACTTCACCGCATTCGAGACGAGATTGATCAGGATCTGCTTGAGCGCGCGTTCGTCGGCGAAGAGTTCGCCGGCATCCGGCGTGGTCTCGATCACCAGCGTCTGGCGATGTTCGCGCGCCTTGGCGCCGACCAGCTTGAGCGCGGTTTCGAAGGTCTTGGCGGCATCGAGCGGCTCGGGCTGGATATCCATACGGCCCGCTTCGATCTTGGCGACGTCGAGCAGATCGTTGATGAGGCTGAGCAGATGTGCGCCCGAAGAATGAATATCGCCGGCATATTCGACATAGCGCGGACTTCCCACGGCGCCGAAGCATTCCTTGGCGATAATCTCGGAGAAGCCCAGAATTGCGTTCAAGGGTGTGCGCAGCTCATGGCTCATATTGGCCAGGAATGCGGTCTTGGAGGCATTGGCGGTCTCGGCCTCGAAACGCTTCCTCAGAGCCTCGTCGCGCGCCTCCTCAAGTTCACGCGCGAGATCTTCGACTTCGAAGCGCAGGCGCAAGTCTTCGTCGAGGCGGTGCGTCAACCGGCGTCCGTCATAGAACATCTGCGCCATGAAACCGCACAATGCCGCGGCAGCAACCGCCTCCAGGATCGCTCCGGCGAACAGGAAGCGCAGCATCGACAATGCCAGCATCGGGACCACCGATGCCATGAACACATCGATATGCGTAACGCGCGTGAGCACCAGCCATGCCAAGAATGCCCGTGCAGACGGCTACCAGGAAGAGATGATTGAGCGTACTGCCGTCCTGCCACAACAGCCAGGGTGTCAGGCCCCAGGAGGCGCTGATGACAATCTGCAGGCCGATAAAACGCGTGAACCAGGGCTCCAGCCTTTCCCGGCTGGTATCGGCTGCGGTCTCGCGGCGATAATGGGCGACAAAGCGCGCCGCCACCAGGGTCACCGCACCGACGACGAGCGGCAGGATCAGCGCCGTTCCGAGTTTGACGGCACCCAGAATGGGCAGTTGCGAGACGAGAAGCGCAAGCGCCAACGCCCAGACCGGCGACGGAATCTGCGCACCCTGCAATACGTCAGCAATGAGATTGAGCTGCGCTTTGAGAACACGCCCATCGGCGCTCCTCTGCATTCGCAGCCGCTGACCATAACCCACGGCTCGTCCCCCCTCGGATCGCGACATTCAGGCCGCCGTCACATTATCTCCCAGACCGCTAAAAATTTATTAGAGTTGCAACAATCTCGCGGTCGGTCAGGCCGTCAGCCGTGCCGCCGTCGGCGGATTTTTCCGGCGTTCCTGCGAATGCGGCGGGAATTGCACATGGGCACGCACGCCCGCGCCAAGGTCGGTCTCGATCCAGACTTTTCCGCCGTGCAGCACGGCCAATCCGCGCACCAGCGACAGGCCCAGCCCCGTACCGCCTTCCTGGCGGTTATAGCGATTGTCGACCTGGTTGAAGGGCTGAAAGATTTTGTTAAGGAGCGAGGCATCGATGCCGGGCCCGTCATCCTCGACAATCAGTTCGAAGCCGCCATCTTCGCAGCCCCGGCCATGTACCGTGATGGCGCCGCCCATCTGGGTAAACTTCACCGCGTTGGAAACCAGATTCATGACGATCTGCTTGAAGGCCCGTTCGTCGGCAAAGACTTCATTCGCACCGGGCGCAATCCGCACCGACAGGTGCTGGCCCTTCTCGCGCGCCTTTGCCGCCACAACGCGCATCGCATTGTCGATGATCCTTTGCGGCTCCAGGCACACCGGATCGACCACCATCTTGCCGGACTCGATCTTGGCAATGTCGAGAATGTCATTGATGATCGAGAGCAGATGGCTGCCGGACATGTTGATATCCTGCGCGTAGTCGCGATATCGCGTCACGCCCACCGGCCCGAAGGTCTCATTGGCGATGATGTCCGAAAAGCCCAGAATTGCATTCAAGGGCGTGCGCAGCTCGTGACTCATATTGGCCAGGAAGGTGGTCTTCGAGGCATTGGCGGCCTCGGCCTCGTAGCGCTTCCTGAGCGCATCGTCGCGGGCACCGCGCAATTCGGACGTCAGATCCTCATTGGCCAGACGCGCATGGATGCCGCGATCCGTCTCGTGTTTCACCTTGGTCGCGATGATACAGGTATAAAGGAAGGCAACGACGAACAGCACACTGAGGCCGTGCGCCTCCACGCTCTGCACGGTGACAAGCCGGATCGCCGTCAGGGCGAAGATGGGCAGGACACCGATGAAATAGAGCGCCCAGTCTGTCGTGCGCGAAACCGAGTAGCTCCACAGAACAGCGACGATCGGAATGACGATCATCACGTGATTGAGGGAATTGTCGGGAACCCACAGGAACCAGGGCAGCGTTGCCCATCCAAGGCCGATTTGCGCCTGGAACAGGGTCAGCAACGTGTGCCAGCGTCGCGTGTCCCTCGGATCGCGCCGGTAGCGCTTGGCGAGAAACAGCGAGACCGCAGCATTGACGATATGGACCAGCACCGCCGCGGCCAGCCGCCAGGCCGGAATATCGCCGAAGACCTGGAAAGGGCCGAGAAACGGCACGATCGCCACCAGCGCCCAGCTGGGATTGAGCCACACGCCGACTCCGAGATAGGCGACGATAATGTCCACGCGCGCGCGCAGAAGCCGGTCCTCGTCGGCGATGCGCGGCCCCCCTGCCGCCTTCGTCTTGCCCCTTCCGAACATTCCCGAAAATCCCGGTCGAATTGCCAGCAGCCACCTGGCTCCATTGGGCAACCTAGGGGCACAACGTTAAAAAAGAGCCCCCCATCTCCCAGAGTTCCGTATCCGGTGGACGGACGCGCGGATTTCGTTAATTTCGCCTTACCCTGATTCAACAAGAAAGCGCCGCCGCACATCCATGGCCAAGTCCCCCGATCTGTTCGAATCCGCCCCCGCCGCATCCTCCAAGGCCTATACCGCCAAGGACATCGAGGTTCTGGAGGGGCTGGAGCCGGTGCGCCGCCGCCCCGGCATGTATATCGGCGGCACCGACGAGCGGGCGCTCCACCACCTCGCTGCCGAGATACTCGACAACGCCATGGACGAGGCCGTGGCCGGCTTCGCCAATCGGATCGAGCTGGAACTCGGTCCGGACGATGTCCTGACCGTCCGCGACAATGGCCGCGGCATTCCCGTCGACCCTCACCCCAAATTCAAGAACAAGTCGGCGCTGGAAGTGATCATGACCACGCTGCATGCCGGCGGAAAGTTCGGCGGCAAGGTCTATGACACCTCCGGCGGGTTGCACGGCGTCGGCTCCTCGGTCGTCAACGCGCTCAGCGAATGGATGGAGGTCGATGTCGCGCGCGACAAGCAGAACCACAGGCTGCGCTTCGAGCGCGGCAAGCCCATTGGCAAGCTCAAGAACACCGGAAACGTCAACCGCCGGGGCACCACCGTCGCCTTCAAGCCCGACACCCAGATCTTCGGCGATGAGGCGCATTTTTCGCCGGCATCGCTCTACCGCATGGCGAAGTCGAAGGCCTATCTGTTCCGCGGCGTCGAGATCCGCTGGAAATGCGATCCCGAGCTCATCAAGGGCGGCAAGACCCCGGTCGAGGACACGCTGAAATTCCCCGGCGGCCTGCTCGACTTCCTCAAGACCGAGATCGAGGGCAAGGCCACCGTCACCCCGCGCACACTTCTTCGGCCGCACCGAGAACAAGGACGGCAAGGGGGCCGTCGAATGGGCTATCGCCTGGGTGCCGGATCGCGATCCGATGCTGCAATCCTATTGCAACACCATCCCGACGCCGATGGGCGGCACCCATGAACAGGGCCTGCGCAATGCGCTGACCAAGGGCCTGCGCGCCCATGGCGAGCGCGTGAACAACAAGAAGACGGCCTCGATCACGCCGGACGACGTGATGGCCGCCTGTTGCGCGGTGCTCTCGGTCTTCATCCGCGAACCGGAATTCCAGGGCCAGACCAAGGAAAAGCTATCGACGGCGGACGCCCAGCGGCTGGTCGAGAATGTGGTGCGCGACCATTTCGACCATTGGCTGGCCGAAAGCCCGCCCGATGCCGACAAGCTGCTGACCTTCGTCATCGAGCAGGCGGATCTGCGCCTCAAGCGCAAGCAGGAAAAGGAAACCCAGCGCAAATCGGCCACGCGCAAGCTGCGCCTGCCCGGCAAGCTCTCCGATTGCTCGAGCGACGCCCACACCGGCACCGAAATCTTCCTGGTCGAAGGCGACAGCGCCGGCGGCTCGGCCAAGCAGGCGCGCGACCGCGCCACCCAGGCCGTGCTGCCCCTGCGCGGCAAGATCCTCAACGTCGCCAGCGCCGCGGCCGGCAAGCTCGCCCAGAACCAGGAGCTCTCCGATCTCGTGCTGGCGCTGGGCTGCGGCACCGGCTCGAAATATCGCGAAGACGATCTGCGCTATCAGCGCGTCATCATCATGACCGACGCCGACGTCGACGGCGCCCATATCGCCTCGCTGCTGTTGACCTTCTTCTATCGCGAGATGCCGAAGCTGATCGAGAACGGGCATCTGTTCCTGGCCATGCCGCCGCTCTATCGCCTCTCCCATGGCGGCAAATCGATCTATGCCCGCGACGACGCCCATCGCGACGCAGCTGCTGAAGAGCGAATTCAAGGCCAATGCCAAGGTGGACATCTCCCGCTTCAAGGGCCTGGGCGAGATGATGCCGGCGCAGCTCAAGGAAACCACCATGCGCCCCGGCCACCGCACCCTGATCCAGGTGGTGACGAGCGACGACGCCAAGGTCTCGACCGACAAGATGGTTGACGATCTGATGGGCAAGAAGCCGGAACTGCGCTTCAAGTTCATCCAGGAAAACGCCCAGTTCGCCGCCGCGGATGTGGATGTCTGACATCCGCCGGGCGCGGCGGTAGGACCACGCCATGGCCCACGCCCTCATGATCCAGGGCACCGGCTCGGATGTCGGCAAGTCCCTGCTCGTGGCCGGGCTCGCGCGGGCGCTGACGCAGCGCGGGCTTCGCGTGCGCCCCTTCAAGCCGCAGAACATGTCGAACAACGCCGCCGCCACGTCCGATGGCGGCGAGATCGGCCGGGCGCAGGCGCTGCAGGCGCGCGCCGCGCGCGTGGCACCGTCCGTGCATATGAACCCGGTGCTGCTCAAGCCCCAGAGCGATATTGACGCGCAGGTGATCGTGCAGGGCCGCATGCTGGATGCGCCTTACGCCGCCTCGGCCTATCAGGATCTCAAGCCGCGATTGATGGCGGCGGTGCGCGAGAGCTTCGAGATACTCGCCCGCGAGGCCGACATCGTGGTCGTGGAAGGCGCGGGCAGTCCGGCCGAAACCAATCTGCGCGCGAACGACATCGCCAATATGGGCTTTGCCCGTGCGCTGAATGTGCCCGTGATCCTGGCCGGCGATATCGAGCGCGGCGGTGTCATCGCCAGCTTGGTCGGCACGCACACCGTGCTCGATGAGGATGATCGTGCGATGATTGCCGGTTTCCTCGTCAACAAGTTCCGCGGCGATATTTCCCTGTTCGACGACGGCCTCACAGAGATCACCGCCCGCACCGGCTGGCCCAGCCTCGGCGTGTTGCCCTATCTGCGCGGGCTCACCTTGCCCTCTGAAGACGCCATCGAACAGAAAGCCCCGGCTGAAGCCGCAAACGGAAAACGTTTGCGCATCGCCGTGCCCGTCTTCCCGCATATCGCCAATTCCGACGATTTCGATCCGCTGCAGCTTGAGCCTTCTGTCGACTTTACCTTCGTGATGCCGGGCACACCGCTGCCGCAGGGTTGCGATCTCCTCATCCTGCCAGGCAGCAAGGCCACGCTGTCCGACCTGCGCTTCCTCAAGGCGCAAGGCTGGGACATCGACATCCGCGCCCATCTGCGCCAGGGCGGCGCGGTGCTCGGCATTTGCGGCGGCTATCAGATGCTGGGCCGCAGCGTTGCCGATCCTGCCGGTCTCGAAGGAATCGCCGGGCACGAAGAGGGTCTCGGCCTGCTTGATCTCGCCACGGACCTCACCGGCGACAAGACGCTGCGTCCCGTAACCGGCACGCTGCACGCTCACCGGTGCGCGCTTCCATGGCTATGAAATGCATGTCGGCCGCACGCACGGCATCACACCTCCGCGCGCCTTGCTGCATCTCGATGACGGCCGCGAAGACGGCGCCATCAACCGCAACGGTCATGTCCTCGGCTGCTATGTGCATGGCCTCTTCGCAGATGATGCAATGCGCGCCTCTGTCCTTGCCCACTTCGGTGGCACGAGCACAAGCATCGCCTATGAAGAATCCGTTGAAGACAGCCTCGACGGGCTGGCGGCGGCGATGGAAACCCATCTCGACATCGATCGAATGCTGGCCATTGCGCAATCGCGCACGGAGCTAGCATCGTAACCGCGTAGACCAATTCCGCCTTGGGGAGACGCCGATGCCCGCCTATGCGCCGCCGCCCGTTGACGACCGCCTGATCTGGGATACCTGGCTGACGGTGCATTACCTGCCTGCCGTCACCGCTGCCGACGAGATCGGCCTGTTCGCGGCCCTGCGCGAGGATGGGTTCAGCCTCGAAGACCTCGCCGCGAAACTGAAGGTCGAGCCCCGCGCGCTCTCGATCCATCTCGGGCTTCTGGCGTCTCTGGGGTTCGTCGAAAAGCGCATGGGGCTTTACCGCGCCATGCCCGTCAGTCGCAGCTATCTCGATCCCGACAGCCCCTATTACTGGGGACCGATCTTCCATGGCTATCGCGACACCCTGCCCGCGCATAAGCGCCTGATCGACATGCTGCGCGCCCGGGCGAAGGAGGTCGAAGGCGCGTCCGTCGAATCCTGGGAAGCCGGCAAGGTCGATGTCGAACGCGCCCGCTTCATCGCCCGCTTCATGCATGCCCATTCGCTGGCCGCGGCCATCGCCGCCGCGCGCACAAAGGTGTTCGACGGCGTGAAGCGCTTGCTCGATGTCGGCGGCGGCTCGGGCGTGTTCGCGATCGCCGCGGCCCAGAGCCGGCCCGGCATGCACGCCACCGTGCTCGATATCGACGGCATGTGCGTGGCGGCGCAGGACTATATCGACGAAGCCGGCGCGACAAACGTCGACACGGTCGTGGTGGACATGTTCCGCGAGCCCTGGCCCACCGGCTATGACGCGCTGTTCTTCTCCAACATCTATCACGACTGGAACGAGGAGACTTGCGCCGAGCTCTCTGCCAAGGCCTTTGCGGCCCTGCCCTCGGGCGGACGCATTGTGCTGCACGAGCAGCTGATGACCGACAATCAGGATGGACCAGCGACCACGGCCTCCTTCTCGATGCTGATGCTGCTCGGCACCCGCGGCAAGCAATATGCGCTGCCCGAGCTGACCACCATTCTCGAAGACGCAGGCTTCACCGATGTTCGCTCCACGCCCAGCTCCGGTTACTATTCGCTGGTTTCGGCCCGCAAGCCGTAAGCGGCAATGCAAAGGATCGCGCAGATGACCGAGACGAATGGTTGGCTCTCCATCCCCGATGCCTTTTCCGCAATGCTCATGGCGCGCGCAGGCTTCGACAGCGTCACGCTCGACATGCAGCATGGCTTGTTCGACGATGCCGCCGTGGCGCAAACGCTGATGGCGCTCGGCGAGGCGCGCCCCAAGCGCTTCGTGCGGCCACTCGCCAACGATCCGGGCATGATCGGCCGGCTGCTCGATATGGGAGCGGACGGTCTCATTGTTCCCATGATCAGCTCGGTGGGCGATGCGTTGAAGCTGGCGGCCGCATGCCACTACCCGCCGAAGGGACAGCGCAGCTATGGCCCCATGCTCGCCGCCCTGCGCGCCGGGGCCGCGCCCTATAGCGGCGGAACGGCGAAGTTCGAGATCTACGCGATGATCGAAACCCGCGAAGGGTTCGATGCCGCGCGCAACATCGCCGCCGTGGACGGCATCACGGGCCTCTATGTCGGGCCCAACGATCTGGGACTGGCGCTGGGCTTCGGCCCCGGCTCCGACCGCGAGGAACCGGAAATGCTCCAGGCGCTGACGCATATCGTTGCCGCCGCGCATGACAACAAGAAGCGCGCCGGTATTTTCTGCACCGCCGCGCCCTATGCGCGCCGCATGGCCGAGATGGGCTTCGATCTGGTCACGCTCACCACGGACGCGGCGGCGCTCAGATCGGGCGCGGCCGCCACGCTGAGCGGCTTCTCGGGCTGATTGTCTCTTCAAGCGCAATTTCCGGACCCCGCCGAACGGACATTTTCCGCCTTTGATGCCGTTCGTCCCTCATTTCGATGTTGCGTCCGCAACTCTTTTTGTCCGCTATGGTTCGGTCCGCCCAATCCGGCGCTTGTAGCAAAGCTGTGACCGCCCGGTCATCGAACTCGCCTACGTCACGGAATTAGGTTTGAGTGGCTCCATTGATGGAGGTTCCCGTATGTCCGTCCAGACCCTGCGCATGCCCGCCAGTCCGGCGCACGGCCACGAATTCGGCTGCACAGAACTCCCATCTCAGCCAAGGCTTCGCGGTGACGGGCAGGATCGAGGCCGATGGCGAGCTCACCATCCAGGGCCGGGTGCGCGGGCGCATCGATGCGGACCGTGTCGTGCTGGCCCGTGGCAGCGAGGTCGAGGGCGACATCGTGGCCCGCGATGTGTGCCTGGCCGGCCGCTTCAACGGGCGCATCTTCGCACTCAATGTCACGGTGCAAGCCTCGGCCGATGTGGAGGGGCGCATCTTCCATCACACCATCGCCGTCGAACAGGGCGCGCGCATCGACGGGCGCATGCCCTGGCGGCCGCCGAATTATTTCGAACTCTCTCGATCAACTCCCGGAGACCAGACCATGACCATGTTCAGCCGCCACGACAAACCGGCCGAGAAAACCGCCACAACCACGCCGGCGCCAAACGGAGCGGCCCCGGCGGCCGAGCCCGCACGCGCACAGGCCACGGCGCAACCGATCGCACGGACGGCGCCCGCACCGGCCGCGATGTCATCGTCCGGCGTGTCGGTGATCGGCAAGGCCGTCAAGATCACGGGCCAGATCGAAAGCACCGAAGATGTGCAGATCGACGGCCAGGTCGAAGGCGATGTGCGCGGCGTCAACGTCAAGGTCGGCGCCGGTGCCAAGGTCAAGGGCTCGGTCTATGGCGAGGCGGTCGAACTGGCCGGCACGGTCGAAGGCAAGATCGAAGCCAAAAGGGTCAAGCTCACCGGCACCGCGCATATGGACGGCGATGTGATCCACAGCGACATCCAGATCGAATCCGGCGCCTATCTTGACGGCCATTGCCGCCCCGAATTCGGCAAGACGCAAGGCGGGTATAAAATGGCCAGTGTCGCCACCGACAACAAGACTTCCGGGACCGAGAAGAGCTGAGGTCGCCACTTCCGCCGTGCTTCTTCGGCGCGGCGGTCCCCAGCTCAGGGCCGTTCCGCATCCGGGGCCAGTTGCTCCAGCGGCATGCCACGCCCTTCCGGCCCGTACAGGATCCACGGCACCATCGCGGCGGCCCCGAGGACGTAAAATCCGGCGAGCATTGTGAAGGACATGAGCACGGAGGCGTGAGCGGCGATGGACACCAAAAGCAGCGGCGCAAGGCCTGCGCCGATCCGCCCGAAGGCCACCGACGCGCCAATGCCGGTCGAGCGTAGCGCCGTGGGGAAAATTTCCGAAAAGGTCGGATAGGCCGAGACCCAGCTTCCGGTCGCGCAGAAATTGGCGACGACGAATGCCGCCAACACGCCGCCGGCACTTCCGCCCAGCGTCGCAGCGCCCATCCCGAGCATCGAGAGCGCCGCCAAAGCATAGAAGGCGGTGACCGTAATCTTTCGCCCGGCCTTGTCGAGGAGGATGGCGGCGATCACCCCACCGCCAAGCGCGCCCAGATTGCCGATCAGGAAGAACCACGGCACTTGCCCGGCCACGACATGCACGCGCGGCAGAACGATCAGCGGCAGGAACGCGAAGATGCCGTAATAGCCGGAGGCTTCCGTGAAATCGAGCACGCAGCCAAGCGCCAGCCGCCAGGGATGATCGCGCACGAGCAGCTTTAGCTGCCGGAACAGGCTATGGTGCTCTCCCTTCTCCACGGTCGCAGAGAAGGCGAAGCGATGCGCGCCTGCCTCGATCTCTTCGACCACACTCTTCGCTTCGGCGACGCGGCCCTGCCGGACAAGCCAGCGCGGCGATTCCGGCAGGAGTTTGCGAACCCAGATGGTGAAGACCGCGATGACCGCGCCCAACCCGAAGGCCAATCGCCAACCGATGGATGGCGGCAATACGTTTATGAAGAACAGGCTCAGCAACGCGGCCAGAATGCCGCCCAGAGGCCAGAAGTTCATCACGACAGCATTGGCACGACCACGGAACTTCGCCGGAATGATCTCGCCAATGGCCGCATTGATCGCCGAATATTCCGCGCCGACGCCGATCGCCGTCAGAAAACGGAAGACCAGAAAAAAATCGTAACCGGGTGAGGCGGCCGAGATCAGCGTGCAGGTCGAATAGAGCAGCAAGGTGAGGATGAAGAGCGTTCGCCGGCCGAAGCGATCGGCAAGATAGCCGAAAAAGAGCGCCCCGAGCATGATGCCGACGAGCCAGACCGTCACCAGCGCCGAGGCCTGGAGATTGCTGAGATGCCAAAGCGTCTTCAGCACGCCCAGCACATTGCCGACCACATTGACTTCGAAGGCGTCGAGAAGCCAGCCGATGCCAAGCGCAAGGGTCACGCGCGTGTGGAAACGCGTCCAGGGCAAACGATCGAGGCGGTGGCCGATCATGCTCCCGCCGGACGGGACGGCCGGGTCCGGACGCGTCATGAATTGCCCCCCGTGCGGCCGCTATGCAGAGCGCACAGCGTGGCCGCTTTGCATCTGTGCTAGCACGCAGCCAGAGACGGCAAAAGCACCGACGTTGTTCTGCGCCCGCAGGCGTGTAGATTTGCGCACGCGAATGTCGGCGCCTACTTCACCGCCGGTATCGTGATCGGGGAGACCAGCATCGTGCCGTCGCCATATTGCGACGGCACCGCCGTTTTCGGCCGCGACGCCAATAGCGTATCGGCAAAGCCCGGCAGTTCGGCGCGGCGCTCGACCAGATCGGCCTTGATCGCGCCGGTCGCCGCCATCTCCAGCGTGACGGCCGCCGATGCGCAATCGGCGGATTCGCAGGCGATGACGATCTGCTTGCGGCCGGCCCATTTTGCCGGGATCGGCAATTCCCGCTCGCCCAGCACCACGCTCTTCAGGCCCAGATCGCCCGGCAGCACCAGCAGCATCATCGCCGCGTCCGACGAACCGCTGAGCCCCAATGTGACGCGGCGCATATTGCCCGATTTCGCATTGGCCAGAACGGCCGCGCCCGGCATCGCCAGCTGCGCGCGCGGCGCCGGCGCCAGATAGGCCAGCCCCCGCGCCGCGGGATACGGCCTCGCCGGTACATCGGAGAATTTGGCGGCCGCGGCCAGCGACGCCGGAAGCGGCGCGCCCGTCTCGGCCGCCCATTGCGTCTTGCCGCTCGCCTTGTCGGCGACATAGGTGATGTTGAGGCGTTGCGGCGCGATGGCGCTATAGGCCGGCTCAAGCCCTGCGGCGATGGCCGCGATCAGCCCGGCCGCAAAACATCCGACTACGGAATATTGCCAGAGCCGCCTGGCGATCCCGTCGCGTCGCCAGCAGCGGCACCAGCGTGGCGACGCCGATGGCGGCCGGGATCGTGAACAGCGGATGCAGCTTGAGCCCCATCAGCGTCTCGCCGCTGGCCGTCAGCTGCATCCACATCACCAGCGCGGCCAGCGCCGCGACGAACAGCGCGCCACTGCCCGATATCCGTGGCCCAGCCCAGCCGCGCCGTCGCCAGCATCGCCACGGCGGCGACGGCCAGCGGCAACAGGAAATAGGGGCTGAAGCCGGGCAGGAAGGCGGCCACGGCCACGCCCAGCACCGCCAGCCACAGCCACACCGCACCCGCCGCCGCGCGCACGCCCGCCAGCCGCGAGACCGCCAGTGCGGCAGCCGCCACGCCAAAGCCGAGCGCAAAGCGCATCGCGCCGGGATAGGCATAAGACGGATCGGGCATGCCGGAGACGAGCTCCGCGACGACACTGTAAAGCCAACCCAGCAGCCCTGCCCCGATCAGCAGCAGCGGAAAGATCACCAGCGCCCGCGCCCGTTCGCCGCCGCGCATCCTGCGCCCGTCATGGATCACGCCACCGCGCCCGCGATCAGCAGCAGAAGAACAATGGCCAGCGGCAGCGCCCAGCTCTCCGGCATGCGCGGCAGCCAGCGCCCCAGCACATCGGCATAGATATCGGTCGGGCCCTTGAGCGTCGGCATAGGGCGTGTTCATCAGCGCGCTCGCCATGCCCAGCGCATCGTTGCCCTGCGATTGCAGGCTGGTCAGGCTCAGATGGTCGCAGCGTGTCGAGCGCGGTGTGGTAATGCGCGACACGGTCGGCGATGGCGAAATTGACGCTCGGAATGCCGTAGCGCAGGAACACCGTCACATCGGTGTCGTTGGGCAGGAATTTGTAGATCTCGGCATAGAGCGAGCTGGTCGCATAGGTCGGGACATGATCCGCATACAGATCAATGATCTTCGACGCCTTGGGGCTGGTCTGGAACAGCCGGCTCGGCCCCTGATTGCCGCGCGCCTCGATATTGATGACCGCGCCGACCTTGCTCGCGCAGCTGGGCATTGTTGAGAAACGCATCGGCGCCGAGCAGGCCATATTCCTCGCCATCGCTCAGCAGCGCGATCACCGGATGCAGCGGCTTGCCGCCGCGCGCGATCAGCGCCCGGCTCGGCTTCGAGCACGGTGGCCACGCCCGAGCCGTCATCGGCCGCGCCCGGCCCGGCCGGCACCGAATCGTAATGGGCCAGCAGCATGATGGCCTTGCCCGTCGCCCGGCAGGATCGGCGCGATGATGTCGGTGACCGTGGCGCAGCCGAGGAAGGCCGCCCATTTGGATGTGTTGCAGCCCATGCCGGTATAGGTCTTCGCCGTCACGCCCATCTTCGCGAATTCGGCGATGATGCGCGCGCGCACCGCCGCGTTCTCGGCGCGTCGAGGCGGGATGCGGATTTTGCGGTCCCAGGATGCGGGCCAGCATGTCATGGGCGCGCCGGGCGGAGAATTGCGTCGCCGGCGCATCGGGCCCCAGCACCCGCGGTTCGGCCTGCCCGTATTTCGCCAGCGCCCACAGCCCCACGGCCACCGCCAAAAGTGCCAGCACCCGCCCGACACGCTTCCAGTCCATACGCGCCTCCAGCCCTGTTTGCCGCCAGCCTCGCCCGAAGCCGCGCGCTTGTCGAGTGCCGTTAAAATTTGAATCGAAGTTCCTGCCAATTCATCACAAATCGCTAGAACCTGCCTCGATAGGGTCGGCGCCATGATGCAGGAACAGGAAACCCTGGCGCATATGATGTCCTCGCTGGGCGAGCGCACCCGGTCTTATCTCGAAGCCGAGATGGACATCGCCGTGACCGCCATGGCCGATGCGGACAATGCGCCGGCGGAGATCACACTCGACCACCGGACGGCCATTGTCGGCGTCGGCGGCGAGGCTGGATTTCTGGCGGCCTTCAGTTTCTCGCCGGAGCTGGACGAGACGCTGTTTCAGCGCCTGGCGCTCGCGCTCGGCCTTGTGCCGGACGAGGCGGAAGACTTCCGCGAGCCGGGCCTCGGCGAGATGGCCAATGTCATCGCCGGAAACTGGATCGCCGAATTTTCTCCGCCCGGCACCCGCACCGTCCTGACACCGCCGGTGCTGGTCGAAGGCGCCAAGGATATTCCGCGCATTCCGCATGCGATCTATCGCACCGTGTCGATCGCCACGGAGGTGGGAAGCCTTTCGATTTACCTGATCGGGCCGAAAAACATGTTCGATCTCCAGCTCAATGCCGCATGAACGAGGCACTTATGACCCCACTCAATGTTCTTGTCGTCGATGATTCCATGGTCGCGGCGCAGCTCTTGAAGCGCGCGCTCGAAGAACTCGGGCACAAGGTGGTACGCACCGCCAAGTCCGGTCTCGAAGCAATTTCCGCCTATGGCGAATGCAATCCCGACCTCGTCACCATGGATCTGACCATGCCGGATATGGACGGCATCGAAGCCACCCGCCGCATCACTCACGCCTATGCCGATGCGCAGATCGTGATGGTTTCTTCGCACGCGCAAAGCACGATGGTCATGGACGCGCTCAAGGCCGGCGCCAAGGGCTATATCCTCAAACCCTTCAAGACCGACCGCCTGCGCGCCGCCCTGATGCGGGTGACGTCGCAAGCGATGCAGCTGGACTGAGTTTCAACCAGCGCGCCAGTTTCCGCCATGGCGCGATATCCCAATGCCCCGTCGCCGCACCGGAGGGCGACGGCAAGGCGAACACCGGCGGGAAATCCTCCGCGCAAGCGAGCGGAACACCCAGTTCCAGCTCCGTCGAGCGGCAGTTCAGGAATGTGCTCGCGCCCTTCTTGCTGGTGAAGGCCACGGCCCGTGGCATCACCTTGCGCAACTTCCTCTCCAGTCCCGCGATATCGAAATCGCCGCGCGCCAGCGTGTGGTCCATGCCTGCCCGCGTCTTGCACAGATCGGTGAAGCCGATGCCGAATTCCGGCGCCCGCGCGAAATTCCGCACGATCGAAGCCTTCGGGGATCAGGCCGATGGCTTCCAGCGTCGGCCAGAACTTGTTCTGCTTGTTGGCGTAATAGATCCCGGCCTGCGCCGAAACGAGGCCCGCGGCCGTCCCCACGAACACGACATCGAGATTGTCTTCGAGAATATCGGGCAACATGCGGGCAATCTAATCGCACCACGGCTGGTATGGGAAACGCCCTCTTAACGCTCCGCGGCCGAGAATGCCGCTGCCGGCGCCCCAGCCGGCGGAGGTCTGCGCGATGGCGCTTCCCCAACTCAAATCTTCCGGCCTTGACGCCCACGCGCCGCCGCGGCTTGTGCCGCTGTTCGCGCCGCTGGACCGGCTTCTCGCCAGTGGCGGCGACACGCGCCTCGCCGTCGACCCGCTGACCAGGCTCAATGGCTATGGCTGCCGCCCCAGCCCGCGCCCGGAAGCCTTCACCTTCGCCTCCTCCACCGCGACCTCGATTTCGGAGCGTGCCTTCCTGCGCGCCGGCGCGGCGCGCGACACGCTGATCGCCTCGGCCATCGCGCGCGAGGATGCCTTCGAGGCACGGCTTGAAGATCTGCGGCGTGAGCTGACCATCGCGCTCGGCCTTGCCGGCACCGGCGTCTCGATCGTGCTGTCGCCGTCGGGCACCGATGCCCAGCTTCAGGCGCTCTTCGCGGCCCATGCCGTGCTCGATGGCCCACTGACCAGCATCGTCGTCGCCGCAGACGAGACCGGCAGCGGCTCCGGCTTCGCCCTGACCGGCCGCCATTTCAACACCACGACCGCGCGCGGCCTCGCCGTCACCAAGGGCGATCCCGTCGCAGGCTTCGCCAATACGGCCTGCATCGATATTCCGCTTACGGACGAAACCGGACGGCGGCATACGGCCGACGCGATCGACGACGCCGTCCTCACCGCCATCGCAGCGAGCGTTCGCGACGGCCGCAGGGTTCTGCTGCAGACGATGGACCGCTCCAAACTGTGGCGCCGCGCCCCCAGCCGCGCCTGCCTCGACGAGATCGCTGCGCGCTGGCCGGACGAAGCGCAGATCGTTGTCGATGCCTGCCAGCTGCGCACCAGCCCCGCGCGTCTCAAAGCCGCGCTGGCCCGTGGCGAGATGGTGCTGATCACCGGTTCCAAATTCTTCACCGGCCCGCCCTTCTCGGGCGCGTTGCTGGTGCCCGCCATGCATGCCGGCGCGGTTGCCCGCGCGCGCCTGCCTGACGGTCTTTGTGCCTATGGCCATGCCGGAGACTGGCCCGCGGCCTGGCCGGACCTGCGCGCGCAATTGCCGGATGCCCTCAATGCCGGCCAATGGCTGCGCTGGGAAGCGGCGCTGGCCGAGATCGAGGCCTATCGCGCCGTGCCGCAAAATTTCCGCGACTATGCGCTGGCCCGCTTCTGCGACAGCGCCTCGCGCCTCATCTCGGAAGCCGGCTTCGAATTGCTGGACGACGAACGCCCCGACTCCAGCGATCCCGACAGTGACGAGGAATTCACCCCGCGCACGATCCTGCCCTTCCGCATGCGGGCGGGCGGCCTCCCTGTCAGCCGCGAGACGGCGGCCGGCCTCTATCGCGCGCTCAATTGCGATGTCTCGATGCGCCTTCCGCCCGGCGCCAGCGCCGAAGACAAGGCCATCGCGGCGCAGCTCTGCCATATCGGCCAGCCGGTCGCGATCCGCACGGCGACAGGCGATGAAACGGCCGTGCTGCGCATCAGCGCCGGCGCCCGCATCCTCTCCGACAGCTGGGGCGGCGAGGAGGCCGACGCCATGCGCAATCTCGACGGCGAGATCGATCAGGTCCGCCGCATCACGGCCAAGCTGCGCCTCCTTCTCGCACACGGCATCGCCGGCTGACCTCGCGCGGCTGCCATGCGCATCGCGAAGGTGACCGGCCGCGCGCCCCGCGCTAGGTTCTGCATTCTGTAACAAGGATGCCAGTCATGGCCCGGCCCAAGGCCCAACCGAGCGCGCCGCGATCCGTTCTGTTCTTCGCTTCGGCGGCCCATGGCATGAACCATGTGCTGCTGACGCTCTATCTCACCCTCGTTCTGGTGATGGGGCCGACCTGGCACCTGTCCTATGCCGAGTTGATCGCGCTGTGGACGCCGGGGGCGATGCTGGTGGGGCTGGGCGCGCCATTCGCCGGCTGGCTGGGCGGACGCATCGGCGAGACGCGCGTGCTGGTCCTCTGTTTTCTCGGTCTCGGCGCGGCCGGCATTCTGGCCGGGCTGTCCAATTCGACCTTCATGCTCGAAGCGGCTTTGTGCCTGCTCGGCCTGTCGGGCTCGATCTATCACCCGGTCGGCATTCCCTGGGTGGTCAAGCATGCGCGCCTGCGCGGCCGCGCCATCGCGCAGACCGGCATCGCCGGCAGCATCGGCGTTGCCGCGGGCCCCGTGATCGCGGGCGGGCTGGCCACGCTGGCGGGCTGGCGCATTGGCTTCATCGTGCCGGGCGCGATCACGCTGGCGCTGGGCGCCGCGCTCGCCTGGTATCATCTCAGCGGCCGCATCACCGACCGCTTCGACGACGCGCACACCCATCACGCCCCGCCATCGCGCGCCGACATGACGCGCACCTTCGGCGTGCTCGCCATCACCATGATCGTGACGCTGACGCTGGTCTCCGCCTTCGGCGCGGCCCTGCCCAAACTGGTCGAGATCGGTACGGGGCTCGGCCATTACGGCTTCTTCGCCATCGGTCTGGCGGCCGGCGCGGTTCAGCTTCTGGGCTCGTCGGCACAGTTCGCCGGCGGCCACTTCGCCGATCGCGGCGCGGCCAAGCGCGGCTATATTGCCGGCCTGCTGGCCACGGCCATGGTGCTGCCGCTGCTGGCGCTTGTCGCATGGCTGGATGCTGGGCATCGCCGCCGTCGTCTTCGTCGCGCTGGGCGAAGGCATGGCGCCGATCGAGACCATGTTCATGGCGCGCTACACCCCGCCGACGCGCCGCGGCATTGTCTTCGGCGCGCGCTACGGTCTGGCCACCATCGGCACGCCGCTCGGCGTCTTCCTCGTTGCGCGCCTCTACGATCCCAAGGACGGCTTCTGGTATCTGCTGACGACGCTGGCGGGCTTGTCCCTGCTGGCCGCCATCGCGGCGCTCTTCCTGCCCGCCGACAAGAAAGACTCCGTGCCTGCGCCCGCCGAGTAAGCGCACCACCGCACATTATGGTTTCGTAAGCTCGCCGCCAGAGTTGGGCGGCGCGCGGTCGTTTCGCCTGCAAATATGGGCTTTCACGACCGCGCGCCACAGCATGTCTGCTTTTGATCACGACATTTTTCGGAGAATCTTTGCTATTGTATGCAAGGTGATTCCAGCAATTGGTGCCGTACACAGGTTTGCGCATTTCCGTCTTGCCATGCGTGATATTGAAACTGACATAACGCTGACATTGAGACTGACGTGAACCTGACATCGCGTCTTAGGAGGATCGAACGATCATGAACAGGACATCGGCTTACAAGCATACCGTGAACCTGCTGGCCGCGATGCTGCTCGCCGGCTCGGCCACCGCCGCCATTGCCCAGGAAGTTCCGGGCGCCACCGCGGCCACCGAAGTGGCACAATCGGCGAGCGACGCCGCGAACTCCGCCGTCGCCGACGCCAGCCAGACCGCAGCCAGCGACGCCTCGAAGGATGCCGCAAACGAGGCCAGCAAAGAGGCCGCCGACGACACGGCCAAGGAGTCGGCAGACAGCTCCGCCAACGAGGCCGCCAAGAACGCTGCCAACGAGTCCGCAACAGAAGCGGCGGACGATACCGCGAAGGAAGCCGCCGAAAGCTCCGCGCAGCAATCCGCACAGGAAGCGGCCAACGAAGCAGCACAGAATGCCGCCGAACATGCGGCGTCAGATGCGGCCCAGCAGTCCGCCAACGAGGCTGCGCAGGAGGCTGCCCAACACGCGGCCGAAGATTCCGCGCAGCAGGCTGCCAATGACGCGGCACAGAGCGCTGCCGAACAGGCCGCCAAAGATGCCGCCGATCAGGCCGCGCAGGAATCTGCGCAGCAGGCTGCCAACGACGCGGCTCAGAACGCCGCCGAACAGGCTGCCAAAGATGCCGCCGATCAGGCTGCGGGAATCTGCACAGCAGGCCGCCAACGACGCGGCGCAAAGCGCTGCCGATCAGGCCGCCAAAGACGCCGCCAGCCAGGCTGCAAATGATGCCGCCCAGCAGGCTGCCAATGACGCGGCACAAAGCGCTGCCGATCAGGCCGCCAAGGACGCCGCCGACCAGGCCGCGAAAGACAGCGAAAACGGCTGAACCCGAAACCGGTCCATGGCGCCCAGCCGGGCGTCATGGACCAACCGCACCGACCGTCAATCCAATCGCAGCCACACCGCCACATCACGTCACGACCGGCAGCAACGCGCATCCATCCACGGCGCCGCTGCCACCTATCTCTGAGGGGGGAGTTCCAACATGCCGAGTTTCAAATCCTGGGCCGCCGCAATGCTTATGGCGGCCGCTAGCCTTGCCACCATCAGCCCGTCACAAGCCGCCGACGCCAAGCCCTGGTCGCTCGGCCTTTCGGCTGGCTACAGTTATGACAACAACGTCAACGTCTCCGCGCTCGACGTGAAGGCGGGCAAAGGCGACACCATCGCCAATTTCGGCCTCGACGCCGGCTACAAGCTCGTCGATGAGACATCCAACAAGCTTTCCGTCTCCTACGATTTCTCGCAGAGCCTGCACACGACGCTGAGCAATTTCGATATTCAGAGCCATGAGCTGGGCATGTCGGGCACCACAGACTGGGGCCACACGACGCTCGGCCTGTCCTATTCCTTCTATCACCTGCTTCTGGCCGGCCGCAGCTTTCTTGATATGCAGGTCGTCAACCCGAGCATTTCCGGCTTCGTGGCGCCGCATTTCTATCTGCGCGCGTCCTACTTCTATTACCGCAACAGCTTCTACACGTATGTGGCACGCGATGCCTCGCACCACGAACCGCACATGACGCTGTTCTATTTCTTCAACGACGCGAAATCCTATCTCTCGCTCGACGCGCAATATCAGATCGAGAACACGACCGGCGCGGAATATGACTACAAGGGTTACGCCTTCACGGCCTCCGTGCAGCAGCCGCTCGATCTCGGCTTCACCACGGTCAAGTTCAAGGCGGGCTACACCTATCTGCGCCGCGACTACGACAACATCACCCCGTCCATCGGCGTGAAGCGCTATGAGAAGCGCTCCACGGTGCAGGCCTCGGCCGAGGTGCCGCTGACCAGTCGCCTCGCCTTCACGGTCGAGGACCGCTACATGGACCGCAATTCCAACCTGCTCTCGACCAAATACAAAGAGAACGTGATCGACGGCACGCTGCGCTACAACTTCTGAGGACCGGCGCGAATGGCGGTGACGCGCGCGGCCCGCGCGCGCCGCCGCCTGCCCGGGCAGAAGCGCTTCGGGACGCACGTTACAATAAGTTAATATAATTGCTCTGCCACAATCAATCTGATCTGGCGATCAATCCCATTAAGACTTCGCGTTGGACCGCGCCCCTTCCCGCACGCCACACAGTGCGGTGCAACAAGGGGCCGGTCCATGAGTGATTTTCCGCTGCCGAAAGGCGCCAGCGCGTCCGTTTCCATCTTCGGTAGAACCACGGCCAAGGCCCGGATCCTGCTTCCCGGCCTCGCGCTCACCATCGCGGTGACGGCGGTGGCCTGGGTGCTGCAATATTTCGAAGTCCAGCTCTTCGGCCGCGCCTGGCTGGAGGCGCTGGTGCTTGCCATCCTCGTCGGCACGGCGGTGCGCAGCCTGTGGACGCCCTCGGCCAAATGGTTTCCCGGCATCGATTTCAGCGCCAAGACGCTGCTGGAGGTCGCGGTGATGCTGCTCGGCGCATCCGTCAGTGCACAGACGGTTATGCGCATCGGCCCGGAATTGATCGGCGGCATCGTCGGCGTGGTGGCCATCGCCATCACATCGAGCTACGGCATCGGCCGCCTGCTCGGCCTGCCCAAGCGCATGGCCATGCTGGTCGCCTGCGGCAATTCGATTTGCGGCAATTCGGCCATCGCCGCCGTTGCGCCCGTGATCGGCGCGGACTCGGATGATGTCGTCGCCTCCATCGCCTTCACCGCGGTGCTCGGCGTCATCGTCGTGCTGGCCCTGCCGCTGCTCATTCCGGTGCTGCACTTTTCGCAATCCCAATACGGCGTGCTGGCGGGATTGACGGTCTATGCCGTGCCGCAGGTGCTGGCCGCGACCATGCCAGTCGGCCACATCGCCCTTCAGATCGGTACGCTGGTCAAGCTGGTGCGCGTGTTGACGCTGGGCCCGGTGGTGCTGGTGCTGTCGCTGATGTCGAGCCGCCTGCGCGAGGAAACCGACGAAGCCCCGCCCCATGTCACGGCCGGCGATCGCCCGGCCCCCGGCAAGCTCCCCCTGCACCGTTTGGTGCCGTGGTTCATCATCGGCTTTCTGGCCTTTGCCGGCGCGCGCTCGCTGCATGTGCTGCCGCATGCGGTGCTGGCCCCGGCCGCCATTGCCACGACCTGGCTGACGATCATCTCGATGGCGGCGCTGGGATTGGGCGTCGATGTGCGCACTGTGGCAATGGCCGGCGGCCGCGTCACCACGGCGGTAACGGGATCCCTGCTGCTGATCGGCGCCATCGGCTACGCCATGATCCGCGGCTTTGGGATTGCTTGAGAGCCATATATTTTTATGGTATATTAGCCATATGAATGAAGGCGCGACCTTCGAGTGGGACGAAACGAAAAATCGCGCCAATCAGGCGAAGCACGATGTTGCCTTCGAGTTGGCGCAGCGTGCCTTTCTCGATCCGCACCGCGTTATCGCCGAGGACCTCGACCACAGCGGATCCGAACCGCGCTATTTCTGTTTCGGTCTGGTTGGGGATGGCGTGATGACGGTCCGCTTCACATGGCGCGGCGGGCGGATACGCATCATCGGTGCGGGCTATTGGCGAAAAGGCCGGAAGATCTATGAGCAAGAAAATGGTTAAGTACACAGATGGCGAAATCGGGAAGGTAAAGGTGGTCAAAGATTTCCTGCCCCCACCCGACAAGTTGGTGCTGCGTGAATCCAATGTGAAGGTCACATTGTCGCTCAGCCAGCGCAGTGTCGATTTCTTCAAACGCGAGGCCAAGAAGCAAGATGTGCCGTACCAGCGCATGATCCGCGCCCTCGTCGATGCCTATGCCGAACGACTGGCAGGTGGAAAACGGTAGGCAGCCGGACCGCCGTTCAATGCTTCACGGCGATGACGAGTCCCGAAGCCCAGGCCATGCGCACGACCGCCCATCCGTCGCGCTGATATTGAAAATGGGCCGATCGCACACTATCTGTCAGATGTGCGGCGAGACGCCGGGCTGCAGCACCCCCCCCGGGGGGTGCGGAAAAAAGGGGCAAAACCGAATAACAATTGTCCCGTATATGGCCGCCCCATCAGGGACTTGGCGGAAATCGGCCATCCGGGGCGAGGGCAAACGGGCCAGCTCTGTGGCCAAATCGCCGCGCTGTGGCCCATTCGCCGCGAATGTTCCTGTTCCGTCCTTGACTTTGCGGCATTCAGCCCTATTTTCCGGGCTCACAAGGAACTCGGCCGCCATCCGGGCAGGCCGACAGGGCGCCACAGTCATGCGCCCGTTAAGGAGCGTATGAACAGTGAAACAAGCGCCGGCGCGCATGCCGGCCTGGAAGTGCCCGTTTTGGAATCTTCTTCGAGTAACGACCAGCAGACCCAGGCCCCCGAAACCACGGAGCCGCAAGCCGACACGTCTTCCGACGCGCCGGTCGAGGTCGCGCCAGTCGAGACCGCAACCGTCGACGCCGCGCCGGTAACGGCCCCCGAACCCGCGAAGCCGGCCGAACCAGAAGTCACCTTCGACGATCTGGGTCTCTCCGATGAGATCCTGAGAGCGGTCAAGGAAACCGGCTACACCATCCCCACGCCGATCCAGGCCAAAGGCATCCCGCAGGTGCTGATGGGCCGCGACATCATCGGCATCGCCCAGACGGGCACGGGCAAGACCGCCTCCTTCACCCTGCCGATGATCGAGATCCTGGCCCGCGGCCGCGCCAAGGCGCGCATGCCGCGCTCGCTGATCCTGGCGCCGACGCGCGAACTGGCCGCCCAGGTGTCCGAGAGTTTCGAGCGCTACGGCAAATACAACAAGCTTTCGATGGCGCTGCTGATCGGCGGCGTCTCCTTCGACGAGCAGGACAGGAAGCTGGATCGCGGCGTCGATGTGCTGATCGCCACGCCCGGCCGCCTGATGGACCATTTCGAGCGCGGCAAGCTGATGCTGACCGGCGTGCAGGTCCTCGTCATCGACGAAGCCGACCGCATGCTCGACATGGGCTTCATCCCCGACGTCGAAAAGATCTGCAAGCTGCTGCCCTTCACGCGCCAGACGCTGTTCTATTCGGCCACCATGCCGCCCGAGATCACGCGGCTGACCGAGCAGTTCCTGCACAACCCGGCGCGCGTCGAAGTTTCCCGCCCGGCCACCACTGCCGCGAATATCACGCAAGAGATCATCGAGGTCCCGAACAATGATTGGGCCAAGCGCGAAACGCTGCGCCGCCTGATCAAGGACAACGCGATCAAGAACGGCATCATCTTCTGCAATCGCAAGCGCGATGTGGATGTGGTGGCGCGCTCGCTCAGCAAGCACGGCTTCTCGGCCGCGCCGCTGCATGGCGATCTCGACCAGTCGGTGCGCACCAGGACGCTCGAGGAATTCAAGAGCGGCGAGTTGCAGCTTCTCATCGCCAGCGATGTGGCCGCGCGCGGCCTCGACATTCCGGCCGTCAGCCACATCTTCAATTACGATGCGCCCTTCCACGCCGACGATTACGTCCACCGCATCGGCCGCACCGGCCGCGCCGGCCGCTCGGGCCATGCCTTCATGCTGGTGTCCTCGCGCGATGCCAAGTCGGTCGACGCCATCGAGAAGCTGATCAAGCAGACCCTGCCCCGCCGCAAGATCGAAGGCATCGAGCCGCGCGAGGATCTGAAGCCGCGCGGCGGCGAGCGCGACCGGGATCGTCACGGCGGACGCGATCGTGGCCGTGGTCGCGACCGCGACCGTTCGCGCCCGATCAAGGATCACGGCCAGCGCGCCTCCATGGAGCCGATCGAGTCGGTTGCACACGAGGCCGCACCCGTGGAGGCCATTGCGCAACCCGAACCGCAGAAGACCGAAAAGCCGCGCCGCGAACGCGGACGCGGGCACAGCAAATCGCAGGAGCGTGCCAACGCCCCGGCAGAGCTGCCGGCCGCCGGCGAGCTTCCTCCCCATATGGAGGGGGCCACCGCCGATGCCATCCAGCTTCCGCATTTCCTTTTGAGGCCCGTGAAGCTGCCGGTCGCCAAGACCGCGGAAGAAGAAGCTGCCGAGCTGGCCGAGGCCGAAGCCTCGCACGCCGCCGAAGAAGCCGCCGATGCCGCGGCCGAAATCGCCGAAGCCGACGATGCCCGGCCTGCGCGGAAACCCCGCGCCCGCAGAGGCAGGACGAGGACATCCGAGGCCAACGCCGACGAGACCAAATCCGAAGACGCCGACGCGGACACAGCTCAAAGCAGCGACGTGACGGCCGAAGCGGAGCCGGTGATGGACACCGCGCCTCAAACCGACGCCGTGGCGGAAGAGCCAGCCGAAGCCGACGCCGAAACGCCCAAGCCCAAAAGACCGGCTCGCAAGCGCGCACCCCGCGCCAGGAAGGCCGTGAAGAGTGACGCGGAAGCCGCAAGCGATGCATCTACCGATGCAGACGCCGCGGACGAAACGGTCGAGGCCGACGCTCAGCCGACCGAAGACCGGCCGAAGCGCAAGGTCGCCCGCAAGCGCGCGCCCCGCGCCAGAAAGGCCGCCCAGACCGACGCGACAGATGCTCCGTCCACGGATGAAGTGCCAGCCACAGCGGAAAACACGGAGGCCTGAGGCCTCCGCCTTTTGCTCAGCGCTTGATCTGGCTCGCCATCATCTTGGCGATCTTCGCGCCATAGGGCGGACGCATCATCGCGGTCACATCCATCTTGGCCTGTTGGAACACGGCCTTGGCGTGGCTGAAGGTCTTGAAGCCATCGATGCCGTGATAGGCGCCCATGCCGGACGGACCGACGCCGCCGAAGGGCAGATCTTCCATCGACACATGCATCACCACATCGTTGACCGACACCCCGCCCGAGGTCGTCTTCGTCAGCACGCTGGACTGCTCGCCCGCATCCTGCCCGAAATAATAGAGCCCCAGCGGCCGGTCGTGCCCGTTCACATAATTCACCGCCTCGTCGACCTGCTTGTAGGTCTTCACCGGTAGCAGCGGCCCGAAGATCTCGTCCTGCATGATTTTCATGTCTTCGGTGGGATTGAGCACCAGCATCGGCGGGATCTTGTGGAAGGGCTGCTGGCGGAAATCCTCTTTCGCCGGATTGATCTCGACGATCTGCGCGCCCTTGGCCCGCGCATCGTCGATATAACCGGTCAGCCGGTCGTAGTGGCGCTGGTTGACGACCGAGGTGTAATCCGGATTGTCCTTCATGGTCGGGAACATCGCCGTTATGGCCTTGGTCGCCGACGCCACAAACTCGCCCGCCTTTTCCTCCGGTACATAGACATAGTCCGGCGCCAGGCAGATCTGACCCGCATTCAGCGTCTTGCCGAACATCACGCGTTTGGCGGCAAGGTCGATATCGGCCGAGCGGCTGACGATGACCGGCGATTTGCCGCCCAGCTCCAGCGTCGTCGGCACCAGGTTTTCGGCCGCCGCCCGCATCACGTGATAGGCGATGGAGGTCGCGCCCGTGAACAGCAGATGATCGAAAGCCAGCTTCGAGAACGCCTGCCCCACCTCCGGTCCCCCCGGAAACACGGCCAATTCGGTCTCGTCATAGGCGCCGCGGACCATGCGCTCCATCAGCTCGGAGGTGTGCGGGGTGAACTCCGAAGGTTTGATCATGGCCCGATTGCCGGCGGCGAAAATGCCCGCCAGAGGCGCGAAGGTCAGGTTGACCGGGAAGTTCCATGGGCTGATGACGCCAACCACACCCTTGGGCTGGTAATCGATCCAGGCTTTGGCCCCGAACAGACCCAGAAGCGCCGGGCTCACCTTGCGTTTTTCACGCTTCATCCAGCTCCTGAGATGCGCCTTGGCGTGCTTGAGCGGTCCGATCGAGCCGGCCACATCCGTTAACAGCGTGGCGTGAACGGAGCGGTGCCCGAAATCCTGCCGCAGCGCCTCTGCGATCTGGTCCTTGTGCCCGACGAGGAGCCCGATGGCCCGGTCGATCCACTCGATGCGCTGCTCGGCGCTGGGGGGCCCGACCTTGATATGGGCCCGGCGCTGCGCCTCCAGAACGGCTCTCATCCGGCCTTCATCGCGGTTTGCGGCCTGCGGCCTTGCGTCTGCCACGCTCATCGTTTCCTCCTCGCACCCGGCTTGGGGTGACGTTTTGTCAAGTAGAGCAGCCTGCCCACGTCCCATCAATCCCATCGCGCGATTTTGGGCCGTTTTGAGGGAGTTTGACGCCCAGTTTTAACGGTTTGTTTCGACCCCAGAGAGCAAGATTTGCACCGGCTCGGCAGGCGCACGGATAACCTCGCCGCCGGGCAGTTGGGGGATGGGACGTGAACCGCTACGAGCGTGCGCAAGCGTTGGCGAAGACAGCGGTCGGCCTGATGGCCGAACGCTCGGTCGCGCCGACGCCTGAGAATTTCGAACTCTTCTACGCGTATGCCGCCGGCGACAACCCCGCCGTCTCGCGCATCATGGGCGACATGATCGCGGGCCGCAGGGCCTTCACCCCCACCGTGCTCGACGATCTCAGGAAGCGCTTCTTTACCAAGGGCCGCCTCGAAGACGCGATGGACAATCTCGGTCAGGGCGTCTCCGATACCCTCGAGACCGTTCTCGGCAAATTGGCGGAGGCCGGACAGAATACGGTCGATTACAGCCGCGCCCTGTCGGAAGCCAGCGGCGAGCTGGGCGGCGATCAGTCTCCGGCCGCCTTGCGCAAGCTGGTCAACAGCCTGCGCACCGCGACCCGCAGCATGGCCGAACGCACCCAATCGCTCGAAAGCGAATTGCAGACCTCCTCGCGCGAAGTGAACGAGCTCAAACGCAAGCTCGACGATGTGCGCAAGGAAAGCCTCACCGATCCGCTCACCGGCATATCGAACCGCAAGGCATTCGATACCGAGTTGACCCGCGCGGTGCAGACGGCACAGGAAGAAGGCGAACCGATGTCGCTGCTGATGTGCGACATCGACCATTTCAAACAGTTCAACGACAGCTGGGGGCATCAAACGGGCGATCAGGTGTTGCGCCTCGTGGCCAATTGTCTGTCGGAGAACGTCAAGGGCCGCGATACCGCCGCCCGCTACGGCGGCGAGGAATTCGCCGTCATCGTCCGCGGCGCGCAACTCTCCGACGCCGTCACCCTCGGCAACCAGATCCGCGAGGCCGTACAGTCCAAGAAGCTGGTCAAGAAATCGACCGGCGACATTCTCGGTACAATCACGATCTCCGTCGGCGCGGCCGAGTTTGGTCCGGCCGAGTCGCCGGCGTCTCTGATCCAGCGCGCCGATGCCTGCCTCTATGCCGCGAAAAATGCCGGCAGGAACTGCGTCATGAGCGTGCTGCCCGGTAGCCAGTCCGGCAGCGCCGCCGCCTGAGAGCGATCTTCCCTCCAGCACCGATCCGCGCCTATGCTCTTTCCCAACAGATATCGGGAGAGACGCCATGCGCACGGACTTCGAAAAGGCTTACGTAACGGCACACGGCAGTATCGCCGTCGTGACGATGAATGATCCTGCGGTGATGAACGCAGTCGGCCTCGAAATGCTTGGCGGGCTCTCAGAGGCGATCGACCACGTGCAAGACAAAGCCAACGGCTTTCGCGCGCTGATCCTGACCGGCGAAGGCCGCGGCTTCTGTTCCGGCGCCAACCTCTCGTCTGGCATGTCCGGCAAGCGTCTCGATGCGGGCGCGGCCCTCGAAACCGCCTATCACCCGTTCCTGCGCAAGCTGCGCAATCTCGACATGCCTTTCATCACGGCGGTGAACGGTGCGGCCGCTGGCGTCGGCATGAGCTTCGCGCTGATGGGCGATATCATCATGGCGTCGCGCTCGGCCTATTTCCTTCAGGCCTTCGCGCGCATTGGCCTTGTGCCCGACGGCGGCTCGACCTGGCTCCTGCCGCGGCTGGTGGGTTTGGCGCGCGCGCGCGAACTGTCGATGCTGGCCGAGAAGCTGCCGGCCGAGAAGGCGCTCGAATGGGGCCTCATCAATCGCGTCAGCGACGATGAAAGCCTGATGGGCGATGCCACCGCCATGGCAACAAAACTCGCCGAAGGCCCTACCGCGTCGCTGGCGCAGATCCGCCGTCTCTATTGGGACAGCCCACAGAACAATTACGAAGCGCAGATCGACCAGGAACGGCAGGCCCAGCAGCGCGCCGGCCGCACAAAGGACTTCATGGAGGGCGTCCAGGCCTTCCTGCAAAAGCGCCCGGCCAAATTCGAAGGTAAATGACCCTCCCCCCGGCTTTCATGTGGGCCGCGCAAGAACCGACATTCCCGGCTGGCCGCTGTGAAATTTCCCGCCACCGGGTCGCAAGGTCGTGACTTGCATACACGCGCAAATTGCGGCCCAATCCGTACAATTGAAGAGGGGCCCGCCGCGACCGCGGCTGCTTGGCCATACCGAGAAATCAGAGTGGAGCAACAATGATGAAACGCAGCATGTTCCTGCTTGCGGGCGTGGTGTGCGCCAGCATGGTGGCGACGCCGGGCATCGCCGCCCAGACGAACGCTACGCAGGCCGGCAAGCCTGAACTCGGCCAGTGGGGCGTCGACCTGTCCGGCATGGACAAGTCTGTCAAACCCGGAAACGACTTCTTCGACTACGTGAACGGAACCTGGCTCAAGAAGACGAAGATCCCGGCCGACCGTTCGCGCATCGGCTCGTTCACCAGTCTGGCGATCCTCAGCGAAACCCGCATCAAGACCATCCTCAAGGAGCTTGAGGCGAAGCCCTACAATTCGCTGACGGCCGACGAGAAGAAGCTGCGCGACCTCTATGACGCCTTCCTCGACACCAAGGCCATCGAAGCCAAGGGGCTCAAGCCGGTCCGGAAGGATCTGGCGACGCTCGAAGGTCTCAAGACCAAGGCAGAAATCGCGTCCGTCATGGGCTCATCGCGCCTGATGACGGCCAGCCCCTTCAATGTCGCGATCGGCATCGACGACAAGAACCCCAACGCCTATTCGGTCAATCTGTATCAAGGCGGTCTGGGCATGCCCGACCGCGACTACTATCTGAAGGACGACAAGCCGATCCTCGTCGCCCAGGCAGCCTACAAGAAATATCTGGCGACGATGCTGACCCTGGCCGGCGACGGCAAGGATGCCGTCAAGCGCGCCGACGCCATCTATGCGCTGGAGAAGCGCATCGCCGAAGCGGAGTGGACGCACGCCGAACGCCGCGATGCCGACAAGACCTACAATCCCATGCCGTTCTCCGGGCTTGAGAAGCTGGCGCCGGAATTCGACTGGACGGCCTATTTCAAGACCGCGAACATCCCGCTGACCGGTCCCAAGGGCGAACGCCAGGTGATCGTTGCCGAAAAATCGGCCTTCCCGAAGTTCGGCAAGATCTTCGCCGAGACGCCGGTTGCCGTGTGGCGCGACTATCTCGTCGTGCATTACATGCACACCTTCGCGGCCTATCTGCCGAAGGCCATCGACGACGCCAATTTCGATTTCTACGGCAAGGTCATCGCCGGTCAGTCGCAGCAACTGCCCCGCGCCACCCGCGCCACGCATCTGCTCGATGCCCAGCTCGGCGAAGCGCTCGGCAAGCTCTATGTCGCCAAATACTTCCCGCCCGAAGCCAAGACCAAGGCGGAACGCTTGGTGCATAACCTCCTGCACGTCTACAAGGACGATCTTGAGACCCTGAAGTGGATGACGCCCGAAACGCGCAAGAAGGCGCTCGACAAGCTGGCCAAGTTCACGCCCCATATCGGCTATCCCGATAAGTGGCGCGACTATTCGGCCTATGTCGTCAAGCGCGACGATCTCATCGGCGACATTCAGCGCGGCAGCGCGTTCGAATGGAATCGTGACGTGAAGCGCCTGGACAAGCCGGTCGACAAGGGCGAATGGCAGATGAACCCGCAGACGGTGAACGCCTATTACGACCCGTCGCTCAATGAGATCGTGTTCCCGGCGGCGATCCTGCAGCCGCCCTTCTTCGATCCCAATGCCGACCCCGCCGTGAACTATGGCGCGATCGGTGCGGTCATCGGCCACGAGATCAGCCATGGCTTCGACGACCAGGGCTCGAAATATGACGGCGACGGCAAGCTCGACAATTGGTGGACGGCGAAGGACCGCAAGAACTTCGACGCCAAGACCAAAGCGCTCGTTGCACAATACGACAGCTACGAGCCGCTGCCGGGCCTGCACATCAAGGGCGATGCGACGCTGGGCGAGAACATCGCCGACCTCTCAGGGCTGACTGTCGCCTACAAGGCCTATCACCTCTCGCTCGACGGCAAGAAGGCCCCGGTGCTCGACGGCTTCACGGGCGACCAGCGCTTCTTCCTGTCCTATGGCCAGGTCTGGCGCCTCAAGCAGCGCGACAGCGCCAAGCGTGCACAGGTTCTCTCGAACGAGCACAGCCCGGCGAAATTCCGCGTCATCGGAACGACGCGCAATCTCGCACCGTGGTATGCCGCCTTCGACGTCAAGCCCGGCGCGAAATACTACCTCGCCCCGGACAAGCGCGTGCATCTGTGGTAATCGGCATGGCGTCAGTCGAAGGCCAGGACCTGCCTGCGCCGCACGCGTGCCGTGTTCGAAGGCGCCGGTATAGTTCTGCGCGCCGTTGAGCTCGGAATGGGGCTATGGCGATGCGGCCATAGCCCTTGGCGACGATGCTGCGCGGCGCCGGCTCGCCATCCGTGCCGTAGTAGAAGCCCGGCGTCTGGATCACGCGGGCATGGCCCCAACGGTTCAGGATGATGCCCGCAATATCGCGTTTCGCGTCGAACCCGACATCGGCGAACATGTCGTGCATCTGACGGCGGATCGTCCGTTCGTAATCGGCATAGCTGGTGCCCAGCATCCGCATCCGGCCCAGCGATCCCTGATCCGCCGCCGAATGGCCCGGCGTGTATAGGCCCATATAGAAGGTCAGCACGGTCGGCTTGTCCGGGTGCAACGGCGGATCGTAGTCGCGCAGCACCATGGAGCGGCGAATGTTCGCGCAATAGCCGAACATGGTGCCGTCATCCATCCAGCGTGCGGCGGGAGCGCCGAGCCTGTAGAGAAACCGCCAATTGTGAAGCGCCACATTGGCGATCAGCGCCGGCGCATAGAGGAACTGGCTGTAGGCATCGGCGATGTCGTGCGGAATGTCTTTCAGCACATGTTTGTTGACCCAGCCGCCGATCGCCATGATCACGGCGCTGGCTTTGGCCTGGCGGATCGCGCCGCCCCTCTCATACGTGACAACAACGCTTTTGGCCGCCGGATCGCGGCCTTCATGCTCCACGCCGATCACGGTGGACTGCACGCGGATGCGCGTGGGCTGGCCGCCTCGATCCAGTGCCGCAAAATCGACGCGCCCCTTGGCGACCTGCTCGAAGGTAAAGGCGCCGGCAATCGAGTCCGGGATCAGCTTGCGCACCAGATGCCGGCAAAGGTCGAATTGCCGCCGGGATAGGACAGCGCCTTGAACGGTTTCCCGGTAACCAGGTGATGGCCCACACGCGCACACGCCGCATCGGACGACACGCCGGCCAAAAGCCCCACGATCGGATCGGCGAATTTCGTCACCGCCGGATCGTAACCCTTCACCACTTCGAGATAATGCTTGTACGTCATGGTATCGAGGTGGCGTGGGTCGTCGACGCCGGCATCGGAGAATTCGCTCCGCCAGCGCAGCAGGTCGGCGCGCACATGCGCACTGAACGGCGTGCGCTTCGATCGTCGTTCCAGACATTGTTGGCCCAATAGGGTTTGTCCGCGCCGCTCCTGCGGTCGAAGCGATAGGCGACATCGACACCTTTCTCGCCGAAGCCGTCCATGTTCTCGTAATTGTCGGTGGCAAAGCGCAGCGGCTTTAGCGCTGGATCCCACTCCTGGAGCCTGTATTCGTAGGGGATGTGGCAATCGGCGAAGAATTCGTCGAGCGGAGAGCCGTCGCCCTTTTCCGGCGGCAGGAAATCGTTGGAGCCCTGCGGCCCAAGCAGCCGAACGCCATCGACGACGAATTCGTTCTCCTTCGCCTCGCCGCCGAAGATGGGATGGTTCTCCAGGATCAGCACCCGCCGTCCGCCGCCGGACAGCTTGTGATACTGATAGGCGGCCATCAGGCCGCTCAATCCACCGCCGACGATCACAAGGTCGAACGTTTCCGCATCGCCTTCGATCTGTGGCGGATGGGACTGGTAATAGCCATCGCGAATGCGATGCGCCGACTTCACGACGGGATAGGTGTTGCCGTTGGACGTGGCGTAATCGCCCACACCGCCAAAGCCGGTGAAGCTGTCCTGGTCCGGCAGGTGATGGACATCTGGCTCTCAGCCATGGCGGCGGCCGGGCATGCCGCGCCCAACAGGGCCGCACCTGATCCGATCACCGTGCTGTTGAGAATGTCACGCCGCGTGATGTTGGCCGAGAGACCAAGTTTTTCGTCGTCGCGCTCTTCGGCCATCGATGCCCCCACTTCCTGATGGGGACAGGCTCTAGGCCATGGCCGGCGCCGTCAACGCCTTTTCTGTCGCGGCACGCACCCGCAGGTTGATTGCCAGCCTCAGTCCGCGTCGTCCTTTGCCGGCGTGATGGCGACGCTCTCGCCGCAGCCGCAGGCCGATGGTCTGGTTGGGATTGTTGAAGACGAAGCGCGCGCCGAACTTCTCGGTCACGAAATCCATCTCCGTGCCCAGCAGGAACAGGATCGCCTTGGGCTCGATGAAGATCTTGACGCCCTGATCCTCGATCACCTCGTCCAGCGGCTCGGCATGCTCGGCATAGTCCATCGTGTAGCTCATGCCGGCGCAGCCGCCATTGGTCACGCCCACGCGCACGCCTTCATATTGGCCGTTCGCATCGGCCATGATCTCGCGAATGCGCGCGGCGGCGGCTTCGGTCAGCCGCACGGGCTTGGGCCGCGGGCGCCTGGGTCGTGTCGTCTGTGTGGCGGTCGTCATATCGGATCACCCATCAGTACATATTGAGTTCGAGCTTGGCGACTTCGCTCATCCGCTCCGGCGTCCAGGGCGGATCGAACACCATGTTCACATTCACCTTGCCGATGCCTTCGACGGTTTCGAGCGCGTTCTGCACCATGACCGGCATCTCGCCGGCCACCGGGCAGCCCGGCGCCGTCAAGGTCATGTCGACATCGACATCCTTGTTGTCGGCCACATCCACCTTGTAGATAAGACCGAGTTCGTAAATGTCCACCGGGATCTCCGGATCGAAGACGGATTTCAGCGCGGCCACAAGCTTGACCGTGAAATCCTCGAGCTCCTCCGGCGTCAGGCCGCAGCCTTCGCCCGCCCTTGCCTCCATATTCCGCGTTTCGCCTTCCGCACTCATTCGCTTTTCGCGGTGGAACCGCCCTCCAGCGCCGATTTCATCGTATGCCATGCCAGCGTCGCGCATTTGACGCGCATCGGAAAAGCCGACACACCGGCCATCACATTCAGCGTTTCGCGATCGTCTTCGTTCAGATCGTCGCCGACCTCTTCGCCCTTCACCAGATGCAGGAAGCCGCCCATCAGCTTGTCGGCTTCGGCCAGGGTGCGGCCCTCCAGCATCTCGGTCATCAGCGAGGCGGAGGCCTGCGAAATCGCGCAGCCCTTGCCTTCGAACTTGATGTCGGCGATGCGGCCATCCTTGTCGATCATGAGATAGATCTTCACCCGGTCGCCGCACAGCGGATTGTGGCCCTCGCCCATATGGGTCGCGCCCTCCATCGCCCCGAAATGGCGCGGATGCCGCGAATGATCGAGGATCACTTCCTGATAAAGCTCACGCAGACTGTCATCCATGCCCGTCAACCCAATATGTCTCGTGCCTTCGCGAGCGCCGCGACCAGCGCATCGACTTCGGCACGCGTATTGTACAACGCGAAAGAGGCGCGGATCGTCGACACCGTGTCGAAACGCTCCATCAGCACCTGCGCGCAATGATGCCCGGCCCGCACCGCCACGCCCTCGCGGTCGAGGATGGTGGCCAGATCGTGGGCATGCATGCCCTCGGATTCGAAGCTCAGGATCGCGCCCTTGCCCGGCGCATCGCCGATCACCTTCAGCCAGTTGAACTGGCGCACCTGCTCGCGGGCATAGGCATAAAGATCGGCCTCATGCGCATGCACGGCCTCGCGATCGAGCGACGCTCATATAGGTCAGCGCCGCATCCAGCCCCACCGCCTCGATGATCGGCGGCGTGCCGGCTTCGAAGCGCGCGGGCGGCGGCGCATAGGTGATCTTCTCGCGGCTGACTTCGGCAATCATCTCGCCGCCGCCATGGTAAGGCCGCATGGATTTGAGATGCGCCAGCTTGCCGTAAAGCGCGCCGATGCCCGTGGGGCCATAGAGCTTGTGGCCGGTCACGACATAGAAATCGATATCGAGATCGCGCACATCGACGCGGCCATGCACCGCGCCCTGACAACCATCGGCCAGCACGGGCACACCCTTGGCATGGGCGCGCGCCACGATCTCCTTCAGCGGCGTCACCGTGCCCAGCACATTCGACATATGCGTGATGGCGACCAGCTTGGTCTTGGGCCCGATGGCGGCATCCAGCGCCTCGATGTCGAGCGAGCCGTCGTCGGCCACATCCACCCATTTCAGCACCGCGCCCTGCCGCTCTCGCAGGAAATGCCATGGCACGATGTTGGAGTGATGCTCCATCACGCTCAGCACGATCTCGTCGCCCGGCTCGATGCGCGGGCTGACAAAGCTGGACGCCACCAGATTGATCGCCTCGGTGCCGCCCTTGGTGAACACGATCTCGCTCTCGGAAGCCGCATTCAAGAAGCGCCGCACGCTTTCGCGCGCCTTCTCATAGGCGTCGGTGGCGACGGCCGAGAGGTAATGCACGCCGCGATGCACATTGGCGTAATCGGTGGAAGCGAATTCGCGCATCCGATCCAGCACCTGGCGCGGCTTCTGCGCCGAGGCGGCATTGTCGAGATAGACAAGCCGCTTGCCATAGATCTCGCGGCCGAGAATTTCGAAATCCCCGCGGACGGTTTCGGGATCGAATGCCGCTTTGATCTTCAGCTCCGCGCTCATGCCGCCGCTCCCGCACGAACGAGCGCGGCTTCAACCACAGTCCACACTGCCGCGCGAATGGCCTCGTTCTCGATTTCCGAGACGGCGTCTTCCAGGAAGGCGCGCATCAGCATGCCGCGCGCTTCGGCTTCGGGAATGCCGCGCGCCCTGAGATAGAACAGCGAATCCGCATCCAGATCGCCGACCGCCGCGCCATGGGCGCATTTCACATCGTCGGCGAAGATGATGAGTTCGGGCTTCAGATCGGCCTCGGCGTGATCGTCCAGCAGCAGCGCCTTGGCGGTCTGGCGGCTGTCGGTGCCGTCGGCGCCCTCTTCCACCGTGATCCGGCCCTGATAGACGGCGCGCGATTTGCCGGCCACGACATGTTTGAACAGCTGCACGCTCTCCGTATCGCCAACGGCATGATCCAGCCGCGTCGTCACGTCGGCATGCCGCCCGCCCGAAAGCACCTGCACGCCGGAAAGATTGGTTTCGGTCTTCGAACCCTTGAGCGCGATCTGCAATTCGAGCCGCGACAGCTTCGCGCCCAGATCGGTGAGATGCGCGCGATAGGTCGAACCGGCGCCTTGCGTCACCGCCACTTCCTGCACCTGCACAGCCTCGGCCGGGCTCTGTGCCAGCCGGACATGCGTCAGCACCGCCTTCTCGCCCAGCACGATCTCGACACCGAGATTGGCAAGGCTGGCCGCATTGGCATGGCTTTCCAGCAGGGTCAGCGCCGCGCCATCTTCGAGCACGATCAGCACACGGCCATGATGCGCCGCCTGCGATACGAAATTCAGATGCACCGGGCTCTTCGACCATCACGCCGGACTTCACGCGCAGCGCCACGCCGCCCGCCATCAGCGCCAGCGAGGCGGCGGCCATGCCGTCCTTGCCGGTCTGGCCGAGATGGGCCTGCACCCAATCGGGCGCATTAGCGAGATCGGCCAGATCGAAGGCGTCCACGGTCTTCGGCATGGCGGCCAGTGCCGTCACCAGCCTGCCGTCACGAATATCGAGCCGCGTGCCGGCGATCTCCGCAAAGGGATTGGCCGTCGCCGTCGCGGTCACATCCGCTTTCGCCGACAGCGCCGCGCGCAGATCGGAATATTTCCAGTCTTCCACACGGCGATGCGGCACGCCTTTCGCGCGATACGCCGCCAGCGCCGTCTCGCGGCGCGCATCCAGCCACGGCGCACCGCCCAGCTTCGCGCCCGCGCCAAGTTCCGTCAGCATGTCGGTCGCAACCGCACTCATGCCGCGTCCTTCACGATATCGGCATAGCCCTTGGCTTCGAGTTCGAGCGCCAGTTCCTTGCCGCCTTCGGCGATGATCCGGCCGCCCGCCAGCACATGCACGCGGTCGGGCACGATGTAATCCAGCAGGCGCTGGTAATGGGTGATCACCAGCATGGCCCGCTCCGGCGTGCGCAGCGCATTGACGCCCTCGGCCACCAGCTTCAGCGCATCGATGTCGAGGCCGGAATCGGTCTCGTCGAGAATGGCCAGGCTCGGCTCGAACAGCGCCATCTGCAGCGTCTCCAGCCGCTTCTTCTCGCCGCCGGAAAAACCGACATTGAGCGCGCGCTTGAGCATGTCCTCGGAGATGTTGAGCGCTTTCGCCTTGGCGCGCACCATCTTCAGCACGCTCATGGCATCGACTTCCTTCTCGCCGCGCGCGCGCCGCTGCGCGTTCAGCGCGGTCTTGAGGAAGTTGAGCGTGGTCACGCCCGGAATCTCCACCGGATATTGCAGCGCCAGGAAAATGCCCTTGGACGCGCGCTCTTCCGGCGCCATCTCCGTCAGATCCTCGCCCTTGTAGGTGATCGTGCCGGAGGTGATCTCGTAACCCGGCCGGCCCGCCAGCACATAGGAGAGCGTCGACTTGCCCGAGCCGTTCGGCCCCATGATGGCATGCACCTGCCCCGCCTCGATCGAGAGCGAGAGGCCCTTCAGGATTTCCTTGCCACCCACGGCGGCATGCAGATTTTCGATTCTCAACATTATCCCACACTACCTTCGAGGCTGATGCCCACGAGCTTTTGCGCTTCCACGGCGAATTCCATCGGCAATTGCTGCAGCACTTCCTTGCAGAAGCCGTTGACGATCAGCGCCACCGCCTCTTCCTCGGGAATGCCGCGACTGGTGCAATAGAACAGCTGGTCGTCCGCGATCTTCGAGGTCGTCGCCTCATGTTCGATCTTGGCGGTCTTGTTGCGGCTCTCGATATAGGGAACCGTATGCGCGCCGCATTTGCCGCCGATCAGCAGCGAGTCGCATTGCGTATAGTTGCGCGCGTTCTCCGCCTTGGGATGCACGCTCACGAGCCCGCGATAGGTGTTCTGCGCCTTGCCGGCCGAAATGCCCTTGGAGATGATGCGCGCTGCGCGTGTTCTTGCCCAGATGGATCATCTTGGTGCCGGTATCGGCCTGCTGATAATTGTTGGCGATGGCGATGGAATAGAACTCGCCCACCGAATTGTCGCCGCGCAGGATGCAGCTCGGATATTTCCAGGTGATGGCCGAGCCGGTCTCGACCTGCGTCCACGAGATCTTCGAATCCCGCCCGCGGCAATCGCCGCGCTTGGTGACGAAATTGTAGATGCCGCCCTTGCCCTCCTCGTCGCCGGGATACCAGTTCTGCACCGTCGAATATTTGATCTCCGCCCCATCCAGCGCCACCAGTTCGACCACCGCGGCATGCAGCTGGTTCTCGTCGCGCTTGGGCGCGGTGCAGCCTTCGAGATAGCTCACATAGGAGCCTTCATCGGCGATGATCAGCGTGCGCTCGAACTGGCCCGTCTCGCTGGCATTGATGCGGAAATAGGTGGAAAGCTCCATCGGGCAGCGCACGCCCTTGGGCACATACACAAACGTGCCGTCCGAGAACACGGCCGAATTCAGCGTGGCGAAGAAATTGTCCGTCACCGGCACCACCGTGCCGAGATATTTCCGCACCATCTCGGGATAATCGCGGATGGCTTCGGAGATCGGGCAGAAGATCACGCCGGCCTTGTTCAAGCGTCTCCTTGAAGGTGGTCGCCACCGACACGGAATCGAACACCGCGTCCACGGCCACGCCCGCCAGCGCCATCTGCTCATGCAGCGGAATGCCCAGCTTGTTGTAGGTCTCGATCAGCTTGGGATCGACCTCTTCCAGGCTCTTGGGCCGGTCGGAATCCGATTTCGGCGCCGCGTAGTAATAGGAATTCTCGTACTCGATCTTCGGATAATGGACGCGCGCCCAGGCGGGCTCTTTCATCTCGCGCCAGCGCTTGTAGGCGGCCAGGCGCCATTCCAGCATCCATTCCGGCTCGCCCTTCTTGGCCGAGATGAAGGCGACCGTGTCCTCGTTGAGGCCACGCGGCGCGCGCTCCATCTCGATATCGGTGACGAAGCCGTATTTGTACTTCTCGCTGAGGGCTGCGACCTGTTCCTTGGTCGTTTCGACGGCTGCCATAACTCTATCCTTTACGCGGCTGCGCGCGCACGCGCGCGGGCTGCGAGTTTTTCCAATGCGGCGAGGACGGCAGCGCCGTCGCCGCTTTGCGAATTCCAGCCGAAGCTGACGCGCAAGGCGGAACGCGCCAGCGCGTCCTCCACGCCCATCGCCGCCAGCACATGGGAGTGCGCCACCTTGCCGG
The DNA here is from genome assembly GCA_963822185.1 of uncultured Pseudomonadota bacterium. Classification (GTDB taxonomy): domain Bacteria; phylum Pseudomonadota; class Alphaproteobacteria; order Micropepsales; family Micropepsaceae; genus Rhizomicrobium. Next base: position 365,849 of record CAWGGT010000001.1, read on the forward strand.
AGGAACACGCCGCACCCGAACTCACCATCACGCCCTCCAGATCCAGCGCCATCACCGCCGTCTCGGCGGCCAGCCCCGGCACCGCGAAATTCGACGTGTTCGCGCAGCCGCGGCGCATCGGCGCCGAACACGACCGCATCGGGAATAGCGGTCTTCAATTCCTGTTCGAACGCATTGCGCAAGCCCGCGATGCGCTGCGCCTCGCCGCGAAATTCGGCAGACGCGACCGCTGCGCCGAAGCCGGCAATGGCGGCGACATTCTCGGTGCCGGCGCGGCGGCGCTTTTCCTGTCCGCCGCCCAGAACCTGCGCCACGAACGGCGCATCCGGGTTCACGATCAGCGCGCCCACGCCTTGCGGCCCGCCCAGCTTGTGCGCCGAGACGGCCACATAATCGGCCTCGCCCAGCGCCATCTTGCCGGCCGCCTGCACGGCATCGACATGGAGCAGCGCACCGGCCTCATTCGTCAGTGCACGGATCTCTTCCAGCGGCTGGATCACGCCGGTCTCGTTGTTGGCGGCCATCACGGCCACCAGCGCCCGGCCCTTGCCTTCGCGCAAAGCGACACGCAGCGCTTCCAGATCGAGCACGCCATCCGCCGTCACCGGCAGGGTCTCGAGCCGCAGCCCCGGCACGCGTTCGGCCAGCGCCGCCGCATTGGCGCGCACCGCATCATGCTCGATGGCCGAGACGAACAGCCGCGTGATGCGGGCCTCGGCGTCCAGCGCGCCATACACCGCGCCATTCAGCGCCAGCCAATCGGCTTCGGTGCCGCCGCTCGGTGAAGATCACCTGCTCCGGCGCCACATCGGCCAACGCCGCCACCTGCTCGCGCGCGGCCTCGACGCTCGCCCGCGCCTTGCGGCCGGCCGCATGCACGGAGGACGGATTGCCGCCTGCCTCCAGCGCGAGCGTCATCGCGGCCCGGGCTTCAGGCCTCAGCGGCGAGGTCGCATTGTGGTCGAGATAGATCATGACGCAGGACTATTCCGCAGCCACCGCATGGGTGCCATTGCCGTCGGCCTTCGCCTCGACATCGGCCGCCGCGTCGCCGTCCGACGCCGCATGCGCCCGGCCCAAGCACGCGCCGTTCGATCACATCGGCCAGCGACACCGATGCCAGGAACACATGGATATGCCGGCCCAGCTCTTCCCACAGATCGTGGGTCACGCAGCGGCCGGTCGTGCCGGTGCAGCCCTTGGGGCTGCCCTGGCGGCAGCGCGTCGCCGTGATCGGCTCGTCGACGGCCATGATGATGTCGGCGATGCGCACCTCGGGCGAGGGCCGGCTCAGCCGGTAGCCGCCGCCGGGCCCGCGCACGGACTTCACCAGCCCGCCGCGGCGCAGCTTGGCGAACAATTGTTCGAGATAGGACAGGGAGATTTCCTGGCGCTTGGCGATTTCCGCCAGCGAGACCGGGCGGGCCCCGTCCTCATGGGCCGCCAGGTCGGCCATCGCCATCACGGCATAGCGGCCCTTTGTGCTCAGCCTCATGATCGCCTCCTTCGCAGGCCGGAAGCGCCAGCCAAAATCACCGGCGCGGCAATTCCGAGCTTGCTTCCAGGGGGCCGCTTCGGTGTAAGAAACGGCTCCCCTCCCGGCTTTGGCCGGGAGTTCGTAGGATCGGGATATAGGATTTCCTAGTGGCTTGGTCAAGAATTGACCGAGCGCTCCGGAGCCCTGGAACTCCAAGACCTTGATATGCTTTCCCGAATTGGACGGTCGAATTCAGGAAAAATTCGGATTAAATCAGTCGGATTAAAGTCGACGCATCGCCCTCCCGCCGGAAACGGCCTGCCCAACAGCCGAGATTCGCAGCCCATGCCTGACATTATTCTTCCCGGTCCTGCCGGCCGCATCGAAGCCCGCTACCAGCGCCAGAAGGCGCCGGGCGCGCCGATGGCCCTGGTGCTGCATCCGCACCCCCAATTCGGCGGAACCATGAACAATCCGCTGGTCTATGACCTGTTCCACATGTTCCACGGGCTGGGCTGCACCACGGTGCGCTTCAATTTCCGCGGCGTGGGCCGCAGCCAGGGCACCTTCGATTCCGGCGCCGGCGAGCTCTCCGATGCCGCCGCCGTGCTCGACTGGATGAACACGCTCTATCCCAATCCCGTCTTTCGTCTGGGTGTGCGGGATTTCCTTCGGCGCCTGGATCGGCATGCAGCTTCTGATGCGCCGGCCCGAGATCACCGGCTTCGTCTCCATCGCCCCGCCGGCCAGCATGTATGATTTCGCCTTCCTGGCGCCCTGCCCGGCGAGCGGGCTGATCGTCCACGGCACCAAGGACCAGGTGGTGCCCGAGCCCGACGTGCAGAAGCTGGTGGACCGGCTGACGGCGCAGAAGGGCATCACGATCACCTACAAGAAGATCGATGGCGCCAACCACTTCTTCGACAAGCATGAGAGCGACGTGCGTCGAGTCTGGTGCAGGAATATGCCGCCGAACGCATGGGCGTGGCGATCCCGGAGAAGGGATAAGCGCCCTTATCCCTCGGCGATAGCGGCCCGTCCCATGGCGAAGCCATTGGCGGGTTTCGCAAAACGCATTTTCATGCGGCGAACTTATCCCCCTTGGCCAAAATGGCCTTACAATCGCGCGTATGGAAACGGTCCGCGCCGCGCGCGCGAAACAGAATTGTTCGGAAAATTTTTCCGGAGACCCCCCTCCGCCGACCCAGGCGGCGGCGCGGCGCGCGCCGCACCGTTGCATGGCCCGATCGTTGCGCGAGACGCGCGCATCTGCTCCGCCTCTTATGCCTGTGCGCGCGGATCGCGCTTCGCACAAGATCTATCGCGCGCGATGGAGCCTTCCGCCCGGCATCGGCTTTGGGACACCTGTCGTCGTCGGCAGGCTGAGTGGCAGGCCGCGGCGCGCGCGTTCCGCGAGATAGGCGAAGGCTTCGGCTTCGAGGAAATCGCCGCGCCAGCCCAGATCCTCGGCGGCGAGAACGGGCGCATTCACCCGCGCCCTGAGATTGTCCATCAGCACCGGATTGTGCCGCCCGCCGCCGCACACGACCCATTGCGTGGCCGGATCGGGGAAATGCTCGCGCGCCCGCGCGATGGAGGCCGCCGTGAAGGCCGTCAGCGTCGCCGCGCCATCCTCCGGCCGACAGCCCGGCCACCCGCTCGGCCCCGAAATCCATGCGGTCGAGCGATTTGGGCGGCACGCGCTCGAAGAAGGCATGCGCCAGCATGTCGTCGAGCGCGGCATTGTCGATCTTGCCTTGCCGCGCCAGCGCGCCGAATTCATCGACCGGCGTGCCGGTATGCTGCTGCGCCCAATCGTCGATGGGCGCGTTGCCGGGTCCGGTATCGAAGGCCAGCACGCCGTCTGCACCCACCCAGGTGACATTGGCGACGCCGCCGATATTGACCACGGCCACAGGCGGGGTGACACCTCGGTTCTGGCCGCCTCGCGCACCAGCGCGGCGTGATAGAGCGGCACCAGCGGCGCGCCCTCGCCGCCGGCCATCACATCGGCGGTGCGGAAATCGTTGACGACGTCGATGCCGGTGGCCCGCGCCAGCCGGGCGCCGTCGCCGATCTGCCAGGTCAGGCGCTGCTCGGGCCGGTGCAGGATGGTCTGGCCGTGGAAGCCGATCAGCGAGATCGGCGCGCGGGTCCATGCCCGCCTCCTTCAGGAGCGCGACACGGCGCCGGCATGGGCATCGGTGCAGCGGATCTCGGCCTCGCGGATCGCCTCCGGCATCTCGCGCCCCTTCGGGCAGCTCTGCCGCCAGATCCATGGCCGCGCGCAGCAGCGCCCGCGTCTCCGGCGCATAGGGCATCGTCAGCGCCGGGCCGGGCCGGGCCACGCCCTCGCCATCGGTCTCGACCAGCGCGGCATCGATGCCGTCCAGCGAGGTTCCGCTCATCAGCCCGATGACTTTATGAATTTCGGCCATCCGTGCTAAACACCCAGCCCTTTTCCAATTTCGAGCATACGACAATGTCCGCCACGCCGTCCCGCTTCAAATCCGATTTCCTGCGCACTTTCGTGGACCGCGGGCAGTATTACGACTGCACGGACGCCGAGGCGCTGGATGCCCTGTTCGGCAAGGAGCGCGTGACGGCCTATATCGGCTTCGACTGCACGGCGGCCAGCCTGCATGTCGGCAGCCTCGTCCAGCTCATGACCTTGCGCCGCCTGCAGCAGGCCGGCCACCGGCCGATCCTGCTGATGGGCGGCGGCACCACCAAGATCGGCGATCCCTCCGGCAAGGACGAGACGCGCAGGCTGCTCACGGCCGAGCAGATCGAGGAGAACAAGAACAGCATCCTCTCCGGCGTGCGCCATCTCCTCAAATTCGGCGACGGGCCGAGCGACGCGATCATGGTCGACAATGCCGAATGGCTCGACAAGCTCGAATACATTTCCTTCCTGCGCGACTACGGCCGCCACTTCTCGGTCAACCGCATGCTGACGATGGACAGCGTCAAGCTCAGGCTCGAGCGCGAGCAGCCGATGTCGTTCCTCGAATTCAACTACTCGATCATGCAGGCCTATGATTTCGTCGAACTCTACCGGCGCTATGGCTGCCAGCTGCAATCGAGCGGCTCGGACCAATGGGGCAATGTCGTCTCCGGCATCGATCTGGGCCGCCGCGTCGAGAACGCCCAGCTCTTCGGCCTGACGACACCGCTGATCACGACCGCCTCCGGCGCCAAGATGGGCAAGACGGCGGCCGGCGCGGTGTGGCTCAACGCCGATATGTGCTCGCCCTATCAATACTGGCAGTTCTGGCGCAACACCGAGGATGGCGATGTCGGCCGCTTCCTGCGCATGTTCACCGACATGCCGGAAGCCGAGATCGCGCGCCTCGAAAAGCTGGAAGGCGGCGAACTCAACGAGGCCAAGAAGATCCTGGCCACCGAAGCGACCGGCATCCTGCATGGCCGCGACGCCGCCGAGGCCGCCGCCGAAACCGCGCGCCGCACCTTCGAGGAAGGCGCCATCGGCGAAGGCCTGCCGACGGTCGAAATTCCGTCTACGGAGTTTCCGTTGGGCGTGCTGACGCTGGCGGTGCGCGCGGGTGTGGCGGCCTCGAACAGCGAAGCGCGCAAGCTGATCGCGAACAACGGCCTGAAGCTCAACGATGCGGCCGTCGGCGACCCAAGGCGATGGTCTCGGCCACCGACCTCACCGGCAATGGTGTGATCAAGCTCTCCGCCGGCAAGAAGAAGCACGTGCTGGTCAAGCCGGTCTAGCGCGCCGCCACTTTCGGCGCGGCCGGCTTACATCTTGTTCGGCACGGTCGTGGATTTGGGCGCCGGATCCTGTGCCGACGACGCCGTCGTAGCCTGCGTCGTCGTCTGTCACCGCCGCACCGCCTTCGGACGGCGTGACCTCAGGCTTGAGCCTGCGGAACCTCCGCTTTCGGCGCATCCGTCGCCGTGGGAGGCTCAGCCTCCGATGCCGCCTCTGTCTTCGCTGGCGGCGCGTCCGGTTTCGATGACGGCGCGCTTTCTTTGGACTGTTGTTGCGCAGGCGGCGCGCCGGGCTTCGCCTTGTCCGCTCCGGCCGGCGGCTTTGCCGTGGCCTTCGGCGCGATCGTGCGCGGCGCCTCGGGCGTGCCTTCGAAGATGCGGCGCAGAATTCCGGGCGTCAGCACCGACAGCGGATTGACCGAGATCTTCGGCTCGTTCGGCATTGCCGCTGACGCTGTAGCTCATGCCGATGATGCCCTCGCCCTTCTTGGACACCAGCACATCGCCCAGCACCGGGATGGCGCCGAGCACGCTGTTGAGGCCGAAGATCGGCGCCAACGCGCCTTCGAGCGCGATCTTGCTGTTGCGCCGGTCGAGATAGCCCTCGGCCGTGATGCCGATCGACGGCCCGCTGGCGCGCGCATCGTGAATGTTGAGCACGCCGCCATGCATGCTGGAACGGCGCCTCCAGCGTGTCGACGGCAATGCCCTTGCCCTGCAACAGATCGATCAGCCCGCCCAACGACCCGGCCGAGAACAGCCGCGTCAGGAATGGCTGATTGACGACCGTGAAATTCGTGATCTTCAAGACGCCGCGATAGTCGGGCGCCCGCTTCTTGGCGAGCTCGTCCTTGGTCGGCTTCGGCGACAGCGCGGCAGTCAGATCGAGCTTGCCGCCACGCATCGAGGTGAAGCCGAACAAGCCCTTGAACAACAGCCCGGCATTCGATGTGCGCAGGCGGATCTCGCGTTCTCCTCCGTCGGCCACGAGATCGCCCGAGAGCGTCGCCGTCTTCGACAACCGGCCCGACAGCGCCATGGTCTGCGGCCGGTCGCCTGATGCCGCTGGTCGAAAAGGCGAACGGCGCCATCGTCACGCCGCTGCGCATCACCAGCCGGTCGAGATTGGCCTCGATCTCGAAATGCTTGCCGGACTGCGCCGGCTCTGACGTTCTGTTGTCCGCTTTCTTGCCCGTCAGATCGGTGCGGCCGAGCCCGGTGCCGTCGGCCGAACGGCCCGTGACCGAAACCTTCAATCCCACGCCCGGCGAGTCGTTCATGTGCAGGGAAAAATCGTTCTGCGGTCCCGCGCGCACAATCGGAAAGTCCAGCATCGCGAGCGTGCCGCCCGGACCGAAGCCGGCCTGGCCCTGGAGTTGAAGACCGGCACCGTCCGCCGTGATGTCCGTGCCCGCTATCGCGCCGTCCTTGAACTGCGCCGTCACCTGCACGTCGGCCGAGACGCCGGGCGGCTTTTTGTAGTTGATCAGACCGATCGTGACGGTGGCCGGTGTCAAATCCATCGCCATCGCCGCCTTGGTGATGCTGCCGCGATGACCGTCGAGCGTGGCATCGACATTGACCGGCCCCTTGAGGAAATCGCCGGAATGGAAGTTCAGCTTCTTGCGCGCCGCATCGTCGAGCACGCCGGACGCGGTGATGTGGGTGGTGATCGGCCCCTTGGCTGCGAAGGCCTCGTCCCAGCTTGCCTTCAGACTGGCGCCCGCCATCACGATATCGCCGTCGAGGTGCAGGCTGGAATTGTCGATGGCGAGGTTGGCGACGCCATTGGTCACCTCGTGGTCGCCGACCGCCAGTGCCAATCCACGTACCTGCCCGCCGATCTTGATGCCGACATCGTCGATGCTGAGATCCTTGACCATCGGCACGTGGAATCTGAGATCGATGGCGGCCTGGCCCTTGGCGCTGTCGGTGCCGATGTGGAAGCGCGTCGGATAATGCAGCGGCGGCATATCGATCAGCGTCAACACGTCGGAGAGCGCGCCGTCGACATGTGCCACGATATTGCCGGGCGAACCGGCCACATGCAGATTGGGAATGGTGACGCTGCCGCCACTGAGGGCGAGCGGCCCGATCTTGGCCGACGTCACGGTGGCCGTGAATGTGTCGCCGGTCAGTGTCGCGCTGCCCTGCATATTGGTGAGCGGGGTCAGCCCCTGCAGATAGTTGACCGTCGCATTCGCGATCGGAAAGCTGAGATTGATTGCGCCATCGGGCAACACCGGCAGATCAAGGGCGCCCGCCGCAATGTCGGCCTTCAGCGCTATCGGCCCGATGGTTCCGCCCAAGATGTTTGCCGCGATCCATTCACGCGCGCCCTGGCCCAGTTGCAGCGGCCAGTAATGCAGGAGATTGGCAATATCGAGCGGCGCGATATGGCCGTTCACGGCGATCTTCGGCGTCTCTCCGGGGAACAGATCCACCTCTCCGGTCAGCGAGGCCGACAGATTGCCGCCGAACATCAGGAACTTGTCGATGACGATGCGGTTGTCGGCGGGCGTATAGCTCGCCTGGAGCGCGATGCGCGCCAGCGTCATCGCCCGCTGCATCACACCCGGCATGTCCACGCCGATCTTGTCCATCGTCAGATCGACGCTGCTCTTCTCGAGGCCGCCGGCGGAATTGAATTTGAGATGGCCGTCGCCATAGAGATGCGCCCGCGCTTCATTGCCCGCGAGCACACCATCGTCGATCAGAAGCCGCCCCGTCCGTCCGTCATAGCGGCCAACCAGACGCAGCGTCTTGACGTGCACCGGATGACCGAAGCCGTGCACAATCCCGGCCGCGCCGACGCCGAAATCGACGGCGCGCACATGGGTGCTGCCCTGATCGAGCGTAAAGGAGCCCGTAATGTCGGCCTTCAACGCATAAGGCTTGAGGAACGCCAGCGCCTTCGCATTCTCGCCCAGCGCATTGACGTCGAAGCCGTGCAGGGAGATGTCGCCGGTCACCGTCTGGCCGTCGGGCGGCAGCGTCAGCCGCGCCTGCAGATAGGCGCGATGGCCCGAGACCTCGATATCGGCATCGACGCTGGCAGCCAGTGCTGCGCTCTTTCCACCACTGGTCGACACAGTGAGGCTCGCCTGCGGCGCCACTACGAACAGGCCCGTGCGCTCATCGTAAAAGGCCAGCCGCGCCTTGCGCACGGCGAAACTCGTGAGCGAGGTCGCGCTGCCCTTGGAGGATTGCAGCGCCTCGCGCAGCCGCTCCAGCACATCGGATTGACCGCGGTCGCCCTCGACGCCGAGCCGGAGCGCGCCATCCATCGTGTGCACCATCGTGAGCTGGACACCCACCAGTGCCATGCGCCTGACGACCACCTGCCCCTGGAGAAGCGGTGCCGCCGCCAGATCGATCTCGGCCTTGGGGGCCTGGGCAATGATGCGCTGGCTGCGGTCGAACACCCGCGCGCCCAGGATCACCAGATTGACGCGGCCCTCGTCGCGCGACCACTGCAGCGCTGCGTCGTCATAGCGCACCGCCAGACCTGGCAGGGAATTGGAGATCGCATCGGCCAGCTCGCCTGAGAACGGCCCCAGCGAGACCGGCCCCACGAGCAGCCGCGCCAGCGCCCCCAGCCCGAAAAACAGCAGGGCTACGGCCACCCCTGCCGTGATCAGGCCGGCCCGTCGCAGATGGTGGGATTTTGAACTCATCTCTTCCAAACGGGGTGCTTCCTCACTCGCACCGACGGCGCCGGGAGCGTTCCCATCTCGGCAGCGGGCCACGAATCTGACCCTTGCACCGGATCGCGCATCAGCTTATCGCCTAATGGTATATTCTGGTAAACGCTAGCCTCGGCTCCGGCCGTTCCGTCGGCCGCCCGCCGGCCCTCCCTTCCGGAGATGTCATGCCCAAAGCGCCCGCGACCACGGCTCTACCCGAGGAACTCGTGCCAGGCCGCAAGGCTCCAGCCTTCAAGCTAGCCACAGACGGCGACGGCCAGATTTCAAGCGCCACCCTGAAGGGCCAGCCCTTCGTGCTCTATTTCTACCCGAAGGACGATACCTCTGGTTGCACCAAAGAGGCGCTCGCCTTCTCAGAGGCCAAGCGGAAATTCGATGCCGCGGGCGTGGCCGTAATCGGCGTCTCCAAGGACAGCGTGGCCAGCCACGACAAGTTCAAGGCCAAGCACAAGCTCAAGATCACGCTGGCCTCCGACCCCGAGATCAAAACTGCCGAGGCCTATGGCGTCTGGGTCGAAAAGAGCCTGTATGGCCGCAAATATATGGGTATGGAGCGCGCCACCTTCTTGGTGGATGCGGCGGGAAAAATCGCCCAGTATCTGGCGCAAAGTGAAGGTCGCCGGCCACGTGGAAGCCGTTCTAACTGCGGCAAAAGCGCTTTGAATGCGCCCGACCGGCTTTGGCGCCGCTTAACCAGAAGGTCATTTTTCTCTGCTAAGGCCTTGAACAAACGCTCACAATTAGGTGAAATCTCTACCTCATCTGGGGTAGGTGCGGCTGGCACCCAAAAGGGGACGTCGGATATGGCCGAAACGCTCATCGAGCGTGTATGGGCTTGGCTTCACGCCACGTTTCCAGAACGGCAGATTTACATCCGCAGCGATGGGCGGGTGCAATTCTTCACCTTCGGACCGACGCTCCAGGCGACGCTGGCCGGTCTGTCGCTGATCTTCCTGGGCTGGGTGGCGTTCGCCTCCGTCAATGTGATCTTCAAGGACCGGATCATCGCGGCCAAAGACAACCGCTATCAGCAGATGCAGTCGACCTATGAGAACCGGCTGGCCGATCTGCAAGTCTCTTATGACGAGTTGAACGGCGCTCTGGTTTCAGCCGAAGACACATTCAAATCCACCGCCGACCAACTCGAGATCAAACAGCACACGGTCGCCAAACTGCTGAGCCGCAAGGATGCAGTGGACCGAGCGCTGGCGGGACTGCAGGCGAGCAAGCCGATGCCCACAGGGCTCGCAGGCGACCTGCCGCACCTCAAGACCTCAATTTCGAGCACGGACGATGTGTCCGATTCCGATCCGCCACTGGAGGGCTCGGACGATGCCACCGGTGACAGCGATGCGGGCTCTGAGATCGGCGTGATGCCGGCGACGACCGCGCCACAGCCGCGCACCTCCAAACCGACCAAGGCCAGCTTTCTCGATGAGGCCGTACATCGCCTCGCCGCCGCATTCTTCCCCAGCCACGCCAGGCCAGCGCCGCACAAGGTGGCCAATCTCCCGGCCTTCCGAACTCTCGCAGCCCAGACAACACGCCTGAAGCAGCTCAGTCATGTCGAAACCGGCCTGCTGGTGGCGGCCGACAAGCAGATTTCCCACAACATCGATCGCATCGACAGCCTGCTGCATGCCGTGGGGATCAAACCCTCCAGGATGGAGGCCGAAGTCGACAGCGAAGGTGTTGGCGGGCCATTCGTGCCGATCAGCGCGATGCATATCGATGGCATTGCCGATCCGGCGTTTACCAAGGCCTTCGCCGAAACCAGTGCCCATGTGAAGGAACTCGACACCCTCTTCACCGCCTTCCGCCACGTGCCGCTGACGACCCCGGTCCACGGCCCCCGCTTCGAGCTGACCAGCGATTTTGGCCCGCGGATAGACCCTTTTACGCATCGTCTCGGCTTCCATCCGGGGCTGGATTTCGGCGGCCCGTGGGGCTCAACCATCCACGCCACGGCGCCGGGCAAGGTAACCTGGGCCGGCCGCCGCGGCGGTTATGGAAAGATGGTTGAAATTGACCAAGGTTTCGGAATTAAGACGCGATACGGTCATATGTCGTCGATATTGGTGAAGGTCGGCGATACAGTGAAAAAGGGCACGCCCATCGGGAAACTCGGATCGACTGGGCGTAGCACAGGTCCCCACGTGCACTACGAGGTGTGGCTGGGCGATGTGGTGAGAGATCCGAGCAAGTTCATCGAGGCAGGCCGTCATGTTCTCCAGTAAGAGTAAGAACGCCGAAGCGACAGCTCCGGCTGCGTCTTCTGCACCCGCGGGCATGCAAGGCGGTACCGCCAAACGGGCGCCACGCGCACCGTCCGCGCCGTCGCTGATCAGCGCCGATCTGGTGGTCAACGGCACGCTGACCTCCAGCGGCGATATCCAGATCGACGGCCGCGTCGAGGGCGACGTCAACAGCGCCGGCCTCGTCATCGGCGAGAAGGCTTTCATCAATGGCGAGGTCATGGCCGATGATGTGACCGTGCGCGGCCGCGTCCAGGGCAGCATTCGCGCCCGCAAGGTGCTGCTGGCCGCCACCAGCCATGTCGAAGGCAATATCCTGCACGAGGCCTTCGCGGTCGAAGCGGGCGCCTTCTTCGAAGGCAATTGCCGCCACTCCGACAATCCGCTCTCCGACGAGCATCGCCGCGGCGGCCAGGGCTACGAGCACAAGCCTGCCGCAGCCGCGCCCCGGCCGGCTGAAGCCCCGCGTCCGGTCCCTGCATCCCACGCCAATGGCGCTGCTCCGGCCGCGACCGTCGCCCCGCTGAAAACGGGCGCCTGAGCCGCCGCATTTCGCATACCAAAAAGCCCGCTGCGCGCCATCGCGTAGCGGGCTTTTTCATTTGAGCGCACGGATCACGTTACTCGATATCCTCGACCGGCCCGGCCGTTTTGCCGCCGCCGATGGCATGGGCCAGCGCCGCCGCCATGAAGGGATCGATATCGCCGTCGAGAACGCGATCGGGCTCGCGGATTTCGACGCCCGTCCGCAGATCCTTCACCATCTGATAGGGCTGCAGCACATAGGAGCGGATCTGGTGGCCCCAGCCGATATCCGATTTTTCGCCCATCCGCGCCTCGGCCTCGGCGGCCTTTTTCTCCAACTCCAGCTCATAAAGGCGTGACCGCAGCATGTCCCAGCAGATGGCGCGGTTCTGGTGTTGCGACTTCTCGGTCTGGCACTGCACCGCGATCCCTGTCGGCAGATGGGTGATACGCACAGCACTCTCGGTCTTGTTGACGTGCTGGCCGCCCGCGCCCGAAGCGCGATAGGTGTCGACGCGCACATCCTTTTCGGGCACATCGATCTCGATGTTCTCGTCCACCACCGGATAGACGGTCACGCTCGAGAAGCTCGTGTGGCGTCGGGCATTGGCGTCGAAGGGCGAGATGCGCACGAGCCGGTGCACGCCCGCCTCGGTCTTCAGCCAGCCATAGGCGTTCTTGCCCTTGACCAGGATGGTCGCGGATTTGATGCCGGCGCCCTCGCCTTCGCTCTCTTCGAGATAGTCGACCTTGTAGCCGTGGCGTTCGGCCCAGCGCGTGTACATGCGCATGAGCATCTCCGCCCAGTCCTGGCTTTCGGTACCACCGGCGCCGGCATGGACCTCGAGATAGGTATCGTTGGCATCGGCCTCGCCCGAAAGCATGGATTCGAGCCTGAGCTTCTCGGCCCGTTCATGCAGCGCCGAAAGGCTCGCCTCGGCATCGGCGACCATGGCGGCATCGCCCTCGGCTTCGGCCAGCTCGATCAGGTCCGTGGCATCGGCCAGTTTCGCGCTCCAACGCCTGGACACCCTTGATGGAATCGTCCAGCGCCTGGCGTTCGCGCATCAGTGTCTGGGCGTTTCGGGAATCGTTCCAGAGCGTGGGGTCTTCGGCCTTGGCATTCAGTTCGTCGAGACGTCGAAGGGCGACATCCCAGTCAAAGATGCCTCCTCAGCAGGGCGATGGCCTGCTTGATATCGTCGATCGTCCGTTCGGTTTCTGCACGCATAAAAGCTTCCTTCCGTCATGCTCCGATATGGTCGGGCCGCACGTGCTTGTAAAGGGTGTACCGGCACCGCCGCGTCGATTTCGGGGCTTGTTCGTGGCTGCGACGTCAACGCATCGGCCGCTGCCCCAGCGAAAACAGGTTCTGTTCCCCCAACTCAGCACTGCGGCGTCGCTCCAGCTCCTGCATATACCGGCGCAGGGCGTAGGCTTCGGTAAGGTAGCCGACCAAACGTCGGTCGGAGTGACTAACGAGGACGGGCAAGGCCTCGGTCCGGCTGTCCTCGAAACGGCCAAGCGCAAGACGGACATTCTCTCCGGGCACCAAATAGGCGCAACCAGGCTCGATCAGGTCGGCGGCCATGGCCGCATCCGCAGCCTCATCCAATTGCGGGTCGTGGACGCTCGCCATATCGATCGCGCCGGCAAAGGCGCCGTCGGGATCGACAACGAAGACGCGTTTGGCCGCGCCTGCCGGAAACTGCGCCCTGAGCGCGCCAAGGCTCGTATTACTCGGTACAGTCTTCGCGTCCGCGCGCATCAGCCGGCCGACCGTCAGATCGGCGACCCACCCGATATCGTGGGCGCCGCGAATCCCGATTCCACGGATATGAAAGCGCCATGTGGCGAAGGAATAGCCGAATGTCAGCCGTGTAATGGTGGCGGCCACGGTCACGCCCACGAGCACGCCGGCCGTGACCGCAAAGTCGCCCGTCGCTTCCAGAACCAAAAAAACCATTGTGAACGGCGCGCCGACGATGGCCGCCGCCACGGCTCCCATCCCGACGAGCAAGAAGGATCGTGTTGCGCCGCCATGGCGGGTGCAATCCACCCGACCGCTTGGCCAAAAACTGCTCCGAACAGGCAGCCCAGAAACAGGGACGAACTGAACAGCCCCCCGCGAAAGCCCGAACCCACCGAGATCGCAGAGGCGATCAGCTTGGCTACGAGCAATGCAAGCAATGCTGGAAGCGCCCACTGATATTGGACATGGAACTGGATCGCACCATGGCCGCTGCCCAGAACCTGGGGAAAGAAGTATGCCAGTCCCGAGAGCAACACGCCGCCAATCGCAGGTCGGAGCCATTCGGGAACCGGCAATTTACGCATCCCGCGCTCGCACCATGTCACGCCGAGCATGGCAAGCACGGCGACACCGGCAGCAAATAACCCGACCACCCCGAAGAGGACATAGCTCAGGCTGCTGATCGGCGCCGCGGCGGCAACTTCGAAAAGCGGCCGCATGCCGCCGAGCGCGCGCTGCACCAAGGCGCCGCAGAGAGCCGCCGCGGCAACCGGGGCCAGCGCCCGCGGTGTGTAGGAGCCCAGAACCAATTCGTAGCCATAGAAGGCTCCGGCAAGCGGAGCATTAAACGCGGCAGCGATCGCCGCCGCCGCCCCCGCTGTCACAAACACGCGCTGGTCTTCCCGCCGCAGATGGAAATATTGACCTATGCTCGCGAACAGCCCGGCGCCGAACTGCGAATAACCTGCCTCCATTCCGAGGGAAGCGCCCGCCCCGTTCGAGATCATGGTCGAAAGGGCCAGCCGTGCGCTGTCAGTGAGCGACATACGCCCGCCATGCAGCGCGTTCGCCTCGATTGGATCAACGATCTCCGCAGAGCGGTAGCGCCGCCATATCAGGGCTGTCAGCCCGAGGATAAGTCCGCCCACAGCGGGGACGATCAATATCCGCCAGCGATCGACACCAACGCCCGCGCTGAGAAGTGTGTCGGGCGGCAGCAGAAAGTCGAACCTGTGCAGCAGTTCGACAAGGCGCCGCATGCCTTCAACCAGCGCGCCCACAATTCCACCCGCTATTGCGCAAAGAAATATCTGCCGCGCCTCGCTTGAACGCAGGTTGCGCTGCAAGGCGGCCAGCAAGAGGCGCCACCGCCGCGAAGCGCGATATCGCAATGTGCGCAATTTCTGGCGAAACCACGGAGCGGCAGCCATCGAACGCCTCGGAACAACGTGTGCCCTAGAACGACCACGCTATTTTTTCGAAAATCAGGTGCGCAGGTTTGCCGAGAAATGAGGGCGATTTCGCTGCGGCGTGTTTACGCGGGGGCGCGGAGCCTCAATAGAGGCCGCCCGTCCCCTGCCCGACGGTGGTGGCCGGCTTCTTCTGCTGCTGCTTCTGCGCCGGGTCGAGACTCGCCAGCGACGGCTCCGTTCCGGCCTTGAACGCCTCGAGGATCGTGCCCGGCGCTCCGGCTGGCGCGGCGGCTCCGGTCAGCCGGTTGACGGTGGCGAAGTCGATGCCCGGCGGGACGCGGAACGGCGTCGGGGGCGAATTCTTGAGCGCCTGTTCCATGAAATCGCGGAAGATCGGGGCGGCGGCCGTCGCGCCCTGCTCATGGGGACCCAGGCTCCTCGGATTGTCGAAGCCGACATAGACGCCGCAGGCCAGATCCGGCGAGAAGCCGACGAACCAGGTGTCCTTGGCATCGTTGGAGGTGCCGGTCTTGCCGGCCAGCGGCTTGCCGACCGCCCGGACCGCCACGCCCGTGCCGCGCTGCACGACGCCTTCCAGCATCGAAACGATCTGATAGGCCGTGCGCGGATCGAGGATCTGCTTGCGCGTATCCGGCAGCAGCGGTTCGGCCTGGCCCTGCCAGGGGCCATTGCAGCCCGTGCAGTCACGGGTGTCGTGGCGATAGATGGTCTTGCCGTTGCGATCCTGCACGCGGTCAATCAGCGTGGCCTCGATCTTCTTGCCGCCGTTGACGAACTCCGAATAACCCGTGGTCAGGCGCATGAGCGTGGTTTCGTCAGCGCCGATGGCGTTGGACAGATAGGGCGCCATCTGGTCGTACACGCCGAAACGGACGGCGATCGGTACGACCTTGTCCATGCCGATATCGTTCGCAAGACGAATGGTCATTAGGTTGCGCGACAGTTCGAGCCCGCGGCGCAGCGTCGTCAGGCCGAGATAATCGTGCTCATAATTCTTCGGCGTCCACAGCGGCAGGCCTGGCCCCTGCGGTAGTGCCACCGGCGCATCCAGCACTTCGCTGGCGGGCGTATAGCCATTGTCGAGCGCGGCCGCATAGACGAACGGCTTGAAGGACGACCCCGGCTGACGCTTGGCCTGCATGGCGCGGTCGAACTGGCTGGATGCAAAGCTGAACCCGCCGGACATCGCCAGTACGCGGCCGGTATGCGGGTCCATGACGACGATGGCGCCATTGATCTCCGGCACCTGGCGCAGACCATACGCATCGGCGAGGTTCTTATCGTCGACCTTCTCGACATAGATCACGTCGCCCGGCTTGACGACCTGCTGCGGCTGTAGTCGGCACCGCGCCGACATAGCCATGCTTGAGTTCGCGTGCGCGCCCATTTGAGGCGGTCAAGCGGGATAACGCCCTCATGGCCGTCGCTGAGGCCGATCCGAACCGAGTTCTGTTTGCCATAACCCAGCACCACCGCAACCTGCCAGCTCTCGATGCCGGATTGGTTCCCGGCACGCTTGAGGTCGCCGGCCCAGTCGCCATGGATGTCGATATGGCTGACGGCGCCGCGCCAGCCATGACGGCGGTCATAGCGCACGAGCCCGGTGCGCAGCGCATCTACCGCGAAATTCTGCAATCTGGTGTCGAGGGTCGCGCGCACCTGCAGGCCGGCATCGTAGAGCCCATGCTCGCCATATTTGTCATAGAGGATGCGGCGCACTTCCTCGACGAAATAATCGGCGTCCTCGGCCTGGCTGCCGAGCGGGCGGCTCTGCGCCACCAGCGGCTTGGCGATCGCGGCCTTGGCCTGGGCGGCGGTGATATAGCCGTTCTCGCGCATCTGGCCGATCACCCAGTTGCGCCGGTAGGTCGCCGCCTGAAGGTGATAGCGCGGATCGTAATTGCTCGGCGCCTTGGGCAGCGAGGCCAGGAAGGCCGCCTCGCCGATCGTGAGCTGGTCAAGCGACTTGCCGAAATAGTTCAGCGCCGCCGCCGCCACGCCATAGGAGTTCTGCCCGAGGAATATCTCGTTGAGATAGAGTTCGAGGATCTTGTCCTTCGGGTAGGTCGCATCAATGCGGATGGCGAGGATCGCCTCGCGGATCTTGCGGGAGAACTTCACCTGGCTGTTGAGCAGGAAATTCTTGGCCACCTGCTGGGTGATGGTCGAAGCGCCCTGCAGGCGCTTGTGCACCATCACATTGTAAACGTCCTTGACGCCGGCACGGATGATGCCGCCGACGTCGATGCCGGGATGGCTGTAGAAGTTCTTGTCCTCGGCCGAAATGAACGCGTCGATCACGCGCTTTGGCACGAACTGGATGGGCACGAAGATACGCCGCTCGCGCGCATACTCGCCGATTACCGTTCCGTTTCCGGCATAGACGCGCGTCGTCACCGGGGGGTTGTAGTTCTTCAGCGTGTCGACGCTGGGAAGATCGCGGCTGACCGAATAGACATAGACGCCCAGCACAACGAAACCGGCCAGCGCCACTGTGCCGAAGCCGATGCCGAGATATCTCCAGATCGTACGCCGCGTCATACGCTGCAGCCCTTCACACCAAAAAAGTTACTGCCGGCCCTTTGGCCGGCCGGCCTTGCTGCCGGACTTCTAGCACAGCCGGCACGCCCCTGCCCAAGCCGCCGCCTCATGGAATCCGGCCGCGCGGTGCCGCGGCCACAAGGGGCTCGAACTGGCGCACGGCCTCGGCAATCGCCTCGGCGGCACCGTTACGCCACCGGGATGTGGCCATTTGACGACAATCTTCGGGATTCGACAGGTAACCAAGTTCGATCAGAACCGCCGGCACGTCCGGTGCCCGCAGAACCACGAAATTGGCCGAACGATGTGGTTTGGGCGCCAGGATATCCGTCGCCCCCGAGAGGTCGTGTATCACGGTATGCGCGAATTGGGCCGAGCGGTTCATCGTGTCGCGCTGTGCCAAATCGATCAGGATCGATTTGGCTACCGAAGATTCCTGCCCGGACAAATCGACGCCGGCGATGATGTCGGATTGGTTTTCCTTGCGCGCCAGGGCCGCTGCTTCCTTGTCGGAACCCCGTTCCGACAAGGTGTAGATCGAGGCGCCATGCACGCCCCGCCTCGGATTGGAATCGGCGTGCAGCGAAATGAACAGATCCGCGTGGCGTTTTCGCGCGAAAGGCGCACGGCTGAAGAGTGGAATGAACACATCGGTGTCCCGTGTCATGTAGACCGTGTAACCGTCCGAGCGCAGCACCTTGGCCAGCCGCAGGCCGACACTGAGGACGACGTTCTTTTCCTCCATTCCGGTAACGCCGATCGTGCCGGAATCGATGCCGCCATGGCCCGGATCGATGACAATGATCTTGCGCTTGGCCGCGCGGCCGGCCGGCGGCGCCTCCTCCTCCGGCGGCAGCGAGGCGATTTCGGACGCCGCCTTCTCGCGGGCCCGAAGCTCGGCCGGCCAGCCGGACGTCTTGTCGAAGGCGGTCTGAGTGGTGGGGAACAGGTCCAGCACCAGCCGGTAGCCGTAACCGTCTTGCGGCGGCAGCACCAGCGGCTCGGTCATCCGCACCGGCTGGTTGAGATCGATGACGAAGCGCGAATTGCCGGGCCGGAACAGGCCGTAGCGGTAACTCTTCACCGCCCCCGCCCCGGTGGGCACGGGGGGGCCCTTCAGGCGCCACAACACCTCCGGCATGTCGATGACGAGGCGGTTCGGATTTGACAGCGTAAAGATGTGAAATTTGACAGGGTCTGAGAGTTCCACCACGAAACGGGTGTCTTCACCGTGCTGGCCGATGCGGGCGTCGATGACCACCGGCTCGGCCGGTTTGGCGGAACTGGCCTGAACCAGGGTCCCGAGCGAATCGTCAGTTGGCGCCTGGGGTGTTTCCGGAGCGGCGCGTACCGGGTTGGGCGCAGGCGTCATGACTGGCTGGGCCGCGGCCGGAGCGGCCGCCAGCCAGACCAGAATGCCAGCCAGAATCGGCAGAAATCGTCTCATAAGACCTGTTTGCCGCACGCTTGACGCCACAAGGCGAACCTGCCGTGAAACGGTTTACGCTTCGTTAGCATATTTAAGACATTGCTTGAATTCCGCCCGGCCACTTGCCGGGACCTCATTCGGCACCTAAAAAGTAAGGTGCCTGCTTCGCCGCAGACCATGGAGCGCCCTTCGGGTGCGCTCGCTGCGGCGCCCGCGCCCCCGGCCGGGACGGATCCTGAGGGAAAACACCCCCTCGCTGGACCATCCGTTCCAGGATCTGGCTCGTGGTGAGACGGCAGGCTTTCCCGGCCGGCGATTGGCGCCAGCCGCTTATGTGATTCAAAATGACGAACGCTGCCTGGCCCCACCTGACCGACGACGCGGCTCTGCCGCGGCGGTCTTGGCGCCGGCGCCTTTGCCCAACAATGCGCCCGTCCTTCCCCTCGAGCCCAGGCCTGCTGCTTCCGCAGCCTGCCCGGCCGCGCGCGCGGACGGCGCTCGGAGACTGTAATGCCCAAGCGCATGCTCATCGATGCAAGCCACCCGGAGGAGACCCGGGTGGTCGTTCTCGACGGCCAGAAGGTCGAGGAATTTGATTTTGAGGCCGCGTCCAAGCGGCCCCTCAAAGGCAACATCTATCTCGCCAAGGTAACGCGGGTCGAACCCTCGCTGCAGGCCGCCTTCGTCGAATATGGCGGCAACCGGCAGGGCTTCCTTGCCTTCTCGGAAATCCATCCGGACTACTACCAGATCCCGGTTGCCGACCGGCAGGCGCTGATCGCCGAGCAATTGGCCGAAGCCCGCCGCCGCGGCGACGACGATTTCGAAGCGGTCGAAACCGCCAAGACCAAGGCGGGCGCAAGGCCGCGCCAGTAGACGATTCCGACGAGGACGAGACGAAGACCTCCGCCGACATCAGCGACGATGAGGCCGATGCCGAATCCGTTGAAGCCCGGGACGAGAACGGCGAAGACGATTTTGCCGGCGAGGCCGATGATGAGGCGGACGCCGATGCCGGGTCCGAAACGGACAGCGAAACCGCCGCAGCCCAGCCGCTCCAGGCGCAGCGCGCAACCCAGCGCTGGATGCGCAAGCGTCACTACAAGATCCAGGAAGTCATCAAGCGCCGCCAGGTGATGCTGATCCAGGTGGTCAAGGAAGAACGCGGCAACAAGGGTGCGGCGCTCACCACCTATCTCTCGCTTGCCGGCCGCTATTGCGTGCTGATGCCCAACACCCCGCGCGGCGGCGGCATCTCCCGCAAGATCACCAACGCCACCGACAGGAAGCGCCTGAAGAGCGCAGCCGCTTCGCTCGAACTGCCCGAGGGCATGGGGCTGATCATCCGCACCGCCGGCGCCAACCGCACCAAGCTCGAGATCAAGCGCGACTACGAATATCTGCTGCGCATGTGGGATTCGATCCGCGAACTGACGCTCAAATCGAATGCGCCGGCCTGCGTCTATGAGGAAGGCGACCTCATCAAGCGCGCCATCCGCGACCTCTACAACAAGGATGTCACGGAGGTCGTCGTCGAAGGCGAGGACGGCTACCGCAACGCCAAGGACTTCATGCGCATGCTGATGCCCAGCCATGCGAAGAATGTGAAGCAGTACAAGGACACGGTGCCGCTGTTCCACAAGCATCACATCGAAGCCCAGCTCGATGCGATGTTCTCGCCCACCGTCACGCTCAAATCGGGCGGCTATCTCGTCATCAACCAGACCGAGGCCCTTGTCGCCGTCGACGTGAACTCGGGCCGCGCCACGCGCGAGCACAATATCGAGGACACGGCCTACAAGACCAATCTCGAAGCCGCAGAAGAAGTCGGCCGCCAGCTTCGCTTGCGCGACCTTGCGGGCCTCATCGTCATCGACTTCATCGACATGGAAGACAGCCGCAACGACAGGAATGTCGAAAAGCGGCTGCGCGATGCGGTCAAGAACGATCGCGCCCGCATCCAGATCGGCAAGATCAGCCAGTTCGGCCTTCTGGAAATGTCGCGTCAGCGTTTGCGCGCGGGCGTCATCGCCGGCTCCACAATTTCCTGCCCGCATTGTGAAGGCAAAGGGATCGTCCGCTCGGTGGAATCGACAGCGCTGCGCGTACTGCGCGGCCTCGAAGAGGAAGGCCAGAAGCAGAAGGCCTCGGCGGTTACCGTGCACGTGCCCTCCGATGTCGCGGTCTATACGCTCAACCAGAAGCGGCGCGAATTGATGCGCATTGAAGGCGATTACGGCATGGCCATCGCCTTCGAACCGGACCCCTCTGTCCTGCCCGGCAATTTCGAGATCGACCGCACCGAGCAGAAGAGCGCAGAGGAGCGTCTCAGTCCGGCGGTCAGTGTCGACACTGTCGCACAGCCCGAAGAGGCCGCCGCGCCGGAGGCCGAAGAACGGGCAGCGCCGAACGAAGCAGATGGCGGACGTCGCCGCCGGCGCCGCCGTCGTGGCCGCGATCGCGACCAGCCCGCCGTGATGCAGGAGGCAGTGCCCAGCGAAGGCGAGACTGAGTTCGACGCCGAGAAGGCCGCCGAAGCCAGCGAAAGCGACGTTGAGGTCGTTGCCCAGCCCTCCGATGATGGCGAAGGCGATGGAGAAGCCAAACGTAAGCGCCGCCGGCGCCGGCGTGGCCGTCGCGGCCGTCGCGACGGCAGTGGCGCAGCTGGTGAGAACGGCGAGACCGAGGCGCTCGAAGGCGCGCCGGCCGAGGCCGATATGCAGAGCGACGAAGACGGCGCCCAACCGGCCTCTGCCGCTACCGCATATAGCGATGCGATCGAGCCGAATGCGCCGTCTGAACCGGTGTGGTCCTTGTCGTCCGACGTCCCGCCAGTCGCCGCCGAGGCCCCGCAGGCAGCCGAAGAGCCCACCGAAGAAGCCGAGGATGTGCAGAGCGAACATCCCGCGGCCGAGCCGGTCGTGTCACTGGAAAGTGGCAAAGAAGAAACCGTCGCCGTGATCGCGCAGGAAGCACCCCAGCCGATCGAGGAAGACGCGGCCGAGGAGCCCGTGCCGGCCGCAGCAGCGCCGAACGCCGAGCCTCAAAGCATCGCCGTGATGGACAAAACCGCACCCGCCGATCCGGCCCGCAAAGGCTGGTGGCAGCGCCCCTTCCGCGCCCGCGAATAAAGCTCAGTCATCCTCTCCCCCTTAAGGGGGAGAGGATGACGAAATCACGTCTCTACCGTTGGAGAAAATGCGGCCCGCTAATTGCCGCCTTGCGCCGCGGCGCCCAAGCCATGGGCCCGCGCGTCGGGCAACACCGCGCAGATATTGTGCTGGCAGGCGATCGCATTGACCGTGTCGTAGGGCGTGCTCTCATTCATCCTGAGATTGCCCGGCTTGGTCACATCCTCGCCGCGCGCCAGCCGCAGCGCCGCGGTGGCAATGGCCTCTGTGCCGTTGGGCCCGCCCGCCCCGGCACCCGCCAGCAGCACCGCATAGCTCGGCGCCTCGCCCGGCAGGCGGATCGGACCGGTGACGTTCTGCACCACCAGCATCGGCGTCAAGAAGGCTGCGGCCAGTCCGCGTTTGCTGTGCGCGGGCGCGGTGGCCAGCGTCACGCCGGTGCCTGCCGCCGTATGACCGGAGCCGAAGGGCCCGTTCATCGTCACCGCACAGGCCACGCCTTCGCCGGTCTTGTCCATCGCCGCGAAACCGGTGGCGCCCAGATCGCTGGGCAAGCCATCGATACCGAATTTGCGCAGCACGGTCAGCACGGCCTGCCGTGTCGCCATATCGGTCGGCGTCGGTGCGGTGATGGTGCCATCCGGCGCCACCAGCCGCGCCATCACGGCTGCCGCGAAGCTGCCCGCACCCACACTGCGCGGCGGCAGATAGACGCGTTTGGACTGCAGCCTTGTCACCTGCGGCGCCCCGACCTGCGCGGCATATTGCGAAAGGTCGGCCGCGCTCAGCGCCCCACCCTCCGCGCGCGAATAGGCGATAATCTTGTCGGCGATACTGCCGCGATAAAGCGCGTCGGCGCCGTGTTGGCGGATAGCGCTCAACGTCTCGGCCAATGCCGGGTTGGACACGATGCTTCCGGCCGCCTTCACCTGTCCCGATTCATCGAGGAACTCGGCCGCCAGCCCCGCATCGAGCCGCACCACGTTCTGCGCCGCCTTCAACCGCGCCGCCAGCGCGTCGGAGATCGGAAAGCCCGTGGCCGCCAGCGCCTCGGCATAGGCGGCGTCGCGTTGCCAGGGCAGCGTGCCGAACTGACCCTGCAGCGCCGCAAAACCGCGCACATTGCCGGGGACGGCATAATCCCCGCCGCCCGCCGCATCGCGCGCCAGGAAATCGATGGCCTCCGCCTTGTTCGAGACCGGATCGAAAGCGACGCACAGCCCTCCGCCGCCAAGGCCGGCCGCGCCGGGATAGGTCACCGCCATGGTGAAATACATGGCTGTGGCTGCATCGGCGGCGCTGCCGCCCTGCGCCAGCACATCCGCGCCCGCCTTCACCGCGTAAGGCTCGTCGCCCACCGTATAGCCGCCCTTGTAGGGCGTGGCCGAGGCGCCGAACAGCTTGCCCAGCGTCAATCCCGCCGACACGTCATCGCCGCCGGCATTGCTGGAGGCTGTCTGCGAAGCCCCAGCGCCGCTCTTGGCCTTGTCCATGATCAACCCCTTATCGGGATCGTAATGGACGCCCGTGGAACAGGCTGTCAGGAACAGCGCACCGGCAAGGACGGCGACGAAGGCTGAGCGGGGCATGAAAAAGTCCAACTTTCCTGGTTCGAATCGTGGGTTCAAATTCCTGTCACATGGAACCATGCGACCATGTCGTTCCGTTGACGGAATCGTGCCGCGCACCTACGGTTCCCGACGGGATGTGGCGCGGGGCCGAAGGAGAGGTCAAGCCTTGGCGTTTTGCAACCCTTTGAAGCGATTTGGCGCGCCGTCCCAGCGCCAGCGCCCGGCCCTTTGGGACCGGCTTGCGCGGCTGATCGCCTTTTCGCTTCCGGCGCTGGTGTTCTTCTTCGCCGCCGCGCCGCCGGCCGCTGCCCAGGGCATCTCCATCATCCGCGACACCGAGATCGAACGCGTGCTCTACGGCTATGAGCGCCCGCTGCTCGAGGCGGCGGGCATCGACCCGTCTTCCGTGAAGCTCTACATCAACAACGACCCGTCCTTTAACGCCTTCGCCACGCAGAGCCCGATCGCCGGCGAGAGCGAGGACATCTTCATCAACACCGGCCTGATCCTGCAGTGCAAGGTGCCGAACGAAGTCATCGGCGTGCTCGCCCATGAAACCGGCCACATCGCCGGCGGCGACGTCATCCGCGGCGGCATGGCGATGGAGAAGGCGACCGTGCCCGATGCTGATCGGCATGGCCGTCGGCGTGGCGGCGATGATCGCCGGCGCAGGACAGGCGGGCATGGGCGCGATGATGCTGGGCCAGAGCGCGGCCATGTCGCAATATCTGCAGTTCAGCCGCGCGCAGGAAGCCACGGCCGACCAGCGCGCCATCACCTATCTCAACCGCACGCATCAGTCCGGCGAAGGCATGGTGCATGTGTTCGAGCGCATGGCCAACGAACAGGCGATGAGCGCCAATTACGACAAGACCTTCGTCTCGGACCACCCGGCCGACCGCGAACGCATCGATGCGCTGCAGAACCGCGTCGACGCCTCGCCCTGGAAGAACAGGAAGGACAGCCCGCAGGCGATGCACGAATTCCATATGATCCAGGCCAAACTGATCGGCTATCTGGCCGATCCGGATGAGGTGCTGCGCCGCTTCCCGGAAAGCGACCAAAGCGAGCCCGCGCTCTATGCCCGCGCCATGGCCTATTTCCGCAAGCCCAACATGAAGATGGCGCTCAAGGAGATCAACACGCTCATCAAGCGCGAACCGAACAATCCCTATTTCTGGGAGATGCTCGGCCAGATCTATGTCGAGATGAGCCAGCCCAAGAAGGGCATCGCGCCCTATCAGAAAGCCGTCGATCTGTTGCCCGATGCGCCGCTGATCCGCGTGGCGCTGGCCGCCGCGCAACTGGCGACCGAGAAGCCGGCTGACGTCAAACCGGCCTTGGAGAATCTCAAGGTCGCGCTGCAACAGGAAAACAACAGACACCTTCGGCTGGTATGAAGCCGCCCAGGCCTATTCACAGCTTGGCAACAGGCCGATGGCAGATCTTGGCCACGGCCGAACGCTATTACTGGGGCGGCGGCATGAAGCAGGCGGTCGATGTTCGCGATGCGCGCCCAAAAGGGCCTCAAGCTGGGCAGCATGGAATGGCAACGCGCCAACGACATCGTCGCACTGCCGCCAGCCAGCAGGCAAAGGACGGCGGCTAAGCCGCGAACGGGACTGGAGACGACATGACATCGCATTGGAAAACGGCCGTACTCGGCGGCCTTGGCGGGGCCGTGCTGGCGGTAATCGTCGTCTTCGGTCTTGCGCGCGGTGGCTTGCTCGGCGGCGGCTCCAGCCAGACGGCCATCCACAACTATCTGATGGCCCATCCCGAAATTCTGGTCGCGATGTCGAACAAGCTGCAGATGCAGCAGCAGGACTCCGACGACGCTGCGCGCCAGGCCGCCGTCGACAAACTCGGCGTCAAGACCTTCTTCGATCCGAAGCTCGCCTTCATCACCGGGCCCAAGGACGCCAAGACCACCTTCGTCGAATTCTTCGACTACAACTGTCCCTATTGCCGGGCTTCGAACCCGACAGTCGAGGCCTTTTACAACAAGCACAAGAACGATACGCGCTTCGCCTTCATCGAATTTCCCATCAAGGGCCCGAACTCGACGGCCGCGACGCGCCTCGCGCTGGCCGCGCGCAAGCAGCCCGGCAAATATCTTGCCTATCACTTCGCGCTGATGAACGAGCGGGCGCTGGTGACGCCGGAACTGGCCGTGCAGGTCGCCAAGAAAGTCGGGCTCGATCTCGCGCAATTGCAGAAGGACGAGCAGGATCCGTCGATCTCGACCACCATCTCCGCCGCTCATGCGCTCGCCAGCGCTGCCAATATCGACGGCACGCCCGCCTTCATCGTCGATGGCCAAATGCGCGAAGGCGCCCTCGACGACGCCACGCTCAAGGAGATGCTGAAAGCCGAAAAGTCCGACAAGAAGAGCTGACGGCCTAGATCAATCCCGCCAGCGGGCTCGACGGATCGGCGTAGCGCTTCTTGGGCATGCGGCCGGCAAGATAGGCGAGCCGCCCTGCCTCCACGGCATGCTTCATCGCGCTGGCCATCATCACCGGGTTCTTCGCTTCGGCGATGGCCGTGTTCATGAGCACCGCATCGCAGCCCAGTTCCATCGCAATGGCGGCATCCGACGCCGTGCCGACGCCCGCATCGACGATCACCGGCACCTTGGCGTCTTCGATGATCATGCGGATGCCGACCGGGTTCTGCAGGCCGAGGCCGGAGCCGATGGGGGCTGCCAGCGGCATGATCGCGCTCGCGCCCATCTCTTCGAGACGCTTGGCCATCAGGGGATCGTCGCTGCAATAGACCATCACCTTGAAGCCTTCCTTGATCAGCAGCTCCGTCGCGCGCAGCGTCTCGATCATGTCGGGATAGAGCGTCTTGCGATCGCCGAGGACTTCCAGCTTCACGAGATCCCAGCCGCCCGCCTCGCGCGCCAGGCGCAGCGTGCGCACCGCATCCTCGCCGGTGAAGCAGCCGGCGGTGTTCGGCAGATAGGTCACCTTCTTCGGGATCGATGAAATCGACCAGCTTGGGCTGGCTCGGATCGGTCAGGTTCACGCGGCGCACCGCCACCGTCACCATCTCCGCGCCGCTGGCTTCGAGCGCGCGCGCATTCTCCTCATAGGTCTTGTATTTGCCGGTGCCGATGATGAGGCGGGACGCTGTAGGTCTTGCCGGCGATCACCAGCGGCTTGTCCTCGGGCGGTTTGGGCGCCTCGGCCGGCGCATTGCCGCCGCCGATGAAATGGACGATCTCCAGCCGGTCGCCCTCGCCCACCGTCACCGCCTCGTACTGGCTGCGCGGCACGATCTCCAGATTGCGCTCGACGGCGATCTTGGCCGGCTCGAGCCCCAGCTCGCGCCAGCAGCGCCTTGAGGGTGATGGGACCGGAGACCTGCCGGTCCTCGCCATTGATGGTCAGTGAAAGGGGCATAAAGCCTGTCCCCTGTTAAGATTTCCCTTGGCCGCAAAGGGCCAGTATAAAGCCCCCGACGCAAGCGTTATCCGGAGTTCCCGTGGCCAAAACGTCCTCCAGGAAGCCCTCGTCCGGCGCCGGAAAGGCCAAGGGCCAGCCGTTGGCGATTTATGTCCTCAACGGCCCGAATCTCAACCTTCTGGGCGCCCGGGAGCCCGAGTTTTATGGCCGCACGACCCTGGCCGAGATCGGCAAGGCCGTAGAGGCCAGAGCCGAGGCGCACGGCTTCACAGTGACATTTCGTCAGACAAATCACGAGGGCGAACTGATCGACTGGCTGCAGGAGGCCCGCACCAGAAGTTGCGGCGTGGTCCTGAACGCGGCCGCTTACACGCATACGTCTGTAGCTCTCTACGATGCGATCAAGATGCTTGACCGGCCGCTGATCGAGGTCCATCTCTCCAACCCCTATGCACGCGAGCCGTTCCGCCATCACTCTTATGTGAGCCCGGTTGCGAGCGGCGTGATTTGCGGGCTCAAGGAAACCGGCTACCTCCTCGCAATCGACGCGCTCGCAAGCCTCCTCAAGGATAGGAAAGTATGACGACCAAGGCCGCGACTGAGACCGGCGCCAAGCCGGCGCCCGCTCCCAAAAGCAAATCCTCCGGCAGCATTGATGCGGGGGCAATCCGCGAGCTGGCCGAACTTCTGCGTGAAACCAGCCTGACCGAGATCGAGGTCGAGCAGCACGGCTTGCGCATTCGCGTGGCCTGCCAGTCGAGCCATGTCTATGCCCCGGCACCGGCGGCCGCGCCAGCACCGGCGCCCGCTGCCGCCCCAGCGGCCGAACCTGCTGCGCCCAAGCGCGACGGCCATGCCGCAGGCACCGTGACCTCGCCAATGGTCGGCACGGTCTATGTCTCTCCCTCGCCCGGGGAGGCGGCTTTCGTGAAGGTCGGCGACCATGTCAGCGAAGGCGACACTCTGCTGATCGTCGAAGCCATGAAGACCATGAACCCGATCCTGGCACCCAAGGGTGGCACGGTGAAGGAGATCTGCATCCAAGATTCCGAGCCGGTCGAATTCGGCCAGGCGCTGATCGTCCTGGGCTGACATGTTCGAAAAAGTCCTCATTGCCAATCGCGGCGAGATCGCGCTTCGCATCAACCGTGCCTGCAAGGAAATGGGCATCGCGACGGTCGCGATCCATTCGACGGCCGATGCCGATGCCATGCATGTGCGTCTGGCCGACGAAAGCGTTTGCGTCGGCCCGCCATCTGCTGCCCAAAGCTATCTCAACATTCCGGCGATCATCTCGGCCTGCGAAATTACGGGCGCCGAGGCCATCCATCCCGGCTATGGCTTCCTCTCGGAGAATGCCCGCTTCGCCGAGATCGTGCAGGAGCACGGCCTGACCTTTATCGGCCCGGATCCCGAACATATCCGCCTGATGGGTGACAAGATCGCGGCCAAGCAGGCCGTCAAGGAAGCCGGCATCCCGACCGTTCCCGGTTCAGATGGCGGGATCTCAACCGACGCCGAAGCGGCCCGCGTCGCCAAGGAGATCGGCTATCCCGTTTTGATCAAGGCCGCGGCCGGCGGCGGCGGACGCGGCATGAAGGTCGCCAAAAGCGCGTCCGACCTCAACCTCGCGCTGACCACGGCGCGCGCCGAAGCCAAATCGGCCTTCGGCGACGATGCAGTCTATCTCGAGAAATATCTCCAGCGCCCGCGCCACATCGAAGTGCAGATCCTGGCCGACAAATTCGGCAAGGTGCTGCATCTTGGCGAGCGCGATTGCTCGCTGCAGCGCCGCCACCAGAAAGTGTGGGAAGAAGCGCCCTCGCCCGCGCTCAATGCGGCCCAGCGCGAGGAAATCGGCCACATCGTCACCAAGGCACTCGAGAAGATCGGCTATCTCGGTGCCGGCACGATCGAGTTCCTGTTCGAGGACGGCAAATTCTACTTCATCGAGATGAACACCCGCCTGCAGGTCGAGCACCCGGTGACCGAGGCCATCACCGGCATCGACATTGTGCGCGAGCAGATTCGCGTCGCCGCAGGCAGCCCGCTCGAAATCGATCAGTCCGACATAGTGATTTCCGGCCACGCCATCGAATGTCGCATCAACGCCGAGAACCCGTTCACGTTCCAGCCCTCGCCCGGCACCGTCACCCAGTTCCATGCGCCGGGCGGACTGGGCGTGCGCCTCGATTCGGCGATCTACACCGGCTATCGCATTCCGCCCTATTACGACAGTCTGGTGGGCAAGCTGATCGTGCATGGCCGCAACCGCAACGAATGCCTGATGCGGCTGCGCCGGTCGCTCGACGAACTGGTCGTCGGCGGTATCGAAACCACGATCCCGCTGTTCCAGAAACTGGTGCGTGAGCCAGACATCATCAACGGCGACTACCACATCCACTGGCTGGAACACTGGCTCGCCGCCCACGGCGCTTGAGCGACCATTCCCGACTCATAGTATCCTTTCCAAAATTTGGGAGGGAAACGATATGGGCATGGGCTTTCTGGAAGCGTACCGGCCGCAGCTCCTGAGCGTGCTGCGCATCATGAGCGGGCTGATGGTCCTGCAATTCGGGATGGCCAAGATTCTGCACTGGCCGCATGTGCCATACTTCGATCACATCCCGCCGCTGATCGTCGTTGCCGGCGCCATCGAGCTGGTGGGCGGCGTGCTCCTGACCATTGGCTGGTTCAGCCGCATCGTCGCATTCATCCTGTCGGGGGAGATGGCCTTCGCCTTCTTCCTTGGCCATGTCGCGCGTACGGGCCAGATCATTCCCGTGCTCAACGAAGGCACGCTGGCCGTCGTGTTCTGCTTCGTTTTTCTCTATCTCGCCGCGGCGGGGCCGGGCCCGTGGAGCCTTGACCGCAAATAGCGGTCAAAGCTTCCGCCACACCACCGTCAGATTGTTGGCCGGCATCGCGACGATCTCGTCGAGGGCAAAGCTGTTCTTCTCGGCCAACGGCGCGACCTGTGTATCCAGGCAGCGCACGCCAAAGCGGCGGTCCTGGCCTTTCAGCCATTCTTCGAACTTCGCGTTCGTCGGCGCGGTGTGTGCGCCGTTGCGCCTGTAGGGTCCATAGAGGATCAGCGGGGCACCTTGCGGCAGGATGCGCGCGGCGCCCGCGAACAAGCCAACGCTGGCCTGCCACGGCGCGATATGGATCATATTGCAGCAGAAGACCGCATCGGCCTTCTCCACCGGCCAGGAACCGGACATCGCATCGAGCACGACCGCCGGGCGGATACGCTCGCAGGTCTCGAAGGCCACCAGTTCGTCGATATCGGCGAGCATGGAGGCATCGCGATCCGTCGGTTGCCAGATAATGCCTTCAAGTTGCGGCGCCATGAAAGCGGCATGTTCCCCTGTTCCGCTGGCAACTTCCAGCAACAGCCCATCACGCGGCAATGCGCGCGTCAGAACATCCAGAATGGGTTCGCGATTGCGCAACGTCGCGGGCGCATGACGCATGATCCGGTCCTCTTGCGGGTGTCCGCGTGAAATATTGCTAACCCAACCGTCGTTAAGGCTTTGTGAACCCCTGCGCAACCGCACGTTAACCGTAATTGCCGAGACTGGCGGCCGTGAACCGGAGCACTGCCATGACCGACCCCATCCGCCTCGTCCCCGCCGAAGAGCTTGGCCTGAAGCCCCGCATCGGCGTGGCCACCCTCACCAAACAATCATTCGACGGCGAAGACCTCCACGCGCGCTGGGCGGAGCTGGTGGCGGTCCTCAAGGCCGATCCCGAAAATCTCGATCTGATGATGGATCTGTCAGTGGTCGCTCAGCTCGTCGGCCAGCAGGAGCTCGGCCTGCAAATTCAAACCCAGGCCGTGTTGCAGCGCCCGGTCTACCGTTCGCCTTGCGCCAGCCAGAACCCCCGCCTGCGCGTGCTCGCCTTCGCGGCGGCCACCGATATCGGCGGCAACACCCCGCTCGAATTCCTGCTCGAAAGCTCTGACATCGAGCTCTACACCGTCTATTTCCTGCCCGGTGCGGATCTCCCCGAAACCCTGCCTGATCACGATATCGCCTTCGTGGCCGTGCCCGATTCCGACGAGACCCGCACAACGCTCAGCACAATCCAGGCACTGCTGCAGGATTGGCCGCGCCCGGTCGTCAACGCGCCGCGCCGCATCGCCGAGCTCGAACGCGACCGTCTACACAAGCTGCTCGTCCATGTGCCCGGCCTCGAAATTCCCGCGACAACACGCGTCGATCGCGACGATCTCGCCGATGTCGTCGCCGGTGAGATGACACTCGAGGATCTGTTCACCGACGGCGGCTTTCCGCTGATCGCGCGCCCTGTCGGCTCCCAGGCCGGCCGCGGCCTCGCCAGGCTCGACAGCATCGATGACGTCACGCCCTATCTCGAAGCCAATGAAAGCGAGGATTTCTTCCTCTCGCGCTTCGTCGATTACAGCGGCCCGGACGGGCAGTTCCGCAAATATCGCGTCGTCTTCGTCGACGGCCGCCCCTATGCCTGCCACATGGCGATCGCCCGCCAATGGGACCTTTGGTACCTCAACGCCGATATGAACGAGAACGCGCGCAAGCGTGCCGAGGAAGCCGATTTCATGGAGAACTTCGACAGCGATTTCGGCGCGCGCCATAGCGCGGCCCTCAAGGAAATCACGCGCCGCATCGGCCTCGACTATTTCGCCATCGACTGCGCTGAAACCAAGGATGGCCGGCTGCTGATCTTCGAAGCCGATATCGCCATGATCGTGCACGACATGGATCCGGCCGAGATCTATCCCTACAAGGGCCCGCAGATGCGCAAGGTCTTCGCTGCCTTCGCCACCATGCTCCATACACACGCCGGAAAGGCTTCCGAGCGCCGCGCCAGGGCTGCCTGACCGCCAGAAAGCCCCATAAGGTCCGCTTCGCGCGTATTCAATTCAAATTGGAATCGAATACGCATCAATTGCGGGGCGAATTCTTCTCATCGTCTTAGAAACTCTGCGCCACACTGTCCGACATGTGGAGCGCATTCGACATTTCTGCCTCGGGGCTGGCCGCCAGTGCGGCACGTCTCTCCACGGCTGCGAGCCATGTGGCGAAGGCCTTCACTGGCGGGTCTGCACCCAACGTCCCCCCACCGCAACCGGCGTCATCGGCTCCCCCCGCCGCGGCGTCGGTTGCGGGCCCTCCCGCTTCGGGCGCAACGGCCGTCGCGGCCCAGCAGCAGGCAAGCGATGAGCCGGCATCGTGGATGGTCGAAGTGCTGAACGCCCGCAACGCCTATCGCGCCAACGCGGCCGTGATGAAGGTCGCCGAGAAGATGGCCGACGAGACAATCAAGACGATCGCCTGATCGTCACGCCTTGAAGAAATCGATCATCGCCTGCGTCACGGCTTCGGCCTCGTCGCTCAGCACCCAATGGGTGGCATTGTCGACGCGCTGCAGTTCGCCTTTGTCGCACAGCATCACGCTTTCCTCAGCCAACCTCAAATCGCCATAGATGTCCTTCATCCCCCACACCATCAGCATCGGCGGATGGATGCGATAGGCGCCAGGCGGCTTGAGCGGCGTCCTGTTTATGGCGCGATACCAGTTCACCATTGCCG
Source organism: uncultured Pseudomonadota bacterium (assembly GCA_963822185.1). Classification (GTDB taxonomy): domain Bacteria; phylum Pseudomonadota; class Alphaproteobacteria; order Micropepsales; family Micropepsaceae; genus Rhizomicrobium. Next base: position 398,404 of record CAWGGT010000001.1, read on the forward strand.
TCAGCGCGCCCTCCTGCGACCACGCCTCGCGGTAGCGCGCGAAGTCCTCATCCGTCACCAGCCCCGGCCGTGCCGTCGCCGACACAGCATCGGTGAGTGCCTTGAAATTGCGGGCGCGCATCATCGCCTCGGGCAGCCAAGGAATCGAGAACATCTTCACATAACGGCTCTTCTTGCGCTGCTCGGCGTCGTTGGTCATGCGCGTCTTCCACACCGCCGGATGCCCGGCGCTCAGCCCCACGAAGCCGCGCACGCGGCTGGGAAAATTCTGCGCCGTCCACCAGCCGGCAATGGCGCCCCAGTCATGGCCGGCCAGAAGGAAATGCTCGGCGCCGAAATGATCGGCCAATCCGATCACATCCTTCGCCAATTCGTCGAGGCGATAGGCGTCTACCCCATTCGGCTTATCGGAGAGGTTGTAGCCACGCTGGTCGGGCGCGATCACATGGAAGCCAGCGTCGGCCAACGGTCCGATCTGATGACGCCAGCCATACCAAAATTCGGGAAAGCCGTGCAGGAGGATAAGCAGCGGCCCGCCCTTGGGTCCCGCCTCGGCGACATGCAGCGTGAGCCCGTTGGTTTTAACTCGTGAAAATTGGGGTTGCGCAAAGCCCGTCATGGGAGGACGAATCCCTCGTTGATGGCAAAGGAACCTAGCATGCACGGCGCCGCGCGCCTGACCCCGGAAATCGTTCTGGCCGCCTATGCCGAAGGTCTGTTTCCGATGGCCGAGGCACGGGACGATCCGACGCTCTACTGGATCTCGCCCGACGCCCGCGGGGTCATCCCACTCGACGCGCTTCATATTCCGCGGCGGCTGGCGCGCACGATCCGTTCGGATCGCTTTACTGTCACCGCCGACACTGCCTTTTCCCGTGTCATCGCGGCCTGCGCCGAACCGGCCGATGGCCGCCAGGACACCTGGATCAATCCCGAGATCGAAGCGCTCTACACCGCATTGCACCAACGCGGCCATGCCCATTCGATCGAATGCTGGCTGGCGGACGATCTGGTGGGCGGGCTTTACGGCGTCAATCTCGGCGGCGCTTTTTTCGGCGAGAGCATGTTCAGCCGCGTGCGCGATGCCTCCAAGGTGGCGCTTGCGCATCTCGTGGCGCGGCTGCGCCATGGCGGCTTCACCCTTCTCGATACGCAGTTCATCACCACGCATCTGGCGAGCCTCGGCGCGCGTGAAATCCCGCGCGAGACCTATCTCGAATTGCTGGAAGATGCGCTGTCGAAACCGGCCTACTGGCCAGAGCCTTCGGGCAGTTCGATGCTCTCATCCGTTGCGCCCGCATTGGGCGAGACGGGCTTGACCGGCGCCGTCGAAGCCACCGGCGGTGCCGCCTGGCCGGGCTGGTTGGTCTTGCAGCTGATCACCCAGACGTCATAGAGCGGATGCTGCATCGCGTTGAGAGACGGGCTCGACGCCCACATCCAGCCCGAGAACACGTCACGCGGCGGCTTGTCGGGGCGCTTGTCGACAATCTGCAGGAATGCGGTGGTTTCCGGCGTCTCGCTGGGCGGTGTCGAGTAGCAGTATTCTGCCGTGATCGTCAGTGTCGCATAGCGCACCGGGATACCGATCGGCGCATCGATGTTGACGGCCTGACCGGTGATCTTGTCGAGCCCCCGGAGGATCGCCATGCGCTTGACGCCATCCTTGCCCGGCACGGCATCATTGACGGTATAGGTCTTGGGCGGCTTGCCCAGTTCGGCAGCCGGATTGGAATCGATTGTCGCCGCAGCCGGATGCGTGGCCGGCGCGCTGAAGCCCAGAAAGGCCGCGGCCACTGCAAACGCATGCAGCAGGGAACGCAAACTATTTGCCTCCGCTGGTGATCATCCGCCCGATCAGGCTCATCAGATCGACCGAGCCTTGCGTGTTCGTGATGCGCCCGCCCGCGGAAATCATCTTGTCGCTGCCGCCCGGCGTGACCGACAGGTAGGAGTTTCCGAGAATCCCCGACGAGGTGATCTTGATCGACGAATCGTCCGGCAACTTGACGTTGTCGTTGATCGTCAGATGCGCCACCGCCAGATAGGTCTTCGGGTCCAGGCTCAGCGACGACACCGTGCCGACCTTGATTCCCGACATGCGCACATCGGTGCCGACGGAGAGCCCGTCCACCCGGCTGAACGTGGCCGATACCGTATAGCCCGTCAGCGATCCCTCGCTGGTCGAGGTATAGGCGAAATAGAGGAAGGCCGCGGCGACTGCGACCACCAGGGCGCCGATAATTGTCTCGACGGTCTTGCTGCTGTTCATGCTGAGGCTCTGCCTGTTCTCGTAGCCCGTTGTGCCCCCAGCCTATTCCGGCTGCCAGGCTTCGTAATCGCCGGTCGCGGCCGGCCGCTCGCCGGTGGCGGCCAGACTGCCGCGCGGCCGGTAGGCGCCGGACGTGCCCGACAGGTTCGGTTGATGCACACGTTCCCAGGCCTTGGCCGTGATGGGCGCGCGCGTCGGCGGCTCCTTGAACGTATGGTGCAGCCAGCCATGCCAATCCGGCGGAACCCGGCTGGCCTCGACCGTGCCGTTATAGAGGACCCAGCGGCGCTTGCCGTCAGCGGTCTGGTAATAGCGGTTGCCGAAGCTGTCGCTGCCGACCGGCTGGCCATGGCGCCAGGTCGTCCACAGCGTGCCCCAGGTCGCACCGCTCCACCAGACGAAGAAACTCTTGAAAAGGGACATATCCGCCTCGTTTGCCGCCGCACCCAAGGGCGCGGGAATCGGCCGGACTATAAGTGGGAAACCCTGCCTGCGCCAAGCAGCCGAACGCCGCGCCGCCCCGTCAATTTGTTATGCTTCGGGACGGGCTTCCGCGATCCACAGTTCGCCCACAAGAATGCGCCGATGGGGACAATTTTTTTCTCGAGGCCCGTATACCGTCTTGACATGCAGTGTTTGCAGGCACTTCCGGAACAGGCTTGAGCCACAAGATGTAGTGGATAGGGACCTGTTAACTACTTATCGCTTGCGTGTCGAAAAAGCTCGTGTCCATACTTCGCCCCTGCCGTTGATCACGGCACCAAATCTGGTGGACCGAACAAGCCCTAGGCGTCCGGAAGTTCTGCTTTGTGCAGACCGTTTCCGGCGGCCGATGCTCTGTCCCCGAAAAGGTGTGGCGAAAATGTGGCAGGCCCGGGTTCCAATATGCGGTGGCAGATGGACCCGGGGGGAGCAATTTCTGGCCTGTCGGGGGATCACATGCGTATTCGGCGTCAATTCACGGTTGAAGGTCATTCGCCTTATGAAGGCATCGCCTTCCGCAATGCGACCAGCGAAATCCGCAATCCGGACGGTTCCGTCGTCTTCCAGCAGACCGACATCGACGTCCCGGAAGCCTGGAGCCAGGTCGCCTGCGACGTGCTCGCCCAGAAATATTTCCGTAAGGCCGGCGTTCCCACCGCGCTGAAGCCCGTTCCCGAAGAGGGCGTGCCCGAATGGCTGTGGCGCAAGACGGCCGACGACGCGGTCGTGGGAACTGGCGACGGGAAGACCACCGGCGAGCGCTCCGCCAAGCAGGTGTTCGAGCGTCTGGCCGGCACCTGGACCTATTGGGGCTGGAAGGGCGGCTATTTCGACGGCGAGGCCGATGCCCGCGCCTTCCATGACGAGCTCTGCCACATGCTGGCGACGCAGCGCGTGGCCCCCAACTCCCCGCAATGGTTCAACACGGGCCTCAACTGGGCCTATGGCATCGATGGGCCGAGCCAGGGTCACTTCTACGTCGACCACAAGACCGGCCGGCTGGTGAAGTCCGCCAGCGCCTATGAGCACCCGCAGCCCCATGCCTGCTTCATCCAGTCTGTCGGCGACGACCTCGTCAATGAAGGCGGGATCATGGATCTGTGGACCCGTGAGGCGCGCCTGTTCAAATACGGCTCGGGCACCGGCACCAATTTCTCCCATGTGCGCGGCGAGAACGAGCCGCTCTCCGGCGGCGGCAAGTCGTCGGGCCTGATGAGCTTCCTCAAGATCGGCGACCGCGCCGCCGGCGCCATCAAATCGGGCGGCACCACGCGCCGCGCCGCCAAGATGGTGATCGTCGACGTCGATCATCCCGATATCGAGGACTTCATCGACTGGAAGGTGATCGAGGAGCAGAAGGTCGCCGCCATGGTGGCCGGCTCCAAGCTGGCCGAACGGCATCTCGGCGCGATCATGAAGGCCTGCGTGAATTGCGAAGGCCAGAACGACGACTGCTACGATCCGAAGAAGAATCCGGCTTTGCGCCGCGAGATCAAAGCCGCCCGCAAGTCCATGATTCCGGACAATTACATCGAGCGCGTGATCTCCTTTGCCCGCCAAGGCTACACGCAGATCGACTTCAAGACCTATGACACCGACTGGGATTCGGACGCCTATCTGTCGGTCTCGGGCCAGAATTCGAACAATTCGGTTCGCGTCACCGACGGCTTCCTCCAGGCCGTGCTCGAAGACGGCGATTGGAACCTGACCGCCCGCCGTTCTGGCAAGGTGATCAAGACCGTCAAGGCGCGCGATCTGTGGGAGAAGATTTCCTACGCGGCATGGGCCTGCGCCGATCCAGGCATCCAGTTCCACACCACGGTGAACGACTGGCACACCTGCCCCGAAGGCGGCGAGATTCGCGGCTCCAATCCGTGCTCGGAATATATGTTCCTGGACGACACGGCCTGCAATCTCGCCTCGCTCAACCTGATGGCCTTCCGCAAGGGCGACGGCGTCAAGACGTTCGACGTCGCGTCGTTCCAGCACGCCGTGCGCATCTGGACCATGGTGCTCGAAATCTCGGTGCTGATGGCGCAGTTCCCGTCCAAGGAAATCGCCCAGCTCTCCTATGACTACCGCACGCTCGGCTTGGGCTTCGCCAATATCGGCGGCCTGTTGATGGCGGCCGGCATCTCCTATGACAGCCGCGAGGGCCGCGCCATCGCCGGTGCCATTTCGGCAGTCATGACCGGCGTCTCCTATGCCACCAGCGCGGAAATGGCCGGCGAACTGGGACCGTTCCCGGAATATGCCGCCAATCGCGATCACATGCTGCGCGTGATCCGCAACCATCGCCGCGCCGCCCATGGCACGGCCGAAGGCTACGAGGCGCTGGCGACCAATCCGGTGCCGCTCGACCTGATGGCTGTGGTTCAGGCCGACCTCGCCACAGCAGCGAAACAGGCCTGGGATGATGCACTCTCCATGGGCGAGGAGTTTGGTTTCCGCAACGCGCAAGCCACCGTCATCGCGCCGACCGGCACGATCGGCCTCGTCATGGATTGCGACACCACGGGCGTCGAGCCCGATTTCGCTCTCGTCAAGTTCAAGAAGCTTGCCGGCGGTGGTTACTTCAAGATCATCAATCGCTGCGTGCCCGAAGCGCTGCAGACACTGGGCTACAACCAGGGCGAGATCGACGACATCGTCGCCTATGCCGTCGGCCACGGCACGCTCGAGACGATGAACACGGGTGTGACCCACGAAGCGCTGGAGGCCAAGGGCTTCGGCGTCGAACAGATCAATGCGATCGAAGCCTCGCTGGAATCGGCCTTCGACATCCGCTTCGTCTTCAACAAATGGACGCTGGGCGAAGAGTTCTGCAAGACAGCGCTGGGCCTCGATGCCGGAACGCTGGACGCGCCGGATTTCGACATGCTGAAGGCGCTTGGTTTCAAGAGGGCCGAGATCGACGCCGCCAACCTTCATGTCTGTGGCGCCATGACCCTCGAAGGCGCGCCGCACCTGAAGGACGAGCACCTGCCCGTCTTCGACTGCGCCAATCCTTGCGGGCGCATCGGCAAGCGCGCGCTGTCGGTCGAAAGCCACATCCGCATGATGGCGGCGGTGCAGCCCTTCGTTTCGGGCGCCATCTCCAAGACCATCAACATGCCCAACAGCGCCGGCGTGCAGGAATGCGGCGAGAGCTATCTCCTGTCCTGGAAACTGGGTCTGAAGGCCAATGCGCTCTATCGCGACGGTTCCAAGCTCAGCCAGCCGCTGGCCTCGCAAATCCTGCAGATCGACGACGAGGACGACGATGCCGAGGATCTGGTCGCCGCCCCGCAGGCCGAGCGCACCACGGTGGTGTCGGAGCGCATCGTCGAGAAGATCGTCGAGCGCATTGTCCATCAGCGCAACAATGAGCGCGAGAAGCTGCCCCATCGCCGCAAGGGCTACACCCAGAAGGCCGTGGTCGGCGGACACAAGGTCTATCTGCGCACCGGCGAATATGAGGATGGCCGCCCCGGCGAAATCTTCATCGACATGCACAAGGAAGGCGCCGCCTTCCGCAGCCTGATGAACAATTTCGCCATCGCCATCTCGATCGGCCTGCAATATGGCGTGCCGCTGGAAGAATTCGTGGAAGCCTTCACCTTCACGCGCTTCGAACCGGCCGGCATGGTCATCGGCAATGACGCCATCAAGAATGCGACCAGCGTGCTGGACTACATCTTCCGCGAGATGGCCGTGTCCTATCTCGGCCGCAACGATCTGGCCCATGTGCCGCCGGCGCAGGACGAGGATCTCGGCAATGGCGGCGACGCGCCGGCTCCCGTTCGTGGCCCCGCCGAGGAAAAGGTCGCCCGCGCGATTTCGTCCGGCTATGTCCGCGGCAAGCAGCCCTTCCTGGTCGTGCGCGGCGGCGCAGCGGTGAAGATGGAAGCCCATGCCGAGCATGACCACGACCATGCGCATGAGCACGACGAGGAAGCCGTGGGGTTCTTCGCCGAGGAGACGGCGTTCTCCCAGGAACTGAGCGAAATCCGCGCCAGCGTGCTGGAGGCCTCCGATGCCGCCAATCCGGTGGGTGCCGCCGTCGCCACCATCGAGGCGCATATGACGACGACCACGTCCCGCTCGAGCGAAAAAGACGTCTATGCCCGCCGCGCGGCCGAAGCCCGCATGAAGGGCTATGAGGGCGATGCCTGCGGCGGTTGCGGCAACTTCACCCTGGTGCGCAACGGCACCTGCATGAAGTGCAACACATGTGGCAGCACGAGCGGGTGCAGCTGATCCCCGTCACGGGACATACAGACAAACGGCCGGGCAAGTTGCCCGGCCGTTTTCGTTTGGGGCGATAGAGAATTCCCGTTGTCATCCCCACCCGTTCCACAGCCTGCTAACAGGCTTCTCCACGGGTCTATACCAGTCCCACCCACAGACTTACCCACAACCACATTCCCAAACTACCCAGCCATCTATCCACAGCCATCATGTCAACGACTCAGAGCAAACAACTGGTATCACAAGACTTTCTCAAGCCATCCACATATCAACCGCGATCCACACGGCAGGAATAGCAACCGCGACCGGCGTTGTGCACATGGATCTAAGCCGCGTCATCGCGGGCGAACAGCCGCCACCAGTCGCGCCGCGCAGCCCCCGCGCCCACCCGACCCTTACGCTGTCCCGAAACGGGAATTTCGTGGCCGGAACCCAGCCCCACCCGTCCGGCATGGCGCTTGCGACGTCCCTCTCGCGCGTTTCACACCGGCACAGGACAGAACCATGAGCTATCTCCTTGCAGCCCTGCTTTCCGCCTTCGTCTGGGCCATCCCGGCGGATGCCGCCACCGCCGATGCGGCCGCGGTAGCCCGCATTCATCACGGCAAGGTCGATTGCGTCGACTGTCAGCTCGAGGGCTCGGATCTGACCAACACCTGCGTGAAGGGGCACGACCTGCACGGCGCCGATTTCGACGGCGCCAATGCGACGCTGATGTGCATGTCCTATGCGAATTTCTCGGGCGCCAGCTTCGTCGGCACCAATTTGTCTGGCGCCAACCTCGCCCATGCCGATCTCGACGGCGCCAACTTCAGCGGCGCCAATCTGAACATCACCAGCTTCAAGGGTACCGACCTGCGCAAGGCGCGCGGCCTCACCCAGGCCCAGCTGAACAAGGCCTGCGGCGACAAGGACACCAAGGCCCCCGCCGGCCTGCATGTGCCGGTCTGTTCCTGATCCCGATTATCCGTCGCTGACACCGACGCCGACTGGCCCCGCGGTTTCCTCCTCCCGCGGGGCTTTTTTCTTTATTCGGCAGCCTGCGCCAAAGCTGGCGGGCGCCAGCGCAGCACCGGCTTGCGGGCCGCCGCCGTCTCGTCCATGCGCCGCCGCGGCGTGTAGCGCGGGGCACCGGCAAAGCGCTCGGTCTTCCCCGCCTTGGCCTCCTCCGCCAACCGTCGCAGCACATGGAGGAAGCGATCCACGCTTTCCTTCGATTCCGATTCCGTCGGTTCGATCAGCATCGCGCCATGCACGACCAGCGGGAAATACATGGTCATGGGGTGATAGCCCTCGTCGATCATCGCCTTGGCGAAATCGAGCGTGGTCACGCCCGTGCCTTCCAGGAAGCTGTCGTCGAACAATGCCTCATGCATGCAGGGTCCTTCGCCGAAAGGTGCGCTCATCACATCCTTGAGCGACGCCAGCACATAATTGGCCGAGAGCACCGCATCCTCGCTCGCCTGGCGGATGCCATCGGCGCCATGGCTCAGCATGTAGGCGAGCGCGCGCACGAACATGCCCATCTGGCCATGGAAGGCGCACATGCGGCCGAAGGGAGCGGCGCCTTCGGGCAGCTCCGACCGATCTTCGACAAAGCGGAAGCCCTCCGCGTCATGCACCAGCAGCGGCAGCGGCGCAAAAGGCGCCAGCGCCTGCGACAGCACCACCGGCCCGGCGCCCGGCCCACCGCCGCCATGCGGCGTCGAGAAGGTCTTGTGCAGATTGATGTGCATGGCGTCGATGCCCAGATCGCCCGGCCGCACACGCCCGGCAATGGCGTTGAAGTTGGCGCCGTCGCAATAGAAATAGGCGCCCGCCTCATGCACGGCGTCGGCGATCTCGATGATGCGCTTTTCGAACAGCCCGCAGGTGTTCGGATTGGTCAGCATGATCGCCGCCACATCCGGCCCAAGCTTGGCCTTGAGCGCCTCGGTGTTCACATGCCCGTCACCGCTGGCCGGAATCTCGTCGACCGTGAAGCCGGCAAAGGCCGCCGTGGCCGGATTGGTGCCATGCGCCGATTCCGGCACCAGCACACGCTTGCGGTTTTCGCCGCGCGCTTCGATGGCCGCCTTGATCGCCAGCATGCCGCACAGCTCGCCATGCGCGCCGGCCTTGGGGCTCATCGCCACCGCCGGCATGCCGGTCAGGGTCGTCAGCCATTTCATCAGCTCGGAGACCAGCTCCATCGCGCCCTGCACAGTCTGTTGCGGCTGTAGCGGATGGACATCGCCGAAGCCCGGCAGCCGCGCCATCTTCTCGTTGAGGCGCGGATTGTGCTTCATCGTGCAGGAACCGAGTGGATAGAGCCCCGCATCGATCGAATAGTTCTTGCGGGAAAGGCGCACATAATGGCGCACGACTTCCGGCTCGGAGAGGCCCGGTAGCCCGATCTCACCGCGGCGCCGCAAACCGCCCAGCCGCGTGTCCGACACCTTGACCTCGGGAATATCGACGCCCGTCATGCCCGCCCGGCCGAGTTCGAAGATCAGCGGCTCTTCGTGATCGAGCCCTCGATCGCCGGAGATGGTCGGAAGCTCGGCGTTGTCGGCGATGCCCGCGGCCGTGGGCCGGCCCTGATTGTTCATGCTCATGACAGCACCTCCGTCAGGGCGGCCGCGAAGACTTTGCCATCTTCGCTAGAATTGAGTTCGGTCGTGGCGACGATCAGAAGGTTCTCGGCCGCCTTGTTGCCCGGCATCAGCCGCGAGGCCGGCACGCCGGCGATCACGTCCTTCTTCACGAGCTCATCGACGACCTGCGCCGCCGGCTTGGGCAAGCGGATCGTAAATTCGTTGAAGAACGCATTCGTCACCAACTCCACGCCCGGCACCTTCGAGAGTTTGTCCGCCAACCCGCAGGCGCGCGCATGGTTCGTCCGCGCCAAGCCCGTGAAGCCCTCCTCGCCCAGCAAGGAAAGATGGATGGTGAACGCCAGCGCGCACAGGCCGGAATTCGTGCAGATGTTGCTGGTCGCCTTTTCGCGGCGGATATGCTGCTCGCGCGTGGACAGCGTCAGCACATAGCCGCGCTGGCCGGATGCATCCGTCGTCTCACCAGAAAGCCGTCCCGGCATCTGCCGCAGATATTTCTCGCGCGTCGCGAACAGGCCGACGTAAGGCCCGCCGAAATTGAGGCCATTGCCGATGGACTGGCCCTCGGCCGCCACAATGTCGGCGCCCTGCGCGCCCGGCGGTTCGATCAGCCCAAGCGAGACGATCTCCGTCACCACAGCGATCAGCAATGCGCCCTTGGCATGGGCCGCTTCGGCAATCGGGCGGAGGTCGCGGATCATCCCGAACACATCAGGGCTCTGCACCACGACGCAGGCCGTCTGCTCATCGATCAGGGCGATGATGTCTTCCACCTTGCCGGGCGTCACCGGGGTGCGCGCGACTTCACCCGAAAGGTTTGCGACCGTCTCCACCGTCTCGGCATAATGCGGATGCAGCCCGCCCGAAAGGATCGCCTTCTTGCGCCGCGTCACGCGCTGCGCCATCAGCACCGCTTCGGCCGTCGCCGTCGAGCCGTCATAGAGCGAGGCATTGGCCACCTCCATGCCGGTCAGCAACGCCACCTGCGTCTGGAACTCGTAGAGATATTGCAGCGTGCCCTGCGCGATCTCCGGCTGATACGGCGTGTAGGAGGTCAGAAACTCCGAACGCTGGATCAGATGATCCACCGACGCAGGCACATGATGGCGATAAGCGCCCGCGCCACAGAAAAACGGCACGCTGCCCGCCGCCACATTGTTTGCCGCCATGCGCGACAGCTGGCGCTCGACTTCGATCTCGCCTTGCGTGTCGGGCAGATCGAAACGCTCGCGCCCCACCACGGCCGCTCTGGGCACGTCGCGGAACAGCGCATCGATATCGGGCGCGCCGATGCGGGCCAGCATGGCCGCGCGGTCGTCCGGTGTCAGCGGCAGGTAGCGCATGGATTACTGTCCTTCCACAAACGCGTCGTATTGCTGGCGCGTCATCAGGCCATCGAACTCGGCCTTGTTCGCGATTGTCATCTTGAAGAACCAGGCGGCGCCTTCGGGATCGGCATTCACTTGCGCCGGATCGCCCGCCAGAACCTCGTTGGATTCAGTCACCTCGCCCGTCAGCGGCGCATAGACATCGCTCGCCGCCTTCACGCTTTCGACCACGGCGGCATCGCCATCCTTGCCCAGCTGGCGCCCCGGTTCGGGCAACTCGACATAGACGACATCACCCAGTTGTTCGGCAGCGTGTTTGGTGATGCCGACGGTCGCAATCGCACCGTCGAAGCTCACCCACTCATGTTCCTGGCTGTAACGCACTTCGCTCATTGGAAATCCCGCTCCGCTCTCTATTTCCGCCATTCTTGTTTTCGCCGCACTTATTTTCGTCTGTAGCCATTGGGCACGAAGGGCATCGGCGCCACGCGCGCCGGAACCCCCTTACCCCGCACCATCAGATTGACCTCCGTGCCGTCGTCGGCGAACGCCGTCTCGACGTAGCCCATCGCCACCGGCGCATTCAGGCTCGGCCCGAAACCGCCGGATGTGACGCGGCCGATGATGCGGCCCGCCTTGTCGGCGATCTCAGTGCCTTCACGCGCCGGCGCGCGGCCGTCGGGCCGAAGCCCCACGCGCTTTCGTGGTGCGCCGTCGAACAGCGCAGTCATGATGGGTTCGGCGCCGAGAAAATCCTTGTCGATCTTGCGCCGCTTGCCGATGGCCCAGACCAGATTGGCTTCGACGGGATTGGTCTCCTCGTCGATGTCGTGGCCATAGAGGCAGAGCCCGGCTTCCAGGCGCAGCGAGTCGCGCGCGCCCAATCCGATCGGCAGCACTTCAGGTTCGCCCAGGAGCGCCCGCGCGACGCGCTCGGCATCGGCGGCTTCCAGCGAAATTTCGTAGCCGTCTTCGCCCGTATAGCCGGTGCGCCCGACGATGGCAGGTGCACCCGCCACCGCCATGCGCTTCACTTCCATGAACCCGAGGCCCGCGGCCGTCCGGCGCATGACGCTTGAGCGCGTCTTCCGCCTTCGGCCCCTGCAATGCCAACAGCGCACGCTCTGGCATCGGCGTCAGCGTCGCGGCACCGTCCAGCTGTTCGGCGATATAGGCAAAGTCGCCATCCTTGGTCGCCGCGTTGACGACGAGATAGAGCCCGTCCTCATCGGCGAGGCGCGCCACCATGAAATCGTCCCTGATGGTGCCGCGCTCGTTGAGCAGCAAGCCGTAGCGCTGGCGGCCGGGGCGCAGGCCGATCACGTCGGCCGGCGTCAGTTTTTCCAGCGCCCGCGCGGGATCGTCGCCGGCGAGGAACGCCTGCCCCATATGCGAGACATCAAACAGGCCGGCGGCCTCGCGCGTGTGCAGATGCTCTTTCAAAATCCCGCTCGGGAACTGCACGGGCATCTCATAGCCCGCAAACGGCACCATCTTTCCGCCCAGCTCGACATGCAGGGCGTAGAGCGGCGTCCGCTTCAAATTCGTGTCAGTCGTGTGGGCCATAAACGGTCCGGAATTCGAGGTTGCGCGGCGCGCCGACCGTCACCGGTCGAAACGCGCGCCCCTCTGTCATCGGACCTGAGAGATTTCCCTCGACAGCCACTTCTTGCGTGAAGCGCCCGGGATTACCCCTTCGGTGAGAACGGTCGAAACGGCCGCTCTGCTTTCCAGAAGTTCAACGCCTGCGCGGTCCTTCTGCCTGAGAGTTTCCGGGGCGGTTGCTCCTTCGGCGCCCGGCGTCGAAGCCGGATCTCTCCCGCGCGGGAGTGTGTGCTGGCCAGCAAAATGCGCCTCGCGGCGGACTCAACTGTTAGCGGTGATAATAGTGGGCAAAGTGGGCATGTCAATCTGGGCCCGGCGCCCTTCATCGATAGCGGTGAAGCGAGCCTTACATCCGTGCCGGAATTTCGATGCCGAGCAAGTTCAGAACCTTCATCAGCACGTTCAGGGTCAATTCGCAAAGCCCAAGCCTTGCGGCACGCAATTCCTCGTCCTTCTCGGAGAGAATGTGATGCTCCGCATAGAAGCGGCTGAACTCCTGCGCCAGGGCGAAGGCGTAGTCGCATAGCGCATTCGGTGTGCGCTTCGTCTCGGCCGTGACCATCGCGTCTGGCAGCGCCAGCAATTGCAGCGCAAGCTTGCGCTCCTCGCCTGAGCGCACGACCGGCAGCGATGCGGCGTGCCCCTCATCCTTCGCCCGGCGCAGGATCGACTGGATGCGCACCGCGGCATATTGGAGATAGGGTCCCGTCTTGCCTTCGAAGCGGGTGAAGCGCGCCAGATCGAAGATGTAATCCGAGGTGCGGTGGTTGGAGAGATCGGCGAATTTGATCGCGGCGATCCCAACCATGCGCGCGATCTCGGCCCGCTCGGCTTCGGGATAATCGCCCGCCAGCCCCGCCTCGGAGAGGCGCTTGCCCGCTTCCTCGGTCGCCATGGCAATAAGGTCGTAGAGCTTCATCACCCCGCCGGCGCGGGTCTTGAACGGCTTGCCGTCCGGCCCGTTCATCGTGCCGAAACCGGCATGTTCGAGTTCGGCGTGCCCGGCAAGCCCCGCCTTGCGCGCGGCGCGGAACACCTGCTCGAAATGGGAATGCTGGCGCTGGTCGACGATGTAGAGAATGAGATCGGGATCGTGCCCCTGGATGCGGTCGACAATGGTGGCCAGATCCGTCGTGCCATAGAGCACCGCGCCGTCGGACTTCACCAGCAAGAGCGGCGGCAGCTCCTTCTTGTCGCCCGGCTCGGCCACCGGCACCACCAGCGCACCTTCGCTCATCTCGGCCAGGCCCCGCGCCTTCAGATCGTCCAGCATCGGCGCGATGAAGGGATCGGCGCTGGCCTCGCCCTTCCATTCGTCGAACTTGACGCCCAGGCTCGCGAATTCGCGCGTCAGACCCTCTTCGGACACGTCCACGAAATGCTGCCACAGCGCGCGATAGCCCGGCCGGCCGGCCTGCAGTTCGGCGGTCGCGGCCCGCGCCTCGTCCAGCCGCGCCGGATCGGCTTTGCACGCCGCCGAGGCCGCCGGATAGAACTCTTCCAGGTCTTCCATCGTCACCGGCGATTGTTCCGGGTACGGACCTTCGAAACCGGCATCGAAATAGACCGGCGCAATGCCGCGCTTCTTCACCTCGGTGATGAGCTGGCCCATCTGCAGGCCCCAATCGCCCAGATGCACGTCGCTGATCGTGTTCCAGCCATTGGCGCGGAACAGCCGCTGCAGACAGTCGCCGATGATCGAGGAGCGCAGATGCCCCACATGCATCGGCTTGGCCACATTCGGCCCGCCGAAATCGAGGATCGCCGTCTTGCCCGTGTCCGGTCTCGGGCGCGCCCAGTTTCTCGTCCCTGGCCAGCGCTCCGGCCCGCGCGGCCAGCGCGTCGTCGGTCACGTCGAGATTGATGAAGCCGGGCCCGGCGATCTCCACCTTGGCGAAGAGCGGATTTTCCTTCAGCCGGTCCACGATCTTCTGCGCGATCGCGCGCGGATTGGTCTTGGCCTGTTTGGCGGCCGGCAATGCGCCATTGCACTGGAACTGGCAGAGATCCGGCCGGTCCGACGCCTTGACCTCGCCCAGCTCGGGCGAAAGGCCTTCGGCCGCGAACGCGGCAGCCGCGATCGCCGTCAGCTCTGCGGCAAGGCCGGTCATGGTCCGTAATGCCCGATCTTGCGATTGTATTCGAGCTGCGCGCGCGTCAGCTGCAGCCCGACCAGGATCTGATAGTCATAAGGCTGCTTGTCATTGGCGATGTGCACCACGGTCGAGGACGACTGGCTCGTCGAAATTCGTGCTCGCCTGGCCCGGCGCAAAGCCGAAGCTCACCCAGAACACCTTCTTGGAGATGACGGTCTCGCCCTGCCGCAAGGCCACGAAATAGGGCACGCGGTAGCTGGCGGCATCGCCGGTGGGCGCGCGGGTGGCCGTGAAATGGATTGTCAGGCTCGAATTCGCTGTGCGCGCCTTGGGATCGATGCTGCAATCGGTCGTCACATTGGCGATCGCGACGCGATAGAGCGCATGCGCCGGATCGGGCGTGGCCCCTTGCGGAAAGCCGGTCAGATTGGCGGCTTCGACCAGCGCCGCGGCGCCGGGGCACAGCGGATTGGTCTTGGCAGCGCAGCCCGCCAGCATGGCGGACAGGGCGGCAATGGTGAAAATCTTGGTGAGATTCTGGGACATGAATGGGCTGTTACTGGGCTACGCGCCGGGGGACACGGTCCGACCAGCTCCGGAAGGGTGAATTTGCGCCATTCCGGGCTCGCGCATCGCCCTCCTCCGCTTGACATTTCCTGTGCCGGGGCCGACTTCTCGGGGGTGCCGCCACGGGCGCGGGACTGTAACCAAGCGGATTGTCCATGGGAAGCGCAGACGGAACTCGCGGAGCCGAAAAACCACAGCTGAAGCTGCTTTTGGCGGCCCCTCGGGGGTTCTGCGCCGGGGTCGAACGGGCCATCCGGATCGTCGAGCTGGCGCTGGAGAAATATGGCGCCCCCGTCTATGTGCGCCACGAGATTGTCCACAATCGCTTTGTGGTCGAACGGCTGGAGAAGCTGGGCGCCATCTTCATCGACGAACTGGACGAAGCGCCGGACGAGGCCCGCGTGATTTTCTCGGCCCATGGCGTACCGAAATCGGTCCCGGCCGAGGCCCAGCGCCGCCACCTCAATTATTTCGACGCCACCTGCCCGCTGGTCTCCAAGGTCCATGTCGAGGCCGAGCGGCATTACCGCGCGGGCCATGAGATCGTGCTGATCGGCCATGCCGGCCATCCCGAGGTCGAAGGCACGATGGGCCAGCTTCCCGAGGGCACCATCACCCTCGTCGAGACGGTCGAGGACGTCGAAAGCTTCGAGCCGAAGGACCCCAACCGGCTCGCCTATATCACCCAGACCACCCTGTCGGTGGACGACACCGCCGAGATGGTTGCGGTGCTGCGCCGCCGCTTCCCCGATGTCGCCGGCCCGCACAAGGAAGACATCTGCTACGCCACCACCAACCGCCAGGAAGCGATGAAGGCCATCGCCCCGCATGCCGATGTGGTGTTCGTGGTGGGAGCGCCCAATTCATCCAATTCCATGCGCCTGGTGGAAGTCGCCAAGCGCGCCGGCGCCAAGGAAGCGACCCTGATCCAGCGCGCCAGCGACATCGACTGGTCGCTGGTCGAGAATGCCGAAGTGATCGGCCTGTCCGCCGGTGCCTCGGCGCCCGAGCTTCTGGTCGAACAGGTGATCGAGGCCTTCCGCGAGCGCTACACGCTCGACGTCGCCGAAACCACCGTCACCCGCGAAGACGTGATCTTCAACGTGCCGCGCGCGCTCGCCTCCTGAGGGCCGCCATGGCGGTCTATACCGACGTTTCCTTCGAAGAGCTTGAGACGCTGCTCGCCCGTTACGACATTGGCGAGCCGGTCAGCTTCAAGGGCATCGCCGAAGGCGTCGAGAACTCGAATTTCTTTCTGCAGACGGCGGCCGGCGCCTATATCCTGACGCTCTACGAAAAGCGTGTGGCAGCCGGCGACCTGCCCTTTTTTCTCGGCCTGATGGATCATCTGGCCGCGCGCGGCATCAATTGTCCCGTGCCGGTCCATCTCAAGAACGGCGCGCGCGCCACAGACCTCAATGGCCGGCCCGCCGCGATCCTCACCTTTCTCGAAGGCCTGTCGCTGCGCCGCCCCGATCCGGCCCATTGCACGGCCGCCGGCGAAGCGCTGGCACGCCTGCATCTTGCCGGTGGCGATTTCACACTTCGGCGCGAGAATGCGCTTGGGCCCGCAGGCTGGCGCAAGCTTGCCGAACAGACGCGCGCCCAGGCCGACAGTGTCCAGCCCGGCCTCGGCCAATTGATCGATACGAGCCTTGCCCGTTTCGAGCGCGAGTGGCCCGCCGGGCTTCCTGCCGGGGTGATCCATGCCGATCTCTTTCCCGACAATGTGCTGTTCATGCACAATGACGTTTCGGGTCTGATCGACTTCTATTTCGCCTGCAACGACGCCTATGCCTACGACCTCGCCATCATGCTCAATGCCTGGTGCTTCGAAAGCGACGGCGCGTTCAACAGCACAAAATCGCGCAGCCTGATCGCCGGCTATCGCCGCCATCGCGACCTCAGCGATGCCGAAAACGCCGCCCTGCCGTTGCTGTGTGCGGGCGCAGCGCTGCGCTTCATGCTCACCCGCCTTTACGATTGGCTGAACCGCGACGACACCGCGCTTGTCCGCCCCAAGGACCCGCGCGAATTCGCGCGCCGCCTGCGCTTCCATCTCGCCGTTCAATCGCCGCAGGAATACCAATCGTGACAGCCGGAAAAATCGAAATCTTCACCGACGGAGCCTGCTCGGGCAATCCGGGGCCCGGCGGCTGGGGCGCGATCCTGCGCGCCGGCGACCACGAAAAGGAAATCTCCGGCGGCGAGAGCGCCACGACCAACAATCGCATGGAAATGATGGCGGCGATCCGCGCGCTCGAAAGCCTGAAGAAGCCGAGCGCGGTCGTGCTGCACACCGACTCCCGCTACGTGCTCGACGGCATCACCAAATGGATCAAGGGCTGGAAGGCCAAGGGCTGGAAAACAGCCGACAAGAAGCCGGTGAAGAACGAGGATCTGTGGCGGGCTCTCGAAGAGGCCGCATCGCGCCACGATGTCGACTGGCGCTGGGTGCGCGGTCACAACGACCACGTCGAAAACGAACGCGCCGATGCGCTCGCCCGAGGGGCCATCCCCGCGCGCCGCTAAGCGCGCGGGAACTGCGAAACGCTCAGAGTTCTTTCAGCATGTGCTCGGCGCTGGAGACCGCGAAAGCGCCCGGCTCTTCGACATACAGCGCCTTGACGACGCCATTGTCGACGAGCATCGAGTAGCGCTGGCTGCGCTCGCCCATGCCGAACTTGCTGCCGTCCATCACGAGACCCACGGCGCGGGTGAAATCGCCATTGCCGTCCGCCAGCATATGCACCTTGTCGCCAGCCTTCTGCTGATCGCCCCAGGCGCCCATCACAAAGGCATCATTGACGGAGATGCAGGCGATGGCGTCCACACCCTTGGCCTTGAAGTCCGCGGCGTGCTGGATGAAACCCGGCAGATGCTTGGCCGAGCAGGTCGGCGTGAAGGCGCCCGGCAGCGCGAACAGCGCCACTTTCTTGCCCCCGAAGAATTCGTCGGTTTTGACCGGCGTCGGGCCATTGGCCGTCATTTCCATCAGAACCGCGGAAGGAACCTTGTCGCCCACTTTGATTGTCATGCCTGTCTCCTCTTGATCCGGCAAATCCCAGCCGAAGCGCTTTTAGCGCAGGCAGGAGCCTGCGGAAAGGCCGCCCCGGCCGCGGCGGGCCGAAAATCGCGGGCACCATCTTTCACTGGCGGCACGCGCTGGGCGTGGTAACGTGGGCCCATGGCGTCAGGCGACCCACTACAGAGCGAAGGCGGCGAAAGCTTTCTTGAAGGGAAATTGCTGATCGCCTTGCCGGGCATGACCGATCCCCGCTTCGACCGGAGCGTCATCTTCATGTGTGCCCATTCAGTGGAAACCGGCGCGATGGGCATCTGCATCAACCGGCCCATCGAAGGGCTCGATTTCCCCTCGCTGATCGACGAACTCGAGATCGAGACGGGCCCCGAAACACCGGATTTGCCGGTGCTTTATGGTGGGCCGGTCGATAGCGGTCGCGGCTTCGTGCTCCACAGCGCCGATTATGAGAGCGAGGAATCGACGCTGCCCATCTCCGACGAGGTGTCGCTGACGGCCACGCTCGACATTCTGCGCGCCATCGCCCGCGGCCGGGGCCCGCGCAAGGCCTTGTTCGCTCTCGGCTATGCCGGCTGGGGCGAAGGCCAGATCGAGCAGGAAATCCAGGCCAATGCCTGGCTCCATTGCGATGCCGATTCCGACATTCTGTTCAGCGATTCCAGTCAGGACAAATGGGCCGCGGCCCTCGGCAAGCTCGGTATCGACATCTCGCGCCTGACCGCCAATGCCGGTCGCGCCTGAGCCCTGGCGTTCTGCCCTATTGCTGCGGTGACGCTTCGCCGTTTTGCGGCGCTTTGCCCGCCCCGGCCGTCGCATCGAAATGCAGCGCGATGAAGTTCAGCGCTTCGCGCGCCGGCAACGGCACGCTGAAGTGAAAGCCTTGGCCATACTCGCAGCCCAACGCCGTCAGCCGCACCGCATCCTCTTCGTTCTCCACACCCTCGACCACGATCGCGCGCTTGAGTTCATGCGCCAGCCCGATCACCGAATTGAGGATCACCTCGCTCTCGCCTTCGGCGCCGGCCTGCGCATGCAGGAAGCTACGATCGACCTTGACGATGTCGAAGGGAATGGTCTTGAGCTGGCTCAGGCTGGAAAGTCCCGTGCCGAAATCGTCGATGGCGAGGCCTGCCCCCATATCGCGCATATGCGCAAGCCGCTCGGCAGCATGCTCGCTGGCCGCAATCGCACTTTCGGTGATTTCCAGCCGCAGCGAACCCACCGCCACTTCATTCCTGGACAGGACTTCGGCGAGATAGGATTCGAAATCGCCATCCTGAAGCTGGCGCCGCGACACATTCACACTGACGAAGAGCGGCGGGGTGATCGGGAAGAAATGCTGCCAACGCGACAGATCCTCGGACGCACGCGACAGCGCGAACTTCCCCAACGCCACGATCAGCCCCGTTTCCTCGGAATGGCCGACGAAGTCCGACGGCCAGACGAGACCGCGCTCGGGATGGTGCCAGCGCAGCAGTGCCTCGAAGCCTGCAACGCTGCGATCCGAAAGCCGGATGATCGGCTGGTAGAAAACATCGATCTGGCCTTCATCCAATGCACGTCGCAACTCCGTTTCCAGAGCCACCGCATCGCGCGGCGTCGAACCTTCCATCTCGGGCGAATAGACCCGGGCGCAGCCTCCGCCCTGGCGCTTGGCCTGGCGCAAGGCGAGTTCGGCATTGCGTAAGAGATCGAGCGGCTCCTGCGTCTCGCGCCCCGTCGCCACGCCGACACTGGCTGGCGCGAAGATCTTGCGGCCATTCTCGATGAATGGCGCCGCGGACACGCCGACCAGATCGGCGCCGATGGCGTTGGCATCGCCGGCGCCTCCGGAGAAGAGCAGTGCAAAGGCGTCACCGCCGATGCGAAACACGTCAGCCTTGCCCTCGAAGCGCTTGCCGAGCCGATCGGCGACATGCTGCAGCACCGCGTCGGTGCCCGCGTCGCCGAGGCTGGCATGGATGGCCTTGAAGCGGTCGATGTCGAGCACCGCGAAGGCGGCGTCTATCGCCCGTTTGCCGAGCCGTTCCAGTTCCTCCATCAGGGCCACGCGATTGCCGAGCCCGGTCAGGGGATCGCGCAATGTGCGGTCGATGATGGCCGCTTCCGATTCCTTGCGCGTCGTCACATCGGCCATCAGCCCGAGGCAGCGATCGGCCTCGTCGCCATCGCCGATCATGGTCGCGCGCAGTTCGAACCAGGGATAGCGCCCGCTTTCGCTCCGCACCCGGAACTCAATGCGGAATGCCAGGCCCGGATGGCCGCGATAATCGGCCAGCGCATCGCTGTAGACGGCACGGTCATCGGGATGAACGCGCCCCGATCCAGGTCGAATGATCGATGGATTGCGGCCCCCCCGTGAAGCCGATCAGGTTGGCGGCCTCCGGCGACAGCCGCAGCGTGTCGGTGCGGAAATCGAGGTCATAAACGCCTTGATGCGAGGCGCCGATGGCCGACAGTGCGGCCTGTGCCCCCTCGTCGGAGCGAGCGCCGTGCATCACACGCGACAGAGCCGGCGCCACCGGTGACGGGCCTGCGGGTGCCGGTCCTGCGGTGCCCGCCCGGGCAGGAACCGGCCCCAGAAGGCCCAATCCTTCGCCGGCCGCGATGGCCAGCGCCACCAGCACCGCACCGGCAGCGGCAAAGCCGCCCACGATCTTGGCGGCGATGGGATTGCCCTGGAACACGCCAAGCGCTGCCAGCGCCGCACCCAGCGTGACCAGGGCGAACACGGCTGCGCTCGGCGCCAGCACCCGCGCCGCCCGCGATCCGGACGCGCCGCGGCGCACCACATAGGCGGCCAGCGCCGTCACCCCGATCAGGAGCAGGATGTTCACGGTCACGGCGGCGGCCGGCACGCCCACGAATGCCAGGAACGCCCCCGCCAGCAGGGCGAGCATCGTCCAGCGGCGATATTTCTCGCTCCACGGCCAGCGGTCGGAGAGCGGTGCCACCGCCTCGACCAGCCCGATGGCCGCAGCCAGGGACAACGCCTCCAGCGCCGCCGCGAATCCGTAAGGGCCGCCCAGCGCCGTCAACAGGCTCGCGTCGAACTGCCCCGCATTGGCGAGCCAGATACCAAACAGGCCCGCCAGCATCAGCGCGGCCCAGCCCGGTGCGGAATGGCCGGTCATTGCCGCGACGCCGCCACTGATGGCGGCTGCCGTCGCGATCAGCCCGGCTACGGCGGCCAGGAAAATCGCGAGCTGGCGCTGATAGGCCATCAGCTCCGGCTCCCGCCAGGCCAGCACCGAAGGCGGGCTGTCGGCATTGGCGATGCGAATGGCCAGCGCCGCTGTGGTCGCCGGCGGCACGGTCACGCGGAAGGCGTCGCGGCTGAAGCCGTCCTCGGGGTGGACTGTGATGCCGCCATCGGAACTGGCCACCTGCAGGAGCCGGGCCCGATCCGGCTGAGGGAAGATGCGCAGCGCCGCGCCGGCCGGCTCTGGCGCCACGAGAATGCGCGAAACCGGACCTTTGGCGGAATTGGAGACCGTCAGGATGTACCAGCGCGAGCCGTCGCTCTCATTGCCGCCCGGGGCGTGATAGGGCGAGAGCGCGCCCTCCAGTTCGAGCGCAGCCGCTGGCGCGGCCATGTCGATCGGCGCATCGACGGCCGGCGTCGACGCGATCTGATGGTCCCGCTGCGCCGTGGCGACGCCATAGCTCGCCAAAAGGGCGAACAACAAGGCGAGAAGAGGAAACACAGATTTACGCAAAAGAACCCCGGCGGAATCGGCAGTGGCGACGGGGGCTAAGCTAGCCGCACCTCATCTTCGAGCAAAGCGAATAGGATATGGTCCCTCCATTCGCCATTAATTTGGAGGAAACGCAACGCTCGGCCTTCCTCGCGAAAGCCGGCCTTTGCCAAGAGGCCGCGCGAGGGCCCGTTTTCCGGCAGGCAGGCCGCTTCGATGCGGTGAAGGCCCAGTGTCCCGAATATGAACGGGATCATTGCCTGCACCGCGTCGAGCGTATGGCCCCGGCGTGCATAGCGTTCGCCGACCCAGTAGCCCAGGGCGCAGCACTGCACCACGCCGCGGCGCACATTGGAGAGCGTGACAGCCGCCGACCAGCGCATCGTCCGACGCACGGAAGGCGAAGAAGGCATAAGCCATGTCCTGCCGCGCATCGTGATGATAGCGCTTGAGGCGGCGCCGGAAACCGCCCTTGCTCAGCTCATCGCTGGCCCAGACAGGCTCCCAGGGGATCAGGAATTCGCGGCTCTCGTCGCGCAGCCGGGACCAGGCCGCATAATCGGCAACGCGCGGATAACGCAGATAGACATCGCGTCCCCGGATCACCGGCGCCTGACCGCCGGGAAATGTAAGGCCCCGCATGAACGCCATGGCGTGCCGTCACTCCGCGGCGCGGCGCGCGGCGCCAAATCGGTCCGCGAAGGTCGCATAGGATTCGAGTTTGCCGACCGGCCCCAGTGCCACCAGCGTCGGCGCATTGGTCTCCATCACCCGGCCAGCGAAGTCGCGCACTGCCGTCGGCATCCACAGCTTCGAGCTTCTCGGTGATTTCGTGCACCGGAATCACACGGCCGAATGTCAACATGTGGCTGGCGATATGTTCGGCCCGCGCCGTCGGACGTTCGAGCCCCATCAGAAGACCCGATTTGAGCTGCGCCTTGGCGCGCGCCACTTCATCGTCGCTTGCGGTCTGCGCGATCGCGGCCATTTCTCCGGCGACAACTGCGGAAATCTCGGCGGCCTCGTTCTCGCCGGTGCCGGCATAGACGCCGATCAACCCGCCATCGCTGAAGGCATGGGTAAAGGCATAAACCGAATAGCAAAGACCGCGTTTTTCACGCACTTCCTGGAACAGGCGCGAGGACATGCCACCGCCCAGCGCGGTGGCATAGACCTGCGCGGCATAGATCGCCGGATCGTTGCCGGCGATGCCCGGAAAGCCATAGGTGACATGCACCTGCTCATGATCTTCGGTGAGCTTGAGTTCGCCGCCACCATAGCGCGCGGGCTCGGTGGCATAAGGTGCACTCCGCGGCACAGCGCTGAACTTGTCTTCGGCCAGACGCACGATTTCGCCATGCTCCACCGCGCCTGATGCAATCAGCATCATCCTGTCGGCGCGATACTGCGCGGCCATATAGGTCTTGAGATTGTCGCGCGTGAACGCGGTCACCGTCTCCTCGTCGCCGAGGATGGGATAGCCCATCGGCTGGTCGGGATAGACCATGGTCTGCAGGTGATCGAAGATGATGTCGTCCGGCGTGTCGCGCGCCTGCCCGATCTCCTGCAGCACGACCTGGCGTTCGCGCTCGAGTTCGTTCTGTTCGAAGCCCGGCTCGGTCAGAATGTCGGCCAGGATGTCGATGCCCAGCGCCACATCGTTCTTCAGCACGCGCACATGGAACGCGGTCTGCTCGCGGCTGGTATAGGCGTTGAGAAAGCCGCCCACCGCCTCGATCTCTTCGGCGATCTGGCGGGCCGAGCGCCGCCGCGTGCCCTTGAACGCCATATGCTCGAGCATATGGGAAATGCCCATCACGCTGCGGGTCTCGTGGCGCGTGCCGCAATTGACCCACACCCCCAACGCCGCGCTTTCGAGTTGCGGCATAGGGTCGGTGATGACGGTCAGGCCATTGGAAAGCCTGGTGATTTCGATAGTCATACGGCTCCGATCAAGAACAGCGCTGGGCGATGAAATCCCGCACCAGGGCCAGATCATGGCCCAGCACGGTCACGCGCTCCACCCCCTCATAGAGGCCCTTGAGGCGCGGCGGCAAGGGGGGCTCTTTGCCTGTCGCCTCCCGCACCGCATCCGGGAACTTGGCCGGATGGGCGGTGGAGAGCACCACCACCGGGCCCTTGGCGTCGGCCTGGATATCCTCGGCCGCGGTCAAGGCCACGGCGGTATGCGGATCGATGAAGCGGCCGCTGATCTGATGGACGGCGGCGATCGTTGCCAGCGTGCGCGTCGTCGTCGACGGCCAGCGCCGTATAGCGAGCCCGCAGCGCCGCCAGATATCTCCGGCGGCAGCACCAGTTTCTTCTCGCGGCCGAACGCATCCATTGCCGTCGCGCACCCAATCGGCATCGCGCCCGCTCGCCTCGAACAGCGCGCGCTCGAAATTGGAGGCGACCTGAATGTCCATGGATGGGCTCAGCGTCGGCTTGCGCCGTGCCGGCGGCATAGACGCCGTCATTGAGCGCGCGTGCCATGATGTCATTGGCATTGGTGGCGACGACGAGCTTCTCGATGCCAAGCCCCATGCGCATCGCCGCCTCGCCCGCGAACACATCGCCGAAATTCCCGGTCGGCACGACGAAGACCGGCGCCTCGCCAAGCTGCGCTGCCGCGGTGAAGTAATAGACGCATTGCGCCGCGATACGCGCGAAGTTGATCGAGTTGACCGCCGTCAGGCTCGTGCGCTCCGCGAAATCCTTATCGGCGAACAGCGATTTCACGATGGCCTGCGCATCGTCAAACGTGCCTTCGAGCGCGATGTTGTGGACGTTGGCGTGCGGGCTGGTCGTCATCTGCAGGCGCTGCACTTCGCTGACGCGGCCCTTGGGATGCAGCACGAAGAGTTCGATATTCGGCAAACCGCCCAGCGCCGCAATCGCCGCCGAGCCGGTGTCGCCCGAGGTCGCGGCCACGACCGTCGCCCGGCCGCCGCGCTTCGCCAGCGCACGCGCGAACAGCCGCCCCAAGATCTGCAAGGCGAGATCCTTGAAGGCCAGCGTCGGCCCATGGAACAGCTCCAGCAGATAAAGCCGGTTCCCGATCTCCGACAGCGGGGCGATGGCGGCATCGTCAAAGCCGGCATAGGCCGCTTCGATATCGGCGCGCAGATCTTCTTCGCTGAAGGAACCGCCGGCAAAACGGCTGAGCACCCGCCAGGCCGCCTCGCCATAGGAAAGCCCGGCGAATGCGCTGATCTCTGCGGCCGTGAATTGCGGCCAGGCTTCGGGCAGGAACAAGCCGCCATCGGGCGCCAGCCCCGCCAGCAGCACATCGGCGAAATTCCGGGGCGCGGTTTGGCCGCGTGTGGAGATGTAGTTCATCGCAATCGTGTCACATCATGGCCGGGCGCCTGCCCGAACCGGGAAAATCTGCTCGCGCAAACAAATTAAGGCCTGAAGCCCAATCGGCCAACCGAGCGATGATAGGTCAGATAGACGAGAACCAGCCCGGCCGCGAGGGCAAACCAGGTGATCGCATATTGCAGGTGCTCATTGCGGAAATGAACCACCGTCTGCCCGCCCCTGGGCCAGCCGCCGGGATTGGGCGTGGCGTCGGCCTCCACCACCACCGGGGCCGCGAGCGTCACGCCATCGGCCTTGGCGATGGCGGCAACCTCGCGCGCGTACCAGACCCGGCCCTTCAGATCGGGCGCCGGGGTGAACCAGCCCGGGCTGTCCGGCTCACGCCAGATGCCGACGATGCGCCGCGTGCCGGTCAGCTCGCCCGCCTGCCGCAGAGCCGGATCCTTGAGAGACAGCGGGATATAGCCGCGATCGACGATGATCGCCTTGCCGGAGACCATCACGAAGGGCGTCAGCACATGATAGACCGGCTTGCCATCGGGCCCGGTCTTGAAGACAAAGGCCTCATGCGCATTGTCGAAGTGGCCCGTCAGCGCCACCTTGCGATAGCGCGCCTTGGCCGTCCCCAGCGCCAGCGCGTCGTCCAGCGAGATCGGCGCCGCGGTGAGCCGGTGATCCACCATCGCGATCAGGTTCAGCTTCCAGTGCAGGCGCTGGATCTGCCAGATGCCGAGCGCCATCAGCGCGGCGAACATCAGCGCCGCGGCGACACTCAATTTTGGGATGGGGCGAAAAATGACGGACATGGGCGATGTGGCCGCCTAATCGGCGCGCCGGCCTTCCTGCGCCTTGTGCTTATACTGCAGGACGACCAGCAGCGACTTGGCGAGCCGCAGGAAACCCGTGCTCAGGATGGCGATGGTCGGCGCCCACAAGACAAGATGCACCCACAGCGGCGGCGAGAAGGTAAACTCGACCCACAGCGCCATGCCCGCAACGATCGCACCGACGATCAGGATGCCAAAAACTGCGGGCCCGTCACCCGGATCGAACACCGAGTAATCGAGCCCGCAAGCCGGACAATTGTGATGAAGCGTCAGAAGGCCCTTGAAGAGCGGGCCCTTTCCACAACGCGGGCAGCGACCGAACAACGCCGCGTGAAGGGTGTTCGGGCCGCCCGCTTCATCCATCTAATGCGCCATGCCTTCGACGACCGACCCCGCACCCCAGACATAGATGCACATGAACAGGAACAGCCAGACAACGTCGACGAAGTGCCAGTACCAGGCCGCCGCCTCGAAGCCGAAATGGCTGTCCGGCGTGAACTGGCCGGCAATCGCGCGCCCCAGACACACCGCCAGGAAGATCGTGCCGACGATGACGTGGAAGCCGTGGAAGCCGGTCGCCATGAAGAAGGTCGAACCGTAGATGGCGTCCAGCGCCCCCATCGGATTAGCCAGATTCATATGCGCAGCATCGGTCAGCGGCGCGAGCGCGGCGCCGTTGAAGCCGAAGGTGAAGGGCGCGTGCATGTACTCATAGGCCTGCACGCAGCTGAACGACAGGCCCAGCAGCACCGTGATGATGAGGCCCTGAATCGCGCCTTTGCGGTCACCCTTCTGCAGCGCGTGGTGCGCCCAGGTCACCGTGGTGCCCGAGCACAGCAGGATCAGCGTGTTGAGCAGCGGCAGA
Organism: uncultured Pseudomonadota bacterium; assembly: GCA_963822185.1. Lineage (GTDB taxonomy): Bacteria > Pseudomonadota > Alphaproteobacteria > Micropepsales > Micropepsaceae > Rhizomicrobium. The sequence continues at coordinate 425,336 of CAWGGT010000001.1, forward strand.
TGCCAAGGATCGAGCGTCACGATCCCGCTCGGCGGCCAGCCGGAGAGGCCAACATCGTGCGGAAAGACTGCGGAATTGAAATAGGCCCAGAACCACGCCACGAAGAACATCACTTCGGACGCGATGAACAGCACCATGCCGTAGCGCAGGCCCAGCGCCACAACGGGCGAATGGCTGTGCCCGTCACGGGCTTCCTTGATAACGTCGCGCCACCAGCCTGCCATGGTGTAGAGCACCAGCAAGAGCCCGGCGATGAATATCCACGGCTTGCCGTTGATCGGCAGCCCCCAGAACCCCGAATAGTCCGTGTTCATCCAGAACACGGCACCACCGAGCATCGTAAATGCACCGATGGATCCCAGGATCGGCCAAGGGCTCGGGTCTACCAGATGGTAGTCGTGCTTTACTTCCGCATGGGCCATTGTTCGCTCCGCCTCTCCCAAAATTGCCCCGGCCGCTTTACGGCCCGTAAAAATTCCCGATGCGAACCATCGTCATCAGGAAGAAAAGTACCACGACGACACCGAGCACGAGCGCAACCGCAATGTTGCGCCGCCGCCGGATCTTTTCGTAGTCCTGCTCATTGTTTTCTTTCGTGTCATCGGTCGGCTCCATCGCCTCACATCCAGGCGCCGAAGGACGCGGCACCGAAGGGCGCGATGCCGAGCAAATGCTCGGCGATCAGAGCCGCAAACAACACGAACAAATAGGATATAGACGCCGCGAACAGCCGCTTCGCCGCCGGCTCCTTGACCTCGTCGGTCTCGCGCAGCACCGCCACAGCTTCAACGATCATCCAGCCGCCAAACAGGGTCGCTGCCGCCGTGTAGAGCGGGCCCGCCAGGCCGACAAAGGCCGGCGCCAACCCGACCGGGAACAGCACCAGCGCATAGGCCAGTATCTGGCGGCGCGTGGAGGGCTTGCCCTTCACCACCGGCATCATCGGCACGCCGGCGCGCGCATAATCGTCGGAACGCCATAGCGACAGCGCCCAGAAATGCGGCGGCGTCCACAGGAAGATCAGCGCCACCAGCACCAGCGGCGCGAGTGTGAGATTGCCCGTCACCGCCGCCCAGCCGATGGCCGGCGGCAGCGCGCCCGACAGCCCACCAATGACGATGTTCTGCGCCGTGCGCCGCTTCAGCCACAGCGTATAGACAACGACATAGAAGAAGATCGTGAAGGCCAGAAGCCCGGCCGCCACGTAATTGACCAGAAGCCCCATGGTCGCGACCGCGCCCACCGACAGCCCCCAGCCAAAGGCCAGTGCATCGCTGCGGGTGACATGGCCGAGCGGTACAGGCCGCGCGGCCGTGCGCGTCATCAGGCAGTCGATGTCGGAATCATAGGCCATGTTCAGCGCGCCGCTCGCCCCCGCCCCCACCGCGATGCAGAGCAGCGCGGTGAATGCCGTGAGCAGATGGACGCTGCCCGGCGCCACAACGATCCCCGCCAGCCCGGTGAAGATCACCAAGGACATCACGCGCGGCTTCAACAGCGCGAAGAAGTCCTCGATCCTCGCCGGGCGCGGCGGATAGGCGGTGATCGTAGCGGCCGTGGCCATGATCTATGTTTGTCCTTCCAGCCTTACTGGATGCGCGGCAGTTCGTTGAAGCAATGGAACGGCGGCGGAGAAGACACGGTCCACTCCAGCGTCGTGGCACCCACGCCCCACGGATTGTCGCCCGCCTTGCGCTTCTTGATGAAAGCCTCGGCCATCACGATGAGGAACACGATCACCGCAGTACCGGCAATGAAGGCGCCGATCGAGGAGACGTAGTTCCATCCCGCAAAAGCGTTCGGATAGTCCGCATAGCGGCGCGGCATGCCCGCCAGCCCCAGGAAGTGCATCGGGAAGAAGGTGATGTTCACGCCGACGAAGGTCCACCAGAAGTGAAGCTTGCCCAGCGTCTCGTTGTACATGTAGCCCGTGATCTTCGGGAACCAGAAGTACCAGCCCGCGAAGATCGCAAATACCGCACCCAGCGACAGCACGTAATGGAAATGCGCCACCACGTAATAGGTGTCCTGCAGGACCACGTCCACGCCCGCATTGGCCAGCACCACGCCGGTCACGCCGCCGACCGTGAACAGGAAGACGAAGCCGATCGCCCACAGCATCGGGGTTTTGAACTCGATCGAGCCGCCCCACATGGTGGCGATCCATGAGAACACCTTGATGCCCGTTGGCACCGCGATGACCATCGTGGCGAAGACGAAATAGGCCTTGGTGTCGACGGAGAGGCCCACCGTGTACATGTGGTGCGCCCAGACCAGGAAGCCGATGAAGCCGATCGCGACCATGGCGTAGGCCATGCCGAGATAGCCGAAGACGGGCTTCTTCGAGAAGGTCGAGATGATGTGGGAGATCATGCCGAAGCCGGGCAGGATCAGGATGTACACTTCCGGGTGACCGAAGAACCAGAACAGATGCTGGTAAAGGATCGGGTCGCCGCCGCCGGAAGCCTCGAAGAAGGCCGTGCCGAAATGGCGGTCCGTCAGCAGCATGGTGATGGCGCCCGCCAGAACCGGCAGCGACAGCAGCAGCAGAAAGGCGGTGACCAGCACCGACCATACAAACAGCGGCATCTTGTGGAGCGTCATGCCCGGCGCGCGCATGTTCAGGATGGTGGTGATGAAGTTGATCGCACCCAGGATCGACGAAGCACCGGCGATGTGCAGCGAGAAGATCGCGAAGTCCATGGCCGGGCCGGGCGAACCGGCAGTCGACAGCGGCGCGTAGATCGTCCAGCCGCCGCCCATACCGATGCCACCCAAGTCACCTTCGACGAACATCGAGGCGAGAAGCAGCATGAAGGAGAACGGCAGCAGCCAGAACGAGATGTTGTTCATGCGCGGGAACGCCATGTCCGGCGCACCGATCATCAGCGGCACCAGCCAGTTGCCGAACCCGCCGATCATCGCCGGCATGATCATGAAGAACACCATGATCAGGCCGTGAGCGCTGACGAACACGTTGAACGTGTGTGGGTTGGAGAAAATCTGCATGCCCGGGTACATCAGCTCGGCACGCATTGCCATCGACAGGAGGCCGCCCACAATGCCCGCGAAGATCGCGAACACCAGGTACATGGTGCCGATGTCCTTGTGATTGGTCGAATAGACGTACCGCCGCCAGCCGGTGGGGTGGTCCGCGTGGGCGTGGGCCAACTCAGCCATGTCGCTCTATCCCTCGATTAATTCGCTAGCGCGGCAACGCGCGTGTTCTTGTCCGCCGGCACGTCGTTGGCGGCAAACTTCTGCTTGGCCGTCGCCAGCCACTTCTGGAAGTCGGCTTCCGACACCACATGCACCTCGATCGGCATGAAGGCGTGACGCGCACCGCACAATTCGGAGCACTCGCCGTAATAGGTGCCGATCTTGGTGGCCTTGAACCAGGTGTGATTGATGCGACCCGGCACGGCATCCATCTTCACGCCGAATTGCGGCACGGCCCAGGAATGGATGACGTCGGCGCCCGTGGTCTCGACCTCGATCACCTTGTTCACCGGCACATAAACCGCGTTGTCGACGCCCAGAAGGCGCGGCTCGCCGGCCTTGGCGGCATCGGCATCGTTCAGCATCAGCGAGTCGAACTGGAGCTTCTGCGCCGGATAGGCGTAGGTCCAATACCACTGCTTGCCGATCGCCTCGATCGTCAGATCCGGCTTCGGGATCGTCATTTCGAAATAGAGCAGGCGGAAGGACGGGATCGCGATCAACACCAGGATCAGGACCGGCACCGCCGTCCACACAACTTCCAGCAGCGTGTTGTGCGAGGTCTTGCTCGGGGTCGGATTGGCCTTCGCATTGTAGCGGACCATGACCCACAGGAGCAGCGCCAGCACGAACAGGCAGACCGCCGTGATGATGTAGACCAGGAGGCGATGGAAATCCTCGATATCCGTCATCACCGGCGTTGCGGCCGGCTGGAAGTCCATCTCCCACGGTTTCGGCATCGCATATGCCGCGCCCGCGGTGGCCATCATCGTCGCGGCCAGCACGCCCACCCCGGCACCAATTTTTCTCAGGAACATCCAGCAACCTCGCAAAGGCTTGTCAGGGCGTCCAAAGGCCCCTCTCCCCGAAGACTCGTCCGTGTCGGTGTACGGTCGCAACCCTCTGAAGTCATTGCGACCTTATGCCACGCGAGCCCTTTGACATGGCTCAAGCGGCCCCTCCCCCGGCACGGAGACGAATGCGGACCCGCCAGCCGGGTCCAGGAACATCTTGTGCTTCGGCCTCCGAAGCACATATCCAGACTGATATGCCACGATGACGGCCGCCCGTACCGGGGGCATTATGCCGCTAGGCTGCGGCCCGCTGCCTCGCCCCGATCCGGTAAAAATGCCCCGGCCCGACCGCTATCGCGCCGCACAACAGCCCCAAGGAGTTCCAAGATGGCCGACCATGAGCTTTTCTTCCGCAAGGACGGCCTCGACCGCGGCCGGGTCCAAAGCCTGGTCGACGAATCGCTCAAGGGCGCCGATGACGGCGAGCTGTTCCTGGAATACCGCCAGTCGGAGAGCTTCAGCTTCGATGACGGGCGCTTGAAGGCGGCCAGCTTCGACACCATGCAGGGCTTCGGCCTCCGGTCGGTCGCTGGCGAGGCCACGGGCTATGCCCATGCCTCCGAACTCTCAGAAGAGGCCATCGCGCGGGCCGGCGACACCGTTCAGGCCGTGGCCAAGGGGTATTCCGGCCAGCTCGCCCTGCCCCCGGCCCGCACCAATGTGAAGCTCTATTCAGAGATCGACCCGCTCAACTCCGCCGAGTTCGCCGTGAAGGTGAAGCTGCTCCAGGACATGAACGAATATGCGAGGGCGAAGGACAGCCGGGTCCGCCAGGTCTCCTGCTCACTCTCCGGCGAATGGCAGACGGTCGAAATCCTGCGTCCCGGCGGCGAGACCTATCGCGACATCCGCCCGCTCGTGCGCATCGGCGTCTCGGTCGTGGTCGAACAGGATGGCCGCCAGGAGAGCGGTTCCTATGGCGGCGGCGGCCGCGGCGGCTACGAGACCTATCTAGACCCGGCCTATTGGCACGCTGGCGTGGACGAGGCCCTGCGCATGGCCCTCGTCAATCTCAGCTCCGAGCCAGCCCCGGCCGGCGAGATGCCGGTGGTGCTCGGACCGGGCTGGCCCGGCGTCCTCCTGCACGAAGCCATCGGCCATGGCCTCGAAGGCGACTTCAATCGCAAGAAGACGAGCGCCTTTTCCGGCATGCTCGGCCAGCGCGTGGCCGCGCCGGGCGTGACCGTGGTCGATGACGGCACCATCGCGGGTCGCCGCGGGTCGCTCTCCATCGATGATGAAGGCACACCGACGAGCCGCACCGTGCTGATCGAGGACGGCATCCTCAAAGGCTATATGCAGGACCGCCAGAATGCCCGCCTGATGGGCATGGCCGCCACCGGCAATGGACGGCGTGAGAGCTATTCGGCCACCGTCATGCCACGCATGACCAACACCTATATGCTGGCGGGCGATCGTGACCCGGCCGAGATCATCGCCTCCGTCGACAAGGGCATCTATGCCGTGAATTTCGGTGGCGGCCAGGTGGACATCACCAATGGCAAATTCGTGTTCTCCTGCACCGAGGCTTACCGAATCGAGAACGGCAAGGTCGGCGCGCCGATCAAGGGCGCGACGCTGATCGGCGACGGCCCCACCGCGCTGACGCAGGTCAAGATGATCGGCAACGACATGAAGCTCGACACCGGCGTCGGCGTCTGCGGCAAGAACGGCCAGTCCGTGCCCGTCGGCGTCGGCCAGCCCACCATGCGCATCGACGGCCTCACCGTCGGCGGCACGGCCCAGGCCGCATGACCTCCCGCATCACCGCGATCTACCGCGTCCAGGACAGCGCGGCGAATATCGAGGCGCGGGCGAAGACCATCGCGGTCGAGCAGAGCGTCGAGATGCCCGTCAGCGCCATCACCAAGCGCAGCGTGCTGGACGACATCGTCGGCGCGGTCGAGAGCATCAGCGATCTCGGCGGCGGCACCTTCGAGCTTCGTATTGGCCTTGCCGTCTCCACCACCGGGCTCGAAGCCGGACAGATGCTCAACATGCTGTTCGGCAACTCCTCGATCCATGCCGACATCGTGCTGCACGATGCGATCTTCCCGGATGAAATCCTGCGCAACTTCGGCGGACCGCATCACGGCATCGACGACCTGCGGCAACGCGTGGGCGCCGAGGAACCGCGCCCTCACCTGCTCGGCGCTGAAGCCGCAAGGGCTCTCACCCGAGCGAACTGGCGGACCTCGCCGCGCAGTTCACCCGCGGCGGTATCGACTTCCTCAAGGACGATCACGGCATCGCCGATCAGGCCTACAGCCCCTTTGCGACACGCGTGCCGGCCATCGCCGCCGCCGTACGCAAGGCGCAAGGCACAGTGCCGACGCGCTATCTGCCGAGCCTCTCCGGCAATCTCGACCAGTTGCGCCGCCAGATCGAGATCGTGCGCGCCGCCGAACTCGACGGCGTGCTGATCGCGCCGATGATTGTCGGCGTCGCAAATTTCCACACGCTCGTGCGCGAGAACCCGGACATCGCCTTCATGGCACATCCGGCGATGGCGGGCGCGGCACGCATCGCCCCGGCCCTTCATCTCGGCAAGCTGTTCCGCCTCTTCGGCGCCGATGCGACCGTGTTCCCCAACCATGGCGGCCGCTTCGGCTACACGCCGGAGGACTGCCGCGCACTGGCCCATGCCGCACTGGCACCGTGTGATGGCATCAAACCCACCGTTCCCGTCCCGGCCGGCGGCATGACGGCGGACCGTGTCCCGGAAATGCTCGACTTCTACGGAAGCGATGTGATGCTTCTGATCGGCGGCGCACTCTTGGCCGCCGGCCCGCGCCTGACCGAAGAGACGCGCGCCTTTGTGGACGCCGTGCACGCGCACGGCCAAGGATGACCGAGATGTCCGATAGCCCGATCGATCCGTTCCGCGCCTTTTCCGACTATCGTTGGAACGGCGTGACCCTGATGCCCTACAAGGAAGAAGGCGCCGCCCCCTTCAAGGCGATCACGCGTCAGGTGCTGTTCCACGATCCCGATCTCAAATGCGAGATGCGCTATTTCGAAGTCGCGCCGGGCGGCTACTCCACGCTCGAACGGCATGAGCATGTGCATGGCGTCATGATCCTGCGTGGGAAAGCCGATGTGATGGTCGGCACCGAGGTGCGCCATGCGAACACCTTCGACCTCGTTCACATTCCACCCATGACCTGGCACCAGTTCCGCACCACCGGAGCTACGCCCATGGGATTTCTGTGCATGGTCAATGCCGAGCGCGACCGCCCGCAATTGCCGAACGAAGACGATCTTGCGCAGATGCGAAAGCATCCGGCCGTGGCATCCTTTCTGGAATCGAAGTGACGCGCGCATGTTGATTTTCAAGATCTGCCATCAAGATGAATGGAAAAGCGCCCAAGCCGCAGGCCGCTACGACGGCACCGCCAAGGACAAGGAAGACGGCTTCTTGCATTTCTCGACGTCCGAGCAACTGATCGGCACACTGGAGAAATGGTATGCCGACGCCGATGACCTCGTGCTGGTCGCGGTCGATGGCGATGCCCTGGGCGGCGCGCTCAAATGGGAACCTTCGCGCGACGGCGCCCTCTTTCCCCATCTCTATGCGGCGCTGCCCCTCTCGGCCGCGACATGGACCGGCGCGATCGGCCGCGATCCCGAAGGCGGCTTTGCCCTGCCCGCTGGTGCCGCCTGAGCCTTACTGGGCCGGCAGTTCGCGCGCCTTGCCATCCGCCCCGATGGCCACGAAGGTGAAAGTTGCCTGTGTCACCCTGCTCATCTCGTCCTCATGGCGCGCCCGCCGCCAGGCTTCGACGCCGATACGGATCGAACTGCGGCCCGTGGACAGGACCTCCGCATAAAGGCTGACCTCGTCGCCAACGAAAACCGGCCGCAAGAAGGTCATCGATTCCACAGCCACGGTCGCGCAGCGGCCGCGTGCCCGCAGCGCCGCAACATTGCCGGCCGCGAGATCCATTTGCGACATCAGCCAGCCGCCGAAAATGTCCCCGGCGGGATTGGTGTCGTTCGGCATGGCGATGGTGCGGATCACCGGGATATCGTCACGCCCATGTGCGGAGCTCCCGTTGGACCGCGATGCCGGATTTGCCTCGGATTGCGATTTGGACGTCATACGGAGAACCCCTCTGCTCCCAATCCGATAGCCCCGGCACGCGATGGGGACAAGACCGTGAGCCTCCCCCGAAGGACTGGGAAGGGTAGCGTCATCCCGCCCACCCCGGCGGGCCAGGCGCCGCCACAACCCCTAACGGCCGTGTAATTATCCGCACACGTTCTATTGTGGACGAAAGACGCGCGGCGAATTCACCCGCGTGACGGCTTGGCTTCATCTGACGGGACTAACGGTTGCGCCCTCTGTTCGCGTAACTGTCACAAACGCATTTACTCGCACAATTTCAGGACAAGACAGAAAGGCAAAACCCATGAAGTGGAAACTCGCTACGAGCCTGATCACGGCCACGCTGCTGGCCTCTACGATGGCCTTCGCGGGAACCGCGGCGCACAAGGCAAAACCCGCCGCACACCATGCCACGCACAAGACGATGCATCACGCCACCCATAAGGCAGCGCACAAAACCGCGATGCACAAGAAGGCCACGAAGAAAGAGGTGGCGATGAAGAAAACCGCCAAGCACAAGGCCTGGAAGAAGACTGCCAAGCACGCTGCGAAGCACAAGGCCACGGCGGCGGCCCACAAGGCCAAGAAGAAGATGACCAAGAAAGGATAGACCTCGCCGGGCCCGGGACGCCGCATACGCGTGCAGACCAATCTTGCGCACCGTCGCAAGACCGTGACGGCATCCCGGGGCCTGCTATTCGCGGAACAGCGCGATCCCGTTCGATCATGACGTCGATTTAACGCCGTCATGCCTGAGGTTGACCCCGCTTCTACGGCGGCGTACCCGGGCGTGGCACTTTTAGCGACGCGGGGGATTTATGCGCGCAGCCTGGACGGCATTCTGGATCGCCTCAGCGTTCTTTCTGTTCGAGTTCGTCACCCGCGTCGAACCCAGCCTGGCGCCGCATGCCATTGCCCGGTTCTACCATGTCAACGATGCCGGTTTCGGCACACTCTCCAGCCTGTTCTTCTGGGTTTATGCGCCGATGCAGATCGTGGTCGGCCTCGTGCTCGACCGCTACGGCGCCAAGCGCTTCATCCTGCTCGGCAGCTTTTGCTGCGCGGCCGGGGTCATCATCTTCGCCTCGACCAACAATATCGTCATTGGCGGCGCCGGCCGCGCGCTGACGGGCTTCGGCGCCTCCTTCGCCTTTGTCGCCGGGCTATGGCTGGTCAATCACTGGTTCGCGCCCGAGCGCTTTGCCTTGCTCTCCGGCGGGGTCAACGCCGTCGGCATGCTGGGCACGGCCATTGGCGGGGTTGCGCTCTCGGCCCTGATTGCCCAATCCGGCTGGCAACACGTGTTCATCGGCACCGGTGCAGCGGGGCTGGCGATATTTCTCGTGGCGCTGCTGTTTCTGCGCGAGCCGCCCTCACCCGCGCAAACGGCGACGACCGGCCCCGTCGAACATATCGGCCAGAGCCTCAGCGACGTGATGGGCCATCCGCGCACATGGGCCATCGCCATGATCGGGATGCTCTACTACATGCCTGTCAACGTTTATGGCGGGTTGTGGGGCACGACCGAGTTGATGAAGGATCATCACCTCAGCCAGGTCACGGCGCAGACAGCGGTGTCGATGATCTTCTGGGGCATGGCGGCCGGCAGCGTTGCCGGCGGCTGGCTCTCCGACCTGCTGGGCCATCGCAAATATCTCGTCTTCTTCGGTGCGATCCTGACCGGCCTGGCCTATGCCGCCGTGCTCTACGCACCGGGCGGCGCGCTTGTCGAAGGCGTGCTGCTGTTCGGAGCCGGATTCTTCGGCGGCGGCCAGATGCTGACCTTCGCCATGGCCAAAGAGGGCCAACCCAATCGCCTCGTCGGCACGGTGGTCGCGTTCGTCAACATGATCGGCATTGCGGGCGCGCTGATCTTCCAGCCGCTGGTGGGCTATCTCGCCGACATTACGGGCGGCGATTTCCATGCCGCGCTTACGACCGTGCCGGTGTGCATCGGTGTTGGCCGCACTGGTCATTCTCTTCCTGCCGGAATACCGCCACCCCGAGCATCGGCCCGGCGCACGCGCGCCCAATGCACCGTCGGAACCGGCCACGGCGTAGCGGGGCTCAAAGAAAATTGTATTCCTTGAACAACGGCGTGATGTCGCCGTTCCATTCGCCGTGGAAGCGCGTCAGCAATTCCTCGGCCCGCGTGTAGCCGCGATCGACATAATCGCGCAGCGGATTGAGGAAGCCGTCTTCGCTGGAGCCGGCCGCATCGGTGGCCGCGCGGCGCTTCAGGCCCGCCGACGAGATATCCAGCATCTGCCGCGCCAGATCGCCGACATTGCCGCCGCGGAACGGGGTGCGGAAGCCCTGCCGCGGCACCGCATCGCGCATCGCCTGGCGTTCTTCCTCGGTCCAGTCCTTGACCATGTCCCAGGCGGCATCGAGCGCAACCTGATCGTAATAGAGCCCCACCCATAGCGCCGGCAGCCCGCAGATGCGCTGCCACGAGCCGCCATCGGCGCCGCGCATCTCCAGGAATTTCTTGAGCCGCACTTCGGGGAAGATCGTCGTCAGGTGATCGGCCCAGTCCGACATCGACGGCTCGATCCCCTTGAGCTCGGGGATGCGGCCGTCAAGGAAATCCTGGAAGCACTTGCCCGCGACATCGATGTAGCGTCCGTCGCGATAGACGAAATACATCGGCACCTTCAGCGCATAATCGACATAGCGCTCGAAGCCCATGCCATCCTCGAACACCCAAGGCAGCATCCCGGCGCGGGCATTGTCGACATCGGTCCAGATCTGGCTGCGATAGGACAGGAACCCGTTGGGCCGTCCCTCGCGGAAGGGCGAGTTCGCGAACAGCGCCGTCGCCACCGGCTGCAGCGCCAGACCGACACGGAATTTCCTGACCATGTCGGCTTCGCTCGAGAAATCGAGGTTCACCTGCACCGTGCAGGTGCGGAACATCATCTCCAGGCCATAGCCGCCGACCTTCGGCATGTAGCGGCGCATGATGCCGTAGCGGCCCTTGGGCATTTGCGGCACATCGTCGAGGCCCCAGTTCGGCGCATAGCCGAGACCGATCACCGCGGCGCCGATTTCGGAGGCCACTTCGCGCACCTGCGCCTGATGGGTGTTCACCTCGCCGCAGGTCTCGTGCACGGTCAGAAGCGGCGCGCCGGAGAGTTCAAACTGCCCGCCCGGCTCCAGCGAAATCGAGGCGCCGTTCTGCGTCAGGCCGATAATGTTCGCGCCCTCGCGCACCGGCTCCCAGCCGAAACGCTGCATGCCTTCAAGCAGCGCGCGGATGCCCGGCTTGCCCTCGTAGAGCACCGGTTTGAAACTCGCCGGGTCATAGACGAACTTCTCGTGCTCGGTGCCGATGCGCCATTCGCTCTTCGGCTTGCAACCCTCTTCGAGGTGGCGCACCAGCGCATCCCGCGAACTCGATCGGGCCGCCCGCACTTTGCGGAATGGACATGCCTGTTGCCTCCTCCTGGGCTTTCAAACGGAAAGCCCCTTCGGCCGCATGTAAATTGTGAAGCGGCCGTTCACCGAAAACGCTATGTAGGGCGCGCGTGCCCGGCCTGCAAGCGCGGCGGGTGCGGCCCACCTATGCAAGCCAAGTTAGCGCCAGTCACCCCTGAGCGCCTGCCACACGGTCAAGGCCGCCAGCCCGGCCGTATCGGCCCGCAGGATACGATTTCCGAGCGACACGGCCGTGGTGCAGCCGAGCGCGCAAATCGCCGTGCGCTCGGCAAGATCGAATCCGCCTTCCGGCCCCACCAGGATTGCCCATGGCCCATCACCAGCGTGGGCAAGCGCCTCGGCAATGGGCGGCGCCTCGCCGGACTCGTCACAAAAGACGATGCGCCGTTCCGCCGGCCAGCTTGCAAGCAACTTGTCGAGATCGATGAGGCCGCGCACTTCGGGAATGCTGAGCCGGCCCGATTGCTCGGCCGCTTCGATGGCATTGGCGCGCATCCGTTCGTCATTGACGCGGCGCACAACCGTTCGCCGCGTCAGCACCGGCTGCAGCACGGAGACGCCGAGCTCTGTCGCCTTCTGCGTCACATAATCGGCCGGGGTCTTCTTGATCGGCGCGAACACCAGCCAAAGATCCGGCACCGTGTCCTGTTCGGCGACCTGCCCCTCGCACACCAGCGCGCAGCTTCGCTTCTCGATGCGGGCAAGGCTCGCTACCCACTCGCCGTCGCGCCCGTTGAACAGGCTGATACGGTCGCCGGCTTTGGCGCGCATGACATTCAGCAGATAATGCGTCTGGCCCGCATCGGGGGTTACGCGCGCGCCGGCACCGAGCGGCGCATCGACGTAAAGGCGCAGCTTGCCGCCGGGATAAGTCAGTTCGGACATGATTTGGGCAACGCTTCGCAAAAGGCATCAATAGGCACGCCACGAACCTACTGCTATAGAACCGCCATGACCAATAGCGAGATCAAGCCGCTCAATTCGGTGCCGGAAAGCTGGGTGGACGGAATGCCCGCCGCGCTGCGGCCCTATCTGCGCCTGATGCGGCTGGACCGGCCCATCGGCAGCTGGCTGTTGTTCTGGCCCTGCGTCTTCGGCCTCGCGCTCGGCGCGGCCATCGACCATCGCCCCTTCCTGGCCGCGGGTCGCGACTGGTGGATGCTGGTTCTGTTCGGACTCGGCACCATCGTCATGCGCGGCGCCGGCTGCACCTATAACGATATCGTCGACCGCGATTTCGATGCGCAGGTCGCCCGCACCCGCGCCCGGCCCATTCCCTCCGGTGCCGTCAGCGTCAAACAGGCCGCGACCTTCCTTGCCCTGCAATGCCTCATCGGGCTCATCATCCTGTTGCAGTTCAACGCGCTCGCCATCGGTGTCGGCGTGGCCTCGCTGCTGCTGATCGCGGCCTATCCCTTCATGAAGCGCATCACTTGGTGGCCGCAGGCATGGCTGGGGCTGACCTTCAACTGGGGCGTGCTGCTGGGCTGCGCGGCGGCGGCCGATGCGCTGCCCGCGCGCCGCCTTCGTCGTCTATATCGCCGGCCTGTTCTGGACGCTGGGCTACGACACGATCTACGCCCTGCAGGACATGGAGGACGACGCGCTGATCGGCGTGAAATCGACGGCCCGGCTGTTCGGCCATCGCGCGGCGGTCTGGGTGTTCCTGTTCTATGTCGCGACCACGCTGCTGCTTGCGGCCGGCGGATATGGCGCCGGCCTCGGCGAGCCCGTGGTGCTTCTGCTGATCTTCGCAGCCGTTCATTTCCTCTGGCAGGTGCGGCAGATCGAAGTGGACCGGCCCAAAATCAACCTCATGCTCTTCCGAGCCAACCGCGATGCCGGCGCATTGATTGCGCTGGCCTTCATCGTGGCAACATGGCGCTATTGAGACTCACCCGCCAGACGACAAGGAACCCGACATGTCGCAAGCTCCCACAGCCCTCGTTGCCCTGACCTTTTATGCCATCTGGGCCATGGTGCTCGTGCTGTCGGTGGCCGCGGTGCGCGTGCATCAGGTGCTCCGTGGCGGCGCCAGGCCCGACAGCTTCACCGCCGGCGTGCCGCACGGGCCCGAGCCCTATTGGCGGCTCAACCGCGCCCATATGAACACCATCGAGAACCTGCCGATTTTCGCCACCGTGGTGCTGGCCGGCTGGGCGGCCGGGGCGGTGAACCCGATCTTCAATGTGTTGGCCGTGATTGTGGTCGCGGCGCGCGCGGTCCAGTCCCTGATCCATATTTCCTCGGGCACGGTGCAGGCGATCAATCTGCGCTTCACGGCCTTTGGCGTGCAGATCGTCTGCCAGTTCTGGATGGCCTGGCTGATTCTCGAGGCCACGGGCGTGCTCCAGGGCCGGGCCGGGTAACAGCTGGGCAAGAGGACGCGGCGGGTTATACTCCGCCTATGAGCGTCGCCCGCTTCAACCCGACAGAATATTTCACGGCCGAGGAGATCGCCGCCGTCCGCGCCCGTTCGGACGTGACGGGCCTTCTCTGTGTGTTTCATGCCTGGGCCGTGATCGGCGCGGCCATGGCCGTCTATGCCCTCTGGCCGAACCCGCTGAGCTTTGTTGCCGCAGTGCTTGTGATCGGCAGCCGCCAGCTCGGCCTTGCGATCCTGATGCATGACGCGGCGCACGGCGTGCTGGTGAAATCGAAATGGCTCAACGATCCGCTGAGCCAGCTCTTCTGCGCCTGGCCGGTCTTCACCGACACCATCCCCTATCGCCACTACCATCTCGTCCATCACCGTATGACACAGCAGCCCGAAGACCCGGACCTGCATCTGTCGGCCAAGTTCCCGATTACCAAGAAGAGCTATCGCCGCAAATTCTTGCGCGACATCACCGGCCAGACCGGGATCAAGCTGCGGCGTGCGCAACTCCGCAATGCGCTCGGCAAACCCGGCGACGGCTTCGCCAAACGCTTCTCCACCTTTCGCAAACGCATGGGCAAGATGGTTCTCGCCAATCTCGTTCTCCTGGCGCTCATGACCGCGTTCGGCAAGCCGCATTACTATCTGATGTTCTGGATCCTGCCGCTGCTGACATGGCAGCAGGTCGTCACCCGCATCCGCAACATCGCCGAGCACGCCATGGTGCCGGACAATGACGACCCGATGAAAAGCGCCCGCACGACCTATGCCAAATGGTGGGAGCGCGCCCTCTTCGCGCCCTATTGGGTCAACTATCACGTCGACCACCATCTGCTGTTCTACGTGCCCTGCTACAATCTTCCGGCCCTGCATGCGCTGCTGCTGGAAAAGGGACTGGGACCGAAGATGGAAATCCAGAAGGACTATGCCGACGTGCTGCGCCTCGCGACCTCCAGGCCGGAGGCGATGCCGCGGGCCGCCTGAACGGAGAACTTATCCCCGTCCGCAAAAGCCGTGGTAGAATGCCCATGGCCTGTAGATGTGAGATGTGGTTGAGCGACAATTGTTTTCAAAATTTCTGGGTACCCCTTTCCCGCCACGAGGCGACGGGCCCCGCGCAACATAATTGTTCGGCATTTTTTTTCTTGCCCTCCCCCTGCCCTGTCCCCGCGCCCGCGCGATGATCGATCCCGCCGCCTTCATCCGCGCCAACACGGAAGTGACGACACCGCCCCTCGTGCCGGAGGTGCGGCTGCATCTGGCCACCGAGGTCGTGCCGCTGTGGCATAAAACCGAGGAAGAACTGGAAGCGGAGGGCATCCCCCCACCCTTCTGGGCCTTCGCCTGGGCCGGCGGACAGGCGATGGCGCGCTATGTGCTCGACAACCCGGACGTGGTGCGCGGCAAATCCGTGCTCGATTTCGGCGCCGGATCGGGCCTGATCGGCATTGCCGCCATGAAGGCCGGCGCCGCATCGGTGCTCTGCGCCGATATCGACGAGTTTGCCTTCGCGGCCATCGCCCTCAACGCCCGCACCAATAATGCCGCCGTTACCGCGACCGCTGACGACCTGATCGGCCGCGAGGATGCCTGGGACATCATTCTGGTCGGCGATATGTGTTACGAGCGCCCGCTGGCCGAACGCGTTCTTGCCTGGCTCACGGCGCGCGCCGCAACCGGCACCACCGTGCTGATCGGCGATCCGGGCCGCAGCTATTTTCCAAAGAGCGGCGTTGAGAAGCTGCAGACCTATAACGTGCAAACGACGCGCGAACTCGAAGACCGCGAAATCCGAGAAACCAGCGTCTACCGGCTTCTGCCGGGGGCCGGCCCGACATAGCGCGCGCGCGGGCGGATCAACACTTCACTCTTGAGCTGCTCGATACCGTGGGCGATCCATCCCGACGTGCGGGCGATCGCAAACAGCGCCATCTCGTGACCGATGCTGAGTTTCAAGGTGCGCATCAGCACCGCCAGCGCAAAATCGATATTGGGATAGAGACCCGTCGCCTCGGTGAACAGCGCTGGCGCTTCGACCGCCAACCGCTTGTCCGCACCGGCCTTCGCCAATGCCGCCAGCAGATCGACAGCGCGCGGATCGCCCTGCTTGTAGACCGAATGGCCGAGGCCGGGGATGCGTTCGCCCAATGCCACACGTTCGCGCACAAAGGCGGCGACATCGGCATCAGCGAGTTGGGCCACCATATGCGCCGCCAGCGGCCCGGCCCCGCCATGCTTCGGCCCCTTGAGCGCAACCAATCCGGCGATCACCGCGTCATAGAGGTTGAGCCCGGTCGAAGCGGCGCAACGCAACGTCCACGTGGACGGATTGAGCTCGTGATCGGCCAGCAGAACCAGCGCGCGGCGGATCAGATCTTCGGCTGGCTTGTCGCCCGGCGCCCAGGCTTCGGCGACCTGATTGTGCAGCGGCTTTGCACTCGGTTCGGTGTTCAGGATCGCGGCCGTGACGAGGCGCATGATGCGCGCGCCGATCTCCGCCCGGCCCTCCTTGGAACGGTTGAAGGCGCGCGGATCAGCATCGCTCGCCAACGCCAGCACAGCGACCGCGCGCGCGATCGGAGCTTCGTTCCTCGTCGCGGCAAGAATCGCCTGCATCGCAGGGCTCATCACCGGCAGATTGCCGGGCCCGAAGGGATCGCTGCCGTGGACATCCCAGAGCAGCGTCGCCACCTGCTCAAGGCTCGCCGTCGCGGCCAACGCCACCGCCAGAACACCGCAATAGATCGGCCCCTCCTCTGTCAGCGTGCAGATGGACGAATCGAGCACCGGCAGTTCGGCCTCGCCGGATTTTCCTCCCGGCGGGGCCCTGCGGTTCTTGAGGCCGCGCACATCGTCGGCGCGGTAGCGCTTGGCCCGAGAATCGCCCACCGGCTCGGAGCGGATCAGGCCGCGGCTGACATAGGCATAGAGCGTGGCTGGCGAGACGGAGAGCTCACCCGCCGCCTCCCGGGCCGTGAGATAGAGGGGAGCCGAAGATTTTTTCATATTGATCAATCTAATCAAGATTGATCAATATGAAAAGGGTCTCATCCTTGCTGCGATGCAACAAGGAGCTGTCTCATGACCCTGCAATCCAAATCCCCCATCGGCCTAGACGGCGTCGCCGCCGCCGAGACCGCCCTGTCCCAGGTCGATGGCGCCAAGGGTGAACTGATCATCGCCGGCAGTCGCATCGACGATCTCGCCCTCAACGTCAGCTTCGAAGGGCTGACCGCCCGGCTGTGGTCGCTCGGCTGCGACACGTCCCTGACCGAAGCCGAAGTCCGCGCTCAGCTCGGTGAGGCCCGCGCCCGCGCCTTCCGCCGTCTGCCCGCGATCCTGCCGGCGACCGAAGGCTTGCCGATTGTCGACGGCTTCCGCGCAGCGGTCGCGGCACTCCGGCCCGAGCCCGGCCTCTCGCCGGAGGCGGTACTGGTCGGCGCCATGCCGGTGATCGTGG
The DNA here is from genome assembly GCA_963822185.1 of uncultured Pseudomonadota bacterium. Taxonomy (GTDB): domain Bacteria; phylum Pseudomonadota; class Alphaproteobacteria; order Micropepsales; family Micropepsaceae; genus Rhizomicrobium. The sequence goes on from CAWGGT010000001.1 coordinate 442,795, forward strand.
CGGCGCTGGTGCGCCAGGCAAGCGGCAATGCGCCAATCGCGCCCGCCCCCGAACGCGGCCACGCCTCCGATACGCTGCGGATGCTGCGCGGCGAGCCCGTCTCCCGCGAAGAAGCGGCCGCGCTCGATGCCTATCTCGTGACCGTCAGCGATCACGGTATGAACGCCTCGACCTTCACGGCGCGCGTCATCGCCTCGACCCAGGCCGATCTCTTCATGGCAATCACCGGCGCCTATTGCGCGCTCACAGGCCCTTTGCATGGCGGCGCGCCTGAACCCGTGCTGGAAATGCTCGACGCCATCGGCACACCCGAGCGCATTGCGCCCTGGATCGATGATGCCCTGGCCCGCGGCGAGCGGCTGATGGGCTTCGGCCACCGCATCTATCGCGTGCGCGACCCACGCGCCGATGTGCTCAAGAAGGCCGTTCAGATCCTGAAGTCGAACAGAACCGATCTGGGCTTCGCCGCCGAGGTGGAAGCCTATGCGCGTGCGGCCCTGGCCAGGGCCAAGCCCGACCGCCCGCTCGACACCAATGTCGAGTTCTACACGGCGATCCTGCTCGACGCGTTGCAGGTGCCGCGGCAGGCCTTCACCCCTATCTTCGCCTGCGCCCGTGCCTCCGGTTGGACGGCGCATGCCCGCGAGCAACAGCGCACGGGACGACTCTTGAGGCCCGCCTCGATCTATACCGGGCCGGTACCCGCCTGATCATTCGGCCGCTGGAGCCGGGGCATCGAGATCGCCCTTTGTGGCGAGACGCGAGCCCCGCGTCAGCCTGAAGATCGTTCCGCTCAGAAGAAGCAGCGCGATCAGATTCGGGATCGCCATCAGCGCATTCATGATGTCGGCAACGGTGATGATGGTCTTCAATTCGATCACCGAGCCGATGAAGACGAACGCAACCCACAGATAGCGATAGGGCGTCACGATCTTCTCGCCGAACAGATATTCGGCTGCCCGTTCGCCGTAATAGCTCCATCCGAGGATGGTGGTGTAGGCGAAGATGATGGAGCCGAACATCACCATCCAGCGTCCGCCATCGATGCCGCCATCGAAAGCCAGCATGGAGAGGTCCGCGCCGGTCTTGCCGCTCTGCCAGGCCGGCAGCATATGCGCGATGCCGTCCGCGCCCGTCACGGGCACATGCACCGTGACGATGACCAGCGCCGTGATCGTGCAGACGCAGATCGTATCGATGAAGGTGCCGAGCATCGCGATCATGCCCTGCTGCACGGGATCCTTGGTCTGGGCGGCCGCATGGGCAATCGGCGCGCTGCCGAGGCCGGCCTCGTTGGAGAAAATGCCACGCGCCACCCCAAATTGGATCCCGATCCACACGGCCGAGCCGGCAAAGCCGCCGGCTGCCGCGGTCGGCGTAAAGGCGTTGCGAACGATGAAGGCCAAGCCACTGGGCACATCGCCCAGATGCATGGCGATGATGATCAGCCCGCCAAAGATGTAGACCACGGCCATGAAGGGCACGAGATATTCGGCCACATGACCGATGCGCTTCACACCGCCGATGATGACGATGAAGGTCAGCACCGCCATAGCAAGGCCCGTCTGCCAATTGGGCACGCCGAGATTGGCACCCACGACATCGACCACGGCCTTGGCCTGGAACATGTTGCCGATGCCGAAGCCGGCGATGGTGGCGAAGAAGGCGAATGTGAAGCCGAGCCACGCCCAGCGCCGGCCGAGCCCATTGCGGATGTAATACATCGGCCCGCCAACATGGCGCCCGTCCGCGTCGACCTCGCGATAACGGATCGCAAGCACGGCTTCGGAATACTTCGTCGCCATGCCGACCAGCGCCGTCATCCACATCCAGAACACCGCGCCCGGTCCGCCGACCGCGATGGCCGCCGCCACACCAACGATATTGCCATTGCCGATGGTGGCCGACAGTGCCGTCATCAAGGACTGGAAGGGCGTGATGTCCCCGGTCTCGGCCGCGCCCGCCTTGCGCCCGCGCATCAGTAACCGGAAGGCCGTCGGAATGCGGCGCATGGGCATCAGCCCCATGCCGATGGTCAGATAGAGGCCCGTGCCCAAGAGCAGAACCAGCATTGCCGGCCCCCAGACGAAGCTGTCGATCGCGCCCAGCCATGCCGTGATCTGTGCGCCGATATTTGCCGTGTCTGCCATGAAAGGCCCCCCGCGATTCCGCCCGGGACGAAGATGGACGGAAATTCATGTTGGAGCAAATGTTCGCGGCTCGCCACAAACGGCGATGGCGGGACTGCACAACACAGCCCCGCCATCAAAAGCGCCCGGAAGGCGAAATCCGCTAGTCCTTGAGACCGGGCATCGGCGATTCGGCCAGTTCCACGACCTCGACAAGGCCGCGGCCGACATGGCTGCGCGAGCGGCTATAGGCGAAATAGAACGAGCAGCCCGACCGCGCCCCAGACCGGCAGCACCAGGATCGCGATCAACGGCAATTTCACGTAGAGCGCAATGCAGCCGATGATGGCGAGCGGCGAGACAATGTAGATCGCCGGCGTGCGGAACGGCCGCTTGCGGCCCGGATCCTTGATCCGCAGGGCCAGCACACAGGCAGCGACCATCGCAAAGGCGAACAGCGTGCCCGAATTCGAATAGTCGGCGAGCTGTCCGACCGGCAGGAAGGCCGCCATGAAGGTGACGACGATGCCGGTGAAGACCGTCACGACATGCGGCGTCTTCCAGCGCGGATGCACCGACGACAGCTTTTCGGGCAACAGCCCGTCGCGCGCCATCACGAAGAAGATGCGCGTCTGGCCATAGATCATCATCAGCACGACCGACGGCAAGCGCGAGGAACGCGGCCAAGCCGATCAGATTGCCGGCCGTCTTGTCGCCCATCACGCGCAAGCACATGGGCCAGCGCTTCATGGCTGCAGGCGAGCGGCTGAGTGGCGCCGGCCGCGACGATCTCGGCGCAGCGCTGCGCCAGCGCCGGCGTGCCCGGCGCCAGAATCTGGCCCAGCGCAGCCGCGCACGGGCTGGGCCCCGATCGCACCGATCGCGCCGGCAGCGACGAGAATATAGAAGATCGTGCAGATCACGAGACTGCCGATCAGCCCGATCGGCACATTGCGTTGCGGATTCTTCGTTTCCTCAGCTGCGGTCGAGACCGCGTCGAAGCCGACATAGGCGAAGAAGATCGACGCGGCGGCGCCGACCACGCCCACCGTGCCCCAGCCATTCGGGATGAAGGGGTGGAATTCCGCGCCCTTCGCCATCGGCAGGGTCAGGGCGATGAACAGTGTCAGGGCCGCGACCTTGATCGCCACCAGGATCGCGTTCACGCGCGCGCTCTCGGTCGTGCCGATCATCGAGCAGCCAGGTCACCAGAAGGGCGATGACGACTGCCGGCAAATTGATGATGCCGCCCTGAACCGGCCCCACCGCGAGCCATTGCGGGATCGTGATGCCAAGCGAAGATTTGACCAGGCCGACAAAATAGCCCGACCAGCCGACGGCAACCGCGCTGGCGCCGATGGCATATTCGAGGATCAGCGCCCAGCCGACCATCCATGCGAGGATCTCGCCGGCCACGGCATAGGTGTAGGTGTAGGCCGAGCCCGCCACCGGCACCATTGAGGCCAGTTCGGAATAGCACAGCGCCGCAACGCCGCAGACGAACGCCGCAATGACAAAAGAGATCATCATCCCGGGACCGGCCTTCTGGGCCGCTTCCGCCGTGAGCACAAAGATACCGGTGCCGATCACCGCGCCGATCCCCAGCATGGTGAGCTGGAAGGCCCCCAGCGATCGGTGCAGTCCCTTCTTCTCCGCGGTAGCCAGAATGGCTTCCAGCGACTTAACACGGCCGAACAGCATGAAATGCCCCCTCAATAGCGCGGCCATCCCGGCCGCCAGCTCTCTGGCGCGGGAGCCTACCCGCTGTAGCGGGGCGCGCAAGCCTGCCGCCCCCCTTCCCGGCCTGCCGCGTCAGCCTTGCCGACGTGGTGCATGCGGTCTATGCCGCACAGCCGCTGCTTCATTGCGAGGATCGCCAACGGAAGTTGCGATATATTTCAGCCGCCGATCTTCGGCGCCGCGGCGCGGACCGCCTCATCGATCACGAAGACGCGATGACCGGCCGATTTGCGCATTGCGGAGCTGTAGGGCGATAACGAAGAGATCGAATCCCGGCTTGGTGCCAATGATCACTCGACTTATCCACAGAAGGACGGCCGGCGCGATCGCACCGCTTCGCATCGCGCAGGTTGAAGGGGAACGACCATGAGCTATCGCTCCCTGCGGGAGTTCCTGACCAAACTCGAGCAAGAGGGTGAGCTGGTCCGTGTCAGCGAACCGGTTTCGACCGTTCTTGAAATCACCGAAATCCAGACCCGCCTCCTGGCCGAGGGCGGGCCGGCCGTGCTGTTCGAGAAGCCGATCAAGGCCGACGGCACGCCGTCCGACATGCCGGTGCTGGTCAATCTGTTCGGCACCGTGAAGCGTGTCGCCATGGGCGTGACCATGAACGGATCCGAACGGCGCGACGCCCAATCGCTGCGCGAAGTCGGCGAACTGCTGGCCATGCTGCGCCAGCCCGAACCGCCGCGCAGCATCGGCGAAGCGATCGAACTGTTGCCGCTGGCCAAGACCGTGCTGTCGATGAAGCCGAAGACTGTTGGCGGAATGCTGAGCGGCAAGCCGGCCTGCCAGGAAATCGTGCTCAAGGGCGACGACATCGATCTCGCCCGCCTGCCCGTCCAGACCTGCTGGCCGGGCGAACCGGCGCCGCTGATCACCTGGCCGCTGGTCGTGACCAAGGGCCCCGGCGAGGACCGTCAGGACAATTACAATCTCGGCATCTACCGCATGCAGGTGCTGAACAAGAACCAGACCCTGATGCGCTGGCTTAAGCATCGCGGCGGCGCCCAGCATCACGCGCGCTGGGGCAAGGAAAAGGCGAAGCCGTTTCCGGCCGCCGTCGTCCTCGGCGCCGATCCGGGCACGATCCTCGCCGCCGTCACGCCGGTGCCCGACACACTCTCCGAATACCAGTTCGCGGGGCTGCTGCGCGGCGCGCGCGTGGACCTGGCCGATTGCGTAAGCCAGCCGCTGAAGGTGCCGGCCGAAGCGGAGATCGTGCTCGAAGGCGAGGTCTCACTCATCGACTATCGCGCCGAAGGGCCGTATGGCGACCACACCGGCTATTACAATTCGGTGGAACAGTTCCCGGTGTTCACGGTGACCGCGATTACCATGCGCCGCAATCCCATCTACCTTTCGACCTTTACGGGACGGCCGCCAGATGAGCCGAGTGTGCTCGGCGAGGCACTGAACGAGGTCTTTATTCCGCTGCTTCAGCAGCAATTTCCGGAGATCGTGGACTTCTGGCTGCCGCCCGAGGGCTGCTCCTATCGCATCGCCGTCGTCAGCATGAAAAAGGCCTATCCCGGCCACGCCAAGCGCGTGATGATGGGCGTGTGGTCCTACCTTCGCCAGTTCATGTACACGAAATGGGTCATCGTCGTGGACGACGACATCGACGCGCGCGACTGGAAGGACGTGATGTGGGCGATCTCCACGCGCATGGACCCGGCCCGCGACATCACCGTCATCGAAGGGACGCCCATCGACTATCTGGACTTCGCCTCGCCAGAATCCGGCCTAGGCTCGAAGATCGGCCTCGACGCCACCAACAAGCTTCCGCCCGAGACCAAGCGCGAATGGGGCAAGAAACTGGCCATGAACGCGGACGTGGTAAAGGCCGTCACGGAGAAATGGGCCCGCCTTGGCCTGCCCGGCTCCGGCAAGCCGATCTGGAAATAGGCCCGCCCTGACGATTGGTCGCATTCGGCATTCCCCCAGCCCCGGACGGCGGCTTGCCTTCATAGCGGCGGCTGTGGCTTGGTGCGGGTGTGACAGCACCAGACAAAACCGATCCGCAGGCCGTCCTTGATCGCCTGTTGAAAGCCGCCCGCGCCGCCGGGGCCGATGCCGCCGATGCTCTGCTGGTCGACAGCACCTCGGCAGGCGTGTCCTACCGCCTGGGCAAACTGGAAGACCTCGAGCGCTCCGAGAGCGCAGATCTGGGCCTGAGAGTCTTTGTCGGCGCGCGGGTTGCCTTCGTCTCCTCGACCGATTTGTCGCCGGCGGCCCTGGCCGAACTGCCCGAACGGGCTGTGGCCATGGCGCGGCTGGCACCAGAGGATCCCTATGCCGGTCTTGCTCCGGCCGAATTGCTGGCCAAGGACTTTCCCTTCCTCGATCTCGAAGATCCCGACGAGCCGTCGGCGGAGCTGCTGATCGAGCGCGCGCGCGATGTCGAAGCCGCGGCGATGGCGGTCCCGGGCGTGACCAATTCCGAAGGCGGCGGCGCCAGCTATGGCCGCAATGCCGTGGCGCTGGCGACCAGCGAAGGCTTCTTCGGCCGTTACGCGGCGACAACCCGCAGCATCGGTGTTGCGGTGCTGGCCGGTGAAGGCACAGCGATGGAGCGCGACTACGCCAGCCATGCCGTGCGGCATGCCAGCGATCTGGAAAGCCCGGAGACGGTCGGGCGCCGCGCCGGCGAACGAACCGTCGCCCGCCTCAATCCGCGCAAGGCCAAATCGGCCTCAGTCCCGGTCGTGTTCGATCCGCGCGTGGCATCCGGCCTCGTCGGCCATTTCGTCGGCGCCATTTCGGGCAGCGCGATTGCCCGCGGCGTCAGCTTCCTCAAGGACCGGCTGGGCGAGCCCATCTTCGGGCCCGGCATTACGATCATGGACGATCCACATCGTCCGCGCGGGCTCCGCTCCAAGCCGTTCGACGGCGAAGGCGTCGCCAACAAAGCGATGGCATTGATCGAAAAGGGTGTGCTCACGAGCTGGATCATGGACTGCGCCAGCGCGCGCCAGCTCGGCCTGACCAGCACCGGCCATGCCGCCCGCGGTACCGGCGGTCCGCCGACCCCCTCGCCGACCAATCTCTATATGGCGACAGGCGAAAAGACCCCGGCTGCGACTGATGGCCGACATCAAGGACGGCTTCTACGTGACGGAATTGATGGGCATGGGCGTCAATGCGGTTACCGGCGATTACAGTCGTGGCGCGGCGGGCTTCTGGATCGAGAACGGGCAGATCGCTTACCCGGTCTCCGGCGTGACTATCGCCGGGAACCTCAAGGATATGTTCCGCAACCTGACACCCGCCAGCGATCTCGAATTCCGCCATGGGACCAATGCGCCGACGCTGCGGATCGAGGGCATGACCCTTGCCGGCGCCTGAGGCGACGTCCGATCTGAAGCTCCTGGAAGAGGCGGTGCTGGAAGCTGGGCACATCGCCCGCAGCTTTTTCGGCAGCCACTACAAGAGCTGGGACAAGGGCAAGGGCCAACCGGTGACCGAGGCGGATCTGGCGGTCGACCGTTTCCTGCGTGATACGCTGACAGCGGCCCGGCCTGCCTATGGCTGGCTCTCGGAGGAGAGCGCGGAGGATCCCGCCCGCCATAGCGCGGCGCGCACCTTCATCGTCGATCCGATTGACGGTACGGTCGCCTTCATCAAGGCGCGGCCGCATTTCACGATCTGCGCCGCAATCGTCGTCGAGGGACGGCCGCTGGCCGGTGTCGTCTACAACCCGATCACCCAGGAGGCCTTTACGGCCGAGGCCGGCGGCGGCGCCACGCTCAATGGCGCTCCCATCCAGGTGAGCGACCGCGCCGCAATCGAAGGCTGCCGGATGCTGGCCTCAAAGGCACTTTTCGCCCACCCCGGGTGGGCCGTCCCGCCAGCCACGCCATGGCCCGACATGGCTGTTGAAATCCCGCAGTTCAATCGCCTATCGGATGGCGCTTGTCGCCGGCGGCGGCTTCGATGCCATGCTCGCCCTTTCCGCCAAGCACGACTGGGACCTGGCGGCGGGCGATCTCATCGTTCGCGAAGCCGGCGGATACGTCACCAACCATCGGGGCGAGACCTTGCGTTACAATGGCGCCGAGCCGATCCAGCCTTCCATCGTCTGTGCCGGCCCCCGGCTGCACGGCAAACTGCTGGAAAAGCTCGCCCATATCGACCTGCCCCGGCATTGAGGATTGTCATGAGTGAGCCCAAGCAGCTACCGCATCTGGTCTTCGGCGGCGAAGTCGTCTCCCCCGAGTTCGACAGAGTTCAAGGACCTGAACAAGCTGGACATCGTCGGCATCTACCCGGACTACAAATCGGCCCTGGCAGCCTGGCGCGGCGTCGCACAAGCCACCGTGGACAACGCGGAAATGCGCTATTTCGTGGTTCATTTGCACCGGCTGATGGAGCCGGAGCCTCGCAATCGCTCTTAACCAGTCGCCCGGCGGCCTCGCCCCGCGCCACCGGGCCATGGTATGGGCATGCGATGGCGCCTCGATTTCCAGAGATGAACGGCGAAGACACGCCCGGAAAGGCCCCCGCAAGGCCGGTGGCAGCAGGCGATTTTGCGATCGTTCTTCGGCTCGCGCGAGACTATCTGTCCGGCCGTGTGAATACGCTCGTCCTGGCCGTCGTCTGCATGCTTCTGTCGGCCGCGACCACCTCGGCCCTCGCTTATCTTGTGCGACCGGCAATCGACCTGATCTTCGTGGACAAGCGGGCCGACATGCTGGTTTTGATCCCGGCAGCAGTCGTTGTGGTCGTGGTGGTGCGCACCCTGACCAGCTTCGGCGAGCAGGCATTGATCAACGGTCTTGCCGAACAGATCATTGCGGCCACCCAGCGCGACATGTTTCGCAGCCAGGTCCGGCTGGACCTGACATCGCTGAACGCGATCCACTCCGGCGAAGCCGTCTCGAAGTTCCTGTATGACGCGCTCTTGCTGCGCAATTCCCTCACGCGAGGGGTCGCGGGCTTCGGCAAGGAACTGGTCACGCTGATCGGCCTCGTCGGCCGTCATGGTGTATCAGGACTGGAAGCTGTCGCTGATGTCATTGATCGTGCTGCCAGCCGTGGCATGGGTCACCCAATTGCTCGGCAAGTCGATCCGCAAATCCGTCAATCGCGGGATGCAGGAGACCGGCAACCTCTCGACCGCCCTGACGGAAGCCCTGACCGGGCGTCGCATCATCAAGGCCTATGGCCTTGAAGACTATGCATGTTCATCAGCCAATACACGCATCGACACGCGGCTCAAATATCTTCTGCGCACCGTGCGCGCCCGGGCCGCGGCGGTACCGGCCACCGACCTCTTTGGCGGGCTGGTCGTCGCGGGAACGATCTTTTACGCCGGCTATCAGGGTATGCATGGAACACTGAGCCTCGGCGCGTTCACCTCATTCCTTGCGGCAATGCTCTTCGCTCAGCAGCCAGTTCGCAACCTGACCCAGTTGTGGACCGTGGCTGTCGAGGGCCTCTCTGCGGCGAACCGCATCTTTTCCGTCATCGATTCCAAACCGGCTATCGTCGACCGCCCGGACGCGGTGCGCCTTCAGCTGACGCCCGCCCCGAAAGGTGGGGCAATCGCGTTCGAGAATGTCACCTTCACCTATCATGGCGATGCCAGGCTTCCGGCGCTTGACAACGCCTCCTTCGACGTCGCGCCGGGGCAGAAAATCGCTCTCGTGGGTCCATCCGGCGCCGGAAAATCGACCGTCTTCAATCTTCTTCTGCGCTTCTATGAAATCGAAGGCGGCCACATTTCCATCGACGGACAAGACATCTGTGATGTGACGCTGGCCTCGCTGCGCGAGAATATCGCACTCGTCACGCAGGACCCCATCCTGTTCGATGAAACGGTCGCGGAGAATATTGCGCTCGGACGCCGCGATGCCAGCCGCGAGGAAATCATAGCCGCCGCCACCGCCGCCGCGGCGGACGGATTCATCCGTGAGTTGCCGCAAGGCTACGATACCAATGTGGGCGAAGGCGGCCTCAAACTGTCGGGCGGACAACGCCAGCGCATCGCCATTGCGCGCGCCATGCTGCGCAACGCCCCCATACTGCTGCTCGATGAGGCGACATCCGCTCTCGACACGGAAAGTGAACGGCAGGTTCAAGATGCATTGAACGAACTGATGAAAGGCCGCACCACCATCGTCATCGCCCATCGCCTTTCAACGGTTCTCGATGCCGACTGTATCTACGTGCTCGACCGCGGACGCATCCTCGAATCCGGCACGCATGCGCAATTGCTGGCGCGCAAGGGCCTCTATGCGCGCCTCTACAGTCACGGGCTGGGCGACGCCGTTGACGCCCCTGCCCTTGCGCCAAGCCCGGAATAGCCGCGATGCCGTCTCTACCGTCCGGTCTGTTGGCGTATCGCGCCGCGAGTTTCCTGTTGGCGCCGGCCGTGCCGCTTCTGCTGCGTCAGCGCCTGCTGCGCGGCAAAGAGCACCCGGCGCGGCTTCGCGAACGGTTGGGGCACCCCAGCCTTCCGCGCCCCGATGGCGAGATCATCTGGATCCATGGCGCCAGCGTCGGCGAATGCGTCGCCGCCCTTCCTCTGATCGACGCCCTTCGCGGGAAGCTCGACCGCACAATTCTCATTACCAGCGGCACTGTGACCGCCGCAGCCGTGTTGGCGGACCGGCTGCCTGCCTCCGTGATGCACCAATTTTCACCGCTGGACACGCCCGGTGCGGTGCGGCGCTTTCTCGAACACTGGCGCCCTCAAGCCGCTCTCTTTGTCGATTCCGAGATATGGCCCAATATGGTGATCGAAGCGCATGCGCGCGGGGTGCAATTGGCACTGATCAATGGGCGAATGTCGGAACGATCCTATCAGGGATGGCAACGTGCGCCGCGCACGGCCCGGGCCCTGCTCTCGCGCTATGACATCTGTCTGGCGCAGAACGGAGAGACAGCCGAGCGGCTACGCATGCTGGGCGCGACGAATGTTCAGATGACGGGGAGCTTGAAGGCGGACGCCGCGCCCCTACCCGCCGAACCGGCGAAACTCGAAGCGCTGTCCAACGCCATCGCCGGACGGCCGGTGCTGCTCGCCGCGCAGACCCATCCCGGTGAGGACGAAACGATCCTTCCCGTCCATGACAGCCTGCGTCGCGACTATCCCGATCTGCTGACGATCATTGCGCCACGCCATCCCGAGCGCGGCGCGGAGATTGCGATGCTGTGCGGCACACGCCATGTCGTGCGCCGCTCGACCGGCGCTTTGCCGGACGCGCAAAGCGCGATCTATGTAGCCGACACGATTGGCGAACTTGGACTGTTCTACCGCCTTGCACATTTTGCCTTTGTCGGTGGCAGCCTCATTCCCCATGGCGGGCAGAACCCGCTGGAGCCGGCGCGGCTTGGTTGTGCCGTGCTCGCCGGACCGCATACTGCAAATTTTGCCGACGCCTATGACGCCATCTTCAATGCACAAGGTGTCGGGCGGGTGCATTCAAGCACAGAGATCACGAATCTCGCGCGGCGCTTGCTAGCGGATCCCGCCGACGCCAAGGCACTAGGAGCCCTTGCGGACAAAGGCGCAGAAACATTGGCAGGCGCGGTCGAAAAGACACGTGCCGCAATCGAAGCTTTACTGGCCGGCCATGCGCGCGCCTGAATTCTGGGGCGCGCAGAGTCTGCCCTCACGCCTCGCCGTGCTGGCGCTGACTCCGCTGGGTTGGCTTTATGGCGCGAGCGTCTCGTGGAAGGCAAAGCAGGCCGCGCCCTTCCGCGCCAAGGCCAAGGTGATCTGCATCGGCAATCTCACGGCCGGCGGCACCGGCAAGACACCGGTGGCCATCGCCATCGCACGTGCCTTGCGCGCGGCCGGGTGCAATCCCGCGTTCCTGACGCGCGGTTATGGCGGCAAGGCGCGCGGTCCCTGTCTGGTGGATCCCTCGCAGGACTGCGCCGCCGATGTCGGCGACGAACCCTTGCTGCTGGCGGCGGCCGCGCCAGTGATCGTGTCGCGCGACCGTGCCGCCGGTGCAAAACTCGCCGACAGCCAAGGCTTCGATACCATTGTCATGGACGACGGCCATCAGAACTTCGCATTGACCAAGGATCTGTCGCTCGTCGTGGTCGATGCTGTGGCCGGATTTGGCAATGGCCACATCCTCCCAGCAGGCCCCCTGCGCGAGCCAATTGCCCAGGGGCTCTCGCGCGCCGATGCGGTGGTGCTGGTCGGTGACGGGACACCGCCTCTGGCCGACTTCTCCGGGCCGGTGCTGCGCGCACAGCTGCGTCCCGCGCAGCAAAACGATCTGGCCGGACAACGCGTGATTGCCTTTGCCGGCATCGGCCGGCCGGAAAAATTCTTCGCCACGCTCCGCAACCAGGGCGCCGTGCTGATCGAGACGCTCCACTATGCAGATCACCACACCTATACGGCGGCCGAGATCGCGCGCCTGAATGCCAAGGCGCGCGACAACGACGCGTTGCTGATCACCACCGAAAAAGACTATGTGCGACTATCCCCGATGCATCGTGAAGGTGTAACGATGCTGCCCGTGCAGGCGCGGTTCGAGCACGAAGCCACGCTGGCCAGTTTGCTATCCAGAATCACAACAGAGACAATAGGCTGATGGCCCGGCCAGACGATCCGATCACAAACCCCTCCTTCGCGATGCGACTGCGCTACGGCGCTGAGGCGGTGTTGTTTTTTGCGATTCATGGCGCTGTTCCGCGTCCTGGGTGTCGACCGCGCTTCCGCGCTCGGAGGCTTCATCGGCCGCAATATACTCGCGCGCACGAGCGTGACGCGGCGCGCTCGCGAAAACCTAATTGCAGCCTATCCGGAAAAGGCGCGCAAAGAGATTGACGCGATCCTGACGGAGATGTGGGACAATCTCGGCCGTACGGTCGCCGAATATCCGCACCTGGATGCGTTCCGGATCGAGGGGGAGAACCCGCGGATCATCGTTGAAAATATCGAGTACCTCGACCCGGCGCTGGCGACCGGAAGAGGCATCATCTTCCTGTCCGGCCATTTCGCGAATTGGGAGGTGATGCCGATCACAGCAGCCGACATACGGCATCGAGGGCGGCACCGTCTATCGGCCCGTCAACAACCCCTATGTCGACCGCTGGATGGTCAAGCAGCGCACAACCAACGGGCCCCGCAAAGTCGTGTCAAAGGGCGCACATGGCACGCGCCGGATTTTCACCCTGCTGCGCGGGGGCAAATCGATTTTCATCCTCGTCGACCAGAAGACGAATGAGGGCATTCCGGTGCCATTCTTCGGCCGCGTGGCCATGACGACGCCAGCGCCGGCCGTTCTGGCGTTGAAACTCGGCGCGGTCCTGCTTCCTGTGTCCAATGCGCGCGATGGCGGCGCCCACTTTCGCGTCACAATCCATGAACCCATCTCCGTGACATCGACCGGCGATCACGACCGCGATGTCCTGGCGCTGACGCAGAAAATCAACGACGATCTTGAAAAATATGTGCGGGCGCGCCCGTCGCAATGGCTTTGGATACACCGGCGCTGGCCCAAAAGCGGCGACAAACCACGCAGCCGGCGCGGACGCGAAATTCAGGATCTGGACGGTACGCGTGTCAACGTTGAAAGCGACGGATCGAGCTTGAGCTGAAACCAGCACAAGCCCCAGTGGCTGTGCGGCCCCGTGGCCCTGCCCGTTTGCCCGACAAGCCCGAACACCTCGCCGCGGCGGACCTTATCGCCGGCCCTCACCATGCGTTTGCTTTGATGCAGGTAGCAGGTGGAAACGCCATGGCCATGATCGAGCAGTGTAAAGCCGCCTTCGAGGAAATAATCGTCCGCAATCGAGACCACAGCATCGGCTGGGGCGTGAATGGGCGTACCTTCCCGCGCAGCGATATCGACGCCCAAATGGGGCGCCATCGGCGTGCCATTATCGATGCGCCGGCTGCCATAGACGCCAGAAATAATCCCAGGGAACGGCCACTCGAACGGTTCGGCAAAGCCGACGCCGGAGGTATCGCGCGCACGCGCCTTGCCGAGACGGATATGCTCGCGGCGGATCCGCTCCAGATCCTTGTGCGGCGGCGACACAAATTTGTGCGGCAGGCCGTTGATGCGCTGGGTTTCGTAGTGGCGCGCCTTGGGCGTTACCGCGCGCGCCTCGCGCGTGCCATCGGCAAAGCGGGCGACAACATCTGTTGCCCTCGATTGATCATAGGAAAAGCCGAACACGAACTCGCCCTTCGGCGAGACGAGCACGGGCTTTCCGTCCACCGTGACCCTCGCACCCGGCGCGGCCCGGCCGATGACGAGCGCACCCTGCTCCATCGCTGACCGGAAGCTGAGACGGCCCGGAACGGCGGCGCGCGCGAAACGCGGCAGCAGCAGCGTCGCAGCGCCAGCGATCAAAATATCCCGGCGTACAATCATTCGGGGGTTTTCTGGGTTTCCTGGAAGCGCTTGAGCGCCTCAGCCGGGGTCGCATAAGCCTCCTGCAGGTCGACGCTCCAATAGCGCAAGGCCTCCAACGGAATGTGGACACCGCTCACGGCGCACACCACAAATGAGCCCGGTGTGACGATGTGATATTCGCCATCGAGATATTCGAGTTCGGCCATGCCTTCGGGCCGGAAATCACGGTCCATGTGGTTCATCGGTTCACCTTCCGCGCACGAGTTTAGCGCGCACGCCGAGCAGATGCGACCCGGCAAGGATTAAAACAGCGAACCCTGCCCGCCTTTCGCTTTTTGGGGGGGGCGTGCCCCCGGACGCCAGCTTGCGCGAAGCGCTATTGGCCGGATCGGCGGTCACCCGACGTTCGCCATCCGCGAAGGTCAGCGTCAGATGCTCGCCGGCCTCGATGGCCTCGGCGCGGCGGCGGATGGTCCCGTCCGGCCCGCGGACGACGGCATAGCCGCGCTGCAAGGCCGCGCGATAGCTTACCCCCTCAAGCACCCGTCCAAGGCCATCCAGATGCTTGCCAAGCTCTGAGAGCCGGTTCTGTATGGCGCGCATCAGGCGCGAGTCCAACGCGTCCAGCCGCTCGCGCCCGGCCTCGGCCCTGGCCGCAATCGCTCTGGGGCGCAGGAGTGCCGCGACCTCTATCAGCCCGCGGCGATGCTCCTGCACGTTCTGACGCAGCGCGTTGCCGAGGCGTTCGGCGGCATAGTCGAAGCGTTGGCGCGGCTGGGCGAAGAGCTGGTCGGCCCGCGGCAGGGCCCGGGCCAGCCCGGCCAGAGTAGTTCGCCGCTCGCCCATGGCACGGGTGAAGCTGCGCAAATTGCGCCGTTCCAGCTCCATGACCTGCTGCAGCAATTCCGCACGGACCGGCACCGCCATTTCGGCGGCCGCGGTCGGGGTGGGCGCGCGCCGGTCCGAGGCAAAGTCGATCAGCGTCGTGTCGGTCTCATGACCGACCGCCGAGATCAGCGGTATCTCGCTTTCGGCGGCGGCGCGTACGACCTCCTCCCCATTGAAGGGCATGAGATCTTCCATCGACCCGCCACCACGGCCAACGATCAGGACATCCGGCCGCGGGATCGGCCCGCCAGGCTTGAGCGCATTGAACCCGCGGATGGCGGCCGCCACCTCGGCCGCGGCCTTCTCACCCTGGACGGCGACCGGCCACAGAATCACCCGCCTCGGGAAGCGCTCCTGCAGGCGGTGCATGATGTCGCGAATCACCGCCCCGGTGGGGGACGTCACCACACCCACGACCGACGGCAGGAAGGGCAGCGGCCGCTTGCGTTCCTCGGCGAAAAGTCCCTCGGCGGCCAGCATCTTCTTGCGCTGCTCGATCAGCGCCATCAGCGCGCCGGCCCCGGCCAGTTCCAGGCGCTCGACGATGAGCTGGTAGCGGGAGGAGCCCTGATAGGTCGAAACCCGGCCCGTGCAGACGACCTCCGCCCCCTGCTCCGGACGCATTTTCAGCGTCTGGGCCACGCCCCGCCAGATCACCGCATTGAGGACGGCCTTCTCATCCTTGAGGTCGAAATAGACATGGCCCGAGGAGTGGAATTTGAGGCCGCTGATCTCGCCGCGCACGCGGACGAAGGCGAAGGCATCCTCCATGGTGCGCTTGATGGACCCGGAAATCTCGCTGACGCTGTATTCGGGCAGATTGGCGTGGGTTGCTGCTTCGCTCATGGCCCATTCATGATACATCGCACCGGCAATTGCACCCGCCCGGCCCCGGTGCCGCGGCCGGATTGTGTGGAAAGGACGCGTTCGTGAAGGTTTTGCTGGTGGGCTCAGGGGCCCGCGAACATGCACTGGCCTGGGCGTTGGCGAAGAGCCCCCTCGTCACCACACTCTACTGCGCCCCCGGCAATGCCGGGATCGCAGCCGTGGCCAAGCGGATCGATATCGCCGCCATGGATCTGGACGGGCTGGCGGGCTTCGCGCGGGCGCAGCAGATCGACTTCGTCGTGATCGGACCCGAAGCGCCGCTGGTTGCGGGGCTCGCCGACCGGCTGGAAGCGGCCGGCATCAAGGCGCTGGGCCCAAGCGCGGCCGGCGCCGCACTCGAGGGCTCCAAGGGCTTCGTGAAGGACCTATGCGCCGAGAACGATATTCCGACCGCAGCCTATGGCCGCTTTTCCGATGCGGCATCGGCCAAGGCCTATGCGTCGAAGCAATCCGTTCCGCTCGTGATCAAGGCCGACGGGCTTGCGGCCGGGAAAGGCGTCATCATCGCCGAGACGCGGGAAGACGTGGATGCCGCCATCGGCTCCATGTTCGATGGCGCCTTCGGCGATGCCGGCCATGAGGTCGTGATCGAGGAATTTCTGGAGGGCGAGGAAGCCAGCCTGTTCGTGCTCAGCGACGGCGAGAATGTCCTGCTGCTCGCCGGTGCCCAGGACCACAAGCGCGCTTATGACGGCGACGAAGGCCCGAATACGGGTGGCATGGGGGCGTACAGCCCGGCCCCGGTGCTGACCGACGCGATCATCGAGGCCGCGATGGCGCGCATCATTCGCCCGACCATTGCCGCGCTGGCGGCACGCGGCACGCCCTATCAGGGCGTGCTCTATGCCGGGCTGATGATCGGCGAAGATGGGCCCAAGCTCATCGAATACAATTGCCGCTTCGGCGATCCCGAATGCCAAGTGCTGATGATGCGGCTTGTGTCCGATCTCTGTGCCGTTTTGCTGGCGGCCCGCGAGGGTACGCTGGATCAGGTGCACCTGAAATGGCGCGATGCCGTGGCGCTGACCGTGGTGATGGCCGCGAAGGGCTACCCCGGTGCATATGAAAAGGGCTCGGAAATCCGCGGGCTCGACGAGGCCTCGCAACTGCCGGATGTCGAAGTGTTCCATGCCGCTACGGAAGGACAGGATGGCAAGATCCTGGCGACGGGCGGCCGGGTGCTTTCCGTAACGGCGCTCGGCGCCAGTGTGGCCGAGGCCCAGGCCCGCGCCTATGAGGCCGTCGGCAGGATCGATTGGCCAGGCGGCTTCTACCGCCGTGATATCGGCTGGCGGGCCATAGCGCGCGAGCATTAGGCCAAAGCGACTTGTGCCAAGGCGCTCCGCCAGCCCAAAATGCCTTCAAATGAAATTGGGCAAACGCAATTGGGAGCGAGCGCCGATGAGTAAAGCCGAGACCGACGACCGGCAGACGCAATTCTCGGGCACCAAGGACGTTGTCGAGCGCTACCGCTTCGACGAGAAGAAGCTTGAAGCCTATCTCGCCGAGCGGATCGAAGGTTTCCAGACCCCGCTCGAAGTGCGCCAGTTCAAGGGCGGGCAATCCAACCCGACCTATCAGCTCGTCACGCCCAACCGCAAATATGTGTTGCGCCGGAAGCCGCCAGGAAAGCTTCTGCCCTCGGCCCATGCGGTGGACCGCGAGTTCCGCATCATCTCGGCCTTGCATCCGACCGGCTTTCCGGTCGCCAAGCCTTATCTGCTGTGCGAGGACGAGAGCATCATCGGAACGATGTTCTATGTCATGGAATGCGTCGAAGGACGCATCTATTGGGGGCCGCTTCTGCCCGACTGCTCACCGAAGGAACGCAGCGATATCTATGATGCGATGAACGAGACATTGGCGCGGTTGCACATGCTCGATTACGAGGCTCTGGGGCTCACCGACTACGGCAAGCCCGGCAATTATATCGGCCGCCAGATCTCACGCTGGACCAAACAGTACAAGCTCTCCGAAACGGAAACGATCCCGGAAATGGAGAAGCTGATCGAATGGCTGCCGGCCAATCTTCCGCCCGAGGGAAAGCCCAGCATCGTCCATGGCGACTACCGCCTCGACAACATGATCCTGCATCCGACCGAGCCGAAGGTGCTGGCTGTTCTGGACTGGGAATTGTCGACGATCGGCGATCCGCTGGCGGATTTCACCTATCACCTGATGCAATGGCAGATGCCACCCGGCGGCACCACGGGCGGAACCTCCACGCTGGTCGGCGCCGATCTGAAGGCGATGGGCATTCCCGGCATGGAGGACTACACGGCCCTGTATTGCCGCCGCACCGGGCGGACGCAGACGCCGGACATGAACTACTACGCGGCCTACAATTTCTTCAAACTGGCCGGAATTCTTCAAGGCATTGTCGGGCGCGTGCGGGACGGCACGGCGGCAAACGCCAACGCGGCGCAGAACGCGGCCGCCGTCCGCCCCCTGGCAGAAACGGCATGGGCCTTCGCCAAGCGGGCCGGCGCGCCGGGCTGAAAAGCCCGAATTCCGCTCGTGTTAACGCCGCGCTAACCACTGCAAGGCACCCGCGCACAACTTCTGCAAGCATTGTTTAATATCGCCGCTATAGGCTGATCCGATTACCGGCAGGATAACTCGCCGGAGGGGAGCCGATGCCGCCGATCGACACCGACCATAATGCGCCGCCGGACCGCAGTGCGCCGGTCGAGAGCGACCGCGCGCAATTCGCCTCGTCCGAATGCGCGGCCAAGATCGGCTATTGGCGCCACGACCTGATTTCCAATCGCGTGACATGGTCGCCGGGCATGTATCGGCTTCTGGGGCTCGATCCTGCGGATCCAAATGCCAACACGAGATGGCTTCGCAAACAGATGCCGGCCGAAGACCTCGACCGCATGAACGAGGCGGTTGACACCGCGATCCAGACACGCTCGTCGTTCACCTTCCGGGTGCGTGCGAAGAATTCCAATTCGCCCGTCAAAGTGGTCGAGACCCATGGCGATGTCGAATGCGGACCGGACGGTAGTGTGATCGCCGTTCTCGGCGTCAGTCACGACATTACCGAACAGACCGCGGCGGAAGAGGCACGCCGCCATGCCGAGGAGATGTACCGGGTGATTGCCCACCAGGCATCGGACATCATCATCCTCTACGACAATGAAGGCCGCATCCTCTACACCTCCGAAGCGCTGGAGCGGATACTCAAACGCTCCCCAGACGAGATCGATGACCAGCGCTTCCTGAGCATCATCCATCCCGACGATCGTGGCCGAGGCGGCAAAGATCAATGCCACGCCCCTGCCCGGCCAGACGCTCACCGCCACCTACCGCGCCCGCCATGGCGATGGCCATTATGTCTGGATCGAAGCGACCACCCGGGCCATCTATGACGACGACGGCAATCTGCAGAACATCATCGGTGTCTCCCGCGACGTGACGGATCGCAGGCGCCGCGAATTCGAAACCGCTGCAGCGCGCGATCGCGCCGTGGCCGCGAACCTGGCCAAATCCACCTTTCTCGCCAATATGAGCCATGAGTTGCGCACGCCGCTCAATGCCATCATCGGCTTCGCAGACATCATGCGGCAGAAGATGTTCGGTCCATTGGGCGCTCCGCGTTACGAGGAATATGCCGGTCTTATCCATGAATCCGGCGAACTCCTGCTGGATCTGATCTCGGACGTCCTCGACATGGCCAAGATCGAGGCAGGCAAGCTGGACCTCCATCCCGAGCCGATCGATCTGCGCAGTCTGGTTTCGGAAAGCGTCCGCCTTCTGGGGGACCGGGCACGGGCCAGCGAGGTATCGCTGAAGGCAGAATTGCCCGATGGCGAGCTGTCTCTCGAAGCCGACCGGCGCGCCGTCAAGCAGATCCTGCTCAACCTGCTGTCCAACGCCGTCAAGTTCACGCTCGCCGGTGGAACGGTGACGCTTCGCGTCACGCGCGAAAGCGCGCGCCTGCGCATCGCCGTGATCGATAACGGGATCGGCATCCCCGCCGAAGATCTGCCGCGGCTCGGCAAGCCTTTCGAACAGGTCTCGACCGATCCGACAGTATCCAAGGGCGGCACGGGGCTTGGCCTCGCGCTCATCCGCGCACTGGCCGACAAGCATGGCGGCAGCATGCGCATCGAAAGCGAGGAAGGCGTAGGCACCACCGTTACGGTCGAACTGCCGATCTCGCAGGACGCCCGCGCCGCCGCCTGATCCCAAAGAAAGGCCGGCGGACACGAATGCGCCCGCCGGCCTGATTCAATTGCCGACGCCTAGCGGCGCGGCAGGTTCATATACTTGCCGAATTCCAGACGCGCGATGGTGCGGTTGTGCACTTCGTCCGGACCGTCGGCCAGGCGCAGCGTGCGCTGGCTGGCATACATGCGGGCCAGACCGGAATCGGTCGTCACGCCGGCGCCGCCCCAGGCCTGGATGGCATCGTCGATGATCTTGAGCGCCATGCGCGGGCGCGGCGACCTTGATCTTCGCGATCTCGGTGCGCGCGACCTTGTTGCCGACCTTGTCCATCATGTCGGCGGCCTTCAGCGTCAGCAGGCGGCACATGTCGATATTGATGCGCGCTTCGGCCACGCGCTGCTCCCACACCGAATGCTCGGCGATCTTCTTGCCGAAGGCCGTCGCGCGACAGCAGCCGCGTGGACATCAGCTCCAGCGCGCGTTCGGCCACGCCGATCGTGCGCATGCAGTGATGGATGCGGCCCGGCCCGAGACGGCCCTGGGCGATCTCGAAGCCGCGACCCTCGCCGAGAAGGAGGTTCTCGGCCGGCACCGTCACATCCTCGAACAGCACTTCGCCATGGCCGTGCGGCGCATCGTCGAAGCCGAACACCGGCAGCATGCGCTTGACGGTGACGCCCGGCGCATCCATCGGCACCAGGATCTGCGACTGCTGGCGGTACTTGTCGGCCTCGGGATCGGTCTTGCCCATCACGATCATGATCTTGCAGCGCGGATCGCCGACGCCCGACGACCACCATTTGCGGCCGTTGATGACGTAGTTGTCGCCCTTGCGCTCGATGCGGGTGGCGATGTTGGAGGCGTCGGAGGAGGCGACGGCCGGTTCGGTCATGATGAAGGCCGAGCGGATCTCGCCGGCCAGCAGCGGCTTGAGCTACTGCTCCTGCTGGGCGGCGTTGCCGTAGCGCTCCAGCACTTCCATGTTGCCGGTGTCCGGCGCGGAGCAGTTGAACACCTCCGAGCCGAAGCCGACCTTCCCCATCATCTCGGAGAGCGGCGCATATTCGAGATTGGTCAGGCCGGCGCCGTGCTCGCTCTCATTGAGGAACAGGTTCCACAGCCCTTGCGCCTTGGCCTTCTTCTTCAGCTCCTCGACGACCGGCACGACGATCCAGGGATTGCCCTTCTCGCGGGCCTCCAGCATCTGGGCGGTATAGGTCTCTTCGGCGGGATAGACATGCTGCGTCCATGAAGTCGCCGACGCGCTTCATCCATTCCCGCTGGCGGGGCGAATAATCGAAATCCATGGGGTACCTCCCGTTGGGCCCATCCGTGGGATCTGGGCCCCTGTTGCGATAGCGATGGCGAAAGTCTAGACCCCGGGCGCGCACCCTCGCTAGCCCCGCGCAGCCCGGCTCCGCGTTGACAGGGGGCGCGGCGCACGGCAATCAGCCTGCCATGTTGCTCTGGACCGGATATCGCGCTGCTCGTGGGCGGCATTGTCAGCTTCGCCTTCGACCGGCGGGCGGCCCATGCCTTCCATGAGATCGTCAACCACCGGGCCGAGCGGGCGATCTACCACACCACCGACTGGGCCAAGGGCGCCCACTGGCTGACCATTTCGATCCTCGCCTATGGCTTGGCGCGGAGCTGCGGAATGGGCCTTCGGGACGACGCCCACCCTCCAGCTCACGGCGGCCAGCGCGCTGGCCTTCCTCATCAGCCTGGCGATCGGCAGCGCTATCCTGCACACGATGAAGACGGTGCTGGGGCGGCGGCGGCCGCGCGACGAGCTGGAGCTGGGGCTCTATGGCTTCAAGCCCTTCGGCCTCAATTTCCGCTACGACTCCTTTCCGTCGGGTCATGCGCTGACCATCTTCTGCGTGGCCGTGGTGCTGGCGGGGACGCTGCCCGCGCTCGCCTTCCTGTGGTTCGCCATCGCGCTCTATCTGGCGCTGACCCGGGCGCTGCTGAACGCGCATTTCCTGAGCGACGTCCTGGTGGGCGCGGCCATCGGCCTCATCACCACGCGGGAGGTGCTGGTCCACCTGTTTCCCAACATGGTCCAGCCCTGGTTCTGAAGCGGCTAGACTGACGGTGCAGCCGGAGACGATTCGCCGATGCTCGAGCTTCTGACCTCCGCCAATGCCTGGGCGAGCCTCGCGACGCTGATCGTGCTCGAGATCGTGCTCGGCATCGACAACATCATTTTCGTCTCCATCGCCGCCAACCAGCTTCCCAAGCTCCGCCGGGCCACGGCGCGGCGCATCGGACTGATCCTGGCGCTGGCCATGCGCATCGTCCTGCTCTCCGGCATCGCCTGGATCATCACCCTGTCCCAGCCGGTGTTCACACTGTGGGGCGTGGCGCTGTCGTGGCGGGATATCGTGTTCGGGCTGGGCGGGCTGTTCCTGCTGACCAAGAGCACGCGCGAAATCCACGGCATGGTCGAAGGCGACGCCGAGAGCCACGAAGGCACGGGCGCGACCATGTTGTCGGTGATCGTGCAGATCGCCGTCTTCGACATCGTGTTCTCGCTGGATTCGGTGGTGACGGCGGTGGGCATGGCCGAGCATCTGTCGATCATGATCGCGGCGGTCGTCATCGCCATGGTGGTGATGCTGGCCGCGGCCGATCCGGTGGCGCGCTTCGTCGAGAGCCATCCCACGGTGAAGATGCTGGCGCTGAGCTTCCTGCTGCTGATCGGCACGGCGCTGGTGGCCGACGCGGCGCATTTCCATATTCCGCGCGGCTATCTCTATTTTGCCGTCGCGTTCTCGGGCCTGGTCGAGATGCTCAACCAGTTCGCGGCGCGCGCGACGGGCAAAGAGCAAGACCTGACCCGACACAACAAAGGCGGGGATCACGCACGCTTCGGGCTTCTTTTGTCTCGCCCTCGACGCGGGATCGACCCGCCTTGATCGTTCGAAGCGCCGGCAGGCGGGCCGCATACGCTTATCCCCGCATGCCGCTCCGCACCTTCAACTCCGCCCCGGACTTCGTGCTCCGAAGAAGCGGCCGATGCCGGCATCCGTTGCGTGCCGCGCATGCGAGCCCTTCGCTCCTTCAGGCCACCAGCAGTGCGCGCAAGATCCGCACCCTTGTCCTGTATGTTCTCGCGATCCCTGTCTTTCCTGCCCGTCATGCCCTTTCACTCGCTCACAAGAACAAAATGGGAACGAATTTCTGCATTTCAAGGGGTGACGACGAAAAAAATCGCCGCCGGGCAGGGCCCGGCGGCGACGGCAGGCAAGAACGAAGGGCCGATCAGGAGGATGGCTCTTCGGCCGGCTCCATGTCCCCGACCGCGGTGATTGCCTCGGAATCGGAGGCCATGGCCGCGCCGCCAATGGCGATGCCGCGCGGCAGCATGTCCTCGGCCGAATGGTGAGCGGCGCGGCGCTTTTCGACCTCGGCCGCGCAGGCTGCGCTGGCGGACCTCGTCCAGCGGATAGCCCAGCATCACGACACCGGCGAGCACGCTCAGGATCACCGGCAGCGCGATATAGAACATGCGCATGTGCTCGATCGCGTCGGCCGTGTTCGTGGTCTTGGGATCGAAGCCGAGCCAGGCCAGGATCACGAAGGTGATGCCGACGGCCCAGCCCATGCCGAATTTGTTCGTCAGCGCCAGGAGCGAATACATGATGCCGGCGCGTTCGGTATTGTTCTCTGCCGCATCGATATCGGCGATGTCGGCCATCATCGCCCGCAGCAGGAAGGTCGGCGCGCCGTAATTGACGCCGACAACGATGAAGACCGAAAGCGCAAAGACGAAAGCGCCTTTCGGGATCAGGAACAGAAGCGGCGTCGTGAGGATGCTGTAGGCAAAGGAGGCCATCATCGCGTTGTGCTTGCCGATGCGCCCGGCGAGCCAGATCCAGAACGGGATGAAGAGGAAGCCGCGCGACGAAATAGGCCAGCAGCAGCGTGCCCGCGAGTTTCGGCAGGTCCAGCGCAAAGCGCGCAAAGAAGAAGAACATCGCGCCGATGGCGCCGCCGCTGGTCGAAGCGATAAGATCGACCAGGATCACACGCCGCAACGCGCCGTCCCTGAACAGGAATTTCAGCGTCGCCCAGACCGGGGCATGGGTCTTGAGCTTGACCTCCGGCTCCGGCAGCACGCCCGCGGCCAGCGCCACGGACGGCACCAACAGGATGATCGCGAACAGCGCCATGGCCAGGATCTGCTGGGCCAGTGTGAAACCGCCCGCATATTCGAGGATCGCCGGCAGCACCAGCACGCCGACCATGCCGATGATCAGCGCGGCCTGCGCCCAGCCATAGATGTGCGAACGCTCGTGATAATCGGTCGACAGTTCCGCGCCCCAGGACAGATGCGGGATCGTGACCATCGACCAGCCGACATACATCGCGAACAGCCAGACGCTGAGATACAGCGGGCTCACCGGCCCGCCCGGCACGAACACCATCCAGATGCCAACGATCAGCAAGGGCGTGCCGAGGACGAAGAGCGGCCGGCGGCGGCCCCAGGGCGTGCGCCAGCGATCGCTGATATATCCCATCAGCGGATCGACGAAGACATCGGCGATGCGGCACAGGCTGAATACCAGCCCGGTCACGGCGAGGCTGATGCCCACTTCCTTCGAGGCGTAGAACTGCGGCAGATACACGACGATGGGCAGGCCGAGCGCCGCCAGCGGCAGGCCCGGGAAGACATAGGCAAAGATCTGAAACGATGTGACCTGGCGCTTGCGGCGCGGGCTTGACGGACGCGGGACTGATTCATGCCTGTGATCCGTCAGGCCGCGCGAATCTGCGCGACAAGCGGACGCTCTTCGTCGAGACAGGCCTTGAAGGACGGTCGGGCATGAATGCGCGCCATATAGGCGGCGAGCTTCGGCCAGCGCTTCGGATCGGGCGTTTCGCCGGCATGCTCGAAATTGACCAGCATGGAGCCGATCGCGATGTCGGCAATCGAGAAGGCCCGCCGACGAGATAGTCCCGATCGCCGAGGGCGGCTTCGAGATAATCGAAGACCGGCGGAATCTTCTCGGTCAGGGTGGTGGCACAGATCGTCTCGTCCGGCTGCTGGCGCAGCAGCTTCTTGACGATGCGCTCAAAGAACAGGCCGCGGCCGATGGTCTGGGCGACGGCGCTGTCGGCATATTCCTCGAACCACAGCGCCTCGGCGCGGGCAAAGGGATCGGCCGGATAGAGCGCGGGCTCGGGATATTTGTGTTCGAAGTAATCGCAGATCACCGTAGAATCGGGCAGCGTGTTGGGCTCGGGCCGGTCGGTGTCGCGCAACACCGGGATGCGCTTCAGCGGGCTGATCTTGAGAAAGTCCGGCGGCGGCGCAAACGGGTTCACGGGATCGAGGTCATATGCCACGCCCTTCTCGGCCAGCGCCACGCGCACCTTGCGCACGAAGGGCGACATGTTCGCGCCATAGACGATCAAACCCATCCGATGCTCCTCCGGAATGAACCCAAGCTCATGCCTATATGGTGTGACAGGTTGTCAGTTCCAAGGGGGGCGATCAAGCAGGGGCTTCGACCTTCAGCTTCGGTGTCCGTTCCGGCGCAAGACTGTCATACAGATCGGCGATGAGATCGCTCTTCAGGGATTTGTGGCGCGGATCGTCCCAAAGATTTTCCCATTGGCGTGGATCGTTCCTGAGGTCGTAGAGCTCACCTTCCGTACCGTCATAGCGGATGTTGCAACCGAGGGCTGCGAATTGCGGCCAGAACTCTTCGAGACCATTGGGCTGGCCGGGCGTGGACGGCTCATAGCGGGTGAGCAGGAAGCCGTCGCGATAGATCGAGCGCAAATGGAAGCCATAGCCGGGGAACTGGCTGTCCCATTCGCACAGAGCGCGTTCGCGGCTGCCGTCTTCGCCGATGGGAAGTTCCCTACCCTGCATCCAGCCGGCCGGTTCCACCCCGGCGATGGCGCAGAAGGTGGGCGCGAGATCGACCTGCTCGACGGGCTGCTCGACCACCGCGGGCGTGACCTTGGCGCTTGGCGCCGGGCGCCAGATGAAGGGCAGCCGCATCAGCGCATCGACATGCCAGGGGCCCTTGTAGGCGAAGCCGAAATCGCCCTGCATCTCGCCATGGTCGGTGGTGAAGACGATGTCGGTATCGCCATCCCAGCCGCGCGCCCTGATCGCATCCATGACACGGCCGATGGCTTCGTCGATCAGTTCGTTTTCGATATGGGTCTTGGCGTCGATCTCGCGGATGTTGTCGTCCGAAAGCTGCTGCGGGGTGAAGTTCATCGGCCCGCCTTCGATATTGGCGAAGGTGCCGTCATAGAATGCGAGCCAGTGCGCGGGCTTCTGCGCCAGCACCTTGCGGATTTCATCGGGCGAGCCGGGATGGGCATCCGGTAGCGGCAGATCGCGCCAATCGCAGCGATAATTCTCGCTGGCCGGCGGATCCCAGGGATGATGCGGATCGGGGAAGCTGAGCCACAGGAACCAATCGTCCTCGCTGTCGAGCTGTTTCAGCCAATCGACGGCGAGGCCGGCGAGCCAGTCGGTGTGATAGATCTCGCGCGGCATGGGATTGTTGGCGGTTTCGGGTGCGCCCGTATCGCCGCCGGGGCCGGCATCCAGAAGCGGCGCGCTGACCTTGAACCATTGCGGATGGTGCTTCTGTATCCAGCGGCCGTAATGGCCGACAGGGCGGCCGCGCATGGAATAGATATGCGTGGCGTGGATCGCATAGTCGAAGCCGCGCCAGGGACCATAGTCGCCATGCATCTGGCGGCTGTTCTCCATCCACTTGCCCTGCATATCGAAATTGGGCTCGAAATGGGCCTTGCCGATCAGCGCGGTTTTGTAGCCGGCCTTGTCCTTCAGATATTGCGCGACGGAGGGCGCGTCTTCGGGCAGCGGCACACCATTGGCGATGACGCCATGGGTGCGCGGATATTGGCCCGTGAGCATCGTGGAGCGCGCCGGCATGCAGACCGTGTTCTGGTTGTAGGCGCGCTTGTAGTTGACGCCGTCTCGCGCAAGTCCGTCGATCACCGGCGTGCGGCAGAAGCGGTTGCCGTTGCAGCCGAGCGAATTGAAACGCTGCTGATCGGTGGTGATGAAGAGGATCTTGCGGCCCATCAGATCAATTCCTTGCGGCGCGTCAGGCGGCCATGCCGGCTTCGCAGCACAGAAGCGCGGTGCGTTCGAGCCCGGCATCGCGGTGATAGATGCCGGCGCGATATTCGCCATCCTGCACCATCGTGAGGAAGGCCTGGCGCGAGGGATAGCGCACGCATACGACATCATCCCATTCGTCATCAGCGCCGCCCACGGCAACGAAGCGCTGCTTGCCGGCCCAGACGATGCTGCCGCCGGCCTTGCCGACTGAGGCGAGCGCGATGGCGCCGTAACGCTGATAGGCCGCGCGGCCGGTGAGCCCCTGCCCCGCTTCGGGCGCATCGGCGGCGTAGTCTGCCGTCTTTCGATACTTCAACAGATTGACCATCACGATCGGGCCTTCATGGGCGTCGGTCGCGAGTTTCCTGAGCTGGTCTTCGGTCGGCTCGATATCGGTGCGCATGTATTCCTCCCGGTCTCTGGCGGCGCGTTCTTGACGGCGGCGCGGCGCGGGCATAATCTGAACCATAATTCAGATTTTAGTCAAGCGCCCGAATCCGCCCATGGCCACAGCCAAACCGTTTCCCGAAGCCGCCGAGAAATGGGCCCTGCCCGCGCAGCAGGACCGCAGCCGCGCCATGCGCGGGCGCATCCTCAAGGCGGCCGAAACCGTGTTTGCGGAAAAGGGCTATGAGGGCGCGCGCATCGCCGACATTGCCAAGGCGGCGAAATGCTCGGTCGGCGCCGTCTATTTCCGCTTCAAGGACAAGGACGCGCTGTTTTTCGCCATCGCCGAATCCTTTGCCGAGGATGTGCGGGCGCGCATGGCGGATTTGACGGGTGGCGAGAATGCCGAGGCCATCGTGCGCGGTTATGTCAGCCGCACGGCCGCGCAGTTCCGCGCCCACAAGGGCATGTTCCGTTCGGTGGTGGAGCGCGGCTTCGAACACCCACTAGCCATGACCACCATCATGGGCATTCGCGACGAGATGGCCGAAGCGCTCGAACACAGCCTCGCCGCACAGATCAAGGGCAGGCGCCGCGCCGATCTGAAACTCGCCGTGCGCGTGCTGACGCAGATGGTCTACGGCTTCCTGATCACCGGCGTGTTGAATGCGCGGGCGCCGACGCGGATCGACGATCCGCGCGCCATGAACGAAGCCGCCGACGCCATGATCGCCTATCTGACCGCGAAAGGATTTCTGGCATGACGCTCAGCATCGATCTGTTCTGGTCCTTCCGCAGCCCCTATTCCTATCTGGCGACGCCACGGCTGGTGGAGATGGCGCGCGACTATGACCTCGATATCCAAGTGCGGCCGGTCTATCCGCTGGCGGTGCGCAAGGCTGAATTCTTCGATCAGGTGAACCCGCAATGGATTCCCTATCTGCTGCGCGACACCTTCCGCATCTCCGAGATGCTGGGCATTCCCTATCGCTGGCCGCGGCCCGATCCGGTGAAGGTCGATCCCGATACGCGCCATGCCGTGCCGAACCAGCCCTATATCCATCGCCTGACGCGGCTGGGCTGCGCGGCGGCGGAAGACGGCCACGGCCTGGCCTTTCTCGATGAGGTCAGCCGCGTGATCTGGGGCGGCACCGAGAACTGGCCCGAAGGCGATCATCTGGCCAAGGCGGCGAAACGCGCAGGGCTCGATCTCGCCGCACTCGACGCCCGGATCGAAGCCGATCCGGACAAATACGAAGCCATCATTCACGGCGAACCAGAAAGCCCATAAGGAGGCCGGCCATTGGGGCGTGCCGACCATGGTGTTCGAGGGCGAGCCGTTTTTCGGCCAGGACCGGCTGGACGTGCTGTTGTGGCGACTGAAGCAGAACGGCCTCAGAGAGAGGGCGAAGTAGGATGCGCCGCTTCCTCATTGGCAGCGCTTTGACGATTGTCGTCCTCGTCGTCGCCGCCGCATCGCTGCTGCATGTGCCGGCCGTAGATATGTGGCTGTTCCAGAAGGTGGTCGCGGCGCGCGTCGACAAGCCGGTGCCCGTGCTGGCGAAGCCCGACGAACTTTCGGTGCTGCTGTGCGGGACCGGATCGCCATTGCCGGACCTCGAGCGCGCGGGACCTTGCGCGATCGTGGCGGCCGGAAACCGGCTCTATGTCGTCGATGTCGGGATCGCCAGCGTGCAGAACATGTTGCTCTGGCGTGTGCCGCTGGAGCATGTCGCCGGCGTGCTGCTGACGCATTTCCATTCCGATCACATTCCCGAACTGGGCGAATTGCGCCTGCAGACCTGGGTGGCGGGACGCGACCATCATCTGCCCGTCTATGGTCCGCCGGGCGTCGGCGAAGTGGTGGCCGGCTTCGAGGAAGCCTATGCGCTCGACACCAAATACCGCACCGAACATCACGGCGCCAAATTGCTGCCGCCAGATGCGGCGCCGATGGATGCGCATCCCGTGCCGATCCCGGCCGACCAGACGACGGTGCTGGTGCTGGATCAGGACGGGCTCAAGATCACGGCCATCCGCGTGAACCATGGCCCGGTGAAACCGGCCTATGGCTATCGCTTCGACTATCACGGCCGCAGCATCGTCATCAGCGGCGATACCGCGCCGGATGAGGATCTGGCGCGCGCGGCCAAGGGCGCCGACATTCTGGTGCATGAAGGCTTGCAGCCGGAGATGGTGGCGGCGCTGGGTGCGGCGTTGAAGAAGGCCGGCCGCTGGCGCGATGCCCAGATCATGCATGACATTCCGAGCTATCACACGAGCCCGGTGGCGGCCGCGCGCATCGCCAATGAAGCGGGCGTGACGCGGCTCGTCTTCACCCACCTGCTGCCGGTTGTGCCCAATGCGGAAGCCGAACGCCTGTTCCTCGACGGTGTCGACGCGGTGCGGCCCAACGGCGTCGAGGTCGGCCATGACGGTCTTCTGATCCGCCTGCCAGCGGGCAGCAAGGCCATCGAAGAGACGACGCTCGAGGATTAGGCTTTTACTCTCCGTACCCGGAAGAATGCCTTGAGCATGGCCGAAGCCGCATCCGCATAGGGGAGTACGCGGCTGACTTTCGGGCGGTGATGACAGGTGGGCTGTGCGAAGAAAAGCGGGCCATGCAGCACTGCCCCGCCCTTCGGGTCCTCGGCCGCGAATACCAGCCGCGAGACCCGCGCCAGACTGATGGCACCGGCGCACATGGCGCAGGGCTCCAGCGTGACATAGAGCGAGGTGCCGATCAGACGCTCATTGCCGAGCGCCCCGCATCCCTTGCGCAGGGCCAGGACCTCGGCATGGGCGGTCGGGTCCTGCAATTCGATGATGCGATTGCCGGTGCGCGCGAGCACGGACCCGTCGGGGCCTAGCAGAACGGCGCCCACCGGCACCTCGCCCCTCTCGGCCGCCATCTCGGCCTCCTCGAGCGCCATTTCGATATAGTCG
The DNA here is from genome assembly GCA_963822185.1 of uncultured Pseudomonadota bacterium. Lineage (GTDB taxonomy): Bacteria > Pseudomonadota > Alphaproteobacteria > Micropepsales > Micropepsaceae > Rhizomicrobium. Next base: position 473,409 of record CAWGGT010000001.1, read on the forward strand.
TGATCGTTCATCGTCGCCGCTTGCCACAGAAAGCGCTACACAGTACGCGATAGCGCGCAATGTGGCAGGTGGGCAATCGATGGCCGGCGAACAAGAGAAAACGGGCGAAAATGCCGCCCCGGCCGGCGAGCGGATCGCCAAGATCATGGCCCGGGCGGGTGCCTGTTCGCGTCGCGACGCCGAAAAGCTGATTGCCGAAGGCCGGGTGACCCTCAATGGCGAGGCCGTCACCACCCCCGCCACCAAGATTTCGGGCCTGGCCGTGATCGCGATCGACGGCAAGCCCATCGCCGAGCCGGAACAGACGCGGCTGTGGCGCTATCACAAGCCGGCCGGGCTCGTGACCACGCACAAGGATCCGCAAGGCCGGCCGACCGTGTTCCAGAACCTGCCCAAATCCATGCCGCGCGTGGTCTCGGTCGGGCGGCTGGACGTGAATTCCGAAGGGCTCTTGCTGCTGACCAATGATGGCGAGATCGCGCGGCGGCTGGAACATCCCAGCGCCGGGCTGATCCGCAAATATCGCGTGCGCCTGTTCGGCAAGGTCACCCAGGACGATCTCGACAAGCTGGCCGAGGGCGTGACCGTGGATGGCGTGAAATATGGCTCGGTGATTGCCGACCTCGAACGCAGCAAAGGCGCCTATGCCTGGGCGCAGGTGAGCCTGAAGGAAGGCAAGAACCGCGAAGTCAAACGGCTGATGGAGCATCTGGGCTGCAAGGTGGCCCGGCTGATCCGCACGCAATATGGCCCATTCCATCTGGGCCACCTCGAAGACGGCGCGGTCGAGGAGATCCCCGCAAGGCTGTGGCGCCAGAATCTCGGCATCGGCCGCAAGAAGCACGCGACGGAATAGACGCGGCGGTCTTCACGGCGGCAGGCGATGGCATTGCTGCCATCGCCCTGTCGCGTGATCGGCGATCAATCGTCGTCGCCGCCGCCGTAATAACCACGATTGTTGTCGTAGCCGCGGCTGTAATACCCGCCGCCATAGTAGCCACGGTTGTCGTTGCGGTAGCGATCGTATTCGCCGCGATTGCGGTAGTAGTAGCCGTTGGGCGCGCTGTAATAGCCGCGCTGATCATAGCGGTGCTGATCGGAGTGCGACGAGGCGATCAGCGCCAACGCCGCAATCCCGAGACCCACGGCGATGGCGGGGCCGGCATCGCTGTGATGATGAGCTGTAGCGATCATGGCCACGATGCCCGTGATAGTCCCGGGCCATGGCGGCGGTGCTGCCCAGCAGGGTCAGCGCGACAGTGGCGGCGATCAGACGTTTCATGACGGAGCCTCTCTTCCTATCGCCCGGACATGGGCGCGTGTTCCGTTGTGTCTGCAGTCTCGCGCCGGCGACATGAACCGCGCCTGAACGGAATTCGGCCAAAGATTGGGAATTGGTGAGGTTGGCGGGCGGGGCTTAGAGCCCCAGGGCCAGTCCGGCCTGTTTGGCGGCCTCGTGAAAGGCCCGCACGCGGGCGAGATCCTTGGCGTGGCTGCCGGAAATGTCGGTTTTCGTTTTCGAATCGACGCCGGCCGGGCGCACCGCGCGAATCGCTTCGGCGACATTGGCGGGGCCGAGCCCGCCGGCGAGGATCACCGGCACAGCCACTGCCTCGATAATCCGTGCACTGATGGACCAGTCATGGGTTATGCCGAGCGCGCCGATCTGGTTGTCGCCGGCTGCGGTGGCTGTCGAGCAGCAGAAAATCGGCGATGCCGTCATAGCTTTGCGCCAGGGCGATGCTGTCTTCGTCGACCACCGGGATGGAGCGCATGATGGCGATGCCGGGCAAACTCTCTTTGAGCGCCGCAGTGGCTTCGGGCGAGAGCTTCTCGGGCGCTGCGCCGAGATGAAGGATGGCCGGTGCGAGCGCGCGTGCCATGCGCTGGATCAGCGGCACCTCGGCGCCGAGGAAAAGGGCCGAGAATTTCGAGCCGGGACGGATGGCGGCGGCAACGGCGGTGGCCTGGCTGAGGCCGATCTCGCGCGGGAAAGTCGCCCCACCCCACCAGCACGCCGACATGATCGACACCGAGGGCGGAGACCGCATCGGCGATCTCGGGCGTTTGCACTTCGTAGATCTGGGTCAGCATACACGCACTCACTTCACCAGTGTCGACAAACCGCCCCAAAGAATCTGGATTCCAATGCACAGCATCAGAAAGGCGCTGAGCCGCACGAGCACGGCCGTACCCGCATTGCCGAGACGGCGCACGGTCCCTTGCGCGAAACGATAAGCGAGATAGACCGTGAGTGCGATGGCAACGAGCCCTGCCAGCGCACCACCGCCCAGCTGCAAGAGATGGGCGAAATCGGCCGCCTTGGGCCGCTGGCTGCCCAACGTGATCGCAACCGAAATCGAACCGGGCCCGACCGTAAGCGGCATGGTGAGCGGGTAAAAGGCATCGATGGACTGCTTTTCAAGGCTGGCCGCTTCGGCTTCGGCAGGACCGGGCCGCGGCTCGGCGTTGAGTAGCTTCCAGCCGAAAGCCGTCACGACGAGGCCGCCAGCGATGCGCACAACCGGCAGGGAGATGCCGAAGAACTCCAGCACATGCGAGCCAATGAAGAGCGAGCCGAGCAGAAGAAAGAAGCTGTTGATCGCGACGTCGCGGGCGAAATGGGCGCGCTGCCGATCGGTCGAGAACTGGGTGAGGCCGAGGAACAGCGGCGCCGAACCGATCGGGTTCACGATCGGGAACAGGGTCACATAGACGAGCAGGAATGTGTTGAGGATTTCGGAGGCCATGCGGTGAATCAGGTGTTGCAGCGCCCCAGCCTAAGCATTACAGTTGCACTTCAGTCGAGTTTCTGAATCCATGGGCGACCATGATTCGGGAGGTCATGGATGGCGGGAGCATCGATTGAGACGACGCTGGAGTTGTGGGCATCGTCGTTGCGGGACGTGAAAGCGCGGATAGGTCCGTTGTTTTGTCAGAAGCGTGTCGCGGCGTCTGCGGGGCAGTTTCTGGACGGGCTTTTGGGAAGCGAGCCGCGCAAGACGGGTTGGATGCGTGCGGAGGCGGCCGGCGATCCTGGTCCGTGGCGGCAGCAGGCGCTTCTGGGCCGAGGTCGGTGGGATGCCGATGCATTGCGCGACATCGTACGCGATTATGCACTGGAAACGCTCGCCGACGAGGCTGCGGTTCTTGTCATTGATGAGACCGGCTTTCTGAAGCAAGGCAAGGCGTCTTGCGGGGTTGCACGCCAGTACACGGGCTCGGCAGGCAAGATCACCAACTGCCAAATTGGCGTGTTCGCCTCCTACGTGTCGCGTCATGGCCATGCCTTCGTCGACCGGGCGCTTTACCTGCCAAAAGACTGGACGGACGACCCAAAGCGCCTGAAGGCAGCGCACGTGCCGGATGGAGTTGGTTTTGCGACGAAACCCCAACTCGCGCGGGCGATGATCGCCCGCGCGATCAGGGCCAAGGTGCCGTTCGGCTTTGTCGCGGCGGACAGCGTGTACGGCACGGGCGCCATCGAGACCATGCTGCGCAAGGCGGGCAAGGGTTATGTTCTGGGCGTGGCCGCCAATCATGTGTTCCATTCCTGGAGCACGCTGCATATCGGCGGCACCGCTGCTGAGATCGCGCAGAGCCTTCCCAAAAGCGCCTGGCGGCGTCTGTCGTCCGGGGAAGGAACCAAGGGTGCACGCCTGCACGATTGGGCCTATCTCGAATTGGCCGACCTCGATGCGGATGAATACAATGGCAGCCTCACCGGAACGTGGACGCGCGGCATGCTCATCCGGCGCCATATCGCCAATGGTGATCTGGCGTTCTTCTCGACCTGGTGCCCCAAGGGCACGCCCATGAAAAAGCTGGTGTCAGTAGAAGGCCATCGCTGGGCTATCGAAGATAGCTTCGAGACCGCCAAGAATGAGTTCGGCCTTGACCACAACGAGACGCGCTCCTGGCATGGCTGGCACCGGCATGTCTCACTCGTCATGCTCGCCTTCGCCATGATGGCCGTCATCCGTCACCACGCCAATGCCGCGTCGCCTAAAAAAACAATGCCACGCCTGGCGACAGTCAAGCGCTCTTGATCCGCTGGTCGATGCAGGAAATCCGCCGTATCGCGAGCAGGCTCGCACAGCGGCGTATCCAACCCGCCCACATCATCGCATGGTCATTCTGGCGACGTGCTCACCAGGCCGAGGCACGCCGCGCTCACCTCAAAAGAAAAAAGCAACTGTAATGCTAGGTTGCGCCCGCAAAGGGAAGGAACCGGTTATGGATGTGCGTGCGCCGACGGAAATCGTTCGGAACTGGCTGATGGACAGCCGGCGGTGGGAGCATTTCACGCCCCGGCCGGACGACATCGTCATTGGCACGGCGCCCAAATGCGGCACCACCTGGATGCAGCGCATCGTCAGCCTGCTGGTCTTCCAAACGCCGGACCCGATCCCGCTGCACGACACCTCGCCCTGGCTCGAATGCCGCTTCCAGAAGCCGTTCGAGATCATGCTGCCGGATCTGGACGCGCAGACCCATCGCCGCTTCATCAAGACGCATCTGCCGCTGGGCGCCCTGCCCTTCTACGACGCGCTACGCTACATCCATGTGGCGCGCGACGGGCGCGATGCCTGCATGTCGCTGCACAATCACTTCAACGGCTTTACCGAGATGGCCTTGGGCCGCTTCGACAAGATCGGGCTCGAGGACGAAACCATCGCCGCGCCCTTTCCGCGGCCGCAGACGGAGCCGCGCGCCTTCTTCCGCAACTGGATCGACGGCGAGGGGCTCGCCTCCCACAGCGACAGCCTCTTCGACCTCGAACGCAGCTATTGGGCCGCGCGCGATCGCGAGAACATCCTGTTCGTGCATTACAACGATCTGAAGGCCGATCTGGATGGCGAGATGCGACGCATCGCGGCGTTCCTCGGCATTGCCGTGAACGAGGAAACCTGGCCGCAACTGGTCGATGCCGCGCGCTTCGAAACCATGAAGGCGCAAGGCAAGGCGCTTCTGCCGGCGGCGGTACATGCCTTCGCCGAGGGCCATGACACCTTCATCTATCGCGGCACCAATGAGCGCTGGCGCGAATTGCTGACGGCGGAGGATCTGGCCGCGTATGAAGCGCGAACCGCCGAGGCCCTGCCGCTGGGGCTGAAGGCCTGGCTGGCGCAAGGGCGCAAGGCCGGCGATCCCAAGGCGATGAAGGATTAGCCTTCGAGCTGTTCGCGCAGGATTTCGAGTTCGAGCCAGCGTTCCTCATGGGTCGCGAGCTTGCCCTGCGCGGCGGCGAGAGCCTCGGAGGTTTCGTTGAAGCGCTTCGGATTGCGGCTGTAGAGGTCGGGATCGGTCATCACCTTTTGCAGCTTGGCGATCTCGGCTTCGAGCGCGGCCATTTCCCTGGGCAAGGTCTCGAGCGCGTGCTTGTCCTTGAAGCTGAGTTTGGTGCTGGCGGATTTCGCTTTGGGCGCTGCAGGCTTATCGGATTTCGCTTTGGCCGCCGCCGGAGGCGAAACTGTGGCCGCGCTGGGCCAGCATGTCCGAATAACCGCCGGCATATTCGACGAACACGCCCTCGCCTTCCGCCACCAGCACCGAGGTCGCGACACGATCGAGGAAATCGCGATCATGGCTGACGACCAGCACCGTGCCGGGATAGGCAGCCAGCATCTCTTCCAGAAGATCGAGGGTTTCCAGATCGAGATCGTTGGTCGGTTCGTCCAGCACCAGAAAGTTGGAGGGCGTGGCCAGCGCCTTGGCCAGCAGCAGCCGCGCGCGCTCCCCGCCTGACAACACGCGCGCGGGCTGGCGCGCCTGTTCGGGCTGGAACAGGAAGTCCTTCATGTAGGAGACGACATGGCGGCGCTGATCGCCGACCTGCACGATATCGCCATGGCCGCCGGTCAGCACATCGGCCAATGTGGCTTCGGGATCGAGGCCTTCGCGCGTCTGATCGAGCGTGGCCATGGCGAGATTGGCGCCGAGCTTGAGCGTGCCGCCATCGGCCGCGAGCGTGCCGGTGATGAGCTTGATCAGCGTGGTCTTGCCTGCGCCATTGGGGCCGACAATGCCGACGCGATCCTTGCGCAGGATGCGGATCGAGAAATCCTGCACGATCACGGCGGCGCCATAGGATTTGGCGATGTGCTTGGCCTCGACCACGCAGGTGCCGGAGCGGCTTGCTTCGGCCGCATCGAGCTTGACGGTGCCGGTTGCCTTCAGCGCCTCGCGCCGCGTCTTGCGCATCTCGGCCAGTTCGGCCATGCGCCGCACATTGCGCTTGCGCCGCGCGGTGACCCCATACCGCACCCAATGCTCCTCGGCCGCGATCTTGCGGTCGAGCTTGTGGCGCTCGGTTTCTTCCTGTTCGAGGACATCGTCGCGCCACGCTTCGAAGGCGGAGAAGCCTTGTTCCAGGCGGCGCGTTTGCCCGCGATCGAGCCAGACGCAGGCGCGCGAAAGATTTTCGAGGAAGCGCCGGTCATGGGAGATGAGGACCAGCGCCGAACGCAGGCTTTTCAGCTCGCCTTCCAGCCACTCGATGGCGGGCAGATCGAGATGGTTGGTGGGCTCGTCGAGGAGGAGGATGTCCGGGCGGGCGGCCAAGGCGCGGGCGAGCGCGGCGCGGCGGGCTTCTCCCCCGGAGAGATGGGCGGGATCTTCCTCTCCCGTCAGGCCGAGCTTGCCGAGGAGGGCGAAGGCGCGCGTCTCGTCATCGCCGGGGGCGAGCCCCGCCTCGACATAGGCCCGGACCGAGGCGAACCCGGCCAGCGACGGCTCCTGCGGCAGGTAGCGGATGGTGGCGCCGGGCTGGGCGAAGCGGGTGCCGCCCTCGGGCTCGACCAGCCCCGCCGCGATCTTGAGCAGGGTGGACTTGCCCGAGCCGTTGCGGCCGACCAGCGCCAGCCGCTCGCCCGCCGAAACGCTCAGCTCGGCCCCCGACAGCAGCGGCGTGGTGCCGATGGTGAGGCGAATATCCTGCAGCAGCAGAAGCGGCGCGGCCACGGGGTCAGCCTATCGGATCGGAGGGCGGGCGGTTATTTGCGGCGCGCCTTGCGGGCGGCGTATTTGGCATCGCGCGCGGCCTTCTGGGCAGCGGCTTCGGCCACCAGACGATCGGCCTCTTCGCGACGGGCCTTGAGGCGGGCTTCCTCTTCCAGCTTCGCCGCTTCGATGCGGGCGGCCTCTTCGGCAGCCTTCTGGATGGCACGGGCCTCGGCCTGGGCGCGCTTTTCGGCCTGACGGGCGGCCTCGCGCTTGGCGCGTTCGGCGGCCAGCTCGACCCGCTCGGCCTGGCGGCGGGCAATTTCCGGATCGGACGCAATCTTCTTGGCACGGGCCAGCATGGCTTCGCGGGCCTTGGCCGCCGTGGACAGGCGGTCGTCAAACTTCGTGTCTCTCGAACCTCGCATTGGAACTCCCTGGGGGTTGAGGCCGCGCCTGCCGCAATGCGGGATGAGGCATCGGCCGAGGGCGCCCTTAGAGGCCAGATCGGGCGCAAAGTCCAGTTTTGCCGTGCCGCAGGCGCAAGACCGGCGCCGAAAAGCCGGGACTTATCCTCGTCTGATTCTCACGCGAATCGCGGCAGAGGCCTGAGACTCCTCACGAAACGACATTTAATTGTTTTCGCGTTTTGGCGATTTTTTTGGGTCCCCCCCGGGGGGTAGCTCACTTGCCCTGCCCGAGCAGCGCCTCCCGTCTGGCCAGACTTTCGGGCGGCCATTCCGCCTTCATGTCGTAATAGGCCTCGCAGACTTTCGCCGGCCGGCCGGTGGTGGCGCCGGGTGCGGGATGCGGAGAGATCGACCCAATCGATCTTCGAGCGGGTGAAGATGTGCACATCGGGCGGCAGGCGCGAGGGCGCGTCCAGCGTCGCCACGCGGACGAAGACCATCACGCCGCGGCGGCCATAATCGCTCCACAGCGCCGAGCCGCAATCGGGGCAGCGCCAGATGTCGTGCGGGCGGCCGCTATCGGTCTTCATCTCGTGGGCGACGGGTTCGCCGGACATCGAGCGCGATGCGGTCCCTTTCAATCAGGGCGTTGATGGCGAAGGCCGAGCCGGCCTGGCGCTGGCAATCCGGCAGTGGCAGCAATGGACGAACATGGGCGGCGACAGCGAGCCGGTAGCGGACGGCGCCGCAGAAGCATTGGCCGGTCAACGTCTCGCTCATACCCGCTCCTTCCATCGCGTGGATGGCAATTAGAAAAAATGATGAAATTCATGTCACGAGCGCAGACCTGCGCGACACCGCGCAGCGTCCACAAAGATTCGATGGGACGGAAAGCAATATGTGCAAAACAGCACATATGAAGCGAGCCGGAATAGGTAATTTCCGAGGCTATATTCTCATCATTGATACCCTCTACCGTTCCGCTTTGCTTCGTCATACGTCGGTCGAGCGCGGAATTATGGGGAACGAACACCAATTCTCCGCCGGCCAGGACTTATCAAGGGGGACATCCCATGACGGCACGCGCGGGCGGGTGCGAGACGCCGAGACTGCCATTTCCTGCAGATTCTGATCCCTTCCGGCGCGAACCTGCCGCGTCTGCCCGGACCTTGCGGGCGGCGACCGGCACGCTGCGCGGCCGGCGCGCAGCACTGCTCGGCACCGCAGGGCAGCCAAGGGGCCTTGCGGCCGGAAGGCTGATGGTCTTCGCGCTGTCGCTGGCAGCGGCCAGTGCGCTCTGGTCGCCGGCCAGTTACGCGGCGCGGCAAAATGCGGTTGGCCCCGGCGTCATTCCCCTGAACGCGGACGGCGTGCTGAGCGGGGTCGACATGTCGGCCTCCGGCACCACGGGGACGCTGACGGTCGGCACGATCGGCGGCCCGGACCAGGACATCTTCACCCTCAACAATCCGCCGGTGGCCGGTTTCGTCGCCGTGTCCACATGCGGCTTCCAGCCAGGGCAACATCCAGTTCAACAGCGGCTCGACCGTGTATGGCGATATCGGCGTCACCCAGCCGGGCGGGCCGTTCCTGCTCAACATCACGGGCGGCAACACCGGCACCACCGTGAATTTCAACGGCGGGGTGTACGCGACCACGCTGAACGTGGTCGGCACCGGCACCGATCAATTTCAACAATGGCGGCAACAACATCACGGCGACGAACTATGCCGCCGACGGCATCATCGCCCTGGCCCCGAACACAACGGTGATCGGCGCGTTGACGACCACGGCCGGGGCGCAGACCGGCACGCTGGTGCTGGGCGGCGGCAGCACGCTGGACGGCGCGGTGGGCGGCGCCGTCGGGCTGAAGACCATCAATGTCGTCGGCGGCAGCAACACGGCCGGCGTCACCGCCACCATCACCGGCGCCGTGGACGCCTATGCGTTCTCGCTCGGCACCAACACGCTGAATATCGGCGGGGCGCTGACGATCGCCAATCTCGGCCCGGCCGGCGCGATCAACACGACACTGGCCAGCCCGACGGTCTTCGGCAATATCCGCCCCGTCGGCGCCACCAATCTGGGACCGACGCTGGCTGTCAACGTGACGGTGCCCGCCGGCGCGCTGATCCCGGTCGGCACCGTCTTCAACGTCGTGCAGACGCAGACCGGCACGACGCAAAGCGGCACGGATGGCAGCGTCGTCACCGTCGTCGTCAAGGATCCGACCAATCCGCTCTACACCTTTTCCGCGGTCCCGGTGGCCGGCACGGTCAAGGGCCTGGTCGCGGTTCAAGTGACCGGCATTCCGTTGCTCGTGCCGATCGTACCGCCCCCGGCTGTCGTGCTGCCGCCAGTGACGCCGGTGGCCGCCGTGGTCGCGCCGGTTCTGGTCGCGGTCACGCCGCCACCGCCGGCGGCGCCCGCGGGCGTCCCCGCTGTTGTGCTGCCGGTCACCATTCCTGCGGCCACGCCGGTTGCGGCGACCAGCGATCTGGCCACCGTCGTGTTGCCCGCCATCAATGCGCTCAACACGCCGGACGCGGTCGTCGACGCGGTCGCGCAGCTTGCGCCCAACCAGTTCTCGCTGGCGGCGCCGCTGCAAACCTTCCGCAGCACCCGCCTGTTCCAGGCGCTTCCGATGGCCTATCTGGACGATCCTGGTTGCGGCCAGATCGGCGAACGCGAACGCCACGACAATCCGGAAGACATGGACAGGTCCGCCTGCACCGCCGACGGCAGACATGGCGGGCTGTGGCTGAAGGGCGTGGGCTATTTCGGAAGCCAGGATGCCAGGCAGGCGTTCCAGGGCTATGACTCAAGAACGCTGGGCGTGATGATCGGCTATGATGGCGATGTCGGCCCGGGCACGCGGCTGGGCCTGGCCTTTGGCTATGCGGCGAGCCGGATCGATGGCAGCACCTCCACCTCCTACACCGATTTCGACACCTATCAGGCGATGGCCTATGCCACGCATGAAGTTGGCCCCTGGTACGTCTATGGCGACGTCTCGCTGGGGCTGAACAATTACACGGCCTCGCGGCATGTCGTGTTCCCCGGCCTGGACCGCACCACGCATGCCGATTACCGCGGCGAGGCCTATACCGGCTACGCGACCAGCGGCTATCACCTCTACGTCGATGCCCTTTCGATCACGCCCTTCGCCTCGCTCCAATACACACGGATGAGCCTGGGCTCCTATAACGAAACCGGCGGCGGCGACATCAAGCTGAGCGTGCGCTCGCAATATTACGACTTCGTGGAGTCCGGGCTGGGCGTGAAGGTGGCCTATCCCTTCACGGACGGGGACACGAGCTACGTGCCCGAAACGCATGTCCGCTGGCTGCGCGAACTCAACAATCCGGTGCTCCAGAATACCGCCGCGTTCCAGATCGCGCCCGACGTGACCTTCACGACGCCGGGCATGATCACGCCCGACAACACCTACAATGCCGGCGGCGGGCTCGCCCTGCTGTCCTGCGGCTGTGCGGGGAACAACTGGTCACTGAAGGCCGAATACGACTATTACTGGAACAGCGGCCACTATTCCGCGCATGAGGCAACGGTGAAGTTCACCTATCACCTCTAGGAAGACACGCAGCTCAAACCGCCGCGACACACGGCCGGATCGCGCGCAGGCGCGCGACGGTGGTCACACGCGCTGGCCGCCGTTGACGTGGATTTCGGTGCCGGTGACGCGGCTGACTTGATCTGTGTACAGATAATATATCGCCCTGACGACCTCTTCGTGCAGGCCGATGTTCCCGGGCGGGGGCTGCGCGGGGCGCGCGTCTGCTAAGCTGAGTACGTGTTATCCAACTCTATCGCTCGGGTAAGGCGGTTTGGTACTCTCGCCTTTCGCCGCGTGACGTGCCTGCCCGAGGGATCGGCGCGGGCAATGCGCGGAGTGCCAGCCGCGCGGTCCATCTTCGCGCGGCTCGCGCGCAAGGCCCTTCCGCTTCGCCACGCGCGCCCTTCCCCGTTTCGCGCGACTTCGCGCGACGGCACGTTTGCTACAATGAAAAGGAAAATGACGATGCGTTCCGTCAAGACGTTCGCCCTTCTGGGCGCCGCTTCGCTGTGCCTTGCGCTCACGCTGCCCGTCGCGGCGTTCGCCTCACCCGCAAACCCGCAGCATTCCTCGCCGGCAGAAAAGGCGGCAACCAACCATCTCAATCAGGGCATCAACGATGCCAACCAGGCCGCCGACGACCATTACAAGGCGCAGCAGGAGGTCTATCAGGGCGAGCTGCAGCGCTATCGCGGCCGCACACGGAATTATCAGGAAAAGGCCGCCCGCTATGAGGCGGCACGCGCGCGCTATGTTGCGGAGCATGCCCGCTATCATCGCGCCGCCTGGCCGAGCCGCTACCAAAACTGGGAGATCTCCGGCACGGGCGGGCTGATGGGCGCGCGGGTTCAGACCGCCACCGGACGGACCCTCGGCCATGTGGCCGAAATTGCGCTGATGCCATCGGGCCGGATTGACGCGCTGCGCGTCAGTCTGAATGGGGGCGGCGATGCCTGGATCGAATCCGCCGATCTGAGATTCGATTCCGATAGCCACGTGGTCATGACCAATCTGAACCACCGTGACGTCCATACGATGTCGCGCGACAGCTACTAGACGCCTCGACAAGGCGGCGGCGCGGGATTTCGCCGTGCCGCCGCCTTTTTCTTGGGCCATAGGCGCTGGCGCGATCCGCCCTCCTCCATCGCTACGCTCGCGACACCTCCCCCGTAAACGGGGGAGGAAAGATCACACGTGCTGGCCGCCGTTGATGTGGATCTCGGTGCCGGTGACGTAGCTGGATTGCTCCGTGCACAGATAATAGATCGCCTTGGCGACCTCTTCCGGCAGGCCGAGGCGGCGCAGCGGGATCGTCTGCACCAGCTTGTCGGTGCCCGGTGAGAGGATCGCGGTGTCGATCTCGCCCGGGGCGATGGCGTTGACGCGCACGCCCATGGGGCCGAAATCCGCCGCCATCTCGCGCGTCAGCGCGTTGAGCGCGGCCTTGGAGGTGGCATAGGCCGCGCCCGCAAAGGGGTGGACGCGGGAGCCGGCAATCGAGGTGACGTTGACGATGGCGCCGCGCGCGGCCGCCAGCTCGTGCATCAGGCCCTGCGCCAGCCAGATGGTCGAGAACAGGTTGACCTCATAGACCTGGCGCCAGACCTCCATCGGCGTCGCCAGCACGCCCATGCGCGCGCCGCCCTCGCCCTTGGGCGAGATGCCGGCATTGTTGACGAGGGCATGGAGCTTGCCGCCCGCCAGCCGCTCGCGCATTTCGGCGACGGCGCGCAGCGTGTCGTCCGGATCGGCGAGATCGACCTGGATGTGATCCTCCGGCCCCGCATCCCAGGGGCAGTTCTCCGGAAAGCCCTGGCGCGAACAGGTGATCACCCGCCAGCCGGCGGACGAAAAGCGCTTCACCGTGGCATGGCCGATGCCGCGGCTGGCACCGGTGAGGATCAGCGTGCGCCGCTCTTCCTTGCGGGTCTCGTGGAGCGCGTCGGGGGCGGCTTGCGGCTTGGGGTCTGTCATGGCGGGGGCAGTCTAGGGCGGATTGGCGACGATTGTAATCTGTTCTTCGCGGGCGCTCGATGCTTCAGCTGCCAGGCTCAGCTCTGCGCCAGCGCGTCCGGCATCTCCACCCCGGCCGGGTCCTGGTGGATGATGATTTCGGCATTGGGATAGGCGGCCATGATGTCGGCCTCGACCGCGTCGGAGACCTCGTGGGCGTGGGTCAGGCTCATGGCCGGGTCGAGCTCGATATGCATCTGGATGAAGGTGGCGATGCCGGCCGCGCGGGTGCGAAGGTCGTGCATGTCGCGCACCTCGTCATGGGCCATGACGATGGCCTTGATGCGCTCGCGCTCGGCATCCGGCAATTCGCGGTCCATGAGCTGGTCATAGCTCTGGCGGAACACATGCCAGGCGCTCCAGGCCAGGATCGCAGCGACGACGAGGCCGATCATCGGATCGGCGATCCACAGGCCGAACTGCGTCGACAGCACGATGCCGAGCGATGACGCCGAGATTGGTCAGCAAGGTCGCCGACATAATGCATGCGGTCGGCGCTGATGGCGACGGATCTGGTGCGCGCCACCGTGATCTGCTGCAGCGGTGACGAGCGCGAGCGTGGCGGCGATGGAGACGGCCATCACGCCGATGGCCACCATGCCGTGCTCGATGGGGTGCGGCTGCGATCAGCCGGCCCACCGATTCGATGGTCAGGAACGCGACCGAGCCGGCGATGAAGGCGGCCTGCATCAGCCCGGCCATGGGCTCGGCCTTGCCGTGGCCGAAGCGGTGCTCGCTGATCGGCCGGCGTCAGCGCGTGGCGGATGGCCAGAAGGTTGATCGAGGAGGCGAAGACATCGAGCGCCGAATCGGCCAGCGAGGCCAGCATCGCGATCGAATCGGTCATCAGATAGGCGACGAGCTTGATCAGGATCAGAAAGCTGGCGACGCCGACCGCGGCCCAGGCCGTCTTCTGCATCAGGCTGCCATGCTCGGCGGCGGTGCCGTTCAGCGGCGCGCTGTGGACATGGCTCACGGGAACAGCCTTTCGGTGCTCCACGCCTCCGCTGCCGCGGCGCGGCGATAGACGAGCCGGTCATGCAGGCGGAAGGGCCGGTCGCGCCAGAACTCGATCTCGAGCGGGCGTCACGCGGAAGCCCGACCAGTGCGGCGGGCGCGGCACCTTCGACGAGCGCGTATTTGGCGGCGTATTTGGCGATCTCGCGCTCGAAGACGAAGCGGCCTTCCATCGGGCGCGACTGCGACGACGCCCAGGCGCCGATCTGGCTGTCCTTGGCGCGGGTGGCGAAATAGGCATCGGCCTCTGCGTCGCTGACGCGGCTCACCGGCCCGCGCACGCGCACCTGGCGGCGCAGCGATTTCCAGTGGAAACACAGCGCCGCGTGCGGCTGGCCCAGCAGCTCGCGGCCCTTGGCGCTTTCGAGATTGGTGTAGAAGACGAAGCCGTCGGCATCGGCGTGCTTCAGCAGCACCATGCGCACATCGGGATGGCCATCGCGCATCGACGCTGGCGATGGACATGGCATTGGGGTCGTTGGGCTCGGTTTTCGCGGCCTCGTCCATCCAGGCGTGGAACAGCTCCACCGGATCGTCCTTGGCCGCGATGCCGCTTTCGTCCGTGGGTTCGCCGATCTCGCTCATGGGCTCCGAATAGCATCTTGGCGGCGGGCTTGGTAGCGTGGCGCGGGGAAACGGAGCCGCTTATGACCGTCAAACATATCCTGGCGCTGGGATTTATCTGCGCCTCGTTCGCAATTGCGCCGGCCCTTGCCGGCGGGACCGATGGCGGGCCCGTGGTGCTGCCGCGCGAGCCGCCATCGAAGCTCTACCGGCCCGGCAATAGCGATCTGTTCCAGCAGGGCGTGAAGGCGTTCGACGCCAAGGATTACGCGACGGCGTTCAAGATCTTCTCGCAGCTCGCCGGGACGGACGACCTCGCCGCCATGCGCAATGTCGCGTTGATGGAGCGTGAAGGGTCTGGGCACGGCAAAGGACCCCAAGGCCGCCATCGAGATGTATCGCAAGGCGGCCGAAGGCGGGCTGGCCACGGCGGCCGCCGATCTGGGCGAGATGCTGCTGGAAGGCGAAGGCGGCAAGCCCGATCCCGAGGACGCCCTGCCCTGGCTGGAAGCCGCCGCCGCGGCCAACCATCCCATCGCGCAATATCTCCTCGCCGAGATGTATGCGCGCGGCTATGGCGTGGACCGCGATGTGAAGAAGGCCGAGACGCTCTACGCCGCCGCCGCGCCGCGCGTGCCGGAGGCGCAAGCGAAACTCGATGCGCTGAAGAAGACGGGCGCAGCAGGTGAAGAATAGGCGCAGGCGCGTTCGTCCGGACCGCTCGTCACGACCGCGATTGCCCGAGGCGGACATCCGGAATGCCTGCTCGAGCGCGTTCGCCGTCGTGACGCCAGCGTGCGATGCGTTATCTCTTTTTCGTCGCGATCCAGCGATGGGTCTTGCCGGCGGAGATATCGGCTTCGGTGATGGTCATGGTCTTGCCATCGGGCGCCACGGTCGCCTTCACGACCTCAACAGGCTGCCCCTTGCGTGTGTACATCTCCTCGACCGTACGCTCGGCAATCCTTGTGATGGCAACGTTCGTGCCGTTCTTGTCGCCTTCAAGCGGAACCTTGGGACCACCGAACACGGCGATATAGGACGTGCCGTTCGAATCCTTCATGATCATATAGGTGTCGTGCCCCTGATAGGTGATGGTCTCGCCATTGCCCTTCCAGGTTCCGTCGAACGCCTTGACGGCGCCGGCCGCCAGCACCGGAGTGGCCAACACGGTGGACGCAAGCAGCACAATCAGTAAGGTGACGTTTCATGTTCCTTCCCCCTGCCTTGCGCGGAATCCTCGCGCTTGTCGCCCATACTACACCCCAGGCGCCTGCGAGCCCGGTTACAATCCTGTCAGCCGTCATAAGCGGTTGAAGGCAAACGATTTTGAAGTCCGGCGGATATGCGATTGCCAGTGCGCCCGGTCCTCTTCCCCCGTGATCGGTCCGTTTCTCATTTCCTGAACGGACATTCTCGCCGAGATGCATGCCCGCGGCTATGGCGTGGACCCCGACGTGAAGAAGCCGGAGATCCTCTACGCCGCCGCCCCGCGCGTGCCGGAAGCACAAGCGAAACTCGATGTGCTGAAGAAGACGGACGCGGTGGGCGGGGAATAGGCGCAGGAGCGTCCGTCCGGCGATTTGCCGCGACCGCTATTGCCCCGAAGCGGGCCTCCAACCGCGGTGGCCGCTTATGAACAATTTTCTGTATTTTGTTCATGGCAGCCGAAGATCGAGGCCCACTTCAGCGTTCCAAATGCCGTGCAATATTCTGCCGCAGCTGCGGAGGCAGATATTCCATGAAGAAAGCGCCCAAACCACAGAAAACTAAACAAGAGAGGCGCGAGCCAACTGGCCATGAAGTGATGCGGAGACCGCGGCCTAGTGCACTGACGCATTCGTCGGATTCACAGAGCGCCGTGGCTGTGCGAGTCTGGCGGATGGCCCAGACAGTTTGTGTTCTTGTATCCGTCCGAAAACGCCAGCTGAAGGCGATCGTGGCGAACCGGAACTGCCAGCGCAAGCACATTGAACGGGCGAGGGTGATCCTGGCATCAGCGGAGCGCGGACCGGTGCAGCAGATCGCTGCGCAGCTTGGCGTGAGCCGCCCGATGGTGTGGCGCTGGCAGCAGCGCTTTGCCGAGGAGGGCGTGGACGGGCTGCTGCGCGACAAGACCCGCAAGCCCGGCAAGCCGCCGATCCCCGCCGAGACGGTGCAACGGGTCGTGGCGCTGACCTGCGGCGAGCCGCCGGGCGAGATCACGCACTGGACCGGCCGCGCCATGGCCAAGGCCGTCGGCATCTCGCTGCGATCCGTGCAGCGCATCTGGGAGGCGCACCGGTTGCAGCCGCATCGGGTCCGCACGTTCAAGCGCTCGCGTGATCCCGAGGTTCACCGAGAAACTGGTCGATGTGGTCGGCCTCTACCTCGACCCGCCGGAGCATGCCGTGGTGCTGTCGATCGATGAGAAGAGCCAGATCCAGGCGCTCGACCGCACCCAACCGGGCCTGCCCTTGAAGCCAGGCCGCTGCGGCACGATGACGCACGACTACAAGCGCCACGGCACCACGACGTTGTTTGCGGCCCTCAACGTGCTGGAAGGCAAGGTGATCGGCCGCTGCATGCAGCGGCATCGGCATGAGGAGTTCATCCGCTTCCTCAATGCCGTCGAGCGGGAGATACCGGCCGGGAAGACCATCGAGGCGATCGTCGACAACTATGCCACGCACAAGCATCCGAAGGTGCAGGCCTGGCTGAAGCGACATCCGCGCTGGACCTTCCACTTCACGCCGACCTCGGCCTCCTGGCTGAACGCGGTCGAGAACTTCTTCTCAACTCTCACCCGAAAGCGCATCCGCCGCGGCAGCTTCCACTCGCTCGTCGATCTTCAGGCCGCGATCAAACGATACCTCGCCGACCACAATGCCAATCCCAAGCCGTTCGTCTGGACCGCCTCCGCTGCCATCATTCTTCAAAAGCTTGGCCCCGCGCCCGTATCTTCCGTATGAGTCACTGCACTAGCGATTTTGGGCTTGGACCTGCGCGGTTTGAATTCGATCCGAAGAAAGCATACTCATCCGAACAACTCGCGGAAAATGGGCGCCATCTCTCTGAAGCGGAATTCAGATCGAGGCGCACATTGACTTTATAGCCACGCAAATATTGTTCGCTAAGGTGCCGATGTGGCTCCGATTTTCGGTTGACCGTGGTGCGCTGCGCACCAAGACAAAAATTGATCTTCTCGAAAAAAATGCGCCGCGAATGCGGAGCTTTTGGATGATGCCGCAAAGAAGGCCATAACCGAGACGGCTTTCAGCCTTAAGACGTACAACATTTATAGGAACGCCATCATTCATCACCACATCTACGACCACGAAAAAGGTATTGGTTCGTATGTGGATAAGTCTCAAAAAGCCATTTCAAATAATGGTCACCCTGGAGGCCCTCAAGAAAATCTCGATAACCTGTTCGCCGCGTTGCTGGACGAGGTTCTCGAAATCGATTTGCTTTTGAGAATTGAAACCGATGCTCAGCGCCCGGGTAGAGTGAATAGCGCAACCCACGAGTTTGTGCCGATTGCAAAGTCCGAGTTGCGTGAGAAGATTGTACCGGAAAGAACAAATCAACTATTGCGCTTTCAAAAGAGGCGCAAAGACCTACCGAAGCTGCCAAAAATCCCGACGCGGATTTAATTCGCGCGAGTGCCGAGGACCTGCCAGCCGAACTCGATATCCCAAAGGTGGAAAAAAATTAGGTGCTCAGCTTACCTATCGCTCGAGGCAGTTGCAGGGGAGGGCAGATATGGCCAGAGCAAGAGCGATAGAGCAGATCGAATGTCCGCCGCATTCGGGCCCACACCTCCAGCCGCGCCGGCTGGTGAGCGCACTGACGGCTTGCGGCTGGCCTCGACGACCTTCCGGCCGCGTTTCAGAACCACCCAGCGGCCCGGCGCGACGAAGCTATCGCTAGCTATCGGCCTATCGCGTACCAGGTCAGAACGCTGAGCATAATCCAGCCGATCGTGATCGCCATGACGAACAACAGGTCATTCGATACGACTTTCACTTTCGAAACCCGTGGCTTCTTTTCGCTCATGGCACCAACTGCTCTGCTTCCACGTACGGAACGGTAGACCTTGTTCTGCCCCGGAGGTTTGTCTGCCGGCCTCAAATTTGGTCGCAATTTGTCGCTGCGCAGGCACCGTGCGTGTCCGACGGTTTGGCTCAGCGCCCGGTCCACGCTCGCTCCTTCGCAGCACGTTTAGGGGTGTGACCTGGTCCGCTATTGGCGCGGCGCGGCCGTTCATTGCCTTGCGGGTTTTCAGTCCCCCGCCTTGGCGCGGCGGGCGGCGCGGTTGGGTTTGGTTTTGCCGCCGGCCTTTTTCTGCTTGCCGGGCCCAAGGCTTTCCGCCCGGTTTGCCACTGGGTTTTCTCGGGCTTGTCGCGCGCGGCGGGCTGCGCTGTCGTAGCGCGGCTTCCAGTTCGGAATGCCTTCGCGTTTCGGCTTCTGAGGCTTCTTGCGGGCCCAATCGTCGAGCGAGCCCTCTTCCGGCATCACCACGTCAAGCTTCGGCTTCCAATCGGATTTGCCGTGACGGGCCTCGGCCGGCTTGCCGTGACGGGCGTCGCCTGTCTTGGCGCGATACGGCTTGCAGTCCTTGCCGCGCGGCGGCCTGGTGTCCTTGCCGCGTGGGGCTTCGGCTTCGGGCGCGCTCGCCGCGCAACACGTCGATGCGCACGCCGGTTTTCTTCGTCTGCGCCGCGACGCTTTGCGCAAAGGCATCGGCCGCGTCGGCGTTCACTTCAAAGCGCGTGTCGCGATCGAAGATGCGGATCTGGCCGATATCCTGTTTGGCGATGCCGCCCTGCTTGCAGATTTCCGGCACCAGCCATTTGGGATCGGCATTGCGCTCGCGCCCGACATTGAGGCGGAACCAGACCGTATCGCCCGAGGAGGCATGCGTGTCGCGCCCGCGCGGTTCGCGGCGCGGGGCGCGCGCGTTCTTCCGAGCGCTCGCGGGATTCGCGGATGCGGGCATCGCGGGTCTTCTTGCGGGCGTCGAAATCCTGGCGCGGCTCGCGGCGCTCGCTGCGGTCGTGCCTGGACGGCGCCTCGCCCGGATCGGCCAGCTCTTCCGGCGCCGGAAGATTGGCGCGATAGAGCCGCACAAGCGCGGCGGCGATCTGCTCGGGCGATTGCGTTTCGAGCAGTATCTTCGCCAGTTCGAGATCCTCTTCGCTGGCCGCTTCGGTCAGCAGCGGATTTTCCAGCAGGCGTTCCTGATCGAGCACCTTGATCGAATGGGCGCTCGGCGCCGCGGCCCAGACCGGGTTGAGGCGCGCCTGCGCCAGCAACATCTCCGCGCGGCGGCGCTTCTGCGGCGGTATCAGAAGAACCGAGATGCCCTTCTTGCCGGCGCGGCCGGTGCGGCCGCTCCTGTGCTGCAGCACTTCGGCATCGTTGGGAAGTTCGGCATGGATGACCAGCGACAGGCTGGGCAGGTCGATGCCGCGCGCGGCGACATCGGTGGCGACGCAAATGCGGGCGCGGCCATCGCGCAGGGCCTGCAGCGCCTGATTGCGTTCGCCCTGCCCCATCTCGCCCGACAGCGCGACGACGGAGAAGCCGCGTTCGACCAGGATCGCGTGCAGATGGCGCACGGCCTCGCGGGTGTTGCAGAACACCAGCGCGCCCGGCGGCTCGTAATAGCGCAAGAGGTTGACGACGGCATGTTCGCCGTCACGCGCGGCGATGCGCACGGCGCGATATTCGATATCGGCATGGGCCTCGCGGACATCGGTGGCCGCGATGCGCAGCGCGTCGCGCTGATAATGCTTGGCCATCGCGACGATGGGCTTGGGCAGCGTGGCCGAGAACAGCAACGTGCGGCGTTCGGCCGGAGTCGTTTCAAGGATGAATTCGAGGTCCTCGCGGAAGCCCATGTCGAGCATCTCGTCGGCCTCGTCGAGCACCAGCACCTTGAGCGAGGAGACATCGAGCGCACCGCGCTCAAGATGATCGCGAAGGCGGCCCGGCGTGCCGACGATGATGTGGGCACCACGCTGGAGCGCGCGGCGCTCGGATTTCGGATCCATGCCGCCGACGCAGGAGACGATCTGGGCGCTGGCGAACTGGTAGAGCCAGGTCAGCTCGCGCTGCACCTGCAGCGCGAGTTCGCGCGTCGGCGCCACGATCAGCGCCAGCGGCGCACCGGCAGCGCCCATCCATGTGGCCTCGCCCAGAAGGGTCGCCCCCATCGCCAGGCCAAAGGCCACGGTCTTGCCCGAGCCGGTCTGGGCCGAGACCAGCAGATCGCGGCCCTCGGCCTCCGGGGCCAGAACGGCGCTCTGCACGGCGGTGGGTTCGGAATATTTCTGCTCCGCCAGCGCGCGGGCGAGCGGAGGGGCGGTTTCGGGAAAGGACACGGAAGCACAAACCTTGTGGAATGAGGAGGCCCGCCACGTGCGGGCAGCGGCGGGCGTCATAGCCTATTTGCGCCGGAAATGCGCAACTGCACCCCAAAGCGAGCGAAACTAAGGCCACGGAGCCGATTTGGGCGGTATGCCGCGGGATTCCTTGATCCAGCCCCTTAACGCGACACCAAGCCGTTCCCTATATATTGGCCCGATTGACAGTTTGTGCCGGGGCGGACGGCCCCGGCCGGAGAGACCATGCGCGATCCGTACGAAATTCTTGGCGTCACGAAATCGGCCAGCGAGGCCGAGATCAAGAAGGCCTTCCGCGGCCTGGCCAAGAAGCACCATCCCGACACCCATGGCGGCGACGAGAAGGCGGCCAAGAAATTCCAGGAGATCAGCGGCGCCTACGACATCCTTGGCGACAAGGAGAAGCGCGCCAAATTCGACAGCGGCGAGATCGACGCCGGCCGGCAATCCGCGCGGCTTCGACCCCCGCGCCCATGGCTTCCGCGGCGGCCCCTTCGGTCGGCGGCGCGCCGCGAATTCCATCACGAATGGGGCGGACCCGGCGGGGCCCGGGCGGCGAGCAGGCCCAGGGCTTCCGCGCCGAGGATATCTTCGCCGATCTGTTCGGCGGGCTGGGCGGCGGCCGGGGCCGGCGCAACCAGCCCATGAAGGGCGAGGATTTCGCCTATCGCCATGACCGTGGCCTTCGACGAGGCGGCCAAGGGCTCGACACGGCGGCCTCGCCCTGCCCGACGGGCGCGAGATCGATGTGCGCATCCCGGCCGGGATCAAGGAAGGCCAGCAGATCCGCCTGCGCGGCCAGGGCGGCCCGGGCCGCAATGGCGGGCCTAGCGGCGACGTGCTGGCCACGATCAGCGTGGCGGCCCATCCCTGGCTCACCCGCGACGGCAACAATCTCAAGATGGACCTGCCCATCACCCTCAAGGAGGCGGTGCTGGGCGGCTCGGTGACCGTGCCGACCTTGACGGGGCCGGTCTCGCTCAAGGTGCCGGCCGGCTCCAACACCGGGGCCACGCTGCGCCTCAAGGGCAAGGGAATCGCAGTCAAACCCAATCCCGGCGACCTTTATGTCCGGCTGGTGGTGATGTTGCCGGAGAAAGATGACGCCGCTCTCAAGAAATTCGCCGAGGGCTGGGGCACCAGTTATGACCCGCGCGCCAAGCTGAAATAGCAGTCCCGCGCGCATTACGGGACTGGATTCCTTCGGTTTCTTGGCCTATTCGCTGCGCACACCTAAACTGCGCCGGCGCGCGAGCAGGAGAATCACAGCATGTCCACCGACGGGCTCATGAAGGGCAAACGCGGCCTCATCATGGGCGTCGCCAATGACCGGTCCATCGCCTGGGGCATCGCCCAGGCCCTGCACAATGCTGGCGCCGAGCTCGCCTTCACCTATCAGGGCGAGGCCTTCAAGAAGCGCGTCGGCCCGCTGGTGGCACCGCTGAACCCGGCCGCGCTGATCGATTGCGACGTCTCCGATCAGGGCTCCATCGACGCGGCCTTCGACGAATTGAAGACCAAGTGGGACAGCATCGACTTCATCGTCCACGCCATCGCCTTCTCCGACAAGGAGCAGCTCAAGGGCCGCTATGTCGACACCACGCCGGAAAACTTCCGGATGACGATGGACATCTCCTGCTACTCCTTCACGGCCGTGGCCAACCGCGCCGAGAAGATGATGGCCGAAGGCGGCTCCATGCTGACCCTGACCTATTACGGCGCCGAGAAGGTGATGCCGCATTACAATGTGATGGGCGTGGCCAAGGCGGCGCTGGAAGCCAGCGTGCGTTATCTCGCCGAAGACCTCGGCAAGCAGAAGATCACGGTCAATGCGCTCTCGGCCGGGCCGATCCGCACGCTGGCTGCTTCGGGCATCGGCGATTTCCGCTACATGCTGCGCTGGAACGAATACAACTCGCCGCTGCGCCGGCTGGTTTCGATTGGTGAAGTCGGCAATGCGGCGCTGTTCCTTCTGTCCGATCTCGGCAAGGCGGTGACGGGCGAATGCCTGCATGTCGATGCCGGCTATCACGTGGTCGGCATGAAGGCCGAGGACGCGCCGGACATCTCGGTGGCGAAACCGAGCGGCGAATGACGCTGCGGGATCTCACCCTTTACGTGATCCGTCACGGCGAGTGCGAGCACAATGTCGAGCGTATCAATGCCGGGCAGAACGATACGCCCCTGACCGAACGCGGGCGGCGACAGGCCGCCGAAAACGGCCGGCTTCTGAAGGAGATTGCGGGCAATTCGCTCGGCCGCTTTGCCTTCATCGCCAGCTCGCTCCACCGCACCTGCGTGACGATGGAAATCATTCGCGGCGAACTGGGCCTGCCCTCCGGCGCCTATAGACGCGATCGCCGGCTGATGGAATGCGATTTCGGCGACTGGACCGGGCGCAAGGTTTTTGAAGTGGCGCGCGCCGAGCCCGAGGCAATGGCGGCGCGGGAAGCCGACAAATGGGGCTTCCGCATTCCCGGCGGCGAGAGCCAGCACGAGCTCTATGCCCGAGTGGGGAAATTCCTGTTTGAACTGACGGGCGATGCCGTGCTCGTGTGCCATGCGGGCAGCATGCGGATGGTCCGCGCGCATTATCTGGGGCTGAGCCCGGAGGAAACCGTGTATTACACCCCGGACAATTCGGGCGTGCTGCGGCTCTCGGCCGGCAGCGGCACCCATTTCGAGGTCTGACCATGTCGCATAACAGCTTCGGCCACCTCTTCCGCGTCACGACCTTCGGCGAAAGCCATGGGCCGGCGATCGGCTGTGTGGTCGATGGCTGCCCGCCAGGGATCCCGCTCGACGAGGCGATGATCCAGGCCGATCTGGACCGGCGCAAACCTGGCCAGTCCAAATTCGTGACCCAGCGCAAGGAGCCCGACCGGGTGCGCATCCTCTCCGGCGTCTTTCAGGACGAGCGGATGAAGACACAGGTCACGACCGGCACGCCGATTGCGCTGTTGATCGAGAATGTCGACCAGAAGTCGAAGGACTATTCCGACATCCGCGACAAGTTCCGGCCCGGCCATGCCGACTACACCTATTTCGCCAAATATGGCGTGCGCGATTATCGCGGCGGCGGGCGCTCGAGCGCGCGCGAGACCGCCAGCCGTGTGGCGGCGGGCGCGGTGGCCAAACAGGTGCTGGCGCATCTGTTCAAGAAGGTCAGCATTCGCGGCGCCATGGTGCAGATGGGCACGCTGGGGATCGAACGGAAGAACTGGAAATGGGCGGAGGTCGCGAGGCAATCCCTTCTTCTGCCCCGATCCCAAGGCCATTGATCCGTGGACGGAGTATCTGGAGAAAATCCGCAAGGCCGGG
Organism: uncultured Pseudomonadota bacterium; assembly: GCA_963822185.1. Classification (GTDB taxonomy): domain Bacteria; phylum Pseudomonadota; class Alphaproteobacteria; order Micropepsales; family Micropepsaceae; genus Rhizomicrobium. The sequence goes on from CAWGGT010000001.1 coordinate 497,639, forward strand.
TCTTCTATCGGCGCGGTGATCGAAGTGGTGGCCGAGGGCATTCCCGTCGGCCTGGGCGCGCCGATCTATGGCAAGCTGGATGCGGACCTGGCAGCCGCGCTGATGAGCATCAATGCGGTCAAGGGCGTGGAGATCGGCGACGGCTTTGCCAGCGCCGCCCTGACCGGCGAAGAGAATGCCGACGAGATGCGGGCCAGCAATCGCGGCGCGCCGAAATTCCTCTCCAACCATGCCGGCGGAATTCTGGGCGGGATTTCGACCGGCCAGCCGATTGTCGCGCGCTTCGCGGTGAAGCCGACCTCCTCCATTCTGTCCCCGCGCAAGACGGTGGATGTGAAGGGCGGCGAAACCGAGATCGTGACCAAGGGCCGCCACGACCCCTGCGTCGGCATCCGCGCCGTGCCGGTGGGCGAAGCGATGATGGCGATCACGCTGGCCGATCACGCGCTGAGGCATCGCGCGCAGAACGGGTAAATACGCGCGGCGGCACCTCTTCTTGTCATTCCCGGCGATCAGCGCGCGCGCAGCGCGTGCTGTGAGGGAAGGGAACCCAGGGCTCTTCGCGGCGCCGAACTTTCAAGCAAATGCTTCGGCGTAAATTCTGAGAATATGAGCCAGCGGGACCTCCTGGGTCCCCTTCCCTCGAACCGCACGCTTCGCGCGCAGTTCTCGCCGGGGATGACAATTAAGTTTGCGGTTTCCATTTGCGCATCGCCTTCGGCTTCTCAAACGCGATGATCTTCGTCAGATAGGCGATGTCCACACGGCCGGGCACCAGGCCCGGTTTGGCGAAGAGCTGTTTCAGATCTGCTTCGCATAGCTGGCGTAATAGGGCTCGTGCAGCAGATCGGGGAAGACATCCAGCAAGCCGTCGAGCGCCGGCGCATCGCCATACTGGATCGAATCCGCAAAGACGAAGAGGCCGCCGGGTTTGAGCACGCGCGCAATTTCGGATGCAGCGGCGGCGCGGATTTTCGGCGGCAATTCGTGGAACAGATAGATGGATGTGACGACATCGACGCTCGCATCCGGCAGCGGGATTTTCTCGGCGGGCGCGGCAAGCGTTTCGATTTCGTGGTCCATCTTCGCGGCGCGCTTTTGCGCGCGGGCGAGATAGGGTTCCGACAGATCGAGCGCAATGGCTTTCGCCTGCGGCTGCAGCGATTTGACGAAGGAGAGAAAGCGGCCCGTGCCGGCGGCGACGTCGAGGATCACCGGCTGCTTGATCTTCCTGCGCGCGAGATAATCCGCAATCGGCACATAGGCGCGGCGGCGCATGGCATCGGCGGTGCCGGCGAACAGCGCCTCGACCTGAAAGTCATAGAGCTTGGCCGAGCGCTCGCTGAGATAGCCATCGGTCTGGAAGTGGAAGTTCTGGCGGTAATAGCGCGGCAGGTCCTCCCCTGCCCCTTCGATGTCGCTGTGGCCGCCTTCGCGCTGGCGGCGCACGACGTTCGGAATATCGGCGAGATAGCGCACACTCGCCATCGCATTGCGCGCTTCGCGGCGCAGATCGAGCGGCGCAGGATAGAGCCCGGCTTCGACATTGCGCCAATCCTGCGCGAACAAACGCCGTCATCGATTTGATGAGGCCCGGCAGCGCCGGCACCTTGTGCTTCGGCTTCGCCATATCGGAGACGTTCTCGCGGGCGAGGAAGCGCGCGGCGAGATAATGCGCGCCGTAAAAGGCGACGCGCGCCGTCTGCAAGCCGGCAAAGGCCAGGCGTTGACCAGGTTTGGTGCTCATGCCCCGATCATGCACCGCAGCATCGGTTCGGTCCAGATGCGTCAGCGTCGCGCGAAACCGGCCACCAGTTCGACATGGTCCGACCACAGGAACTGGTCGACCGGCGTCACCTCGCCCATGGCGAAACCTGCCTCGATCAGCACGCGGGCGTCGCGCGCGAAGCTTTGCGGATTGCAGGAGACATAGGCGACGCGCTTGATCGCCGACCCGCCGATTTCCTTCGCCTGTGCCAGCGCGCCCGCGCGCGGCGGATCCAGCAGCACGGCATCGAAACGCTTCAATTCCGGCGGGGTCAGCGGCAGCTTGAACAGATCACGCGTTTCGGTGGTGACGGGCTTGAGCCCTTGCGTGTGGCGCGCGGCCTCAGCGAGCGCATCCAGCAGGCGGGTGTCGAGTTCGACGGCGTGGAGCTGCGCGGTTTCAGCCAGCGGCAAGGTGAAGGTGCCGCAACCGGAAAACAGGTCGGCGATTTTTTTGGCGCCCTTGAGACATTCGGCGACGCGGGCCTGCAACGCCGCCTCGCCTTCGCGCGTGGGCTGAAGGAAGGACTTGGACGGCAGCGGGAGATCGGCCTTGCCGAAGCGCAGCATGGGGCGCGCGAGCTGCACGGCCACATCGCGGCCGCTGGTGATGCGCACCAGTTTCAGCTTCGCCGCCCAATCGGCCAGCGCGGCGGTGAGCGCGGGCTTGAGCTTGCGGTTCCAGTTGAGCGCGAGATCGAGACCGGTATCGGTTTCGGTGACGTGAAGTTCGGCCTTCTCGCCATCGCCCAGCAGCGCACGCCATCATCGCACGCAGATGCGGCACGGCCGCGATCAGCTCGGGCGTGAGCAAGCCGGCATTCCTGCATGTCCACGATGTCGTGGCTCTGGCGGGCGTGAAAGCCGAGCTGTGTCTCGCCCTTGCTATTGGCCACCTTGAACGTGGCGCGGCGGCGGCTGTGCGGCGGGACCGAGACGATGTCGGCAACCACCGCCTTCGACGCCGTGATGGGCGAGCGCATCGACGACGAGCTGGCGCTTGCGGGCGCGGTATTCGTCCTGCGGCATGTCCTGCAACAGGCAGCCGCCGCAGGGGCCGAAATGGCGGCAGAGTGTGCTCATGATTTTGTCGCCGCCAGAAGATATTCGCGATTGCCGTCGCCGCCCTCGATGGGGCTTTCGATCAATCCGTGCACCTGCCAGCCGTCGATGGAGGCAAGCCATTCGGCGATGCGTTCGGCCGCGGCAAGCCCGGTCGCCGCATCGCGCACGATGCCGCCCTTGCCGACATGTTCGCGGCCGACCTCGAATTGCGGTTTGACCAGGGCGACCAGCCACGCCGTCTTTCGCCGCCATCTCCAGCGCACGCGGCAGCGCCAGCATCAGCGAGATGAAGCTGACATCGATGACGATGGCCTCGGGGGCTTGGGTGACGATGTCGGTGGTGAGATCGCGGGCATTGACGCCTTCGTAAGAGGTGACGCGCGGATCGGCGGCGACGGTCTGGTGCAACTGGTCGTGGCCGACATCGATGGCGAAGACACGGGCCGCGCCGCGTTCGAGCAGCACCTGCGTGAAACCGCCGGTCGAGGCGCCGATGTCGAGACAGATGCGATCCTTCGGCGAGAGGTCGAAATGATCGAGCGCAGCGATGAGCTTGAGCGCGCCGCGCGAGACATAAGGATGTTCTTTTTCGAAAATGATCTGTTGGCCTTCGTGCAGAGTCTGCGCAGGTTTGGTGACGCGCTTGCCATCGACCATCACGCGGCCAGCCTTGATAGCGGCCTGGGCTTCGGCGCGCGTGGATGCGAAGCCGTGTTCGACGAGAAAGACGTCCGCGCGTTCAGGCATGGAGGCTCGCACTCTTCTTATCCGTCATGGCCGGCCCCGGAGCCGGCCATCCATCAGGTGCGCGTCCGCGCGCCAATGAATCTCTTGCGCCCACTGACGTGGGCGCGATGGGTGGCCGGGTCAAGCCCGGCCATGACGGTTAGAGATTACGCCAGCTGGCCGGCCGCCGCCGCTTCGGTTTCGCGGCCGAGGGCGGAGAGCGCCATCGCCACGATCGCTTTCGCGTCGAGACCGGCGGCTTCGTACATCTTCTCCGGCGTGTCGTGATCGATGTAGCGGTCCGGCAGCGTCATCGGGCGGATCTTGAGGCCCTTGTCGAGCCCGCCATCCAGCGCCAGGAACTGCATCACCGCCGCCGCGAAACCGCCCATCGAGCCTTCCTCGATGGTGATCAGCACTTCGTGCTCGCGCGCCAGACGGCGGATCAGATCTTCATCGAGCGGCTTGGCGAAGCGCGCATCGGCGATAGTGGCCGAGAGGCCATAGCCGGCCAGCTTCTCGCCCGCCAGCAGGGCTTCGGTGCATGCGCGTGCCGAAATTGAGGATGGCGATGGAATTGCCTTCCTTGACGATGCGGCCCTTGCCGATCTCGAGCGGCGAGCCGATGGCCGGACGCTCCAGCCCCACGCCCTCGCCGCGCGGATAGCGCATGGCGCTGGGCCGGTCGTCGATTTCGACGGCCGTCGCCACCATGTGCATCAGCTCGACTTCATCGGACGGCGCCATGATCACCATGCCCGGCAGGCAGCCGAGATAGGCGATGTCGAAGGCGCCGGCATGGGTCGGCCCGTCGGCGCCGACGAGGCCCGCGCGGTCCATCGCGAAGCGCACCGGCAGACCCTGGATCGCGACGTCATGCACGACCTGGTCGTAACCGCGCTGCAGGAAGGTGGAATAGATGGCGCAGAACGGCTTCATGCCGTCGGCCGCCATGCCGGCGGCGAAGGTCACCGCATGCTGCTCGGCAATGCCGACATCGAAGGTGCGCGCCGGGAACGCCTTCTGGAAGATGTCGACGCCGGTGCCGCCGGGCATGGCCGCGGTGATGGCGACGATGCGCTCATCCTTCTCGGCGTGCTTGGTCAGCTCCTCGCCGAACACCTTCTGATAGGCCGGCGCCTTGGGATTCGACTTCTTCTGCTCGCCGGTCAGGACGTTGAACTTGGAGACGCCGTGATATTTGTCGGCGCTGTTCTCGGCCGGCTCGTAGCCCTTGCCCTTCTGCGTCACGACATGGATCAGGATCGGGCCGTTCTTCGTGTCGCGCACATTTTCGAGCACCGGAATCAGATGATCGAAATTGTGGCCGTCGATCGGGCCGACGTAATAGAAGCCCAGTTCCTCGAACATGGTGCCGCCCATGGCGATGCCGCGGGCATATTCCTCGGCGCGCTTGGCGGTCAGTTCCATCGGCTTGGGCAGCCAATGGGCGATGCGCTTGCCGAGTTCGCGCAACTCGCGGATACGGACGGCTGGAAACGAGACGCGCCAGATAGGCGCTCATCGCGCCCACCGGCGGGGCGATCGACATGTCGTTGTCGTTGAGGATCACGATCAGCCGCGCATCCATGGCGCCGGCATTGTTCATCGCCTCATAGGCCATGCCCGCGCTCATCGCGCCGTCGCCGATCACGGCGATGACGTTGCGCTCTTCCTTCTTCAGGTCGCGCGCAACGGCAAAGCCGAGGCCGGCGGAAATCGAGGTCGAGGAATGCGCGGCGCCGAAGGGATCGTATTCGCTTTCGGCGCGCTTGGTGAAACCGGAAAGGCCGCCGCCCTGGCGCAGCGTGCGGATGCGGTCGCGGCGGCCGGTGAGGATCTTGTGCGGATAGGCCTGATGGCCGACATCGAAGATCAGCTTGTCGTCCGGCGTGTTGAAGACGTAATGCAGCGCCATCGTGAGTTCGACGACGCCGAGGCCGGCGCCGAGATGGCCGCCGGTCACCGAGACGGCGTCGATCATCTCCTTGCGCAATTCGTCGGCAAACTGGCGCAGATCGCTGCGATCAAGCGCGCGCAGCTCTTCGGGCACGGTCACGCGATCCAGCAGCGGCGTCTTCGTCGGCAATTTCATTCCTTACTCCCTCACGCAGCCGCCGCACCCGCCATGCGCTCCAAATATCCCGCTGCTGCCCGCAAAAGGTCGGCCTTTTCGTCAAACAAATCAAGGTGACGCACCGCCTGCGCCGTCAGTGCGGAGGCCTGCGCGCGTGCCCGCTCGGCACCCAAAGCCGAGACAACTGTAGGACTTTCCGCGCCACCTTGCGTCGGAATCGGCCAGATCGCAGGCAATCTGAAACGCCAGCCCCCAGTCTTGTCCGTAGGCGGACAAAGCATGGCGTGCCGAGGGCGAGGCATGGCCCAGAAGTGCACCCGATTCGGCGCAAAACATCGTCAACGACGCGGTTTTCATCCGCTGCAGGCGGCTGATCTCCGGCAGCGGCGGCATCTCGCCTTCCACACTGGCGGCGAAGGCCCGCTCCAGCATCTGCCCGCCGACGAGCCCGGCCGGGCCGGCGCGATGCGCCAGCCGCGCCATCAGCTCGGCACGACTATACGGATCGTCAATGCCGTCGCTCGAGCCCAGCAGTGAGAAGGCAAAGGTCAGAAGCGCATTGCCGGCCAGACGGGTCGTCGCCACATCATGCGTGGCGGCCGGCAAGGCCGCATCGTCCAGGGCAGAAACCCCGCTCGAAGCGCGGGCATAGGCGTGAACGCATTCGGCCGCCGCCGCCACGCGCGCAAGCGGGCGGCTGTCGACGCCGAACATCTGACCGGCCTGGAGCACGAGAAAGGCACGCCAGCGACGCCCTGCGCCCAAGGCCAGAGCACGCATCGCCTCCAGCTGGCCCGCTTCGGGGCCGGCCGGCCTGGGGAGCAGCGCATCGAGCGCCGCGGTGACTGATTGCGGACGCTTCGTCGAGCGCGGCTTCGACGGCGTCGGACTTGGATTGGGAGGTGTTGGCCATGGCGGCGCCGGATCGCCTCAGCCCATATCCATCGGCTCGAGGCCCTCGGCCCCGCGCGCGCCGCGGACGACCTTTTCGAGCCGGCCCTCGGCCGCCTTGAGCTTGGCCTCGCAATGGGCCTTGAGCGCCTGGCCGCGTTCATAGAGCGCGATGGAATCCTCGAGCGCGACCTCGCCCTGCTCGAGGCGCGAGACGATGCTCTCCAGCTCCTTGAGCGCGGCCTCGAAGCTCATCTGATCGACGGGCGCCGCTTCGTCCGGTTTCGCTTTTGCGGCCATGGCTTAGCCCTCCATCAATGCGCGCACATGGGCGGATGCCGACCGCGCCAGCGCGGCGAGGTCATAACCCCCTTCCAGAGAGGACACAACGCGTCCCCGGCAGGCCCGGGCCGCCAGCGCACAGATTTCCGCCGTGGCCCAGGCGAAATCCGCCTCGTCCAGGCAAAGCTCGGCCAGCGGATCGGCGCGGTGGGCATCGAACCCCGCGGAAATAAAGACAAATTCCGGCTGGAAGGCCTCCAGCGCCGGCAGGACGCGGCTCGCTCATCGCGGCCCGGAAGGCCGCCCCATCGGCCCCCGGCGGCAAGGGCACATTGAGCACATTGCCGGCCGTGCCGCGCTCCCCCGTCGCGCCCGTGCCGGGATAGAGCGGCGACTGGTGCGTCGAGGCGTAGAACAGGCCGGGATCGTCGAAGGCGATATCCTGGCTGCCATTGCCGTGGTGGACGTCGAAATCGATGATCGCCACGCGCTCCAGGCCATGCACGGCGCGGGCATGGTGGGCGCCGACCGCGACATTGTTGAAAAGGCAGAAACCCATGGCGCGGTCGCGCTCGGCATGGTGGCCGGGCGGGCGCACGGCGCAGAAAGCATTCCGCAGCGCGCCATTCATTACAAAATTGACAGCTTCGATCACCGCGCCGGCGGCCCTGAGCGCGGCCTCGGCCGAGCCCGCGCTCATCACCGTATCCGCATCCAGATGGACATAGGTCTCACGCGCGGCTTCCTCTGCCAGCGGACCAAGGATGCGATCGACAAGTTGGGCGGAATGAGTGCGCAACAATGCTTCACGAGAAGCGGCCTCAGAGACATGACGTGACAAATACTGGAAGCACTCATCCTCCAACGCGTGCAGTACGGCGCGCAGCCGGTCGGCACATTCGGGATGGCCGGGCGGCGTTTCATGCGCGAGGCAAGCGGGATGCGTGAAGAGGCCCGTGGTCATGTCACTGCAAACCTTCGTACTTCTCTATATGTAACGCCGCGCGAGGGCAGTCGCCGAACGATGCCAATCGGCAACAGTGGCGCCGATGGCGGTATGATTCTGCCTCCTCGCCATGTTGCCAGCACGCGATTTCGCCGTCACGCCGATCCGGCTGGCGTCCCGGAAACGTGGGGTATTCGGGGTGCCTGAAAAGCATGGTCAGAATCATGCCGGACTTGGACTGGCCTTGGAAGATCGTGACCGGGCCTTCACAGAATTGATGCACAAAAGCCACATGCCGTTCGTGAACGTCGCTTCAACCTTGAATCCATTTTGACCCTACCCATCCGCTCTCTTAGCTTTGCGCCAAACGGACAGCTGCATGAGCCGATCGGGCCCATTGCAGGGTTTTTGCCTTCGGGCAGATCCTTAGCCGTCGTCCGTCAAGTGACAGTCGTCGTTACGACAAGTGGCATCGTCGTGACGATCACAGACAGTCGTCGTTACGACAGAACCAAGGGGGTTCCACGTGTACCAATCCACTCTCAAGAGCCGCATTTTGCGGCGCTCGCTGCTCCTCGGAGCAGCCTCAGCGGCGGCCTTGGCCATTGCCGCCCCGGCTGCTGCGCAAGGGCAGAACGTCGAAACCGTCGTCGTGACAGGTTCGCGCATTCCGCAGCAGTTGGCCTGTATTCCAGCTTCGCCCGTGACGGCGCTTGGCCAACAGGAATTGCAACTGACTGGCACGACCAAGGTTGAGAACCTTCTCAACAGCCTGCCTTCGGTTCTGGCCTCGAATAATTCGACTGACTCGAACGGCGCCTCTGGTACCGCGACCGTCGACCTTCGCGGTCTCGGCACCAACCGCACGCTGGTCCTTGTGGATGGCGAACCGTCTGATGCCGGGCGACCCCTACACCGGCTCGGCCGCAGACTTGAACACGATCCCATCAGCTCTCATCGACCATGTCGAAGTTCTGACCGGCGGCGCCTCGGCCGTGTACGGTTCCGATGCCATCGCCGGCGTCGTGAACTTCATCATGCGCAAGGATTTCGAGGGCGATCGAACTCGACGGCAGCTACAACGTCCACAACGTGCCGAACGGTAACGGGCTGTTCGACAAGCTTAACAAGGCCAGCGGCTATCCGACGGCTCAGACGGACTGGTGGGGCGGCGCCACGAGCGATGTGAGCTTGATTCTCGGTACCGACACCGGAGACGGCAAGGGTAACATCACTGTTTATGCCGGCTATCGTGACGTTCAGCCAGTTCTGCAGAAAAACCTGGACTACGCGTCCTGTGCCCTGTGGTCCGACTTCGTCAATTCCTACTCCTGTGGCGGCTCCTCGAACTACAATCGCTGGCGTTCGTTCGACAACAAGACAGCGCCGGTCGGTAACGGCCTGCCGGGAACGACGAACGACTTCTTCGGCGGCACCCCCGGCGTCCTGTCGCCCTATGCCGGCCAAGTCTACAACTATGGGCCGGCGAACTACATGATGCGCAACGACGTGCGCTACACGGGCGGCTACTTTGCGCATTACAAAGTGAACAAGGCGCTCGACGTTTACAGCAGCATGATGTTCACTGACGACCAGACGGACGCGCAGATCGCACCGTCGGCCATCTTCGCCGGCTCGGGCCCAGTTAAGTACAAGGGTACTGCGAATACCCACTACTATGAGATCAACTGCTCCAACCCACTGATGACCGCGCAGCAGAATACGGCTCTGTGCGGCCAGACCCCTGGTAGCGCCTTTATCGCCAATCCAGCTTTCGCGGCGGGCGGCTTCTTTGGCGGTCAGGGAAATATCACCCCCGGCCAGTCCCTGCTCGACCTGCGTATTCGTAATATCTTGGGCGGTCCGCGTGTCGACAATCTGCGCCACACCTCCTACCGCTTTGTTGTGGGCTCGCGCGGTGATCTGGGTGATGGTTGGGCGTATGACTTCCATGGACAGTACGGCGAAACGCTATACACCGAAAGCTACCAGAATGATCTTTCGGGCATCCGGGTCGAAAACTCTCTGGAAGTCGATCCTGCGACCGGCAAGTGCTTCTCTGCCGAAGCGGACGCGAACGGCATCATCAACGATCCGAACTGCGTGCCGTGGAACATCTTCCAAGGCTTCTCGAAGCCGCCGAGCTATGTCAACTCCCCCGGTTACCAACAGGGCTATACCGAGGAGCAAATCCTCACGGGCAATGTCACTGGCGATCTAGGCAAGTGGGGAGTGCAGTCGCCGTGGGCGCAGAGCCCCGTGGCAGTGGCTCTGGGTGCCGAGTATCGTGCCGAGTACTTGAAGCTCGATACTAGCTATAATTACCAGATCGGCGACCTGACCGGCCAGGGCACCAAGGTTCTGCCGGTGGCGCTTTCTGGCTTCAACGTGTCGGAAGGCTTCGGCGAATTGCGCATTCCGCTGATACAAAACCTGCCGATGGCGGAAGATCTGGTTCTCCACTTTAGCGGTCGTTATTCGTCCTACAGCTCGGTTGGCGCCGAGACGACCTATTCGGTCGGCGCCGAATGGCAACCGGTGGATGATCTCCGCTTCCGCGCCAGCTATTCGCAAGCTGGCCGCGCGCCAAACGTGTCGGAGCTGTACCAGACCCACAAGATCCAGCTATTCGGGGGCAGCGACCCCTGCGCCGGCGACGGCGCCGCGCCGGCGCAGTCACCGCAGTGCCAGGCCGTTTGGAATACCTTCGGTTACAATGCGGCCACGGCCAAGGCGAGCCTCGGCTGCCCAGCCAGTCAGTGCAACCAGTATCTCGGTGGCAACGAGAGCCTGAAAGCTGAAACGTCCAACACCCTGACACTGGGTGCTGTGTTGACACCGACGTTCCTCGACGGGTTCACAGCGACGATCGACTACTTCAATATCGAAGTGGACAACTACATCAGCACCGTCGCGCCGGGCACGTCGCTCGCGGGTTGTTATGGTGGTGGTGCCTCGGCGGCCGCAACTGCCTACTATTGCCCGGCCGTGCATCGTTCGCCCGCCACCGGGGCGATCTATGGCGCGGGTTACGTCACGGACCTCAACGTCAACCTGCCATATATCAAGACAGCCGGTGTGGACTTCGAGGCGACCTACTCGGCCAACCTTGGGGACATCAGCGGCGGTTGGCTCGATGGCCTCGGCAGCCTAACCACACACTTCCTCGGTACGTGGCAACAGAAGTTCGTGACCAAGCCGTCGAATGTCTCGCTTGGCACGGATTCGACCTATGACTGCACGGGCTATTATGGCTTGATCTGCGGTGCTCCGCGTCCGACCTGGCGCCATCAGATGCGCTTCACCTGGTCGACCCCGTGGGATGTGGACTTCTCGCTCAACTGGCGCCATATCAACGGCGTGAAACTAGACGCGGGCCAGCCGAACTCGCTGGCGGGCGGCGGTCTGCCGCTGACAACCTGCGCCGCAGGCTCGTCGATCGCCGGCAACTCGATCAGCACCAACTTCTATGGTGGCGATTGCGGCCCGGGTGCCAAAATCGGTGCGCAGGACTACTTCGATCTGGCCTTCGCCTGGAGTGTCCGCGAAGGTGTGGCGATCCGCGGTGGCGTGAACAACATCTTCGCGAAACGTCCGCCGGTCGTTGGCAGCACCTTCGTTGGTAGTGTCGGCAACGGCAACACCTACCCGGGTACCTACGACGCCATAGGCCGTCAGTTCTTCGTCTCCGTGACCATCAAGCAGTAAGACGGTCATAAGTCCTTTCAACGGCGGCGGTCCAAAAGACCGCCGCCGTTTTTTATGGTCGAACCGTATTGGCCTGCGAGCTTGCCCGCCGCTGCCCCCCCCCTTAAACTTAACCCCGATCTTGGGCGAGCTTTTGCGATCTGGCAGATCACCGCTTCGCGCCACGGCCGCTTCATAAATGCCGGAACAAACATGCCACTGAATGAAGCCAAGGCGCTGCACAGCATTCAAGCCGCCCTTGATCGCAGCGACACTTCGGCCGCTACGGAAATCGCCTGCCAAGCATTGGCCGAGGGCATCGAGCATCCCCTCCTGCTCAATCTGAGGGCCTTTTTGCATGAAACCGCCGGACGCGATGAGGAGGCCCATCAGGACCTCCTGCGCGCACGCAGCCTCGCCCCCGACGACATCGCCGTGCTCAACGCCCTCGGCCTATCTTTTGGGCGCCAACACCTGCCGCGCAGGGCCATCGCATGTTTCCAGCGCGTCATCGAATTGAAGCCCGAATTCGGCTCCGCTTGGTTCAACAAGGCGTGGTCCAGCGAACAGATTGGGGAGATCGACACCGCGCGCGACTGCTACGAACAGGCCATCGCCCTGATGCCGGAAAGCGGCGGCCCTGTCGCCAATCTGGCATCCCTACTAACCCGGTTCGGACAGTGGGATGCGGCCAAGGCGCTGGCCGAACGGGCTTTGGTACTTGAGCCACAATCGGCACGGGCCGAACTAACGCTCGCCACGATCGAACAAACATTCAATGAGGAGCTGCTGGCCGAAGCGCGATTGCGCCGCCTGCTCGTACGTGAAGATCTGGTGGCCGGGGACCGCGCCCAGGCGCTGAGCCAACTCGCCGATATACTGGACAAGCGCGACGCAACCGCCGACGCTTTCCAGCACTATGCAGCCTCAAATCTGCTGAACCGCGAAAGCTATGCGAAAATCTACGCGCCCGCCGGCGTCTCCACGATGATGGGAATCTTTGGATTGGCTGCAGCCGCTCTTCGAGAACCAGACGCCCGAACAATGGCCCGCCGCGGATACCGGCTTCGCAGAACCGGGTATGCCGCAGCAACACGTATTCCTGCTCGGCTTTCCACGCTCGGGCACAACCCTGCTCGAGCAGATGCTGGACAGCCATCCCGATGCGATGGCTTCAGGCGAACGCGACACGATTTCCGAAGCGGTCAGCGCGCTGATGAGTTCGCCGGACGACGTCCGTCGACTTTCCACCATGCGCGGCGCGGCACTCTCGCGCCACAGGCGGCGCTATTGGGAGCGTGTCCGGGGCTATGGTTTCGATGTCGCCGGAAAGGTGTTCGTGGACAAGCAGCCCGTCAACACGCTCTATCTGCCGCTAATCGTCAAGCTCTTCCCCAACGCCAAGATTCTGTTCGCGTTGCGCGACCCACGTGATGTGGTGCTGAGCTGCTTCCGCCGCCGTTTCCAGGTCAACGATTCGAACTTCGAGATGCTGACGCTTGAAGGCACCGCCCGCTACTATGACCGGATGATGCAGATCGCAGAACGCTATCGCGCCTGCCTCCCCCTGACGCTCCGGGAGATCCGCCACGAAGCCCTTGTCGAGGATTTCGAGGCGCAGTTGCGCGGGCTCTGCACGTTTATCAATCTGGGATGGAACGATGCCATGCGTAATTTCGCCGAGCATGCGCGCACGCGCGCGATCGCCACCCCGAGCGCCATGCAAGTCACGCGCGGACTCAATCGCACCGGCTTCGGCCAATGGCGTCGTTATGCCTCAGACATGGCACCAGTGCTTCCGATCCTCGAAACGTGGGTCGAGCGCTGGGGCTATGCGCCTACCGATCCAGGAAACACCTGACATGGCTCCTATCGAGGAGACACTTAAGGCCATGGCCGCCGCCGCCCAAGGCGGTGACTGGCGGCGCGCCGCGGCAATCGCCGACGAGGCTCTACGCCGCGGCGCCCCCCATCCCTCGCTCTACAACACGCGCGCCGTTTGGGCGGAAATGGAGGAACGCCATCAGGACGCGCTCGACGATTATCTGCGCGCCCTGCCCTATGCACCCAATCACCCGCTTCTGCTGACGGTGATCGGGCTCTGCCTTGTGCAAATCAATCGCGCCGAAGACGCGCTCGGCTATCTGGAACGGGCGGTCACGCAAGCCCCGCAAAGGGCTGCCGCCTATTTCTATAAGGGTTGGGCGCACGAAGCGCTCGACAACAAGGACGAAGCTAAGACCGCCTATCGTCAGGCACTGGAACGCGATCCGAACCACGCCCAGACCCTCGCCGCGCTCGCCATGATGGAGACCCGCGACGGCAAGGTGGAAACCGCAGAACCTTATGCCCAACGCGCCTTCGCTGCCGCGCCGATCAACGAATGGTCCATTCTGGCCATGGCCTCGATCGAAATTGCGCGAGGCAATTTCAGCGCTGCCGAAGGGCGGCTGCGCGCGCTGCTCAACGACACTGCACGCCCACAACAGGCACAGGCACGCGCACAGGCCCTGCTCGGCGCGGCGCTGGAAGGCCTTGACCGCAAGAGCGAAGCCTTCGCCGCATTCACCGCCAAGGGGCAAATCCTGCACGACCTCCACGCCCCGAGGCTGGCCGATACACGCGCGATCGATCACCTGCGCGCGCAGACCGCCCAGCTGAAGGTGATGGATGCCGGGCGCTGGAAGGCTGCTCCGCTCGTCCCCGACAGCGTCAAGCCGCAAAGCCACGTGTTCCTCCTCGGTTTCATCCGCTCCGGAACCACGCTGCTCGAACGGGTTCTGCTGAGTGAGCCGGCGGTGGTGCATGTGGAGGAACGCGACACGCTTGGCGATTCCGTGGCGCAATTCCTGAAAGATGCGCAGGGGCTGGAGCGCCTCGCCGAGGCGCCGCCCCCTGCCCTGGAGCAGGCCCGCGCTGCCTATTGGCAACGCGTGCGCAGCTATGGCATCGCGCCCGAGGAACGGATCGTGATCGACAAACAGCCCTTGGGCACGCTCTACCTACCGCTGATCTGGCGGCTGTTTCCAGAGGCCAAGATCCTGTTCGCACTGCGCGATCCGCGCGATGTGGTTCTCAGCACATTTCGCCGCCATTTCGAGGTCAATGCCACAACCTTTGAGCTGCTGCGGCTGGAGGACATCGCCCGATACTATGCGCAGACAATGGGTTGGGCGCAGCTCTGTCGTGACACCTTCGCGCTCGACCTGCATCAGCATCGCTACGAAGACACGATCGGCGACTTCGAAACCAGCATTCGTGCCGTGTGCAATTTCCTCGCTATCGACTGGCGCGAGACGATGCATGATTTCAATAGCAGCGCCCAGCAAGACACAATCCGCTCGCCCAGCGCCGCCCAGGTACGCCAGCCGCTCTATCGCGAGGGTATCGGCCAATGGCGCCGCTATGCGGGCGAGATGGCACCGGTGCTGCCGATCCTGGAACCGTGGATTGCGCGCTTCGGTTACCCACCGGACTGAAACCATAGTCGCCAGCGGCGCTTGACGATGGCATCAAGCTGACCGTAACTGTCCGAGACTAAACAGGAATTCCGATGCAAACTGGTCTCAACACCGATTCCGACGAACTCCGAGCGATTGAGAGCGCGGTCGCCCGTGGCGACTACGATGGCGCCTTCGAGGCCGCCAATACTGCACTGCGCAAGGGCATTCGGGCACCGGCCGCCTTCAATGCACGCGCGCTCTGGTTCCAGACCCAGGGCCGCCACGATGACGCGCTGGCCGAGTTCCAGAATGCGTTCGCCATGACGCCCAACGACATCAACCTGTTGAACGCCATCGGCCTGTGTGCGGCGCGTTGCGACAGAGCAGCGGACGCCCTGGCAGCCTTCGACCGCGCCATCACCCTGGCGCCCGATCTGGCAGAGAGCCATTATCGCAAAGGCTGGGTGCACGCGATCACGGGCGACCGCAAAGCCGCGCGCGATGCCTATAGCCGCGCCGTCGAACTGGAACCCGAATTCGCCGCAGCGTTGGGAGCACTTGCGGAACTGGCCGCGCGTGACGGCGAAGTCGACGCTGCGCGCGAATACGCCAGACGGTGCCTTGAGCGCGATCCGGCCAATGCGTCTGCCATCAGCACAATGGCAACGATCGAAATCGAAGCCGGTCATTACGGCGAGGCCGAGGCGGTCCTGCGCCAGACTCTCGAAAACAAGAGCATCGGCGGTCATGAAAGGGCGGTCCTGCTCGGCCATCTCGGCGATGCTCTCGACGGCCAGAAGCGCCACGAAGACGCCTTTACTGCCTATCGTGCGCGGGCCAACGAAATGATCGCAGTTCATGGCCAGCGCATGGCCGCGATCCCCTCGCCCACCAAGGCCCTGGCCTCCCTGAAGGCCTATCTGGAATGGGCCCCGCCAGAGAGTTGGAAGAGCGCGCCGGCACCGGTGGCGCGCGCACCGCGCGAGCACGTCTTCATTCTCGGCTTCATGCGCTCGGGCACAACGTTGCTTGAACAGGTGCTCGGCCGGCACCCCGATG
This sequence comes from uncultured Pseudomonadota bacterium, assembly GCA_963822185.1. Taxonomy (GTDB): domain Bacteria; phylum Pseudomonadota; class Alphaproteobacteria; order Micropepsales; family Micropepsaceae; genus Rhizomicrobium. The sequence goes on from CAWGGT010000001.1 coordinate 513,582, forward strand.
TCGTCAGCCTCGAAGAGCGTTCCTCGCTCGACGCGCTGTCCGATACCTATATGCGGGTGCCCGAAGGGCTCGAACGTCTGCGGGCGCTGGACGGAGAGCCCCTCGCAAAGGCGCGTGAGGGCTATTGGCAAAAGGTCCGCACCTTGGGCTGCGAACCGGAAGGCAAGGTCTTCTTCGACAAGCAGCCCCTCAACACCATCAATTTGCCGTTGATCGCCAAGCTTTTTCCCGAGGCCAAGGTGCTGTTCGCGCTGCGCGATCCGCGCGATGTGGTGTTCAGCTGCTTTCGCCGCCAATTCGAAATCAGCCCCGTCACATTCCAGTTCTTGCGGCCGGAAACCGGCGCGCAACTCTATGCGGCGGTGATGATGATCGGGCAGCTATGCCGGGAGCGTTCCGGCGTGAACGTCTTCGAACACCGCTATGAAGACATGATCGGCGATTTCGAGGGCCGCATCCGCGCCGTCTGCGGCTTCATCGGGCTCGACTGGATCAATGCGATGCAGGATTTCAGCAGCCAGGTCAGCCGCAAAGACGTTCGCTCTCCCAGCGCTGCGCAGGTTAGCCGTCCCCTTTACGACGCCGCCGGCGAATGGCGCCACTATGCAGCCCAGATCGGCGAGGCACTCCCCATCCTCGCACCATGGGTCGAGCAATTCGGATACAGCAAAGATTGATATTGTGACCATGAGCAAGAATACGAGCAAGCAAGCAAAGGTAGCCATCGATGCTGCGCGTGATGCGCTGGCCGGCGACCGCCTGGAAGAAGCAGAAGCGCGCGCACGCGAAGTCACGAACGCGAATCCGCGGGCCGAAGAGGCCTGGCACATCCTTGCCGAAATCGCATTGCGGCAAGGACGCGTGGAACATCTGGGGCGCCTGCTTCAGGACGCAATCGGGCAGAACCCGCGTTCAGCCTCGCTGTTCGCCCTGCTTGGCAATATCTTGTTCAACCGCGGCCAACTGGACGAAGCCCATACCGCATTCGAACAGGCGCACAGCCTCGACCCCGCCGATCAGGCCGCCACATTCGGGCTTGCAAATGTGCTGGCGCACCAAGGCCGCTATATCGAGGCTATCGAAATTCTCACGGAAGGCGCAGCGAAGGCGCCCGATCAGCCTCGCTTCCCCTTCGAACTCGCACTGGCTCAACTTGGTTTGGGGCACCCCGAACGCGCCCTTCCTCTCCTGGAAGCAGCCGTCGCGCAATCGCGCGAGCTTTTGAGCGAGAAAACGGAAGACGGTTTAGCAATCGCGGTCTGCCGCGACGCCTCGGCCCAACTCGGAACGCTGCTGTTCGAAAATGGTCAAAGACTGCCGGCCCTGAATCATCTCGACCTGGCTGTCCGCCTGGGCGCGGGGGAACACGTCCGGACCCTGTTCGCGGAATGTGTCGGCCCAGTGCCCTTTGCCGAACCATTGCCACATCTGCAGCCGCTGCTGGAACGCGCCATCATAGATGCCTGGATCGATCCGTCGGACCTGGTGCGCGTCACGTCCGGACAGATCCGACTGGATCCCGAATTCGCGGCGGCGATGGATAGTCTTACCGGATCTGGCGACACGCTTCGGCTCGATAGCCCGGAGATGGACCGCATCGCCGGCGACACGCTGCTATTGGCGCTGTTGAACAGCGCAGTCGTATCCGATGCGACGCTGGAACGGCTGCTGACAGCCATCCGCACAGGCCTTCTCAAGGCCTGCGGCAGCGGGCGGGCATCTGAGCTCGAGAACCGGCGTGTGTTCGCCATCTCCCTCGCCAATCAGTGCTTCTTCACCGATTATGCCTACGCATGGACAGATGAGGAGCGCAGCATGGTCGATGCGCTCGAGACCAAATTGGCGGAGGCTGCCGAGAAGAGCGAGCCGATCGCGATGATGGATCTCATCGTCTTGGCCGCCTACCGTCCCCTGCATCGCCTCGCCTATGCCGACAAGCTGCGCGCGCGCGATTGGCCGGATACGCTTGAACCACTTCTGCTGTACCACCTGCGTGAGCCCGGCACAGAGGCCGATCTTGCTGCCACGATCGCACCGCTGACGGTGATCGACGACGAAACGTCGAAAAACGTACGCGCGCAATATGAAGAAAGCCCGTTCCCGCGCTGGATTCGGCATCAGGAGCGGCGCAGCCGGATCGCCTTGCCCGATTGGCTCGGCAGAAATTTCCCGCATCTGCCGCCGCCGGCCGAGCGTTACCGCAATCCCGCCACGCCGCTGAATGTGCTCGTGGCCGGCTGCGGCACCGGGCGAGACGCCATTGCGACTGCAACACGATTTCCCAATGCCGATGTTCTGGCCATCGATCTCAGCCGAACCAGCATGGGATATGCCTTGCGCAAGACGCGTGAAAGCAATCTCAGCAACCTCACCTATGGCCAGGCCGACATCCTGGAGATCGAGGGCCTCGGCCGGCAATTCGACGTGGTCGAATGCGCGGGCGTGTTGCACCATCTCGCCGATCCGGTCGCGGGATGGCGCGCGCTCGCACAGATCACCAAGCCGGGCGGCTATATGCTGATGGCCATGTACAGCGAACTGGGCCGCCGCGATCTTGATCCGGCCATCGCCTTCGCCAAGAAGGGCGGCTATGGAACGGACGACGATTTATTGCGCCGTTTCCGCGCCGATGTGCTGGCCCTTCCAGCGGAGAATCCCGTGCGTCGCATGGCCAACCGCCGCGAAGATTTCTACAATCTGAGCATGTTGCGCGATCTGGTGTTCCATGTGCACGAAGAACGCTTCACGATCGCGCGCATCGAAGGCGCCCTGAAAGCATTGGGCCTCGAATTTGGCGGCTTCGCGGTCATACCGGACATCATGGCAGATTATTTTGGGCGCTTTGGCGCCACTGCCGATCCAAGGTCCCTGAAGAACTGGGACGCGCTGGAGCAAGCACGCCCGGACATGTTCTCGACCATGTACCACTTCCTGGCCATAAAGCCGGAAAGCCGGTTCTAACGGCACGCCTTCATCTACGCCGCGCTAGCGCGGTACGACGTCGAAGGCAATCGTGGTGCGGTCCTGCTCAGAGCGGAACGGGACCGTGCCATGCCACATATAGGACGGAAACAGGACCAGACGTCCCGGCTGCGGCTGGATCGTGCGACAGATCGGTTCTTTGAAACCGGCATCGAAGCTCGGCTCGCCGAACTTGATCCAGCCCTGCTTCTCCTGCGTGTCGGCCACGGCCTCCGGCAGCGCGATATAGTAGCACGAACTAATCCAGCCCAGCGGATGCAAATGGTTGGTATGATATCCGCAATCGCTAAGGCGTGAGGACCAGGAAGAGCTGTAAGTCGTATCGCGGCTGCGACGGCGGAAGAGATGGTGTTCGTCGTCGTCGTCCATGCTGGCGATGTACTGATTGACGACATCGTCGATCCGCACACGCAAGCGCTCAACCAGATCATGCCCCCGGCCGAACAGATTGCCGAGTGTCTGTGTGCCCGACCGCAAGGTCTGATCTAGTGCTTCGCGGCGATCTTTGTGCAAACGGTCGAGTTCGGCATTGAGCGCGGCGTTGAAGCTATCCATATCCGCAAAACCTTCCGGCGGCGGCACGTCGAATACCTCCACCAACCGCTCATAGTCGTTGAGCGTTTGCTCGCGCGGATCATCGAGCATGCGCAGCGCCAGCCCCCACATGGCCAAGGAGTGCTGAAGCTCCGGCGCAATCTCCATTGCCTGCTCGGAGACCTTCAGCGCCCTCTCCGGATCACCAGCCCGCAGAAGTGTCTCGGCGAAGTTGGTCCAGGCCGCGGCATTGTCCGGTTCGAGCGCGACGGCACGCTCATGCGCGGCGATCGCCTCGTCGAAATGGCCAAGTCGCGCTTCGGCCAACCCCAAACCGTCATGCGGCATGACATGTTCGGGTTCGAGCGGAGCGGCGCGGCGGAAATAGTCGGCCGCTTCCGCAAAACGGTCGAGCTTGAACAGGAGGTCGGCCTTGAGCAGCGGCAACCCGCCGATCTTGGGATGTCCCGCAGCCACGTCATCCAGCGACTGCAACAATTCCTCGTCGCGCCCGAGGCGGTACAGCAGACGATTGAGATCGTTGTGCGCGTCGAGATTGAGCGGATTGCGTACAATCGCGCTCCGATAGGCTTCGACCGCTTCGTCCAGACGGCCCAATTCCTGAAGCGTACCGCCGCGATTGTAATCGACGATCGGAATATCCGCAGCGGCAGCCTTGGCGCGATCGAACAGCTCCAGCGCTTCCTCGAACCTACCCTGCTGTTTCAAAGAAGCCGCGAGATTGTGATGCAAGGCCGCTGTCTGCCGCTGGTCGCGCGACTGCTCCAGAGCGGCACGCAAGAGCTGTTCGGCCTCAGTGTTGCGGCCCATATCGTTGAGCACGCCGCCAAGGCTCTGCTGCACCATCAAGGAGGTGGGTTCGACTTGCAGCGCCTTGCGATAGGCATGCTCGGCATCCGCAAAAAGCCCTTTCGACTGATAGCAGTGGCCCAGGCGCAAGGCAGCATCGCCATAATCGGGCCTCTGTCGCAACGCCTCTTCCAGAAGCTCGATGGCCTCGTCGAAGCGGCTCGCGTGGTAGAGCAGCCTGGCTAGGTTGTGCAGAACATGCGGTTGCGCCGGTTCCACGGCCAGCGAGCGCCGATAGAGCGCCTCGGCTTCCTCGAGACGCCCCTGGTTCACGCGCACAACACCGGTAAATTGCAGGACGTTCGCGTCGTCCGGCGCAATCTTGCGCGCCTGACTGAGATAGCCTTCGGCCTGCTCCATTTCGTCACGCTGCATATGGGCCAAAGCCCGCTGCAACAGGCCATGGAGCTGCCTCGCAGCAGAAGCATCGATCTTGTTTATCATGGCATTCTTATCTCTCACGCACGGGGGACGCACAAGCGAAACCACCCGTTCCTCAGGGCAGCGGCAGACCCGTCGCCCGCAGCTCGACGCCGCCGCGCGGCACGGAGCCCATGGCCTCGACCGCGGCGCGCGCCAGCGGTGTATCGGCCAGGGTGGAGAGGCCCACGATCGCCTTCATGCTCGCTTCCGACTTGCCGAACAGCGCATCAATCGCGTCGAAGAAACCATGCGGGCGCGGATAGCGCACGAACACCACGCGGTCCTTGGCCGGGATCTTGGCCAGTGTCTTGGCTTCGGCCACCGCCGTCCAGAAACCACCGAGCGTGTCGACCAGCCCCTGCTTCCTGGCGTCGGCACCGGACCAGACGCGGCCCTTGGCGATCTCATCGACCTTGGCCAGCGGCAGCTTGCGGCCAGCCGCGACCTTCTTCTTGAAATCGGCATAGATGACGTCGGCCTGATGGTTCAGCGCCGCAAGCTGATCGGGCGTATAGGGCGCAATGGCGGAATCGAACAGCGCGTTCTTGCCGACGCCGATCTGGTCCGCGCTGACGCCAATCAGGCCCAGCGTCTTGCCGATGCTGACCTTGCCCGTAAGCACGCCGATCGAGCCGGTGATGGTGCCGGGCTCGGCGACAATCCTGTTCGCGGAGGAGGAGATATAATAGCCGCCCGAGGCCGCGACCGCGCCCATCGAGACGACAACCGGTTTGCCGGCGGCCTGCGCCTTTTTCACGGCATCGAGAATCTGGTCGGAGGCCAGCACCGAGCCGCCGGGCAAGTCGATGCGCAGAACAATGGCCTTCACATCGCGGTTCTCCGTGGCGCGGCGGATCGCGCGGGCGAAATCGTCGCCCGCGATCACCTGCTTGCCGCCAAACACACCGCTGTTGGCCTCGCCATCGACAATGTCACCGACGCCCGTGATGAGCGCGATCCGTTCGCCGGAGCCGAAGCTCGACGCCTGACCGGTGATCGCCGCATAACGGGCGAGAGAAACCGGCTTTGCCCCTTTGCCCGCGCGCTTCAGCGCGGCCGAACGGGCATCGTCGTCAAAGCCGATCTTGTCGATCAGGCCGGCCTTCTTGGCATCGGCCGCAAATTGCGGGCTGGCATCCATATCGGCCGTGAGTTTGGCGAGGGGGATCTTGCGCTGGGCGGCCGCGGCGGACGTCGCCGAGTCGTACCAGGACTGCAGCAGCGCCGTCGTCTGCACGCGATTGGCCGGCGTGAAGCCCTTCTCCATATACATGTCGGCGGCGCTCTTATAATCGGCGCGTTTGACGATCTGCGGCACCGCATCGATCTTGTCGAACAACCCGCGCAGGAAGATCGTGCCGGCGCCCGCGCCCGCTGCCGTGAAGGGACTGCCCGGCTGCATCCAGATTTCATTGGCACTGGAGGCCAGCAGATAATCGCCCAGCCCGGTCGAGAGGAAGCCTTGCGCATCGGCCGTCACGAATTTGCCCGTGGCCCGGAAGCGTTTGACCGCGGCCGAGAGTTCTTCGGCCTGCGGGACCGACAGACTGGCGGAGCCCAGGCGGATGAAGAAGCCTTTGACCCGGGAATCGCGCCCGGCATGATCGAGCGCCAGCACCGCATCGACGACGCTGAGCGGCTTGCCGCCGAAGACGAAGCCCGCCTGCGTGGAATCCGGCATGGCACCGCGCAGATCGGCCGTCAGCACGATATTGGAGGGCAAGCCATCGCCCTTCATCAGGCCGATCACCGCGATCAGTCCGATCAGGATGACAATGGCCAGCGCAAGCTTGAGGATGCCATTGACCGCGCCGACCAGAATCGAGCGGGCCCAGCGGAGAAATCCAAGCATAGACAATCCTTCCTTGCGTGCGGCCATGTTCCGCCCACCGGCTGGCGGGCGGAGACCCAGTCTATATGGGAAGCCGGTTAAGGAACGGCAATTGCGTCGCGGCCGGCGTTCAACAGTCCGTCAGCAAACGCTCAGCCCGATGGCGCCTTCAGACGCACGCCGCGCCCGCCCTCGGGGCTCGCATCCCCTTCTGCGAGCAGGAGAATCCCGGCCGCATCCAGGGCACCGATGAGCTTCATCAGGGAATCGACATTGCCCCGGATCACGCCCTCGCTGGCCTCCATGCGCTGGATCGTGGGCACGGAGAGACCCGACAATTCGGCCAGCTGGCGCTGGTCCACCCCGAGAAGGGCACGCGCCGCCCTGAGCTGGGCTGCCGTAATCATGCGCACGCCATCCATTTCACGGTGTCAGTACCGATAAATTGCATTCAATACATCCTCAGTACCGCAAAATACCGGAAAATCGATGGCTGGGACATCTCGCCAAACGGTCCGGACCTTATGTTGTTCCGGTCCGCCGCCGCAACCGCGGCCCCTTGGCGCCTTGCCCGCCTTCGGCTAACCAGACTCCATGGGAACATTCCAATCCGGCGGGATCACGCTCGGCTTTGACGATCTCGGCCCGCGCGACGGGCGACCGATTGTACTCATCCATGGCTTTGCGGCCAATCGCGCCGAGATGTGGAAGCGGCTGGGCTGGTATGGCGCCTTCGAACGCAAGGGCTATCGCGTCATCGCGCTCGATCTGCGCGGCCATGGCGAAAGCGACAAACCGCGCGACGCCAATGCCTATGCGCGGGACACGCTCATCGAAGACATCGTCGCGTTGATGGATCACGTAAGCGTCGGCCGCGCAGATGTGATGGGCTTTTCCCTGGGTGCGCGGCTGGCCCTTGCACTGGCCTTGCGCCATCCCGAGCGCATCGATCATCTGGTGTTGGGAGGTGTCGGAGGAGCGTTGTTCGATCCGCCGCGCGCGCCCGGCGCGATGGCCGCGGCGATGGCAGTGGACAATCCCGAGAGCATCACCGAGCCATTGTTGAAGAGCTTCCGCCATTTTGCCGACGAACAGGGCGAAGACCGGCTCGCCCTCGCCGCCCTTGCACAGAACTCAAGCGAACCATTTACGCCCGACATGCTGGCAGATCTGTCGCTGCCGGTGCTCGTGATTGCCGGGGCGCGCGACACGCTGGCCGGTGATCCGGAGATGTTGGCTGCGGCGTTTCCCGGCGCCCGCGCTGTCGCCATTCCCGGCTGCGATCATTTCTCGGCCATCGCCCACGGCCTCTTCAAAGGCCATGTATTCGATTTCCTTGATGAGATGATGGATTTCTAGGCGCGTTGCGGCGGCGCGGCTTGCTGTTAGACTTCGCGGCGGAACGCAGGCACCGAGCTCCGCGTTACCGTCTTTGCGTCGTTTCGCGCGCAGATTTCAGGAGAGGATATGCGATGACAGAATTCCATACACTGAAGAAGGGCTTGGGCCTTGCCGTGCTCTGTGCCGGCCTTGCCGCTTTCCCGCTGGCCGCCAACGCCGCCGACGCCTCGACGGAGATCACGACCGCCGCCACCCATGCCGGCTTCGCCTCCAAATCGGGCACGATCAAGATGGTGCATGCCCATATGCATCATGCCCTCAATTGTCTCGTGGGTCCGGGCGGCAATGGCTTCGATACGGTTGCGCTCAATCCCTGCAAGAACAGCGGCAATGGCGCAATCCCCGATACGATGGATGCCGGCAAACGCACCGATCTCGAAAAGATCGCGGCCGAACTGCGCGCCGGGCTGAAGGACGACATGCTGTCCTCGGCGCAGAAGACCGCCGGTGCGGCCGAAGAGGCGCTGACCAAGCTGAAGTGAATTATCGGATGCGGGCGGCATTCATGCCGCCCGTGCCTTATCGCGCGTCTATGGCAGAGAGGACTGCGTCCTCGGTAAGGATTTGCGGCAGCACCTTCGCCTGCGCCGCGCCGGGTGCGTAATAGAGATAGAGCGGCACGCCCGAGCGGCCATGCGCTTCCAGAAGCGCGGTGATTTCCGGATTGCGATTGGTCCAGTCCGCGACGAGATAGGCGATTTTGTTTTTCGCAAAGGCCTCGCGCAGGCGCGATCCCGACAGCGCCACCTTCTCATTGACCAGACAGGTGATGCACCACGCCGCCGTCGCATCGACGAAGACGGGACGGTTCTCCGCGCGCAAGGATGCCAGACGCGCCGTGCTGTAAGGCTCCGAAGCGATGCCTGACGGCGCGGCGGATACGGATGTGGTAGCGTGCCCCTGCCCCGTGCCGGTCACGGCCAGCGCGGCGAGCGCAAGCAGCAATCCCAATACGGCCGCGATGCTGCCGACATGGCGCCAATGCGATGTCGCGTGGCGGCTGACGCCCCAGGCCCAGGCGGAAAAGGCCAGCGCGATCATGGCAGCCAGCGCGGCGACAAGGCCGTTTGCACCGGCTTCCTGCGTCAACACCCATAACAGCCACGCTGCCGCGCCATACATCGGGAAAGCCAAAGCCTGACGGAAACGCACCATCCACAATCCCGGCTTGGGCAAAAGGCGCAACAAGGCGGGCGAAAAGGCGATGACGACAAAGGGTAAGGCGAAGCCGACGCCGAGCGCGAGGAACACGAGAAGCGCGATGGCGATGGTTTGTGTCAGCGCGAAGCCCAATGCCGCGGCCATGAAGGGCGCCGTGCAAGGCGCGGCGATGGCGACCGCCAGCACGCCGGTGAAGAACGCGCCCACCGGGCCGCCGCGACGGGTGAAGGCATCGCCGCCGGTGATCCCGGCCGCGATCTCGAACACACCGGAGAGGTTGAGGCCGACGGCGAAAATCAAAAGCGCAAAACCGGCAACAACGATCGGAGTTCTGCAACTGGAAGCCCCAGCCAACGGCCTGACCCGCTTCGCGCAAGCCCACCACCGCACCGCCCAGCACGAGAAAGCTGAGCACGGCACCGATGCCGTAAGCCAGCCCTTCGCGCGCGGCTTCGCCCCTGTCGGCATGGGCCTTGTTGGCGATGCCGAACGCCTTCATCGCCAGCACGGGCAAGACGCAGGGCATGAGATTGAGAATGATCCCGCCCAGCAGCGCGAACAGCACGGCCAGCGGAAGGCCGAGACCACCACCGCTCTGGCCGAATTTTGCGGGCGGCACCACGCCGGGCGTCGCATGAATGTCGAGCGCCTGCACGGAACCATCGGCCGAGGTCAGCACCAGCACGCCGTCGAGACTGTTCTTCAGCTTGGCACCGGGCTTGAGGCGCAGCACCAGCCCGTCAGACGCAAAGCCCAACTGTTGCGGCGCCATGCCGACAATCTCGCTTTGATGCAGCGGAAAGAATTGCGCATCTTTCGGATGGGCGGCGGCAAGCTGCGGCGCGGCGAGAAACAGATCGAGCGCGCCATCCTTGCGTGCGAGATGCACCGGCCAGGGCGAGGGTGCCGGCAGCTTGGCGCGGGCGGCGGCGAATTTTTCGGCGACGGTGGCGTAAGGCGCGGACGGATTGGCGCTGATCGTCAGCGGCAAGGAGAGCATGCCGTCTTCGGGAATGCAGACTTCCTTGCAGACCAGCCATTGGCCCTTGGCCGTCAACGTCACCATGGTGCCGGGCTTGGCGTCGGCTGGCGCAGTGGCCTTTGTCAGCAGCCAGACCGTGCCCTCATAGCCGTAATCCATCAGCTGGGCGACCGGCAGGCTTTTGGGATAGGGCCATTCGATGGCGCCGGCCTTCCAACCCTCCGGCAGGGTCCAGGCGAGCGAACTGGGGGCGCCGGCGACACCCGGATTGACCCAATAGGTGTGCCAGCCGGGGCGGATCACTTCTTCCAGAGCCACGGCGACCGTGCCGCCCGGGGCGATCTCGCTCTGCTCGGCGATCAGCCGGGCCTGGACCTTGGGCGCATGGTCGATCTGGGCCGCGGCCGGACCGGCCGAAACCCAGGTGAACAACACCGCAACCATGGCAAGGAGCGCGCGCGCCATGGGCCTAGCTAATAGCCGCCCGCGGCCCGCGCCGCCAGCACCCGGCACCGCCCTCGCGTCGATGTGACACCCGGGCTAGGCTTCGCCCGAAAAACATCATCAGGGAGAGGCCGATGGCCCAGTTGAACCGCCAGTGGATTTTAAAGAAGCGCCCCGTGGGCGACATCAAAGCGGGGGATCTGGAGCTCGTCGAATCGCCGGTGCCGGCGCCGGGCCCCGGACAGGTGCTGGGCCGCACGATCTATCTGTCGCTCGACCCCACCAATCGCATCTGGATGAGCGACATGGAGCAATATATGCCGCCGGTGCAGATCGGCGAGGTGATGCGCGGCGGCACGCTGAGCGTGGTCGAGCAATCGAACCATCCCGATTATCAAGCCGGGCGACATCTTCTCGCGGCATCGGCGGCTGGCAGGAATATTCGCTGGAATCGCCGGCGCAGAAGCTGCCCAAGGGGCCGGTGCCGCTCTCGGCCTATATGAGCGTGCTGGGCATGACCGGGGCGACGGCCTATTTCGGCCTGCTCGATATCGGCCAGCCCAAGAAGGGCGAGACCGTGGTGGTGTCGGCGGCGGCGGGCGCGGTGGGCTCCATCGTCGGGCAGATCGCCAAGCTGAAAGGCTGCCGCGTGGTCGGGATCGCCGGGTCGGACGAGAAGTGCCGCCATGTGGTGGAGGATTTCGGCTTCGACGCCTGCATCAATTACAAGACGGAAGACGTGGCCGCGGCGCTGAAGCGCGAATGCCCGAAGGGAATCGACGTCGATTTCGAAAATGCCGGCGGCGAAATTCTGGATGCGGTGCTGGAGAACATCAATCTGAAGGCGCGCATTGTGCTGTGCGGAATGATCTCGACCTACAATGCCGAAGGGCCGGTGCCCGGTCCCTACAATTTCGCCAACATCCTGATGAAGCGCGCCCGCGTGGAAGGCTTCATCATCATCGACTATTTCCCGCGGCTGGCGCGAATTCATCGCAGACATGGGGCCGTGGGTGGCTGAAGGCAAGATCAAGCACGACGTGACCATCGTGAAGGGCATCGACAAGGCGCTGGAGGCGCTGAACATGCTCTTCACCGGCGGCAATACCGGCAAGCTTCTGCTGCAGCTGTCGGACGAGCCCTGAGGCGCCCCTATGGTGTGCGTATTTCACAAGGTTTGATCGCGGATGATCACAGTAGAATTGGAAGACGATCCGGCCGGCGAGACCCATCGCGGCCTGATCGAGGGCATGAGAAGGCATACCGATCGCGTTCTGCCCGATATGAACCAGCAGACGGTGACGGTGTCGGTCCGCGACGAAGCGGGCACACTTCTGGGCGGCGCGGTGGGGCGCATCGTCGAGGATTCCATGTATGTCGATGTGGTGTGGAATGACGACGCCGTGCGCGGCATCGGCATCGGCAGGCAGATGATGGTGATGCTGGAGGACGAGGCGCGCAAACGCGGCGCGAGCGAAATCTGGCTCTACACCATGAGCTTTCAGGCCAAACCCTTTTACGAAAAACTGGGCTATACCCAATTCGCCGAACTGCCCTGGCGCGGTGGCACGATGGCACGCCATTTCATGCGGAAAGATCTATGCGAATAACCGGCGGCACCTTGCGCGGACGCACCCTGACCGCGCCTTCGGACATGCGCGTGCGCCCAACCTCGGACCGGGTGCGCGAGGCCGTGTTCAACATTCTGGCGCACAATGATTTCGATTGCGGCTTCGATCTGGAAGGCGCGGTTGTGGCTGATCTGTTCGCCGGCACCGGGGCGCTGGGGCTGGAGGCGATTTCGCGCGGCGCGAAATATTGCCTGTTCGTGGAAGAGGCCGCCGAAAGCCGCGCCCTGATCCGCACCAATGTCGAAGCCTTCCGCCTGACCGGCGCGACCAAGATCTGGCGCCGCGATGCGACCGAGCTGGGGCCGATGGGCGCGGGTGCGGGCGGGCCGTTCAATCTGGTGTTTCTCGATCCGCCCTATCGCAAGAATTTGCTTGCCCCTGCCCTCGCCGCCTTGCGCGATGGCGGCTGGCTGGCGAAGGACGCGATCCTCGTCGCCGAATGCGCGGCGGATGAGGATATTCCGGATACGGATGGTTTTGTCGTGCTGGACGAGCGCAGCTATGGCGAGACGCGGGTGCTCATTCTGCGGGCCGGTTGACCACGTCCTCCGGCGCGACGTCGAAACCGGGATCGCGACGGCCATCGCTGGCGGCAAGGCTGGCCACGACCAGCGCACTCGCCGCCGCATTCGCCGCATAATAGCGGCGCAGCAACAGGAAGGACGCAAGAGCGCCCGCCAGTGCCGTCAGGATCGCCGCGCCGAGCGGCGCACCGAAATGGATCAGCAGCGACGACAGCAGCAGCGCGGCACTGCCGCCGATATCCCATCCGCCTTCGGTCGCGATATGGAAGCGCGCGACGCAGGGCGAACGCTGGGCCAGATTGTAAACAGCCGTCATCACCGTCGGGATGTAGAGGCAAACCATCAACGCGCCGGCCGCATTGGCGAGCACGGCAAAGGTGGGATCGCCATAGCTGACCGCACGCAGTACCGCGACGCCGGATATGCACCGAGAGCGCGATCCATGCCGCGCGCGCGCCATGGCCGGAATCGATCAGCCGGCCGAGAAAGAGGCCGCTTGCCGCCCCCACGACGGCTGCGAGCGCCATGGCGCCGCCGAAGGCCTGTAAGTTCTCGCCCAGCGAAATGAAGAGCGCGAGATTCCACACGAAGAGGAGCCCGCACGCCATCCAGCCATCGGCCACGAACAGCAGCACGCCCGGCAGGGAGGCGCGAAAGGCCTGGGGTGCCTCCTGCGCCACCCGAACATTGGGCGTCCAGAACAACGGCACCGCTGCGCAGAACAGCACAATGGCGGTGGCACCGAAGGCGATACGCGGGCCCAGCACCACCAGCGCCCAACCGGCGAGCAAGGGTGCGGCGATGCCGATCAGCGCGACGATCGCCTCGCGCGCGCCAATCTGCTGGCCGCGATGTTCGGCATCGCCGAGCGAGGCGAAATAGGCGTGATAGGTCGTCCAGTAGAGCGCATCGCCGACGGAGGAGACGGCAACCAGCGTGTAGAGGTGCGGCCCCACACCATGCACCGCGGCGAGAAAGGGATATTGCAGGCCTGAGCCAATCGTGCCGGCGATCAGGACGGGCTTGAGTCCTACCCGTTTGACGATCGGAAGCACGAAGGGGCGGATCAGGAAGCGGCCGAAAAGAATGGCCGCAAGCGAAGCGAGCACGGCCGGCACCGGCACACCCACCTTCAGAAGGAAGACCGTGTAGAAGGCACCCGTGCCGGTCAGTGCGAGCGAGTGAATCCCGTAATGGAGATTGAGCAGATTGACGGCGTTGTTGCGGAAATAGGCCATGGCGGCGGTCCTGAATGGGAGTGATCCGGAAGGGCGGGCGCGCGAACGCATTCCGGCGGGCCGCGGCAGTGCGAAGCCTGACATGCCGGAGGGTTCTAACGGACCCGGTTCACCCAGATAGTCAGGACACTTGCTCCCAGAGCAGACCGCCTCGCGGGAATCGCGAGTGGCTGGCGCACAGCCTACCGCCGTCCGAACAACCGCTCAATATCGGAAAGCTTCAGCTCCACATAAGTCGGGCGGCCGTGGTTGCATTGGCCGCTATGGGGCGTGGCTTCCATTTCGCGCAGGAGGGCGTTCATCTCCTCGGCGTTGAGGCGGCGGCCCGAGCGCACGGACATGTGGCAGGCGAGCGTGCCGGAGACCGCTTCGAGGCGTTCCTTCAGCGACAGCGCCTTGCCGGTTTCGGCGATGTCGTCGGCGAGATCGCGGATCAGCGCCTTGATGTCGAGCTTGCCGAGCATGGCGGGCGTCTCGCGCACGGCCACCGCATCGGGGCCGAAGCCTTCGACCACGAGGCCAAGTTCGGCCAGTTCATCGGCGCGGGAGACGACGCGCGTGACTTCGGCGGGATCGAGCTCGACCACTTCGGGAATGAGCAGCGGCTGGCGGGCGATGCCGCCGCCTTCCAGCGCCGTCTTCATGCGCTCATAGACGAGGCGCTCATGGGCGGCATGCTGATCGACGATGACGATGCCATCGGCCGTCTGCGCAATCACATAGGTTTCGTGGAGCTGCGCGCGGGCAAGGCCCAGCGGCAGGTCGGGCTGCGGCGCGGTCTGCCTGTCTCCGGCAATCGCCTCGACCTTGGCCGAATAGGTCGGGCGCCGGTTCGGCGGCGAAGAGCGGGGCGTGGAAGCTGCGCGCGGCTTCCATCGCCGCGCGCGAAGGCTGCGGCGAGGCTGTAGGGCTGGCGTCCAACCGGGCGCGGCTTGCGGGCGCAGCGACGGCCAGCGTGCGCGCCGGCCACCGTGGTGGAGGCGCGGTGGCCGGCTTCGGCCAGGGCATGGCTTGAGCGCCGAGACGATCAGCCCGCGCACCAGTCCGGCATCGCGGAAGCGCACTTCGGTCTTGGCCGGATGCACATTCACATCGACGAAGCCGGGATCGCAGGTCGAGGAACAGCGCCAGCGCCGGATGGCGGTCGCGCGCCAGGAAATCGGCATAGGCGCCGCGCACCGCCCCGATCAGCAGCTTGTCGCGCACCGGCCGGCCATTGACGAACAGGAACTGCATCTGCGCATTGGCGCGGTTGTAGGTCGGCAGGCCCGGCATAGCCCTTGAGCGTCACGCCCTCGCGCATGGCATCGATGGCCAGCGCGTTCTCGCCGAATTCGCGGCCCATGATCGCGGCAAGCCGCTTCAGGCGGCCATCCAGCAGATCGGATTCGGCCGGCAGATCGAGGCTGCGGCGGCCATCGAGCGATCAGCGTGAAGGCGACATCGGGCCGCGCCATGGCCAGGCGCTTGACGACATCGGTCGTCGCCATGTCCTCGCTGCGCGACGGATTTCATGAATTTGAGCCGCGCGGGCGTGGCGAAGAACAGCTCGCGCACATCGACCCGCGTGCCGGACTGGCCCGTTGGCGCGGAAGCCGGCCGGCGCGGGCCCGCGCAACGTGCCGCCATCGACGCGGATCTCATGGGCCTCGCCGCTCGCGGTGCGGCTCGAAATCGTCAGCCGCGCCACCGAGCCGATCGAGGGCAGCGCCTCGCCGCGAAAGCCCATGGTGGCGATGGCGATCAGATCGTCCTCGCCGCCGGCCATGGGCAGCTTGGAGGTGGCGTGGCGCTCGACCGCGAGGCGCAGATCGTCCGGCCCCATGCCCTCGCCATCGTCCTCGACCAGGATCAGATCGGCGCCGCCGGCCGAGCAGGAAATCTCGATGCGGCGCGCGCCGGCATCGAGCGCGTTCTCGACCAGCTCCTTGACGGCGCTGGCCGGCCGCTCGACCACCTCGCCGGCGGCGATGCGGTTGATCGTGCCCTCGCCGAGGCGGCGGATTTTCTGCGAGTCGGAGGCCATGGGGCGATGTTAGCAGAGGCCGGGGCGCTGCAGGCGGACATGGCGCCATCCACAGACACCCTCACCGTCATGGCCGGCCACCGAGCCGGCCATCCATCAGCCCGCGTCTGCGGGCGTAGAGTCATGGCTCGCAGACGCTCGCCAGATAGCTGGCCGGGTCAAGCCCGGCCATGACGACGGAATTGTTGCCCTTCTTCCCCGCGCGGCGGCAGGGTTCCGGCGACCACGACCGTCAGCTTGGCCGGGTTGAACAGGCGCGTCGCCGACGCGCTGCACATCGTCGGCCGTCACCGCCTCGATCAGGGCGTTGCGCTTCTCGACATAGTCGACCGGCAGGCCCACCGACTGGAAGGTGTTGAGCTGGGCGGCGATGCCGACATTGGAATCGAAGGCCAGCGGGAAGGAGCCGGTGAGATAGGTCTTGGCGTCGGCCAGTTCCTTCGTCCGTCGGGCCGTTCGTCGGCGAACTTCTTCATCGTCGCGCGCACGACCTTGATGGTCTCGCGCATGCTGGCCTTCTTGGTCGCCACCTGCCCCACC
This sequence comes from uncultured Pseudomonadota bacterium, assembly GCA_963822185.1. Taxonomy (GTDB): domain Bacteria; phylum Pseudomonadota; class Alphaproteobacteria; order Micropepsales; family Micropepsaceae; genus Rhizomicrobium. The sequence goes on from CAWGGT010000001.1 coordinate 530,169, forward strand.
CACAGCCCGGCTTCGCTTGTAGGGCGCGAGCGCCGGTGGAGATGCCATAGGTCAGGCCGCGCTTCTCGCGCACATCGGTCATCAGCCGCGAGGAGAAGCCGCCGCCGCCGAGAATGTAATTGGCGACATAGGCGGGGATGAAATCCGGGATCGGCGCGCTTGATGCCGGGCAGGCCGAACACGGCATTGGGCTGCGGCACGGCCATGGCGATGACATGCAGGCCCGGCGCGCCCGATGCGCGCGCCGGGCGGCGGCAGCGGCGGCGCCTTGCCGGGCAGCTTGCCGAAGGCGCTGTGCAGCAGGGCCTTCAGCGTGTCCGCATCGACATCGCCCGAGACCGCGATCTGCACGCGGCCGCGCACCCAATGGGTCTTCGCAAAGGTCTTGAGATCGGCGGCAGTGATGGCGCGGACGCTGGCCGGATCGCCATCGACCGGATGGGCATAGGGATGGCCGTGGAACATGTCGCGGATAGAAGGCGCGCGCGGCGATCGTGCCGGGCTCTTCTTCGGATTGCTGCAGGCCGGCCAGGATCTGCGCCCGCACGCGCGCCACCGCATCGCCATCGAAGCGCGGATGCGACGAGCGCCAGCCCCAGAAGACGGAACGCTTCCTTCGCGTGGCTCTTGAGCGTGACGAGCGAGATCGTGCAGGTGATCGCGGCCGGCCGAGACCGACAGGCGGATGCCGCGGCTGTTGAGCGCGGATTGAAAGGCCTGCGAGCTCAGCTTGCCCGCGCCCTCGTCGAGCAGCGCGGCGGCGAAGGCGGCAAGCCCCGCCTTGTCCGCCGGATCATAGGCCGAGCCGGCCGGCAGCGTCGCCGACATGGCGATCATCGGCAGGGTGTGGTCCTCGACATACCAGACCTCGGCGCCCTTGCCGGTGTCGAGCGTCTGCACATCGACGGCCAAGGCCGCGGACGGCGACAGAACGACGAAGGCGGCGCAGCGCGAAGGCAGGCGTGCGGAGCGCGTCGATTTGCGGCTCCATCATTGGCGCAGGCTCGCGCCTTGGCGCGCGCCGGGCAGGAGATAGCCGGTCACCGACTCGTTCGGCTCGAGCTGCGCCTTCGCCACCGCGCGCACGGCGGCGCCGTGACCGCCTCGATGCGCTTCGGCCATTGCTCGACATCCATCGCCGTCAGCCCGATCACCAGCGCGCGGCCATAGGCCGTTGGCCATCGCGAACTGGCTGTCGCGGCGATAGGTGGCATCGGCGACGAGCTGGGTCTTGGCGCGGTTGAGATCGGCTGCGGCTGGCAGCGATTTCTGGAAGCGCGCGATCACCGCGTCGGTCGCCTTCTCCAGCGTCTCAAGGCTGACGCCGGGGCGCGGCACGGCATAGACGACAAAGGAGCCGGAATCGCGGCGATAGCCGCTGAAGGACGCGCCGGCCGCGGCGGCGAGCTTCTTGTCGACCACCAGCGTCTTGTAGAGCGCGCTGTTGCTGTCGCCGCCGAGAAGTTCGGCCAGCACGTCGAGCGCTTCGGCCTGTCCGGGCCGCGCCTCGGTATAGGAGACGACGCGATAGATGCGCTCGAACAGCGGCAGCTTGACGTCGGCGCGGCGGATGGTGAGCCGCGTGGGGCCGAGCCGCGGCGGCTGGACCTCGTCGGCGCGCGGCACCAGTTCGCGCGCCGGCAGCTTGCCATAGCTCGCTTCGGCATCCTTGCGCACCTGGGCCGGCGTCACATCGCCGGCCACGACCAGGATCGCGTTGTTGGGCGCGTAGTGATGGTCGTAGAAATCCTGCGCTTCGATGCGGCCGATGTGGCGGATCTCGCGCGCCCAGCCGATCACCGGCCGGCCATAAGGATGCGACAGGTGCAGCGCCGCGCGCATCTGTTCGCCGAACAGGGCCTGCGGATTGTTGTCCACCCGCATGCGCCGTTCCTCGAGCACGACATTGCGCTCGGTGCTCACAGCCTTGTCGGAGAGATCGAGATTGGCGATGCGGTCGGCTTCGAGGTCCATCACCGTCTTCAAGCGGTCGGCCGCGATCTGTTCATAGAAGGCAGTGTAATCCTCGGTGGTGAAGGCGTTGGACTGGCCGCCATTGCGCGCCACGGTGCGCGCGAACTGTTCGCCCGGCACCGCCTTGGTGCCGCGGAACATCATGTGCTCGAAGAAATGCGCCAGGCCCGAAAGGCCCGGCGGATCGTCCACCGCGCCGACGCGATACCACAGCATCTGCGTGACGACGGGGGCGCGATCATCGGGCAGGACCAGAACCTGCATGCCGTTCTGCAGCGCGAACTGGAAAACGCCCGGCAAGGCCGAGGAATTGGCCGTTTGCGGCTTCTTCGCCTCATCGCCGGCCGCGGCCTTTTGCGGTTCGGACAGGGCCGCGCGCACGGCCGCCGAAGGCGCAGGCTTGTGATCGGTCTTGCTTTGGGAATGGGCCGCCGCGGCCCAGAGGGCGGCGGCGGCGGCCATGGCAATCAGAATGCGCGGCTTAGAAAATCCCATCGAGCCAGCCGCCGACGGCATCCTGGATCGTCTCGCCCTTATCCTGGTTGGCGGGCGGCTGAGGGGTCTGGCCGGCTTGTGCATTTGCACCGCCGAGCCGCTGTTCGGCTGCACTCGTATCGACGGGCGTACCCTGATCGCTCGGGGCAGCCATGCCGAACAGGATCTTGTTGGTGAAGCTCTGATCGGCCACCTGCATGGCGCGATTGTCGGCCGCGATCTTCTGGCGGATCATGTCGTTGGCGTTGGAGGCGCCGGCCTTGGCCAGCAGCACCTGCTCGCCGACGCTGAGCTGGCCCTTGTTGCTCGTCGCCGGCTGGCTTGCGCCATAGAGCGCGGCCTCGGCCGAGTCGGTCGGACCGACCTGATTGGTGGGCGCTGCGCCCGGCTTCGGCGGCTTCAGATTGTAATCGGGCGGAATGATCAGCGGCGCCTTGGTGACCACCGCGAATTCGTCGGGGGCGGACTGGTCGAGACCCGCTTCCTTGCGCAGGCCCGAACACCCCGCCAGGCTCACAGTCAGACCCGCCAATACGGCCAAATACGCAACCTGTCGCATAGGCATCCTACCTTTCATGATCAGCTCTCCGGCTTGTCCGCCTTGGGCGGGGCTCCGGGTACAGCCACCTCCGGCCGCAGCAGGGCGTCGTACAGGATCGCCGCCACCCCGAAGGTGATCGCGCAGTCAGCCACGTTGAAGACATACCAGTCGTAGCCGAATGCGTAAAAGTGGAAAAAGTCCGCAACCTTACCGTAAATCAGCCGATCGATCAGGTTGTTCCCGATGGCCCCGCCGATCACAAGGCCCAGACCGACGGCAAAGGCCTGGCGCGTGGTGTTCCACAACCACCAGGTGAGCCCGGCAATGGCCACCGCCGCCAGCAGCACCAGAAGGATGCGCCCGAGCATGGTGTGGGCCGCGAAAAGGCCATAGGAGACCCCGGGGTTCCACACCATGACCAGATCGAAAAAGGGCAGGATCGGCACATGCTGGCCCGGGCCCATGCTGGCGAAGCCGAAGACATAGAGCAGCAGGAGCTTCGAGGCCTGATCGAGCGCCAGCGCCCCCGCGGCGCAGACGAGGCCCAGATCGCGCGGCGAAAGGCCGCGGCTCACTGGCGGCTCACTGGCGGCCTCCACGACATCGGCGCAGCGCCGGCACAGATCGGGCTCGGCGGCCACGCTGCCGACCTCGGGCAGGATCATCCAGCAGCGGGCGCATTTGGTGCCCTCTGCCTTATGGAACGCGGCCGCCGCACCGGCCACATCGGGGAGCCGGAAGGCATCCTCGGGTGCCGGATCGGTCGAGACCGAGGCGGCCGAGGTGATGGCGATTTCGGCCAGATCGACACCCTCGAACAGGGCCGCATCCTTGGCATCCTCGACATGGAGGACGGGCGCGGCCTCGAGGCTGGCGCCGATGATCTTCTCGCGCCGCTGGATTTCAAGCGCGCCGGTGACGACACGGCGCAGCGTGCGGATGCGCGTCCATTTGGTCAGGAGACCCGCATCGGCCCAGCCTTCGGGCACGGCCACGAAATCCTGCAGATGGACGCTTTCGCCCTCGCCCGGGTAACGCGTGGTCCAGGCTTCCTCCATGGAGAAGACCAGGATCGGCGCGAACCAGGTGACGACGCGGCGGAAGATCTCGTCAATCGTCGTGCGCGTGGCCTTGCGGCGCACGCTGCTCAGCGCATCGCAATAGAGCGCGTCCTTGCGGATGTCGAAATAGAAGGCACTGAGATCGTTGGTGCAGAAATTGAACAGGAGCTGATAGGCGCGGTTGAAGTCGAAGCCTTCATAGGCCGCGCGCACGGCGGCATCGAGTTCGGCCAGACGCGCGAGCATGTAACGCTCCAGCTCCGGCATGTCGGCGGGGCCGACGCGCTCGCTCTCGTCGAAGCCGGCGAGATTGGCGAGCATGAAGCGGATCGTGTTGCGCAGGCGGCGATAGGAATCGACATTCGCCTTGATGATGTCCTGACCGATGCGCAGATCTTCGGTGAAGTCGGAACTTGCCGCCCACAGGCGCAATATGTCGGCGCCGTTCTTGTCGGCGATGACCTGCGGCGCCAGCGTGTTGCCCAGCGATTTGGACATCTTGTAGCCCTTCTCATCCATGACGAAGCCATGGGTGAGAACGGATTTGTAGGGCGCATGGCCCTGCGTGGCGCAGGTCTCCAGCAGCGAGGACTGGAACCAGCCACGATGCTGGTCGGCGCCTTCGAGATAGAGATCGGCCTGGGGCGCTTGCGGCCAAGTGGGCTCGATCGGCTGCTCGACGGTGAAGACATGGGTCGAGCCGGAATCGAACCAGACATCGAGGATGTCCTTCACCTGCTCGAAATCTTCGGCGATCATAGATGTTGCCGAGGAAGTCGGAGGCCGGGCGCGTGAACCAGGCATCGGCGCCCTCTTCGCGGAAGATCGAGAGGATGCGGGCATTGACCTCGGCATCGTTCAGAACCGTGCCGGTCTTCCTGTCGACGAAGATCGCGAGCGGCACGCCCCAGGCGCGCTGGCGCGACAGCACCCAGTCGGGCCGCGTCTCGACCATGGCGCCGATGCGGTTGCGGCCGCGCGGCGGATACCATGTGGTGTCGTCGATGCCCTTCATCGCCAGTTCGCGCAGCGTCTTGCCGGCGAATTTCTCCAGCGGCTTGTCGAGGGCGGCGAACCATTGCGGCGTGGCGCGATAGATCACCGGCGCCTTGGAACGCCAGCTATGCGGATAGGAATGGCGCAGAGCTGCCCTTGGCGAGCAGCGCGCCGGCATTGATCAGTTCCTTGATGACCGCGCCATTGGCATCGCCATCCTTGCCTTCGGGCGTGAGGATGCGCTTGCCGGCAAAGAGCGGAACGTCCGGATAGAAGGAGCCGTCCTCGTCGATGGTCTTGGGGATCGCGGTGTCGATGCCCATGGCTGCGAGTTCGGACTTCTTTTCACCCCACAGTTCAAAGTCTTCTTCGCCATGGCCGGGCGCGGTGTGCACGAAGCCCGTGCCGGTATCGGCGGTGACGTGATCGCCTGGCAAGCACTGGCACGTCGAAGTCGAAGCCCTGTCCGCGGAACGGGTGGGCGCAGACGAGACCAGACGGATCGGCATCGGAAAGACGGTTCAGCGTGATCTTGGCGTGTTTGGCGGTCTGATCGGCCAGTTCATCGGCCAGCAGCAACTTGTCGCCAACGGCCGCAAAGCCGCCCTCGGCCACTTCGGTCACGTCATAGAGCCCGTAAGTGATCGACGACGAAAAGGCGATGGCGCGGTTGCCGGGGATCGTCCACGGCGTGGTGGTCCAGATGACGACGCGCGCATCGGCGAGCGCCGCCGGCCCCTTCACAATCGGGAACTTCACATAGATCGTCGGCGACTGCTTCTCGTGATACTCGACCTCGGCTTCGGCCAGCGCCGTCTGTTCGACGGGCGACCACATCACCGGGCGAAAGCCGCGATAGAGCAGATCGTTGTCGACGAATTTGTGCAGCTCGCCGGCGATCACCGCTTCGGCGCGGAAATCCATCGTCATATAGGGATGGTCCCAATCGCCGATGCAGCCCAATCGCTTGAGCTGTTCGCGCTGCACGCCCAGCCAATGCATCGCGAAGGCGCGGCAGTCGCGGCGCACTTCATCGGTCGGCACACTGTCCTTGGCGACGCCCTTGGCGCGGTACTGTTCCTCGACCTTCCATTCGATCGGCAGGCCGTGACAATCCCAGCCGGGCACGTAAGGCGCGTCCTTGCCCAGCATCTGCTGCGAGCGGACAACGAAATCCTTCAGGATGTGATTGAGGCTGGTGCCGATATGCGTATCGCCATTGGCGTAGATCGGCCCGTCATGGAGGACGAAGAGCGGGCGGCCTTCGGAACGGGCGCGCAGGCGGCGCTCAAGATCCATCGAGACCCAGCGTTCCAGCCATTTGGGTTCGGCGGCCGGAAGGCCCGCCTTCATCGGGAAATCGGTCGCGGGCAGGAACAGGGTCGAGCGGTAGTCTCGGGCGGCAGAATCGGTCTTGTCGGACATATTTCGGGGAGTCTCTGGCTTTCGAAGGGATCAGCAATATCGGACGGTCGGGCCCGGCCTCCGCAGCACGCGGGCGCTCAGGCGCCCACCGGCGGAGCCGGGCGGCGAATTCGGGCAATTCCCCGGAAAACCAGCAAAGTCATCGTCCTAGCCTGAAAATAAACGGCGCAATCTTCTATCAGCGGCCAAACTACCGGTCCAGCCGCCGAAGGTCCAGCAAGGCAGGCGCCGGGGCCCGGAGTTCGGGCCCCTGCCCCGCCGGATGTGCCCTCACCCCTGCGGGTTGAGCTTGTCTTCGGTTCTGGTCTCGAAATCGCTGGCGTCGTGGCGCTCGCGCAGCTGGCCCGCCGGATTGCCGAAGGTGCGGTTGACCATGCGTCCACGCTTGACCGCCGGACGCGCACCGATCTGCTCCACCCAGCGCATCAGATGCGTGTATTCGTGGGTCGAGAGGAATTCGGCGGCGTCGTAACCGGCGCCCGTCATGATGGCGCTGTACCAGGGCCAGACCGCGATATCGGCAATCGAGTACTCGTCGCCCGCCAGATATTCATTGTCGGCGAGGCGCTGGTTGAGCACGTCGAGCTGGCGCTTGGTTTCCATGGCGAAGCGGTCGATCGCATATTCGATCTTGAACGGCGCATAGGCATAGAAATGGCCGAAGCCGCCGCCGACATAGGGCGCGCTGCCCATCTGCCAGAACAGCCAGCACAGGGCCTCGGTGCGCTTGGCCGGATCGGTCGGCAGGAAGGCGCCGAACTTCTCGCGCCAGATGGAACAGCATGGCGCCCGATTCGAACAGGCGGATCGGCGTGGGGCCGCTGCGATCGCACATGGCCGGGATCTTGGAGTTCGGATTGAGGGCGACGAAGCCGCTCCCGAACTGATCGCCTTCCATGATGTTGATGAGCCAGGCGTCGTATTCGGCGCCGGTGTGACCGGCGGCCAGAAGCTCCTCGAACATCACCGTGACTTTCACGCCGTTCGGCGTGGCCAGCGAATAGAGCTGGAAGGGATGCTTGCCGACCGGCAACTCCTTCTCGGTGCGAGCGCCGGCGGTCGGCCGGTTGATGCCGGTGAAACGGCCGCTGCTCTGATCGGCCCATTTCCAGACTTTTGGCGGTACATATTCTGTGGTTTCGCTCATGGATCGAACTCCGGTCAGATTGAGAACATCGACGCGCTAGACAATTGTATCGGGTGACGGCGGTTTGGCGCCATAGCGGGCCAGCGCAGCCTCGGCCGCCTCGATATCCTTGGCAATCTGGGCCTTGAGCGCGGGAATGCCATCGAAGGACGCCTCGGGGCGAAGATAGGATACCAATTCGACCGACATGTGCTTGCCATAAAGATCGCCCGAGAAATCGAACAGGAACGTCTCGAGCAGAGGCTTCGGGATTTCATACATGGGGCGGATGCCGAAATTCGCAACCCCGTCGAAGCGGGTCACCGGATCGTCGCCATCGAACAATGTCGCGCGTACGGCATAAACACCGAAGGCCGGCGCCAGCGAACCTTCCCAGCGCATGTTGATGGTGGGAAAGCCGATCACACGGCCGCGCTTGTCGCCATGCTCGACATGGGATTCGATCGCCCACCAATGACCGAGCAGGCTTGCCGCCTCTTCCGGGCGGCCCGCCTTCAGGGCATCGCGGATACGTGTCGAGGAAATCTTGGCCGATGCCGGACCCATCGAGCCGCGCTTCGACCGGATCGAGCAGGCTGACGCCGAAACCTTCCATCTCGCCCATATAGGACAGCACCGCTGCGTCGCCTGCCCGGCCCTTGCCGAAGCGGAAATCGGAGCCCACCACGACGCAGGAGACGCCCAATCCCTTGACCAGAACGTCGGTGACGAAATCCTGGGCGCTCATGGTCGCCATCGCAGCGTCGAAATTGAGCGCGAACATCACATCGGCGCCCTGCTCGGCGATCAGCCGCGCCTTGATGCGAAAGGGCGTGAGGCGGAAGTCTGCATTTTCGGGATGGAAGAATTCCTGCGGATGCGGCTCGAAGGCGATGACGCCGAAGGGCGCACCGATGGCAGCGGCATGACGTGCGGCTTCCGCAATCAAGGCCTGATGCCCCAAATGCACGCCATCGAAATTGCCAAGCGCCACCGAGGCTCCGCGAAAGCCCTCGGGAATGTCGTCATAGTGACGGAAGATGCGCATCGGCAGTTCGGAAACCTCAGGCTTCGGTGGGCGGCATGACGGTGGCTTCGCCTTCGACCACCACAGTGTCGCCGACCTTGCAGACGCAATCGAAAATCACGCGGCGCTTGGCATCGTTGACCTCGCGCACGGTGCAGGTGGCCACGACTGTATCGCCGATGCGCACTGGCGCCTTGAAGCGCATGGTCATGCCCAGAAAGATCGTGCCCGGCCCCGGCATCTTCATGCCGAGAATGGTGGAGATATAGCTGGCCGACAGCACGCCATGGGCGATGCGGCCCTTGAAGATAGTCTTCTTCGCAAAGTCGTCGTCGAAATGGACCGGATTGGTGTCGCCCGACACTTCGCCGAAGAGCTGTATGTCGCGCTCACTCACGGTCTTGGAGAAGCTTTCGGACATGCCGGGCTTCAGATCGGAAATCGTGTAGGCCATCGGTGTTCCTTTGCGGCGAAAGTCGGTATCGGCGCCCCGTTTTACCACATCAGCGCCGGCATGGCGGCCACGGCGCTGGCGGATGCCCGCGAGAAAAGGCGCGCGAGGCTTTCCGGTGTCAATTTTCCGATCTCCTCGCCGTGGACGCCATCGGCGATGAAGAGCACATCGATCCCAAAGGCGTTGGCCCCGGCCACATCGGTAGCCAGACCGTCGCCCACCGCCAGCGGGCGGGCGATAGGGCGCCCGGCGATACGGGCGGCGAGCGCCAGCGTGGCCTCGTAAATCGGTCGGTGCGGCTTGCCGTAATAGACCACGTCGCCGCCGAGGGTTTCATAGGCCTTGGCAATCGCGCCAGCGCAATAGATCAGACGGTCGCCGCGCTGGACCTTGATGTCGGGATTGGCGCAGAGAAGCGTGAGCCCGCGCGCCTTCAGTTCGGAGAGAAGATCGCGGTAATCGTCCGGGGTTTCCGCTTCGTCATCATAGAGGCCGGTGCAGAGCACGATCTCCGCCGCCTCGGCCTCGACGCAATCGAGAGGCAATCCCGCGAACACGCCGCGATCGCGCTCCGGCCCCAGATGCAGCATCGCCAGACGGCCGCCGCGCGCTTCGGCCCGGCGCGCCAGATCCTCGCGCGCCGCCATGCCAGAGGTCATGATCGCGTCATAACAATCCTCAGGCACGCCATATTGGGCGAATTGCTCCTTGAGATCGCCGGCCGGACGTGGCGCGTTGGACAACAGGATCACCGGGCCGTGCGCGGCGCGGAACGCCTTCAGGGCTTCCACGGCCGGCTGACGGGCCGTCTTGCCGTTGTGAAGTACACCCCAGACGTCGCAGATTAGCGCGTCATAGCGCGCCGCGATCTGCGACAGACCGGGCAGGATCGAAGGAGTTTCAGCCATGGGGCAAGCGGATCGCATGATGGCGGCCCGCGGTCAACTTTACCGTTTGGCGCTCCGCGCCGGGGCCTTCAGGCGCTCCGGCGCAGCGGGATCACCGGCGCCGAGGGCGCGGTCTCGTCCGGATATTTGAGCGAATCCTCGCGCACCGCGCGCGGCTCGCCGAAGAGATAGCCCTGGCCGAAATCGACAGCGTAATCGAGGAGCTGGACCACGGATTTCTCGTCCTCGACCCGCTCGACGATGAGGTTGAGGCCGTGGCGTTCGAGCAGCTGCTTGAAATCCTCGGCGGCGACGGCGGCATTGGCGCCTTCCATGCCATTGATCAGCGTCTCGGCGCGCACCTTGATGTGACGGAAGCCGATCTTTTTGAGCTGCTTGAAATCGATGCCCAGCGTCTCGACGTGATCCATCGAGAGCGCAAAGCCGAGGCTGGCGAGATAGGACAGGTTCTCCTCGCCCTTCGGCCCGGCCTTGGCGACGGCTTCCTGCGCGAATTCGAACACGATCTGACCGGCGAGGTCGCGATTGTGATGCATATATTCGAGGAATTGCGGGAAGAACTCCGCATCGGTCAGCGTGTCGCCGGAGATATTGCAGAAGACGCCGATTTCGCGCTGCTTCTGGATCAGATGGCGCACGATCTGCACGCAGCGGAACAGCAAGAGATTGTCCACAACGCTCATCAGCCCCGCCGGCTCGGCGATCTTGATATATTGCGCGGGCATGATGACGGAACCGTCTTCGGCGCGCAGGCGCGACAGCGCTTCGTAGAAGCGCAGCTTGCGCTGCGGCAGGCTGACGATGGGCTGCAGATAAAGATCGACGCGGTTCTCTTCGAGGCTGGCGCGGATGGTTTCGAGCAGGTCGGATTCGCCCAGCGTTTCGAGATAGGACCGCGCGGTATCATGGGCCCGGCGCTCGATGAAGTCCTGTTCGATCAGCGGCTCGTGGCTGGCCTTCTCGGTGATGCGGGTGGCGAATTCGCGCATCAACCCTTCGAGCATCTTCAGTTCGGAGACGATCTTGCGGCTCTGGGCAGTGGACTTGGCCTCGAAGGCGTCCTTCATGTCGTCCATCTTCAGGCGCGTCTCTTCGAGCGCCATGGCCGTCTCCTGGCCGGACTTCCGAAGCGTCTTGATCTGGCGGACGATGGCCTTCTTTTCGCGGCGGCGCAGAATCGAGCTGTGGACCTGGGCTGCCAGCAGGAATTCGATCAGGCCGATCAGGCCGGCCATGGGAAGACCCACCGTGCCGGATGCGTTCAGCACCGCGGCCAGGGCGGCGGACGCCATCGCATAGGTGACGACGATCAGGGCATTGGTCATAGGGCGTTCCCCAAGGCAATCGGTGCCAATCGCGGCCAGTTTGCTCCGGACGGGATTTCGATTTCGTTAACCCAAATGGAGTGTTAACGGGCCGCGCCCTCCCCAAACGCAGCCTGTGCTATAGAGGCGGCATGACGACACCCGATCCCAAGCTTCTGTCCCGCCTTTCGCGCATCGAAGGCCAGGTGCGCGGCGTCTCCCGCATGATCGAGGAGGAGCGCTACTGCATCGAGGTTCTGGACCAGGTCCAGGCCATCAAGGCCGCGCTCAAGAAGGTGGAGGAGCAGATCCTCAAGGGCCACGCCGACCATTGCGTGGCCCATGCCATCGCCAGCGGCGACCAGGAGGATCAGAAGCAGAAATTCAACGAGCTGGTGGAGCTGCTGGGCCGCTACCGCCGCTAAGGGCCGGCGCTCCCTCAAGGAGAGCGCCGGCTTTGTACTCAGCTCTGCGCGGTGTGCGGCACGATGCGGATTTCGACGCGACGGTTGCGCGGCTCGTTGACATTGTCGCCGGTCGGCACGGCCAGATGGGTCTCGCCGAAGCCGCGCGGCGAGATGCGCGCCGGATTGATGCCGTCATCCACCATCACATTGGCCACCGCCTCGGCGCGGTGCTGCGACAGGCGCAGATTGTAGTCAGCGGCTGCCGGTCGTGTCGGTGTAGCCGTTCACATTGATCAGCGTGCGGTCGTAATGCTGCAGCACCCTGGCCACATCATCGATGGTGCGGACGGCGCTGGGGCTGAGATCGGACGAGTTGGTCTGGAACAGGATGTCGTTGCGCATGACGAGCACAATGTCGTCGCCGACGCGGCGCACGCTGACGCCGCTGGAACGAAGCTCGCGGCGCAGATCGGCTTCCTGATTGTCCATATAATTGCCGACCAGCCCGCCGGCGAGGGCGCCGATGGCGCCGCCGATCAGCGCATTCTTGCCGGCGCCGCGCCCATGGGTGTGGGTGAGCGCGCCGAGGGCCGCCCCGGCCACGGCGCCGATCACCGCGCCTTGCGTCGCCTTGGAGGTCTGCTGTTCGCCCGTATAGGCGTTCTGGGTCTGGCAGCCGGCCAGCAACAGGGCCATGGCGGCGGCAAGAATTGCGAATTTTTTCATAGACATAACTCCCTCAGGCAGGCGATCCGATCCTAACCCCCAGCAGGGCGGAATTTAGGCGGACGGGAGGTTTGTCGCCACCCCCCGGACGGGTTTAAGACTCCCCATACCGAAATTTCTGAATTCAGACGAGGAAACGCGAAATGAACCTGTTCGATCTGAGCGGCAAGGTGGCGCTGGTCACCGGCTCCACCAAGGGCATCGGCGAGGCGATCGTGCACCGGCTGGCCGAGCACGGCGCCAAGGTCGTGGTCTCGAGCCGCAAGGCCGATGCCTGCGAGAAAGTGGCCGGCGACATCAACAAGGAACGCGGCGCAAACGTCGCCGCCGCGATCCCGGCCAACATCAATTACAAAGAGCAGCTGCAGATGCTCGTGGCCAAGACCCGCGAGACATGGGGCAAGATCGATGTGCTGGTCTGCAATGCGGCGCTCAATCCCTATTACGGCCCGCAGATGGAAATCCCGGACGAAGCCTTCGACAAGGTGATGGGTGCCAATATCCGCTCCAACCACTGGCTGGCTCAGCTCGTGCTGCCGGAAATGGTGGAGCGCAAGGACGGCTCGATCATCATCATCTCGTCCATCGGCGGCCTCAGGGGCTCGCCCGTGATCGGCGCCTATTGCATTTCCAAGGCGGCCGACATGCAGCTGGCCCGCAACATCGCGGTCGAATATGGCCCGCACAATATCCGCGCCAATTGCATCGCGCCCGGGCCTGATCAAGACCGATTTCGCGCGCGCCCTGTGGGAGAACCCCGAAACGCTGAAGCGCTCGACGGCGGGCGCGCCGCTGCGGCGCATCGGCGAGCCGGACGAGATTGCCGGTGCCGCCGTGTTCCTGGCCTCCAAGGCAGGCAGCTTCACCACGGGCCAGACCATCGTCTGCGATGGCGGCGCGACGATCTGAGCCCCGCCTGACGAGAAACGGTCCGTGACGGCAACTTCACTCCCGTTTGTCGCACGCCTCCGCTAGGGTTCCCCGACAAATCAGGGGGCGTGGGCAGCATGACCGGCAGAATGAAACTTGGCATCGGGGTGGCGATCCTTGCGGGGCTCGCCGCCCTGGCCCTTTGGCGGATCGAGGCGGCCTCCTCCGCGGTGCTGACCGCGCGCTATCCCAAGCCCGCCTCGCCGCTCGCCATCCAGCCCGATCCCTCCATGGCGGCGGCGGGCGAAAGGCTGGCGAAGCTCAATGGCTGCACCGATTGCCACGGCGATGCGTTGACGGGTCACGTGGAGTTCACCGCCGCCTTCGGCACGCGCCTGGTGGCGCCCAACCTGACGCGGCTCGCCCATCATCTATCGGCGGACCAGCTCGCCGCAGCCATTCGCTTCGGCCTCAGACCCGATGGCACCAGCCTGCTCAACATGCCGACCGGCCGCTTCCTGAGAAGTTCGGATCAGGATATGGCCGCGATCATCGCCTATCTGCAGAGCCTGCCCGAGAAGCCGGACGCCACGGGCAAGACCAAATGGGGCGTCATCGGCCGCGCCATGCTGGCGATGGGTCTGATGCGGATCGAGGCGCCAATGACCAATCCGGCCATGCGCGGACCGGCGGAGACGCCGACGGCGCCCCTGGCCCTCGGCCGCTATGTCGCGCAGGCGCAATGCAGCGGTTGCCATGGCTCGCAGCTCAGCGGCAATCCGGACGAGGATTCACCCGATCTGCGCAAGGCAGTGAAAAAATACACCGCCGCCCAGTTCGTGACCTTTTTCGCCACCGGCAATGCCCACCAGGGCCACCCCACCCATGACATGACCCAAGTCATCAAGGATCAGCTCAAATATCTGACCAAGAACGAGGTCCAGAGCCTCTACACCTATCTCAAGACCACCACGGCCGCTGCGACGCCTGCGACACCGTGACCGTGTGACGGAGAGTTCACCCGGATCGCCGGTCCGATCCTGTATGGATCGCCCCTTCGAAGGACGCGAAACGGCGGAACCGGTTTGAAATTCGGACGGACATCAGCGATAGGCGCGGGCATCGCCGTGGCCCTGATCGCACTGGCGGTTTGGCGCATCGAGGCGGCTTCGTCCGAGATTCTCGCGCGGCGCTATCCGGCGCCAAGCCATGCGCTCGCCGTCACGCCTGCCCCCGCCATGGCGGCGGAAGGCGAAAGGCTCGCCCGTGTCGACGGCTGCTTCAGCTGCCACGGCCCGGCGCTGACCGGCAACGTGGTGTTCCACGGCTGGTTCGGCACGCGCATCACCGCGCCCAATCTGACGACGCTCGTGCCGCACGCATCCAATACCGAACTCGATGCCGCGATCCGCTACGGGCTGACGGCCGCACCGCACCAGCCTGATCGAAATGCCGTCGATCGCGATGATCCGCAGCTCCGACAGCGACGTCGCCGCGATCATCGCCTATCTGCGCACGCTGACGCCCAAACCCGACGCCGCGCCTAAAACGCGCTGGCGCTTCGGCGGAAAGGCGATGCTGGCGATGCATCTGTTGCCGATCGAAGCCGAACGGGTGGACCGTTCGACGCGCGGGCCGGTCGAAACGCCGACGGACCCGCTGGCCCTCGGCCACTACCTGACCCAGGCCCATTGCAGCGTCTGCCACGGCAGCAACCTGTCCGGCGAAGCCATTGTGAGTTCGCCGGGCCTGCGCTTCTCGATCGTGCATTATTCGCCCGCGGCCTTCATGCACTTCTTCCGCACCGGCGAGGGACGGATCGGCCACGGCACCAAGATCATGACCAAGATGATCCGGACCCGCTTCCACAATCTGACCGATGCCGACGTGCGAGCGATCTTCGCCTTTCTGAACGCGCCCAAACCGAAGGGCTAGGGGCGCGGTTTTCCGCGCCCCGTCCGCTTACATGCCCAGCACGCTTTCGGCGCTCTGGAACGGCAGCTTCTGCGCCTCGCCGACCGCGGCATAGGTGAGCGTGTTCTTGTAGACGTTGAGGCCGGCCCTGAGATGCGGGTTGGCCTTCATCGCCGCTTCCGGGCCCTTGTCGGCCAGCGCCAGCGTAAACGGCAGCGTCGCGTTGTTGAGCGCGAAGGTGGAGGTGCGCGCCACACCGCCCGGCATGTTGGCGACGCAGTAATGCACGACGTCATGCACCATATAGGTCGGATCGGCATGGGTGGTGGCGTGGCTGGTTTCGGCGCAGCCGCCCTGGTCGATGGCGACGTCGACGATGACCGAACCCTTCTTCATCTGCTTGACCATGGCTTCGGTGATCAGCTTGGGCGCGGCCGCACCGGGCAGCAGCACCCCGCCGATGACAAGGTCGGCGCTCGTCACCTGCTCCTCGATGGCATCGATGGTCGAAAACAGCGTGTGCATGCGCGAACCGAATTGCTGGTCGAGCTCGTAGAGACGGTGCAGCGAAATATCGATGACAGTGACATGGGCTTCGAGACCCATCGCCATGCGCGCGGCATTGGTGCCGACAACGCCGCCGCCCAGCACCACGACCTTGGCCGCCGGCACGCCCGGCACGCCGCCGAGGAGCTGACCGCGGCCGCCTTGCGCGATTTCCAGGCAATGCGCGCCGGCCTGGATCGACATGCGCCCGGCCACCTCGCTCATCGGCGCCAAGCAGCGGCAGGCCGCCGCGCGCATCGGTGACGGTTTCATAGGCGATGCAGATCGCGCCGCTGTCGAGCAGGCCCTTGGTCTGTTCCGGATCGGGCGCGAGATGCAGATAGGTGAAAAGCGTCTGGCCGGGCTTGAGACGCTTGATCTCGACGGGCTGCGGCTCCTTGACCTTGACGATCATGTCGGCGGCGGCAAACACTCGTCCGCATTGGGCAGTATCTTCGCACCGGCCTTCACATACATTTCGTCATGCAGCCCGATGGCATCGCCTGCCATGGTTTCGACCACGACCGCATGGCCGCGCGCCGTCAGTTCGCGGACGGCAACGGGCGTGAGCCCGACGCGATATTCGTGATTCTTGATTTCCTTCGGCACGCCGATGCGCATGACAGCCTCTTACCTGGTTGGATGCGCCGCCCAGCGCGTTTTGGCATCCAGGGCGGCAATGAAAACGAAGACACAGAATTCGACGATGGTGACGAAGCGGATCGTCTCCGGCGCGATAAAGCGGTTGGTGCGGGCGAGCACGAATTCCGCCGCCCGGTAGCTTGCCGCCGTCAGGATCGCCGGCACCACCGGGATCATCAGCAACAGAAAGATTCGTTTCAGGACAAGCATCGCCCGCCCCTCAACTCAGCGCGCCCAGAACGGCGCGCACGCCATCGACAATCCTGGCGATGTCGGTTTCGGTTGCGATGAGGGCCGGCGCCAGTTCGATGATGTCGCCGGAAATGCGGATGACGAGATCCTGATCGGCAAAGGCACGGGCGACGGCGTCAAGTCCGCGGCGACCGGGCGCGGCCGGATCGGGTTCGATCTCGATCGCGGCGGTGAGCCCGACATTGCGGATGTCGACGACGAGCGGTGCATCTTTGAGACTGTGCACGGCGTCGGCCAGCACCGGCTCCAGCGCCCTCGCGCGCTCAAACAGCTCTTCGTCGCGATAGAGATCGAGCGTCGCCAGCGCCGCCGCGCAGGCCAGCGGATGGCCCGAATAGGTGTGGCCGTGAAAGAATTCGATGGCGTGATCCGGCCCGGTCATGAAGGCGTCGTGGACGGCATTCGCGACGATCGTGCCGCCCATCGGCACCGCACCATTGGTCACGCCCTTGGCGAAGGTGATGATGTCGGGCGTGACGCCATAGCGCGCCGCCGCAAAGCTGTGCCCCAGGCGGCCAAAGCCCGTGATCACTTCATCGAAGATCAGAAGAATGCCATGCCGTGTGCACAACTCGCGCAGGCGCTGCAGATAGCCTTGCGGCGCGGCGAAGACACCGGCCGAGCCGGACATGGGTTCGACGATGACGGCGGCGATGGTCTCGGCGCCATGCAGCGCCACGAGATTCTCCAGCGCATCGGCATAATCGGCGCCCGTATGCGGCTCGCCCTTGGTGAAGCCCATCGTCGCGCGGTCATAGGGCAGCGGCAGATGATCGTCCGTACCCGGAAGGAGTGGACCGAAAGGTTTGCGGTTGTTGCCGATGCCACCGACGGAAAGTCCGCCGAAGGTCACGCCGTGATAGCCCTTTTCGCGTCCGATCACGCGGAAGCGCTGCCCCTCGCCTTTCTTGAGGTGATAGGCGCGCGCCAGTTTGATCGCTGTGTCCGCCGCTTCGGAGCCGGAATTGACGAAGAAGACGTGGTCCATCCCCTCCGGCGCCAGCGCGGCGATGCGCTCGGCCAGCATGAAGACGGCGGGATGGGCGAACTGGAAGGTCGGCGCGAAATCGAGCGCGCCGGCGGCGGCGCGGATCGCCTCGGTGATCGTCTCGCGGCCATGGCCGGCATTGACGCACCACAATCCCGAACAGGCATCGAGCACGGCGCGGCCCGACGGATCGTAGAAATGCATGCCCTCGGCGCGCACCAGCATGCGCGGATTGCGCTTGAAGTTGCGGTTGGGCGTGAAGGGAAGCCAGAACGCCCCGAGGTCGTTCGGCAAATCGCCCGGCCCGGAATAGGTTTGGCGGTGGTGGGGCATGGCCTGCCGGCCTCGGAAAATCGCGGCCAAGCTAGCAGGGAAAAGGTGTGCGTCAAGCGCCGCTCCGGCACGCCGCCATTCGAAAACTTCATTCCGCGCAAGCGGACGACGTTATAATTTTGCGCAATGCTGACGCGGATTTGGGCACCGTTTAGAAGCCCATGACCAATCCGCATTTCAGCTGCCCGCAAAATGCGCAAAGGCCCCCGGGACTCGCCGGGGGCCTTGCTGCATTCAGACGGGACGCGGCCTAGTGATGGTCGTGGTCGGTCGATGATCATCGTGCCGGTTGTCGCGGCGGTCGTCGCGATGGTCCTGCCGATTGTCACGGCGATGTTCGCGCACGTCCTGGCGGTGCTCATGCCGGTCCTGCCGGACCTCCCGCCGGTCCTCACGGCGATGTTCGCGAAAGTTCTGCCGGTCGTTGCGGCGATCATTGCGAAACTCCTCGCGGTGTTCGCGCCGCTCCTGCCGCCAATGGCGATCATGGTCGTGGCGGAAGCCGTGACCACGGTAATAGTCGCGGCCGAGCGCCGGACCGTAGCGATATTCGTGCCGGTCGCGATGCCACCAGGCCGGACGCTGCCCGCGCCACTGGTCGCGATGCCAGCCGCCATGGATCCAGTACCAGTAATCGCCATGGATGCGCCGGTAATAGACCGGGCCGCGATACCACTGACCGGCATAGAACACCGGGCCGTAATAGACCGGGTAATCCCAATAGCCCGACGGGCAGCCCCAATCGTCGCAATAGCCGCCCGAGCCATAGCTGAAGGCGATGCCGGGCACGCCGATGGAAATCGAAACGCCGCCGGCTTCAGCCGGCGCCGAGGCGAACAGCGCCGCGCCAGCCAGCGCGGCGGCAACCGTCAATGCTTTGATCTGCGCTTTCATCCTTGATCCCTCGTCTTGTACCCCCAAGCCACGGGCAGGATCGCGCATACCAGATGAACCGCACATGAACTTGTATGAAGGCCGTGAAATTCGCACAAAAAAGAACCCCGGCAGGCGATGCCGGGGCCCGATCGATGCTCGAAGTGAGACGTGTCAGCGACGATGGCCGCCATGTCCGCCCCGGTCTCCGCGGTCATCGCGATCGCGCCATTGCACGCCGCCGCCGCCATGGAAGCTACTGCGATGGCCAGCATCGAAATGGCGCAGGCCGGTGCCATAGTTGCGATGGTGTGATTGCCCGCCATAGCTGCGATGATCCCAATGAACGCCGCCGGTATAGCCGCCGCGCCAATGGCCGTAACCGCGATCGCGCCATTCGATATTCGGGCGATAGCTGTGATGCCATTCATTGTGGCGCCAGCCGCCATTCAGCCAGTAGAGACGGTCGTCACCATCCCCGCGGTAATAGATCGGACCGCGATACCAGGTGTCGCCCCAATAGACGGGGCCGTAATAGACCTGATAGCCGCAATAGCCCGGCGGCAGGCCCCAGGGCGGCGGCACATCGTAATAATCGTAATAGTCGCAGGAATTGCCGTAATAGCTCGGGCCATAGGCATCGTCATAGTCGGGGCCATAGGCATCGCCGTAACCGCGGCCGTAATAGCCATAGCCGGGGCCGAAGCCGAACGAGATCCCGACGCTGGTCCCGGCCGCGGCGGGCGCGGCGCCGGCCACCGCCGCACCGGCCAGCAAAACCGCACCGACGGCGAATTTCGCGATTGTCTTCATCGTCCTCATCCTTCTCGCACCAGTCCAGGCTGGAGGCTGACAGGCCCTGGCTGAACCCAGGATGAACGGAAAACGCGCCTGTTTCGGCTCCGGTTTCCGCCTCAGGCCGAACGGCCGCGGCCCTCGATTCGCCAGATCGCCTCCAGCGTGTCGCCGCGCACGGCATGGATGCAGTCATAGAGGTTCACGGTAGGGTCGCAATGCGGCACCACGCAACCGATCACATGGCCCGGTTTGAGCTTCGGTTCGCCGGAATAGAAGATGCCGCCCTGCTCGTCGCCGAAGAAGAAGTAGTTGGCGCCATCGGGCGCGCCGGCCGCGATCTTCGGCGCCTCGGCATCGGTGGCGAAGGATTTGAAGCCGGCATCGGTGGTGGCCAGCCCCTCGCGATTGGCGCTGATGACGGTGGTCTGCACGAAGAGCGAGGTGGCGAAGGGCGGGCGCATCGCCGGGCTTCTCCCAAACGTCATTGTACTGACGATCCATGAAGACATAGGAGCCGACCTGCAATTCGGTCAGAACATGTGCGTCGGGATCGATGTCGAAGGTGCCGGTGCCGCCGCCGGAGATGAGGCCGGGGGCGAGGCCGCGAGCCGCGAGCGTATCGCGCAGCGCCAGGCAGTTCGGCCATCGCCATGAGCGAGGCGTTGCGCCGCTCATTGGGCGATTCCATGTGCTGCACCTGGCCCGCATAGCATTGCAGCCCCGCATATTCGAGGCCGGGCGCATTCGCCACCTGCTCGACCAGCTGGAAGGCCTCCACGCCGGGAAGGATCCCGGTGCGGCCGAGGCCAGGATCGATATCGACAACGATCTTGAGTTTCTTGCCGCTGGCCTGCGCCGCCGCATCCAGGCGCGCGGCCACTTCGGGATTGTCGCATGTGGCCATCAGATCGGCGATACGCGCATTGAGCGCAATGAGCCGCGCGATTCCCGCATCGGTCACCACCGGCGAGGTGATGAGGATCGATTCGATGCCGCCTTCGGCCTGCGCCTCGGCCTCACCCAGCTTGGCGACACAGATGCCGAGCGCGCCGGCCGCGAGCTGGCGCTTCGATATCTCGACGCATTTGTGGGTCTTGGCGTGGGGGCGCAGCGCGATGCCCTTGGCCTTCGCATGGGCCGCCATGGCGGCGATGTTGGCCTCCAGCACATCCAGATCGACGACCAGTGCCGGCGTCTGCAGCTTCGCCGCCCCGCCCGGCACGCCGATCAGATCCGCATTCAGGAATTCCGCCATCGTCTTGCCCTCCGCTTCATGCTTGCATGCCTGGCCATCGCCGATTCCCGTTAAAGGCCGATTCCCGCCCCGATGACCGCCCTTATCCTCATCCTTGTTTCGGCCGTCGTCCATGCCGTCGTCAATGTGCTGACCAAGCGCGGCGATGACAAATACGCCATGCGGCTGCTGATCGGCGTGTTCTCGGCCATGATCGTGAGCACCGGCCCTGTTCTTCCTGCCGCTGCCGCAAGGGCAAGCCATCCATTTCCTGATCGCGACGGCGATCGTGCACGCGCTCTATGAATGGCTGCTGGTGCGCTCCTATGAAAGCGCGGCGTTCTCGGCGGTCTATCCGGTGGCGCGGGGCACGGGGCCGCTGTTCACGGCGCTGGGCGTGATTCTTGTGCTGGGCCAGCAGCCGCCCGCGCTGGAGCTGCTCGGCATTGCGCTGGTCTGCGGCGGGGTGATCACGATGGGGCTGTCGCACCGGGCGACGCGAGGTGCGGGCACCGGCCTCGCCTTCGCGCTCGCGACCGGCATGACCATCGGCACCTATACGCTGATCGATGCCAGCGGCGTGCGCGCGACGCCCGATCCCTTCACCTATGTCGCCTGGTTCTTCGTCGCCCATGGCTGTTCGGTGCTGTTCGTGGCGCCAGCCATTCGCGGAAAAGCTGTGCTGATCGCGGCGCGCAAGGCCTGGCGCATGGGACTGATTCTGGGGCCGCTGTCGGTCACAACCTATGGTGCGGCCATGCTGGCCTATCGCTATGGCGCCACGGCGCAGATGGCGGCGCTGCGCGAGACCAGCGTATTGTTCGGAACCGTCCTGGCTGTCTCATTCCTGCATGAAAAGATGACGCCCCGCCGCTGGCTGGCGGCACTGGCGATCGCGGCCGGTGCAATCGCGCTGCAGGCGAGTTAGGCTTTCCGGATGAAGACGTTCTACACGCCGGCCCATCTGGCCCATGCCCCGGCACTCGAATTCGAGGCCGGACGGCTGTCGCCGGCAGTCGAGGTGCCCGAACGCGCCGAAGCCGTGCGCGCACGCATCGAAGCGCGCGGGCTGGGACCGATCCTGGCGCCGGGCGAGTTCGGCAACGAGCCGGCGCTGCGCGTCCACGATCCGGACTTCGTGCAGTTCCTTGCAGATGCCTATAACGAATGGCGCGCGCTTTATTCGAACGACACCGGCGATGCCCTGCCCTCGGTCTGGCCGGCGCGCGGGCTGAAGACACGCCGCGAAGGCGATATCGAATCCAAGCTCGGCTCCTACGCCTTCGATACGGCAACGCCGATCACCAAGGGAAGTTTCCAGGCCGCCCATGCTGCCGTGAACACCGTGCTCTCCGGCGCACAGGCGATCCAGCATGGCGAGCGCAATGCCTTCGCCCTGACGCGCCCGCCCGGGCCATCATGCCAGCCGCGACCTCTATCGGCGGCTATTGCTATCTCAACAATGTCGCCATCGCCGCGCAGTGGCTTTCGGATGAAGGCCTGAGACCGGCGATCCTCGATGTCGATTACCATCACGGCAACGGCACGCAGGCGATCTTCTATGATCGGCCGGACGTGCTGTTCGTCTCGGTCCATGCGAGTCCTGAGTTCGCCTATCCGCATTTCCTCGGCTTTGCCGACGAGCGCGGACAGGGCGCGGGCGCCAATGCCAATCTCAATCTCCCGCTGCCCAAGGGCACGGACTGGATGGGCTATGCGCCGGCGCTTGATGTGGCGCTCAAGAAGGTTTCCGATTTCGGGCCGGATGTGCTGCTGGTCTCGCTCGGGCTCGACACCTTCGAGGGCGATCCGATCTCCGGTTTCAAGCTCATAACCGAAGACTATCTGCGCATGGGCGAAAGGCTGGCGGCGCTCGGCAAGCCAACACTGTTCGTGTTCGAGGGCGGCTACAATCTCGAACATCTGGCCGAGAACACCGTCAATGTGCTGGAAGGCTTCCTGTCGCGCTAGGGCGCGGATGGCGGACCATATTTTTCGGAGTCCAGGCGGCTCTTCACGCGCTCCGCGGCGCGGGTGACGACATCGCGCGCGCGGGCGCGGCGATGGCCGCCTTCATGCTGGATCTGGTCGATGGCGCGATCGACCGCCGTCTTCACGCTGGCGGCCGTGCCGCCCTTTTCATATTCGCGCACCACCACCGCTTCGAGCCGCGCCAGTACGGCATCGACCGTGAAGTCATGGCCAAGCGGCGCCTCGGGATCGGCTTCGATCACGCTGTAGAGATCGATGACGCGCTCGCTGTGCCAGCCCCATTCCAGCACCTTGTAGAAGAGCTGGCCTTCCTTCTCGCCCTTGAAGACCAGATCGATTCCCGCCGCCAGCAGCGTGATCGGCACCAGCGCAAAGTCGCGCAGATTGTCGAGGAAGAGCTTGAACTGGAATACCGCGACATCGCGCAGGAAACGCCATCGGGCGTGAGGATTGGGCGCGTCGGCATCGGTCGGGGGGAGCGGCTCGGTCATGGTCCGGGGATTTTAGCCGAAGACCCCACCGCTGCGCCACGTCGCGGCAGGCAGACGTCCAGCGCATGGCTGGTGCGGAATCAATCCTTCTTGATGTCGAACAGTCTTTCGACCGTGAAATCGCCGGCCTTGGTCGAGCCGCTGGAGGTCACCTTGAAGACGCCATTGGCGCGCAGCACCGGGGCGCCGTCGGCCATGGCCATGCCCTGGGCGAAGAGCAGGTTGCGGGTAATCTTGATGGCCTCGCCCTGCCCTTCGACCCAGGCGCCCAGGGGGGCCGGGGCGAGGAAATCGCAGGTCAGGTTGATGGTCGGCAGGAAGCCCATATCGGTCCTGGACTGGAAGCGGGCGGCGATGGGCAGGAGCATGTCGGCGAAGGTGGCCAGCATGCCGCCATGGGCGACCATGCCGGGATTGCAGTGCCGCTCCTCCACCCGGAAGCCGAGCTTCATGATGGGTTCCGTCCCATTTGCCGTAAAGCGGGCCGTTGTTCTCGAGAAAGCCCATGGAGAGTTTGAGAGGGCGCAAAGCCCTCCGGGATCGTGCTCATACCAGCCCTTTGAAATAGCGTTCGCCAAAGGCGTAGCCGCCGCCCCGCCGGCGCACAAGCGGCCGCATTTGGCGCCACCGCCCCCTTGACGGTTCACGGGCGCGTGACTATATACCCGGCTCGACGGCTGGCACTCTCTATGAGAGAGTGCTGCCAAGTCCGGTGCCATTCGGGCCGGGTTCAAATCAAGCGCTTGTATTAATTGAACTTTCGAGGAGACTATCCATGAAGTTCCGTCCGCTCGGCGACCGCGTGGTCGTCCGCCGCGTCAAGGAAGAACAGAAAACTTCCGGCGGCATCATCATTCCCGAGACCGCTCAGGAGAAGCCGCAGGAAGGCGAAATCGTCTCCGTCGGCCCCGGCGCGCTCGACGACAACGGCAAGCGCGTCGCCCCCGAAGTGAAGGCCGGCGATTTCGTGCTGTTCGGCAAGTGGTCCGGCACCGAGGTCAAGATCGATGGCGAGGAGCTCCTGATCATGAAGGAGTCCGACATCATGGGCATTCTCGAGGGCCGCAAGGCCTCGAAGAAGGCCGCCTGAACAGCCTCGCGACAAACAGAATTTAGGAGACGACTAACATGGCAGCCAAAGACGTCAAATTCGGCGCCGATGCCCGCGAGAAGCTTCTGCGCGGCGTCGACATTCTGGCCGACGCGGTCCAGGTGACGCTGGGCCCCAAGGGCCGCAACGTCGTGATCGAGAAGAGCTTCGGCGCCCCGCGCACCACCAAGGACGGTGTGACGGTCGCCAAGGAAATCGAACTCGCCGACAAGTTCGAGAACATGGGCGCCCAGATGGTGCGCGAAGTGGCCTCGAAGACCAACGACGCGGCCGGCGACGGCACCACCACCGCCACCGTTCTGGCCCGCGCCATCGTGCGCGAAGGCGCCAAGTCGGTTGCGGCCGGCATGAACCCGATGGACCTGAAGCGCGGCATCGAGAAGGCGGTCCTCGCCGTCACGGCCGACCTCAAGAAGCGCGCCAAGAAGGTCAAGTCGAACGAAGAGATCGCCCAGGTCGGCACCATCTCCGCCAATGGCGACAAGACCGTCGGCAGCATGATCGCCGAAGCGATGGCCAAGGTCGGCAATGAAGGCGTGATCACGGTCGAAGAGGCCAAGAGCCTCGAGACCGAGCTCGAAGTCGTCGAAGGCATGCAGTTCGACCGCGGCTACATCTCGCCCTACTTCGTCACCAATGCCGACAAGATGATGGCCGAGCTCGAAGAGCCCTACATCCTCATCCACGAGAAGAAGCTGACCAGCCTGCAGCCGATGCTGCCGATCCTGGAAACGGTCGTGCAGTCCGGCCGTCCGCTGCTCATCATCGCCGAAGAGGTCGAGGGTGAGGCGCTGGCGACCCTGGTGGTCAACAAGCTGCGCGGCGGCCTGAAGGTTGCGGCCGTGAAGGCTCCGGGCTTCGGCGATCGCCGCAAGGCCATGCTGGAAGACATCGCCATCGTCACCGGCGGCCAGGTCATCAGCGAAGATCTGGGCATCAAGCTCGAGAACGTGAACATCGCCATGCTGGGCACCGCCAAGAAGGTGCGCATCACGAAGGACGACACCACGGTCGTCGACGGCGCCGGCAAGAAGGCCGACATCCAGGCCCGCGTGTCGCAGATCAAGGCGCAGATCGAGGAAACCACCTCGGACTACGACAAGGAGAAGCTGCAGGAGCGTCTGGCGAAGCTGGCGGGCGGCGTTGCCGTCATCCGCGTCGGCGGCGCCACGGAAGTGGAAGTGAAGGAGCGCAAGGACCGCGTCGACGACGCGCTCAATGCGACCAAGGCGGCGGTCGAGGAAGGCATCCTTCCCGGCGGCGGCACGGCCCTTCTCTATGCCACCAAGGCGCTGAAGGACCTCGAAGGCGACAATGAGGACGAGACCGCGGGCATCGCGATCGTGCGCAAGGCGATCCAGGCCCCGATCCGTCAGATCGTCGAGAACGCCGGCGTGGAAGCCTCCATCGTGGTCGGCAAGCTGCTCGAGCAGAAGTCGAGCACCTTCGGCTTCGACGCCCAGAGCGAAGAGTATGTCGACCTGATCCAGGCCGGCATCGTCGATCCGGCCAAGGTCGTGCGCACCGCGCTGCAGGACGCCTCGTCGGTGGCCGCGCTGCTGATCACGACCGAAGCCATGGTCGCCGATCGTCCGCAGAAGGACAGCGGCGCGCCGGCGGCATGCCCGGCGGCGGCATGGGCGGCATGGGCGGTATGGGCGGTATGGACTTCTAAGTCCGACGCTCCAGACGTCACACAGAGTACGGAAAGGCCCGGTGGAAACACCGGGCCTTTTCGCGTCCGGCTGTGCTAGGCTTGCGATGAGGGAGCGCCAACTGGGGAAAACACCAATGGCGACAGTTCTGGTTACCGGCGGGTCGGGCTTTATCGGCAGCCACACGATCATCCAGCTTCTCGCAGCAGGGTCATACCGTACGCACCACCGTGCGCAATCTGAAGCGCGAGCCCGAAGTGCGGGCGATGCTGAAGGAAGGCGGCGCCGATCCGGACGCTCCGGTCCAGTTCTTCGCTGCCGATCTGGAAAGCGATGCGGGCTGGGCGGAGGCCGTGAAGGGCTGCGATTACGTCCATCACATCGCCTCGCCCTTCCCGCCCGGCAATCCCAAACATGAAGACGAACTGATCGTGCCGGCGCGCGAGGGCGCCTTGCGCGTGCTCCGGGCCTCGCGTGAAGCCGGTGTGAAGCGCGTCGTGCTGACCTCCTCCTTCGCCGCCATCGGCTACAGCAGGGAGCCGGATGAGCGGCCTTTCGACGAGACCGACTGGACCGATCCCAGCACACCAGGCCTTTCCGCCTATGTGAAATCCAAGACCATTGCCGAGCGCGCGGCCTGGGACTTCGTCGACAAGGAAGGCCGCGGGCTCGAACTCTCCGTCGTCAATCCGGTCGGCGTGTTCGGCCCGGTGCTGGCGCCGGATTATTCGACCTCCATCCTGCTGGTACAGCGTTTCATGGATGGCGAGGTGCCGGGCTGCCCCAAGCTGTGGTTCGGCATTGTCGATGTGCGCGACGTCGCCGATCTGCATCTGCGCTGCATGACCGACCCGGCCGCCAAGGGCGAACGCTTCCTCGCCACGGCAGGCGACTTCATGAAAACCGTCGAGATCGCCCGAACGATCAAGGCGCGCATGGGCGCGGCCGCGGCCCGGGCGCCGACGCGCGAATTGCCGAACTGGATCGTGCGGCTGGCCGCCATGCGCGATCCGGCCCTCAAGCTCATCACGCCCGAGCTGGGCAAACCGAAGAACGGGACCAACGCCAAGGCCAGACGCCTTCTGGGCTGGGCACCGCGCTCGAACGAGGAGGCGCTGATCGCCACCGCGGAGAGCCTGGTGCGGCTCGGCCTTCTCAAAGGCGGCAAGAAGGCGGCCGCATAGGCCATGCACGGGGTGCACGGCGGGAGTGGCGCCGATATCTCTTGAATGCGGTCACGGGCTGGCATCCACTGCGCGCCCGTGACCGACATTCGCAGAGGCTCCCCATGTCCTTTTCCATTTATGACGCATCCGTTCCG
Organism: uncultured Pseudomonadota bacterium; assembly: GCA_963822185.1. Classification (GTDB taxonomy): domain Bacteria; phylum Pseudomonadota; class Alphaproteobacteria; order Micropepsales; family Micropepsaceae; genus Rhizomicrobium. The sequence goes on from CAWGGT010000001.1 coordinate 557,633, forward strand.
CCGATGATCCGCATGCTCGAGAGCCTGTCGAAAATTCTCGACAAGGCGGTGGCGCAGGCCAAGGAACGCGACATCCCGCTGTCCGAGCTTCTCGAAGCGCGGCTGGCGCCCGACATGCATCCGTTCACCCGCCAGATCCAGATTGCCAGCGATGCCGCCAAAGGCTGCGCCGCACGGCTGACGGGGGGCGAGGCGCCGAGCTTCGCCGACACCGAGGCGAGCTTCCCCGAACTGCAGACCCGCATCGCCAACACGATCGGCTATCTGAAGGGCCGTGACGCCGGAACAGTTCGTGGGCGCCGAGACGCGCGCCATCACGCTCAAGACGCCGCGCGATCACGCTCGAATTCAACGGCCGCGATTTCCTCACCCAATTCGCCATCCCGAACTTCTTCTTCCATGTGACGACGGCCTACGGCCTGCTCCGCCACAAGGGGATCGAGATCGGCAAGATGGATTATCTGGGCGGCGCATAAGCAACGCGGCTCGCGCCAAAGCAAAGGCCCGGTGGAAACGCCGGGCCTTTTTCGTTGGCTGGCAGCCGCGACGGCGCTACGGCTGTGCTTCGTCCGCCTCGGTGCGGAGATAGGGTTCGACCGTGCCCTTGTATTTGATCGTCATCGGATTGCCGTGGCGGTCGACGGTCTTGCCCACGGCCAGGCGCACCCAGCCCTCGCTGACGCAATATTCCTCGACATTGGTCTTGTCGACGCCGTTGAAGCGCACGCCCACGCCGCGCTCCATCAGGGCTTCATCGTAATGCGGGCTCTTCGGATTGGCGGAAAGGCGATCTGGCAGGGATTTCGGACATGGCGGGTCTCTTGAAAAATTCTCGAAAATTCGGCGCGCATCTTAAGCGAAGCCGGCCTCTGGTTCCAAGCCATGCTTGACGCGGGCGCCCTCCTGCCCTTGGCTGGACGGATAAAATGGTCCCTGGGGGGCACGCCATGATCGAACTCTATCATTGCTGGAATGCCCGCTCCTTCCGCCCGCTCTGGGCGCTGGAGGAGATGGAGCTGCGATACGCCCTCAAGATCCTGCCCTTCCCGCCCCGCTTTGAGGCGCGCGAGTTCCTGGAGATCAACCCGCTCGGCACCATTCCCGCCTTCTTGGACGGCGACACCTTCATGACCGAATCGGCGGCCATCTGCGAATATCTGGCCGTGAAATACGGGCCGACGCCAGCTGGCAGTCGCCCCGCACGAGAAGGCCTATGGCGCCTATCTCAACGCGCTGCGATTTCGGCGAGGCCACGCTCACATTCCCGCAGGCCATCGTTCTGCGCTATGGCCGCTTCGAGCCGGAGGAGCGGCGCCTGCCGCAGGCGGTGACGGACTACAGACGCTGGTTCTTTGCCAGGCTGCGGGCCGTCGAGGCGACGCTGGAAGACCAGGACTTCATCGCCTGCGAACGCTTCACCATGGCCGATATTTCGGTCGGCTACGCGCTGATGCTGGCCCATCAGGTCGGGCAATACCGAAGAGATCGGCCCGCGGACGCTCGCCTATTGGCAGCGGCTGCAGAGCCGCGACGGTTTCAAGCGCGCCTTCGCCGCGCAGGAACGCGCCGCCGCGGAACACAAGCACCGGCAAGTGGTGAGCATCGGCGCCCAGCGCCGGTTTGCGCGAATTTGAAACACAATCACGCAAGCGCCGATCACAGCAATATCACGCCGGAACCCATCCCGGCGCCCTTATATCTTTTGCATATCGAATTCTAAGAAAGGCTGCAGCGTAAGGCTAAGCAGCGCTTCACCGTCGGATGCAGAACAGAGTCGACTTCGCACCGCCTCACTCCACACTGCACATCACGCTCACGCTGTGTGGGTGGAATGGGAGCGGATCATGTTGCGTATGTTCGCCGTTGCAAGTCTGGCCATGCTGGGCGCAAGCCCGATGCCGAAGGTCGCTGCCCTCGTCTCGGTTCCGGCGATCGCCGCAGCGCCGATTGAGCGCGCCGTCTTCCAGAGCGGACCATCGGCGCGGGACACGATGAATGAAAGCGTGGCGCGCATGGCGACGCATGCCGCAACGCCCGGCGCTGATAGCGCCTCACTCTCGCAGCGCGAGCGCCTCGCACTTCTGGTGTTGCTGTCGCTGCACCGCAATTCCGGCGCGGCAGAACACTAGGCCGCGCGCGCCGCCGCATCCGACGACAATTTTTGACAATCAAGCTGGGGACGACAATGACAATGAAACGATTTGGACGCCATGGCATGGTGGGCCTGGTAGCTCTCGTGACGCTCGCCGGAACGACCGGCAATGCCTGGGCCGGGGCGGCCTGTCTTAAATCCCGCGATGCCCATGCGCTGCAGACCGCAGCGATGCAACAGCGATTGATGGTGGCGGCGCTGACCTGCCAGCAGGCGCCGCTATACAACCGCTTCGTCATCACCTATCGCGGCGAGCTGATGCGCTCCGATGCGGATCTGCGGCGCTATTTCCGCCACCATGGCGGGATGACCGGCTATCACGCCTATAAGACAAAGCTCGCCAATGCCGCCTCGCTCGAGAGCCTGCATGGTATCCGGCACTATTGCGCCGATGCGAACATGGTGTTCCACAGCGCGCTCGACACGGGCAAGACCTCGTTGACGGCGCTGGTCGAACAGGTGTCGGGCTCCGAACCCGGCATCTGCCGGCACCGGGGCACGCGCGTCGCCGAACGCGACGAGGGCTAAAGGCGCATCCGGCAAGGCCGCGATTGATCTGGGACAATGCACGCGGCCCACGACGCGGCAGCATGGCGCCATGGCCGAGACCCGGATCATTCCCTGCCCGCATTGCGACACGCTCAACCGCGTGCCGGACGATAGGCCCGCCGCAGAGGGCAAATGCGGGCGCTGTGGCCAAGGAGCTGTTCACCGGTCATCCGATCGCGCTGACCGCACGGCGCTTTCCCGCCCATGCCAAGGCGGCGGATCTGCCGCTGCTGGTCGATTTCTGGGCGGAGTGGTGCGGTCCCTGCCGTATGATGGCCCCCGCGTTCGAGGCGGCGGCGCGCGAATTCGAGCCGCGCCTGCGCTTCGCCAAGGTCGATTCCGATGCCGAGGGCGAACTGGCCGCGCGCTTCAATATCCGCTCGATCCCGACGCTGGTGCTGGTGCGGGCCGGCCGCGAAACCGCCCGCGTGTCCGGCGCCCTGCAATTGCCCCAGCTGCGCCAATGGATCGGCGCGCATGCCCCGGCCTGACCGCACACATGGAAATTGATCCGCATCAGAATACGCCCCCTTTAACAGCATAGGCTGGCTGGACATGCGCTCTTGCGATACCGCAGCGGCGCCATCGGGGAGACGCAGAATGGCCTTCTACCGAAAACTCATGGCCGTCGGGGCGACCACACTCGCGGCCATTGCCCTGAGCATGAGCCTGTCTACGGCGCAGGCACAGCATTATGGCGGCCGAGATTATCGCAGCAGTTGCCGCGCGCAGATCGAACGCGCCGAAAACCGTCTCGATCGCGCCATTCGCCGCCATGGCCATCGCAGCTCCGAAGCGCGCGAGCGCCGCCGCGAGTTGCAGCATGTTCGTGAACGCTGCCGCCGCGATCGCCGCCACCATCCCGATTGACCCGTCTGCATGCGCGGCCTCCCCCTTGGGCCGCACGGCATGACATCGGCAGATGGGCCGGATGCCCGCATCCGGCCCATTTTGCATTGACCCGGTGCGCCCAAACGACGAGGCTCCCATTCAGTCTGCGTTCATATTAGATGCATTTCTATGCTAGGTGCCACAGCGCCACAGGCTGGCGCATACAGGGGGAGAGTTGTCATGAAGCTTGTCTATCGTCTCGCGGTCGCATCTGCGCTGATCGGCTTGACCGCCACGCCGGCTCTCGCCGGCTGGCGCGATATCGGACAGATCCGCGTTGATCGCCGCATGTCCATTAATTCCATGCCCGGCCCGCGCGATCCCGTGCGCTCCATTTCGCTCAACGCCAGGCGAGGCGATGTGGTTTGCGATTATGTGCGCGTCTTCTATCGCAATGGCTCGCGCACCGAAATCTTCTCAGGCCGGCTGGAGCGCGGCCGCCTGCGCGCCTTCGACCTGCCGGGGCGGATGCACCATATCGATCGTGTAGCCTCCAACTGCCGCAGCGATGGCGGGGATGCCGCAATTACGGTCGGTGCGTATCTCGTTGACGACCGGGGGTCAGACCGTGGCTTTGATCGTGACCGGGGCTATGGTTCTGACCGCGGCTTCGACCGTGACCGGGGTTATGGTTCTGACCGCGGCGGGCCGGGCCGTGGCGCTACGAACTACGGTGTCAGGACACCGGACGCCTGGCATCGCTGGCGGCTGATCGCGAACGACCGCTTCAGCGGCCGCGGTGACACCGTGATGAGCGATGCCGGCCAGAACGGCAGCCGCCTCGAGCAGTTGGCGCTGAAACCTGTCGACAACGATGCGTCCTGCTCGCAGCTCGACGTCCAACTCCGCAACGGCAACCGCAGCTCGCTCGATCTCTCCCATGGTCGCAACATGGAGCACGGTCTGTTCTACGTCTTCGATCTGCCCGGCGACAGGACTGATGTCCGCACAGTCTGGTTGCGCTGCCGGGCCCGCGACGGCCGCGACGTGCGCATCGAAGTGTGGGGCAAGCACGGCGGCTGACGCCTCAACCAGCTATCCCATGACAAAGGGCCGGACGCGAAACGTCCGGCCCTTTTGCATTCAACCCGCACGCCTCAACGCGGACGCGCGCTCATGGCCATGGCAACCAGAGAGCTTCCGCCGAAGACCAGGTCGATCCCCAGGATCAAGCCCAGTATCCAGGCTGCGGCGCCGGGCAGCCACAACAGGATCAGCGCCGCCAATGCGAGATCGAGAACGCCATTGACCAGCACCCAGACCCAACGTTGCGAGGCCTGGGCGCGATGGTCGAGCGCGTAGAAGATCGACACCACGCCGTCGATCGCGAGGAATGCGGCCAATACCAGGGTGAGCGAGAGCATCCCGCCGACCGGCCAGCCGATCAGAACCGCACCGGCAACGATGGCCGCCAGCGCCGAGAGCAGCGCCCAGACGAAACCGGGCGCATGCCGGCTCATGAGCGTCGAGACCAGGCCGACCCCGCCGCCGATCAGCAGGAGCCAGCCGAAGAAGATCGTCGCCGCCAGGCCGGCGATGGTGGGCAGGACAATGGCGCCCGCGCCCAGAACGATCAGCACGATACCTTCGATCAGGAACAGCCGCCAATGTTCGCGGACCGTCTTGCGGGCGACGCACGAGGCCCGGAAGGGGCCCACCGGATGAGCCCGGCGGGGTTGCGTCAGATGAGTTCGTCATGTCCAGCCTCCCAAAGAATGCGGCCGTATCGGCGCCCGGCCGCCAATTGCGCTCTCACTTCGATTTTTCGGATTTCTTGTCCTTGGGTGGGGTGTAGGGCGTGAAGTCCCCCAGCATGCAGGTCTCGTGTGTCTGGATTACCTCGATCGATTGCATGTTGGAGCAGATCTGCCCGCCATGCACCCTGTAGATGAAGCCGTAAAATGCGAGGCCGCTGCAGCGCGCGCGCAGCGTGTTTTTCCAGATCTTGCCGTTCCGCATATAGAACAGGATCGTCCTGGTGTCCGGCGTGCTCGTGCGATCGATATCGGATGTCGACAAGCAGACAAGCGGCTGATGTTTGGCGGGCGTCTCGGACTTTGCCGGCGTCTGGGCCGGCTGTGCCAAGGCCGCCCCGCAGGCGAGCGCGGTGGCGACGACACAAAGGGCGAGGGTTTTCATTGCGGATACTCCTCCGGCGCGGATCTCAATTCTTGGGGGCCGGCTTGGGCGGTGGCGTATAGGGTGTGAACTCGCCGAGACGGCAGATCGATCCGCTCTCCAGAACCCGGATGGTCTCCAGATTGGAGCAGAGCCGGCTGGGCGGGGTGGGCGTGTAGACGAAGCCGTGGAAGGTCAGCCCCGGGCAATAGTCGAGCAGCGTGTTCTTCCAGATTTTTCCGTCATTCATATAGAAGAGGATCGTGCGCGGATCCGGCACCCGCGTATTCTTGATCCGCTGGGTGTCGATGCAGATCATTTTGGGCTTGGACGGCGCCGCGGGCTGAGCGAGAGCGGGCGCCACGAGCAGACCGGACAGTACGACCGCAGTCAGGACAGGTCTCATTCTCGTCTCCTTCTCCTCCCAGCGGACGCATCTTGACCCAGACGGCCGCGGGCGGAAATACGGGAAACTGTCATCTAGACACGCCGGAAAAGTGCTGAATTGCCGGATTTCGAGTGCCAGATCGGTCTCGCGGACGCCCTCATATGCTATCAGGAGGGCTCTCGGATTGACTTCGCGGCGGGGCTTGATGATGGTCCGCCTCCACTGATTTCACTTGTTTTAAGGAGCCTGCCCGTGTCTGCGCCCGCATCGTCCGCAAACGTCACCATCACCCTGCCCGACGGCAAGGCGATGACGTTCCCGCGCGGCGTCACCGGCGCCGAGGTCGCGGCCGCCATCGGCCCGGGCCTGGCCAAGGCCGCGCTGGCCATCGAAGTGGACGGCCAGATCCTCGACATCTTCCGCCCGCTCGAGACAGGACACCGCGCCTCAGGATCATCACCCGCAAGGATCCCGAAGCGCTGGAGCTGATCCGCCACGACGCCGCCCATGTGCTGGCGATGGCGGTGCAGGCGCTCTATCCGGGCACCCAGGTGACGATCGGCCCGGCGATCGAGGACGGCTTCTATTACGACTTCGCGCGCAACGAGCCCTTCACGCCCAGAGGACCTGCCGAAGATCGAAGCCAAGATGCGGGAGATCGTGAAGGCGGCCCTGCCGACCCGCCGCGAGGTGTGGCCGCGCGACCAGGCCATCGCCCATTTCAAGGGCATCGGCGAGCAGTACAAGGCCGAGCTGATCGAATCCATCCCGCAAGGCGAAGACGTCTCGATCTATTTCCACGGCGAATGGCACGACCTGTGCCGCGGCCCGCATTTCGCGACCACCGCTCCCATCGGCGACGCCTTCAAGCTGACCAAGATCGCCGGCGCCTATTGGCGCGGCGACGCCAAGAACGCGCAGCTGCAGCGCATCTACGGCACCGCCTGGCGCGACAAGAAGGAACTCGCCGACTACCTGACCCGGCTCGAAGAGGCGGAGAAGCGCGACCATCGCAAGATCGGCCGCGAGATGGACCTGTTCCACCTGCAGCCCGAAGCGCAGGGCTCGGTGTTCTGGCACCCCAAGGGCTACGTTCTCTACAATCAGATGGAGACCTATATCCGCCGCCAGCTCACCCGCGCCGGCTATGTCGAGGTCAAGACCCCGCAGCTCATGGACTCGAAGTTCTGGGAGCAATCGGGCCACTGGGGCAAATACCGCGAGAACATGTTCGTGGTGCCCGACGAGGTGCCGAACACCGAGGACGAAGGCCCGGTGCTCAGCGGCGAAGGCGCGCTGATGGCGCTCAAGCCGATGAACTGCCCGGCCCATGTCCAGATCTTCAATCAGGGCATCAAGAGCTATCGCGACCTGCCGATCCGCATGGCCGAGTTCGGCTGCTGCCATCGCAACGAACCGCATGGCGCGCTGCACGGGCTGATGCGCGTGCGCCAGATGACGCAGGACGACGCGCATATCTTCTGCCGCGAGGACCAGATCCAGTCCGAGACCGAGCATTTCGTGCATCTGCTCTACAAGGTCTATCAGGACATGGGCTTTACGGATGTGGTGATCAAACTCGCCACCCGGCCGGAAAATTTCGGCGGCACCATCGAGCGCTGGGATGCGGCGGAAAAGGCGCTGGGCGATGCGCTGCGCGCCACCGGTTATGATTTCGAGATCGCGGCCGGCGAAGGCGCCTTCTACGCGCCCAAGCTCGAATTCCATCTGCGCGACGCCATCGGCCGCTCCTGGCAGGTGGGCACGCTCCAGCTCGACTATGTGCTGCCCGAGCGGCTGGATGCGACCTATGTCGCCGAGGACGGCACGCGCCACTATGCGGTGATGCTGCACCGGGCGATCCTGGGCATCGCTCGAACGCTTCATCGGCATGCTGATCGAGCACTATGCCGGCAAGTTCCCGCTGTGGCTGGCGCCGGTGCAGGCGGTGGTCGCGACCATCGTCTCGGACGCCGACGATTATGCCAAGGAGGTCCAGGCGGCGCTCAAGGCCGCCGGCCTGAGGACGGAACTCGACACCTCCAACGAGAAGATCAACTACAAGGTCCGCCAGCACAGCCTGGCCAAGGTGCCCTATCTGCTCGTGGCCGGCCGGCGCGAGGCGGAAGAGCGCACCCTGACCATGCGCCGCCTCGGCTCCAGGGAGCAGGAGACGCATGGCGCTGGACGCAGTGCTGGCCATGCTGACGGCCGAGGCGGTGCCGCCGGACCTGCGCTAGAGGCGCAAAATTCGGCATTTCTGGCGCAAAAGCTGGCCGACCGTGGCCGAAATGCCCTTGCGAAAGCTGGCTGGTTACCTATTCTCTAGCGGACACGGCACCCCTTTCCGGGGGTGCTGCTGTTCGCGTGTCGCGTTTCCACAACGCCGACGCCAGCTGATCGAGGGGACTTCCGGCCGCGCCAATGATCCGATTGACGTTTCGTGGGCACCGGTCGAACCCCGCGAGGCGGCATTCGGCATTTGAAGGGAGAGAAGTCATAGTCCCCAGACGTTTCCAAGGACCGGTTCAGCCCCAGGCCAAGGGCGGTCCCCGTGTCAATGAAGATATCCATGCGCGCACGATCCTTCTGATCGGCGACGACGGCCACAAATATGGCGAGATCGGCCTCGAAGAAGGCCGCGCCATCGCCGAAGAAAAGGGCTTCGACCTCGTCGAAGTGTCTCCGGACGCCAAGCCGCCCGTGGTCAAGCTCATGGACTACGGCAAATACAAATACGAGCAGCAGAAGAAGGCTGCCGAGGCGCGCAAGAAGCAGAAGGTCATCGAGATCAAAGAGATCAAGATGCGCCCGACCATCGACGACCACGATTACGAGACGAAGATGAAGGCCATGCGCCGCTTCTTCGACGAAGGCGACAAGGTCAAGGTGACCCTGCGCTTCCGCGGCCGCGAGATGGCGCACCAGAATCTCGGCATGGAGCTGCTGACCCGTGTCCAGAAGGACACCGAGGAAATTGCCAAGCTGGAGCAATATCCGAAGATGGAAGGCCGCCAGATGATGATGGTGTTGGCGCCTCGCTAGTCTCGGCCTGTCCGATTAGCCACTGAACATCGAACGAGAATGCCGGTCGCGATCCAGCGACCGGCGGCGCCAACGCGCTCCTCCGGCGCGGTGTGCATCACCGCGCAGCCAATACGCTGGGGTGGACCGAGAGGCTCTACCCCGTGGGCAGGTTTTCGATGCGCGAACGCCGGGACATCATCTTGTAGGCGACGCGCCCATCCTGCACGAGCAGGATCACCTCGGCGGACCAGCCGGTATTCACGGTCGCACGCTTGAAGCCCAGAGCATCGAGCAGGAAATTGCCGCGCCGTTCGCGATGCAGCTTCTCCGGCTTGAAGACATAGGCGGTGCAGCGGTCACGCGCGTCGATGCAGGATTGCACCGGCGGCGCCAGCTTGTCGAAGCTGATCGAATTGCGGGGCATGAAGCGTTCGATCACGCCGAGATAGGAGAGCACCTGGACATTGGGTGAGCGCGTCGCATCAAAGCCGAGATGGCTGAGATCGGAGGCCAGCGTCTGGCCCGGAACAATGTCCGCATAGGCCCGCCGGACCTGTTTGTAGCTGCTGAAGCCGCTGTTCTGAACGTCGCTCTGATAGGGCAGAAGCCCGAGCCCGCCGCAGCCGACGAGCGCCAGCGTCACCATCAGGCTCGCAATAACGCCCAGGTAACGGCGGGATTCGCCGCTCTGGCCACTCTCATCCATCTAACGCCCCCACTACCACCCAGAATTTTCTTAACGAATTATTATGACGGTAGCGAAAATGCCGCAGATTGGAAAGTATCCACACCCAAGATGGTAACCAGCGCCGGCCTGGCGAAACCGTCGGGGTCTGGCCGCTCAGGGATTGGGGATGCGGGCGCAGCAATCGGCCAGGGTTTGCGGGTCGCAATTGCCGCCGGACAGCACAATCCCGACCGGCCCGCCGGGCGTGATCTGCCCGGCCAGAAGGCTGGCAAGGCCGGCGGCCCCGCCCGGCTCGACCACCAGTTTCAGGCGCTGGGCGGCATAGGAGACGGCCCGGACCAGCGCCTCGTCGCCCACCGTGATGCCAGGCGCGAGGCAGGTTCGGGCGATGGCGAAGGGGACCTCGCCCGGCATCGGAGCCATCAGCGCATCGGCGAGGCTCGGCGCCCCGCCCGGAGCCGCCACACGCTGCCCGGCCACCAGCGACCTGCCCATGCCGTCGAAGCCCTCGACCTCGACCGGATGGACACGCGTCCCGGGGCTGGCGCCGGAGAAGGCGAGGCCGATGCCGCTGACGAGCCCGCCGCCGCTGCAGGGCACCAGCACCGCATCGAGTTCGGCGCCCGCGGCGGCGGCCTGACGAAGCAATTCGAGGCCGGCGGTGCCCTGCCCCGCCACGATCTGCGGATCGTCGAAGGGGCGCACCAGCGTCGCGCCCTTGGCGGCGCAGATTTCGGCTGCAATGGCTTCGCGATCATCCTTGTGGCGGTCATAGAACACGACCTCCGCACCATGGGCGCTTGTGCCTGCGATCTTGGCGGCGGGCGCATCGGCCGGCATGACAATGGTCGCGGCCATTCCCAGAAGCGCAGCCGCGGCCGCCACACCCTGCGCATGATTGCCGGAGGAAAAGGCCACCACGCCGCAGCGCGCGCTCGGCCTCAGGGATGGCGAGCAGGCGATTGCAGGCGCCGCGGAATTTGAACGAGCCCGTGCGCTGAACGGTTTCGAGCTTGAGAAGCACCCGGCGGCCGGTCCGCGCGTTGAGATCGGGATGTTCGAGGATCGGTGTTGTCACCGCAAAGGCTGCGATCCGCGCCGCGGCGGCTTCGATGTCGCGAAATTGTGGGAGCGTGGTCATGACCGGATGCTGTCTTCGAGCGCGCGTTTCGGCTAGACCTCTTACCATGCGCCACCGCCTCCTCGCCCTATTTGTTTTCGTCCTTCTGTCCGCGCCTGCGCATGCGGCCGCGCCCGACGTGCTGGCCACGATCAAGCCCGTCCATTCGCTCGTCGCCGCCGTGATGGACGGCATCGGCACACCGCATCTGCTGATCAAGGCCGCGGCCTCGCAGCATACTTATGTGCTCAAGCCCTCCGATGCGCGCAAGATCGCCGATGCCCGGATCGTGTTCTGGGTGGGGCCGGACCTCGAAACCTTCCTGACGACACCGCTTTCCAATCTCGCACCCGGCGCCGACATCGTCGCGCTCGAACATGCGCCGGGCGTGCATCTGCTGGAGGCCCGGCCGGGCGGCCTGTGGCATGTGCCACTGCACAGAAGCCAGGGACGGCGAGATCAATCCGCATATCTGGCTCGATCCACGGAATGCGATCGCCATGACCCGTGCCATTGCGGCGACCCTTGCCAAAGCCGATCCGGTGCATGCCGCGCGCTACCGCGCCAATGCGGTCGCCGAAGCCAAACGCCTTGCCGCGCTCGATGCGCAATTGGCGCTCTGTGCTGAAACCCGTCCGGCACCGGCCCTATATCGTCTATCACGACGCCTATCCCTATCTCGAGGCGCATTACGGCCTCGACGCGATCGGTGCGGTGACGGTGGAACCGGACCGGCCCGTGGGTCCGCGCCGCATCGCCAATTTGCGCGCGGCCATCAAGGCCGGACGAGGCCGTCATGCATCTTCCGCGAACCGCAATTTCCGCCGGCCCTTGTCGAGACGCTGGCGCGGGACACGGCAGTGCGCGTCGGTGTGCTCGACCCGCTCGGGCGCCGATCTGAAGCCCGGTCCGCAGCTCTATCCGGCCATGATGCGGCAGTTGGCCGCACGCCTTGGTCGGATGCCTCTCGCCCCGGTCGGTGAACGAAGCCGAAAATTCCTCGCGCCCGGCCGCCGGGCGAGGTAAGGTGAACGACGTCTCGGATCGCGTCGGATTCGAAGCGTTCAACCTTAACCGCGATCCAGTAGAGGCCAGGCATGCTGAAAAGCTATCAGCTGCAGAATGGCGGCCTGAAAGGCGCGCCGGTCGCCGCCGGGGAAACGATCCCCGAGGGCAGCGTGTGGATCGACCTGCTCAATCCCACCGTCGAAGAGCGCCGCAGCCGTGGACCAGTTCCTGAACATGGAACTGCCGACCCGCGCCGATATGGAAGAGATCGAAATCTCCAGCCGGCTCTATCAGGAAGACGGCGGCCTGTTCATGACGGCGCTGGTGCTCTCCAACACCGATAGCGAGCGGCCGGGCGCCGATGCGGTGACCTTCGTGCTGGCGCACGAGCAGGCTGATCACGCTGCGCTATATCGACCCGCAGCCGTTCCGCACCTTCTCCGCGCGCTGCGACCGCGCCACTGGTGCCGGTGGGCAAATCGGAAATGGTACTGATGGGCCTGCTCGACGCCATCGTCGACCGCATGGCCGACGTTCTGGAGCGCGATCGGCGCGGAAGTCGAAACCATCTAGCCGCGAAATATTCGAGCACGATCCCAATGCGCCGCCCCGGCGGGCGCGACTTTCAGGACGTGCTGCGCCGGCTGGGCCGCAAGAACGACCTGACCGGCAAGATGCGCGAGAGCCTGCTCAGCATCAGCCGCGTCCTCAGCTTCCTCACCCAGGCGATGGACGCCAGGCCGAACAAGGACGTGAAGGCGCATCTGAAGACGCTGACGCGCGACGTGCAATCGCTGCAGAGCCATTCCTCCTATCTCGACGGCAAGCTGACCTATCTGCAGGACGCGACGCTGGGCCTGATCAATATCGACCAGAACAACATCATCAAGATCATGTCGGTGGCGGCGACCGTGTTCCTGCCGCCGACGCTGTTCGCCTCGATCTGGGGCATGAATTTCCACGTCATGCCGGAACTGCACGAATGGTGGGGCTATCCGCTGGCGATCGTCGTCATGATCGCCTCGGCCGTCGTGCCCTATGTCTGGTTCAAGCGGCGCGGCTGGCTCTGACGCGATGAAGAGCCCGACGCGCGGGATCGCGCTCAAGCTCGGCGGCACCCTGTCCTTCTCGGTGATGTATGCGACGATCAAGCTGGCCGGCGCATGTGCCGATCGGCGAGATCATCTTCTTCCGCGCCTTCTTCGCGCTGATCCCGGTGTTCGCTGTTCTCGATCCGCACGGTCGGGCCGATCGGCCGTGATGAAGACCAGGCGGCCCTTCATGCATCATCGCCCGTTCGGCGGCGGGCGTCTCCTCGATGTTCCTGAACTTCACGGCGGTCACGATGCTGCCGCTGGCCGATGTCACCGCTTTCGGCTTCGTGATGCCGATCTTCGCCGTGGTGCTGGCCGCGCTCGTCCTGCGCGAACGCGTGGGCCGCTATCGCTGGAGCGCGGTGCTGGCCGGCTTCGCCGGGGTTCTGGTGATGCTGTCGCCGCATGGCGGGCTGTCCCAGCATCCTGAACGCACGGCTTTTCGCTGGGCGCGGGCTTTGCGCTGGGCGGCGCCTTCCTCTCCGCCGTGGTGGTCATCCTGATCCGCCAGATGCACGCGACGGAAAAGCGGCGAGACCATCGTCTTCTATTTCATGGCGACCTGCGCCGCGGTGGGCGCGATCACCATGATCTGGGACCGCGTGCCGCTTTCGGCGGAATGCGCCAGCCTGCTGGTGCTGTGCGGGCTGCTGGGCGGCGTCGGCCAGATCTGCATGACCTTCAGCTATCGCTATGCCGAGCCCTCGCTGCTGGCGCCGTTCGACTACACGGCGATGATCTGGGCCGTGGCGCTGGGCTATGTCGATGTTCGCCGAGGTGCCGGAACCGCTGGTGATGCTGGGCGCGGCCATCGTCATCGCGGCGGGACTGTTCATCGTCTGGCGCGAATACCGCCTCAATCGCGTCACCGTCGAGCGCACCGGTCCGGCGCTCTAGAGACGCTTGCCGTAGATCGCGAGCCCGTCGCCATCGGCATGGAAATCCGGCACTTCGGCCTGGAGCGTGTAGCCATTGGCGGCATAGAAGCCGCGCGCGGGGGCATAATCGGGCCGGGTCGAGGTTTCGGCGAAGAGATGCGTGCCGCCGAGTGCGCTTCACCGCGGCTTCGGTTGCGGCCAGAAGCGCGACGGCCCAGCCTGCGGCGGCGTGCGGCGGGATCGACGGCGATCCAGTAGAGCTCGTAGCGCCGGTCGGTGCCGGGAATCGGGCCGAAGCAGGTGTAGCCGTCGATGCCGGCCTCGCCGTCGGCGATCAGGAAGCGATAATCGGCGCCCTGCGCCGCGGCGCGCGTTTCCTCGACCAGGCTCGCGGGCGATGGCGATCTCCTCGGCGCTGAAGACGCCGGTGCGCGGCGACGAGGCGCTCGACGGCCGCTTCGTCGGCCGCCTTGCAGGATGGTGCGGAATTCAGCCATGGGCGCCATCCGCGATACGGCCGATCAGTTCGGCGTAGCTGTAGCCCGGCCTCGCGCGCAGCGGCGGCAAAGCCGGCGCCGGGTTCGAGGCAGGGATTGGGATTGATTTCGAGGATCGTCGGCACGCCCGCCGCGTCGACGCGGAAATCGACACGCGCATAGCCGGCAAGCCCGAACAGATCCCAGCTCGCCAGCGCCATCTCGCGCAGCGCGCGGGCAAGAGCCGGCTCGTCCGCGGCACAATCGAAGCTGCGGACCATCTTCGCGCCGCCGGCATCGGCATCGTCCCATTTGGCGGCATAGCCGACGATTTTCGGCCGCGCGGCATCCCAATCGGTGAAACGCATTTCGGCCAGCGGCAGCACGCGCGGCCCTTCGCCCTCGTCCAGCAGCGCGACATTGAACTCGCGGCCATCGACGATAGCGCTTCCGCGAACCAGCGGCCGCCGAAGCGCGCGGCGCAATCGGCGGCGCGGGCGCGCACGGCAGTCACGCCCTGCACCACCGACGGCATCGTCGAGGCCGATCGAGGCATCCGCGGTCGCGGATTTGACGATGTAGCGGACATCGTCCGCGAGCCCGTCCCAGCGCGGCGCTTGCGCCCACGCCGGTGTCGCGAGGCCGGCCGCGCGCAGCACGCGCTTGGTGGCCGGCTTGTCGGCCGTCAGCGCGATGGCGGCCGCATTGGCGCCGGTATAAGCGCACGCCGAGACGCTCCAGCATGGCAGGGGCCAGCATGGCCAGCTCGTCCTGCCCATAGACGCTTTCGACGAGATTGAAGACGAGATCGGCGCCGCGCGACACGCGCGGCCAGCGCCGCAGGATCGGGCACGAAGGGCGCCTGCACAACGACGTGGCCTGCTTCCATCAAGCGCGGCCGCGACCGCTTCGGCCGCGACGAGCGTGTCGAGCTCGTCGGGCCTGGCATCCGGCGCGACATCGGAATGAAGAACGAGGATGCGCATATCTCAGGCGGCGACGGCGCGCCGCTGCGCTTGAGCTGCGGATTGCGCTTGCAGGAACGACGCCATGATACGGCCGATCAGATCGCGATAGGCAATGCCCTTCAGATCGGCCATCAGGCACAGATCGGAATGGTTCGGGCGCGAGACCGGCCAGCGGATTGACCTCGATGAAATGCGGCTTGCCGGCCGCGTCGCAGCGGATGTCGATGCGCCCGCCGTCGCGGCATCTGAGCGCCCGCCAGGCGGCCAGCGCCACCTTGCCGGCGGCCCTGGCGCTGGCGCGGATCGGCCAGCACGATATCGACCTTGTCCTCCCAGCCGGTTTCCTTGTTGGCATAGCCATAGCCATGGCCGACGAAGTTCGGCTTGGGCCGGATCTCGGTGACGCCGAGCACCGTGGCATCGGCGCCCGTGCCGGTGATGCCGACCGTGAATTCGCGGCCCGACAGGAAGGTCTCGACCAGCACCGGCTGATCGAAGCGGCGGAAGCAGATCGCTGACGACCTGATCGAGCTCGCCGCGGCATTGCGACCATCGAGCGCTCGTCGACGCCCTTGCCGGAACCTTCGGCCACCGGCTTGGCGAAGAGCGGGAACGGCAGATCGAGCTTCCGCAGATCGCCGCGCGTTTCGATCAGCGCGAAATCGGCCGTGGGCACGCCCTGCCGACCGCACCACGCGCTTGGCCATCGCCTTGTCGAGCGACAGCGACAGCGTCAGCGGATCGGAGAAGACATACGGGATGTCATAGGCCTCCAGCAGCGCCGGCACCTGCGCCTCGCGCGCCAGACCCTTCAGCCCCTCGCAGATGTTGAAGACGCCGTCCCAGCGCTCGCCCGCAGCCAGCCGCGCCACGAGATCGCGGATATGGCCGATGCGCACCGGCTCATAGCCGAGGCTCGTCAGCGCCTCGCAGATCGCGTCGATGGTGACGGGGCTGTCGAATTCCGCCGTCTCTTCCGCGCCATAGCCCATGGCGAGATAGTCGGAGCGCAGATCGTAGGTCACGCCGATGCGCATCGCCCTACTCCGCCGCCAGCGGTTGCGACCGTGCGGCCCAGCGTGCCGTCCGGATCGGGATAGCGGTACACACCGCCCTCGAAATTCTGCAGCAGCAGATCGTCGCCATCGCGGCCGACCACCGCATTGGGCGCCATCAGGATCTTGCCGCCGCCGCCGGGCGCATCGATGACGAATTGCGGGCACGCATAGCCGGTGGTGTGGCCGCGCAACCCGGCGATGATCTCGAGCCCCTTGTCGACGGTCGTGCGGAAATGGCCCGAGCCGCGGATCGGATCGCACTGATAGAGGTAGTAGGGCTTCACCCGGCGCTTCAGCAGGCCCTGCATCAGCGATGTCATCACCGTGATGTCGTCATTGATGCCCTTGAGCAGCACGGTCTGGCGAGCCCAGCGGGATGCCGGCATCGGCCAGGCGCGCAAAGGCCTCGGTCACTTCCGGCGTCAATTCGCGCGGATGGGTGACATGGATGCTCATCCATAGCGGGTGATGCTTCTTCAGCATCCGCACCAGCTCTTTGGTGATGCGCTGCGGCAGCACGACCGGAATCTTGGTGCCGATGCGGACGAACTCGATATGCGGGATCGCGCGCAGCCGCGTCAGCAGCCAGTCGAGCTTGTCGTCGGCGATCGACAGCGGGTCGCCGCCCGAGAGCAGCACGTCGCGCACTTCGGTGTGCTGTTCGAGATAGGCCAGCGCCTGATCCCACTGCTTGGGCGAGAACTGGTATTCGCCGCCCGGATTGCCGACGGCGCGGGCGCGCGTGCAGTAGCGGCAATAGGTCGAGCAGGTGCCGGTGGTCAGGAACAGCACGCGGTCGGGATAGCGGTGCACAAGGCCGGGCACGACGGTGTCGTGATCCTCGCCCAGCGGATCGTCCGCCTCGCCGGGCAGGCGCAGGCTCTCCGCGCCGGTCATGATGTGCGTGCGGCGCAGCGGCTCGCGCGGATCGTCCCGGCTCATCAGGCTGGCGTAATAGGGCGTGATGCCGACCGGCAGCGGGCCCTTGATGGGTCGTCACCGCCGCGCGCTCATCCTCCGACAGGCGGAAGATGCGGGCCAGCTCCTCGGCCGTGCGGATGCGGTTGCGGAACTGCCAGTGCCAATCGTTCCAGTCGGCACGCGTCGTGCCGGGCCAGAAGCGGCGGTAGAATTCGCTTGTTTCGGGACTGACCGGAAAGCGGGGCGCCAAACGTGTGGAGGCGCAGTTCCGGCGAGGGTAAGGGCGTCACGCCCTCGGAGGAAAAACCGGCTTCGGCGGCCGGTCGTTTGCGGGGTTCCCGCGACGGAGGGCGCAGATCGTGCCCTCGCACCAATTGGAGACTCATTGTGGTCTCACTTGGCTCCATGGACGCCGCGCCTCTCGAAGGCCCCATCTGGCCTTCCATCAAACGGCGGCGTCACGTGGGCGGATATTTAGGCGATCCTATGCATTCGTCAAGAGAAAGATTTCGAATACTTGAATGTGCACCAAATTGCCCAAATATAGGCTGAAGAGTAATGTAGCAGTTTTATTGAAGATAGTTCAAGTAATGAGGATACGTACACCCCCCACCCCCGCGCGCACCGTACGAAAAACTTGCGAAGGCGCGTGGAAGAAATCCGTGATCGGAGACTTGCGTTGAACTCGCGCAACCCTTCACGGCAGGACGCATGCCGCGGCGCAAAGCCGCACACGCGATTGCTGTGCGGCGGCACGCGACTGATGCGAAGTCCTCAGGGCATGCGATGCGGGTCCGCGATAACCGCGCGCATCGTAGAGCGGGGTGACGCGCTTGTGGTGCCCGCCGATGGGGATGGCGATGGCGCCGAGCTGCGTGCGCCGACTCGAAGGTCGGCAGCACGTGACGCTGCTCGCCGGGCAGCAGCACCAGCAGCACGCGGGCGTCTTTGACCGTCAGCGCGCATCGTCATCTGGAAGTGATCGTGCGGACGTGGCGTCCGGTCCCACATGCGCAACGGCACCGGCGCGCGGACGGGCGTAATAGGTCAGCTCGGCAATGACCGAGCGATTGGCCGCGGCGATGGCATCGTAATGGCCGGCGCGGGCGACCGACGTCACCGCCATGCCGAGTTGGCGCCAGCCCTCTTCGCGCTTGAAGGCATTGCCGACGCCCATCGCGTCGCCCGTCGGCGGGCGACACCAGCACCACCCAGAAGAGCACCATCGGCCAGCCCGTCAATGGCGAAGGAGGCCCACAGCGCCCAGCGCCGCGCGCGTCGCCAGCAGCACGGCGACGGCCAGCGGCGTCGCCGAGACATAGGCCGTCGCCGCCCAATTGGCATTGGCCTCGGAGATGAAGCCCTGCACGGTCATCAGAAGGATCGGCGGCAGGGCGAAGGCGGCCAGGACCAGATCGGCTTCCGCGCCGTTCGGACCGCGCGCGAGCCGCCACAAGCGCGACGAGGAAGCCCGGCCATCAGCACCGGTCCGAAGACGCCGAACTGGCTGCCGAAGAAGCCCAGCGCGCCGACGAGGTTGAAGTGGGCGTGGCTCCAATCGGCATTGGATTCGGTGTGGCCGACGGTCGGAAAGCCGTGCGCCGCATTCCAGGCGATGTTGGGCGCCAGCAGAACAAGGCCGAGCGACGAGGATCGCCAGCCCGCGCAGGCTGAACACCAGCCGCGCGCGCCTTGGGCGAGACCAGCGCCGCCAGCGACCGCGCCGATCGACGAAATAGAGCATCGCGTATTTGGCGAGCAGGCCGTAGCCGATGGCGACGCCGCAGATCAGCGGCCAGCGCCAGCCCGTCTCGTCCATCGCCCGCAGGAAGGCATAGAGCGCCACCGACCAGAAGAAGAGCAGCGGCACATCGGTCGAGATCAGGCCGGAGGAATAGGCGACGCCCGGCAAGCGTCGCGATAGGCGAGCGCGCTCCAGAGGCCGAGCCGGGCGTCCGCCAGCCGCTTGCCGATGGCGAACAGCATCAGCGCCGTGCCGGCATGGATGCAGCGGCGAGGCGATGCGGATCGCCCATTCGCCATTGCCGAAGATCGCCGTCGTCACCCCGATGATCCAGGCGATCAGCGGCGGCTTGGAGAAATAGCCGAAATCGGGCGTCTGCGCCCACCACCAGTATTGCGCCTCGTCGGGATAGAGCTGCAGCGGCGTCAGGATCAGCACGGCGATGCGGATCAGCGTCAGCGCCGCGATCACATAGAGGGTGATGCGCCAGAGACGCCGGTCTTCGCTCTCGCTCATGCTCACTCCACGGAGGCTGCGCGCACGGCCGGAATCACGCGATAGATCGTGATGTGCACCGGCTTGCCATGGGAATAATTGATTCCCGACAGCTGATCGACCGCGCGGCGCACTGGCGCCCAGTTCGACCAGCCGGGTGCAGGAAGACCGCGTCGCTGGCGTTCGCTCGATCAGGGCAAGGCCGCCATTGCGCGGCCGCGATCTCGGCCGCTTCGCCGGCGCCGTGGCGATGCGCGTCGTCGGTGCCGAGGAGGAAGATCAGGCTGGGCTCGTCATAGCCCGAGGTCACCACGGGCGGATCGCCGGGACGCTTGTCCTTCGCCACCAGCGCGGCCAGACGCGGGCTGACCCAGATCTTCTCCAGCCGCGGGGCCACGCCCCACATCAAGGTCGGATAGAAGATCAGCGCCGTCAGCATGGCGGCTACCAGCGCGGCCCCGCGCCGGCGCATCACCATCAGGATCGCCGGCGGCAATGCCGACGGCGCCGCGCAAGCGCCCGCCAGCGCCATCAGCCAGACCGGCGCGCCGCTCGCCATATTTCTGCGGTGCGATGACGATGGCCTGCCGCCAGCGCCAGCGTGCCGATGGCGAACTGCGCCGACGCCACGATGGCGCAACACCTTGCCGCCGCGCGTCTCGTTGCGTCTCGCCGCGTCAGCCATAGCGCCGCCATGAAGGCCAGCGCCGGATAGACCGGCAGGATGTAATGCGGCAGCTTGGTCGGCACGAGCGCAAACATCAGCCAGCTCGCGCCCGCCCAGCCGAGCAGGAAGCGCATCGCCGGATCGCTGCGCGCGGCGACGGCGCGGCCGATGCCGGGCAGCACGAACAGAGTCGCCGGCCACAGGGTGAGCGTGGAGAGGATCAGGTAATAGCCCGGCGGCGCGCCATGGCTCTCCTGCCCGCCGACAAGCTTGCCGGCGAAATCATGCCCCAGCGCCTGCGCGAAGAACGCGCCATGGCTGGCAATACCGATGGCGACGAACCAGGGCAGAACCAGCACCAGCACCAGCGCGAGCCCGGGCAGCGGTCGCAGCTCTGCGAGCCAGTGCCAATCGCGATCCCAGATGCGACACCGCCAAGGCCGTCAGCCCGACAACGGCGACGATGAGCGGGCCCTTGATCAGGATGCCAACGGCGAACGCCGCCCAGCCTGCCATCACCAGCCCAGATCCCGGGTCGCGCCCGCGCCGCATCGCGCGCGGCCAGATAGACACGCAAGAGCACGCCTTCGGCCGCCAGCATCGTGGCCAGCAGCACCGCGTCGGTCTTGGCGATATGCGCTTCGGCGGTGAGGCCCAGCGTCAGCGCCAGCAGCCCCGCGCCGGTCAGCGCCGTCGCCGGCGGCGCCATGGCCGCAAGACACCAGAAGGCGAGGAAGGCGGCGACGATGGCACCGAGCAGCGAAGGCAGCCGATAGGTCCAGATCGCGTTGAAGGGCGGCGTGCCGAGAAGCTTGGTCGAGGCCGCCTGCAGCCAGTAGATGCCGATGGGCTTCTTGTAGCGGGCCTGATCGCCGAAGCGGATATCGACCCAGTTGCCGGTCTCGACCATCTGCTTGGAGGCCTGGGCGAAGCGGGCCTCATCGCGGTCGAGCGCCGGCAGAGTCGCAAAGCCCGGTAGCCAGGCGAGGATGCAGAGCAGAAGCAGCGCCGCGAAGGGCCGCCGCGCCAGCGCGGCCAGAACGCCCGCGCCAGGACTGCGCAGCGACGACGGGGCGGACGGGGCCGGCTCGCTCATCTGGAATGCCTCTTGAATGGCCTGTGGTTTCCGGCACGGAATAGAGCGAAGGAAGCCCGCCGCAATGCGCCGCTTTGGCACAGGCCTGTTTCAATCCGCGTTGGGCCTGTATAAGGCCCGCGCCGCCTTCGGCCGCCTGCCGCCATCCGGCCAGCGACATGCCGGACGCGGCGCCGCGGCGGCCGGCGCGCGGCGGACTTTATGGGATAACGGGAGCGAACGGAACCTGGGCATGGCGTTGGCGCTTTCGGTGGTCGTACCGGTCATGAACGAGGCGGAGAATGTCGGCCCGCTGGCGCGCGAGATCGCCGCCGCCATCGCCGGCGAAGGCCCGGCCGAGATCATCTTCATCGACGACGGCTCGTCCGACGGCACGGCCGCAGCGCTGACCGCGCTGCGCGAGCGAGATTCCCGGCCTGCGCGTGATCCAGCACGCCAAGAATGCCGGCCAGAGCCGGGCCGTGCGCACCGGCGTGCGCGCCGCGCAGGCCGAGATCGTCGTGACGCTGGACGGCGACGGCCAGAACAATCCCGCCGACATCCCCGAATCTGCTGGCGGTGTTCCGCGAGGACGGCGAGCAGCCTCGGCCTTGTCGCCGGCGTGCGCCAGAAGCGGCCAGGACAGCCTCGCCAAGAAATGGGCCTCGCGCGCCGCCAACCGCTTCCGCAACTGGATGCTGAACGACGGCGCCACCGATACCGGCTGCGGCCTGAAAGCCTTCCGCCGCGAGGCCTTTCTGGCCCTGCCCTATTTCGATCACATCCACCGCTATCTGATCACGCTGATGCTGCGCGAAGGCTATGAAGTGCGCTATGTCGAAGGTCTCGCACCGGCCGCGCACGCGCGGGGTGTCGAAATATGGCGTGCTCGACCGCGCGCTGGTCGGGATCAGCGATTTGATCGGCGTGCGCTGGCTGCAGAAGCGATTCCGCGGCGGCGCCATCGAAACCAGGGAAATCTGATGCCGGCTCATCTCATCGGATGGTTCACCATGGAGCATCTGTGGCTGCTCGTCGGCTTTGCCGGACAGGCGCTGTTCGCCTCGCGCTTCATCCTGCAATGGTTCAAATCCGAGATGGAGGGCCGCAGCGTCATTCCCATCGGCTTCTGGTATTGCAGCGTCGGCGGCGGCATCGTGATGCTGGCCTATGCCATCTACCGGCAGGATCCGGTGTTCATCACCGGCCAGGCGACGGGCCTGTTCGTCTATGCGCGCAATCTCTATCTGATCTTCCGCGAGCGCGCCCTGTTGCGCGAGGCGGCGCGGCGGCGAAACGGCAGCCTGAGCGGCCGGTTTCGGCGGCGACTTTAACCATAGCGTCACAGGGCCAGACGCGGCCCTGCCCCAGTTCTGCCCCATTATGATACACTCTATGGCCTTGGGCCAATTGGGGAGAACCGCCGTGCTCCGTTCGTTTCCATTGCTTCTGCTTGCCGTCATTCTCTACAACCTGCTGGCCGCCGTGCACGGCTTCGACGCGACGGGCATGGACCAGCTCCTCGCCTATCACGTGCCGGTGAAGATGTTCTCCGGCCAGCTCTGGCAGTTCAGCGTCGGCGACCTTCGTGGTCGTGGTCAGCCTGGCGCTGCTCTTCGTCGAAGTCGTCAAATCGACGCGGACCACGGCCATCGAAGTCATCAACCATGCGCTGTCGATGCTGGTGTTCATCATCGCGCTGGTCGAATTCATCACGCTGCCGGCGTTCGCGACCTCGCCCTTCTTCTTCCTGGTGCGCATGACCGTGTTCGACATCGTGGCGGGCTTCACGATCTCGATCGTCGCGGCCAAGCGCGACCTCGGCGTGCGCCGGCGGGATCATCGGCACGAACTGACCGCTTTCACGAGCGGATCGATGAACGGGCGGGCCTTCGGGTCCGCCCGTTCCGCTTTTGTCGACGCCGCACCGGGTTTGCAGCGCAACGCCCATCGTAGTATTCAATTGGATATACGGAGTCCCTTCATGCGCCACCTTCGCCTCGCCTTTGCCCTTGCCCTTCTCGCCCTGCCCCTCGCCGCCCATGCCGGCGAGAGTGGCCCGGTCACGGTGTTCGCCGCCGCCTCCCTGACGCGATGCGCTGACGGCCGTCGCCCATGCCTATGACGCCAAAGACGGGCCGGCAGATCGCACTGTCCTTCGCCGGCTCCTCGGTGCTGGCCAAGCAGATCGACGCCTCGGGCGGCGCCGACCTGTTCATCTCCGCCGACCAGCGCCTGGATGGACTATCTGCAGAAGCGCGGACGACTCATCGCCGCCAGCCGCGAGAGCCCTGCTCGGCAACCAGCTGGTGCTGATCGCGCCGAAAGGCTCGACGATCGCGCTCACGATCGCACCGCATTTCCCGCTGGTGAAGGCGCTGGATGGCGGGCGCCTCGCCGTCGCCGATACCGGCACCGTGCCGGCCGGCCGCTATGCCAAGGAGGCGCTGACGAGCCTCGGGCGTGTGGACCGCCGCCGCGGCCCATCTGGCGCCGGCCGAGAATGTGCGCGTGGCGCTGGCCTATGTGGCGCGCGGCGAGGCGCCGCTCGGCATCGTCTACCGGACCGATGCGCTGATCGAGCCGGCGGTGCGGATCGTGGCCACCTTCCCCGATTCCAGCCACACGCCCATCGTCTACCCCGCCGCGCTGATCAAGGGCGCCCGGCCCGGGGCCGCCGCATTCCTCGCCTTCCTGCGACGCCGGCGGCCCGGGCGCTGTTCGAAAAGGCCGGTTTCAGCGTGCTGGCGCCGGCCGGCCGGCGCTGAGGCGCGGCGCGGCGAAATTGGCGTGGAAAATTCTTGAGACTACGCCTTGCCGCACGAGGCCGAAGCCGGTATAGTCCCGGCCCTTCCGGAGGGCGCGCACGGCGCGCCGCGGATCAGACGGACAGGTGGCCGAGTGGCTGAAGGCGCACGCCTGGAAAGTGTGTAACGGTTAATAGCCGTTCGAGGGTTCGAATCCCTCCCTGTCCGCCAGTCTATTTGAGACGGAAAATCTCTCGGTCCGGCGCGTTGCCCAAAAGGGCCAGCATCCGCGCGGTTCTGCCGCCGATGCTCTTGACCGGGTGAACCGCGCCAGAGCCCGAATTCGTCTCTCTCGGGCCATAATTCTCCAAAGCTCCTGACTGCGACCAAACGGTACGGATTTCGAAGTCACTGATCCTGCACAGCTATTTGATCCGGGAAATTCGTACATTTGGAATCGTACATTTGGAAGAAGTCGCCGCCGGCCACGAATATCTGGCGTCGAACCGTCCTCCCTGTATCCTTGGAATAGGGGACAATGCAGCCCAGGTTTCGGGGCAAGGTGTGACCGTCGCCGTGTCGTATTTCTGGTTCCGGTTTGATTGCGGACTAGCCGGCGGCGGCGGCGCGTTTCGCTATGAGGCAGCTCTTTTGTAGACCGTCGCCATCGCGTGCTCCTTGCTGTCCGGTCCCTTGACCTTGAGCGTGTCGGTCAGTGTCTTGCCGCCGGCCGAGAGCGCATAGGTCTCATCGGCGTGGGTTGGGCCCATCGCCACCGTGCATTCGATCGTCGTGGCATTGACGCTCCTGCAGGACCGGGTTTCACCCATGCCACCCTTGAAAGGCTTTCCGTTGGACAAGATCTTACCACCAATTGTGATGGTCGAGGTGCCGCCATCCTTGTCGAGCTGCACATTGGTCTGCTTGGTGGTGTAGCCGCCTGCGATCGGCGCAATGGCCAGGGTCTGGCTTTTCAACGGCGGCTGCTGTGGCAGCACGGTGCTCATATCGGCCTGCCACGTACCGGCGAACACAGCACCGCCCGACGTGACCGCAGTCTCTGCGATGCTCGTCGCGGATCCAGCCTTCGCCGCGGACGCTGCAGATGCGAGCTTGACCAGCTCCACACGCCGGTTCTTGGCGCGGCCCATGGAATTGTCATTTTCGGCGATCGGTTTGTCCGGTCCGTTGCCGGAGGATTTCAGCCGGTCGGCAGCGATCCCGGCCTTGACCAGTTCGGCCACGACGGAAGCGGCACGATCCTTGGACAGTTTCACATTGTAATCATGGCCGCCGATATTGTCGGTATTGCCTTCCACCGACAGGCGCAGATCGGGATTGTCCTTCAGGAGGGAAACCACCTGGGCAATGATCGGTGCCGCATCGGGGCGCAACGTCGCCTTGTCGAAATCGAAATGGATGTAGAGGGCGATGTGACCGTCCTTGTCGAGCGCCGTCTTCATTGCGCTGGCGTCCGGTGGCTTGATAGACGCCTGAAACGCTTTTTCTTCGATCGTGTAAATATTGATTAAATCGCCATCGGTATCGATCTGCATCCAGATCGCCTGACCGTGATCGTCATAGCGGGCGACGGTGCTGGACTCGTCGTCCTCTGCATAAAGGATTTCCGCGCCCATCTGCTTGAGGGCGTTGCGGTAATTGGTTGCGATTTCCAAGGGCGTGGCCGGGTGTGCGTCCTTCTTGATGTCGTATTCGATGTCATAGCGCGCGCCTTCGACCTTGGAGCGGTTGTTGCCGCCATCGCTGTGCACCAGGAACGCGTGTTCGTCGAAGCGGCTTTTGTCCACACTCGTCACGGCATAGTTGGGCATATGCCCGAGTAGGCGGTAATCCTTGCCGGACGGGGCGATCAGCGTCTGCTTCATCGGCTGCAAGTTAACGACCGTCACATGGACTTCGTTGAGATTGGCGTCAGTGATTACCTTCAGCCAGGTTTCGTGACCGTCTTTCGCCAGCTTGGCGTCGGTCTCGTAATCGTCTTTGTAGGTGGTTTCGGCACCTAGCGAATCGAATTGAGACCGGTAGTTGTATTGCATCTCCAGATTACTCTGTGCTTGACCGCCATTCTTCAGATCATATTCCTGCTTGCACACCTGACCGGAAATCTTGATCTTATCGTTACCGCCGTCGACACCCTTGTGAAAAAAGGAGACGGCGTCGTAGGCGTCGCGATGGGCGGGCCCCACCGGCAGGTAGTCGGGCAAGGCGCCCACCGGTGCGCAATCCTTGCCGCCGCTGTCAGCCAGAGCGGGCAATACCGCGCCGAGCGTCAACATCAGCGCAAGTGCGCAAGCCCCGTCGAGCTTTCGGACACGATAGAACGCCATAGCGCAATCTCCCCTGCACACGCCAAACTGCCGGCCACCTGCAAACCGGGCCCAGGCAGCGCGAGCATTCCGGCAAAGGGGAGCAGATCGGGGCGGGCCGGCACATGAACTCGGTTGCACTAGGGACCGCGGATTTCCGCGTGGTTTTGCCAATTCCCGCCTCGCGCCGTAGTGCAGACGAGTCATGCCGCCACCGCTCACACCGTTCATGTTTGGCGAAGCTGCAAACTCGGAGTTGCCCATGTCCAATTCGTTCACGGAAGTCGCCACGCAGGGATTTTTTCGCGATTGATGGGCTCGTTCACCGGCCTTCTGGTCGGCCCGCTTCTGGTCATCGCCGCGATCGTTCTTCTGTCATGGAACGAGGGCCGCGCAGTGGAGGCGATCCGTGGTCTGAGCGAGGCAGCGACAAAGGCCGTCGAAGTGTCGAATACGGTGCCCGCGCCGGGCAACGACAACAGGTTGGTTCATGTGGTCGGTGCGGCCACGGCGGCCACGCCGATTGCCGATCCCGATATAAATCTGAATTTTACCGGGCAAGTTGCTGTCAAACGCGACGCCGAAATGTATCAATGGACCGAGACCAAGCACTCCAGCAGTCAGGACAACACTGGTGGCAGTCAGACGACCAAGACGACCTACACCTATGCGCTGAACTGGGAAGATCACGCGATCGACTCCTCCCAATTCCGCCATCCCGATGGTCACACCAATCCGGCCATGCCGTTCGGCGCGGCGCGCTACGCGGCCTCCGACGCCAAACTTGGGGGCTATAGCCTCGATGCGACGACACTCGCCCTGATCGATCCGCCGCAAGCGCTGACGCCGGCGCCGCCGGGCGGATGGGTGGCAAATGCGGGCATGCTCTACAAGGGTGATCCGGCATCGCCCAAAGCCGGGGACATGCGCGTCGGCTATCACGGCCTGCCGTCGGGCGCGACCTTGTCGGTGCTGGCCGATCAAAGCCATGGCGGCTTCGCGCCCTATGTCACCTCGAACGGCTATCAGATCCAGCTTGCCGAAGTGGGCAACCGCCCGGCGGCCGTCATGCTGGCCGACAAGCGCAGCTCGGAATCGCTCCTGACCTGGATCCTGCGTGCCGTCGGTGGCGTGCTGATCTTCATCGGGCTCACCATGTTTTTGAACCCGCTCTCCACATTCGCCTCGGTCTTGCCGTTCCTCGGCTCGATCGTGCGCGGGGCGGTTGCCGCCATTTCATTCGTGATCGCCCTGCCACTCACCCTGGTGGTGATTGCGCTTTCGTGGCTAGCATTCCGGCCAGTGATCGGAGGCGGCTTGCTGGTCGTGGCCGCAGGCGCCTTGTACGGGTTGTGGCACTGGCATCATGGGCGCACACCAAATCCGTCACCAGCGCCTGCGTCCTGACGGGCCGTTCTCCGTCACCAGCCGTCGGGCGCGTCATCGGGCGCCGCCAGGATATCGTCCTTGCCCAGCATGTAGCGATACCCCAGATTGCCCGACACGAAGTAGCTGTCGGGCACTGTCTTGCGCTGGATTCCCTGCCAGTAGCCCGCCCGCAATTCAATCCGGGCATCCATCTGCTGGAGCAGCGCGACATCGTTCAGGATCGCGCTGTAGCCGGCGTTCAATTGCGTCGGCGCGACACCGGCCTTTTCGGCGGCCCCGGTCAATGCCACCGTTTTGGCCACAACAGGCGCCAGGGTTTCGCGCGCCTTGGCGAACAGCGCGTGTTCCTCTCCCAACTCAGAGGCAGCGCATTCATGGTGGCGCGCGATCATGGCCGGGACCCGCGCTTCGATTGTGGCAATACAAGCCGGCACAGGCGAGCAATCCGTGTCGCCGCACTCCTTGGCTGGCGCGCAGGCTTTCAGCGCCGATTGCAATTGTTTGTCTGCGTCGGCGTGACAGACATTATAGTGGGAGGTGATGCGGCTCATGCCGCCACGCACTAGAGCCTTCGCGGCGGCTGCAGCGTGCCCGCCATCGCCCATCAGATAGCTTTCCAAGCTGCCATACGCGCGGATCGCGCCGGCGTTGGGCGCCGCGGTCGTCTGGCGCATCTTCATCGCGAATTGCATTTTTTCCGAGACGGACATTGTCGCCATCTTCTCCTGAAACCGGGCGGCATAGGCCGGATCGTTCTGCAGGCGCGCAACATCGATGCCGCTCCCGCTGACCGCCGCCGTGTTCATCGCAAGAATCCCGGCGTGATACTCCGCGCGCGATTTGGCCATATCCGAGCCGGTGGGACCTAACGCGACGTGGCCTTCCCTGTCCTTCATTGCTCCGATGCTGCCGCCAGCCGCGGCCAGTGTCGAAGGCGGCGCGGGGACCTGAACGAACAGGGCTTGCCATCGTGCCGCGTTCCATCCGGCCGCCGCGGCTATCGCGGGAGCGGATGCGAGAAGCAGTACGGCTATGACCGCCAGGCGGAGTTTTGTTTTCATGTTTTTGCCTTCAGGAATGTCAGCCCATCAGCCGCCGTAGCGCTTGACGAGATCGAGCACCGATGCCTCGATACAGGCCCTGAGCGCATCGCCCAGATTGTCGTGATGTGCGGTCTGGACGCTCGCGTCCGGCGTTAGCGGTGAATACGTGCCCGACACTGTTTGCGCGAAGGCTCCAATTCCCGAAACACTCTTGCTGTTTGCTCGGATATTCTTGTGGACGTCGATCGCATCGAGCACGACGCCGCTATTGGCATCGACCACGCGCACATCGATGGTCAGCACACCCTGCGCGCCGGACCCGCCCAGATTCAAGCCGCCGATGGAGAACGCCCCCGAGGACTGGTTGTCGTCCATGGTCGTTTGGGAGACGGTCCCTTCGAAGATGTATTGTGCCCCGGCAAGCTTCGTTTGAGCGGTGCTGCCCGTCGTCATATTCTGGGCGTTCAGCTGCTTCTCCACCATCAGGTCGGGCGTGAGGCGCTGGCGCTCGGCCACCACAAATGCACCGGACTTGATCAAGGCCGTGGTGAACATGTCGGTCGCCGCATCGGCATCGACGCCAGGAACAGAACCCCGGAAGGCATAAATCGTCACGACCGGGCGCTTGCTCACAGGCACGCGCGGCAAGTGTTCGAGATCCCGGCTGGTGCGCGAATGGTCGATCACCGGCGCGTCCCGGGCAAAGACAGGGGCCACACTTGGCCCGATCGCCAGAGCGCCCGACAGCATAACCACCCATCCCAACCTCTGTATCGGCAACATCTTGTTCATGGCATCTATCCTTGATGATCGGAGGGGCGGGCGGCACTCGCGCCGCCCGCCGGCCACGTCAATTCCCGCCCGCCGAGCCGCCACGCCTGGGATCGCTGGCTCCGTTTTTAATTGCGTTGCCGTTCAGGACGCCATTGGCGGATGGCTTTTTCAGCTGCGCGTCGCCGCCTGCATAGGCACCGCCGTTGAAGCTGTGACCCATGGCATTGGCGCCGCCGCTCGTGCTGCCGGCCTGGCCGGTTTGCCCGCTGCCCGCATCGCCGCCGCCCTTGTTGCCGGTATTGATGGTCTTGCCGTTCGAATCCGACCCGCCATCAGAACCCGTAAAGCCCATATCGCCGGAATCCTTGTTTTTAAACACCTTAATGGTGTGGCCTTTGGGGGCGCCTGCATCGGGGGCGCTGCTGTTGCCGTCCGGGTGAGTCTTCTTCCAGGAATCTATGGGATGGGTTATCCAATCCCCGGCGCTCGGGCTGTTGCTGCTCTTGTCGCTGCCTCTAAAGTATTTGCCGCGTTCGTTTTTGTCGTCCGACACGCCAGCCATCCCGCCATTGTCCAAATGGGGCCCGGCATAGCCCGCACCATTGTAGCCGGCGCCAATGCCGCCAACGGATCCCTTATTGTTGCCGACGCCGTATTGGGAAAGCCCAGCGGCATTCGAGTTTTTGCCGACTCCGTATTGGCTCGTCGCCGCACCATTCGAGTGCTTTCCGATACCATATTGGGCGGTGGCAGCGGCGTTCGAGTTGCCGCCGATCCCATATTTGGAAAGCGGACTACCGGTGGCGCTGGCCTTGCCCTTCCCGCTGGCATCCGTGGTCTTGGCAACAACGCCGGTATTGGTACCGATGGCGGTTTGGGAATTGTGAACGTTCGCGGCGTTCGAGGCACCGCCCCAGGCGGACGTCGCACCAGTCTGCGTGGAAGCGGGCGCGGCGCTCGCGGCCGGATGCGTGCCCCAGCCGGTCGTCGTTTGAGCTAGCCCCGCCGGGGACAAACCGATGGTGAGGAGCAATGCGGCGAATATCATAGCGACTTGGTTCATCAGGCTGATGCGCAAACGTGTCATGGATTTTCCTCCGGTCATTCACACCGATGCCCCTCGGTTAAATCGTATCGTTCCGTAGATCAAATCTGCGCGCTACCGGCATGACTCATTCGAGTTATGGTCGCCACCCCGTGCGGGACGGCTCAGACCCAAGCACCGGACAGTCGGGCTCTGGCGCGGCCCCGGGACTTTTCCGGAGCGATTGGTCTCAGTACCGCCACCTGGCAGATGAACAGGAACCCCGCGTCTTCCCCAGAAGTTCGCAACGAATGACTCGAATGAATCATGTGCCGCACAACTGTGGGGTGCACCGTCGCGGTGAAAGTTGGCGCCCGATCACCACGGCGACATTTCCGGAGGAGCACACATGAAATCCCTGAGCGGCGCGGCGTTCGCCGCGGTCATCCTTATCCTGGGCATGAGCCCGGCTGCGGCCCGCGGCCATGACATGTCACCCGCCGACGTCAAAAAGATTCGCGATTACACGCTGACCATGGACAAGGTTCACGCCTGGCAGGCCGCGCAGGTGGATTTCAGGGCGGCCGAGAAACGGGATCCCGCCTTCAAGGCCGAGGTTGAAGGCGCCAAAACCGACAAGGAAAACTCCATCGCCCAACTGGAAGCGAAGATGGACAAGCATCCGCGGCTGGTTGCGATTTACCGGAAGCACGGCCTCAACGACAACGACGTGATCATGATGCCGCTGGCGCTGATGGGCGCGATGGTTGCGGTACAATTTCCCCAGGCGGCGCCCGGGCTCGCGGCCCGCACCTCGCCCAAGCAGATCGCCTTCTTCAGGGCGCATCAGAAGGAGTTGACGTCCAAATCGTGGCTTGCCGGCGGCAGGCCCCGGTAGCGCGGCCGGATCGGGAGAGGTCGGCATGCGACACTGGGCATTGACGATTTTGGCATTGTGTTCCGTGGCTGTACCGGCGATGGCGGCGGCGCCCAATTACGATATGACGCCGCTGACAACGGCGGATGTGTCTCTGTGCCTCTCGATCCTGCGCGAAGCCTCCGATCACGCCAAACACCTCACCGGCGCCGACAAGGACGCGGTTGCCCTCATGCAGAAATATCATGGCGCTCTCCCGATGCCGCCCGCGCTTGATACCAGCAAGGGGCTGCCTGCGCCGTCCGTGATAGCGGCCTATCGTGCGCGAATCGACCGGAACGGGGCGATCATCTCCCGCGCGACCGCCGTCTCGCATTATGACGAGATGATCGCGCAGAAGCGCGGCGTCGAGGATCGCTATTTGGCCATCAGGGAAAAGCTCGACGAAGTCATCGCGTCAGGCGGCACCGGCGTCGTCGGCGAAGGCGATGGGCCCATGAAGGTCTCGGCGGCCGACCTGGCCCTGGATCGCAAAAGTATCGCGATCGACAAGGCCGATTGGGTTCTGATCAAGCCGCACCGTGCCGAATATCTTGCGCTTCGCAAAGCGCTGCGTGCCGCCGAGGGCGGGGATTACTAGGCATTGGTGATCTAAAACGGCGCCGCTGCAACGCCCGCGCACATGTCGGCAATGCCTGCCAGACGACGCATCAACTCGGCCTGACGGTGTGTGCCGGTCTTTGCAAGAATCGCGTTCAGATGGACGCGCGCGGTGTTGCGACTGATGGACAGCGCTTGTGCCGCCCGTGCCAAATCCAATCCCTGATAGAGCTTTATCGCCACGCGCGCCTCGGCCGGCGACAAATCGAAGATGGATTTCAGATAGTCCGCGCGTAGCGCGGGGCGCAATTCGGCGTCGCGCAGCAAAATCAAGACCCGCGGTTCGGACACGCGCAACCAGCTCTGTTCGGGGCGACACGGCGCGATCAGCGCGTAGAGCATGCCGCCATCGGCCTGCGGCAGCGCGATCGCGCCACCATCCTCACCCATCGCAGCCCGGGCGATGGTGGCGCGCAGGCGATCCGTGATCGATGGCGAAACACTGCGTATGCCGTCCATGCCAGTACAGACGCAGTCGCCACGGCGCAGCATCGTCTCCGCGCGGACATTGGCGAGAAGTACCTTGCCCTTAGAATCCACGATGAGGACGCCGTGCGCATTGCGGTCAAGCAACTCCGTGGCCTGCCCTGACTGGCCCTGGAGCGTTCCCAGCTGGAGTGAAATCCGAACGGCCCGCGTCAAATGCGGCACGATCGTTGCCAGCGCCATTTTTTCGTCGGCCTCGAACTCCGGCCGTTTTGTCCCCCGGCACAGCGTAAAAGGGACAATATTGTCTCTGTTCCGCCATAACAGGGATGTCAGGATCGCGTTCGCATCAAGCTGCTTCTTCAGGAAGTCGTTGTAGAACTCCGACCTTTCAAACTCCTGCCTCGGCATAACATCGCGATCGCATTCGATTTCACCAACCCGAACAGAGACGACGCGGCGCCTGAATTTCTTGGGCGGCAGGTAAGAGGAGAAATATTGGGACATCGCGCCGGTGTCGAAGCCATAGGTCAGGGCTTGGCCCGAATGATCGTTCAGGTTCTGCCACCACATCACGCCACAATGGCTGTCGACGAGATCGGCGCAATTCTGCATGACTGCGCTCCAGAGCGCAGGGTCGAGCGCGGCATCGTAAATGGCCGGTATCAGAGCCAATAACTGCTCGACGGTCCCCATAGTCGCCCCCGGTCACGACCGATTAGTACGATCGGACTATAGCCTGCATCTGAATGCATGCCAGAAAAATACTCCGCCCGCCGGATCGCGGAGGGTGTGCGTCTCGGGTGACATCAACTGACTTTCCGATTGTTTTCACATGCTTTCCCGTTCCAGCCCGC
Organism: uncultured Pseudomonadota bacterium; assembly: GCA_963822185.1. Taxonomy (GTDB): domain Bacteria; phylum Pseudomonadota; class Alphaproteobacteria; order Micropepsales; family Micropepsaceae; genus Rhizomicrobium. The sequence goes on from CAWGGT010000001.1 coordinate 591,074, forward strand.
CACAGGGGGGCACGATAGTGCAAACGAGTCATGCGCCGTACCAGCCGGCCTGACTTGATGGGCGCATGACGATGGCGTCGCGGCAGTCTCGAAACGAACCGTTTGGCTATGCCTGCGGACGGTGTTCGCGCTGTTGTCGCGACAAGCATATTCAGATCAATCCGTATGAGGCGGCGCGCTTGGCGCGCGGCCTCGGCATCTCGCACCAAGCGCTACACTCGGCATATTTGAATGACACTGGAACGGGGCTCGCGCAGCAGGCTAACGGCGCGTGCGTCTTCCTTGCCGATACGGGGTGCGCCGTCCATGCGGATCGACCGCTCGTGTGCCGCCTCTATCCGCTTGGGCGGCATGTCGATTCCGATGGATCGGAAAGTTTCTCCAGGCTCGCTGGTCACCCGCAATCGGCGGGCAGCTATGGCGGCCCGGGCAAAATCGCAGATTATTTGCGCGAGCAGGGTGCGGCGCCGTTCATGACGGCGGCAGACGCCTATTTCCTCTGGCTTTGCAGAGCGACCGAACGCGTCGCGAAGAATAGGGCGTTGTCCATCGATCCGTCCATCGGTTCGCAGACGGAACGTGATGGCGATATCGCCGATCCGTTCGATCTCGATGGCTCGGTATCTGCCTACTGCGTGGCCGGCCACATGGCCGAACCGTCCGCTCTGGCCGAGCGGATGGCGCTGCACCTTCACATACTGGACATCTGGATCGATCGCAGCTTGCACGAGGGAGAAGGAGAACGCATATGACCAAGGTTCCGAATACGGCGAAAGCGCGCGGCGTGCTCGGCGCATTGTCGCTGTTGTCATTGTCGCTCGGCGTCGGCACTCCGGGTGCGCTCGCCGCCACGACATGGCAATCGCCGTCCGGCAGCGCACAACCGAACGCTCAGAGCAATCAGTTAAAGTCCCAAAGCCATCAGCAAAAGCTGCAAAGCGACCAGCTGAAGCTTCAAAGCCACCAGCTCAAAAGCCCAGCCGCGAGCCAGACATCGTCGCACAAACCGACGTCGGCGTGGATAAGCCCAAATCCGCATTAAGGCGCGGCACGCTGCGATCCCTGCCCGGCTACTGCGATTGAGTCTATGCATGTCCCGGCCGAATTCAATTCATTACCAGGATCGGCAGGCCGGATCGTCTTGCCGAGCGCCTTCAACGTCGACCGCGACACGACTTGCGGTCGGAGAAAGGGATAGTTCGATGACTTGTTTGGATGGGAACCCTGCGAACCGGCGTCGTGGGCGGAATGTGTCGATGGCCGCCATTGCGGCTTTGGTCCTGTGCCTTTCCCAAATCGCGGGTGCCGCACCCGCAAAATGGGGCAGGCTTCAAGGCACCGCCCCCCCATCCCGGTCCCAGCAGCAGCAGCACCAGCAGTGCGGGTGGAAGCACGACTGGCAGCCCGGCGCCCGTTTGGGGAGCGCCGCCGGTCAGCGCTGTGCAAAGCCCGCAAATGCGATCACAGCTGCAGACGCTGACACGCAGCAACCGCCCTGTTCCGTCTCCACAGTCAGGCGCGGCCGCTCCGGCGGCCACCCCGGCGGCCAGTCCAACGATCAGCTGCACGGTGACCCCTGCCGCGGCCGGCCAGGCGCCGCCCGGCGCCACATTTGTGCCGCCCCCGGGCTCTTCGAACGGTTGGATATTCACCTTCCACAACAATGGACAGACCACTTATGCCAGTGGAGAATTGCTGATTTACCACATGACGTTTAGCGGAGTCCCCGGTCAATCCAACAGCGTGGAGAACAAGCAGAACCTGCAACAGAACCTTCCGCCCGGCGGAAATTATGTCATCAACCTTCCGGGATATATGGCCGCCGCACCGGGATGCGTCGACGTATCTATCGGCTGATGCATATGCGCGTGCCAGGCCGTCACACATCCCGCGGAGCGTCACAAGCCCCGCGAGGATTGGATGCCGTCCGCTGGTTCCTGCGGCCTCAACGAGACGCATCGGGCCGCCTGGTGGCCCCACTCCGCCACGACGCCTCACTATCCAAATCGGCAACAGATGGAGACTTCTCGTTAGCGGACATTTCAAGCCATAAATCCGTCGCGCCATTCCGTTCGGTCAAGCACTAGGGAGGCTGTCATACGCGCGCCATTCGCAGGGTTGCGTCTCCAGCAGCTTCCGCCACCGGAATGTCCGGCTTCGGGATGTTGTCGGACGCGGCAACGGATTTTTGTGCGCTCAAAAGCGCCTTCATCTGCTCGTCCCATGCGACCGGAAACGGCCGCATCAGCACTGCAAGGGTGATTTCGTTCGGTTGGCTTCCGTCGAGGATCGCCTCGACAATCTCCGGCGCGAGCAGCGTCAGGCGCAGGATGCGGCTCACATAGGACGAATTGATCGCCTCCGCTGCGGCGATGTCCTCGACCGTGGAATGCTGGCCGCTCTCCAGCTGCTTGCGCCAACGGAATGCACGCGCCAATGCCTTCACCAGGGTGCTGTCGATGCGAGGCTTCGACGGCATCTCGGACTGGGCCGCCCCCGGCGTGATGATGAGCTTGCGCCCGCCATGCTTGACGAACGTCATGGGGATGCGGATGGACGAGGCGCGATCGTCGCCGGGATTGTGAGGGTGATGGGTCATGCGGCCACCGGTTGCGATTGCCCGCTGCGGAGCTCGGCGGCGAGTGCATCGAGCCCGTCAGGGCGGAGCTTCAGTTCAAGCCCGTCGGGATGGACTTCCACACGCTCGACCAGAAGCTGGATGATGCGGGCCTGCTCCGCCGGGAAGAGCTCGTCCCACAAGGGATCGAAGTCGTGCAGCGCCGCGCGCACATCACCTTCCGTGATCTCGCGATCCAGCTGGCGTGCGGCATGCCACGTCGCCACGATGATCTCGGGCGTGCGGAGGCGGGTGCGCAGCTGCGCGATCACGGCAGCTTCGATCTGGTCGGCGGGCACGCGGCGAACCACATCCGGCGGAACGTCACCCTTCAGCAGACCGGCCGCGACGTAGTAGCGATAAAGGCGGCCCGCCTTGCGGGTGTGGGTCGGCGACATGGCGCGGCCGTCAGCGCCGAAGATCAGCCCCTTCAGAAGGGCCGGGGTGCGCGCGCGGGTGTTGGCAGCACGGGAGCGACACGCCTGCGCCAGAATGGTGTCAACCTTGGCCGATTGGCTGAACTCTTCCTCGATGGTGGCGGGAAGATCGGGTCGTCCGCGCAGATCGCCGCGCAAGATGCCGCGATCCTCGCGTCGCTGCTGCTCCAATACGGCGTGACGGCCGACAAGATTCTGAGCGCCCTGAACAAGCTGCAGGACGGCACGCCGGCCGGCCCGGTCGGTCGCGCCCTGGCGCTTTTCAAAGGAGAGGCACATGAATGACACCTTCATCCAGCCGTCGGAACAGCCGGCAGCTGCCATGGCAGGCGCCGCCGGGGCCCGCGGCTGGCCCGGTTCGCAGGTCGATCTGGTGCCGATCGACAACCTCGTTCCGGCCGCTCGCAATGCGCGGACGCACAGCCATCGCCAGATCAGCGTCATCGCCGACCTGATGCTGTCCTATGGCTTTACCAACCCGGTGCTGTGCGACGAAGCCGGCGAGATCATTGCCGGGCATGGCCGGGTGCTGGCGGCAGCGGTCATGCCAACACGCTGCGCCGCGATGTGCAGCGGCTCGCGGCCGAGTTCGGCTTGACGCCATCCGCCAGAACCCAGATCGCGGTTGCGGTGTCCAACGACGAAGACGACGAGATCGCGCGGAAGTATTTCGGATGACACCGCCGGTGGAGAACTGCCTCGGCACCAATTCGCCCAGTTGCGAAAGTCACCGCCGGCCGCGAATATCTGGCGTCGAGCCATTCTCTTTGAACCCGTGGATTTGGGGATAGTGCAGCCGGATTTCGCCGGAAGGCAATCCGATTTGGAAGGTAAGGTATGAACAGCGACAAGGAACGCGAACGGGCGGGAACTGGTCTGCCGAAATAGGACCTCGCGAATTTTACGTGCAGACGATGTTGCCGATGAAGGACGGCCTGCTCAAGCTCAAGGACTTCCCGGCCGAGTTGAGCGGTTCCGGCGAAACCATCGCGGAGTAGCCGCGCTTCGGTGCGTCAAAGCGCGGCGTCTTGCCGGTTTTCACCCATCCACCGCATCTGCCGCATCCGGCCAGGCGGCAATTCGTGCAGACGGTTCCAAGCGCGGCGGAATTGCCGCGTGGAGGCGAACCCCGCGCGTTCGGCGATGCTCTCCATATCGAGCCGAGTTTCGCTGAGAAGTTCGCGCGCCAGCGCGATGCGCAGGCGGTTGACATAATCGGTGACCTTCATCCCCGCTTGTTCGTTGAACAGGCGGGAAAGATGGCGGGGGCTGGCGGCGGCGATAACCGAGGCAGTTCATAGAGGCTCCAGTCGCTGGCGGGTTCGGCGGCGATCGCATCTTGCGCGCGGTGGACGGCGGGATGCAGATGGTTGCGGCCTTCGAGCCAGGGCGAAATTGCGGATCGCCGCCGCCACGCCTGAGATAGACGACGAGATAGCGCGCCACCGCCTGGGCGGGCGCGGCACCGGCCAGACTCGCCACAACATGCATCATGAGATCGATGCCCGAGGTGACGCCCGCACTGGAGAGCCGCTCGCCGTCTTCGACATAGAGCCGGTTGTCGACCACGCGTGCGCGCGGCGCCAGCGCGGAAAGTTCAGCGCTGCACGCATGATGGGTAGTGCAGCTATAACCGTCCAGCAGGCCTGCGCGCGCCGCAAGCAGCGCACCGGAGCAGATGGTGATGAGCGTGATGCCGGGCCGGACCGCCTTGCGAGCCAGGCCACGATCTGCGCTTCGTCGCCGCGTCCGCGGCGCGCGTCCTGTGCGGCGGCGCCATGAGATCGCTGGTGCTGCCGGAGATGACGACCATGGCACCATCCGGAAGCCGTTCCGGCAGCGGCGCGACGCCGGCAAGGCCGAGCCCGATCGAACTGTCACGCTCGCCGACGCGCCGATATAATGAGCCGCGAAGCGCAGGCGGTTCTGCTCGAAATTCGCCTTGCGCAGCACTTCGAGCGGACCGGCGACGTCGAGCAGAAGCGTACGCGGCGGCAGCACCACATAGACGGGGACATCCTGCGATACCACCCGTTTCATGCGGCGTCCGACTTCGCGCCGCCGTCCAGCGCCTGTTCCACTGTGGCGATGCGGGCAAAGCGGCCGGCCAGCACCAGCTCGGTGCGCGCCTTGATCTCGTCCGCGCTGAAGGTGCGGTTATGAGCGTCGGTCATGGCAAAGGTCAGCGTTGCCTCGGTGACGTAGTCGACGTCGTAGCCGAGATCGGAGGCGTTGCGCGTGGTCGTTTCGCAGCACTGTTCGGTGCGAATGCCCGAAACAATGAGGCGGCGAATGCTGTGTTCGATCAGCCAGACATCCAGGCCGCTGCCGATCAGTGCACTGTGGCGGCGCTTGCGGAACACGGCGTCCGGGGTGATGCGACAATGGCGCAAGCGCGCGTACATGGCCCGACGCTTCGGAAAAGACGCCGCTGTCTCCGACATGGAATATCTGCACGACGGGGATGCCGCATGCCTTTGCGCCGTCGATCAGCGCCTGCTGGCGCTTGAGATAGGCCGCGGCTCCGGCCTCGTTCCAAAATGGCCGGTGGCGGAAGGATTCCTGAGCGTCGATGACGAGCAGGGCGGTGTCGGAAGGGGACATTTCAGGCCTCCAAGGCTAGGTTAGGTGCCCACCATAGAGCGCTTTTCGCAAGGCGAAATGCGCCATCCGGACGAAAATAGGACAGAAAACGCCAAAAAGAGAGAAATGGCTTAGTCCGCGTTCCTGCCCGATTTCTCGCGCGAGGTGCGCGCCGCATCGCCATAGATGCCGCGGGCCATCAGGGACAACTCCGTTTTCATGCGCGCTTCATCGATCTCGGCGCGCGCGCCGCGGATGGTGCGCGAGTCCGGTTCCGCCAGCGCGGCCATTTTGGCCAAGTGGCAGGCAAGATGATAGTCGCCGGCCTGCTCAGTTTCTGCATGCGCCTGGCGAGAGCCTCCGCGCCGCTGGCCATCGTTGTCATCTTCGCTGCCAGCAGCGGATCGGCCACTGGCTTCAGATTGGCGGGGTTGCCGTCATACCTGCCGCGATAGAGCCGCCAGACATCGCGGAGATGAACTCCGGTTCGTCATAGACGGGACGCATATCGGGTTTGGCGGTGAAGCGCCGCGGTAGCTGCACCTCCTGCACAATGGCGTTGAAACGGTAGCAGGCCGCAAAGGCAGCGCCGCGCATTAAACCCGGCTAACGGGGTCCACAAGCGAGGGGTACTACCTCGAATACGAGGGACAAAAATTCGGATCTGGTGAACAGGGAGGCGCCGCCCTACCGCCAGGCGATCCCACAACGACCGGGACTATCGCGTCCGGGTGATCTGCCCGCGCCAGCAAGAGGGTTGGAATGGTGAGTTGACAAAACGAAATATCCGGTTATATCGAGATCATGGGTCGCCGCGAGAATGCTCTTGAGGAACAGATGGCAGACCGGTTCGCCGCTCTCGGCGCGCCTGTCAGGGTCAAACTCCTTCGTTTGCTGGTCCGCGCAGGGGATGGCGGGCTGACGGTGGGCGAAATCCAGAAGCACTCCGGCTTGGCGCTTTCTACGCAGGCTCACCACTTGAACGGGCTCGTACGCTCGGGGTTGGTGGTCCAGGAAAAGTCCGGGCGGGAGATACGGTCCCATGTCGACTTCAATGCGGTTCGATCGCTTGGGGCATTCCTGCTGGAGCGATGCTGTGAAGGGGCTGCGGATTGTTGATGACTTCCGACGGCTTTTTTTCGCTCAATTCGACCATAAAACCGGGTATATAGGAGAAATAGAATGAAACGCCTGCACGTCCATGTCAGTGTCGCCGATCTTTCGAAATCGATCGGATTTTACAGCGCGCTCTTTCGGGCCGCGCCCAGCGTGCGCAAGCCCGATTACGCAAAGTGGATGCTGGAGAACCCGCGCGTGAACTTTGCCATTTCGGAGAAGTCCGATCGTCACTCCGGGTTGAACCATCTCGGCATACAGGCAGAGGAGGATGGTGAACTCGAAGACCTTTATACCGCGCTCGGAGCGGCTAATATCAGCACGCACGATGAGACCTGCGCGAAATGCTGCTACGCCGAGTCCGACAAGCATTGGGCGACAGATCCGGACGGGCTAGTCTGGGAAACCTTCCGCTCGATGCGGGAGATCGCCGTGTACGGCGAAGATCGGGGAAGCGCCATCGATCCACTCGTTCGCGAAATACGCGAACCCAACAGGGAAGTCGACCTATCGGCGCGGCGAGGCCCTGATCGCGCGATTCACGCAGCGTCCACAAAATGACCTTTGATACAGAGATCGCGATGCTTCCCCTCAACTACCTTCACGTCGACGTATTTGCACCGCGTGCTTATGCCGGAAACAGCCTGCCCGTGTTTCTAGATGGCAGGGGGCTCGACGGCCATCAGATGCTCGCAATTGCCAAGGAGCTCCGCCATTTCGAGGCGATATTCCTCGAACCGACCGGAGATCCGATGCGCCGCCGTGCGCGCATTTTTGATCTCTTCGAGGAACTGCCGTTCGCTGGCCATCCGATCATCGGGGCCGCGGTCGCACTGCACGACACGACCGGTCGCGCGGTCGATCCGACTTGGACATTCGACCTCGCGGAGAGGAGCGTAACGGTCGTGACCCGGCGCTCCGAGGCCGGTTATTTCGGGTTGCTCAATCAGGGGCCGGCAGAGTTCTGCGGCGAGATAAATGCGTGCGACAAGATTGCCGCTTCGTTCGATCTCGCGCTCACCGATCTTGACGAAGCATTGCCACTCGCCGTGGTGAGCACAGGCCTGCGCTATCTGATCATTCCAGTTCGCACCGGCGTCCTGGCCCGCGCGAAGATCCGCACCGACATCACGGGGATCGTTCGCGATGCCGGCGCGCAGTTTGCCGTCCTTTTCGACGAGGCCGCGCTCGAAATCCGCCATTGGAACAATGACGGTATCCTCGAGGACGTTGCGACGGGAAGCGCGGCCGCCACGATCGGCGCGTACCGCCTGCGCTACTGCGGAGCGAAGACCGGGGAAGCCTTCACCTTGAGGCAGGGGCGCTTCACGGGACGTTCCAGCCACCTCGTGGTCGAGCCTCGCGGTGCAGCCGATCACGTCACCTCGGTAAAGGTCGGCGGTGGCGTCGCGATCGTCGGCCGCGGTAATCTGGAGGCGCTGCCGTGATCGTAGGCAGGTCGAGCGGCATCGCAGCATGAACTACCGATCATCAACGCCGACCGACTGCGCGCGCTCGTCTCTTATGAGAACCTGATCGAGCCGGTGTCGTTCGCCTTCCGGCAGTCAAGGGTGCAAAATCGCGTCCAACAGTAACCCCTCCCAACACTCAAGGATGTCATTGATTACGCGCGCAAATTCGTCGCTAACGTGGGGTCGCGGTTGGACACGATACACGAACATTCAATTTCGATTGTTTGCCTACCGCATCACCGACCGTGTGACGCTGGCACTCTCCGTGCAGAACCTTCTGGATTCGCCCCAGCGGCAAACCTCCGCGCCCGATGTCGAGCGCCGCGTCCTGGTCACGGCAAGCGTTGGATTCTGATCGTAGCGCGCCAAGCAATAAGGTTGGGCAGACATAGGCGTGTCCCAGCGTGGGGCACGTCGCACCCGGCGCCTGACGGAGCCTGAAGACATGTTCGGGAGACGTCTGGGGCGACCCGACCCGAAGAAGCCTGCGGAGCAGGTGGTGAAGGACATCCGTCGGGCGACCTTTGACAGCCCATCAGTAGTCGTCTTCGTTTAAGTAAGTCTTTCAGCGAGACGTTCCAAGAATTCTCGCCTTTCGCCATTTGAGAGGAGTGCCGCCGATGATCGCAGCCTGCAGCGTTTCGGACTGGCTGAGTGCAAGAAGCTCAGCCATCCGGTCATGCCGGATTGGCACATGAGCCTTCAGTTGTTCTGCTACGCCCGGGATGAACCTGACGCTGTTCGGCGGTTCATGATTGAATTGGTGGCAGTGACGTTCCTGCGGCTAGTGTTCGCTTGAATGATCGAGATCAATATCTCAGACCCGCGCCTCCCTATCCTTGATCTACACGCAGCCCCGTCTCGGAGGGGGACATGAACGAGATCACCAAGCGGCCCCGGCTCATGCCCTGGTACATCGGGCTGATCATCATCGCTGTGGCCGTCATTTACGTCGGTTATCAGATGTTTTGGGCTGCATGCCCGGCTCCGACATTCCTCGAACTCGGTGTTCTGATCGTGATCCCGGTCGTCTATCTGGTTCTGATGTATTTCACGCTCACCAGCCAGCCCTGACTAGTTGACCGCATCGCACAACCCCTTCTCGTGGGAATGATGTCATGGTGGACAGCAAAACTATCAAAGCCCTCTCTGAAGCCCTCGAAGACGAATACCGAGCCCGCGCCACCTATCGGAAGGTGATCGAGGCTTTCGGGCCCGTGCGGCCGTTCGTGAATATCGTTGAAGCCGAAGAGCGTCACGCCAAGGCGCTGTTCGCGCTGTTTCAAGCCTTTGGCGTCGAGCCGCCACAGGATACTTGGGCAGAGCGTGTGACGACACCACCCACGCTCGCCGAGGCTTGCCGAATGGGCGTTGAGGCCGAAATCGAGAACGCCGCTATGTATGATCGGCTCATCGACCAGATCAGCAACCCGGGCGCGCGTGACGTGATGCGCCGACTTCAACGGGCATCTCAGGAAAGGCACTTACCCGCCTTCCGACGCTGCCTGGAACGCGAGACGTGCGGCGAAAGCGCGGGCTTGCGAACGGACCCACCGCCCCGGCGCGCCCGGATCCGTCGGAGGGGATCATGAAAGCTACCGCACAGCGCGGGTCGCCAGCCTATCCGTTCGCGCCGTCGGGGGGCAAGAGGTGCGCGTACCGCAGGGCTCACCCTCATCATTCCGGCTGGATTTGACCTACCTCAAGATATCGACCGAGATTTGGCCACAGCGTTGCGCCATGCAGAAATGGCGGCGGAAGATCAGGCCAGTCGTGCCCAGATCGAGGAAGAGAGGGTTTCGGAGGTCGGCTATTCCGCGCGAACCACTACGCAGGCGGGTTCGGGAAAGAAGGCCGACGGAAGGACGACAATGAGCATGGCCGACATTGCGGCAATTCTGCGATCGCCAACGAGGCTGACGCTGCCTCGGCACGCATCGTGCGTATCTCGGGCCAGGTCGTCGAGTTCCACTTCGACGGACAGGCGCCGAAGGCACAGGACCTGTTTGTCGGCCTCGACGACCCCGATCTGCGGATCGAGGTCGCGGCGCTACCCGGCGGGGATCTGGCGCGCGGCCTTGTGTTGTCGTCCGGACGCCCCGTCGCGCTTGGCGCGCGGCTGCGTGCGACCGGGGGCGGCATCGAAATGCCCGTGGGACAGGCGACGCTCGGCCGGATGCTGAACCTCTTCGGCGAACCGATCGATGGTGGCCCACCGCTCACCGATGCGCCACGCCGCTCGATCCAGCACGCGCCGCCGCCCTTGAGCGAAAGGCGGACGAAATCGGAGATCTTTGAGACCGGCATCAAGGCGATCGACCTGCTCTGTCCCATTGAACGCGGCGGCAAAGCAGGCCTCTTCGGCGGCGCGGGTGTCGGCAAGACCGTGCTGATCGCCGAGATGATCTACAACATGTCGGGCGTCTATAGCGGCGTGAGCCTGTTTTGCGGCATTGGCGAACGTTCGCGCGAGGCCGAGGAATTCCACCGCGACATGAGCGAAGCCGGGGTCCTGGGAAACACCGTCATGGTGTTCGGCCAGATGAACGAACGCCCCGCGGTGCGTTTTCGCGTCGGTCATGCCGCCATGACGGTTGCCGAGCACTTCCGCGACGAGCTCAACACCGACGTGCTTGTGCTGATCGACAACATCTACCGCTTCGTCCAGGCGGGGATGGAGGTCTCGGGCCTGCTGGGCCAGATCCCGTCGCGGGTTGGCTATCAGCCCTCGCTTGGCACCGAGATTGCGGAATTGGAGGAGCGCATTTGCTCCACGCCTTCGGGTGCCATGACCTCGATACAGGCGGTTTACGTGCCGGCCGACGACTTCACCGATCCCGCCGCGACCCATGTCTTCGGCCATCTCTCGGCTTCCATCGTGCTGTCGCGCAAGCGGGCCGCGCAGGGTCTTTATCCCGCCGTCGATCCGCTGGAATCCGCGTCGAAGATGCTGACGCCCGGCGTTGCGAGCCCTCGGCACGAACGCGTCGCGCGCGACGTGCGCCGCGCGCTGGCGGAATATGAGAGCCTCAAGGATGTGATCGCCATGCTGGGGCTCGAACAGCTTTCGGTCGCGGATCGCCGGACGGTCGCGGTGGCGCGGCGGCTGGAACGCTTTCTGACGCAACCCTTTCACGCCACCGAACAGTTCACCGGCGCGCCTGGCCGGCGGGTAAAGCTGGAGGAGACGATCGAGGGCTGCGCACAGATCCTGTCGGGCGCATTCAACGATCGGCCCGAGCGGCATCTCTACATGATCGGTGCGATCGACGAAGCCGATGGTGTCGCGCAATGAACGCGGCACAAGAGCATATGCGCCTGGAGGTCTTCATTCCGACCGCGCGCCTGGTGGACGTTGCGGCCGTCAAAGTGATCGCCGAGGGGCCGGATGGTCTCTTCGCGCTTCTGCCGCGCCATCTCGATGTGGCCGCGGCGCTGACACCGGGCTTGTTCGCCTATGTCACGGTGGCGGGAGAGGAACGCTTTCTGGGCATCGACGAGGGCGTGCTGGTCAAGTGTGGTGCAGGCGTGCATGTTTCTGTTCGTGATGCCTTTGAGAGCGATGATCTCGGATCGCTTCGGGCAGAGGTCGCAAATCGCTTCCTCAGCCTCGACGAACAGGAGCGCAAGGCCCGCACCGCGCTTGCCCGGCTCGAAGCCGGAGCAATTCGCCATGTGCTGGAAATCGAGCGATGAGCGGCCCGGAAGCCGAACTGGAAGAGGCCGTTGGCCGCAAGGCCGAGCGGCGGGAGCGTGCGCGGCAGGAAGGCCGCCATACGGTCTGGTTCGGATTCGGCATGTTCGGACTGGTCGGATGGGCCGTGGCCGTCCCCGCGCTTGCAGGCGTGGCGCTTGGGCACTGGCTGGACACGCGCTACGCCGGCGGCCCCTCCTGGACGATTACGGGACTTGTGGCTGGCGTGGGCCTTGGTTGCCTGAACGCATGGTGGTGGGTGCAGCGCGCCGGGGGCCGCGGCGATGGCGAAGGAGACACGCGATGACGGCGGAAATAGCCGGCAATCTCATAGTCGGGCTGCTTGCCGGAATGGCACTCGGCTGGGTGCATCTTCTGCTGCTTCGGCATGCCTCGGCGTCGATCGTCGCGCGGTCCGGCGGCACAGGCGCGCTGCTCGGCGGCGCAGCGCTGCGGGTGGCCATCGTGCTGGCAGGCTTTGCAGCGCTCGCATGGGTGGCATCGCAGCCGGGCCTGGCCTTGATCGCGGCGCTGGGCGGCTTTGCGCTGACGCGTCAATTCGTGCTGCGGCGCGCACAGCGCATCGAACGGTGACGTCATGCAGATTTCACACCGGACACCCAGATCCTGTTCACGCTGCCGGGCGGCCCGCTTGGCGCGCTGCCGATCTCGGCAACGATCGTCTACAGCTGGGTCGTGATGGCAATCCTGGTCATCGGCGGGCGGATCGCGACATGGCGGATCGGCCCGGCCACGCCGACCTCGCGTTGGCGGCTGGCGGTCGAACTGTTCGTCGAGATGATCCGCAACCAGATTCGCGCCATCGGCGGCGGCGATCCGGCACGCTACCTGCCGTTCATCGGCACGCTGTTCCTGTTCACGCTGTTTTCGAACCTGCTTGGCATTGTCCCCGGCTTCATGTCGCCGACGGGCTCGCTCTCGACGACCGTCGCGCTCGCGCTTTGCGTCCTGGTCGCGGTGCCGGTCTACGGGATCGCCGACGCCGGTGTGCTCGCCTATCTGCGCCGCTATATCCGGCCGACGCCGTTGATGGCGCCTTTCAACGTGATCGGAGAGATGTCGCGCACGATCGCGCTCGCGGTTCGCCTCTACGGCAATGTGATGAGCGGCACTGTCGTGGCCGCGATCCTGCTGTCGATCGTCCCCTTCTTTTTCCCGGTCGTGTTGCAGTTGCTCGGCCTGCTGACCGGGGTGATCCAGGCCTACATCTTCGCGGTTCTCGCCATGGTCTACATCGTCTCCGCAAGCGGGCAGGAACCCGGCGCCGCCGAGAACCGGCCTCCTGCAGGCGGCGACCCCGCATGACAACTCCACGGAAAGGACGCGCTGAATGGATGCCATAACCGTTATTGCCGCCGTTTCGATCGTGACCGCCGGTCTGACGATCGCGATCGGCTCCATCGGGCCGGCGCTCGGAGAGGCCCGCACAGCCGCGCAAGCGCTGCAGGCCATCGCCCAGCAGCCGGATGAGTCGAACACCATCACGCGGACGCTGTTCGTCAGCCTGGCGATGATCGAGTCGACCGCGATCTACTGCTTCGTCGTTGCCATGATCCTGCTCTTCGCCAACCCGTTCTGGAGCTGGGCGATCGCGGCCGCCACGAAAACCGCGGGGGGCTGACCAGTGCAGGTCGACTGGGTGACGGTTGCCGCCCAGATCGTGAACTTTCTGGTTCTGGTCTGGCTGCTACAGCGCGTGCTCTATCGCCCCCTGACCCGCGCATTGAAGGCGCGGGAGGAGGAGGTTCAGCGCAGCCTGCGCGAGGCCGAGTCCGCGCGGGCCGGTGCCGATGCGGAAGCAGCGGCGCATCGCCAGGCCCTGAGCGCGCTGGAAGAGGCGCGGGAGGCCCGCCTGGCGGCCGTGGAAGTAGAGGCGGAGACCCTGCGCGCCGAGATGACCGAGACGGCCCGCGGCGAGCTTGCCAAGAGCCGTGCCAATTGGCAGGCGCAATTGGAAGACGAAAAGGTTGCCTTTCTCGACAGGCTGCGTCGCCGCGCAGGCGAGGCCTTTGTCACGCTTGCCCGCCATGCGCTGCTGGAAATGGCCGATGAGGATTTGGTGGATCGCATAGCGCGGGTGTTCGCCCGCCGCCTCACCGGTCTCGGCGCCGATGAGCAGAAACATCTGAACGCCGCCGCCAGCCGCGAAAAGGCGGCGCTCATCCTGAGCTCTTTTCCGCTTTCGCCGGAGGCGCGGGCGCTGGTCGCCGAAGCGGTCGGACAGGTGATCCAAAAGGATGTCGAGGTCGATTTCCGCGAGGACGCGGAGCTGGAATGCGGCATCGTGCTCGCGATCGGCTCCCGCCACATTGGCTGGACACTCGGCGAATATCTCGATGCGCTTGAGAATGACGTGGCCGGCCTGCTCGATGTCCGCGCGGACCCGGAGGCCGAGGCATGATGTTGCGGCAGATCGCCGACACGCTGTTCGATGCGATCGAGCGGGAGAGCGTGCGCGCGCAGCACCTGTCTTCCGAAGAGCGGGGCACCGTCAGCCGCGTCCTGCGTGGGGTGGTTGATGTCGAAGGCTTCACCGAAGCGACCGCGGACGAGGTCATCGCATTTGAAGGCGGGGCAACCGGCCTGGCGCTGGACCTGACGCTGAACCGGGCCGGGATCGTTCTTCTGCACGACCCAAGGGGGCTGCGCCCAGGCAATCATGCGCGGCGGACGCGGCGCGTGGCGTCTGTTCCCACGGGAGAGGCCTTGCTCGGCCGGGTGATCAATCCGCTTGGCCGGCCGCTCGACGATCTCGGCCCCATGGCGGCCGACCGGCTGGAGCCGGTGGAGCGGCCAGCCCCTGCGATCATGGAGCGCGCGCCGGTCGCGCGTCCGTTGCAGACCGGAATCAAGGTCGTCGACGCGCTGGTTCCCATCGGGCGCGGTCAGCGCGAACTGATCATCGGCGACCGGCAGACAGGCAAGACCGCGGTGGCCCTCGACACGATCCTGAACCAGGCGGGAACGGGTGTCATCTCGGTCTATTGCGCGATCGGTCAGCGCGGCGACGCGGTGGCACGCGTGATCGCTCGCCTGCGCGAGAGCGGTGTCATGGGCAGCTGCGTCGTGATGGCGGCGGGCGCCGACGACCCGCCGGGTCTGCAATACATCGCCCCCTATGCTGCGACCACGATCGCCGAGCACTTCATGCGGGCCGGGCGCGACGTGCTGATTGTCTATGACGACCTCACCCGTCACGCGCGGGCCTATCGCGAATTGTCCCTCCTGCTTCGCCGTCCGCCGGGCCGCGAAGCCTATCCGGGCGATATCTTCTACCTTCACGCCCGGCTTCTGGAACGCGCGACACAACTGCGCGAAAGCGCGGGCGGCGGGTCGTTGACCGCCCTGCCTATCGTGGAGACGCAGGCGCAGAACCTGGCGGCCTATATCCCCACCAACCTCATTTCCATCACCGATGGACAGATCTATCTGTCGCCGTTGCTCTTCCGGCGCGGACAGCTTCCGGCGGTGGATGTCGGGCGCTCCGTCTCCCGCGTCGGCGGCAAGGCGCAACTTCCTGCCTTCCGCGCAGTCGCCGGACCGCTGAAGCTCGCCTACGCCCAGTTCGAGGAACTCGAATCGTTTGCCCGCTTCGGCGCCAAGCTGGACGAGGATACGCGCGCCCAGCTGGAGCGCGGCCGGCGTGTGCGCGAGGCGCTGAAGCAGGGGGAAGCCGAACCGCTGCGCGTCGCCCATCAGATTGCGCTGTTGCTGGCGGTGGCCGAAGGCCTGTTCGATACAGTTCCCATCGAAGAGATGGCCGCCGCAGCCGCGGACGTCGTCAGGGCGGTGAGCGCGACGCCGGAATCAAGAGAGATCGCCGAAGGCGCGCCGCTCAAAGGCGAGCGGCGCGACGCGATCTTGCGCGTTGCCCGGGCCGCGCTCGGCGAGGAGGCGTGATGGCGACACTCGAGGATCTCTCGCGCCACATCGCGGTCGCCGAAGATCTGCAATCGGTGGTCCGCACCATGAAGACAATCTCGGCCGTTGCGATCCGCCGTTACGAACTGGCCGAACAGGCGACGTCACGCTATCTGGAGACGGTGGAGTTGGGCCTTCAGGTCGTTCTTCGCGCTCTCGGTGGCGCCGGGATGGAGACACGCGCAGCCGAGGGCGGCCGCACCGCCGTGATCCTGGTCGGCTCCGAAATAGGCCTCTGCGGCGCCTTCAACGAGCGGCTCGTGGGTTTCGCGCTGGAAAGCCTCGCCGCATCCGGCGCCGGCGCCGACGAACGGCTTGTCCTCACCATCGGAGCGCGCGCCGATACAAGCTGGCGCGCCGAGGCTGAGGCGCCGGCCGGCCATGAAGAGACACCTGCGACCGTGGAAGCACTCTCGCGCACAGTCGGCGCCGTGCTGAGCCGTCTCGACCGCTGGCGTCAGGAGGAAGGCGTAGGGCGGCTTGTGCTGTTTCACCATCGTCCGGGCGAGATGGGCGGCATAATGCCGGTGCGCGCGCGCCTGCTGCCACTCGATCCTGTCTGGCTCGGCGCGCTGCGCATGCGCGAATGGCCCTCACGCCGCCTGCCGGCGCCCATCGGCGCGCCGGACGCGCTTTTTCGCCAGCTGGTGCGGCAACTGATTTTCGCCCGCGTGTTGACCGCGATTATCCAGTCCCAGACTGCCGAACACGCCGAGCGCCTCGCCGCCATGCAGGCGGCTGACAGCAGCATCGCCGAAAAACTCGACGATCTTCGCATGGTGCATCGGCGGGTTCGCCAGGAGGTGATCACCACGGAGCTGCTCGACATCGTGTCCGGCTACGAGACCATCATGGAAGGCTCGTCCAATTTGGAGCCCGTGAAAGAAGACGACTATTCGTCGATCGACCTGAAGCGTTTTCCGCCGTACCGTTAAACCCCAAATCTGTGCATGAAGGAGACTCCGCCGGTCTGTGCGGCGCAATGATCCGAGCGGTGCGGCGTCGCTCGGGCAACACGCCCACACAAGCAGGCCTGGCTCCGACGCCACCACAATGAATGCGCAAAACAGTGCGCGTCCAAACCAACCACCCAAGCGGCGAGATTCTGTTTCAACGGCAGCACTTGTGCGGCGCGGGCAAGCGCCAAACAGGCAGTCGCATAGAAGCGGACGATTCCCGAAGGCGGTTTCGGAACCCTTAGGATAGGCCCAAGCCAAGCCCGAAGTCCGATCGTTCGAGCCCTCACAGGCGACCATCATAATCGCTACTGTCAGAAAGCCCAGGATCGCCCAGACCATTCGAAATGACGATCTTGTCCGCCATCGACCCATCATGACCATTTCCAATTTGGCGCCGATACTTCGCGGAAGCGGCTGCCGCCCATATTCGAGATCGACGGCCGCAAGATGGGCGTGTGCACGCTGGGCGTCTCCCATCAGGCCAAGCGCTGGCAGCTCACGATCGACGGGGAACGTGGGGGCCCAGAGGGGAATGTCGAAAATCAATGTTCCCCGGCCCAACCCCTTGAAACGAACGGCTCCGGGGAACGGGAGGAACATGGGGAACGTTTTTCAATACTAACGCATGCGCGCGGCTGCGCCCGCGCGATAGAGGATCGGGAACAACGCTCCCCACGTTCCCAACCTTCCCCAACCCTCGCTTCTTCAGAGGCTTGTGACGGGGAACATGCGGGGGAACGTCCTCCATCACGTTCCCCGAACGGCGCTGAACCCGACTGGCTGAAGGAGGTGCTCAGATGAGCGTCCTTCGTCATCACGCGCGCGCGTACGTCCTCAACCGGAACTCGCTTCAGAGGTGCCACGCCCTGGCGCCGGCCCTACCGGGTAGAGGGCCGAGCACGAAAAGTTCTGATCTGTGTCAACCGACCGCCGTCGCTTTGAGAGATGATGAATAAATTGCGCAGGAGCTGACGATGCGGTTGGTAGTGGTGTCGAACCGGGTGGCTGTGCCCGGGCCCGAAGCCGTTCAACCGGGGGGCATGACCGTCGGCATCGAAGGCGCGCTCAAGGCGCATGGCGGCGTCTGGCTCGGCTGGAGTGGGCGCTGCAGCAGCGACGACGTCCTGCCACGCCACCGTCTCGTTCGCGATGGCGTGGAATACGTCACGCTTGACTTGCCGGCCCGGGAATTCGAGGGCTACTATTCTGGTTTCTCCAATCAGGTCCTGTGGCCGCTCCTTCACGACCGGCAGGATTTGGCTGAATTCAAGCCGTCCGATTACCTGAACTACCTGGCGATCAACGAACGCTTCGCTGACGAACTGGTTCGCATCCTCAAGCCGGACGATCTTGTCTGGGTTCACGACTACCATCTGATCCCGCTGGTTCACGCCCTGCGCCAGCGTGGTGTCCGCAATCGTATCGGATTTTTCCTCCACACACCCTTTGTCGACGTCGACGCGCTGAACGCATTGCCGGTGGCCGGTGCCATTGGCGCGGACCTTTGCGCGTATGATCTGATCGGTTTCCAAACGGCGGCAGACCGCCGCAAATGGCGCGGGTTTCTCGCCTCGCACACATCGTCTGCACGCGCCGGACACATGCCGCTAACCGTTCCACCGCGATGCGTAACTCTTCCCATCGGGATCGAAACCGGGCCATTTGCGCAATTGGCTGCGGATGGGCGGATCGACGATCCGCAGCTGTCGGCCGCATTTGCGCAGCTCGCCCACGGTGCCACCCCGATCATTGCCGTAGACCGTCTGGACTACAGCAAGGGTATCGCCGAACGGTTTCAAGCCTTCGACGCCTTTCTCAATATGTATCCCGCCTACGAAGGGCAAGTCGCGCTGATCCAGGTCGCGCCGGTCGGCCGCGACGAGATTGCCGCCTATCGCGCCGAGGCGGTGCGGGTAAAGCGCGCTTATGCGCAGCTCACGGCAGACCATCCAGACCACCGCCCCGCATATCTTGTGACGGAGAACGTGGACCGGGCCAGCCTTGCCGCTGTCTATCGTCGTAGCCGGGTTGGCTTTGTGACGCCCTTGCGCGACGGCATGAACCTCGTGGCCAAGGAATATGTGGCAGCGCAAGACCCGAAT
Organism: uncultured Pseudomonadota bacterium; assembly: GCA_963822185.1. GTDB lineage: Bacteria > Pseudomonadota > Alphaproteobacteria > Micropepsales > Micropepsaceae > Rhizomicrobium. Next base: position 609,996 of record CAWGGT010000001.1, read on the forward strand.
GAACCTGGCGTTCTCATCCTGTCGCAATTTGCTGGGGCGGCGGACGAACTCGATGGTGGTGCGCTTATGGTCGATCCTCGGAACATCCCGCAGGTGGCCGGCGCGCTGCAGCAGGCTCTGACAATGCCGCGCCATGAGCGCATCCGGCGCTGGCAGACCATGATTGCCATCGTCCGCGCCAATGACGCGACCCACTGGTCCTCGCGCTTCATCCAGATGCTGATGAGTACGAAGCGCAATCCCGCCGGGACAATGCGCGAGCTGATCGCGGACCGCGCGATCACAAGCGATATAGGAGCCATGCGCCAAAACAGCGCCGTTCCGCCACCTGCTTCACGATCCTGGGCCGGAAGCTAGACCCGGGAAACCTAGAGGTTGGCCGGCGCGAACCGATGCGCCTTCTATGCGTCATCCTACGCGCTCGAGCCGGAACCAATGCGGGAGCGTTGTCTCGCGCTTCGTCCTGACCTGACTGATCGGGATCAAAATGCTCACCGGCCACGCGCTCTATCTTGAACAGGTCGTGATTTCACTTGGGGAACGCAGTTATGACCGAAGTCACCAAGCGGCCCCGCCTCATGCCCTGGTACATCGGGCTGATCATCATCGCTGTGGCCGTCATTTACGTCGGTTATCAGATGTTTTGGGCTGCATGCCCGGCTCCGACATTCCTCGAACTCGGTGTTCTGATCGTGATCCCGGTCGTCTATCTGGTTCTGATGTATTTCACGCTCACCAGCCAGCCCTGACTAGCATTACAGTTGCATTTTTCTGTTTGAGGTGGGCGCGTCTTGCGGCGGCCTGATGGGCCCGTCGCCAGAGTGACCATGCGATGATGTGGGCGGGCTGGATTTGTCGCTGAGCGAGCCTGATGGCGATGCGGCGGATTTCCTGAACCGACCAGCGGATCAGGGGCGCTTGAGCGTCGGGAGGCTGGCATCGTTTTTTTGGGCGACACGGCGTTGGCGTGATGGCGGATGACGGCCATCATGGCGAAGGCGAGCATGACGAGGGAGACATGGCGATGCCAGCCATGCCAGGAGCGGGTCTCGTTGTGATCGAGGCCGAGTTCGTTCTTGGCGGTCTCGAAGCTGTCCTCGATCGCCCAGCGATGGCCTTCTACCGACACCAACTTCTCGATGAGCGTGCCCATGGGGCACCAAGTGGAGAAGAAGGCCAGATCACCATCGGCGATATGGCGCCGGATCAACAGGCCGCGCGTCCAGGTTCCGTGAGGCTGCCGTTGTATTCGTCCGCATCGAGGTCGGCCAATTCGAGATAGGCCCAGTCGTGCAGGCGTGGTCCTTTGGTTCCTTCGCCGGCCGACAGGCGCCGCCAGGCGCTTTGGGAAGGCTCTGCGCGATCTCCTCAGCGGTGCCGCCGATATGCGGCTTGCCCCAAGAGTGGAAGACATGTTGGCGGTGACGCCCAGCACATAGCCCTTGCCGCGCCTTGCGCAGCATCATCTCGATGTCGCCGACGCCGTAGACGCTGTCGGCCGCCACCCAGGCGAACGGCACCTTGGCGGCGATGGCCCGCTCGATCATCGCCCGGGCGAACTGGGGCTTGGTCGCAAAGCCGACTTGAGCCGGCACATGCGCTGCCTTCAGCCGGTCCGGATCGTCCGTCCAGTCTTTCGGCAGGTAAAGCGCCCGGTCGATGAAGGCATGGCCATGACGCGACACGTAGGAGGCGAACACGCCAATTTGGCAGTTGGTGATCTTGCCTGCCGAGCCCGTGTACTGGCGTGCAACCCCGCAAGACGCCTTGCCTTGCTTCAGAAACCCGGTCTCATCAATGACAAGAACCGCAGCCTCGTCGGCGAGCGTTTCCAGTGCATAATCGCGTACGATGTCGCGCAATGCATCGGCATCCCACCGACCTCGGCCCAGAAGCGCCTGCTGCCGCCACGGACCAGGATCGCCGGCCGCCTCCGCACGCATCCAACCCGTCTTGCGCGGCTCGCCTCCCAAAAGCCCGTCCAGAAACTGCCCCGCAGACGCCGCTACACGCTTCTGACAAAACAACGGACCTATCCGCGCTTTCACGTCCCGCAACGACGATGCCCACAACTCCAGCGTCGTCTCAATCGATGCTCCCGCCATCCATGACCTCCCGAATCATGGTCGCCCATGGATTCAGAAACTCGACTGAAGTGCAACTGTAATGCTAGGCTCAGGACCTATTAATTTTCTTGCGGATATGGCGAACGATTGATTCATTGGTAGCATCGGGAGGTGCTTCGATGAGTGATCTGTTTTGGCTGTCGCAGGCGCAGATGCGCCGGATCGAGCCGTATTTTCCGCTGTCCCATGGCGTCGCCCGGGTCGATGACCGGCGGGTGATCTCGGGGATTATCTTCGTGATCCGCAATGGGCTGCGCTGGCGCGATGCGCCCAAGGATTACGGTCCGCACAAGACGATCTACAACCGCTTCATCCGCTGGAGCCGGCTTGGCGTGTTCAATCGGATATTTGCCGAACTGGCGGCGAAGGGCGGCAAGCCCGACCGGCTGATGATCGACGCCACCCATCTCAAGGCGCATCGCACCGCTGCCAGCCTGCTCAAAAAGGGGCTGTTCCCCGACGTATCGGGCGCACCAAAGGCGGTCTGAACTCCAAGCTGCACGCCGTTTGCGACGGTGCAGGCCGTCCGCTGGTGATGCTGCTCAGCGAAGGGCAGATGGGGTCAAGCCGAGCTCGGCCGCAAGCCGCTGCACATCGCGGCGCAGCGTGTTCACATGGCCCGCCAGTGGGTTCGTCACGAAGTTGCCGTGGTGCGTCTTCAGCACCGCGCCATGGGTGGGCGGATCGACCTGCGCCATGCGCTCGAGGTCTTCCTCAGCCTGACGCCAGTGCGCGACTGCCATGCTGTAAGTGCCAAGCGGTGTCTGATCAACCACGGTCAGAAGTCGAATAGTTCTCGATGGGGCCCACTCCAAATTCGCGTCCGAATGTGCCCCCTTGCGGGTTAGCGTGAGCAGGTCACGGAGTGACCCCGCGCATCCGCCTGCCTATTTCAACTCTCCCGATTGACTCGTATCAAACAAATTGTGGAAATAGTGGGTAAATCCTGGGGGCTGGACCGGGGAACACAACAACCATGTCGATCAGGGCCCGAGTTCTTCTGGCAATTTTGATCGCCCTCGCGCTGGGCGGCGGCATCTGGTTCTATCTGCAGCGCGCCGCGCCGCAGCCGGCCGCCACGCTGACGCTGTTCGGCAATGTCGATATCCGCGAAGTGCAGCCAGCCTTCAATGCCAGCGGCCACATTACGGCAATGCTGGTTCAGGAAGGCGCGGCGGTGAAGAAGGGCCAACTCCTCGCAACGCTGGATGACACGCGCTATGCGGCGACGCTTGCGCAGGCCAAGGCCACCGCGGCCGGCGCGCGCGTGACCTCTCTGAACGACGAGGTCAATTACCGGCGCTATGCCTCGCTGGCTCGCACCAGCGCGGCCTCCAAGCAGCAGCGCGACAATGCCAAGGCGGTGCTCGATGCCGCTCGCGCATCCTATGAGGCAGCCGTCGCCGCCGTGGCACTGGCGCAGCGCAATTTCGATGACACCAAACTCTATGCGCCCTCCGACGGCGTGATCGAGGACCGGATCCTGCAGCCCGGCGACATGGCCTCTCCGGCCTCGCCGGTGTTCACCATGGCGATGCCGAGCCCGCTTTGGGTGCGCGCCTATGTGCCCGAGAAGAATGTCGGCCATGTGCGGTTGGGGCAAACGGCGACCATTGCCACCGACAGCTATCCCGGCCGCGTCTATCACGGCTGGATCGGCTATCTCTCGCCGACGGCCGAATTCACGCCAAAGACAGTGGAGACCTCCGAACTGCGCACGGCGCTGGTTTATCAGCTTCGAGTCTATGTTTGTGACGGCCGCGGCGAACTCAGGCTCGGCATGCCGGCCACGGTCCACATCGATCTGAGCCAGCCTGTCGTCAATACGCGGCCCAGCTGCGGCAGCGCCCATGCCTCCGGATCCTGACGCCGCACCCGCCTTGCAACTCGACGATGTGCGCCGCAGCTTTCGCGGCGGCAAGCGCGTTGTCACGGCACTCGACGGGATTACCGCAACCGCCCGCCGTGGCGCTGTCACTGGCCTGATCGGACCGGACGGTGCCGGCAAGACCACCTTGATGCGGCTGATTGCCGGCCTGCTTCGCGCCGACCAGGGTCGAATCGCGGTGATGGGGATCGATGTCGCGCGCGATCCGCTGGGGGTGCAGGCCAAGCTCGGCTACATGCCGCAACGCTTCGGCCTCTATGAGGATCTCAGCGTGCAGGAGAACCTCGACCTTTATGCCGATCTGCAAGGCGTGCCGAAAAGTGCGCGGAAGGAGCGCTACACCGAGTTGCTCCACATGACGGGGCTCGGGCCGTTTACGGCGCGCATGGCGGGGCGGCTGTCGGGCGGCATGAAGCAGAAGCTGGGGCTGGCCTGTACCCTTGTCCATCCGCCCGAACTGCTGTTGCTCGATGAGCCGACCGTGGGCGTGGATCCAGTGTCGCGGCGCGAGCTGTGGGAGATCATCGATCATCTGACCGGCAGCGCACAGGTCACTGTGCTGTTCAGCACCGCCTATCTGGACGAGGCCGAACGCTGCGAGACGGTGCTGCTGCTGCATGAAGGCCGGCTGCTGGGCAGCGGGCCGCCGGCCGGTTTCACGGCCGAAATGGATGGGCACAGCTTCTTCGCCTCTGCGACGCGCGGGCGGCGGCAATTGCAGGCCCAATTGACCCATGCGCCCGGTGTCATCGATGCCGTGATCCAGGGTAGCCGCGTGCGCGTCGTGACGGCCGCAGCCGGTGCACCCGATCCCGCGGTGCTGGCGCCCGACGTGCCAGATCTGACATTGACGCCAACGCCGCCGCGCTTCGAGGACAGCTTTGTTGCCAGATTGCGCGCCGGCGTTGCCGCAGACCAGCCCGCAGTCGCGACGAAGCCGACAGCGCGCGCATCCGTTTCGGCGAACGCGTCCAGGGACGTGATCGCGGTTCAGCATCTCACCCGCCGCTTCGGCGATTTCGTCGCGGTCAACGATGTCAGCTTCACGGTCGCACGCGGCGAGATCTTCGGCCTGCTGGGCGCCAATGGCGCGGGCAAGTCCACGACCTTCCGGATGCTGTGCGGCCTGCTGCCGCCATCCGGCGGCACCTTGCAGGTGGCCGGGTTCGATTTGCGCAAGGCCGCGGCACCGGCGCGTGGCCGGATCGGCTATATGGCCCAGCGCTTCTCGCTCTATGGCGATCTGTCGGTGCGGCAGAATTTGCGCTTCTTCAGCAGCGCCTACCGGTTGTCCGGTGCGCGCCAGCGCATGCGCATCGATTGGGCCGTGGCCGAATTCGATCTCGGCCCGATGCTCGATGCCACCGCGCGCGACCTGCCGCTCGGCTTCAAGCAGCGTCTGGCGCTGGCCTGCGCACTGATGCACGAACCGGACATCCTGTTTCTCGACGAACCCACCTCCGGCGTCGATCCCCTCGCCCGCCGCGAATTCTGGCAACGTATCAACGCGCTGGCGGAAGCCGGCGTGACCGTGCTGGTCACGACGCATTTCATGGAGGAAGCCGAATATTGCGACCGGCTGGTGATCATGGCGCAGGGCAGCGTGCTGACCGCCGGAAAGCCGGAAGAAATCAAGGCGGCGGCGCGCACGGCCCAGAGGCCGGACCCGACCATGGAAGATGCCTTCATCGCCGTGATTGAAGCGGCACGCAAACCGGCGGAGGCGGCATGAGCATCGCTCCGCTCCGGCGCCTGCGCGGATTGCTGCGCAAGGAGTTCCTGCAGATCCTGCGCGACCCTTCCGCGCTGGCCATCGCCTTCCTGCTGCCGGCAGTACTGCTGTTCATCTTCGGCGATGGCGTCTCGCTCGACGCGCGCAATATTCCGCTGGCCATGGTCGTGCAGCAGCCCAGTGCGCTTGCGACCAGCTTCACCAGCCAGTTCGAACAATCGCCCTTCTTCCGTCCACGCCATTACCTGACCATTCAGGCCGCCGAGAAGGCAATGACGGCGCGTGTGGTGCAGGCCATCATCTGGCTGCCGAGCGATTTTTCCCGCAAAGCGGAGGCGGGCGGCAATTCGCCGATCGGCGTCATCGTCAACGGGGTCGATGCCAACAACGCCCGCATCATCGAAGGCTATGTCCAGCAGGTGTGGTCGAACTGGCTCGGCGCGCGTGCCCGGGCCGCCGGCCGCCAGCCGCCTTTGCCGATCGCCGTCCAGCGGCAGGTCCGGTTCAACCCGGCGGTGAACAGCCGCTATTATCTGATACCGGGCCTGATCGCCGTCATCATGACGTTGACCGGTGCCTTGCTCACGGCGCTGGTAATCGCGCGCGAATGGGAACGCGGCACGATGGAAGCGCTGATGGTGACGCGCGTCACCATGCGCGAGATTCTTCTGGCCAAGCTCATCCCCTATTTCCTGCTCGGGATGGGCGGCATGGCGGCTTCGGTGACGATGGCGGTGTTCCTGTTCGGCGTGCCGCTCAATGGCTCGATTGCCGTGCTGACGGGGGTATCGGCCCTGTTCATGCTGGCGGCCCTCGGGATGGGGCTTCTGATTTCCAGCTTTGCGCGCAACCAGTTCGTGGCGGGGCAGATTGCGATCATCACCACCTTCTTGCCGGCTTTCATCCTCTCCGGTTTCATCTTCGACATTTCCAGCATGCCCAGCGCCGTGCAGGTGATTACCCACATCGTCGCCGCCCGCTACTTCGTTGCAGCCCTGCAATCGCTGTTTCTGGCCGGCGATGTGTGGTCCGTCATCTGGCCCAATGCAGCCGCCCTGGCCGTGATGGCCGTGGTCTTCCTTGGTGCAGCACGGGCTATTACGCATAAGCGGTTGGATTGACGCTCATGTGGCGGCAGGTTTTTGCACTGATCGTGAAGGAGTTGCTCGCGGTTCTGAGGGACCCGCAGAGCCGCATGGTGCTGATCGGTCCGCCGCTGATCCAGCTCATGGTGTTTGGCTATGCCGCCACCTACGATCTCAATCACGTTCCGATCGCGATCTATGACCAGGATCACAGCGTCGCATCGCGCGATCTTGTGGCCCGCTTCACCGGCTCGCCCACCTTTCGCCTTGTCGACACGCTGCGCAGCGACCATCGGATAGACACGCTGATCGATTCGCGTCAGGTGCAGATGGTTCTGGTCATCGACCGGCGCTTCACGCGGGATCTTCTGACGAAAAAAGCGGCGCCGGTCCAGATGATCGTCGACGGCCGCAATTCCAACACAGCCCTGCTGATCAGCGGTTATGCCAACACCATCCTCAGCGATTTCGCGCTGGGCTGGGGGGCGGCCCATGGCGCGCAGGCGCCGCCGGCCGTGCTGGCCATCCGTGCCCGCTACAATCCGACCTTGAATTCGCACTGGTTCATCGTGCCCGGCATCGTGGCGCTTCTGACCCAGGTCATTACGCTGCTGGTCGTCGGCCTGTCGATTGCCCGCGAGCGCGAGACCGGCACCTTCGACCAGCTTCTGGTCACACCGCTCCGGCAGATCGATATTCTTCTGGGCAAGGGGCTGCCCGGGCTGTTAATCGGCACGGTTGAGGCTTCGGTGATCATCGCTGCCACGGTCTGGTGGTTCGACGTTCCTCTGCGCGGTGGGCTTCTGCCGCTCTATTTCGGCCTGTTCCTGTTCGTGATTGCGGTCACCGGGATCGGCCTGATGATCTCTGCCCTGTCGCTGACGCAGCAGCAGGCGCTTCTGGGCGCGTTCATGTTCATGGTGCCGTCCATCATTCTGTCGGGCTTCGCCACCCCGATCGCCAATATGCCGGGCTGGGTGCAGACGCTGACCTTGTTCAATCCCATGCGCTATTTCCTGGTGATCGTGCGCAGTGTGTTTCTCGAAGGCGCAAGCCTGCATTCCCTGACGTCGCAATACTGGCCGATGGCGGCAATTGGCATCGTGACGCTGGCCGCGGCCGGCTGGCTCTTCCGCAGAAGAATGACGTAGACGGACGGTTTGTCGCAGTCTGGGCCTGATTTTGGCTGGCATTTGGCCGCCGTGGCTGCAACATGCAGTCAGCGGCCACATTGATGTCAAATTCGGATTTTAGGGACGGTTCGTCATTTCCCGGGAGAGGCCATTGAACCCGAACCTTTCGCGCCGCGGGCTCCTTACGGCGGGCACGGCACTTCTAATTGCCGGCAAAGCCGGCGCGGCCACATTTGCGGCTGCGCAGACCGGCGCCATCAACATGGATCTGGTACGACGTGGGATCGCCGCCATGCGCCTGCGCAAAGCAGATCTGACAGCGATGGATCGGCTCGCGGTGGTCGATTTCTCACTCGCCTCGTGCAAGCCGCGCATGCATCTCATCGACCTGGAGAAAAGCACGATCCGCAGTGTTCTGGTGGCCCATGGGCGCGGATCGGATCCCCACTTCACAGGCTGGCTGACCCGCTTTTCGAATGCCCCCGGCTCCTATGCGAGCTCCGCCGGCAGCTATGTGACCGGCCCTGCCTATATCGGCGAGCATGGACACTCCTTGCGGCTCGCCGGGATGGACAACACGAACTCGAATGCCGAAGAGCGCGCGATCGTGATCCACGCCGCCTGGTATGTGAACGAGACGCAGGCGAAGACGGCCGGAAAGATCGGCAGAAGCGAAGGCTGCTTCGCGGTCGCGGGTTCTTCGCTCGACCCGGTGCTATCCCATCTGGGCACCGGTCGTTTCCTTTATGCCGAAAAGTTGGGGCGCGTTTGACAGGTTCACGTGACAGCGTCTGATGTCCGCCCTTCTGCGACGGAGGGAGAGGGCCAGCAGGTGCTTCCAGCGATCCTCGCGCACTGGCTCCCCGCGTGCCGTATTAGCAGTCGGCTTCGTGGTTATGCCGCGCGGCGCCCTTAGATATTATCCGAAATACTTCCGCGCGATCTCGTCGTCTTCGTCGTTGGACACCGCAACGTGCGATCTGAGTCCGTGCGGATGGCGTCAAGCCGAACTCGGCCGCAAGCCGCTGCACATCGCGGCGCAGCGTGTTCACATGGTCCGCCAGTGGGTTCGGCACGAAGTTGCCGTGGTGCGTCTTCAACACCGCGCCATGGGCGGACGGATCGATTTGTGCCATGCGCTCAAGGCCCTCTTCAGCCTGACGCCAGTGCGCGACCGCCATGCAGTAAGCGCCGAACGTAGTCTGACCGATCACGGTCCCAGAAACGGCTCGTAGACGAGATCACCTTCGGCCGAATTATTCTCAATGGGGCGCAGCATGCATTCGATGGTTTTCTGGGTGCCGTGACCGTGGCCGGCATCGTTGCGTGCGCGGATTTCCCAGACGGTTGATTGCTTGCGGTCGTCCGACCAGTGGCCGCCGCCTTTCTGGCGGACCGCGTGGCCCAGCTGGAAGGGAAGTTGTCGCCCTTGTGGTCAGAGCTATGCCGTTGTCCTCACAGCTGATCCCGCATCATTGCCAGTTCGTCGCCGCGTGGTGGGGACGAAGCCATTGTGGGAACGATTGTGGGTATGGTTCGCCGCCAAGTGGAAATTATAGAAATATCAATCGCATAAACACCATTCCAGGCTCCCTCCCTCCGCCAGTTGCACCCAGATAGAATTTGTCCGCGTCCCATTGGTGAGTGCGGGAACCAGGGCGAAGTCCATCAACGAACGATTGAGAATATCTGCGGCTACGAAGGCCGGAAGCCGGCCGGCATTGAGCTCCGCCACGACGTCGCTGGCCTGCCGGTCCCACGCCGGTTTCTGCTCGGCCGTCTACGACCCGATTCTGGGAGCAGGGACCACGCTGGCACCGACGATCCGGCCAGTGTCCAACGACGTTGTGGGATCAACGCCCATGGACCGGCGCGCTAGCGCTTGTCGCGTATTTTTTCCAGGGTGCTGGCGAGGACCGCCTTCAGCTTGTTGGCGGCGCCGTGAATGGCCAGCTCCATGGTGTCGGCCTGATCCGTGACGGCGGTGGGCTGGAGGCCCTCGAGCCGGGCTTCCATCATGCAATGTTTGTTCGCCGGACCGCCCTTTTCGCGGTTGGCGTCGCTCAGGTGAACCTCGACCCGCGTCACCTGTTCGCTGACATGGGATAGCGCGTGTTCGACCTCGGCCTTCACATGCGCGATGAGACGCTCGCCGCCCGGAATATCGTTGTGTGCACTGACTTCGATCTGCATGGGGCACCTCCCTTGAGGCATCCGGCCACGGATTGCGGCGGCCTGCGTTGATCCTCCGCAAGGATCACGGTCGCTTGGCGTGGTCGCATGCTCAAGATTGACCATCGGCGGGGCGGCGGATCAGGGCCGTTCCCGCTTGCATAAGCGAGTACGCATGACAGGACGTCAGCCACCCGGAACTGGATCGCCCGCGATGTTGAGGCGGATGCTGCGCGCCGCAGGGCTGGCCATGCTGCTGTTCGCCGGTGCGGCGCCGGCCCTGGCGCAGGATGTTGCCCCGGCCGCGCCGCGGCAGGCCGTGACGGTCGTTCCCGAAGCCAGCGATACGAAGATCGCCGGCCGCCTGCAACGCATCCTGACATCGACCGGATGGTTCCAGGCGACGCGCGTCTCCGTGCATGACGGGGTGGTCTTCCTCGACGGCACGACGGGCACGCAGGAGCATCGGGCCTGGGCCGGCACGCTGGCGGAAAACACCCAAGGCACGGTCGCCGTCGTCAACCGGATCGAGGCCGATGCCGATGTCGGCTCCACCTTCGCGCGCGCCGGCGCAGGAATTCACGAACTTCTACCGGCAGGTGGTGCGGGCCTGGCCGCTGGTGGCGCTTGCCGCCCTCATCGTCCTCGCCACATGGCTGATCGCCAGACTGTTGGCGCTGGCGGTTCGGCTGCTGTTCGCGGGCCGCATCGAGTCCCCGCTGCTGCTGTCGGTGGTGGCGCGGGCGTTTGCGATTCCCGTGTTTCTGCTGGGCGTCTATTTCGTGCTGCAATTCTCCGGGCTGACGCGGCTGGCCATCACGGTGCTTGGCGGCACCGGGCTGATCGGCATCATCATCGGCTTCGGCCTGCGCGACATTGCCGAGAATTTTCTGGCGAGCGTTCTGCTCAGCGTGCGCAATCCCTTCCACAGCGGCGATCTGATCGATGTCGGCGGGCACACCGGCGTGGTCCAGAACCTGAATGTGCGCAGCACCGTGCTGCTCACGCTCGACGGCAATCAGGTGCAGATCCCCAACTCCACCGTCTACAAGAGCATCATCAAGAACTACAGCAGCATTCCCAGCCGCCGCGCCGAGTTCACGGTCGGCATCGGTTACGATTCCTCGGCCGCCAAGGCGCAGACCCTGATCGCGGAGGTGTTGCAGGGAGCATCCCGCCGTGCTGGAGGCGCCCGAGCCGCTGGTGCTGGTGGAGGAGCTGGGTCCGGCAACGGTGAATTTGCGCATCTATTACTGGTTCGACAGCGCCACCTACTCGCCCTACAAAATCAATTCGGCGTTGCTGCGCCAGACCAAGAACGCGCTCCTCAAGGGCGGCATCGAACTGCCAGATTCCGCGCGCGAAGTGATTTTTCCCAAAGGGGTTCCCGTCATCCAGACGACGAGCACCGCGGAAGCCAGGCGCGAAGCCGAAAGCGCCACCGGCGCGGCCCATGCCGCAGACGAGACGAGCGATACGACGCCCAGCGAAGGCGATCTGTCCAACGAGACGGTGGAGATGCGCGAGCAGAAGTCCGAAGGCAATTTGCCGGAAGCCCAGGAAAATTTGCTCAAGAAATAGCCTGCCCTGTCCTGCGCCATTCGTCCAGAAAGCCCAATTCGGCGTCCGCGTCGGCCCGGCTCGTCTCCTCCACCTGCTGCGTCAAGGCAAGAGCCTGACCGGCGAGATCGCGGGTGACCACGGTATCCTCATGATCGCGGAAATCGAGTTACCTGGTGCCGACCTGACCCGCAACCTGCTGGCCTTCGCCCGCCAGCAGCCCCTGCGGCCCTCCAGGCTCGACCTCAATTCGCTCCTGACGAATTTCAGCAGTATCCTGCGCCACCTTACCGGGCCCGCCATCGAGCTAACCTTGGATCTCGATCCGGATTTGTGGCCCTGTGAAGCCGATGCGGGCGAATTGCAGAATGCACTCGTCAACCTCGTCATCAATGCCTGCGATGCCATGCTGGAAAGCGGCACTGTGACGATCCGCACGCGCAATCGCCGCATGGCTGGTGCAGGAGATGGGCACGACGGCGACAGCGTACAGCTATCCGTCAGCGACACCGGGCATGGAATGGCCCCCGATGTGCTCGAACATGCCTTCGATCCATTCTTCTCCACGAAACCCGCCCGTGACGGAACGGGCCTGGGTTTGAGCATGGTGTACGGATTTGCCCGGCAGTCGGGCGGGCATGTCGTCATCGACAGCGTGGTTGGCTGCGGCACGACGGTCGAAATCCACCTGCCCCGCCGTCTCTCCGGCGAAAGCTAGAGCAATCCACCCAGTGCAATATCCGCAAGATCGGGCCCGAGGGGAACGATCCCGCCCGGGTTCAACCGCGCCATGCCGTAATAGCCGCGCTTGATGTGGCCGGCATCGACGGTGTCGCGAATGCCGGGTACCGCCAGCATGGCGGCGAGAAATGCATTGAGGTTGGGATAATCGGCGATGCGCCGCAAATTGCATTTGAAAAGGCCATGATAGGCCAGATCAAAACGGATCAGGGTCGCGAACAGGCGGATATCGGCTTCGGTCGGTTTCGCGCCAAAAACGAACGGCCCTGCTGCAAGCTCGACCTCCAGACTGTCGAGCGTCGCGAATACCTCGCGGCAGGCGTCTTCATGGGCCGCCTGCGTTGCGGCGAAGCCTGCGCGGTAGACGCCGTTGTTAAGGCTCTCGTAGATTCGCGTGCCGAAGGCATCGATGGCATCGCGCAAATCCAGCGGATACAAATCATGGGTCTCACTGGCCAGCCCGCCGAAGCCCAGGCTCATCATCCGGAGGATCTCGGAGGATTCGTTGTTGACGATCGTCTGGCGGCGTTTGTCCCATAGCACCGGCACCGTGACACGACCGGTGAAATGCGGATCGGCCTTCGTGTAGACCTCGTGCAGATGCGTGGCGCCATTGACGCTGTCTCGCATCGCCTCGCTCTCGCCGGTGAAATGCCAGCCTTCGGGGGCCATGGAGGGGGCAACGATGGAGAGGCCGATCACATCCTCCAGCCCTTTCAAGCGGCGGCCCATCAGGGCGCGCGCAGCCCAGGGGCAGCTGAGCGCGACGTAAAGATGGTAGCGCCCCGGCTCGGCCACGAAGCCGCCCTCGCCGCTCGGCCCCGGGCTCCCGTCACCCGTCACCCAATTGCGGAAGGATGAGGTTGTGCGGACGAAGCGGCCATCAACCGTCTTCACCTGCGCGGCATCGTCAACCCATTTGCCGTCGATCAACATGCGCTCAGGACACTGCCTTGACCGGCGACGGCATGGCCAGCGCCGCCTGCACGCCGGGGCGCGCATGCATACGGGCATGCCAATCCATCGCATACGGCGCGATCTCAGCATTCATGATGTCGCCAAAGCGGTTGGGCACCGAGGCCGCCATGGCAAAGAACGCAATATCGGCCAGCGAGAAATGTTCACCGGCCAGCCATGGGCCTTTCGCCAACGCCGCCTCCGCCTTCATCACGCCTTCGTGAAGCGTTCGCTTCCAGGCCGCCATCTGCTCGGGCGTATAACCCTGCGCTGCGGCCAGACGCCATTTGACCCGTTTCTCCTCGCGCGGAATGCGGGCGATCTTGGCCTCGAATTCTTCCTTGCTGAGCTTGTCGGTGATGGTGTGGATCATCAGCTGCCAACCGATATGGCTGAGCGCGGGACGGAAATATTCGTCGACATATTTGGTGAACTGGCGCATGCGCGCCGCTTCGATCGGGTTGGACGGGCGCAGGCGCGGCTCCGGCACCACGTCGTCCAGATACTCGTTGATCACCGTCAATTCGGTGATCACCTCACCGTCATGCACCAGCACCGGGACTTGCCCGTCCGGATTGATCTTGAGGAACCAGTCCGCGTGCTGCTCGAATGCCTGAAGATTGACCGGGTGGCTCTTGAATTCGATGTCTTTTTCCTTGAGGCACAGAAGCACCTTAAGGCTGTTGGAGGCGGGCTCGGCATGGAAGAGTTCGAACATGGCGCGCATCATTCCTTCTTGGCCGGGCGCCGGCGCCCCAGAGCCGCCAGCCGCGCCGGGTCGCAATAGGGAAATGCGGTGAGGATGTCCTCGAAGCGGCCCTCGGCCCAACCTTTGAAATCGCCATGGGTGATGACGTAGAGCGTGTTGTTGCGGATGGCATCCATCACCATCTTGGCTGCGTCCTTCGGGTCGGCCCAACTCGGATCGTCGGCACGTTGCGCCAGCTTCGTCTCCACATCGCCATAGCCGCTATGCGCGCGATAGCGTTCCGGCCGGTAGTTTGCGACCTCGCGGATATTGGTCTTGAACGGGCCGGGCATCAGCACGCTGACGCCGATATCGTGATCGGCCAGCTCGTCGCGAATGGATTCCGTGAGGGCCACCAGCCCCGCCTTGGTCACGGCATAGATCGCGCTGTTGCGCGCCGCCGCCGTGATGCCCGAAAGCGACGACACATTGACGATGTGCCCGCCATGCCCGCCCGCGATCATCCGCGGCAGAAACAGCGTCAGCCCGTTCACGGCGCCGTAGAGATTGACGCCGATGCCAAAGTCCCAATCGTCGAAAGTCGTCTCGGCGATCGGGCCTGAAATGCCCACGCCCGCATTGTTGACGAGAATGTCCACGCGGCCGTGCCTGGCAAAGTCCGCGTCCGCCGCGCGCGCGAAGGCCTCGCGGTTGGCAACGTCCAGTTCGATGGCCTCGACCTTGTCGCGCTGACCGCGTTCGGCAAATCCCGCCAGCGCCGTCTCGATATGATCCTTGCGGATATCGGCGATGGTCGCCGTCATGCCCTCATCCACGAACGCTTCGGCGATGGCAAGGCCGATGCCGCTGGCCCCGCCGGTGATGAAGGCGTGGCGCCCCTCGAACTGTTCCATGATGGCTCCGTCTCAGGCCGCTTGGGCGTCGGACGAGGTTTCCGGCCCATATTCGTTGATGGTCGTGCGCCGCACATCGCGCTTATAGGCGTCCGTCTTCAGGGGTGTGGCGCGATGCAAGGTGCAGCGATTGTCCCAGATCACGAGATCCCCCTTCTTCCATTTGTGGACATAGATAAATCTGTCCTGTGTGGCGAAGGCATAGAGTTCATCGAGCAGCGCAAGCGCCTCGTCTTCGGGCCAGCCGACGATGCCGGTGGCATGGCCGCCGATATAAAGTGATTTGCGCCCGTTCGGCATGGTGCGCACCAGCGGATGGGTGACGGCCGGCATGGTCGCGCGCATCTCATCGGTGACACCGGTCAGGCCCGTGCGCTCGCGGCCGCGCCAGAAATCATGGATTCCGACCAGATCCTCGATCCGGGCCTTCGTCTCCTCGGGCAATGCGTCATAGACCGCCCTGGTATCGATGAACTGCGTGTCGCCGCCTTCGGGCGGGACCGAATGGCCCAGAAGAAGCGACCATTTTGTGGGCAGCTTGTTGAAGGAACTGTCGGCATGGAAACGCTGCGCGCCCTTGGCAAGGCGCAGCGCCTCGCTGTTCTGCGGAATGATCTCACCATGGATGTCGAGATTGGAGGCATCGAACAGTTCCGTGCGCAACCGCCGCTTGACCGGCGCACCGCCCATGCGCGGTGGCAGTTCGAGCGGACCGAAGGCCCGGCTGAAGCGGATGTGATCGTCGTCGGAGACATTTGCGTCGCGCACCACCGTAACGGCATAGCGCGCCATCGTATCCTCGACCGTGCGCACCAGCGCCTCGTCCGGCGGCTGGGTCAGATCGGCGCCCACCAGTTCGGCGGCAAAGATCGAATGCAATGGATTGACGGTAATGGCCATAAGCGCGCACTCCCTGATCGCTGATGCGCGGCAGCGGCACGTGCTACCGCCTTGCTCTTCGGCAAGGGGGCAATGCTAAACGATCTGCGGCGCGTGGCGATAGGGGTGCCTGTCGCGTTTCATGCGCGCCCTGCGATGACAGGATTTGGAAATGGTAGTGATAATACCAGAACCCGTCATGCCCGATCGCGCCGGGCGATCAGCTTGGAGAGAATTGCGCGATCAGATCATATCGGTCGCCGGGGAAAAGCTGCCGCACGACGGTAACGGGTTTGCCGAGCCGCCAGGTCCAGCGTTCAACACTGAGGCAAGCGGCCGTTCGCGCGACACCAAGCCGGGCTGCATCAACGCCGGCATTGCAGGCAGTGATGCGATGGCGCGCCTCGCTCCAGGGGATATGGCTCAGCAGCCAGGATCCGGGCGCGACGGCCGAAAAATCCACTGCCTCTGCCTTGGGCGCCGCGGCCAGGCTGATGATGCGGTGTTCGAGGCAGAAGGGCCGCGCGGCTGCCACATGCAGGCCATCAAGGACCAGAACTTTTCCCTTGAGCGGGAAATCTGGCGCCGGTCCTTCACCTTCGAGATCGGCGGCGCGGCATAAGGTGCGGGCGAAAAGTTCGAAGCGATAGGTCTCGCCGCGCGCCGCAATGATGGCGGCAATGTCGGGGATCTCGATCACCGCCGTTTGCACATGGGGCTGCGCGACGAAGGAGCCCGCCTTCTTGCGCCTCTCGATGAGGCCAGCGGCCACAAGCCCCGAGATCGCGCGATGCACGGTCATGCGGGCACAATCATATTGCGCCGTCAATTCCCGCTCGGTCGGGATACGCGCGCCTGGCGGCCATTCGCCGGAGCGGATCTTGCCTTCGAGATCGGCGCGAATGCGGGCGTCGAGCGTGCTCACAATTCGAGCAGCCGCTTGAGCGTGACGCGATAGCGCGCCGCAATGGCCTCCGCCTTTCTGTGCCGCCCCTCGGCCACGACCTGCTCTCCCGCACACCACACGTTCGTCACTCGTGCACCGGCGAAGACCAAACTGTCGAGGCGCGCATCGCCGCGGCGGCCGACGAGGGACGGATGATCGGAATCGAGCGTGACAATGTCGGCCTGCGCGCCCACCTCCAGTGCAGCGGGCCCCGCGCCCAACGCCTGCGCGCCACCGGCCCGTGCACCTTTGAACAGGGCAGCGCCGACAGAGGCGCCCTCCTCCGCTGCCAGCACATTGCGCGCCCGGGCCGAGAGGCGCTGGGCATATTCCAGCATGCGCAATTCACCAGCCGCATCGATCAGGATGTTGGAATCGGTGCCGACGCCGAAACGGCCGCCCGCTTCCAGATAGGATGGCGTCGGGAAAACCCCATCGCCCAGATTGGCTTCGGTGATCGGGCACAGCCCGGCCACAGCGTCGCTGGCTGCCAGTCGCGTCGTTTCGCCCGGATCGAGATGCGTCGCGTGAATCAGGCACCAGTTTTCATCGACTGGGGCATGATCGAGCAGCCATTGCACCGGCCGCACGCCCGACCAGGCGATGCAATCCTCGACTTCGCGCACCTGTTCGGCCGCATGGATGTGGACCGGCCCACCTTCGGCCAACGGCAAAATCGCGGCGAGGTCGTCCGGCGTCACGGCGCGCAGGCTGTGCGGCGCGATGCCGACGACGCCATCGGGCACCGCCCGGATCGCCACACGCGCAGACGCTACCAGCTCGGCAAATCTCTCGGGATTGCTGACGAAGCGCCGCTGGCCCGGTTTGGGCTCGGCTCCGCCAAAGCCGCCATGGGCATAGAAGACCGGCAGCAATGTCAGCCCGATGCCGGTTCCGCGCGCGGCGGCGACAATGCGTTCGGCCAATTCGCCGCGATTGGCATAAGGACGGCCATCGACATCATTGTGGAGATAATGAAACTCGCCGACCCGGGTGAAGCCGGCTTCCAGCATCTCCGCGTAAGCCTGCGCGGCAATCGCTTCGACATCATCCGGCGTCAGCCGGTCGAGGAAGCGGTACATGACCTCGCGCCAGGTCCAGAAATCGTCATGCGCAGGTCCGCGCCGTTCGGCCAGCCCGGCCATGCCGCGCTGGAAAGCATGGCTGTGCACATTGGAGAGCCCTGGCAGCGCGATGCCATGGGTACTCTCTCCCGGAGCACGAGGCACATCACGGTCGACAGCCTTGATACGGCCGGCCTCCAGCGTCAGGCGCACATTTTGCGCCCAGCCATCCGGCAACAGGGCTTCCTCGAACCACAGACTGTGCATTTCCGCGCCTCCTCGCGGGCAGCATGCGCCGGGAGTGTTTTTATGTCTAGACATTATATCGGGCGCGGCCTAGCGTCCCCGCAAGACAACCGGGACGGGCCCCATGCTCTGCGATCGCATCTGGCGGAATGCACGCCTTGCCACCTTCGTCGCCGACGGGCTCGGCGTGGTGGAACGCGGGCTGGTGGCGGCCAAGGACGGACGGATCGTCTATGCCGGCCCTATGAGCGGCGCGCCCAAGCTGGATGCCGCCGAGGTCATCGATTGCCAGACCCGCTGGATCACGCCGGGCCTGATCGATCCCCACACCCATATCGTCTATGCCGGCGACCGGGCCGAGGAATTCGCGCTCCGGCTGGAAGGCGCCTCCTATGAGGAGATTGCCCGGCGCGGCGGCGGCATCGTCTCGACCATGACGGCCACGCGCGCGGCCAGTGAAGAAGCCCTCATCGCCGCAAGCCTGCCCCGCCTCGACGCGCTGATCGCCGAAGGCGTGACGACCATCGAGATCAAATCCGGTTATGGGTTGTCGCTGGCCGACGAGTTGAAGCAATTGCGGGCGGCAAAGGCGTTGGGAAAAGCACGGCCCGTCCACGTGGTGACGACGCTCCTCGCCGCCCACGCCTTGCCCCCGGAATTCGCCGGCAAGGCCGATGACTATATCGATCTCGTCTGCAACGACATCATCCCGGCCGCCGCCCGCGAGGGACTGGCCGACGCCGTGGACGCGTTCTGCGAGACCATCGCCTTCACGCCTGCCCAGGTGCGGCGCGTGTTCGACGCGGCAAAGGCCCATGGCCTCAAGATCAAGCTGCACGCCGAGCAGCTCTCCAATTCCCATGGCGCGGCGCTGGCCGCCGAATTCGGCGCACTCTCTGCCGATCATCTCGAATATCTGGATGAAGACGGCGCGGCCGCCATGGCCAAGGCCGGGACGGTGGCGACGCTGCTGCCGGGCGCCTTCTATTTCATGCGCGAGACGAAGCAGCCGCCTATCGATCTGTTGCGCAAACATGGTGTGCCCATCGCCCTGGCCACCGACAGCAATCCCGGCACATCGCCGCTGACCTCACCCCTGTTGACGCTCAATATGGGCGCAACGCTGTTCCGGCTCACGGTCGAGGAATGCCTCGCCGGTGTCACGCGCAACGCCGCGCGCGCGCTGGGACTTCAGCATGAGGTCGGCACACTCGAAGCCGGAAAGACCTGCGATCTCGCCATCTGGAACATCGAGCATCCTGTCGAACTCGTCTACCGCATCGGCTTCAACCCGCTTCATGCCCGCATCTGGAGGGGCACATGACTTCGATCACACTCAAACCTGGTGCCGTGTCGCTTGCAGAATGGCGCGCGATCTATCGCGGCGCACCGATCGTGCTCGATGAGGCGGCACGGCCCGCCATCGCCGAAAGTGCGGCGGCGGTGGAGCGTATCGTGGCCAAGGGTGCGCCGGTCTATGGCGTCAACACCGGTTTCGGCAAGCTCGCCAGCGTGCGCATCGAAGCCTGCGATCTCGCGCAATTGCAGCGCAACATCGTTTTGTCGCATGCGGCGGGCGTCGGCGAACCGGCACCTGCCGCCATCGTGCGGCTGATGCTGGTGCTGAAACTCGCAAGCCTCGCGCAGGGCGCTTCCGGCATAAGGCCCGAAACAAACGATCTGCTCGAAGCCATGCTGGCCAGGGATTTGATCCCCGTCATACCCGCGCAGGGTTCGGTCGGCGCCTCGGGCGATCTTGCGCCGCTCGCACATATGGCCGCAGCGATGATCGGCGTCGGCGAGATCTGGGTCGACGGAAAGCGCTGCGATGCGGAAGAAACATTGATGCAAGCGGGCCTAAAACCCGCACAACTCGGCCCCAAGGAAGGGCTCGCACTGCTCAACGGCACACAATTCTCGACGGCCTTTGCCCTCGCCGCTCTGTTCGAATCCGAAACCCTGCTGCAATCGGCACTGGTGACGGGCGCGCTGTCGACCGAAGCGGCCAAGGGCTCGGACACGCCCTTCGATCCGCGCATCCACAACTTGCGTCGCCAACGCGGGCAAATCGAAACCGCCGCTGCGCTGCGCATGCTGATGGCCAACTCCGCCATTCGGGCTTCGCACCTCGAAGACGATGCGCGCGTGCAGGATCCCTATTGCCTGCGCTGCCAGCCACAGGTGATGGGCGCGGCGCTTGATGTGTTGCGGCAGGCCGCCGAGACCTTGTCACGCGAGGCCAATGGTGTCACCGACAATCCGCTGATCATGCCCGAGACCGACGAGGCGCTGTCCGGCGGCAATTTCCACGCCGAACCTGTCGCCTTCTCCGCCGACATGATGGCGCTGGCGATCTGCGAGATCGGTTCGCTGGCCGAACGGCGCATCGCCATGCTGGTCGATCCCGCGCTCTCCGGCCTGCCGGCCTTTCTCACGCCCAAGCCCGGGCTCAATTCCGGCTTCATGATCCCGCAGGTGACGGCCGCCGCCCTCGTCTCCGAGAACAAGCAGCGCGCCACGCCGGCCAGCGTCGATTCCATTCCGACCTCCGCCAATCAGGAAGACCATGTCTCCATGGCCGCGCATGGCGCACGTCGGCTGCTGCCGATGATCGAAAATACGGTCAATATCGTCGCCATCGAACTTCTGGCCGCCGCGCAGGGCTGCGACTTCCATGCACCCCTGACGTCCAGCGCAGCGTTGGAAGCTGCGCGGACGCAACTTCGCGAGCGCGTGCCGCACCTGACCGAAGACCGCCATTTCCATCCCGACATCGCCGCCGCGGCCGAATTGGTGCGCAACGGCGCATTGGCGGAAATTGCGCGCCTGCCCGGGCTGGAGACCGTGCAATGACTCCCGACTGGCTGGAAATCACGCGCAGCGATGCGCCTCTGGTGATTGGCCTGCCGCATACCGGCACGCGCATTCCGGAGGATGCAAGCGGCGGGCTCGTTTCGGCCTGGCTGGCGACGCGCGATGCCGATTGGTGGGTGCACAAGCTTTATGCCTTCGCCACCGAGCTGGGGGCCACGATGGTCCGCACCGACATTTCGCGCACCGTCATCGACGTGAACCGCGATCCCTCCGGCGCCTCCCTTTATCCGGGCATGGCAACGACCAAGCTCTGCCCGACCATGACATTTGATGCGCGACGCGCTCTACAGATCTGGCCGTGAGCCCGACGATGCCGAGATCGCACGGCGCACGAAGACATGGTTCCGACCTTATCACGATGCACTGGCCGGTGAGATCGCGCGGCTGCGCAAGGTCCATCCCATGGTCGTGCTCTATGATGCGCATTCGATCCGCTCACGCATTCCCCGCCTGTTTGAGGGCGAACTTCCGCAATTCAATATCGGCACCAACAGCGGCAAGGCCTGCGCGCCCGCGCTGGCAAAGGCTGTCGAGCGCATCTGCGTTGGCAGCGGCCATAGCACCATCCTCGATGGCCGTTTCAAGGGCGGCTGGACCACGCGCCATTACGGGAAGCCGGAAACAGGCATCCACGCTATCCAGATGGAGCTGGCCGACCGCGGATATATGGAAGAGCCGGACGGGGTGCCCACGCCCGAGAACTGGCCCTCGCCATTTTCCGCAGACCGCGCCGCGCCCATGCAGGCAATCCTGCGCGACATCCTCGAAGCCTGTCTCGCCTTCGCGCGATCCGAGAAGGACTGATCCCATGACCCGCATCGACAAATCCCGTCACATTCGCGCCGCGCGCGGGAGCGAACGCCGCGCAAAGAGCTGGCTCACCGAGGCGCCCTTGCGGATGCTGATGAACAATCTCGATCCGGAAGTGGCGGAGCGGCCGGAAGAACTCGTCGTCTATGGCGGCATCGGCCGGGCCGCGCGCGATTGGGAATGCTTCGACCGTATCGTCGCCGCGCTCGAACGGCTCGAGGATGACGAGACGCTGCTGATCCAGTCCGGAAAGCCGGTGGGCGTGTTCCGCACGCATGAGGATGCGCCCCGCGTGCTGCTCGCCAATTCCAACCTCGTGCCCCATTGGGCGAACTGGGAGCATTTCAACAAGCTCGATCGCGCCGGCCTGATGATGTACGGCCAGATGACGGCAGGATCGTGGATCTATATCGGCACGCAGGGCATCGTGCAGGGCACCTATGAGACCTTCGTCGAAATGGGCCGCCAGCATTATGATGGCGATCTCTCCGGCCGCTGGCTGCTGACGGCGGGCCTTGGCGGCATGGGCGGCGCGCAGCCTTTGGCCGCCGTGATGGCCGGCGCCTCGTGCCTCGCCATCGAGTGCCAGAAATCGCGCATCGAGATGCGGCTCAAGACCGGCTATCTCGACAAGGCGACCGAGAGCCTCGACGAGGCGCTGGCGATCATTGAGGAAGCCTGTAAGGCGAAGACGCCGGTTTCGGTCGGGTTGCTCGGCAATGCCTGCGAATTGCTGCCGGAGATGTTCCGGCGCGGCGTGCGCCCCGATCTTCTGACCGACCAGACCTCGGCGCATGATCCGGTCAATGGCTATCTGCCCAAGGGCTGGACGCTGGAGCGCTGGGCCGCGATGCGCGAGCAGAACCCGGCCCAGGTTGAAGAGGCCGCCCGCGAATCGATGGCCGAACACGTTCAGGCCATGCTCGATTTCCAGAAGGCGGGCGTGCCGACCGTCGATTACGGCAACAATATCCGCCAGGTCGCGAAGGATGCCGGCATCGACAATGCCTTCGCCTTTCCGGGCTTCGTGCCGGCCTATATCCGCCCGCTCTTCTGCCAGGGTATCGGCCCGTTCCGCTGGGTCGCGCTCTCCGGCGACCCGGAAGACATCTACAAGACCGACGCGGCGATCAAGGAACTGTTCCCGGAGAAAGCGAGCCTGCATCGCTGGCTCGACATGGCGCGCGCGAAAATCCATTTCCAGGGCCTGCCCGCGCGCATCTGCTGGCTCGGCCTTGGCGAGCGCCATCGCGCCGGGCTGAAGTTCAACGAGATGGTGGCATCGGGTGAGCTGAAGGCGCCGATCGTCATCGGCCGCGATCATCTCGATTCCGGCTCCGTCGCCTCGCCCAATCGCGAGACCGAAGCGATGCGCGACGGCTCCGACGCCGTCTCCGACTGGCCGCTGCTCAATGCGCTGCTCAACACGGCCTCGGGCGCGACCTGGGTGTCGCTGCATCATGGCGGCGGGGTGGGTATGGGCTTTTCGCAACATGCCGGCGTCGTAATCGTCGCCGACGGCACCGAAGCCGCAGCTCGCCGCCTCGAACGTGTGCTGTGGAACGACCCGGCCACAGGGGTGATGCGCCATGCCGATGCCGGCTACGAGATCGCGCGCGACTGCGCGGCCGAGATGAAGCTCGACCTGCCGGCCATCCTTACCGACTAGGAGCGAAGAAAAACCACACTTCCCACGCGCAGACAGTGTCAGCATCCTTGCCGCCGCTTCGCGCCGCTGCCTACACTCCCGCCCGAACAAACAGAATAATCGGGAGGAAGACAGCGTGGCCCATATGAGAAAGATCGCGACCGAGGAAGCCTTTTCCATTCCGGAGGTGGCCGCCGAATTGAAGAAGGTCGCGCAGGGCCCGTCACAGAGCCTGGACAAGCTTCTGGTCAAAGGCATCTACGATGCGCCCGAGGATTCGAGCGGCTACAGCACCATGAATTTCCTCGACGGATTGATCGACGTCGAGGGCCGCCGCCTGAAGGAGATGGACGAGCTCGGCATCGACATGCATCTGCTGTCGCTGACCGCGCCGGGCGTGCAGATGTTCGATGCCGACACCGCCACCGATCTGGCCGCGCTGGCCAATGACCGCCTCGCCGATATCTGCCGCCGTCATCCCACGCGCTTCTCGGGTCTCGCGAGCTTCGCGCCGCAAAGCCCCAAGCGCGCGGCCAAGGAGATGGAGCGCGCGATCAAAAGCCTGAAGCTCAACGGCTTCATCCTCAATTCGCACACCCATGGCGAATATCTCGACGATCCGAAATATTGGCCCTTCCTTGAAGCTGCCGAGGCGCTCGATGCCTGCATCTACATCCATCCGCGCGCGGCATCCGACACGCTGAAGGGCCCGCTGCAGGATTACGGCATGGATTCGGCCATGTGGGGCTATGGCGTCGAAGTCGGCACCCATGCGCTGCGGATGATGGCAGGCGGCGTGTTCGACCGCTTCCCCAAGCTCAAGATCTGCATCGGCCATATGGGCGAGGCCCTGCCCTTCTGGATCTGGCGCATCAATTTCATGAACAGCCGCGCGCAAGTGATCGGCCGCGCACCCAAGACCAAACTGAGCATGGCCGAATATTTCCAGCGCAACTTCGTGTTCACGACCAGCGGCGTCGAAGATCATCTGGCGCTCGATTATTCGATCAAGAAATGCGGCATCGACAATGTGATCTGGGCCATCGACTATCCCTATCAGCCGATGAAACCCGCGGTGGAGTTCATGGACAGCGCGCCCGTAAGCGAAGAACAGCGGCACAAGCTCTATCACGGCAATGCCGAGCGAATTTTCCACATCGCGCCGCTTCAAGCGTAGAGGGGAAACGCCATGGCGCTGGTGACCGGCGGCGAATTGCTGCTGCGCACATTGCAGCAGGCCGGGGTCGAGACGATCTTCGGCCTGCATGGCGCCCATATAGACAGCGTCTTCCAGGCCTGTCTCGATCATGGCGTGCCGATCCTCGACACCCGCCATGAAGTCGCGGCCGGCCATGCGGCGGAAGGCTATGCGCGCGCGGGCAACCGGCTGGGCGTGGCGATGGTGACGGCCGGGCCCGGCTTTACCAATGTCATCACCTCGCTGGCCAATGCCTATCTCGATCGCACGCCGGTTCTCTATATCAGTGGCGCGGCAGGGCTGGCGCAGGCCGAAACCAACACGCTGCAGGCCGGAATCGATCAGCTTGCCATCGCCGAACCGATCACCAAATGGGCGCACCGCATCACGGTGACGGCGGATATTCCGCGCCTTGTCGCGCAGGCCATCCGCATCGCGACCAGCGGCCCGAAGGGGCCGGTGCTGCTCGACATTCCTTCGGACGTACTGGGTGGGCAGATCGACGACGCGAACGTCGTCATTCCGCGGAATGTTCTGATCGATACGCGACCGGGGCCCGACGCGGCGGCGGTAGAGGCCGCGCTCGATTGCCTGCACGCGGCGAAGCGGCCGATCATCCTCATCGGCAGCGGGCTTGAGCCCTCCGCCGCTGCGCCGGTGCGACAGCTCGCCGAAACCACCGGCATTCCGGTCTATTCCGATTTCGCCGCGCACGGCCTTCTGCCGAGCGATCACCCGCTTTATGGCGGTACCACGCATAAACTCGCCGATCTTGATGGTGCGGATGGACGGCCAGATGTGATCCTGGCGCTGGGCGTGCGATTTGGCCTGTTCACGCTGGGCACCACCGGGATAGTCGTGCCGCCGGACGCGCGCATCATCCATGTCGAAATCGATGCGCGCGAGATCGGGCGCATCATTCCTGCCGAGATTGGCATCATCGCCGATGCCAATGCGGCGGCAGACGCCTTCGCCACGGCGGCCACGCGGCGCACTTGGCCGGATCGCAGTGCGTGGCAGAGGCGCATTGCGGAAACCAAAACTGCGCGCCGGCACGGGCTTGAGGCAGACCTCGCCCGCGCGCAACCGCCGATCCATCCGATCCAGGCGGTCGAGACCATCGTCCAGTCCATTCCGCCCGGCACGCGGATCGTGGGCGATGGCGCGGAGTCCTATCACTGGCTCAACGAGGCGATCCGCCAGACCGAGCCTGCAAGCTACCTCACCCATGGCTTTCTGGGCGCTGTCGGCTTTGGCATGGGACTGTCACTCGGCGTGCAGGCAGCCGACCGCAAGCGGCCGGTGCTGTGCCTGGTGGGCGATGGCGCTGTCGGCTTCACCATCGCCGAATTCGACACCATGGCGCGCCATGGCCTGCCCATCGTTGTGGTGATTATGAACAATCGCAGCTGGGCCGCCTCGCAGCATTTCCAGGAACTGGCCGCCGGCCCCAACCGCGTGACCGGGACGCGTCTTTCCGATGCGCGCTATCATGATGTCGCGGCCGGCTTCGGCTGCCATGGCGTGCATGTCCACGAAATCGCCGCGCTCGGCCCCGCCATTCGCGAGGCCTTTGCGCGCGGCGAGCCCGCCTGCATCAATGTCGAGATCGACCTGACACCGTTTCCGCCGGAATTGTTGCTGCTGATGAAACGCTGAGCGCGCGTTACTCGGCTGCGGCGCGGCCCATCACCAGATCCTTCGCCACCTGCGCCACGAACTTCCCCTGGAAGCGCGCAATGGCGAGTTCGTTCTCGCTCGGCAGGCGCGCGCCGGTGGGGCCGGCCAGCGTGGAGGCGCCATAGGGCGTGCCGCCGCTCACTTCGTCGAGCTGGATCAGACGTGGTTCCGAATAGGGCACGCCGACCACGACCATGCCATGGTGAAGCAGCGTGGTGTGGACCGAAACCAGCGTCGTTTCCTGGCCGCCATGCTGGCTGGCCGTCGAGGTGAAGGCGGCGCCGACCTTGCCGATCAGCGCACCCTTGGCCCAGAGCGGTCCGGTCTGATCCAGGAAGTTGCGCATCTGCGCCGCCATGTTGCCGAAGCGCGTGGGCGTGCCGATGATGATGGCGTCGTAATCGCCCAGCTCATTGGGATCGGCGAACGGCGCTTCCTGATCCACCTTGACGCCGGCCTGCGCTGCGACGTCCGGCGGCATCAGTTCTGGCACGCGCTTGACCGCGACTTCGACACCGGCGACTTCGGCCGCGCCAAGCGCCACGGCCCCCGCCATGATCTCGAGATGGCCATAGGTGCTGTAATAGAGCACGAGAAGTTTCGTCATTTTATGCCTCTTGGGTCAGAAAAACGGATTGCCGCGCCAGCCAGCAGCGCAGCTCTGCATTAACGTGCTCCGGCGCTTCCAGCGTCACCATATGCCCGCTCTCCGGAACGATAGCGAGCTGCGCATCCGGAATGGCCGCGGCGATGGCTTCATGCTGTGCGGGCGGGCTCCACGTGTCGTCGGCGCCGACCAGCACCAGCGTGGGGCAATGGATGCCGGCCAGCGAGGGACGCAGATCACGGCGGTGAAGCGCGGCGTGGATCTGCTTGGCGAAAATCTTCGGCGTGCCGCGGCACCACATGGAAACGATGGCCCCAACCAGCTTGGGATCGCTCCGATGGCGCGGATGCAGCATGGGCGGAAGCCATTCCTGCACCAGCGTTTCAATGCCGTCGCGCTCGGCCAGAGCAACCTGCGCCAGCCGCGGCGCGATCTCGGCCTCGCGCACGGGATGGACGCCGGTGCTGAGCAGCGCCAGCCGTTCCACGCGCTCGGGCGCACGCTGCATGATTTCGAGCGCCACGCGCCCGCCCATCGAATGACCGGCCAGGGCGAAGCGAGCCGGCGCTTCGGCCAACGCCGCCTCGGCCATCGCCTCGAAGGAATCATAGCCCCAGAGGTCCGGCACGACGACCTCGTAGTCGGATTCAAAGGCCGCGATCTGCGGCGCCCAAATCTCACGATCACACAGCAGACCCGGCAACAGAAGAAGGGTGGGCGCCGTCATCGAACTCTGCTCAAACTTTCAGGCTTTCGCGCACCAGTTTGGCGCCATCGGCCATGGCCTTCATCTTCCCGAAGGCCACATCGCGCGGCAGATATTTGAGGCCGCAATCGGGCGCAATGACGAGGCGCTTGGCATCGATATACGGCAGGGCCCGGCGAATGCGTTCGGCGACGACCTCCGGCGTTTCGACCTCATGGGTCGAAAGATCGAGCACACCGAGAATGATCGTCTGCTGCGGAATCTTCTCCAGAATCGAACAGTCGAGATTGGACTGCGCCGTCTCGATCGAGATCTGCTTGACCGGTGCCGCGGCCAATTCCGGCAGGAAGGAATAGCCGTTCGGCCGCTCATGGATGATGGCGGCATAGCCGAAACAGATATGCAGCGCGGTCGTGCCCTTGACGCCATCGAGCGCACCTTCGATCGCGGCGATGCCATATTGCCGAGCCTTTTCGGGGCGCGCCTGCATGTAGGGTTCGTCGATCTGCACGACATCGGCGCCAGCCGCGAACAGATCCTTGATCTCTTCGTTCACAGCGGCGGCATAGTCGGCGACCATATCCTCTTCGTGCTCGTAGAAATCGTTTTGCGCCTGCTGCGCCATGGTGAAGGGCCCGGGCACGGTGATCTTCACGGCCCGGTCGGTATGCGCTTTGAGGAACGTCACGTCGCTGACCATCACCGGGCGGCGGCGCCTGATCTTGCCCGTGATGCGCGGCACCGGATTGGGATGGCCGCTGCGATCGAGCGCCGAGCCGGGATTGTCGAGATCGACACCCTCAAGTTCGGTCGCAAAGCGATTGGAATAGCTTTCGCGGCGCGCTTCGCCATCGGTGATGATGTCGAGGCCGGCCCGTTCCTGATCGGCGATCGCCAGGCGAGTCGCATCATTGTGCGCCTCTTCCAGAAATTCCGGGGCGACACGCCACAATTCCAGGGCGCGGGTGCGGGGCGGAAACCGCTTGGCCAGCTTGGAGTGGTCGAGCAGCCATTCGGGCTGCGCATAGGAACCCACAAGGCTCGTTGGCAGGATCGGTAACATCAGGTCTCCTCCTCGTGGCAGGCGGCGCGGCCGTCTGGTTCAGCTTCCATTTCTTCGATAATCGGTGATATATTCGATATACGAAATCCAATCGCACGCATAGGCCTGATACGATGGACAAATCCGGTACGGGGCCGTCTATTGTGCCCCACCTCCAAGAGCGAACATCGATGAGCGCCAGCCCGGTTCTGGAAACCGAAAAAGAGACCCACGCCGATAGCGAGTATCTTTCGACTCTCGAACGCGGGCTGTCCGTTTTGCGGGCGTTTGGGCGCGAGAATCCGCAAATGACGCTGAGCGAGATGGCCGAGGTGACGGGCCTGTCGCCGGCCGCCGCGCGGCGCTGCCTCAACACGCTGGTCAAACTCGGCTATGTCGCCAAGCACCGCCGCCACTTCCTGCTGCGCCCTGAGGTCATGAGCTTCGCCTCGGCCTATCTCGATTCGATGAGCCTGGGCGAAATCGTGCGGCCCCATCTTCAGGCCGTGCGGGACGAGACGGGCGACAGCTCCTCGCTGGCGGTGCTGAGCGGTTACGACATTCTCTATCTCGTCCACGTCTCGACCAACCGGATGGTGCGGCTCGCCGCCGGCATCGGCACGCGCTTTCCGGCCTATGCGACCTCTCTGGGCCGGGCCATCCTGGCCTTCGAAGGGGACGATGTGCGCAACCATTATATCGATACGGGCCACTTCGAATCCTTCACCGAGCACACGATCAATGGCCGGGCCGATCTGCGGCGCATTCTGGACGAGAGCCGCAAATCCGGTTACGCCGCGGTACAGGATGAGCTGGATTATGGCCTTGTCTCGCTGGCCGTTCCCATCCTCGACGAGAGCGGGCGCTCCATCGCCGCGATCAACTGCTCCACGTCCACGTCGCGCGCGACCCGGGAAGAACTGATCCGCACGCGGCTTCCGGTTTTGCATAGTGCGGCCCGGCATATCGAATCCGCCCTGCGCCGCCAGCCCTATCTCCTGCGCTCCGTCCATCCGGCCTGAAGCCGGGCGGTTTGACGCCGGCAGTTCCGAACGGAACTGCCGGCGCAAATGAGCGGGAGGCGGACGGACCGCCTCCCCGGTTCTTAGAACTTCTTGGTGATGTCGACGCCCCACCGCACCGGCTCGCCTTTGAAGAGGAAACCGCCGGTCGAGTATTCGGTGTTGTACTTGGTGTTGAACAGGTTCTTCGACCAGAAGGTGACGGACCAGCCCGTGTCAGTCTGCACGCCGACCCTCAGATCGACGAGATCCACGGGATTGCGCTGGATCGGAGTGGGTTCGCCGGCCGCAGGAACCGGAATGACGAACGTCGTCGGGCCGATGCGATTATAGTCGACGCGTATCATGCCATCGACGCCGTCAAACAGTTCGCGATCGTACTGCAGGCCCATATTGAGCGTGTAGTCGGAGACCAGCGGCGCCTTGGAGCCCACCACCAGAGAACTCGACGCTCCGGGGAACTTGTCGATATGGCTGTCGGTATAGCCGAAGCCGACATTCGCCTTCAGTCCCGTCGCCAGTTCCGCAGTCGCATCCAGATCGAAACCTGTGAAGCGGACCTTCTGGATATTGCCGAGGTTCTGGGTCGAGTTCGAGGCCAGATAGACAAAGTAGTAATCGTTGTGGTCGTCGGTGTTGTAAACGCTGCCGTTCAGGATCAAGCGGTCGTCGAACCAGCGGCTCTTGAACCCGACCTCAACCGTATTCGCCCGCTCGGCACCGAACGTATCGTGGACATTGTCGAAGCCCGCCGCCGCCGACGCCGCACCGACGCCCGTCTGATTGAAGCCGCCGCTGCGGAAGCCACGGCTGAGGCTTGCGTAGAGGTTCAGGTTCTTGGTCGGCGTCCAGCGCAGGACCGCCTGGGGCTGGAAATCGGACCAGGTGTGGGAGCGCTTTTCGCCCGTGGTCGCAGGAATTGCCGCACGGCCCGTGATAGGGTTGGCGTCCAGGAAAGCCTGCGGTGTATCCGTCGTATTCGAGCGATGGTCGCTGTCGTAGCGGGCATTGAGCGAAAGCTCGATATCGTCGGTGATGTTGAACGACGTGTCGAGATAGATCGCCCATGCAAATTGATGCTGCGAGTCCGCCAGGAAGCTGAGTTGGGACTGGGGACCGAATGACGCAAGGCCAAATTGCGGGTTCGGAACGCGATAGATCGACTGCACGCCCTCATCGGCGGCGTCGAACATGGTGCCGGTCGAGATGTAGCGCTGCGTGTCATAGATTTCACCGCCCGTGATCCAGCGGAACCGCTGGTCTTCAGGCGACGTAAAGCGCACTTCCTGCGTGAACGTCTTGACAGTCAGGAACTGGCTCTGATCGAGATTGAAGCCGATCCGATTGATGGGGAACGGCCCGAACGGATCGAACGGGTATCCGTCACCGGCGATAATTTCCCAAACGGTATCGTAGCCGGTGATCGAGGTCAGCGTGCCACCGTTCGTCGTATAGTCCATCTTCAAGCGCGGCGTCGTAGATCTTGCGCGCATCCTGGCCCGAATTGTTCAGGTTGATGGGCCGGCTGGTGTAGTTCGGATTGTTGAAATTGGCCGTTCCGAAATTCGGGACGGTGTAATAGAACGCCCGCGTGTTCAGCAGATCCGTCGACAACCGCAGATCGGCCGTGAAGTGCTCATTGGGCGTATACAACGCCGTGAAGCGGCCGCTGAAATCTGCAACCGGATCGACATTCCGCTTCGCGGTCTTGTCCTTGGTGTCGGCATTCTTCAGATGGCCGTCCGTGTTGAAATAGGAGACTGCGGCACGGATCTTGAGATCGTCTGCGATCGGACCACTGATCATGCCCTGGATCTTGTAGCCGGGGCCTGATTCGTAACCTGCCGTAAGGCTCCCTTCCCAGGTGTCGGTCGGCTGCTTGGTCTTGATGATGATCGCGCCGCCGATCGCGTTACGTCCATAGAGCGCGCCCTGCGGCCCCTTGAGCACTTCGATCTGCTGGATGTCGAGCAGGTTGGAATTGAATTCCGCCGGCTGCGTCATCGGCACGCCGTCGACCACGATCGCGGCGGAGGGCGCACTGTTGCGCGCCTGCGAAATACCGCGAATGACGAGGAAGCTGGTGCCCGCATTCTGCGTTTCGATGAAGGTGACGTTTGGAACGGCGCTCAGGAAGTCCTGCGGCTTCTGGATGCCCTTCGCTTCGATATCGGCAGCCGTGAAGGCCGTAACCTGCGCGGGCACTTGTTGAATGTCTTCCGAACGGGCACGGGCCGTCACCGTCACTTCTTCGATCCCGCCCATAGAGGCGGAGCCGGCCGCAGCCGCTCCAGCGCTCTGCGCAAGGGCTGGAAGCCCCATGCACAAAGTGCCCGTGAGCGCGGTCGCTCCGACGAGCAGCTTGCCAAACCTGTTCAGATGTCCCGGGCTGTGATGCCTCATCGCAATTTCCCCCTGTTGGTGCGCTGCATGCGCCACTCTTCGCCGGTCGTCCGTGCCGCGGCCTCTTCCCAGGCAATTCGCGGCAATCCTTGCCAAGCAGATGCACGGAACGCGCGCACCGACATGGCGGGGACCTACGGATTTCCGTCACGGTCTCCTCGTTTGTGACACACAGGTTAGAAGATTTCGAATAACGAAGTCAATTTCGACTATCGAATATCTGCCCTGTTGCCTACGCGATGCGGCTATTCTGCCACGCTCTCGGCGGCCGGGCGGCGCACGCCCCAGATCCCCTCCGGATCGCCCTGCACGGATTCATTATGTTCACCCAGGGTCGGCGGCGCGGTGACCTCTGACAGTGTCTCACGATCAAAATTGACCGGGAAGCGGACTGTGCGGAAGCGGCCCATGGTCGGGTGCTCCGTCTCCACCTCGATGCCGAGATATTTCGCCTGCGGATCCTCCAGCGCCTCGCTCGAATCGTACACGGGCGCGTGCGGCACGCCTTCCTTGTTCAGAATCGCACACCACTCGGCGCGGCTGCGGCGCTTGAAGATCGGCGCCATCAGCGCGATCAGATCTTCCTGATGGGCGATGCGGGCCGGCCGGTCGGCAAAGCGCGGATCCTCGAACAGGTCAGGCTTCTCGATCGCGCGGGCCAGCCCTTCCCAGAATTTGAGCGGCGAGGACATGTGCAGCGCGACCCATTTCGAATCGGAGCATTCGAAAATATAGGATTGCGAAACGCTCGGGCGGCTATAGGGCCCCATGACCTCATTCGCCGAGAAATAATGCGTGAAATCGTCGAGGTTGAAATGGCACATCGCCTCGAGCATCGAGACATCGATGCGCCGTCCGCGCCCGGTTTTCTCGCGTTCGTGGAGTGCGCCGAGAATGCCGAAGGCCGCGTAAAAGCCGGTGATCGAATTGGCAATGGCCGGGCCCACCACACGCGGGTTTTCCGGATTGATCAGCAACCGCAGCCAGCCGCTGGCCGCCTGCGCGACCGTGTCATAGGCGGGCCTCTCCTTGTCCGGCCCTTCGCTGCCGAACCCGGAGATGCTGCAATAGATGAGCTTCGGATTGATCGCCTGCAGACGCTCGACGCCGACATTCAGTTTTTCGGCAATGCCAGGGCGGAAATTCTGGATGAACACATCGGCCTGGCCCACCAGCTCATCGAGAAGGTTCAGATCCTCGGCGCCGCGCGTGTCCAGCGTGATGCTGCGCTTGTTGCGGTTGTAAGTCTGGAAATGGGGGCTGTACAAACCGCCCTTGAAGGCGCGGAAGGGGTCGCCGCCGTCAGGCCGCTCCAGCTTGACGACATCGGCGCCCATATCGGCGAGATACATGCCCGCGGCAGGGCCTGTGATGAATGTGCCCATCTCCAGGACGCGGACACCATCGAGCACCTTGATCATCATGACTCCTGTAATCGCAGCCGCCGGGACCTCCCGGTTCGGCGCGCCGATAGGCCCGCCACATCGGGCACCCCTTCCCAACGCAGTGGCGGGAGGGTAAGTTTTTCCGCATGTCGAAGTCAATTTCGATATTTGGTAATTCTAGCCGACCGGCTAGAACGGGCGGGCCAGGCGGAGATCCGCCAGAATAGTAATGACATCCCAGCAGGAGACAAAGATGCGCATCGGCAAGCAGGACGCGCCCTACACTTCCATATCCACCTCCGATGCGGCCTCGATCACGATCCGCGGCTACGACCTCTGCAACGAGCTGATCGGCAAAATCGACTTCGCCGACTATTTCTTCCTGCTGCTGATGGGCAAGAAGCCGACTGAGAACCAGCGCTTCTTCGTCAATGCCCTTCTGGTCGCGATCGCCGAGCACGGGCTGGTGCCCAGCGTGCAGGCCGCCCGCATGACGCTGGCGGCAGCTCCCGAAGCGATCCAGGGCGCCGTGGCGGCCGGGCTTCTGGGCTCCGGCTCGGTGGTACTTGGCAGCGCCGAGACCGCCGGCTATTTCCTCCACGACCTCGTAGAGAAGGCCGCGGACAAGCCTGCCGCCGAGGCCGCGATCGAGCACATCCGCGAGATGCGCAAGGTCAAGGCGGCAATTCCCGGCTTCGGCCATCCGCAGCATTCGGGCGGCGATCCGCGCGCCAACGTGCTTCTTGCACTCGCCGACCAGCGCGGCCTGAACGGCCCCTATATCAAGATGCTGCGCACAGTGGCCGAGGTGCTACCCGAAGCTCTGGGCCGTCCGCTGCCGATCAATATCAACGGCGCAATTCCGGCCATCCTGCTTGAGATCGGCTTCCCGGTGACGGCGCTGAAGAGCATCTCCATTCTCGCGCGCACCGCCGGCCTGCTTGCGCATCTGCGCGAAGAGGCGGAACGTTCCATCGGCTTCATCATGTCCCATGCCGCCGCCGAGGCCATCACCTATGACGGCCCGACGAGCGGCGAATGAGGGCGAGCCGGCGGCCACGGCTTCGCTTTACAATTTCGCATGCCGGGCCGATAATCTGATATCCGAAAACTTCTTCGATATGCGAAAAATAGATGCTCCATAGTACCGACCGCTTTCTGACCACCCACACCGGCAGCCTACCCCGGCCGGACGATCTCATCCGCATGATGTTCGCCAAGGAAGACGGCGTGCCGGTGGACACCGAGGCCCTCGAAGCGCGCGTGAAGGATGCGATCGACAGCACCGTGCGCCGCCAGATCGATGCCGGTGTCGACATCGTCAATGACGGCGAGATGTCCAAGCCCAGCTATGCCACCTATGTGAAGGACCGGCTCAGCGGCTTCGGCGGCACGGGCACCGGCTATGTGTTTCAGGATCTCGAGGATTTTCCCAAGAGCAAGGAGCGCGTGTTCGGCGATCCCGGCCGCAAGGCGCGGCGCACGCCGGCCTGCAACGGCCCGATCGAAGTCGAGGACCGCCGCTCCGCCAAGCTGGACATGGACAATCTGATGGGCTCGGCCAGGGCTGCCGGCGCTCATGACGTCTTCACCAGTGCCGCCTCGCCCGGCGTGATCTCGCTGTTCTTCCGCAACGAGCATTACAAGAGCCACGAGGACTATCTGTTCGCCATCGCCGAAGCGATGCGCTTCGAATACGAGACCATTGCCGAATCCGGCGCCGTGCTGCAGCTCGATTGCCCGGACCTGGCCATGGGCCGGCACGTGCAATTCGCCGATCTCAGCCTGGCCGATTTCAGGAAACGTATGCGCGAGCATATCGAGGCGATGAACCATGCCGTGCGCAACATCCCGGCCGAAAAGATTCGCATGCATATGTGCTGGGGCAACTATCCCGGCCCGCACCATTGCGACGTGTCGTTCGCCGACATCATCGACGTACTGAACTATGCCAAGCCGACGGCGATCCTGTTCGAGGCCGCCAATCCGCGCCACGCCCATGAATGGCAGATGTTCGAGAACATGAAGCCGCCGGAAGGCAAAATCCTCGTGCCCGGCGTGATCGAATGCCAGTCGAACTATATCGAGCACCCCGAACTCGTGGCCCAGCGGATCGGGCATTACGCCAATCTCGCCGGCCGCGAGAATGTGATGGCGGGAGTCGACTGCGGCTTCTCGAATTCATGTGGGCCAGGGCGGCGTCGACCCGGATGTCGTCTGGGCGAAGCTTGCCGCCCTTTCGGAAGGCGCCCGCATTGCATCGGAGAAATTCTGGTAACGGGTATTCGCGCGAGATTTTCTGCGCGTCACGTTTATCGGCGGAATACCGGCGCCGACGACTGCACCTTCAAGAGTACGGTTACCTATCGTCAAACCAGGAAACGTTGAACAAGGGCCAGACCAATGGGCGATAAAGCCAAACTTCCCAGCCGACTTCATCACAACGCCTATGTCACAAGCGACATGGAAGCCACGCGGAAATTCTACGAGGAGGTGATCGGCCTGCCGCTCGTCGCCACCTGGAGTGAGACCGACGAGCTGTTCGGCGCCATGCGCACCTATTGCCACTGCTTCTTCGCCATCGGCGACGGCGGCGCGCTGGCCTTCTTCCAGTTCGCCAATCCCGAAGACCAGAAGCTGTTCGGTCCGAAGATGCCGCCCTCGCCGTTCCACCACATCGCGCTCGATGTGGACGAAGAAACCCAGAAGGGGATCGAGGCACGCATCAAGGCCGCCGGCTACAAGGAACCCAACACCTATGTTCTCGAGCACGGCTATTGCCGCTCAGTCTATGTCGTCGACCCCAATGGCCTGACCCTCGAATTCACACTGGACGCGCCCGGGGCCGACAAGATCAATACCGACCGGCTCGCCGATGCGCATGCCACGCTCAAGCGCTGGCTCGCTGGCGATCACACATCCAACAACAACTATCGCTGAACATTCATCGCTGATCGCGTGTCGCCGGTAAACAGGCGACACAAACGGCTTCGCCCGTTACGGGGCCGAGCACAAATGGGGGACCAGGAATGAAACTGAGCAAGACGATATTCGGCGCGGCCATTCTGTGCGCAGCAGGCGTTGCGGCCCTGCCCGCACTCGCCAGCACGTGGAGCGGCGTCGCCAACGCCACGATCGTGTCGACCTATACCGATGGGCGTGTGGTGAAGGTCTACACGAACCCCGACCACACCTATTCGATTTTGCTTCCCGACGGCAAGACGCTGAAAGGCACCTGGGCCGATGCGGACGGCCAGAGCTGCTTCCATCAGACCGATCCGGCGCCGGCGGCCAATACAAAACCCGCTTGCTTCCCGGTCAAGGAATACAAAGTCGGCGACACGTTCTCGGGTCAGGACGCCAGCGGCAAATTCACCGCCGTCATCAAGGCCGGCCGCTGAGAGTCAGCGCTTGCATTAGCAAACTACGGAAAGCCCGGCTCGCTTGAGCCGGGCTTTTTTCTGCGCACGACTTCGCTGCAAGCCGGGTAGGATATCCACCCTTCTCCCCGCACAACCGGATGTGCTCTCATCCTGCAATCAAACGAGCGGCCCAATAGACAGCCGCCGATGGAGGAGAGCAGGAATGGCGCAATCCGCTGAACACGGCGAGCCTACGAATACCCACATCACACAGCCCGGTACACCGGAAGGCGATTTCTCGCCACGGAAGCTCAAGATCGCACTTGGCATTCTCTTCGGCCAAAGCTTCGGCACCTCCATTCTTCCCTATACCGCCCTGACGCTGATGCTGATGCCGATGACCCACCAATTCGGCTGGACGGCGGCGCAGTTCTCATGGGCCGTGACCGCGCTCTTCGTTGCCGGCGCCATCAGCCTGTGGCCGCTCGGACGGCTCGCCGACAAGGTGGGCGTGCGGCCCGTGCTTTTGATCGGCACGATCATGGTTGGTGTGGTTACGCTCGGCATGGCATTCCAGACGGCGAGCCTGTGGCAGTTCTACGCCTATTACGCACTCCTCGGCATCTTCGGCTCAACCGGCGTCACCTATACGAAGGTTGTCGCGGCCCTCTTCACCCAGCATCGCGGCAAGGCCATGGCCATCCTGACAGCGGAGACGACACTCGCCCGTGCCGGCATTCCGCTGGTTGTGAACTGGCTCTTGCTGAGCGAAGGCTGGCGCACGATGTACATCGTGTTCGGCATCACGATTCTGGCGATGGTGCCGGTCCTGTTTTTCACCATTGAGGAACCCGGCGAGTTCGGCACGGCGGGCAAGATTTCCTGGCGCAAGAAGCCGGCAGTGGCCGAGAACGCAGTCCCGCCGCCGCCCAAGGTCGATCTTCCCGGGATGACGATCTGGGAAGCCCTGAGGGACCCGGTGTTCTGGCTCAACACACTCGCGGCGTTCATCGGGTTGTTCGTTTTCAACGGTCTGTTCCCGCACCTGATTCCGGCGCTGGTCGACAAGGGTTTCTCACAAACCACAGTCGTCGAGCTCCAATCGGTTGGAATCGCGATCGCGTTTGTCGGCGCCCTGATCGGTGGCTGGGCCGTGGACCGTTTCCAGACGCCAAAGATTGCGGCGCCGGTCTCACTGATCGCGGCGCTGGGAATGTTTTGCACTCTGCTGGTTTCGCCCTCATTCGGGGGCATACCATTGCTCGCGGGGATTCTGATCGCCTCGATGCTGTCGTTCAATGCGCTGTTCCCGATGGGAACCTATTTTGCGACGCGCTTCTTCGGCCTCAGCTCACTCGCGGAGATCATAGCGGTGCAATTCGCGATTACGAATGTCTTCGCCGGGCTGGGAGCGCCGCTCTTCGGCTGGATCTTCGACACCACGCACTCCTACAACATGGTGTTCATCATCACGACTGTGCTCAATCTCGTGGTCGCCCTGATCTGGCTCGTGATGCCGAAGTACAAATACGCGGCGAACATTGGCGAGATGCCGGCACCGGAAGAACCGCAGCTCGCCGCGGAACACGAACTGGGCGCCCTGCCCTCGTAAGGGACGAGACAGAAATATGAAAACGGGCGCATCGAAAGACGCGCCCGTTTTCATTTTCGGATCGGATCAGCTCATGCCGCTGCGGCGGCCGCCTTGCCGAGGATCATATCGGCGGCCTTTTCGGCGATCATGATCGTCGGCGCGTTGGTGTTGCCGGACACGATCTTCGGCATGATCGACGCATCGACAACGCGCAGCCCCTCGACGCCATAGACGCGCAGCTGCGGATCGACGACAGCCATAGGATCGTGGCCCATCTTGGCAGGTACCGACCGCGTGATAGAGCGTGGCGCCCGCCATCTGGGCATAGGCGATCTTGCTCTCGTCGGTATCGCCGAACGGATCCTGGCCCGGTGCGGCGAGATATTTTGTGATGGCCGGCTGGCTCATGATCTTGCGCGCCCAGTCCAGCCCGGTCACGGCGGCCTGCTGGTCCGCCGGATCGGCCAGATAGTTCGGCACGATCGACGGATACTGGATCGCATCCGGCGACTTGATGTGCACCGTGCCGCGCGATTCCGGGCGTATCTGGCATGGCGTGCAGGTCAGCCCCGGCTCCTTCTCGAGCACCAGCGCCTGGGTCCTGCCGAGGACCTCGAGATCCATCGATGCCGCCATCATATGGAACTGAAGATCGGGATGTTCCAGCTCGCGGCGCGATTTGAGGAAGGCGGCGACATGGGCCACCGCAAAGGTGAGAAGCCCTTTGCGCGTTAGACCGTATTTCAGGATCTCCTTGGCAAGCCGCAGGCCGTGACTGAGCTCGTTGACGGTGATGTATTCCGGCTTCACCCGCCATTGGCAGCCGATCATGAAGTGATCCTGCAGGTTTTCGCCGACGCCCTTCAGTTCGTGCAGCACCGGAACACCATGCTGCTGCAAAAGGTCGCCGCGTGCCGATGCCGGAGACTTCGAGCAATTGCGGCGAGGCCACGGCACCGGCCGCAAGGATCACCTCGCCATTGGTGCGCACGGTACGCTTCTGCCCGCGCTGGACAAATTCTATGCCGACGGCCTTCTTGCCCTCGAACAGGATCTTCGTGGCCTGCGCTTCGGTCTCCACGACGAGGTTGGGGCGGTTCATCACCGGATGCAGATAGCCCACGGCAGTGGAATTCCGCTTGCCGTCCTTGATGGTGAGCTGGAACCAGGTCGCCCCTTCCTGATCGCCGCCATTGATATCGTCCCGGCGCGGAATGCCGGCTTCGATCGCGGCATCGAGCAGTGCCCTTGGAGACTTCGTTCTTCTCGGTGATGTCCGAGACGTTCAGCGGACCGCCCACGCCATGGGCTTCATTCGGACCGCGTTCCTGATTTTCGGCGCGCTTGAAATAGGGCAGCACGTCGTCATACGACCAGCCTTCGCAGCCCATCTGGCGCCAACCGTCATAATCGGCAGCCTGACCGCGAATATAAAGCAGACCGTTGATCGAGGACGAACCGCCCAGCACCTTGCCCTTGGGCCATTTGTGCTTGCGGTTGCCCGAGCCCGGATCGACCTCGGTCTCGTAGAGCCAGTTCACCTTGGGATCGTTCAGCGTTTTGCCGAAGCCGATCGGGGTGTGGATCATCATGTTTGAAAGGAACTGCTTGGGATTGTGCAGCGGCCGGTCGTCGCCGCCAGCCTCCAGCAGCAGAACCTTGTTCTTCGGACTCGCCGACAGGCGGTTGGCGAGTACGCAGCCCGCGCTTCCCGCGCCGACAATGATGTAGTCATAGGAATCGGCCATGCGTCTCCTCCAGCCCTTCTTCGTCCAGGCCCCTGCCAAGCGGGCCTGAGAATACGCGTGCGCCCATATGCACCACAAGGCGCATATGGGCGCGAGACCTTTCCGAAAGCGCGCTAATTACTGCTGTTCAGCGCGCCAGCCACCGGGGGCATAGGACTTGCGGGCCGTCTGGGCATAGGGCACCGGGCTGACAATGGCGCGCATCTGCACCTGGCGGTGCGGCTCCACGGTCGGCTTGCGCGTGCCGCCATCCGGCTCGCCCCAGACGAACATCACTTCCGTGCCGGGTTCGGCGTGCTCGGCATCGAGCACGGCCAGCGTCAGCATCTTGCCTTCGTTGGAGCTGTAGCCAACCCAGGTCGACACGCCGGCCTTCTTCCCATTGACCTCGACCCGGTCGAACGGATGCATGCTGTAGACGGCCGACGGCCAGTCGATGAACTTGGCGCGGTTGTGCTTCTGGAACTGTGTGGCGACCGCCGCAGCGACATCGTCGTCGTCGAGCGCCAGCGTCACCTTCTTGCGGTGCTCGCCCTTGGCCATCTTCTCCAGCGCCTCGCGGCCGATGAAGTCGTGGTCGAACTTGACGAAGGCGCCGTAGCTCAGATCCCAGGGGGTGAAGTAGTAGTCTTCGATGTTCTCGGACACGAAGCTTCCGCCCAGCGAGCAGGAGCCTTCATACCCATTCGCCGGCAGCCATTCGCGATAGGCCTTCAGGCTGTCGCCCGAATAGACGGCCGGCAGCGGCGACGGAACCCAGCCGGATTCCAGCGTGTTCGAGGAATAGGCGCGGCCACCAACGAGGCGCATGCCGAACTCGGCGCCGACCTTGATGAGCTCCTGGCGCACCGCTTCGCCCTCGTCCCACGGACCATAGAGCTCCCAGCCCGGCTGGCCGGCCATGCCGTGACGCAGCGCGCCGACCGTTTTGCCGGCAATGGTGAGCGTCGTCATGTTGAAGAACTTCAGATCCGGCGCGGTCTTGCCGATGGCCTTCTCGATCACCGCCATCGCGTTCGGGCCCTGAACCTGGAAGCGATAGGAGGTACGGCGATTGTCATTGCGCAGGGCCCAGCGCTGATCGAGCGTGACCTTGACGTCATAACCGCCGGTTTCGGCGTGGAACGTGATCCAGTTCAGCACCGGCGCACGGCCGACGAGATTGAATTTGTTCTCGGCGAGATAGAACAGGATGACGTCGCCGATCACATAGCCGTCCGGCGTGCAGGGCACGAACTGCTTGGCCTTGCCAGGCTGGTAGTTCTTGAAGCTGTTGATGGCCGAGGTAGTTGAGCAGCTTGAACGCGTCCGGCCCTTCCACCAGCAGATCCGCCATGTGGTAGGACTGGTTGTAGAGCACGCAGGTGTTCTGCCAGGCCCACTGCTCGTCGCGCCAGTTTGTGTATTCGGCGGGAACGCCGGGATAGACGTTCGGGCCGGCCTGCGAATTGCGCAGATGTTCAACCGGGCTCTTCGCCGCTTTCAGCAGCGTCTTCCAGATTTTTGTGACTCATCTTGACCTCTCATTGATAAATTCGCCGGCGCACCGCATTCGGCCGCCGCACGGTTTGGCGTGAACCCGTTTTCCTATTCGGCTGCCGCCGCTTGGGCTTTCGGCAGTCCGAACAAATTGTGCATGCCCGGATGGCGGCCGAGACCGCCATAAAGATCGAACCCGCGGTCGATGTAATCCTTGAGCGGATCGTCATCGTGCAGCGGCGGAATCTTCGCCACCGACGCGGTCCACAGGAAGACGGCAAGCGCGCGGTAATCGGCATAATTCGGCTTGTCGCCGCCGAGCCAGGGCGTGTCCTTCAAAAGCGCGCGGAACGGTTCGAGCTCCGGCGGCACCAGCGGCAGGCGCTCCTCGCGACCGGCCTGAACCTCTTCGAGTTTGCGCCCACCCAGGAACAGCTGCTCGCGGCTCTCGCGCACATAAGCATGGTCCTGCGGCAGCGACAGATCGTGATAGTCGAGGATGTAGCACATGAACCACGGACGGATGGCCGTCGCCCACAGCCAGGTGTCGATGAATTTGGTGAGCACCGTCATGCTCGGCCCTTCGATCAGCATGGGCCGGTCGGGATATGTCTTGTCGAGATATTCGGCGATCTCCCAGCTATCCTTGACCCAATGTCCATCGTCGATGATCACAGGCACGCGATCCGAAAAGCCCTTGGTGCGCTCCATGATGCCGGTGAAGCCGCCGGGCACGATGTCGATATCGAAGCCCTTGTGCTTGAGCGCGTATTTCGTCGCCCAGACGAAGGGGCTGATCGTGCAGCCGCTGGCGAGCTGAAGATCGAAGAGCGTGATCGTGTTGTCTTTGGCCATGCCTGTCCTGGTCTCCCTGCGGCGCCGGGCGGTTATGAATTCGCCCTCTTTTCGCTGGCTGGCGATGCGCCGAACGTTCTTAGCGGAGGCGCTCCGCCGCCATCCAGTCCTCGACTTATCCTAGTACAAAATATACCAATCCCATACGCAGGAAGCGCCGGAATACGGCGCTGAACCGACTGCGAAAAATGCACGCGGCAATGCCGGGAGACGGCGCCCATCGGTTGATCGCCTGCGCGTGCCATCTATAAATCATGCGCAATGAAGGTCGTG
The DNA here is from genome assembly GCA_963822185.1 of uncultured Pseudomonadota bacterium. Taxonomy (GTDB): domain Bacteria; phylum Pseudomonadota; class Alphaproteobacteria; order Micropepsales; family Micropepsaceae; genus Rhizomicrobium. The sequence goes on from CAWGGT010000001.1 coordinate 652,813, forward strand.
TCCGCTGGGCACGGTCTTTATACGGTGCACCAGTGCGGAAAGAGCGGAGAAAAGGCATGCGTCACAGCACCGATCACATCCTGACGACCCATGTGGGGAGCCTGCCGCGCTCGCAAACCCTCGTCGATGCGCTGCTGGCCAAGGACCATGGCGGCGAATACGACAAGGCGGATTACGACCGCGTGATCCGCGACGCCGTGCAGGAGGTGATCTCGCTGCAGAAGGACGCCGGGATCGATATCCCCAGCGATGGCGAGCAAAGCAAGGTCAGCTACTCCACCTATATGATGGATCGGCTCACCGGCTTCGGCGGCGACAATGAGCGCAGCGTCGCCCTCGATCTCAAGGACTATCCGCAGTTCCGCGAGAAGATGGCGCGGATGACCGGCAAACAGGAATTCCGCCGCTCCTCCTGCATCGGCCCGATCGCGGTGAAGGACTTGTCCTCGCTGCACACCGACATCGCCAATCTGGTCCAGGCAACCAAGGCTGCGGGCATCGAGGAAGCCTTTATGAACTCGGCCTCGCCGGGCCTCGTCACGGCGTTCCAACCGAACAAATATTACAAAACCCACGAAGACTATGTCTGGGCCCTCTCGGACGCGATGAAGGAGGAATACAAGGCCATCACCGATGCCGGCCTGCTGCTGCAGCTCGATTGTCCGGATCTGGCCATGGCCGCCCACATCGCCTTCCAGGACCTGAGTGAAGCCGAGTTCCTCAAGCGCGCGCAGCTGCATGTCGAGGCGATGAACGCCGCGCTCGAAGGCATCGATGGCAGCCGCGTGCGCATGCATATCTGCTGGGGCAATTACGAAGGCCCGCACGACCACGATATCGCCGTGGAGAAGCTGATGGGCATTGTGGCCAAGGCCAAGCCGCAGGCGGTGCTGTTCGAGGGCGCCAATGCCCGCCACGAACATGAGTGGACCGCCTGGCGCGACGCGCGCCTGCCCGACGACAAGATCTTCGTGCCGGGCATGATCGACACCTCCAGCAACTATGTCGAGCATCCCGAACTGATCGCACAGCGCGTCGAGCGCTGGGTCGGCATGTTCGGCCGCGAGCGCGTGATCGCCGGCACCGATTGCGGGTTCGGTACATTTGCCGGCTACGGCAAGCTGGATGGTCAGATCGCTTACAAGAAACTGCGCGCCCTGGCCGAAGGTGCATCACTGGCCACCAAACGCCTGCGCGCGCCGGTGGGCGCCTAGAGCAGCGTGCGTTCTGTTGGAATCGCGGCGCTGCTCTAGATTATTGGTTTGACGCAACTTTTCGCGCGCAAGTGGTTCCCACTGGCTTGCCCGTTGCTCTAGTCGCCGATCGTCATTGCCAGGCTGCCGCGGCGCTCGCGGAACCGCCACGCGCCATCCGTGTCGCGCACAATGTGATCTTCGAACGCGCCCGAGCATCTGCTTGGCATTGGCCTTCGGCAAACCGCTTTCGGTTGCCGGCGCGGTGTAGAGCAGAAGGTAACTGCGCGCCCTGGCTTCCGCCGCATTGACCACGTCCACAACCGTATTGGTGACGAGGTGGCGCATCACAAGGCCCGCCGGACGGCTGCGAAAGCCTTCGAGAATGGCGTCGCGGCCCACATAGGGCTGGTCCGGTTTGGACGGCCGGATGAAGACCCCGTCCTCCACGAACATGCCGGCCAGCGTCTCGGCATCGGCGCTATCCGTGGCCTGCGCGAAACGCGCAATGAGCTGCGTGCAAGTCTGAACGATCAGTGCCGCCTCCTGCGCGGAGAGATCGGAATGCGTCATGCCTGCCCTGCCGGTGGAGTTTGCAGCGCCTGTCCTACCACCGGAGGCGCGAGATGCAAGTCGGCGCGGACACGCCTTGCAGGAAAAAGAAAAGGCTGCCAGCGGTGTCGCTGGCAGCCTGAAGTCGTATCCGGGTTCGTACCCTCTTACATCTTCGCACGAAGCGTAAGGTACCATTCGGCCGGACCATTGTAGGTGGCGTCCACGAAGCCAGCCCCGTAGTTCACGCTGCCGACGGTGATGAACCGTGCGTCGGTGATGTTCTTGCCACCGGCGATGACCGCATATTTGTCGTTGTCGAAGCTGACCTGTACCGACATATCAAGCGTATCCGTCGTCGGACGCTTCAGAAGCTCGGTGTTCAGCGTGTCGTTGTACATCGACGAGGTGTGCGTCCAGGTCATCTGGGCCGTCAGGAATTTGCCATTCCCGAGATCCACATTGTATTGCGGATTGACGCTGAACTTCCACTTCGGGAGTCTTCGGCAGCTTCGAGTTCAGGAAGATCGATTCTTGCGGGACGACAGCCCCGGCCCCATCGACCGCGACAACGCTCGGATCGAGACGCGTGTACTCGGCATCGATATAGCCGACATTGGCATTGAGCATGAAGCCGTTGCCGATGTCCGCCTGCGCTTCGAGTTCGCCGCCGAAGATATCCGAATCACCAAGATTCTTCAGCACCGGCGAAGGGCCAACCTGCTGATTAAGCTGCATCTCGGTGAACTTCGAATAGAAACCAGCGCCGTTGAGGACCAGTCGGTGGCCGAACCATTCCGACTTGAAGCCGCCTTCATAGCTCGTTGCCTTTTCCGGACCGAACTGGGCATCGGCACCGCTTGCGATCACTTTCGAAAGACGCGTTGTCCAGCCACCCGACTTGAAGCCTTTCGACCACCGGAAATACAGCATCAGATCCTGATCCCAGTGGTACTGGAGGCCCAGGGTCGGCGTCAGCTCATAGAAGTTCCGCTTGTTCCAACCGGCCGGGAAATAGCGGAAGGGCTGGCCGGCCACCGGGAAGCCGAGCACCTGCTGGCAGGTGAGGAAGGCCGGCGCACCGAGAAGTGCATTGGCCAAGCCGTCGGCGGATAGCAGCCGGACGCCTTGTAGGACAGACCGTTGTCGTCCTGCTGTCCGCCCAGGAATTTCTTGTTCTCCATCGAATAACGAGCGCCCACCGTGAGGCCGATCTTGTCTGTGAGCTTGTAATCGGCATGGGCATAAGCGGCGTAGTTGTTCGTCGCGAGCAGGTTGCAGTTCTTGTCGTCCACGGTCAGCAGCCCGCCATCGAACGACACCCAGTCGTGCACGAAGCCTTCTTCATAGAAGTAGTACAGGCCGGCGACCCAGTGCAGCCGCTCGCCGAACGCGGTTCCGACCGCCTGCAGCTCTTCGGAGAACTGCGTCTGGCGCTGCTTGTCGGTGACGTTCAGGAACAGGCCATTGGCGGGCGAGCCGTCCAGATTGGTGCCGATGTGCCAGTTGATGTGGCGGGCGCCGGTGATCGACTTCAGCGTGACGTTGTCGGTCAGATCGTATTCGAGCGTGATGCCGATGCCTTCGTTGTCGAACTTGGCGAAGTTCGGACCGTGAGCATAGGTCGTGTCGATATTGCCGGTCTGCGTCGTGGACGCATCGATCGGCAGCCAGTTGATGCCCGGCGTGTTCAGCGGCATCAGACCGCCGACCGAGGGCCAGCCGTCCGCGCGCTGCGACGAACAGAGCACGCCAATCGTGGCACCGTGGGTGCAAGCCGTGTACAGACCCGCGATGGCGCCACCGGGATTCGGCGTGTTCGGCCAGGTCTGCAGCACGGTGACAGGCTGCGACTTCCTGGTCCTCATGCGTCCAGTCGGCGGTCACGGTCGTCTTGAAGCGGCTGTTCGGCTCCCAGACCAGCTTTCCGCGCACGGCCTGGCGGTTCGTTCCGCCATAGGCGCTGTGCTGATCGACGCCGCCATTGTGCGGGTTCGGAGATTCGATGAGATAGTTGTTCACATTGTTGTAGGGAACGACTTTCTGATAGCCATCCTGCTGCACCGAAGAAAATGTGAGCGAGGTGCGCACTGTGTCGCTGAGCGGAATGTCGACTGTCGCGCCAATATCGCGCCGGTTGCGCGACCCGGTCGTGACCTGGCCTTCCAATCGAAGTGGTCGCCAGGATCGCGGGTAACGATGCTGATCGCGCCGCCGATCGTGTTCCGGCCGAACAGCGTGCCCTGCGGGCCCTTCAGGACTTCGATACGCTGCACGTCGAGAAGATCCTGGTTCGCGCCGATCGTGCGGGCGAGATAGACGCCATCCAGATAAACGCCGACGGCCGGATCGATATTGAAGGCAAAGTCATCCGAGCCGATGCCGCGGATCGAGGCCGAAAGCACCGACGAGTCGCCGCCGAATGGCGTGCCCGCGTCCAGCGTCACGTTCGGGGTCATGGCGCTAAGCTGGGCCAGTCCCGTAACGTCCTTGCTCTGAAGCTCGGAACCGGTGAACGCCGTAATTGCGATCGGCACGTTCTGGATGTTTTCAGAGCGCTTTTCGGCGGTGACCGTGACGGTTTCGATGCCGCCGCCCGAGGCCTGGGCGTAAGCGGCACTGCTTGCCATCGTCGCTGCAATTAGAATGGCCGGCGCAACGCTTCTCAGAAGATGCGTCCTGCTGCCGCGCATAATGTTCCCCATTAGTATCACTCCCTGGACATGGCCATGGCGGCCTTCATGTGGTGGCGACTATTGCTCCGCCGGACGAATCTCGTCCCGCGGGCGCTCCGCGCAAACTGCGGGAACCGTCGCCCCTTATCGGTATAGAGAAATTGCGGAACCGCAGCCGCTCTACTAGTCCACTTTTAATAACATCACTAATTATGATATCATAATATATAATATGTTTAGATGAAAATTTTTCCGCACAATGCGGGCGTTTTTCGCGTGCAGACAGCTTTTTCTTCGCAATTTCATTGTGTTGCGAATGCCACGGGGCTACCAAAAATTGTCTGTCCTGCTTACGATCTTAGCCAATCGCCGGGCGCCGGAGAGGCGCGGTCTCTCCGTGAGGAGGGGCATGCGAAGGCGATCTCGTCGGGAAGGATTCGTTCATGGATGCGCGGGCAGAAACACGCGACGATGCAGCCATCGCCGCGGGGACCACGGCTGACGCCGGCGGGCCGCCCATAGCCGCCGCGCCGCACGCCGCGGCCCGCAAATACCCCCCCGAGATCCAGGGCTGGTACGCCGTCTTCGCCCTGGCCTTGGCGGTGATGGTCAACTTCCTCGATCGCGGCATCTTCACGCTGCTGGTGCAAGCCCATCAAGGCGGACCTGCATCTCAGCGATGTGCAGATCAGCCTGATCATGGGCTTCGCCTTCACCTTCTTCTACGCCATTCTCGGCCTGCCCGTGGCGCGGCTCGTCGACCGCCACAATCGCAAAAAAATCATGGCAATCGGCATCGCCATCTGGAGCGCGATGACGGCGCTGTGCGGCTTTGCCAGCAGCTTCTGGTACCTGTTTCTGGCGCGCGTCGGCGCCGGCGTCGGCGAAACCACCAGCGGGCCATCGGCCTATTCGATGCTGTCGGACTTCTTCCCGCCGGAGAAGCTGCCGCGCGCCATTGCGGGCATGAATATCGGCTTCGTGGCCGGGTCGGGCCTGTCACTCGTGCTCGGCGCCGTCGTCATCGGCTTCGTCGGCAACAGCCCCGAGGTCGTGATACCGCTGCTCGGCAGCTTCCGCAGCTGGCAGGTGGTGCTGCTTCTCGTCGGCTCGCCCGGGCTTCTGGTTGCCGCGGTGATGCTGACGGTGCGCGAGCCGCCGCGCCATGGCACGACCCACACCGAAAGCCAGCCGATCCTGGAAGTGTTTCAGCTGATCACGACGCATTGGCGCGTGTTCATCCCGATGTTCTGTGGTCTCGCCCTGCAGCTCAGTGCAGATGTTCGGCCTGCAGATGTGGGCTCCAACATTCTATCAGCGCACCTATGGCTGGTCGCCGACGGAGATCGGCTATGTCTCCGGCGCCAGCCTGATGGTGGCGATGCCGCTGGGCCTGTTCCTGGGAAGCTGGCTGTCGGAATATTACTGGAAGCGCGGCAAGCATGACGCCAACATCCGCGTCGTCGTCATCAGCACGATCCTGTCGGTGCCGCTGGGTGTGTTCTCGCCGCTGCTGCCGTCGCCATGGATTTATGCCGGCGTCAGCATGATCACGGCGGTGTTCCTCGGCATGGCCGCGCCGGTCGAGAACGCGGCGCTGCAGAGTGTGACGCCCAACCGTATGCGCGGGCAGATCACCTTCCTGTTCCTCTTCATCATGAACGTCGTCGGCATGGGGATTGGCCCGCTCTTCGTCGCCGCACTGTCGCAATATTTCTTCGGCGAGGCGGAGATCCGCTACTCCATCATGCTGACGGCCTTCGTGCTGGGCGTGCCCGCGATCTTTGCCTTCTGGTACGGCCTCAAGCCCTATGGCGAAGCGATGAAGCGCGGCGGCGTCGAAGAAACGCCGGTCCAATATCCGATCACCGGTCTGGAATAACGAAAAGGAAGCGTCCCATCATGAGCGATACGAATCTGGATCAACTCGTCGCCCGGATCGACAAGCTCGAGCACGAGCTGGGCGTCCAGCAGGACATCCATGCCATCCGCCGGCTGCAATATGCCTATGGCTATTTCATCGACAAGACCCAGTACAACGAGGTCGTGGACCTGTTCGCCGACGATGGCGAAGTCTGGTTCCTGGGCGGCAAGTACAAGGGCAAGGCGGGCGTCGCGCGCCTCTATATCGAGCGCTTCCGCAAGAACTTCACCAACGACCACAACGGCCCGATCTATGGCTGGCTGCTCGACCATCCGCAGCTGCAGATGATCGTGGACGTCGCGCCGGACCGGAAGACTGCCAAAGTGCGCGGCCGCTCGATGATGCAGGCCGGCATGCATGCCAATGTCGGCGGCGCAACGCGGCAGTGGTGGGAAGGCGGCATCTACGAGAACCAGTATGTGCGCATCGACGGCGTGTGGCAGATCGCCCGCCTCGACTATCGCGCGCATTGGCACGGCAGCTTCGAGCATGGCTGGGCCTACACCAAGCCGGAATTCATCCCGATGTCGACCGTGTGTTACCCGCAAGATCCGCTCGGGCCCGACGAACTCATCGATCCCGCGCCGATGCTGTGGCCGGCCACCGACATCGTGCCCTTCCACTACACCCATCCCGTCACGGGCAAACCGATCGAAATCGACAACAGCCGTGCGCGCGAAGGCGTCGGCAAGAACGTCATCTGATCCGTTTTTCTGGAGAGCGCGGCCGCTGCACCGGCGGCCGCGCCTATTCCTTCATCCGCTGACGTATCACATCGAGGCTGGCCGCGCTGTCCGGATCTTGCGGCGCGAACAGCACCAGGCGCTGGCTCGGCGATTGTTCCACCGCATAGGACGTATGATGGAACACCAGCCTGCCAAGATCGCCGACATCGGCCGTATGCGTACCCTCGAAATGGGCGACGATCTCCGAGGTCTGCCAGAACTCGTCGAAGATCGGCGAGGCCGCACGCAGATTCTCGATCATGGCCTTGAAGGAACCATCGTCGAGGGCACGGCTGAAATCCCACTTGAAGCGCGCAATCAGGCGCCTCGCCATCGCGCGATAGGCTTGCTCATCGGACTGATAGCCCGGATTGAGCAGAAGGATCTTGAACAGATTGCGGTCTTCCAGCGGCAACGCGCCGTAGTCGCGGAACACGTGCGAATAGAGCGCGTTCCAGCCGATCACCGTCCAGTCCAGCGCGATGACCAGGGCGGGGATGCCAATCGAATCCAGCAGGTGCTGGAGACCCGGACCGAGTTCCTTGTCGATCGTCGCCTTGAGCGGCGCCGGGCGGTGCTGCGCCAGCGCGAACAGGAACTCGCGCTCCTCGCTGTTGAGGCGCAAGGTCGCAGCAAGCTTTTCCAGCATGGGCGCGGAGAGCTGCACATCGCGCCCCTGCTCGAACCAGGTGTACCAGGTCACGCTCATACCGGCGAGACTGGCGATTTCCTCACGCCTGAGGCCGCGCGTGCGGCGGCGTTCACCGGCCGGAAGGCCCACATCCGCCGGCATGATCCGTGCCCTGGCGGCCTTCAGAAAGCGTCTGAGTTCTTCGCGATTCTGCATCTCTCACCCGGGTAGTATTTCTACCGTTACTCGCTAAGGACTACTAGGGGTAGCCTTCCTTTGCCAAAACACAAAGCCAGATATTTTCCCCGGGAGGACCCCATGGGTCAGAAAACCTTTATCACGTGTGCCGTGACCGGCAGTTCGCCCCTGCCCGATCACGACAATTTTCCGATCACGCCCGAACAGATCGCGCAGCAGGGCCTGGCTGCTGCGGCAGCCGGTGCCTCGATCCTGCACATTCACGTGCGCGATCCTAAGACCGGCGGGCAGTCGACGGAGCTCGATCTTTACCGCAAAGCGGTGGGCATGATCCGCGAAAAGAACAATGAGGTGATCCTCAACGTCACCACCGGGCCCGGCTGCACCTGGATGCAGAGCGATGAGGACCCTGCCGTCTGCGGGCCGGGCACGATCATGTTCACGGCCGAGCGCCGCCTCGAACATATCCTCGATCTCAAGCCGGAGATGTGCACGCTCGACATCTGCACCATGAATTTGTGGGGCGGGGCCGCGATCAATCTCGATCCCATGATCACACGCATGGGCCACATGATTCAGGATGCCGGCGTGCTGCCGGAGATCGAATGCTTCGAGGCCGGCGACTTCGTTTTCGCCGACGATCTGATCGCCAAGGGCGCGATCCCGAAACACGTTCCCTTCTCCTTCGTGCTGGGCACCAAATACGGCCTGCCCGCCACGACCGAAGCGATGATGTATTCGAAGAACCAGATCCCGCGCGGCGCGCATTGGACGGGTTTCGGCGTCAGCCGCCATTCCTTCCCGATGGCCGCGCAGGCGGTGCTTCTGGGCGGCAATATCCGCACCGGCTTCGAAGACACGATCTATCTGCGCCGCGGCCGCAAGGCCGACGACAATGCCGAGCTCGTCCGCTGGGCGGTCGATCTGGTCGAGAAGCTGGGTGGCGACGTGGCCTCGGCCGGCGAAACCCGTGAGATGCTCAGCCTCGCGCACTGAGCGAAGAGAGTAATCGATCGGCCGCAAAGGCATACCGGCCGCTCAATCCAAGGACGCATCATGGCACGCATCATCGGCGGCATCGGCACATCCCACGTCCCCACCATCGGCGTGGCGTATGACAAGAAGAAGGACAACGATCCCGCCTGGGCGCCCATGTTCCAGGGCTATGTGCCGGTCGCCAAATGGCTGGCGGAGAAGAAGCCGGACGTTACGTTGATCTTCTTCAACGACCATGCCTCAAGCTTCTTCTTCGATCTCTATCCGACCTTCGCCGTTGGCGTCGCGGAAGAATTCGAGGTTGCCGACGAAGGCGCGGGCAAGCGCCCCTTCCCGCCGATCAAGGGCAATTTCGAACTTTCGGCGCATATCGCCGAGCAGCTCGTCAATGACGAGTTCGACATCGCGACCTTCTATGACCGCCCGCTCGATCACGGCGTGTTCTCGCCGCTGCCGCTGATGCTGCCGCATGATCCCAAATGGCCCACATCGCTGGTGCCGATCATGATCAATGTGATTCAGCATCCGATGCCGAGCGCGCGGCGCTGCTACAAGCTGGGCCAGGCGGTGAAGCGCGCGATCGAATCCTATCCCGAGGATTTGACCGTCGCGATCGTCGGCACTGGCGGGCTGTCGCATCAGGTGCATGGCGAGCGGGCCGGCTTCAACAACGAGGATTGGGATCAGGAATTCCTCGACCTGTTCGTGGACGATCCGGAGCGCATCCTGAACATGACGCTCGCCGACCTCGTGCGGCTGGGCGGCGCGGAAGGCGCAGAGATCATCATGTGGATGGCGATGCGCGGCGCCCTGCCCGAGCATATCCGCTGCCTGCATCGCAGCTATTATCTCGCGACCTCGACCCCGTTTGCCGTCGCGCTTTACGAGGGCGCGGATGAAGCGGCCAGGGCCGTCGCGGCAGAGTGAGGAAACAGCCATGAACCCGCAACTCGAAGGCGTCGAAAAGCTCGAAGGCACCTATCCCTTCGATATCCGGCAGAGCTACAAAGCCCGCAAGCTCAACCGCTTCCTGTGGCATCTCAGGCTGGCCGAATACCGCGCGCCCTTCGTGGCCAACGAAGAGGCAGCCTGTGACGCGGCAGGGCTTTCCGACTACGAGAAGAATCTGGTTCTCAAGCGCGACTGGCTCGCCATGATCAAATATGGCGTGCCGATGTTCCTGATCGAGAAGATCGCGCGCGTGCTCAAGGTCACCAATATGGAGATCTACGCGATCTTCCGCGGCGAAACCTTCGAGGAATTCCTCAAGACCCGGCGCGTGCCCGACGCGCGCTGACGGACGCTTCGGCAGAAAGCAGAAAAAGGGCGGCAGTGCATCGGCACTGCCGCCCTTTTTCGTTTCGACGATCTGTCAGGACAGCGTCTTCCGCAGACTCGCCTTTTGCAGCTTTCCGGTCGCGGTGCGCGGCAGGTGTCGACCACGCTGACATGCTTGGGCACCTTGTAGCGGGCCAGCTTCTCGCGCAGGAAGGCCAGCACCGCATCCGCATCGACCGCGCCTTGCGACGCCGGCACGATCGCCAGATGGCCGACCTCGCCCCATTGCGGGTCCGCCACGCCGACCACCGCGCATTCGGCGATGCCGGGATAGTCAGACAACACGCCCTCGATCTCGGCGGGATAGACGTTCTCGCCGCCCGAGATGAACATGTCCTTCTTGCGGTCGAGGATCCAGCAATAGCCGTCTTCATCCATGCGCACGATATCGCCGGTCGCGAACCAGCCGTCCGGATCGATGGCCTTGGCCGTCTCTTCCGGATCGCGCCAATAGCCGGCACGTGATGTTCTCGCCGCGCAGAAGCATCTCGCCCGCCGAGCCAACCGGGCAATCCTTGCCCTCGCCATCGACCACGCGCACCTCCACCCAGGGCGTGGTCACGCCGACCGAGCCGGGCTTGGCGCGCACGGCCTCGGCGTCGCAGGGCATGCCGAACACGGTGCCCGTCTCGCTCATGCCGAAGCCGCTGGCCATCGCCACGCCGGCTTCGAGCCAGGCCGCGATGTCCGCCGGTGAATGCGGCGCCCCGCCGGTGACAAGCGCCGTCATGTGCCTGAGCTTCGACACATCGAATCCAGGCTGGCGGCGGAAGCTCTCCATCATCTGCGGCACGCCCGCATAATGGGTAATGCCCATTTCGGCATCGCTGAGCCAGGCCAGCGTGCGATCGACCTTGAAACCGTCGGATACGAAGATCGCGCCGCCGGCAGAAGAGCGCGGCGCGGATATTGGCGACCAGCCCCATGACATGGAACATCGGCGCATCGCACAGGAAGGCACTGGTGTGATCCACCCGCGTCAGAAGCGTGAAGTTCACGGCCGAGAGCTGCAGATTGCGCTCGGTCAGCATCACGCCCTTGGGTTTGCCCGAGGTGCCCGATGTGAACAGGATCAGGCTGACATTGTCGGGCTTGTGCCGGCCCGAAAATGGGCGCTGCGACGCAGCCTTCACGACGAAATCCGCGAAAGCCTGCCCATCGGCACGGCGCTCTTCAGCGCCGGCGCCTGCTCGTCGCCCAGGAACACGGTGGGCTCGGCGCGCACAAGAAGCGTTTCCAGCTCGGCGTGGCGCGAGCCGCCAGTTGAGCGGCACGAAGATCGTGCCGGTGCGGGCGCAGGCGAAATGCAACGCCGCGATCCACACGCTGTTGCGCGCCAGGAGAGCGACGCGGTCTCCCTCCTGGCAGCCCTCGGCAAGCAATTGCGCCGCCATGCGGCCGACCAGCGCGTCAAGCTCGGCATAGCTCCAGCGCTCGCCAGAGGTGAGATCGCGCGCCGCCAGCCGCCCGGGCGCCAGCCGCGCGTGCAACGCGATGACATCAGCTTGCATGGCCCAGTCCCTTCCGCTCAATCCTTGCGCTTGAGAGCATAGGCGCCGAGGCCCGGCTTGTAGCTCTTCTCGTCGATGAACTGGCGGATGCCTTCCTTGCGACCCTCGGAGGGATCGTGGAAATTGGCCGCTTCCTGCATGCGCACGAGATAATCCTCGGCATTGTCATAGGTCATTTCCTTGACGCGGCGGATCGCATCCTTGGCAAATTTGAGCGCCACGGGGTTCTTCTGCAAGAGCACGTTGGCGAGTTCGCGCACCCGGCCTTCCAGCTTGTCCAGCGGCACGCTCTCATTGACCAGACGCATCTGTGACGCCTGCTTGCCATCGATCAGCTCGCCCGTCAGCGACAGATACATCGCATCGCGCATCGGCAGAAGATCGGCCACAACCTTGGTCACGCCGCCACCCGGCAGGATACCCCAATTGATTTCGGAGAGGCCGAACTGCGCCTCATCGGCGCAGATGGCCAGATCGCACGAGAACAGCGGGCCAAAGCCGCCGCCAAAGCACCAGCCATTGACCATGGCGATGGTCGGCTTCTGGTACCAGCGCAGACGCCGGAACCAGCCATAGGATTCACGCTGCGACTTGCGCACGCCGACAAGGCCCTGCGCTTCGGTCTCGCGGAAATACTCCTTGAGGTCCATCCCGGCCGACCACGCATTGCCCTCGCCGCCCAGCACCAGGACGCCGACATCCTCGCGATATTCGAGCTCGTCGAGCACCTCCATCATGCGCCGGTTGAGGACCGGGCTCATGGCGTTGCGCTTCTCCGGGCGGTTGAATTTCACCCAGGCAATCCGATCCTCCACATGGAAGGACACTACATCTTTATCGCTCACCACTATCTCCTGTGTGGATGTTTGATGTCTTCAGGTTCCAAGTCGGACGCAGCGGTCCCGAACTCATGGCCGGCAGCGGCGCGAAGCCGAGCGAGCAGCGTGAGCAGAATCGCCACCTCTTCGTGCGAAAAATTTTCGGTCAGGGCGGCATCGACTTGGCCAAGCCGCGCCAGCACCTGATCCAGAAACACGCGCCCCTCGGCGGTGAGATGAAGACCGTTGCTGCGGCGGTCGCGCCCGGCGCGGCGCTCCACCCAGTCCGAATCTGCCAGCCGGTCCACCATCTTCATCGCCGCCGAACGGTTCACGGCGAGAAACCGGCCCAGCGAGGACTGGTCGCAGCCGGGATTGTCGCGAACAAAGGCCACAGCCGTCACCTGGGCCGGCGTGGTGCCGAGCACGGCCAGCGCTTCCCGCGCGTCGCGCAGGACCGCCAGACTCGTCAGATGGAGTTGGTAGCCGACAAGCTCGGCCAGTTTCGGCACGTCGCCCAAATCACGGGTCCCAAAGGATTCGGGCACACTGTATCCAATGGATACAATTTAGCAAGAGCCAATATTGCCGGGGCAACTTACGGCCTGCCCCGGCTCGACAACCCCGCCCAGATCAGGATTCGGACCACATCTTTCCCGTCACCGGGTGGGGATAGTGGAACGGCACCACCTGGGTGTGCGGCCAGACCGGCTTGGCCGCCCCGGCGAACTCGTTCGGCCCGATCGGATCTTCCGGATAGAGCTTCTCGAAGGGCTTGAGATGGACTTCGTCGTGATCCCAGCCTTTGTGGTAATCGGCCTGCCACAGCATCGTGTAGTCGAAGTGGTGAATCTTCCAGACGCCGTCTTCCTTGATGTAGCTGTGCTCATAGATGCCGCCTTCCCAGCAGGCCGTCGGAAAGCCGGGAACCGGTTCGCGGCTTTCATGCGTGCCGCCCTGCATCAGCGCACGGAAGCGGCCCTTCGCCGACTGCCGGTCGTCCGCGACATGGACGATGTCCTGCGACAGGATGTGATCGAGCAGGAAGCCATAGGCCGGGCCGTTATGGCCGCCGGTGAAATAGTTGCGGAACCAGTCGCAATAGAGCCGGCGCACACCCTCGATACCGACATAGATGCCGTTCAGGAATTTCAGCCGCGCATTGCGCGAGAACAGCGCGGACGCCTCGTCATAGAGGCATTTGTCGATGTAGTAGCCATAGGCGTGTTGCAGCGTGCGGATCGCCTGGATGTCTTCCATTGTGCCGAGCCGGTGCTCGAGATCGGCGATACGTTTTTCCAGTTTGCTGTCGTTGTCGCTGGACATAGGTCTTCCTCACCTTCGATGAAACAAGGGCGGCGTGTTCATCACGCCGCCCACAATTCCGTTTGTCCGTTCGCTCTAGTGTTTGCCGAGCGGACCGGTTCCGCCGGTTTTGCCCGGCTTGTCGTGCTCATCCGTATAGGACTGGATCGCCGCGCCATTGGCAGCGTCAAGTTCTGTGTGCCGGCTCCGCGCATAATTTTCCGAGGCCAGCATCCTCGCCTGCGAAGGCTGGAACACCGGCGCCACGTAGCGCGCAAACAATTCGTAGTGCCGCTTGGTCGCTTCCCAGTTGGCGAAATCGTTGGCCACCATCAGATAGGTACCAAAGCCGCCAGACTGTTCCTGCAGCTTCTTGATGTGGGCCACAGCGTCATCCGGCGTGCCGATCACGGCGGTGCCGCCTTCGGTGAACCAGGCGAGCTGTTCCTCGAAGCTCTTGCCGGAAACGCGCAAGGTCGGCAGCGCAAGCACTTCCTGTGTATAGCGCACGAAGTGCTCGAGGCCGTAGCGCACTTCCTCGATCGCCTGCTTCCTGGTTTCGGCAAGATGCATGAAGCCGACGAGCCGCCACTTGTCCTTGGAGACAGTCTGATTGTGCGCCTTGGCTTCGGACTCGACGCGGTCCCAATGGTGGCGCATCAGGTTCATGTCTTCGCGCATCAGCGCACCCAGCGACAGCAGACCCAGTCCGTGACGCCCCGCCATCATCGACCCCGCAGGCGAGGTCGACGCGGCAACCGTGATGTCGAACAAGGGATCGGAATAGGGCGCGAGCTGGCATTGCGCGTCGACGAGATTGTAGCGCTCCGTCTTGGCCGTCACCATCTTGCCCTTGATCAGGTCCAGCACGATGCCGGCATCATGCTCAAGCGCGGGACGAAGCTGCTTGGGCACGAGCCCGATCATCGCGGCATCGGTCGGCAGCGAGCCCGGTCCGATGCCGAACATGGCGCGGCCGCGCAGCAGGTGATCGGCCAGGATCATCCGGTCGGCGACCCAGAGCGGATTGTGATAAGGCAGCGAAACGACGCCGGCGCCCAGCTTGATGTGCTTTGTCAGCGCGCCGACATAGCACATGAACTGTAGCGGCTCGGCGATGATTTCGGTTCCGCCCGAATGGTGTTCGCCGACCCAGGCTTCGTCATAGCCGAGATCGTCAAGCAACTGGATGGTCTCGACATTGCGCTGCAGCGACGTCGTCGCGTTCTGCGTTGCCGGCGCGTTGAACGGCGGCATGAAAATTCCAAAGCGCATTTTGGACACGGGCGTCTCCTCTTATTTTGTGAAATGCTAGGTCGGGCTTGGAGCCGGAGCAAGGCGCGAAGGGCTTGAACGAACCCGACAAGCCGCGGCGCTTCGTCCCGGCCCAAAACTACTATCATCAACGCTAACAGAATGGCTCGGGTCCGCCCACCGAAACATCCCACTTGCACGAGCCGAATATTGCCGCCAAGACATTCTCCATGAGAGCAAAGATCGATCCTTTCATTCTGGCGCTCCTCGCCAGCGTGGTGCTGGCCAGCGTGCTGCCCTGCCATGGCGAAGGCGCGCGGATCATGGGGATCATCACCGATGCCGCCATCGCGCTGCTGTTCTTCCTGCACGGCGCCAAGCTGTCGCGCGAGGCGATCCTGGGCGGGCTCAGCGCCTGGCGTATCCATGCCCTCGCCCTCGGCACCACCTTCGTCTTGTTCCCGGCCGTGGGCCTGGGCCTCAGGGCTGTATCCCATGGCTGGCTCAACCCGGTGATCGCCAACGGAATACTCTTTCTCTGCTTCCTGCCCTCGACGGTGCAATCCTCGATTGCCTTCACCTCGATCGCGCGCGGGAATGTGCCGGCGGCGGTGTGCAGCGCCTCGGCCTCCAATCTGCTGGGCATCTTCCTCACCCCGCTGCTGACGGGAATTTTCCTGATGCGCGGACAGCACGGTGCGATTTCGCTCCATGCCGCCCAGGCGATCGCTCTGCAGCTTCTGCTGCCCTTCATTCTCGGCCATCTGTCGCGGCCGCTGACGGCGGGCTTTCGTCCACCGCCACAAGACGCTGGTGGGCCGTGTGGACCGCAGCGCCATCCTGCTGGTGGTTTACACCGCCTTCAGCGCCGCGGTGATCGAGGGGCTTTGGCAGCGCTATTCCTGGGGCGACCTCGGCATCACGCTGGTGCTGGACGCCGCGATCCTGGTGCTGGCGCTGGCCTTCACCACTTTTGCCGCGCGCCGCATCCACCTCAACCGCGAGGACGAGATCGCGGTCGTCTTCTGCGGCTCGAAGAAGAGCCTGGCTTCCGGCGTGCCCATTGCCGGCGTTCTGTTCCCACCCGCGCTTCTGGGTCCGATGATCCTGCCGCTGATGCTGTTCCACCAGATCCAGCTCATGGCGTGCGCCGTGCTGGCCCAACGCTATGCGCGGCGCGCCGACACCCATCCGTCCCACACCGTGGGCGCAAAAGAGCCCGCCTCGCTTTCCTGATGCTTTGCCCGCCCGCTCGGCCGCGTTAGTTTGCGCGTCATACAAAGGGCAGGAACCGTCATGCAGGATTTCAAGGGCAAGACCGCCTTCATCACCGGCGGCGTCAGCGGCATCGGTCTGGGCATTGCCAAGGTGTTTGCACGCGAGGGTATGAATGTGGCGATCAGCTATCGCCGCGAAGACCACCTCGCCGAGGCGCTCGCCTATTTCGAGAACCAGGGTCAGCGCGCGCAGATCCACCCGGTCAAGCTTGATGTCATGGACCGGGAAGGCTTCGCCCGTGCCGCCGACGAGGTGGAGCGCGCCTTCGGCAAGGTGCATGTGCTGGTGAACAATGCCGGCGTCAGCGTGTTCGGTCCGGTCGATGAGGCGACCTATGACGATTACGACTGGATCATGGGCGTGAATTTCGGCGGGGTGGTCAACGGCCTCGTCAGCTTCATTCCCAAGCTCAAGGCCCATGGCGAAGGCGGGCATATCGTCAATGTCGCCTCCATGGCGGCCTTCCTGCCGGGCCCGCAGGCCGGCATCTATACGGCTTCGAAATTCGCCGTGCGCGGCCTGACCGAATGCCTGCGCGACACCATCGCGCCCTATGGCATCGGCGTGTCGCTGATGACGCCGGCGCTGGTGAAAACCAATGCCTGGGAATCGGCGCTGGGACGCCCCGAAAAATTTGCCAACACCAACGCGCCGGTCAGCGAGGCCGATGCCAAGCAGATGAGGGAAATCTTCGAGGCCGGCATGGACCCGATCGAGGTGGGCGAGAAAACGCTGCGCGGCATGAAGCGCAACGATCTCTACATCATCACCCATCCGGAAAATAAGGACGAAGCGGCCGAACTCTGCGCCGCCATTCTCGACGCCTTCCCGGACGAACCCGTCGATCCGCGCCGTCAGGCCATCGAGGATCAGCGCCGCGCCGCCAAGCGCGAAGCGGCCCAGCGCCGGATCAGCACGGCCGATCTCGCGCCCAAAGGAAGCTGAGGCGACGGACTTTGCGAAAAGGAAGAAGGGCGGGCTCTTGCGAGCCCGCCCTTCCCCATTCAACGTCTGACCGCTGGGCGCTTATTTGCGCGTACGCCAGCCATCGGCATAGGTCTCGCGCGCATCGCGGGCGAACGGCACCGGCGACACCTTCACGCGGACTTCGAGCGGCTTGTGGCGCTCGACGGTCAGCTTTTTGGAACCACCGCCAGCTTCCGGCTCGCCCCAGATCAGCGTCAGCACATCGCCATCCTCGATGTCCGGATCGACGACGCCCAGCGACAGCCCCTGGCGCTCGTTGGCCGAGTAGCCGCCGAACATGGACAGGCCTACGACCTTGCCGTTCTTCATCACCTTGTCGAAGCTGGCCGAACCGTAGTTGGCGATCGGGGTCTCGAAGTACTTGTAGATCTCGCTGCCAGGCGTGAACAGGCAGTCATAGGTCTTCTGAAGATCCTCGCCATTCCACGCGAACGTCACCTTGCGGCGATGCGGCTTGCCTTCCATCTTCTTGAGATCTTCGGCGCCGATGAAGTCGTGGTCGAACTTGATGAACGGGCCATAGCCGAGCTCATACGGGTTCGAGTAGTAATCCTCGATGTTGTCCGACACGAAGCTGCCAGCGATGGAGCCGGTGGCTTCATAGCCATTCGCGGGCAGCCACTCGCGGTAGCCCTTCATGCGCTCGTCGGTGTAGACGGCCGGAAGCGGCGACGGAATCCAGCCCGACTCCAGCGTGTTGGAAGCGTAGGCGCGCGAACCGACCGGCGTCAGTCCGAATTCCTTGCCGGCTTCGAGGATGATCTCGCGGATCTCGAGATACTCTTCATAGGGGCCCCAGATCTCCAGGCCCGGCGCGCCGGCCATGCCGTGACGCAGGGCGCGCACCTTGCGGCCGCCGATATTGATCTCGTCCATGTAGAAGAACTTGATGTCCGGGACCGGCCCGCCATTCAGCTTCTCGATCACGTCCTTGGCCTTCGGGCCCTGGATCTGGAAGCGGTAGAAATTGCGCTTCACGGCGCGGCCCATCGGGGCGGACGGCGAACGATCGTCGCGCTTCACCTGCACGTCCCATTTGCCGGTCGAGGCCTGGTATTCGATCCAGTTCACGGTCGGGGCACGGCCGACGAAATCGAATTGCTTCTCGGCCAGGTGGAACAGGATGCCGTCGCCGATGACGTGGCCGCTATGCGACAGCGGCACCATCTGCTTGGCGCGGTTCACCGGGAAGTTCTTGAAGGTGTTGATGGTCAGGTAGGAGAGGAACTTCTCGGCATCCGGGCCCTCGACGATCATCTCGGCCATGTGGTGCGTCTGGTCGAACAGCACAGCGCTTTTCCGCCACGCCATCTGCTCATCGCGCCAGTTCGAGAATTCCGAGGGGACGACCGGATAAACATAGGCGCCGATCTGCGAGTTGCGCAGCATCTGGACCGGATTGCCGGCCGCCTTCAGCACTTCTTCCATATTCTTATGTGTCATGACGGCTGGTAGCCTCCTCCTAAGGATAGTGATTGGTGAAACGCGTAACGCGTAAGAAAATTACTGTTGTCCATGGAATGCGCGGGCGGTCAGTTGAATACCACAGTTCGGCGCCCGTTCAGCAATACGCGATGTTCGGCGTGCCATTTGACCGCACGGGCCAGGACCCGGCTCTCGATATCACGCCCGGCGGCCGCACATTCCTCCGGCGACATCGCGTGCGTGATCCGTTCCACTTCCTGCTCGATGATCGGGCCCTCGTCCAGCTGGTCTGTCACATAATGGCCGGTGGCGCCAATCAGCTTCACGCCGCGCTCATAGGCCTGATGATAGGGCCGCGCGCCCTTGAAGCTGGGCAGGAAGGAATGGTGGATATTGATGACCTTTCCGGCCAGATCATGCGTCAGTTCCGGCGAGAGTATCTGCATATAGCGCGCCAGGACGACGAGATCGATATTCTTCGACTTCACGATCTCGCGCAGCGCCTCTTCCTGCTCGGCCTTGTTGTCCTTGTTCATGGGCAGGTAGCGGAACGGGATGCCATTGGCGGCGGCGACATCGGCCCAATCGCGATGGTTCGACACGATCATCGGAACCTCGATCGGCAAGGCGCCAATCCGCAGGCGATAAAGCAGATCGACCAGGCAATGGCCGAAGCGCGACACCATGATCAGCGTGCGGGTCTTCTGGGTGGTATCGTAGAAATGCGCCTCCATCGCGAAATCCTTGGCGATGGATCCGAATTCCTTTGCCAGCGCATCCACGCCGGTACCGGCCATGGACGCAAAATGAATCCGCATGAAGAAGCGGCCGTTTCCACGATCGCCGAACTGCTGGCTGTCGATGATATTGCACTCGTGTTCGTTGAGGAAATGCGAAACCTGCGCAACGATACCCCGCTTGTCGGGACAGCTGATCGTCAGCACACCGGTCTTGTTCTGCGCCGTGTCGCTCGCGCTCATCAGATGGCACTCCTGTTCTGGTCGGTATTCGTGCTGGCCGCGGCGAGGCGCGCACCGGCCAGCCATTCGGAGGTCTTCTTCTGGCCGCCGAACATATAGATGTGGATGCCGGATGCCGGCCCCAGGCCTCGCGCCTCGATGCCCGCGGCCAGTTCGGCCAGAAGCTCGTCGGGGCGCGTCTCGCCCATCAATTTGCCGATGGCGCTGCCGCGCTTGCGAAGCTGGCGGAGCGAATTGCCGATACCGCAACGCATCGCGAATTTCAGAAGCGTGGCCGTGTTGGCCGGGCCGGCGACGCCGATACGGATCGGCACATCGATACCCAGGCCGCGCAGGCGCTGCATCCAATCGAGCACAGGCTCGGACTCAAAGCCGAACTGCGTGACGATCTCGGCCTGAAGCCCATTGGCCTTGGCGAAGGCGACTTTGTCGACCAGCGCCTGATCCAGCACCGCGGTATCGGCGACGCTCGGATGGCCTTCGGGATGGCCGGCGATGCGGACCGACGTAACGCCATATTTTCCGAGAAGGCCCGTCTGCATCAGCTTGAGGCTGGTATCGAAGGCGCCCTTGGCCTTATCGACATCGCCGGAGATCACCAGCGCGCGGCGCACGGATGCGCGCTGCGAAAGCCGCGCCAGATGACCTTCGAACTCGGCCGCGTCGACGAAGTTGCGAGCCGTCAGATGCGGCACGGGCTCATAACCGGCCTGGCGCAGGCGCGCACAGGTTTCTTCCATCACGCCACGGTCTTCGCCGGGCAGATAGGTCACGTGCACATCGGTGCCGGGCGCAAAATATTGCGGCAGCTTCTCGGCGATCGTCGGCTCCTGGGCCGTCACCTCGATGGAGGCTTGCGCCAAGAGCCGGGCCAGAAGGCCACCCTTCACGTCGGGACTTGCGTGGGTCAAGGTCGTTTCCTCAACTAAGATCCTGCCGGCGGGAAATCACATAGGTCTCATCCGAGAACCACAGCCCGCCATGCTTCATGAGGATTTCGCGCGTGGCCTCGAGATAGGCTTCGTTTGCGATCACCCCGGACAACCGGTCGTCTTCGATCTGTGCGACGTAGACAGCCATATTCCAGGCCGCCAGCAAGGTTGAGGTGCCGATATTGGCGCCGATCTCGTTGGGCAGCGTGTACATCTCGTATCGGAACAGCGAACGCGCATCCGACGAGGCATTGAAAGTCAGATTGCGCGCGTCCTTGCCCAGCTCGTTCTTGACCGCCCGCAGCAATTGATGGCGGTCGGTGGGGAACGGCATCTCATCCGGCCAGATGCGGCGCACGATCTCGAGGCCAGGGCCATCGGCATGCGAATGAACGCCGAGCAGGCGCCCACCCGGACCGAGCGCGCGCGACAGCGGCGCGATCACACGCCCTGCCTTGAACTCCACGGGCGCGCGCGCGCGATAGGGCTGCGACGCCAGCACGAAATCGAAATCGGCCTTGGCGGCGCCGCGGCGCGGCCGCACCGAATCGAGCATGAACTTGTAGTCGTCACGGTAGATCACCAGAACGACCGGCTTCTCATAGACGGGGCCGCCGCTCCTGGCGCCCGTCCGCGCACGCCAATTGGCGGCGAGGAAGGGCTGAAGATCGCTGATCTGGCGTTCGAAATCGTAGCCGCTCGAGCCGGTGAGCGCGAGCTCATGCCAGACGAGGCTGGTCGCGCCTTCTACCGATTCCGGCGCCAGCCACGGCGCTTCGTTGTAGTGCAGATTCGTCATCACCAGCACGGTCGAAGGATGCTCGACGAAACGGTCGGGCATCTTCTCCAGTGTCAGGCGGACGTCTTCCTGGCTGATCTCCTTGGCGACCACATAATGCGGCATGGTCGGGAAGCGGTGATGCATCGCGCGCATCACCCGGGTCAGCACCGAGCCGTCGCCGACACCGGCATCGAACAGACGCACGGCCGGCGGACGCGGATGGATATTGGCAAGCTCGGCGCTGGCGCGATCCGCCACCATCCATTTTTCACTGCTGGTGGTGACGAACCAGAGATATTTCTGCCGGTTGTCGTAGAGCCGGAAACTCTTTTCGAGATCGACCGATGGCGAAGCCGGCAACGGCGCGCGCAGCTCATAGCTACGGCCGGAGGCGCCATGCATTGCCGAGCCGTTGAGCGGCTGGGCGCGGCGGCGGAGCCGCAAATGGCCGCTTTCCATGAAGGTTTGCACGCGGACACGCGTGGCTTCGGTCACCCGGCCGCCGGTGCGCAGACGGCTCATCAGCTTGCCGTCGTTGATGGCAAGGCGCCCGAAGGTGGATTCCGCCAGCCCGTTCTTGCGGCAGAATTCCGAAATCTCCTCAAGAAGGCTTTGCCCTTCCAAAACGACGTTCTCCCTGGTGCCGGACTTGGTGCCGAAGCGGCGCGGACTGTTGCGCCGGGGGACGCCCACGTCAACAAAATCTGTGCCCACTTAAAACGTGGGAAATTGAGTGGGCGACAATCCGTCCCACGCCATAGTGCCGAATAAAACCTTGCGGATAGCGAAAGAATTCTTTTCCCTGCTCGGAATTCCCTGAGGGAATCCGGGCCAAAGCCCCACGGCCAACCTCTTGCCCACTTTCTTGATCACGCCCAAGTGGGCAAACATGGTAATTGTATGTACCGCTAACGATCCGATAGATTTCGAGCGAGCAAAAGGACGCACCCAGTGACAACAAAAATACTTCAGGGACAGATCGCCCTCGTAACCGGCGCCGGACGCGGCTTCGGCAAAGCCATTGCCGAAAGGCTCGCGGCCGAAGGCGCCACGGTCGGCCTTGTTTCCCGCTCGCCGGCAGAGCTTGAGGCCGTGGCGGCCGAGATCGGGGCGGCCGGTGGCCGCGCCATCGCCCTGCCCGCCGACGTGACGAACCGCGCCGATGTCGAGCGTGCCGTGAAATTGCTCGAAGCCAAGGCCGGGCACATCGATCTTCTCATCAACAATGCCGGCCTGGCGGGCCCCTTCGGCCCCATCGGCGAAATAGACCCGGACGAATGGTGGGGGGCGCAAGCTGTTCACGTGCGCGGGCCGCTCTTGTTCATGGGTGCGGTGCTGCCCGGCATGCGCGAACGGAAGAAGGGCCACATCATCAATATCGCCTCACTCGGCGGCGGCATGGTGCAGTCCTACCTGTCGGCTTATGGCGTCGGGAAAAACACGGCGATCCGTCTGACCGAGCATGTGGCGTTGGAGAACAAGGATTTCGGCATCGGCGTCTTTTCCATCGAGCCGGGCACCACCATCACGGCCATGGCGGAATCCACGATCAATTCGCCCGACGCGCAGAAATGGCTGCCGGACATGGTGGAAATTTTGAAAAACCTGAAAGACGCGCAGCCGGATTCGACGCCGGTGTTCGCCAAATGCGGCGACATGGTGGTGGCGCTGGCAAGCGGCAAGTACGATCGATTGAGTGGGCGCTACCTGGAACCGGAAGACGATTTCGACGCGCTGCTGCGCGAGGCATCTGCGACCGGAAAATAGAAGACCACGAACGCCTGAAGACAAAGGCCCGCCCGGAGATCCTGCCGGGCGGGCCTTGTTCCTGTCACGGGACGATTGTGCGTCAGATCGGATAGTGGCGATGGCCATCCGACAACGTGATCCAGCGTAGATCGGTAAATTCGGTGATTGCGGCCTTGCCGCCGAAGCGGCCATAGCCGGAATTCTTGACGCCGCCAAACGGCATCTGCCCCTCGTCCTGCACCGTCGCGCTGTTGATGTGGCAAATACCGCTTTCGACGCGGCGCGCCACGGCCAGCGCCCGGCCCGTATCCTTGCCGAACACCGCTGCCGACAGGCCATAATCGGAATCATTGGCCAGCGCGATGGCATCCTCCACGCCCTTGGCGCGCATCACCGCCACCACCGGACCGAAGGATTCCTCGCTATAGATTTTCATGTCGCGGGTGACGTGATCGACGATCGTCGGCGGGAACAAGAGGCCATTGGTCTGCCCGCCGGTGACGATCTTGGCGCCCTTGTCCTTGGCATCGGCGATGAGCGTATTGAGGCGCGTTACGGTCGACTGATCGACCAGGCCGCCCAGGGCGAACTGGCCTTCCCAAGGATTGCCGATGCTGAGGCCCTCGGCCTTGGCCTTGAAGCGGCCGACAAAATCATCGCCCACCTTGCCGTCCACGATCACACGCTCGGTGGACATGCAGATCTGGCCCTGATGCATGAAGGCGCCGAAATTGGCGGAAGCCGCTGCGTCGTCCAGATCGGCATCGTCGAGCACGATCATCGGCGCCTTGCCACCCAGCTCCAGCAGCACGGGCTTGAGGTTGCGGCCGGCCAGTTCGGCGACGATGCGGCCAACGCGCGTCGAGCCGGTGAAGTTCACGCGGCGCACGGCCTTGTGGCCGATCAGCGCTTCGGCCACCGCCGGCGCGCCCTCTGCCGTATGCGTCACCACATTGACGACACCCGGCGGGAATTCCGCCTCGGTGAAGATGTCGCCGATCATCCGGTGCGTGGCCGGGCACATCTCCGAGGCCTTGAGAATTACGGTGTTGCCACAGGCCAGCGGCATGGCGATGGAACGCACGCCCAGAATGATCGGCGCATTCCACGGCGCCATCCCGAGCACGACGCCGGCAGGCTTGCGCACGGCCATGGCCAGCGTGCCCGCATGGTCAGAGGGGATGATCTCGCCGTCGATCTGTGTCGTCATCGCCGCGGCTTCTTCCAGCAGCGAGGCGGCGAAGGCGACATTGAAGTGGCCCCAGCCGATGGTCGAGCCGGTCTCGGCCGAACAGCACTCGGCAAATTCGACGGCCTTGGCGCGAAGCTTGTCGGCTGCGGCCTGCAGCAGCTTGCGCCGCGCGGTCGGCGCCATGGCGGCCCAGGCCGGAAAGGCGGCGGCGGCGGCATCGACGGCCTTCACCGCATCGGCGGCGTTGGCGGCGGCGGCCCGGCTGGCTGCGTCCCCCTTCAGCGGGTTCTTGCGTTCGAACGTGCCGCCCGAAGCGGCCACATCCTTTCCATCGATCAGTAGCGCGACTTCGTACATGTTCCTCTCCCGAGTGTTCCTCTTCCAGCTGGGCTTGCCTCAGCGGAGCTTGAAGAGCCGTTCGGCATTGGTCTGGAAGAACTGCTTCTTCACCTCCGGGCTCACCTGAAGGTTATCCTGTATAACTACCTCATCCGCAACGAATTCGTAAGGGTAGTCCATGGCGTAGAGCACATGGTCCACGCCCAGCACCTCCTGGCACAGCTTGATGGAGGGCGGCGAGGCCATGCCGCTGGTGGTCACATAGACATTCTCGCGCATGTAATCGCTGATCTTGCGCTGCAGCGGCTTCATCGATTCGTAGCGGTTCGACATCACCCCGGCCCGGTGCATGTAGTCCAGGCGGAACAGCCAGAAGGGCAGCGCCTCGCCCAGATGGCCCAGCACAAGCTTGAGCTTGGGGAAGCGGTCGAACAGGCCGGCCACGATCAGCCGGAGCGTGTGCAGCGCAGTATCGACGCCGAAGCCGAAGATGGCGCCGTCCAGGCCCCGCTCCAGCATGGGCTGGATCAGGCCGCGCGACGGGCCGTTGGGATGCAGATAGATCGGGGTGTCCAGCGCCTCGCAGGCCTCGAAGATGGCCCAGAATTTGGGATCGTCCAGATAGACGTCGCGGGTATGGCCATTGAAGATCGCGCCGTTGAGGCCGAGCTTGGTGATGCCGCGCTCGATTTCCTTGGCCGCATGCCCGGGGTCCTGCGGTGCGAACGCTGCGAGCCCGGCAAAGCGCGTGGGATGACGGGCAATGGCTTCGGCAAGCTCGTCATTGGCGGAGACCGACAAAGCCCGCGCCTCATCGGCGTCCAGCACATTCACGCCCGGCGAGGTCAGCGACAGAATCTGCACGTCGATCCCCGTCGCATCCATATCGGCGATGCGGCGGGCATCGAGATCGATCAGCTTGGCGCGGATGTCGCGCGGCCGCTGCGCTTCGCTGGTCAGATAGAAGCCCCATAGCGATTGGAAGCCGGGATCGTCATAGCCGCTGTCCAGCAGCTTGCGGAAGAGCGCGAACTGC
Organism: uncultured Pseudomonadota bacterium; assembly: GCA_963822185.1. Taxonomy (GTDB): domain Bacteria; phylum Pseudomonadota; class Alphaproteobacteria; order Micropepsales; family Micropepsaceae; genus Rhizomicrobium. The sequence continues at coordinate 678,632 of CAWGGT010000001.1, forward strand.
TCCTTGGTGGCAAAGGCTTCTTCGGTTGCGATGCGCTTATAAGGAGCGGCCATGATCTTCCTCTGCGGGCGGTCGTGATGGGAGCGCGCCGGCCCGATCGTTCCCACGATCCGCCGTCGCAGACGGACCCTGCCCCAAGGCAAAAGGCCCGACAAGTCATATCTCGGTACGCAGGAACCGATGAATGAAACAGAACGAAGCACCAGGCACAAAAAACAAGGGCCGCGGAAACCCGCGGCCCTTGTCTTCTTGATTGCCCCCCGTTGTCAGAAGGACTTCCGGAGCGTGAGCGTCCATTCGCGTCCCGGGGCGGGGTTTCCGATGACATCCCCGAACCCGAACGCCGCGAGGTTGAACATGTCGTAGAAGTACCTCTTGTCGGTCAGGTTCGTGACACCCAGAGCCACCTGCCAACCTCCGGTCGGCGCATCCCAGGTGATCCGCCCGTTGAGAAGCCCATGCGCGGGGATCGCGAGATACGAGCTGACCGGCGAACCCTGATAGGTGATGTCCTGCCAGTTGTAGTCGAGGCGTGGCGTCAGATCGCCGATCTTGTCGCCCAGATGGAAGGCGTACTGAGCCGACAGATTGAACTGCTTCGACGGGAACAGAGCCGGCGGGCTTCCGACCGGGATCGTGCCCAGCGGATCGACAAAACCCGCAGGAGCACCCGGCGCCGGATTGGCCGTCGAGTTGATGTAGGAGAAGTTGGCCGAAAGCAGCAGATCGTCCACCGGATTGGCCGTCAGCTCAAGTTCGACACCCTTGTTGGTCGACGACCCCAGATTGACGTTCTTCACATACGCACTGGTGATGCCGTGATACGTGCTGGTCGTCGCGATCGGAATGATCGTGTTGTTGTACTCGGCATCATACAGCGCAATATTGGCGCGCAGGCGATGGTGGAACCAATCCGTCTTGGCGCCGATTTCAAAGCTCTTGATCGTTTCCGGGCCATAGCTGGTCAACTGGCTGGGGTCGAACGGGCGTGAATTCGTGCCACCCGTGCGATAACCCGTCGCGAACTGGAAGTAGACCATCTTGTCGTCGGTGATGTGGTAGTCCACACCGGCGCGCCAGTCAGACCGTTCCGTTCTCGTCGTATGCCCGGCGATCGGCGAGTTGACAGGGCACGCGGCGGTGTAGGGCGCGCCCACAAACGTACAGGCCGGATCGACGGTGTCGCGGAAGAACCCGCTGACCGCATAGCCCGGAACCTTGCCGATGTGATTGAAGTAATAGGTCTTCGCCTCTGACGTATAGCGGAAGCCGCCGAAAACCTCGAGGGCGTCCGTGAAGTGATAGATCAGATGGACGTAGCCGGAATTGTTGTTCGTCTTGTAGTGATCGTTCTGTTCGAACACCAGCGGGATCGCGTCGATGATCACCGGGCCGGTCGACGAGCTGTGCCGGCTATAGGTGAAGATGCCCGCGGTCCATTCCAGGCTCTTGTCGAACAGCGTGCCCGTGAACCGCTCTTCCTGCTGGAATTCACGGTTGTGGTCATAGGTCGTTGTCAGCTGGAACGACATCGGCGACACGTCCGAATCGTCCGAATAGGCGCTGTTGTAATCGCGGTAGCCCGTGATCAACTTCAGATGCGCCCACGAGGTCAGATCCACGTCGAGGATGTTGGACAGGCCCCACGAATGGTACATGTTGCCATTGGTGTAGCGGTTGCCCTGCGCGCTCGTGTAGGTCTCGTAGGTCGTCTTGTACGGATTGGCGATAAAGCGCTGATCCCACGGAATACCGTACTTCGCGACATTCTTCGGATTGAACGCGAAGGTGACGAGGCCGGGAGATGCGGACGCTGCCGCCGCGGCCGAGCCGAAAAACGCCGTCGGCGAGACGCTCTTCGTACCGCCGGCCGTGCCGTAATAAACATTGCCACCGACTTGCCCGTAATATCCGTAGAGCGTGGCCGGAGATGACTCCGAATTGTCTCTGACGACATCGAAGGCCAGATTGTCCTCGATGTGCGAATTGATCACCGCACGGAAGGCGATACGGCCGCCCTGCACGTTCGTGCCGCCCTCGGTGCCAAGCTTGCAGTCCGTCCTGTTCGTCAGAGACGGCAACGTGCCCGCTGTCGCCGGATGGGCGCAGGCGTAATCGATGACGTTGACGTAGCCATCCTGGCTCTTGCTCATGCCCGAAACGCGCATAAACAGATGGTCGGGGATGAGCGTGGCGTTGAAGGCACCCTTGAAGTAGAGCTCATTGTACGAGCCATAGGTCGCCTGGAAATACCCGCTATTGTCGTCCTGCGGCTTCTGGGTGAACAGCTTGATGGCGCCGCCGATGTCGTTCTTGCCGCCCAGCACGCCCTGCGGACCGCGCAGCACTTCCACGCGGCTCAGATCCATCAGATCGAGCTCGGAGCCCGTCAGGGTGCCGAAATAGAGGTCGTCGATGTAAATGCCGACACCGGGTTCATGTTCATAGGCGGTGTCATAAGCGCCGACGCCGCGAATATAGGCCTGCATGCCGTTGCCGAACGCCGCCGGCGCCGGGTTCAGCGTCAAGCTCGGAACCGAGGCACTGAGCTGGCTGATATTGGTGATGCCGCGTTGTTCGAGGTCGTCCGCCGTTATCACCGAAACGGCAAGTGGCGTAGCCTGGACATTCTGCGTGGTGAACTGCGCGGTGACAGTCACCGTTTCGATGCCGCCGGATGTCTGTGCTGCGGCCGGACCAGCCGCGGCAAGACCAGCAGCAAGTGCGATCATCGAAACGCCCAAAGCCATCCGCTTGGACGTCCGCGAAGCCTGTACGCGGGTGTACACGTTCATACTCCCCTCCTCCGGGAACGGGGCTGCCGTTCCCTCGTTGGTGTCTCTCCCTTCCGGCAGCGCCTTTCTGCGGGCAGCTTTTCCGGATCGGCCGAAATAGTTTCGGCGCAAGCACATAGAAGCTATGGGGTAACAGGAATCCGGATCACCTATCTTTCGATTGTTGTTTAGTACAGTTTGAGTTCTCTCTTCACCCATAACACGTTGATTTATATAGATACAATCGACACTTCCCCCACTATGCGCGCAGAAAATTGTCAGCGATACTAACGCCCGAGCGATGCAAGAAAGTCACGCAGGGAGGTCGCAAATGCCACAGGCGTCGCCAGATACGAATCACCCCTTGCGGGAACCCGAACGACCGCCGGAGCGGGTTGGCCTCGTGCGGCGGCCTCGGCTGGAGGCCCGCCTGGCCGATGTCCGCGAGGCCAGGGCCACGTTGATCCACGCCCCCGCCGGGTATGGCAAGACCAGTCTGGTGCTGCAATGGCTGGAAGCGTTGCGGGCGGACGGCGCCAAGGCCGCCTATATTCCGTTGACGCCCGGCTTGGGTGCCTCGCTCGATTTCCTCACCCATCTCGTGGCGGCCGTCGACGGACAGACCATCCAGCGCCTGCCCCCGATCCGCTCCTTCCTCGCCGGCGAAACCGGACTCTCGGCCGAACTGCTCGCGCGACGTATCGTGGCCCGGCTCGGCGAAGCCGGGGAGACGGTCGTGCTGCTGTTCGACGATGTCCAATACCTCAACGGCACGGAGGCCAGCGGCTGCCTGCGCATGCTTATCGATGCCGCCCCGTCTTCGCTCCACGTCGTGCTGGCGGCGCGCGAAAAGCCGGACGTCCCGCTCGCCCGGCTCAAGGCACATGGACAGCTTTGCGAGATCGCGCCAGAGGACCTGCGCTTCCATGGCAGCGAGGTAACCGAGCTGATGGCCCGTTGCGGTGTCGGCGATTTGAACGAGAACGAATTGGCGATCCTCGAGCTGCGTTCCGAAGGCTGGGCCGTCGGTTTGAGGCTGGCCGCGCTCGCTCTCGCCGCACGCCCCGACCGCGCCGAGATCCTGCGCGACTTCCTGGGTGACCGCGCCGATATCTGGGACTATTTCGTGCAGGATGTGCTCGCCGGTCAGAGCGAAGAACTGCAGGACTTCCTGCTCAAGAGTTCGATCCTGGACCGGCTGTCGGCGCCGCTGTGCGATGCCGTCACCGGGCGCAGCGACAGCCGTGTGCTTCTCGATCACTGCGTGCAGGCCGGGCTCTTCCTCTTTCCGCAGGACAAACAGCGCAACTGGTACCGCTTCCATCCGCTGTTCCGCGAATTTCTGATGCGCGCCTTCGACGAGCGCTTTCCCGGCGGGCAGACCGAATTGCATGCGCGCGCCAGCACCTGGTTCCACGACGCCGGACTTTATGTCGACGCCTTTGAGCAAGCACTGCAGGCCAAGGATCCCATGGGGGCAGCTGCCATTCTGGATTCGCAGCTCGACACTATGTTCGGCAATGGCGAGGCGCGTATCGTCGAACGCCTGGTCGCGCGCCTTCCACGCGCGGTGCAGGCGCTCTTTCCACGCCTCCTATTGGCGGCATGCTGGCCGATGTCGGTGCACTGGCGATTTGCCGAAGTGCGCGACGTGCTAGCGACCTGTCGCGTCCGGCTCGCTGAAATGCAAAGGCTGAATCTGGCCACGCCCGCCGAACTGGAAGCGACACAGAAGCTCTTGCACCATCGCGAAATGATGCTAGCGCAATTCTCCGACGACATGGCCGGGGTCGAAGCCATTGGTGAAAAGCTCATCGACAACTATCCCGGCGCCACACCTTTCGTGTCGGGCAGCATGTATTCCGCCTGTCTCCACAGCAAACGCGAGCACTACAAATTCTCGCAGCTCGACCGCTACGATGCCGCCGCCACCGCCCATCTGCAACGCTGCGAAAGCCCGCAAGTGTTCATCTCGCACGATGCAATCACCGGTACGGCGCGCTTCCAGATGGGCGAGACCGATGCCGCGATTGCAAGGTTGCGCGGCGGCATGGACATCTGCAGCCGCCTGTACGGGCGTGGCGCTTCGCTGGGTGCAATTTGCGCCCTGCCACTGGCCGAAGCGCTCTATGAGCGCGACGAACGCGAGGCGGCCCGCGCCCTGCTGGACGAATATCTGCCCGTATCGACCGAACTCGGCCTCGTCGATCAGCTCATCAGCGGGTGGCTCACCCAATCGCGCCTGTTGCGTAGCGAGGGCGATGTCGAAGGCGCGCTGCGCGTGTTGACGACGGCCGGCGCCTTTGCCGCGCATTCGGGGTTCGAACGCCTTGCGCTGTTCGTGGCCGACGAGCGCGTGCATCAGCTCCGGCGCGCGGGCCGTCCGGACGAAGCCATGCGCGCGGCACGCCGGGCCGGCGTCAAACCCGCAGCGAGCCCGCCAATACCCTCCGGCAAGGCGACGACGCGCGATGAGGCGCGTGCCTCGCTCTGGGTCAGTTGCCAGGAGATGTATGACCGCCGCGGAGATGCGTTGAACGCTGCGCGCCAGTGGCGCAGCTTTACGGCCGGCGCTGGCGCGCTGCGTCAGGCCGTGCGGTGGGACATTCGCATTGCCCACCTGCTCCGCCTCGATGGCGATTTCCGCGGCGCCAAGCGCATGCTGCTGCGGGCCATCGAAATGGCCGAACCCTGCGACTTCCGACGCAGCTTCCTCGACGAGGCAGAGCTGTTCGAAACGCTGTTGCCGGCGGGGCGCAAGGAATCGGAGATGGCTTCGAGCCGCCTGACGTCCTTCGTCGCTTCACTGCACGGTGCGCTGGGCCATGACGGACAGCGCAAACCCGCACAACGAATCGCCGCCGAGATCGAACCGGCCGGACTCGATGGCAATCTGACGAAACACGAGTTGCAGGTCCTGAAGCTCGCGGCGAGCGGTCTGACCAACCGCGAAGTCGGCGAAAGGCTGGGTATGACCGAGGGCTCGACCAAATGGCACCTGCAGCAGATCTACGACAAGATCGGCGTGCGCCGCCGCCTTCAGGCCGTCGAACGTGCGCGGCAATTGGGGTTGATCGCCTGATAACGCTGACGCACGGGCAACACGAACACCTCGATACGAAACAGGAACGAAAGCTTCCCGTTTAGCAAGCTAGCTCTTCATTGTGAGCAAAGCAGCGCAGAGCGAGCGGCAGTCTAGTCCTTGGCAAGCCGGACAGAAACATCCCACAAACGGCACGCGCGAAAACGCGCGGCCCCGGCCTTGGCGGGAAGGAAACAGCTGTACCCATGGAGCATGAAACGCACTCCCACCGTGCCGTTCCTTCAGCGGCTTCAAGAAGCCTGAGCTGCGCCGTCGTGCGCGACAGCAATTGCAACCCGCGCGGAGGAAATGTCCGTGCCAATGAGCGTGTAAGCCCGTGACCATCACACTGTACCACTGGGAACCGAACGCCAACTCCGGCAAGCCTATGCTGACGCTGGTCGAAAAAGGCGTCGCGTTCGAAAGTCATTACCTAGACCTGCTGAATTTCGATCAGCACAACCCCGAATATCTCAAGATCAATCCGAACGGCACGATCCCGGCACTCGTCCACGACGACAAGATGCTGACCGAGTTCGACGGCGATCATGGAATATGTCGACATGGCGTTCGACGGCCCGTCGCTGTCGCCGGAGGATCCGGAAGAGCGCTGGCGCATGCGCTGGTGGATGCGCTTTTTCGATCAGTACTTCGCACCCTCGTTGAGCATGATCGGCTGGTCGGTGTTTGTCGGCCCGTCGGTGCGTGCGCGAGATCCCGAGATGCTGAAGGCCGCGATTGATCGCATTCCGCTCAAGGAACGCCGCATCGCCTGGTCGAAGGCGATCTACAACACCTTCTCCGAAGAAGAGCTGACCGAATCGCGCCGCCGCGGCGCCGTCGGCACCGCCTGTCTCGAAAAGGCGCTAAGCGAACGCAAATGGGTCGCCGGCGACAGCTATTCGCTCGCCGACATCAACGGCTTCAATCTCGGCTATGCCCTTCCCCTGGCACAGCCCGATATCTGCAACGACGAAAAGACGCCGCATATCATGGCGTGGCTGCGCGCGATCTATGCGCGCCCGGCGACACAGGCGACCTGGAAGATGGGCCGCACGCCGATGGCCGAACGCGTCAAATATCTGGAAGGCTGACCCTTATGCTTGAGCTGTATCATTGGGAACCCAACACCGCCTTCCTCAAGCCGCTAATCGTGCTGCATGAGAAGGGCGTCGCCTTCACCAGCCGCTACATCGATTTCAGCCGCTTCGAGCAGTACGATCTGGCCGACTTCAACGGCTACACCGAAGTCCAGCACAATCCGGATGGTGAAGGCCCGATCCTGTTCGCCGGCGGCCTGCCGATGACGGAAGCCTTCTTCCTCACGCTCTATCTCGACGAGAAATATCCGGACAAGCCCCTGCGCCCATCCGATGCCCATGGCCGCTGGAACGTGCTCAAATGGGCGCGCTTCCTCAATGAAGTGCCGGGGCCGGCCGTGGCCACGCTTGGCTGCCACAAATATCTCGTGCCCCAGCTCAAGGCCGGGGACCGTGCGGCAATCGACGCCGGGATTGCCAAGGTGCCGACCAAGGAGCGCAAGGATGCGTGGCTGGCCGCGCTGAACAATTCCTATACGGACGAGCTGCTCGCGGATTCGCGCCGCAAGCTTGGCATCGCCGTAAAGCAGATCGAAGACGCGCTCACAGGAGGCGATTGGCTGCTCGGGTCGAACTATTCGCTGGCCGATATCGACGCCTATTCCCTGCTCGCGCCCGCCAAGGGCCTGGCGCCCGAATTGTTCGCCGATACGGCCGCAACCAATGGCTGGCTCGACCGCATGGCATCGCGCCCGGCCGTGAAGGCCGCGCTGGCCACCAGCAAGACGGGCAAGCCTTTCGAGGCCTTCGTGCCCGGCCCCGAACACAGCAGATGGGGTTGATGGCGTTCATGGTACGCGTGGAGACGACCGCATGAGAATGATCGACTATTTCGAGCGCGGCGCGGAAATCGACCCCGATCGCACCGCGATCATGGACGCCGGGAACAGCTACACTTTCGGCGAGGTGCAGCGCCTCACCCATGAAATCGGCAGCGCCATGCTGGCGAACGGTCTCAAGCATCAGGAACCGGTTGCGATCTATTCGCCGAACCATTCCGGCGTGCTTCTGGTTCTGCTGAGCTTGTGGCGGGCGAGTGCCGTTTGGATTCCCGTCAATGCGCGCAATGCGCTGGACGCCAACATCCAGTACATGAACTATGTGCACACGGCGTGGCTCTTCTACCACTCGCAATATGCCGAAGAGGCGATGACGCTGAAGGCCAAGGTGCCTTCGATCAAGCACATGATCTGCCTCGACAAGGCGAACGGCGACGATCCCTCACTCGAGACCTTCATGAAGGCCGGTGCCGGCCAGACCGTTCCGGACATGGGCGACCCCTTCGGCAATATCGACGATGTGGTTGGCATCTTCCCGACCGGCGGCACCACCGGCCCCTCGAAAGGGGTGCGCGTGACCAATCTCGGCTTCGGCACGATGATGGAAGTCGCGTTGAATTCGTGGCATCGCGGCGTCGAAAAGCCGGTGAACCTGATCACCGCACCGCTGACCCACGCGGCCGGCCCCATGGCGACGGCCTGTCTTGGAATGGGCGCGACCAATGTGATCATGCCGGCCTTCGATGCGCTGGGTGTTCTGGAGGCTATCCAGAAGCACAAGGTCACCCATATGTATCTGCCGCCGACGGCGCTCTATGCGCTGCTCGACCATCCGCGGCTGGGCGAATTCGACTATTCCAGCGTCAAGATATTCCTGCTTGTCGGCTCGCCCGTCGCCCCCGACAAGCTGAAGCGCGCGGTCGAAGTGTTCGGACCCTGCATGTGCCAATGCTACGGCCAGGTGGAATCCCCCATGATCACGACATGGCTGCCGCCAGAAATCGTGGCCGCGGCCGCTGCCGGCGATCATCCGGAACGGCTCGCGAGCTGCGGCAAGCCCAGCTATCCGATCAAGGTCGGCATCATGGATGATGACGGCAATCTGATGCCCGATGGCGAACGCGGCGAGATCGTCGTGCGTGGCCCCCTCGTCAGCCATTCCTATTTCGAGCTGCCCGAGGCCACGGCCGAAGTCCGCACCTTCGGCTGGCATCACACCGGCGATATCGCCTATCGCGACGATGACGGCTTCATCTATATCGTCGATCGCAAGAAGGACATGATCGTCACCGGCGGCTTCAATGTCTTCTCGACCGAGGTCGAAGCCTGTGTGATGGAAATGAACTCCGTCGCGCAATGCGCCGTGATCGGCGTGCCGCATGAGAAATGGGGTGAGGCGATCAAGGCGATCGTCGTGCCCGCCACCGGCGCCAATGTAACCGAGGCCGAGATCATCGCCCATTGCAAGGCGCGGCTCGGCGGCGTGAAGGCCCCGAAATCGGTCGACTTCTGGGAAGACATTCCGAAGACAGCCAACAACAAAATGGACAAGAAGAAGATCCGCTCCCATTACTGGGCGGGTTCGGATCGCAACGTGCATTGACCCTCTGGCGTTGCGAATTCATCGGGCGCATCCGAGCGTGGCGGATGCGCCTTTTTCTTTGCCCGCGTGAAACCGATCCCGGAATTGGCACTATCCCGGCCCCGCATCTGCGCGACTTCGCGAACCATCGGCTTTAAGTGCGCCCTGTATGGCATCGGCGCAGATGTTTCTGGCGGCAAATTGCCCGGATAAGAAAGGCAATTGCGCTCCGCCCCAATCCTGAGTCACGCTTCGGCTCATCATAAGAACAACATCAAGGGAGGCACGGCCTTGAAGATCGCGGAAATGTTCTCAGTCGCCGGACATGGCGTCGTCGTCACGGGAGGCGCCAGCGGGCTCGGCCTGGCCTTCACCGAAGCGATGGCCGAAAACGGCGCGCGCGTGACGATGCTCGATGTCGATGCCAAGCGCATCGCCGACGAGACCGCGCGTCTCAAAGGTCTGGGCTTCGACGTGCGCGGAGCCGTGGTCGACGTCACCGACCATCCAGCGCTCGAAAAGGCCTTCGATGACGCTGCCGCCGAATATGGCAAGATCGACGTCGTCTTCGCCAATGCCGGCATCGATTCCGGACCCGGCTATCTCAACGCCTGGGTCGGCGACAATCGCGGCCGCAACGAAGACGGTGCGATCGAGAACTACAGCGACGAACGCTGGCAGCGGGTCATCGACATCAATCTCACTGGCGTGTTCGCCACCTGCCGGGCCGCGGCGCGCCATATGCGCCCGCGCAAACAGGGCCGCATCATCGTCACCACCTCGCTGGCCGGCCTGACCCAGGAAGGCGTGATCGGCAGCGCCTATATGGCGGCCAAGGCGGGCGCCGCGCATTTCATGCGCAACCTCGCGCTGGAGCTGGCGGCCTACAATATCTCCGTCAACGCCATCGCGCCGGGCTTCTTCATCACCAATATCGGCGGCGGCCACGCTCACAATCCCGATGTGCAGAAGACCGTGGCGGCGCGCCTGCCCATGCATCGCGTCGGCTGGCCGGACGACATCAAGGCGCTGGCCGTGTTCCTGGCCTCGCCGGCCGTCAACTACATCACCGGCCAGCAGATCGTCATCGACGGCGGCTGGGGCCTCGGCACCGCAGATTAAGGGAGACCATCATCATGCATGTCGGACTTTGCAGCGGCTGGTCCAATTACCACCGGATCGACGACGCGCAATTCGCACAGGAGGAACTCAAGCAGATGCTCCTCGCCGAAGAGCTCGGCTACGATTCCATGTGGATGACCGAGCATCACTTCGACGATTATTCGATCAGCCCCGCGCCGCTGATGACGCATTCCTGGCTCGCCGCCAAGACCAAGCATATGCGCCTCGGCACGGCCGTGATCGTGGCGCCATGGCACGATCCGGTGCGGCTGGCCGAACAGATCTGCTGGCTCGATCATCTCTCCGGTGGCCGCGCCATCATCGGCTTCGGCCGCGGCTTGGCGCGCTCGGAATTCGAAGGGCTGCGCATCGACCAAAACAGGGCGCGCGAGCTGTTCGACGAAGTCGTCGAGATGGTGATGAACGCGCTGGAAACCGGGTTCATCGAAGGCGGCGCAACCTTCAAGCAGCCGCGCCGCGAAATCCGTCCGCGTCCGCTGCGCTCGCTCAAGGGCCGCGCCTTCGTGGCCGGCGGCACCCCGGATTCGCTGCGCGCCACGGCGCGCCTCGGCCTGCCGCGGCTGTTCCTCAACCAGCCGATGACGTCTTCGACCGCGCGTCCGCCCTTCGGCGGCGGCAAGGTCACGACCGGCCATGTGCCGATGACCGCCGACAAGCCGGAGGATCCGTGGCTCCAGGCCTGGCTGGAATATCATCCGGATGTGCCGCCGCCGGGGCCGTTCGTCTCCAACCTCGTCTTCGTCGACGAAAGCCGCGACCGGGCCCATGAACTGGCGCGCGAATATGCGGCCAACACCTTCCGCTCCGCGGTCAAGCACTATGAGATGAGCAGCGGCCATCACGGCTCGATCAAGGGTTACGAGGCCTACAAGTCCCTGCTCATTCCCGAGGACAAGATCGATGAGGCCGCCGCCGGCGCGGTCGAGCAGTCGATCTACGGCACGCCGAAGGACGTGTTGGAGCGCTTCGAACAGGTCAAGGGCACGCGCAAGCCGCAGGGCTTCTTCCCGCATCTGTGGACCGGCGGCATGCCGCATGACGAGGTGGTGCGCAACCTGACCACCTTCGCCAAGCATTGCCTGCCCGAGCTCAGGAGCTGGACCGGCGAGCCGCTCACCATCGGCGAACCGCTCAAGGCCGTGGCGTGATGGGCGCCAATCCGTTCGATCCCGCCCTGTTCCGGCCCGAGGCGATCTCGGCCGAAACACGCGCCTTCAACGCGCAGCTTGAAGCGCAGATGAAGGGCCAGCCGAAGCCATGGGAGAACCCCGAGCAGAGGGCGCATCTTCGCCAGCACCGCCTCGCCGCGCGCAAAGAAGATGGTCGCCGAGGTGAAGGGGCGCCCGCCGGTGGAGTTGCATGTGGTCGCGCCGGACAATCCGGCCGGCATCTATATGCACCTGCATGGCGGCGGACTGATCATGGGATCGGCGGCCGATCAGGATCCGATGCTCGAGCGCATCATGAATGCGACCGGCATGGCCTGCGTCAGCGTCGAATATCGCCTCGCCCCCGCCCATCCCTATCCCGAAGGCTGGGACGATTGCGAAACCGCCGCGTTGTGGCTCGCTGAAAACGGCAAGGCCGAATTCGGCACGGACATTCTGACCATCGGCGGCGAATCCGCCGGCGCCACGCTGGCCGTGCCGACCCTGGTGCGCATGCGTGACCGCCACGGCTATACCGGCTTCAGGGCCGCCAACCTGTCCTACGGCAATTACGACTCCACCATGACGCCGAGCCAGCGATGGATCGGCGGTGAGAGCTTCTTCCTGGAGACGAAGGACATCCAGTATTGCGCCTCGCTCTACGCGCCCGATCCGGCCACGCGCCGCGATCCGGACATGTCGGCGCTCTACGCCAACCTCAAGGATATGCCGCCAGCCCTGTTCTCGGTCGGCACGCTCGACGCCTTCCTGGACGATTCCATGTTCGTCTATGCGCGCTGGATCGCGGCGGGCAATGAAGCGGAGCTTGCCGTCTATCCCGGCGGCATCCACGGCTTCAACATGTTCCCCTACCCGATTGCGCAGGAGGCAAATGCGCGGATCGACGCCTTCCTCAAGACGCATATTGCGGGCTGAGCCATGAGCCGCTTCGTCGAAGGCACAATCAACTATCTCGGCGCCATGGATGAGCGGCCGCGCTATTACGCCGAGAACCATTCCCGCGACAATCTCGTGCTCGATCCGCGCAGCGTGCAGATCGAAGATTTGCGCGACGCCGCTGATCGGCCAAGCCTCGACCGTGAAGGCTTCATGCTGGTGCCGCACAAATCCACGGTCTCGGACTTTCGCGATGTGGAACAATGCAAGCGCCATTATGTCGGCGAGACGGAGGCGTTGATCCGCGAGGCTCACGGGCGCCAGCCATGTTGTGGTCACCGGGGCGGGCGTCTTGCGCTTCTCCGAGCGCATTACCGAGCGCTCGGGCTATTTCAATTCCCTGCCCGCGCGCTTCATTCATATCGACATCAGCGACGCCACCGCCCGCGCTTTCGCTGCGCGTGCCCGGCCCGATGCCGCCAGGGCCTCACGCTTCGCCCATTACAATGTCTGGCGCGTGATTTCCGACCCGCCGCAGGATGCGCCGCTGGCGGTGTGCGATGCGCGCAGCCTGGCGCCCGCCGATCTTGTCGCGGCCGATGCCGTCTTCGACGCCAAGGGCGCGCCCGAATGGTCGTTCGAAGGGCTGGTCGTGCGCCACAATCCGGCGCATCGCTGGTGCTATTTCCGCGATATGACGCGCGACGAGGCGCTGGTCTTCAAGACCAATGACAGCGATCCGACCGCCGCGCACCACGTGCCGCATTCGGCCTTCGACGATCCGGCCTGCCCGCCGGACGCACCGCCGCGCGCCAGCATCGAGATGCGCGCCATCGCCTTCTGGGATTAATTCTGGCGGACGCGGGCGGCGCATGGCCGCCCGCACCCCGTCATACCTTGATGACCACCTTGCCGAAATGCTTGCCGGCCTGCTGGTGCTTGTAGGCCTCGGCGGCATCCTCGAACGCGAACACCTTGTCGATGACCGGCTTGATATGGTTCGTGGTCATCGCCGTCAGCATGTCCTCGAACATCGCGCGGCTGCCGACATAGATGCCGTGCAGCGAGGCGGCCTTGAACATCAGGCCATGCGGGCTGGTATCCCCTTCGCGGCCCGAGAGCACGCCAATCAGCGAAACCTTGCCGCCCATGGCGACCGCCTGGATCGATTGCGCCAGCGTGCCGCTGCCGCCGACCTCGATGACGCAATCGGCGCCATGGCCGCCGGTGCGCTTCATCACTTCGGCGCCCCAATCGGGCGTCTTCTTGTAATTGATGAGGATGGACGAGCCATAATCCTTGGCCCGGGCCAGCTTGTCGTCGCTCGACGATGTGGTGACGATGCGCGCGCCCGCCGCCTTGGCGAACTGAACCGCGAACATCGACACACCGCCCGTGCCCAGCGTCAGCACCGTGTCGCCCGGCTTGATCGGATTTCCGGCCGCCATCAGGCCGTGCCAGGCCGTCACCGCGGCGCAAGAGAGCGCACCGCCCTCCTCGAATGACATCCAGTCCGGCAAGGCCACCAGCCCGTCCTCGTCCAGCGCCACATATTCGGCCAGCATGCCATCGACCCCGGGGCCGCCCAGCGCCGGATACATCTGCTTCGGGGTGCCGGCGATCCAGCCCTGGAAGAAGGTCGAGGCCACGCGATCGCCCGTCTTGAAGCGCGTCACATCCTCGCCGACCGCGACCACTTCGCCCGCGCCGTCGGACAACGGAATCAGATTGCCCGCGCCCGGCGGGCCCGGATAGACGCCCATGACGACTGCCAGATCGCGAAAATTGAGCGATGTCGCACGCACGCGCACGAGCACCTGCCGCCGGCCCGGCTTCGGCTCGGGCCGCTCGACACATTGCAGTCCATCGACGCCAGTCGCACCCTGGACCACTTCATAAAGTTTCATGCTGTTCCCCGTTTGGTATTCGCCAGCCAGCTTCCGCCAGCGCCGTCATTCGCCACATGGTGGTTGCGATAATCGCGTGGACTGGTCCCGTAATGATCGCGGAACACGCGCGCAAAATGCGTGGCATTGTTGAAGCCCCAGCCAAAGGCAATCTCGGTGATCGTGCGGCGGCGCCACAACACATCCGACAATTGCTTGGCACATTCCTCAAGGCGGCGGCGCAGGATGTAGCTCGACACCGTCTCGTTCTCGCCGCTGAAAAGGATGTGCAGATAACGCGGCGAGATTCCGAAGGCCGCCGCCGCCGAGCGCACGCTGAGCTCGGGATTGCGCAGATTGGCCTCGATATAACGTTTGATCTGAATGCGGCGCGTGCCGACGATCGCCGCATCGGCCACGGCCATGCCCTTGATCTCGGTGCAGGAGGTCGCGAACACATCGAGGATACTGTCGGCGATGCGCGAGCCCAACTCCTCCGGCATCCCCTGCTCGGCCGATTCCCAGACACTGCGCAGCATCAGCGAGGTCGTGCGCGACAGCCCCTTCGATCCCGACAGCTTGACGCCGATCATCTCCTCGGGCGTCGGCAGATGACGGCGCAGCTCTTCCTGCGTCACGATCAGAACAAGCGTGCTGCAGGAGTCCTCATAAGAGAGCGTGTAGGGCCGCGTGCTGTCGCTGAGAACGAGATCGCCCTCTTCCATCAGCGCGTCATGGCCGTCCTGCCGGATCATCAGCGAACCGCCCATCTGCACATGCAGGAAGAAGCGATGTTCGTTGATCTTGGCGATCTGCGCTTTCGTACGCCGGACTGTGGCGCCGCGCGACGTCGCCGTCGCAAGCCTGAGCCGGCCATGCTGCACGCAACGCACTTCGGCATCGAACGCACTGGGATCGACGGGATAGGTTTCCAACGGCGCAAAGACGTCGCTGATGATGTCGTTCCAATGCGAGACCTTTGCCGACGATGGCAAGCCATGCGTCGTATAGGTATGCATGCCGCTTTCCTCCCGAGATTTTATTGGACGATATCAATTATTTAGGTCGCTTACAATTTCGCAAGCCCGAACTTCATGCAACGGTTTGGGGATGATCTCGTTAATGGCGCTGCCCACATTTTGGAGTGGGCGGTATGCGGGAACCGTCACGCAACTTCCTTTCGACACCTTTCGGCGCGGGACGCCGCCCGCCACCTCGGAAAAAATCGCGGCTGCACCGGGACATAGGGATGAAATGGGAAGGCAGTGTGCAATGCGCAAGCCTCATTGCATGCGCTTGCGCATCGAAGTCCTGCTCCACGGCCCAAGGGTGGCATAATCTCTACCCCTGTTTTCAGAACGTCCGTCCGGACGATGCCCCACGGCATGACGACCTGCCGCGCGCCCTTGCCACGATGCCGAGATCGAAGCCCCCTGCCGTTAGCGGTCCCAACAGCCGCCAATTTGTAAGCGCCGTTTACAATCCCGCGATTGCTCTTACACTCGCCCCATTCGCGGAACGCATGCATCCGCGAGCCATCAGAGGGAGGATATGCATGAGACGATCACTCAAGCTCGGCCTGGCGGCCGGGGTTGCAGCGTTTGCGTTGAGCGGGGCGGCCGTCGCCGGCGACGAAGCCGGTATGTATGGCAATACAGTCGTTTGCACCTATCCGGATGGCCCCCCCACCAAGGTCTATATGGAGAAGGACGGCACCTACTCGCTGACCAACGGTGGCTATAAGGAGACGGGCACCTGGAAGGACGATGGGGCGAATGTGTGCTACCACGCCACCAACCCGGCGGCAGCTCCCGGCGACAAGGCGGTTTGCATCCCCACCCGCGACTTCAAGGTCGGTGACACCTGGTCCGTCACCGATCCCAAGGGCAAGGTCTGCAAGGCCGAGCTGAAGGCGGGGCATCTCTAGGCTCCGCCTTTCGTTCACCAGCCGAAGACAGATAGCCCGGCGCTCGATGCGAGCGCCGGGCTCTTTTATGGAAATTGTACGATCGCCGTATCGTAGGCGCGCTTTGCCATCTCATCCACGGGCAGAACACGCTGCGCCGTGGACAGGATTTCGACGCCCCACGCCCCTCCGTAGCCGGCATCGAGCATCGTTTTAACAAAGCCCTTCACATCCCATTCGCCTTCGCCGCACAACAGGCGGTGATCGGTCGCCTCCATGACGAAATCCAGACTGGATTTTGCCGGGCCGTCATTGAGTTCGATGCCAAGAAGCCGCTCCGCGGGAATCGCTGCAACATCGGCGAACGGAATATGTCCCCGTACGACATGAAACAGGTCGATCACCACCCCGCCATTGGGCGCACCCGCCATCTCGGCCAGCTCGACGGCCTTGGCCGGCGTATCGATCGCCGCGACCGGCATCATCTCATAACCGACCCGCGTGCCGTGCTCGGCCGCGTCCCGGCAGACATCGGCGAAAGCCTCGGCCAGCTCGGGCATGGGCGGTCTGGCGCCGGATAGATCGCCGACCTTGATGTGATGGCTGCCAAAGACCTCGGCGGCGGACAGCATCATGCGCCGCGTTTCGTCGGAACGGCGCTTTTCCTCGCCGCTCTTGAACCAGTCGAGCAGGAATTCGATCTCGGTGTGCACAATGCCGTTGTCATCGAGGATCTGCTTGAGATCGGCCAGCGTCCAGTTGTCGAGAAGATGCTTGAGATCGGTGTGCCAGAAGCTCATGCCGACAAAGCCCGCCTTGGCGGCGGCCTCGGCCCGATGGCGGAAATCGATTGGGCTGATATGCGCCTCGACCCGCGGATTGTCTCCCCCGGCCAGCGTCCAGTAATTCGCCATCAATGCCCACTGTAATGCCATGCCATTCTCCTTGGATGTGAAATCGGATGTCCTCGGCGGCTATGCCTGGAGCGCCGCCTCCCCTGCTCGCCACAACCTCACTGCCGATGCGCCAGAAGAAACGCTGTTGCAGCAATGGGTTACGCCAAACTCGCGAGCGTGAAGCAGCAGTCGCGGCGATCATCCAGTTGCATCATATACATTCGATCCGTTATGACCGATGCGCGCGCCGAACCGGCGAGCATACCCACGATTTACGCAACAAGGCCTATGACGCAGAAGCGCGCCAAAAAGGCGGCCACGAAAAGAAAGCCGCCGGAACATATCGACCGCGCCGAACTCGACAGCCTCCTGGGCTTTCAATTGCGCATGGCCTATGTCGCGGTCTCGCGCCATTTCGCAGCCACGCTGAACGATACCGACCTCACACAGAAGCAGGCCGGAGTGTTGTGGCTTCTGGGCGCCAATCCCGGCGTCTCGCAGATTGCCCTGGCCAAGCAACTCGACATGGATCGCGCTTCGATGATGGCGATCATCGACCGCCTGGAATCGCGCGGGCTCGCGCTGCGCGAACGCTCGCCGCATGACGGCCGCCGCCAGGAGCTTTACCTCACGCCCAAGGGACGCAAAGTCCTCAAGCAATCCAAGGCCGCGCTCGCAGAACATGAAGACTTCTTCAAGGGCCGCTTCAGCGAGGCCGAGCTTGCAATGCTTTTCGAGAGCCTCAGGCGCCTGCAGCACTGATTTTCCAACGCCGCTCTACTTCGCCTGCGCCTTGGCGCGCGCCGCCGCCTGGCGACGGCCTTCTTCGAACGCCAGCCGCTGCGGGTCGACATCGCCCTCGGGCACAGCCACCAGGATTTCGTCGAAGATCTCACGCAGCTCGTCCCGGAATTCGGGATGCGGGAAGATATAGAGGTCATTGGCGCGAATCCCGGCCAGCACCTTTTCGCCCACCTCCACCGGGTCCATGCCGACCTTGTGGAGTTCGGCGAGGCGCTTCATGAAGCCTTCATCCACCGGCCCTTTGGTGCCCGACAGCGCGGCCGGGCGGATTTTGTCGCTTTCATAGATCGTGCTGTTGACCAGACCGGGGCAAAGCGCAGATACGCCGATATTGTAGGGCGCAAGGCTCCAGCGCAGACTTTCGGTCAAGCCACGCACCGCGAATTTCGATGTCGAGTAGATGCCGGCACCCGGCCCGGTGATGAACGCCGCCATTGAGGCCGTGTTCACGATCTGCCCGCCCTGCCCCAATGCCTTGATGCGCGGCACGAAAGTCTGCACGCCGTTGATCACGCCGCCGAGATTGACGCCCATGATCCAGTCCCAATCATCATAGCTGGATTCGTCCATCGGCGAGAACATGTTGATGCCGGCATTGTTGCAGACGATCTGCACCGGCCCGAACACCGCTTCGGCTTCGTCTGCTGCGCGCGCGAAAGCGGCGCGATCGGTGACATCCAGCTTGATCGCATGCACCTGGAAATTGGTGTTCTCGAAACCGGCCATCGCGGCGTCGAGATGATCCTGGCGGATGTCCGCGATCACGACCTTCATCCCGGCCTCGGCAAACACCTTGGCCATACCAAGACCGATGCCCCCGCCTCCGCCGGTGATGAATGCGACTTTCCCTTCGACGTCGTTCATGGCTTACGCCTTCTCTCGCGAATGAATATTGCTCAAGTCCATTCCTGGGCCGCGCGTTCGACGCTGCGGCCATAGGCTTTCAGACCCCACCAGATCGACAGGCCCGCCAGCGGCGCCAGGATCACGGCGCTCGACGACAGCGCGTAACGCAAATTGGCTTCGCCGAAGACGGAATCGGTCAGGGTCGCCACCACGGTCGGTCCGAGCCCAAAGCCGATGACGTTGAAGATGAAGAGCGCCAACGCCGTGATCTGGCCGCGCATCTCGTTTGGCGTCACCACCTGGATGGCCGCGTTCTGCGGCCCCACGACCCATGCCGCGATGAAGCCGTTGAGCGCAGCGAAGGCCGCCGCCAATGGACCTGTCGGCATTAGCGGCAACAGCACCTGCCCCGGGACCAGAAGGACGATCGCCCACACCACCACGCGCAGATTGGCGTCGTGCTTACCCTGCCGCTGCCAGCGTTCCGACAGCCAGCTTCCGAACATGGCGCCGAACGGCCACACCACCAGGAAGATTGCGCCCGTGACGAGACCGGCCTCCGTCATCGACCAGCCATAGGTGCGACCGAAAAAGCTCGGCATCCAGCTCGACGTGCCAAAAGCCAGCATGGTGTTGAACGCCAGGCCCAGCAGCATCGGCCCATAGGTCGCGCGATTGTCGACCACGAATTTCACGACATCACGCACGGGCACAGAGGCAGGCCGCGCCTTCCCATTGGCTTTCACGCGCGCCGTTTCCACGATCATGCGCCCGCGCCGCAGCGGCTCCTTCACCGTCCACATCAGCGCGGCGACCAGCAAGCCCGGAAGACCGACCATGATGAAGGTGAGCTGCCAGGCCTGCAGCGTGCCGACCAATGGCAGATCGAGCGGCGCGATACGGTTGAGATAAAGGATCAGCGTGCCGCCGATAATCAGCGACAACCCATTGCCTGCCATGAACCCGAAATTGAGAACGGCGATGGCGCGCGACAGTTTCAGCGGCGGAAACAGATCCGACATCATCGAGAAAGTCGCCGGCCCGTTGCAGGCCTCACCCACGCCGGTACCGACGCGCGCAGCGAAAAGCTGCCCGAAACTGGTTGCCAGCCCGCACAGGGCCGTGGCCGCGCTCCACAGCCCGATGCCAACGCCAATGATCGTGCGCCGCGTGCCGACATCGGCCAGCCGCGCCACAGGCAGGCCCAGGAACAGATAGAAGATCACAAAGGCGAACCCCATGATCAGGCTGACCTGAAAGTCGCTGAGATGGAGGTTGGCTTTGATCGGCGGCACCAGCAGCGTGACGATGCCCCGGTCGAGGAAGTTGATCGTCAAGGCCAGCGCGAAGATGAACACCGCGTACCAGGCCCGCGCCGGACTCGGCCAGGGCTCGCCGCCCTTCGAACCATCCACGCGTTGCGCCGCGATCTCGGCCTCGATAGCCGCGCTCGTATCCTCGATGGCCATGCCTGTTCCGCCCTGCTGCCCCGGAAGGCTTGTTGTTCTTTATTGGATAAGTATCACCACCACCCAGCTTCCCTGCCGGGGGCTGCGCCTACTCCACCGCGGGCGAACTTGAAACCGTTGGCCAAGGAAGGGTTTAGGAGACAGCCGCGACGATCGCGTCACGCAAGACATCCGGCACTTCCATCGGCAGGAAATGTGTCGTGCCGGGGATGCAGCGCACGGTCGTATGTCCGTGCACATGTGCAAATCGCTGCACCACGCCGGAATCCGCCGCCGAATCCCGCTCGCCCGTCAGAATTGTGACCGGCACGGTCACCTGACTGCCTAGCCGCGACAACCCGAACGGAAAGCGCGCATAAGCCTCGGCTTCCCAATGCGGCGCACAGGCCAGACGAAACCCGCCGCCGGGCTCTTCGATCAAACCGCCCTGCACATAATCGGCGACCATCTCGTCGGTCCAGGTGCGAAAAGCGCCCCGTCCGCGATAGCCGGCAACCGCCGCTTCGCGCGAGTCGAATTTTGCGCGCCGCCGCCGCGTCGGTCCTACGCGCGGCAGCATCTTCTCTTCCTTGCCGAGCATCCGCGCCCACAAGCGCATAAGCCGCTCGCCCCACCGGCTGCATCACCGGCTCGGCCAACACCAGCGCCCGGGCGATATCAGGCACCTTGCCCGCCGCCATCACGCTGGCCGTCGCGCCCATGGAATGGCCGGCCAGCACGGAAGGCGTCACGCCCAAGGTCCGGATGAATTCGATGGCGTCATCGCGCACCAGTTCCCAGCGCGGACCGCTGGCCGGCAAGCGCGCGCGTCGTCAGCCCATGACCGCGATGGTCGGGCGCGATGATGCGGAAGCGATCGGCCAGCGGCGCCAGGATGCTCTTATAGGTCTCCGCGTTGAAGCCGTTGGCATGCAGAAACACCAGCAGCGGCGCGCTCGCCGGGCCTTCCCATTGGAGATAGGAGGTTTCGCCGTCCGCGAAGCGCGCGCTCCGCCGCACAGGCGCGCGCAGGCCTCCGCCATCGGCGTTGTCCGTCTGCCCCATCCCATGTCTCCAATAGCCGTCACCTACCGATAAAGCAGGCCCGCCTTGCTTGCCAAGCCTGCCGGCGCGATTTCCCGCAACGCCTCACCACGGTTCCTTCCGCATGGGAAGGCATGATTGCGCCGCATGCGAACCCGATCACACGCGCGTCGGAAGCAAGGCATCTGCGCCGGGGCGCGGCTCAGTGTGGCGTCGGCCCCTGGCTGATCCGCACCAGATCCTGCGGCCGGATCCATTTCTTGAAGGCCGCCTGCACCTCGCCCGCCGTCGTGGCAATATAATGCGCCGCCGCCAATCTCGGCTCATCGAGCGGCAGGCCGAGGTCACGGCGCGCGATGAAGCCGCCCGCAATCGCGTCAAAGCTCGCCTGGCTGAGCGGAATGCGCCTGAGCAGCAGCGCCTTGGCTCGCATCATCTCGTCCTGCGAGGGAGGCGCCTTGCGCATCGCTGCCACATCCTGAATGGCGATCGCCGCCGCGCGCGATACGTTCTTGGGATCGCAGGCATAGTCGATCATGTAGATGCCGCGGTTCGGCCCGGCAGATCAGACTGCTGTCGACCGTATAGACCAGCCCCGCATTCTTGCGCAGGTCGATACTGAGCCGCGTCGAATAAAAACCGCCACCCAGCACCGCATTGCCGAGCTTGAGCGCGTAATAAGACGGATCGGTGCGCGTCAGCCCCATCGTCTCGGCCAGCATCACGCTGTCCTGCACGCGCGAATGATCGGGCACCGCAACGACCACGGCCTTGTTTGGCGGTGCCGCCGGCAGATCGGTCTGCGGCTTCGGCCCGACGGCCTTCCACGCGCCGAAGCTGCGCAGCACCGCCGCTTCGGCCTCCTCGGGCGTGATCTTGCCCATCACCACGATGGTCGTTTCATCGGGCCGGAACACCTTGGTGTAATAGGCCTTGAGGTCCGCCATGGTGAGCGAGGACACGCTCTTCGCCGTCGCGTCGCGCAGGCTTGGGTCGGTTGCCGGGAACAGCGCCTCGCGCAGCGCGCGATCGGCCAGAAAGCGTGGGCTCTGATTGCGCACAGCCACCACCTGCGCCAATTGCCGCTGGAAAATCGCCATCACCGGCGCGGGCAATGCCGGATGCAGTTCATTGTCGGCCAGCAATTCGAGCCCGCGCGTCGAATTTCTGCGCCGGCACCTGCAGGCTGAAATCGGTCCCCGCGCTCTCGGTCGCGCCAATGGCGTCGAGCGCCTGCCTGGAACTGCAGCCGGTTCATGGATTGCGTGCCGAATTCGAACAGCCGTTCCAGCACATCGTCGACGCCTTGCTTGTCCGCCGGCGCCTCGGTCTGCTCGCGGTTCTTGATATGGCCGTAGACGCTGACCGTATCGCTGACATCCTCCGGCTGCACGATCAGCGTGATGCCGTTCGGCAATGTCGTCACCGTCGGATGCACGGTCGAATGCGGCACGGAGAGGCGCGACAAGCGCCTTCTCGGCCCAGTCCGGCAGATGGGCGGCCTTCTCTTTCGGCAGCACGATATTCTCCTGCCCGCCGAAGCCGCTGCAGGCCACGGGCTTGCCCGATCCGCGCGGCACCGTCACCGCATAGATGGCGTGGTCGAGATCGAGATATTTGCTTGCGCCACGCGGTTCACATCGGCGACCGTGACCTTCTCGATCCGCTTGAGATCGGCGTCCGGCGACGAGAGCCCATAGACGGTCAGCGCTTCCGACCACACCGAGGCCAGCCCCTCGATGGAATCCTTCTGCAGCGCCGGCCTGCGTCTTCTCCTGCAGCTTGGCCGCTTCGACCAGGGCCGGCGGCACGCCATGGGCGCGGATTCGCCTGAAGGATCTTCACCATCGCGGCTTTCACCGTTGGCCGCATCCGTCGAAGCCGGATAGGCGGCCACGGCATAGGCCAGGCTCGCCTTGGGCATGGCGCTCATTTCGAAGTCGGTGCCGAGCGCCTTGCCCTTCGGCACCATGGCGTAAAGCGCGCCGCGCTGGCTCGACAGCACATCGGCCAGCACTTCCACCGCCGCGAAATCCGGGCTTTGCGGGCCGGGCATTCTGCAGGGCGATGATGGTGGCG
This sequence comes from uncultured Pseudomonadota bacterium, assembly GCA_963822185.1. GTDB lineage: Bacteria > Pseudomonadota > Alphaproteobacteria > Micropepsales > Micropepsaceae > Rhizomicrobium. Next base: position 702,046 of record CAWGGT010000001.1, read on the forward strand.
CCGGTCGACCGGTCGGTCGGGATGGTCAGCGTCTTGGTGCGGCACCGGCTGCGGGCGATAGTTCGGTCGCGCCGGCAGCGTTCTTGGCCGGAATCTCCGCATAGAGCGCGCGCACCTTTGCCAGCGTCTTCGCCGGATCGAGATCGCCGACGATGACCAGCATCGCATTGTTGGGCGCGTACCAGCTGCTCATAGAAAGCTTGCAGCATCTCGGCCGTGGTCTTGTCGAAGCTCGGCCGGGTGCCCAGCGCATCATGCGCATAGGGCGTGCCGGCGAACATCGCCGCGCGCAGTTTCTTGTAGAGCACATAGTTCGGGGCTGGAGAGATCGCGCGCCACTTCCTGTTCGATGGCGCCGCGTTCCTTGTCCCAATCCTTCTGCTAATCGTCGACGCCGCGCATGCGGATGGCGCCGATATGCAGCGCCACATCGATATCTTCGGCCGGAACCGTGAAGAGATATTGCGTCACGCCTTCCTGCGTATCGGCATTGAAATCGCCGCCCATCATGCCGCCGATATCGGCGAGCTGCGCGGCCGTGAGGCCCGGGCTGCCGCGGAACATCATGTGCTCCTGCGCATGCGCCATGCCCGGAAACCCTGCCGGCGCCTCGTCCGAGCCGACCAGATAATTGACCGAGGTCGACACCACCGGCGCCAGCGTGTTGCGCACGATGACGACGCGCAGCCCGTTCTTCAGCGTCGCCCGCAACACATCGGTGCTCGCCGGCTGCGCCATCGCGCTCGCCGCGCTCAGGAGCGCCGTGGCAAAGGCCAGCAGGGCAGCCGCCCGGAGAATGGGCGTGCGGAAGCAGATCGGCATGAGATAGCTCTCTTTCCTGGTGGTGCTGGGGCGGGAGCCCGACCCTCGGCCAAAAGCGCGCGAAGCAGAAATTAATACCACGACAGGAATGGAATCTGCCCGCCACGCACGGGGTGTGCCGTTCAAACCGGCGTGAATGCGACGATTTGGGCCGCCGTCGCCGGGTCGTGGCCATCCAGGTCGGGCCGCCGCGGGGCAATCCCCCCGATTCACGCAAGCAACACACTGGTGAAGCATCGATTCGTGAAACCATCCTGCGTGCGTTGCCTCGGACGCCGCGCATGAGTTTACGCGGGACATCCTGCCGCTATGATGCCGCCGGAATCGCGCGGGCGGTTGCGAGGGGCGCAGCGTCCAATCGGGAAAGAATGAGGGGGACCGCGATGGCCTTCTGGAGCCGCCGCAAGCCGCTGGACGCCGTCATGGCGATCGATCAGGCCCACCGGCTGAAGCCCACCCTGTCCTGGCCGCATCTGATGGCCATGGGCGTGGGCGCCATTGTCGGCACCGGCATCTACACGCTGACGGGCATCGGCGCGGGCATTGCCGGCCCGGCGGTCATCCTCTCCTTCGCGATTGCCGGCGCGGTCTGCGCCTGTGCGGCGCTCGCCTATGCCGAGATGGCGACGCTGATCCCGGCCTCGGGCAGCGCCTACACCTATTCCTATTCGGTGCTGGGCGAGGTCGATCGCCTGGATCGTCGGCTGGAGCCTGATCCTCGAATACACCGTCGTCTGCGGCGCGGTTTCGGTCGGCTGGGCGGCCTATGCCGCCGGCGTCATCAAGGCGCAGCATTGGGGCGTGCCCGATATGCTGCTGGCCGGGCCCCATGCCGGCGGCATCGTCAACCTGCCGGGCATCCTCATCGCCGCCGCCGTCACCGGCATGCTGCTGATCGGCACGCGCGAAAGCGCGACCGTCAATTTCATCCTGGTGATGGTCAAGCTGGCGGCGCTGGGCGCCTTCGTCGTGCTGGTGCTGCCGGCCTTCTCGATCGGCCATTTCGAGCCCTTCGCGCCATACGGCTTCTTCATCGATCGGACCCGGACGATGCCAAGCTCGGCATCGTGCCGGCGGCCTCGCTGATCTTCTTCGCCTTCTACGGCTTCGACGCCATTTCGACGGCGGCCGAAGAAGCCAAGAATCCCGGCCGCGATCTGGCCATCGGCATCATCGGCTCGATGGTCCTGTGCACGCTGATCTATATGGTCGTCGCCGCCGCGGCGATCGGCGCGGTGCCGGCCGCCGATCTCGCCAAGAGCGCCGAACCGCTGGCCATGGCGCTGCGCATTCTCCATCATCCCGTCGCCGCCACCATCGTCGCCACGGCCGCCATCGTCGCCCTGCCGACCGTGATCATGGTGTTCATGTACGGCCAGAGCCGCATCTTCTTCGTCATGGCGCGCGACGGGCTTCTGCCGCGCCGCTGGGCGCGGTTCAACGCCAAGACCGGCACGCCCGTCCTCATGACAATCCTGACCGGCATCGTCGCCGCGGCCATCGCCGGCTTCTTCCCGCTCAAGGAAATCGCCGAACTCGCCAATGCCGGCACGCTCTGCGCCTTCATCGCCGTCGCCTTGTCGATGATGATCCTGCGCGTGCGCGAACCCGGCCTCAAGCGTCTGTTCACGACGCCGTTATGGTGGCTGGTCGGGCCGCTCGCGATCGCCGGTTGCCTCTATCTGTTCTGGAACCTGCCGGGTGTGACGCAGATCCGCTTCTTCATCTGGAACGGGATCGGGTTGGTGGTCTATTTCCTCTTCGCACGCCGCAACAGCAATCTGGCGAAGGACGCATCTTAAGCTTCGTGCAATAGGTGGCGGCCTATCCTGCTGCATCGTCACCGCTTGCCCACGTAGATTATGCCCACTCCGGTCGTCACACCGCAGATAGAAATCAATCCCACGCATATTGAACATCCCGCACTGGAGTTTCTGCGCAGCTATTGGGAGGCGCGACGCGCCGACCGTGCCATGCCCTCGCGTAGCGATATGAGGCCGGCCGACTTCAAACCCTATCTCGGCAATATCGCGATGGTCGATGTGCTCGATGGCGGCGCCGAATTCCGCTATCGCATCGTCGGCACACTTCTGACGCAGTATTTCCTCACCGATCCCACCGGCAAGACATTCACCGAAACCTGGCCGGACCCACCGGGGCCGGTGGCGCAGTGCGTGCGCGCCAATCTCGTCAACATCGTTGAAACGCATGTCATGGTGCATGCTTGGGGCCGGCTGGACTGGTCGCACTATCCCGGCGAAACATTCGACACCCTTTACGTGCCGCTCTCCGATGACGGCAGGACGGTTAACGTGATCCTAAATCTGTTCACGTTCGACCGCTCCCGCGCGCTTCTGGACCGGGAACTCGCGCGCCAGCGTGGCGAAACCGGACTCTAGGGCCAGATTTTACGGTATTTCTACCGTCTAACCCTTGCTTAATCCCAAGCGCACATACTCTGTATCCGACGACCCTTCCGAAGAACGGGGACGCGTTATGGGAGACCGCCTGACCGGTGTCGGAACTGAGATCGACCCGGAGCGCCTCGCGAATCCGACGCTCGCATTCCTGCGCGGACTATTGGCATGCCAAACGCGGCAACCGCGCCATGCCGTCGCGCGCAGATATCCGTCCATCCGAACTCAAGGAACATCTCGGCTGGGTGCTGCATGATCGAGGTGCTCCCCGATCTTTCCGATTTCCGCTACCGGCTGATCGGCACCTACGTCACCGAATATTTCCTCACCGATGCAACCGGCAAGACCGTTACGCGATGCCTTCGTCGAACGCGGTCCGAGCCGCGACAAAGGCGCGTCAAGGCGCTGCTGCGCAAGACCGCGCGCGACAAGGTTCCGGTCCGCGCCTTCGGCGATGCCGGCTGGATCGCGCCCGGCTTTGAGGAATTCGACGCCCTCTACCTGCCGCTGTCCGACGACGGCGAGACCGTCAACATGATCCTGCACGGCTTCGTCTTCGACAAACCGCAGGTGATGATGGCGCGCGAAATCGCCCGCGCCACATGGCGGCGAACTGCAGGTTGCGCCCACAACGCGCGTCTTGCCCGAGCAACGGCTGACCGCTCCCTCACGCTTGCCCCGCCCGGCCCCCTCGGTTAGCTCTTGATACCGGGGAGGACCGATAGCCATGACGATATCGGAAGGGGCTCGGAAGACGTCCGCAACGGGGCGTCGTCTGTCGCTGGTGGTGGCCGCCTCGGCTGCCGGCACCGTGTTCGAATGGTACGACTTCTTCATCTTCGGCTCGCTGGCCGCGCTGATCGCCAGGCATTTCTTCGCCGGCGTCGAGCGAAGCGCAGGGCTATCTGCTGGCGCTGCTGACCTTCGCCGCCGGTTTCGCCGTGCGGCCCTTCGGCGCCATCGTCTTCGGCTGGTTCGGCGACCGGACCGGCCGCAAGCGCACCTTCCTCGTCACCATCTCGATGATGGGCCTGGCAACCTTCGCCGTCGCCTTCCTGCCGGACTACCACGACCATCGGCGTCGCCGCCCCCTATCTGCTCGTGGCCTTGCGCATGCTGCAGGGCTTCGCCATCGGCGGCGAATATGGCGGCGCCGCGATCTATGTCGCCGAACACAGCGACGCCCGCCGCCGCGGCGCCGCGACCGGCTGGATCCAGAGCGCGGCCGGCATCGGCCTGGTGCTGGCGCTGGTCGTGATCCTGATCACGCGCACGGCCATGGGCGAAGACGCCTTCTCCAGCCTGGGGCTGGCGCCTGCCCTTCGGCGTCTCGGTGGTGCTCCTGGCGATCTCGCTGTGGATCCGTCTGAGCCTCGAGGAATCGCCGGCCTTCCAGAAGATCAGGGAAGAAGGCACCGCAATCGCGAATCGCCCTTCTCCGAATCCTTCCTGCAATGGGGCAATCTCAAGATCGTGCTGACGGCGCTGTTTGCGATTCTCGCGAGCCAGGGCGTGGTCTGGTACACGGCGCAGTTCTACACGCAGTGCTTTCTCGAGCGCACGCTGAGCGTGGCACCGGCGACGATGAACTGGCTGATGCTGCTCATCACGCTCGTCTCGATCCCGCTCTATCTGTTCTTCGGCTGGCTGTCGGACCATATCGGCCGCAAGCCCGTGATGCTGCTCGGCCTCGGCATGGCGACGGTCGGTTTCATCCCCGGCTTCCAGATGCTGACGGAGGCGGCCAATCCCGCCCTCGCCCATGCCACGGCCAACGCGCCGGTCGTCGTCGTGGCGGCAGCCGCCGATTGCTCGCTGCAATTCGATCTGATCGGCAAGGCGAAATTCGTCACCGCCTGCGACATCGCCAAGAGCGCGCTGACCAATGCCGGCATCGCCTACACCAACCAGGCCGCGCCCGAGGGCACGCCGACCGAAATCCGCATCGGCCATGCGGTGGTGCCGAGCATCAGCGGCAAGGGCCTGTCGACGGCAGAGCTCAAGGCCGCGCGCAAAGCCTTCGATGCCCGCCTCAAAGCGGCGCTGACGCAGGAAGGCTATCCGCTCGCGCGCCGCGCCCGGGCAGATCGACACGATGAAGGTGCTCTTGATCCTGCTCTATTTCATCGTCGCGGCCACGGCGCTCTACGGCCCGCAGGCCGCGGCCCTGGTCGAGCTGTTCCCGACGCGCATCCGCTACACCGCGCTGTCGGTGCCCTATCATATCGGCGTCGGCTGGTTCGGCGGCTTCCTGCCGGCGACGGTCTTCGCCATCGTCGCGGCAACCGGCAACATCTATGCGGGGCTCTGGTATCCGGTGATCGTCGCCGGCATCGGCTTCGTCGTGACGCTGTTCCTCCTGCCGGAAACCTATCAACGCAAACTCGAGGATTAGGCGGGCATCGCCGCGCGTTTCGGCAGCGGCGCGATCCAGCCGCGCAGCAGCGCCGCCGCCGTCACGCCGATCCCGAATGCCAGCACCTACCAGCCCGGCCGGATGCCGGCGACGAAGGTGAAGTTTGCGTCGAACACCATCATGCCGTTGACGGGCGTGAAGAGCGTGTAGCCCAGCGCCTCACCGGCCATGGTCAGCGCCGCGGCCGCCACCGCAATTCCCGCCAGCACCGAAGCCCGCGTCACGACACGCATGCCGAAGCTCCAGAGGAGCGCGCGATAAACCATCAGCCAGACGAAGAAGCCCGCAAAGATGGTCGGCTCGGTGACCACGAGCTTGGTCTGCATGAAATAATGGATCGCGCCGAGGACGCCCGCCACATAGACCGCGCGATGCAGGAGCGCCCAGCGCTTCGCCCCCATCCGCCGCACCATGGCATCGGTCGAGGTCGCGGCCAGTGCGGCCAGGATCAGAAGCGCCGACGAGCCCGATGATGAGATAAATCCGCGTGACGATTTCGCTGCCCACCTTGGCGAGATCGAAATTCTCCATCGCCGCATAGCCGATGAGATGGGCGCAGGCATAGGCGAAGGCCGCCACGCCGATCATGCGCCGCACGAGGATCAACCGCGGCCAGCGGAATATCTGCATGGCCGGCGTCACCGCCAGCGACAGGAGGATCAGGCGGAAGGTCCACAGCCCCAGCGCATGCACCACTTGCTTGGCCGGCTCGGCCATGAAGTCGCCGTTCAGAAGCTGAATGAGCGTCGCCAGCGCCGGCAGGACGAGCCCCGCGAACACCACCGCCTTGAGCGTGGAGAGGCGCCCGGCGCGGTCGCGCCAGGGCGATTGCCAAATGGGAAATCTGCGGGCGGGAAATCTCTTGGCCATCATGCGGGGCCCTCGCGGTCACACGTTCTATACGTGGGCCCGGCCCCGCCCGTTACAGGCCTCACGAAAAGTTCAGCCCGGCGAGCCCCCGGAACGCAGATTTCTCACCGGACGTCCAGCGGAACCCCGGGCTCGTTCTTGCTGGAATGGATCACCAGCGAGGACTTGACGCTGGCGACATTGCGCGAGGCCGTCAGCGTGTCGGTGATGAAGGACTGGAAAGATGACAGATCCTTGGCCACGCATTTGAGCAGGAAATCGACCTCGCCCGACAGCATGTAGCACTCGCGCACTTCCGGCCAGCCCGCGTCTGCTCTTCGAATTTGCGCAGATCGGCATCGGCCTGGCTCGAAAGCCCGACGAACACATAGCCGGTCACCTCGAAGCCCAGCAGTTTGGGTTCCAGTTCGGCGTGATAGCCTTTGACATAACCGGCCTTTTCGAGCGCGCGCATGCGGCGCAGGCAGGGCGGCGCCGTGATTTTGGCCCGGCGCGACAGCTCCACATTGGTGATGCGGCCATTGGCCTGCAGTTCGGTAAGAATACGCAGATCGATGGAATCGAGCTTGTGATGCTCCATGGGACTTGCCTTCAAGAATTCTTGCTGGTCTTTTACGCCCGAGTGGGCAGGCACGCAATAAAATTTCTACAGTCTGCAAGTTCCTGTCGCCATGGGAGGCCCACTGGTCTGGACCGTGCCCTCGGCGCTCACGCGTATGGGCAAGATTACCCGCGAATCGGCCGCGGAGCCGCAACCGCTCGTCGTCCCCCGCTCCCGACCGCCGGGCGCCGGAGTGCCCGGGAATCTGGCCTTTGCGGCCACAAATCTCCCGCGCCTTGACCTTTGCCCGCCCCATTCCGATATGAGAGGGGCGAGGGGGCGCGACCGGGCGTACGGCCTGCGGTGCTTCCTTCCGTTTCCGCTTCGCAAGAAGGTCCCCGGCCCTGCCGGGGGATTGCTCAAGGGTCGTTCAATGTCCGTCGATTCCCGCCATTCCAAAGTTGTGATTCTCGGCAGCGGCCCAGCCGGCGCGACGGCGGCGATCTATGCCGCCCGGGCCATGCTGGAGCCGACCCTGATCGCGGGGCTGCAGCCCGGCGGCCAGCTCACCATCACCACCGAGGTCGAGAACTATCCCGGCTTTGCCGAGGCCATCCAGGGCCCCTGGCTGATGGAGCAGATGCAGGCCCAGGCCGAGCATGTCGGCACGAAGATGGTGCAGGACACGATCGACAGCGTCGATCTGGGCGCCCGGCCTTTCACCCTGATCGGCGACAGCGGCACGCGCTACACCGCCGACACGCTCATCATCGCCACGGGCGCCAGCGCCAAATGGCTGGGCCTGCCGAGCGAACAGAAATTCCAGGGCTTCGGCGTGTCGGCCTGCGCCACCTGCGACGGCTTCTTCTATCGCGGCAAGGAGGTCGCGGTGGTCGGCGGCGGCAACACGGCCGTCGAGGAAGCGCTGTTCCTGACCAATTTCGCCTCCAAGGTGACGCTGATCCATCGCCGCGACGCGTTGCGGGCGGACAAGACCAATCAGGCGCGCCTTCTCGCCCATCCCAAGATCGAGATGCTGTACGACACCGTGGTCGAGGAGATCACGGGCAGCGAAGACCCGCTCTCGGTCACGGGCCTCAAGCTTGCGCAATGTGAAGACGAACGCCGAAACCGGCCTCAACGTCCACGGGCTCTTCATCGCCATCGGCCATTCCCCGGCCACGGCGCTGTTCAAGGGCCAGCTCGAGATGGACGATGAGGGCTACCTCATCACCGCGCCGGATTCGACGCGCACCTCGATCCCCGGCGTCTTCGCGGCCGGCGATGTGAAGGACAAGGTTTTCCGCCAGGCGGTCACGGCTGCCGGCATGGGCTGCATGGCGGCCCTCGAAGCGGAACGTTTTCTGGCCGGCAGTCACACCTGAGCGTGCTGCCGCGTCGAGATTGGTTTGGAGCCTGACCGGCGGTCGCGCGCACGGGGGCTCTTGGAGGCGGCATGGACTGGGACAAGTTGCGCATCTTCCACGCGGTGGCATCGGCGGGAAGCTTCACACATGCAGGACAGATGCTGACGCTGAGCCAGTCGGCCGTGAGCCGCCAGATCAGCGCGCTCGAAGACGAGCTGGCGACGCCTCTGTTCCAGCGTCATGCCCGCGGCCTCACCCTCACCGATGAGGGCGAGCTGCTCTATGGCGCCGTGTCCGACGTGCTGTCGCGTCTCGCCCAGGCCGAGGAGGCACTCAAAAATGTGCAGGCGGCCCCGCGCGGCGCGCTGAAGATCACTTCCAGCCACGGCCTCGGAACCTTTTGGCTGCTGCCGCGCATGAAGGAATTCCTGAAGGAATATCCCGAACTGCAAGTGCACCTCCTGCTGGAGGACCGCGAGCTCGACCTTGCCCAGCGCGAAGCCGATCTGGCCCTGCGCATGCGCGCGCCGGTGCAGGCCGACCTGATCCAGCGCAGGCTCTTCACCGTGCATTACCATCTCTACGCGACGAAAGCGTATCTCGACGAAGCCGGCACACCGGAGAGCCTGGAAGATCTGGCGAACCACACGGTGGTGGCCTATGGCGAAACCGCCTCGCCCGAGATCCGCGACGTCAATTGGCTGATGGGCACGGCTCGCCGTGTCTCGTCGAGCGGCACGCCCAAGCTCGTGCGCATCAACAATATGGGCGGGATGCTGCAGGCCGTCGAAGCCGGCATCGGCCTCGCCGCGCTGCCCGACTATATGAACGAAGTCCGCCCGGAGCTCGTGCGCGTGCTGCCCGACGTCGAAGGCCCGAGCTTCGATGTGCATCTGGTCTATCCGGATGCGCTGCGCCAATCCAAACGCGTCAGCGCCTTCCGCGATTTTCTGGTCCGCGCTGCAAAAGAGTGGCGGTATTAGCCGCCACGCCACCTCAGCGACATACAGGACAACCCCGCATCGATCTTGCCGATCTCGGTCACGGGGAGCGGACGCACGGCGTAACCGGCCTGGTCCAACATCGCGATGGTCTTCGCGAAGCGGTCGCCCACCAGCACGACATCGTTGACGCGCAGCGCATTGGCCGCGGCCTCTTCATCCTCCGGCACGATTACGGTGTCGAAGCCCACGAAGATGCCACTTTCGGCCATTGTGCGCGTTACCAACACCGTTTCCTCGTCAAGCAGCGAGGACGCGGTCTTGAAATGCAGGATCGTCTCCGGCGTCTGCGCGACCCGGCCCGTCTTCCCGAGCTTGGCCAGCGCGGCCACCAGCGCCTCGGCACCCGGCATGATTCGTGCGCGCCGAAAGTCCGATAAACACGACATCCGGCGTCACCATCACATCACCGCCATCGGCGAGTTCCCCCTCGCCCAGCTCCAGCACGGTTTCGAAATGCCGCGCCAACACCTCGCGCATGGTCTCGCGCTCGCCCGCCCGGCTTGGCGCACCGGGCCGCAGCAGGACCGCTCCCTCGCCGAACACCAGCGCCGGATCCTCCACGAACACCGAATCGGGAAATTCCTCCAGCGGCGGCAAGATGTCCGCGGTCAGCCCCGCATCGCGTAGCGCCGCGACATAGGCCTCGTGCTCGCAGAGGACGCCTTCATAGCTGGGAGCCGGCGCCGGCGTGGCGCTGAGCCCGTACGCCACGCTACGCCCCGGCCGCCGCACAATGGCATGATCGAAATCGAATACCCGCGCCATGGTCGCTCCAAATTGCCGCCCCCGCATTGAATCACAGAAGCCCGGCAGGCAGGTTACATCAGTCTCCACACCCGCACGATTCGGCACCGCATGTCCGCCCCGTCCAAACACGCCATTCTCAAATCCGTCTTCGGCTACGACAGCTTCCGCCCCGGGCAGGAAACGGCCATCGATGCGGTGCTGGCGGGGCGCAATGTGCTGTCGGTGATGCCGACGGGCTCGGGCAAATCGCTCTGTTTCCAGGTGCCGGCGCTGGTCAAGGGCGGGCTGACGCGTGGTCGTCTCGCCGCTCGTCGCCCTGATGCAGGACCAGGTCGAGGCGCTGCAGCTGGCCGGCGTCGCCGCCGACACCATCAATTCCTCGCGCGGCCGCGAGGACAACGTCGCGGCCTGGCGCCGCGCCGCGACCGGCGAGACGCGCCTGCTCTATCTCTCGCCCGAACGGCTGATGACCGAGCGCATGCTGGCGGCGCTCGCCAAGACTGCCGATCTCGCTGATCGCGGTCGACGAGGCGCATTGCATCTCGCAATGGGGCCCAGCCTTCCGCCCCGACTACGAAGCGCTGTCGCAGTCTGCGCGAGGCCTTTCCCGGCCGTCCCCATCATGGCGCTGACGGCCACGGCCGACGAAGCGACCCGCGCCGACATCGCCGCGCGCCTCTTCGGCGGCGACGTCGACCCAGATCGTGCTCGGCTTCGACCGGCCCAATATCGCGCTCACCGTCACGCCCAAGGCAGAGCTGGAAGCAGCAGCTTCTCGCCTTCGTCAAGGCCCGGCCCGGGCAAAGCGGCATCGTCTATTGCCTGTCGCGCAAGAAGACCGAAGAAGCCGCCGGCCTGCTCGCCGCCGAAGGCATCCGCGCGCTGGCCTATCACGCCGGCATGACCAAGGAGGCGCGCGAGGCCAACCAGAACGCCTTCATGACCGAGCCCTATATGGTCATGGTCGCGACCATCGCCTTCGGCATGGGCATCGACAAATCCGATGTGCGCTTCGTCTTCCACACCGATCTGCCGGCCAGCCTCGAAGCCTATTACCAGGAGATCGGCCGCGCCGGCCGCGACGGCGAAGCCGCCGAAGCCCATATGCTGTTCGGCCTCGGCGACATCCGCATGCGCCGCATGTTCATCGACGACGAGGATTCGAGCGAAGACCGCAAGCGCCGCGAACATCAACGCCTCGCCGCCCTCATCGCCTATTGCGAGGCCTCGTCCTGCCGCCGCCGCGCGCTGCTCGCCTATTTCGGCGAAGGCACCGGCGAAAGCTGCGGCAATTGCGATGTCTGCCGCAATCCCGCCGCCACCGTGGACGGCACGCAGGGAAGCGCAGCAGATCCTCTCCGCCGTGCTGGAGACCGGCGAGCGCTATGGCGCCACCCACATCGTCGAAGTGCTGCGCGGCGCCGAAACCGAAAAAGTCACATCCGCCGGCCATGACCGGCTGGAAAGCTTCGGTGCGGGTGCGGAGCGCAAAGCCACCGAATGGCGCGCGCTGATCCGGCAGCTCGTCGCCGCCGGTCATCTCGATCACGACGTTTCGGGTTACGGCGGGCTCAGCGTCTCGCAATCTGGCGGCGCGCTGCTGCGCGGCGAGACGAAATTCGCCTACCGCCAGGACCCGCAACGCGAACGCAATACGCGCAAGGATCGCGCGCGGCCGCCGACGGTCACCCTCGACGACAGCGAAGCCGGCCTGCTCGCGGCGCTCAAGCAATTGCGCTTCGATCTGGCCCGCGCGCGCAGCGTGCCGGCCTATCTCGTCTTCTCCGACAAGACGCTGATCGAGATGGCGCGCCACGCCCCGTCCAACCTCTCCGAATTCGCCATGATCAACGGCGTGGGCAATTCCAAGCTGCGCGACTTCGGCCAGACCTTTGTGGACGCCATCGCCGCCCATCACACCGGCGCGTGAGCTGCCCGCACTGGACAGGCACGGCCAAAGCGCGGCAGGCTTGGTCATGCTCTTCACGCCGCGCTCGAAACATCGTCCCGTCCATCTCGGCCCCTTCCCGCTCGAAGCGCTGAAGCGGGACAAAGACGTGCAGGCCATTGAGGCCGCGCGCCCCCCGCGTGCCGCCAAAGCCGCAACGACGCCCCATGGCACATTGGCCGAAGCGCTCGAACATTACCGCAGCCTCTTCGGCCAATTCGCGGACGGCGCGCCGGCGCCTGCCAAAGCGCCTCTGCCCGACGATCTCGCCCGCCGTGCGGCCGACCTCAAAGGCGGCGCCTATTTCATGGATGCAAGCGGCGCCGGCATATGCCGCATCGTCTCCAACGCATGGCTCATCGACGCGACACCATTGCCTCACGATTTCGCACTCGTGATCCTGGTCGAACATCCGCGCCGTCCGGAAGCCGGCAACGCCGCCCATGACTGGACGGACAACGCCATCGCCGCCACGGCCGCAATGCGCGCGGCCGAAATCGCCACCTGCCTCGCCCTCTACATCCGCAATCTCGGCTTCGAGGCTCGCGCCCATATCGCCGGCGACAGCGCGCTCGATCTCGAACGGCTGGCCGTTCTTTCGGGTCTTGCGATCCGCGACGGCGACAGCATCGCCCATCCCTATATCGGCAAAGACTTCGCGCTTGCCGCGGTCTCCACCAATTACCAGCTTGCGACTGACGCGCCGCTTCACGCCGATGCACGCAAGGCAAAGAGCATTTGCCTATTGGTGGGGGATCAATGGCGCGCGCTCGGGCCGTGAACGGGGTCGCCGCCGCACGCGTGCGAGCCATCTGAGCGCCTATCCGATGGAGACGGTCAAGCGCATCGAACGCCCGACCACACTGATCCTCGACGACGAGGTTCCGCGCGTGCCCAAGCGCGCCGCCTTCTTCCAGCGCGCGCTGCATGGCGATCTCGGCGACAAGGCCAAACGCGAACGCGCCCGCTTCGCCTTCAAGACGCCGTTCTCCTTTGCGCTTCTGCAGATCATCCGCGCCATGGTGAAATTCCAGGACGGCCCCGTGGCATTGCGCGAGCCCGCGCAACACAGCGATGCGGATGCCAACACCCGGGCGATAAAATCTCTGTCCTATACGCTCGGCGCCGACCTCACCGGCATTTGCGAAATCCCGCGCTATGCCTGGTACTCGCACAAGGAAGACGGAAGCGAGATCAAGCCCTATCACCGCTATGCCGTCGTCATGCTGATCGATCAGGGTTACGACACCATGGAAGGCGCCAGCGGCGACGACTGGATTTCCGGCGCCCAATCCATGCGCGGCTATCTGCGCGGCGCCGAGATTGCCGGCATCATGGGCGAATTCCTGCGCGCCAAAGGCTTCGCGGCGCGGGCGCAAACCAATGCCGACAGCGACCTGCTCCACATCCCGCTGATCCTGTGGGCGGGTCTCGGCGAACTCAGCCGCATCGGCGAGCTGGTGCTCAATCCCTTTGTCGGCCCGCGCTTCAAATCGGTGGTGCTGACGACCGACCTGCCGCTCGTGCCCGACAAGCCCATCGATTTCGGCCTGCAGACCTTCTGCGGCAACTGCCTCAAATGCGCCCGCGAATGCCCCTGCGACGCCATTCCCTTCGGCGACAAGACCATGTTCAACGGCTACGAAATCTGGAAGCCGGATGTCGAGCGCTGCACGCGCTATCGCGTCACCAATCCCAAGGGCGCGGCCTGCGGGCGCTGCATGAAGACCTGCCCGATCAACAAGGTCGTCGATACCGACGGCGCGCTCGTCGCCCGCATGGCAAGCTGGCTCGGCATCCATGCCATGTGGCTGAAGCCACTGCTGGTGCCAATCGCCACGCGGGTCGATGATTGGCTCGGCAACGGCAAGCGCAATCTCGGTCAAGAAATGGTGGTTCGACCACGAATTCGTGGATGGCGTCGCCATCGACCCGCCCAAGGGCACCAATGCGCGCGATCTCGACATTGCGCGCAAAGTCGATCCGGCAACGCACAAGGTTGCGATCTACCCGGCCAACACCATGCCGCCGCCGGACGAAGCGGACCCCGTCGCCGTAAATCGCAAGGCTGCGCTCGCCGCCGCATCGCAAGGCGAGACCCCGACCGAGGCCCGCGCGCGTGCAGCCAAGGGCGAACCAGCTCCTGTGCAATACAGCCCCACGCCGCCGCGCGGCGAAAGCAGCGAGGCACAAACGGCCGTCCGCAATCCTTACGCCTGAGCCCAGGGCTCAGACGCCGGTCGCGCTTCGGCCAGATCCTCGTAATCGCCCATGCGCAGATATTTGAGTTCGCGCATCAGCCGGATGGTCGGCTTGAGCGCGAAGCACACCGAGCCGAAGATGAACAGCCAGATGCCGGCATCTTCCGTGCTCTTCCAGAAGAAGAACACGCTGCCGATGATGAACTGGAACGCCGCCAGAAAATCGACGGCCGTGTACCAGATCTCGAACAGGGCATAGATGCGCTGATGCTCGGCAGACTTGGTGCGGTTCTCCGGGCTGAACATCGGCATAGCGGTCATTTCTCCTTCATGCCGCGGTAACGGCCGGTATCAGGCGCCGGTTTCCATCGGCGCGTCGGGATCGCGGCCCCATTCGCTGAGCGAACCGTCATAGACCGCAACGCTCGGATGGCCGAGCCGCGTCAGCGCATGCGCCGCCATCGTCGCCGCAATGCCGCCGCCGCAATAACAGATGGCGCGGGTCCGCGCGAAGGCATCCACTGTGTCGAAGGCCGCGCGCAATGCGGCCTCGTCGCGAAAGGTGCCGTCTTCATTCAGCAGCAGCGAATAGGGCACGTTGCTGCTCCCGGCGATATGACCGGGCCGCGGATAACCCGCCGGCGTCTCGCCAGTGTGGACACCGGACGGAAGCGCATTGATCGTGCACACGGCGCCATCGCCGATCGCGGCCATCACTGCCGCCTTGTGGGCCCAGTGGTCCGGCCGCGCCGCCAGCGACAATGAACCGGGCGCATGGGTGCGAACGGCCTGCTCGATCGGCCGTTCCTCCGCGCGCCATTTCGCGAACCCGCCATCCAGCACCGCCGCCTGATCGAAACCGCTGGCGCGCAACATCCACCACAACCGGGTCGCCCACATCGGCGCGCCGCTCGAATAGACGACAACCCGCGTGCCGTCATCCACGCCAGCCTCGCCCAACACAGCCGCAAATTGCGCGACCGGCGGCATCATCATCGGCAGATCGCTGTCCGGATTGGAAAGGTCTCTGAGCAGATCGACGAACACCGCCCCGGGAATATGGCCGGCCTCGTAATTGGCGCGCCCGCTCTCGATGCTGTAGCCCGAGGGCGACGGTTTGAGATGCACGGTGCAATCAAGAATGCGCAAGGCCGGATCGGAGAGATTGGCCGCCAGCCAATCCGTCGACACCAACCCGCCTTCGTTCCAATCCGCCATGACGTCCTCCCGGTTGCCCGAAAGGGTACGCCATCTCTGCGCGGGCGGAAAAGCCCCGTCAGCGATAGGCGAATTCCGGCCCGTCGAGATCGATGGCCGGCAGTTCGTCCTTCTCGCGCCAGTAATCCTGCGTGTGCTGCCATTCCGGCTTGTCGCCGCGCTTGGGCAGAAGATGCATGCCGCGCATCAGATAGCCGGGATTGAAGTTCTCCGGATCGATCCAGGAATGCAGCTGCATGTCCTTGTCTTCGGGCCGCAGCTGCACCTCGACACGTTTGGCGCCTCTCTTCTTCATGTGGTTGAGAAGGCGGCAGATGAAATCGCCGAGCAGATCCACGCGCAAGGTCCAGCTGGCGCGGAAATAGCCGAAGATCCACAGCATGTTCGGCACGCCGGTGAACATCATGCCGCGATAGGTCACGGTATCGGAGAAATCGACCTGCTTGCCGTCGATCTCGAAACCGATATCGCCCAGCACAGACAGGTTGAAGCCCGTCGCCGTGACGATGATGTCGGCCTCCAGCTCCTTGCCCGATTTCAGCAGGATGCCCTTTTCGGTGAAGCACTCGATCTCGTCGGTGACGACGCTGGCCTTGCCGGATGCGATGCCCTTGAAGATATCGCCATCGGGCACAAAGGCGATGCGCTGGCGCCAGGGCCGGTATTTCGGCGTGAAATGCGTCTCGACATCGTAGTCCGGGCCCAGATAGGCGCGCACGCCCGCCAGCAATTCCTCCTTCACCGCCTCCGGCTCTTCGAAGGAGCGGCGCGTGAATTCGCCCTGATTGGCGAGGATCTCGCGGCGCGTGATCTCGTGGATCCACTCCTCCTTGATGTCGAGCTTGCGCAATTGATCGGCGAGCACATTCTCGTTGCGGCCGGGAATGAAATAGGTCGGCGAGCGCTGCAACAGCGTCACATGGTTGCAATCGCCGGCGATGGCCGGCACCAGCGTCGCCGCCGTCGCGCCCGAGCCGATGACGAGAACGTTCTTGCCCTTGTAATCGAGGTCTTCGGGCCAGGTCTGCGGATGGACGATCTCGCCCTTGAACGTGTCCATGCCCTTCCACTCGGGCGTATAGCCTTCGGAATGGCGGTAATAGCCCTGGCACATCCAGAGGAAATTGGCGGTGATGCGGAAGGTCTCGCCCGTGTCGCCGCGCGTGCCTTCGATCGGTCCATTGATTGTCGGCGCTCGACCAGCGCGCCTGCGCGATGCGATGGCGATAGCGGATATGGCGCGCCAGATCGTTCTCCTCGATCACCTCGCCCATATAGGTCAGGATCTCTTCGGCCCTGGCGATGGGCGCGCCGATCCACGGCTTGAAGCGATAGCCGAAGGTGTAGAGGTCGCTGTCGGAGCGGATGCCGGGATAACGATGCATCCGCCAGGTGCCGCCGAAGCTCTCCAACCCCTCGAGCACGACAAAGCTCCTGTCGGGGCATTGCTCTTTCAGATGATAGGCGGCGCCGATGCCGGAAATCCCGGCGCCGACGATCAGCACGTCGAAATGTTCGGTCTGGCCCGGCTTGGCCGGGTTGGGGCGTTCCCGCGTCTCGGTCCCTGACATGGATCGGCTCTCTTCAGTTGGGCCGGGCACCCGGCCGCAGATGGCGATTTCTGATATTCTGTCAGATTCAGCACTAGGTGGCGCCAGC
The DNA here is from genome assembly GCA_963822185.1 of uncultured Pseudomonadota bacterium. GTDB lineage: Bacteria > Pseudomonadota > Alphaproteobacteria > Micropepsales > Micropepsaceae > Rhizomicrobium. Next base: position 719,256 of record CAWGGT010000001.1, read on the forward strand.
CTGCCCGCCTTGACCGGGATCAACCCCGCCCGGAACCCGCCTTTTCCCTGGATTTCCGCAAGCCGATTTCGCCACACAGCCCCCTTGAAAGGGCTCGGGCCACACCCCATCTCAGGAGGGTCGCCCCGTCCCCCCACGTGGGCGACACGCGAAGGTCCGCCTTCGCAACGGTCCGCCATCCCAGCCCCCTTGGACGCGGACCGGCATGGGCGCCAAGCGCCCATGCACCCCCAAGCAGACTGCCGCCGGAGCGAGCCACTCGCTCCGGCGGATTTTTCTGTCGGGGAAGCCCGTTCAGCGATAAAGCTTGTCGCCGATATCCATGCCCTTGTAGAGGCTGGCGACCTCCGCGCCATAACCGTTGAAAATCTGGGTCGGCACACGCTCATCGGTGCCGAGCACCCGCTCGCTGGCCTGACTCCAGCGCGGATGGGGAACGGCCGGATTCACATTGGCCCAGAAACCATATTCGCGCGGCCCCGTGATCTCCCAATAGGTCCTGGGCTGGGAATTCTGGAAGCGGAAGCGAACGATCGCCTTGACCGACTTGAAGCCATATTTCCACGGCACGGCCAGGCGCAGCGGCGCGCCCATCTGCTTGGGCAACGGCTTGCCGTAAACACCCGTCACCAGAAAGGCGAGATCGTTGGCCGCCTCGGCCATGGTCAGGCCTTCGGTATAGGGCCAGGGATACCAGGGCTGCTCCTGCCCGCTGGCGACCGAGGGCAGCATGAAGGTCTGCATCTCGACATATTTCGCGCCCGACAGCGGCTTTGCCAGCTTGAGCAATTCCTTCAGGGGAAAGCCGGTCCACGGCACGGCCATGGACCATGCTTCGACGCAACGATGGCGATAGAGCCGCTCTTCCAGCGGCATCTTCAGGATCAGTTCGTCGGCGCCGATCTTGAAGGGCTTTTCGACCTCGCCCTCGATGGCGATTTCCCAGGGCCGGGTCGGCAAGCGCCTGCGCCGCTTGCCAGATGTCCTTCGAGGTGCCGAACTCATAATAATTGTTGTAGGTCTCGGCGACGTGCTCATTCGTGATCGCGCGATCGAGCTTGAACGCCGGATCGCGCTTGGCCGGATAGAGCTTGGCCGTCGGGTCCGCTCCCGGCTTGACGCCCAGTTGCGGCCCCAGGCCTCTGTCTGCCTTGGCTTCGTGGGAATCGCACGAGGCCAGCGCACCGGCCAGGGCCAGCGCACCGGCCCCCTTCATGAGCGATCGGCGATTAAAGAACACAGCTTCCGGTGTCGTCGCAGATTCGCGGAGCTCCCAGGAACGGCGCGGCTTGATCAACATGGCATCTCCTCCGGCAAGGACAGAAGTAGCGTGGACCCCACGGTCCGCGCCCTACAACCGTTCTTCGCGCCGGCTCGCACCTTTGTTACGCGCGCGCAGCCAAGATCGTTTCTCAGCATCCAGGCAGCCTTGTCGCCCGCCTCCACGCGCAGGCCCAGCCTGCTGCACCGCACGCGGTTCCAGCTTGAGGCAGGTCAACGCCGGAACCCCGTGCGCCACCTAATGTCTCCGAAACGAGGGAGACGGTCGCCATGGACAAGGCCCTGCACAAGACGATCCTCGACATCCTGGCGCACACCAACGACATGACCATCGCCACGGTGCGCCCCGACGGCTTTCCGCAGGCGACGACGGTGTCCTATGTCAACGACGATCTGACAATCTATTTCGCGACCGGAAGCCATGCCCAGAAGGCGCAGAACATCGCCAAATGCGACAAGGTCTCGCTGACGGTTGATCGGCCCTATACGAACTGGAGCGAAATATCGGGCCTGTCGCTCGGTGGCACCGCCGCGCGCGTCACCGACAACGCCGAGATTGAGAAGATCGAGACGCTGATGATGAAGAAATTTCCACAGGCCGCCGACTTCTCGATGCCCGGTGCCGCTATCGCCCTCTTCAAGATCACCCCCAAGGTGATCAGCGTCCTCGACTATTCCAAAGCCTTCGGCCACATCGATACGGTGACGCCCTGAACGGGGGGCGCTCCCCCGCACGCTGTGCGGAGGAGCGCTCGTAAGGATCACGCCGCCGCGTGATGCGTTGCCACCACCTGTTCGGCCAGCTTGCCGGAGAGCTCGGCCAGATGGTCGAATCCCATCTCATAAGTGCCGACACCCTGCGTCAGCGATCTGAGATCGACGATCAGGTCGTGGAGTTCGGACATTGGCATCTGCGCTTCGACCGTGTCCCAGCCCTTCCAGCCATCGCGCGCGTCAAAGCCCATCAATTGTCCGCGGCGTGACGACACCACGCCGTTGACCTTGGCCGTGGAGTCGCTGGGCACATGGATCCGCACATGCATGATCGGCTCCAGAAGCACCGGCGCGCAGCTGGGCATGCCCTCCTGCATGGCGACGCGCGCGGCCGTCTGGAATGCGGCGTCCGAGGAATCGACGCTGTGGAAGCTGCCATCCACCAGCGCCACCGCCACATCGACGACGGGAAAGCCGAGCGGCCCGTGCTTGAGATATTCGGCCGCGCCCTTCTCCACCGACGGGATCCATTGCCGCGGCACCACCCCGCCCTTGATCTGATCCTCGAACAGGAAGCCGCTGCCGCGCGGCAAGGGGCGTATCTCGATCACCACATCTCCGAATTGCCCGTGGCCGCCGGACTGGCGCTTGTGGCGGCCGCGCTGCGAGGTCGCCTTGCGGATCGTTTCCTTGTAAGGCACGCGCGGCAGCTGGGTCTTGAGCGCGAGACCGTATTTGCTGGAGAGCTTGTCGACCGCGACCCGAAGATGGATCTCGCCCTGCCCGGCCAGCGTCATCTCCTGCAGCTCGGCATTCTGCTCGAAATGCAGCGAAGGGTCCTCCTCGCGCAGCTTGGCGATGGCGGCCGTGAGCTTCACCTCGTCCTTGCGGTCCGCCGCCTCGACGCCCATGGCATAGACGGGCGTGAGCTGTTCGATGTCGAGTTTGGGCAGCTTGAGTTGCGCGCTATCCGCCAGCAATTCGCCGGTGGCCACGCCCTCGAGCCGGCCGAGCCCGACCGTATCGCCGGCCTCGGCTTCGGCAAGCTTGGTCTGCTCGCTGCCCTTGAGCGCAAACACGCCGCCCACCCGCGCATCGCCGCCGGATCGCATGTGCAACACCGTGCCGTCCTTCAGCGCGCCGGTCAGCACGCGGCCGAGACTCATCTTGCCGCCATGGGCCGAATGATAGGTCTTGAGGATTTCGACCACGGTTTCGCCGCCGGCCGCGATCCCGAGCCGCGCCGCCGTCGCACCGACGTCCGGCACTTCATGGCGCAGCGCCTTCAGCAGCCGCCGCACGCCATTGTCGTTCTCGGCCGAGCCGATCAACACCGGCACGACTTCGCCATCCGACAGTTCCCTTGCGAGATCTGAAAACACCTCCACCCGCGGCGGATCGATATCGGAGAGCAATTCTTCCATCAGATGCTCGTCGAAATCGGCCAGCTTCTCCAGCATCTCGAAGCGCGCTTCCTTTTCGCGGCTCTCCACCTCTCCGTTCAATTCGATCATCTCGGATGGGGCGTGAGGCCGGTAGACATAGGCGCGCTCCAGCGCCAGATCGACATAACCCGTCACCGCGCCCTTGTCCCAGATCGGAATCTGTCTCAGCAGCAGCGGCCGGTCGGACGCCTCCTGCAGGAAGGCCAGCAGATCACGCAATGCGCCGCTCGCCTTGTCGACCTTGTTGACGAACAGGAAGTGGGGAATGTTCAGCGCCTCGAGCCGTTTGAGATAGGGCTTGAGCATCTGGACCTTGTCGGGGTCCGGCTCGCACACAACCACGGCAGCATCCACACCCGGAAGCACGTTCAGCGTGTCCTGCAGGAACTCGATCGATCCGGGACAGTCGAGAAAGGTAAAGCGTTCACCGAGGAAATGCGTCGTCGCGGCGTTGACATCGACACTCATCTGCCGGGCGCGGGCTTCAGGCGAGTTGTCGCCGACCGTATTGCCCGCTGTCACCGAACCCTTGCGCTGGATCGCCCCGGTTGCCGCCAGAATGCTTTCCAGCAGAGTGGTCTTGCCGGACCCATAAGGCCCGACCAGGGCCACTGTACGTGGCCCGCTTCCTCCATTGCTTTTGGACATATGCGCCTCCGTTCTTCCGGCAGGTTGCCGGAACCGAGGCGCGGCGGGCGCATTCCCGAAATCTCGGCCGCGTCACGCGCCCCGCGGGCCGTATGCTCGCGCCGAACGGCAGGCTGGGCAAGAAAAATCGCCCGCAGTCTTTTGACGAATGTCGTGTGCGCCGCCGCGAAGCCCGTGCATTGTCATTTGCGGCTACGGGCCGCCCATGCGGCCGTGCGGCGAAGCATACTGGCACGATTTCGGGGACCACATCTTGTGTCTCGTCCTCGGCCATGTCTTCGAGAGCACCGGCCGCGCAAGCCATCAGCGCGCCGAATTCCGCATCGTCCCCGGCCACGGCCCGAAGCCATTCGGCAAGCTCATGCACTCGGGCCCTACGCCCCAATTCCGATTTCATCGGTATCTCTCCCTGCGGGCCGGTCTCCAACTGCGGACCTTGGAAAATCGCGCTGCCGGCCGGAAGACCGGTATTTCCCGTACGAACTTTCCCGTATCGGTATTCTCCGGCAATTGGCATGCTGCCGTCCGCGGCTATGATCGAGCCCGCCAAGAGGAGGATTTCGGACATGTGTGACGTGCATGACATCGCCCCGAAGACGGCGCTGACACGGCGTGGTTTCGCAGGGCTCGCCACCGGCGCTGCCGCGCTCACGCTCATGCCGCTGCGCGCCAAGGCCTCCGGCAACGTCGAAGCGATGGGCGTGACCTGCATCGATTACCGCCTGGTCGACGATGCCGTGCGGTTCTTCGACGGTCTCGGCCTGACCAATGAATATGATGCGCTGGCGCTGGCCGGCGCCTCGCTCGCCGCCGTCTCGCCGAAATTCCCCAAGGCCAATGCCGCCTTCTGGGACCAGCTGGCGATCTCCAAGGAGTTGCATCACATCAAGAAGGTGATCCTGCTCGATCATCGCGATTGCGGCGCCTACAAGGTTGCCTTCGGCAAGGAATTCGCCGGCCGGCCACAATGCCGAAACCGCGCAGCACAAATCCGTCATGGATTCGCTGAAAGTCGCGCTCGCCCAGATGCATCCCGATCTCGGCGCCGAGTTTTACCTGATGGCGCTCGACGGCAAGGCCGAGCGTATCCTGTAATCGAAGCCTGTTACGGCACACCGCGCGCCGCGTATCCCGCCGCCATCGCCGGACATATCGTCGGCGAAATGGCCTGACTTGCGGCCAGCCGCAAAACGCCCGATACCTCCGGCACATCGATCCGGACCCGTCATGCCCAAACTCACAGCGGCGCTCAGCGCTACCCTCAGGCCGCTGCAATGGGCGCTGCTGGCCGCCATCTCCTTCGCCTTTGCCTATGTGCTGGAACTTGCGGGTCTCCCGGCTGCCTTGCTGCTCGGGCCGATGGCCGGTGCGATCCTGCTCGGTCTCGCCGGCGGTGCGGTGAAGCTGCCGCGCCTCCCCTATATCGGCGCGCAGTCCGTGATCGGCTGCCTCATCGCCGGGGCCATCACCCCAGCCATCGTCAGCGATGTCGCCAGCAATGCCCCAATTCTCTTCGGTGTTGTCTCCGCCGTGCTGGCGGCCAGCGCGGGCCTCGGCTGGCTCATCAGCCGGTGGCAGATTCTGCCCGGCAGCGCCGGTGTATGGGGTTCGGCCCCGGGCGGCGCCACGGCCATGGTGCTGATGGCCGAAGCGTTCGGCGCCGACGCGCGTCTCGTCGCCTTCATGCAATATCTGCGCGTCGTCTGCGTCGCGAGCGTGGCCTCGCTGCTCGCGCGTTTCTGGCTGCATCTGACAGGCGCGCCGCCCGCCATCCCGCTGGTCTGGTTCCCAGCCATCGATCAGGCAGGCCTTGCCACCACCTTCGCCTTCGTCATCGCTGGCGGCTTCATCGGCCACCGGCTGAAAATCCCCTCGGGCGCCATGCTGGTGCCGATGGTTGTGGGCGCCGTGCTGCACGCCTTCGGCCTCATTCACTTTCAGTTGCCGGAATGGCTGCTCGCCTTCGCCTACACGACGATCGGCTGGCGCATCGGCCTCGGCTTCACGCCCGAAGTCTTGCGTGCGGCCTCGAAGGCGTTTCCGCGCATCCTGCTCTCGATCCTGACGCTGATTGCATTCGCCTTCGGCCTTGCCTGGATCCTGACGCAGACCTTGGGCATCGATCTTCTCACCGCCTATCTGGCGACGAGCCCCGGCGGCATGGATTCCGTCGCCATCATCGCCGCTTCCAGCCATGTCGACATCTCCTTCGTCATGGCGTTGCAGACGGTGCGCTTCTTCATGGTGCTGCTGTTCGGCCCTGCCATCGCAAGACTGTTCGCGAAGCGGATGCCGGGTATTTCGGACTAAGCCGCAGCGATCTGCGCCTGCAACGCTGCAAGCGCGGCCTCGACATTCCTGCCCGCTGTGTCGATCACGATGTGGTCCCGATCCCAGCCATGATATTCGCGCGCCCGCACCGCTTCCCAGTCCGGCAATTCAAGGCCCGGCACCTCCACAGCTCGCGTCTTCACGCGGCGGCGATGTTCGGCTTCGTCCGAACAGATCACCTCGATCTCGACGCAGGGCACGCCGGCCCGCGTCGCCACAGCGCGCCAGGCATCGCGCGTGATCTTCAGCGGATTGACGCTGTCGGCCACGACCTCGCATCCGAGTTTCAGATTGTCCTCGGCCAGGGCATAGGCCACGCGGTAGCCGGCATCGGCCACCTCGCTCGCGAGGCGGCCAGACTCCCGCAAACTCTGTTCGATCGTATCGATGCGCAGCCACAGCGCACCGCGCGCCTCGGCCAGCGCCCGCGCCAAGGTCGATTTTCCTGTCCCCGGCAATCCGGCGAAGATGATCAGCATGGCTTGTCTCCCGGCCGGGATCATCCGCCGATTCCGCGCGCGGGGAAAATCGTGGCGCGCATGCCAAAAACCGCCGGCAAATATGCTTATCCCCGTTGAAACCGGGCCCAACGCACCCCATCACAGGGGCGGAAACCAACGGGAGGTGCCGCCTCGCCGAACGATCTGTTGCGCGCCATCTGCGCGCGAAAAATATTCGTGCCGCTTCGCGCAAGAAATACTCGCAATTGCAGCCTCGGTGCGCTCTCATGTCGGCCGCGCGGAGGCCATATCTCGGCGATCACCGTTCCGGATCAGACGCTTGGCAACGCTTGAACGATAATTGTTTTCATTTTTTTGCAGCCCCCCAGACCAGTGGCTCGCATCTGGGGCGCAGGTATCGCGTCGGCGCGCGACCGTCAGTCTTCGTGCTTGTCGCCGAGCAGGGCTGCGAACAAGGCCGGCACCGGTTTGTCGCTGGCGTGCGCGATCTGGTCGAGCGACTGGTCGGTATCGCCCACGGCGATGCCCTTGGCCTTGAGCTTGGCCACGGCCTCATCCGCCGTCAGGCCCAGCGCCGGAGCCAGCGTGGCAAGCGACGCGTGCGAGAGCGTTCCCAGCACCGCGCGCGGACCGATATGGTCGCCTTCGCCGTGCGCCCTGGACCTGTTTGTAGCCGACCAGCCCCGCGGTCAGGACCGTCAGCACCACGATCACCGACACGGCCCGGCTCTGCCTGAGGCGCATGGTCAGCGACCGCCAGTTCCAGGCGATATGCAGCGCCGCGAAGATGACGAAGATCACCCCGATCCATTGATGCAGCTCGTGCACCGGTTCGCGGGCAAGACCGAAGAACATCATCAATCCGGTTCCCGCAATCGCGAAGAAACCGGCGACAACCAGCGGCGTCGCGTAATTCTTGAGGAAGTCGCGCATGCAGAAGTCCTGTCACAAAGGGCAGTGTTGAGGCCGGCGTTCGGCGGCGAATGCCGCCTTGGCTTATTTCAGGCTGGCGCAGAAGCGCTGGATGCGACGGCACGCCTCTTCGAGATTCTCGGTCGAGGTCGCATAGGAGATGCGGAAGAAGGGCGAGGACCCGAAGGCCGCGCCGTGCACAGTCGCAACGCATTCGCTCTCGATCAGCTCGGTCACGAAATCCTCATCCGTCGCGATCACCTTGCCGCTCGGCGCCGTCTTGCCAATCAACCCGCGCAGCGAGGGATAGACGTAAAAGGCACCTTCCGGCGTCGGACATTTGATCCCGGCCGACTGGTTGAGCATCGAGACGACGAGGTCCCGCCGCTCCTCGAACACCTTGGCGCGCTCGGCGAGGAAACCCTGCGGCCCGTTCAGCGCTTCCACCGCGGCCCATTGCGAAATCGAGGCGGCGTTGGTCGCGGCCTGGCTCTGCAGCTTGGCCATGGCCTTGATCAGCGGCTGCGCCCCGGCGCAATAGCCGATGCGCCAGCCGGTCATGGCATAGGCCTTCGACACGCCGTTCATGGTCAGCGTGCGCTCATAGAGACCCGGCTCCACCTCGGCCACGGTGCGGAACTGGAAGCCGCCATAGACCAGGTGCTCATACATGTCGTCGGCCAGGATCCAGACCTGCGGATGGCGCATCAGCACATCCGTCAGCGCCTTGAGCTGCGCCTCGCTGTAGCAGGCGCCCGTCGGATTGGAGGGCTGGTTGAAGATCAGCCATTTGGTCTTGGGCGTGATCGCCTTCTCCAGCGCCTCGGCCGTCAGGCGGAAGCCGTCCTCCAGCGTGGTCTCGATGATCACCGGCGTGCCGCCGCCCAGCCGCACCACGTCCGGATAGGTCACCCAATAGGGCGCGGGCACGATCACCTCGTCGCCCGGGTTCAGCGTCGCCATCAGCGCGGTGTAGATGATCGACTTGCCGCCCGGCGAGACGAAGGTCTGGCTCGGGGCGTAGTCGAGATTGTTCTCGCGCTTGAACTTGGTGGCGATGGCCTGGCGGAGTTCGGGGATGCCCTCAATGGCCGTGTACTTGGTCTCGCCGCGGCGGATGGCGGCGATGGCCGCCTCCTTGATGTTGTCGGGCGTGTCGAAGTCCGGCTCGCCGGCGCCCAGCCCGATCACATTCTTGCCGGCCGCCTTGAGGTCGCGGGCCTTCTGCGTGGCCGCAAGGGTCGGCGAAGGCTGGATGCGGCCAAGGGATTCGGACAAGAAGCCGGGCGGAAGGCTGGAAGACGGGCTCACGGTCGCGACTCTCGAAAAGGGGTTGACGCAATGACCTATCAATCGCGGGCATCCCAGCGCAAGCGAATGGTGGTCACAGCTACAATGCAAGGGATGCAGGTTACCGTTCCTAAACGTTCTTCGCCTAGACTGGAGCGGTCGGCAAATGCCTGGAGAAGGTCATGCGCACGCTCTCGGCCGCAATTGCCGCGAGCCTGTGCCTACTCGCGGTGCTCGCCTGCACCCCGCCAAGCCACCCATCGGCCGCTGGGAGGGTACCTATGAGACCGCGAAAACCATGATCGCGGCCCGTTTCGAGATCGACAAGGACGGGGCCGTCTATGTCAGCGCCCCCGATGCGCTCGATATCGCCACCTCCGACGACGGCGAGCGCGAAGTCATCCGCCAACGTCTGGCCATGGGTTTGGCGGATGCGTGGGCCCGTGTGCTGCCCCGTAAGCTCGATTTCGACGGCAAGGTGTTCCGCTATCCCGGCCACATCGCGCCCCAGGCCGAATGGGACCCCGAGACCAAGACGATGACCCTGATCGTCTATCCCGGGACCCAGCCCTCGATCCGGATCAAGATGCGCCCGGTGCAGGAATTCAGCCCCGATCCCTGGCCCGGCTGACAGCCCCGCCGACATTTTCGTGCTCCAGCCTCACATCAAAGTGACAGCGTCAACAATGGACGAATTCATCCATGAGGCGCAATATTTACCGTCATTGATACGGGAGGCTTGTCATGAAATTTCGCAAATCATCGATGGTCCTAACCGGCATTGCAGCGCTCGGCCTCTTGGCGGCACAGCCCGCGGCGGCGGCCGTCACAGTCATCGGAAATGGCATGGCGCGAAGCTGCTACCAAATGGCCGAGTTCAACTTGGACCCGCGCCAAGGCGTTGTCACCTGCACTGCTGCGCTGGACCGGCAGGCCCTAACGCCCCAGGACCGGGCCTCCACTTATGTCAACCGTGGCATCCTACGCACGCGGATCGACGATGTCAGCGGCGCACTCCATGACTATGATACGGCCATCGCCGAACGACCAAACTTGGCCGAAGCCTATATCAACCGCGGCGTCAATTTCATCACGCTTAAAAACTACAAGGCGGCGGCTGCGGACATCAACAAGGGCCTCGCGCTCGGCCCCCAAAAACCAGAGGTCGCTTACTATAACCGCGCCGTCCTCGACGAATTGCAAGGCGATGTCCGCGGCGCGTACAAAGACTACAAGAAAGCGCTAGAGATCAAACCGAACTTCTCCTTGGCGATCGAACAACTCCGACGGTTCAAGGTCGTGCGCCAGTCGACGCAGGGCAATATCTGACACTGGGCTGTGAAGGCATGGCAGCCATGCGGCGCCATGCCCGCCCCCCAATTTTTCTTCACAGCCCAGGCCAATTCCCGGCACGGGCGACAGATTGATACAGTTCAATAAGCTGTCGGTGCTTTTCCGTCAGTCTCTTGCCACATACCTTGGTCAGCACAGGGTGCGGCAAGAACGGCAGACAGATGACAGTCGACGCGAAATCATCGCCTCCCTTGGCAGACCCCAAAAGGCTTGTGCCGCCGAGGTCCGCCCGGCTGCAAGCCGCGGCGCGCCGAGCCTGGGCCCTGGCACGCCGGCACCGCATCCTCTCCTCCACACTACTGCTGCTGCTGGTCACCGGTCTCAGCTATCTCATAGCCGGCGGCGCAGAGCCCAATTCCGGGGGCTTGGTCACGGCCACGGTTCAACGCGGCAATATCGAGGACACCGTCACAGCCCTCGGCAATCTGCAGCCGCGCGACTATGTCGATGTCGGCGCCCAGGTGTCAGGCCAGCTCAAGAAGCTCTACGTCGAGATCGGCGACCACGTAAAGCAGGGCCAGTTGCTGGCCGAGATCGATCCGCGCGTGCTGAACTCCAAGGTCGAGACCGACAAGAGCAATCTCGCGAATCTCACTGCTCAGCATTCGGACCGGAACGCACAGCTCGCCCTGGCCCGCGCGAACTTCTCTCGCCAGAAACGCCTGATGGCCGCCGACGCCACGAGCCGCACGGACTATGATAGCGCCGTGCAAGCGCTGCGCTCGAGCGAAGCGCAAAGCAAGGCGCTACAGGCACAGATGGCCGCGGCGAAGTCGCAGCTCGATGGTGACGAAGTCACGCTCGGCTACACCAAAATCTATTCGCCGATGGACGGAACTGTCGTCTCCGTCTCGGCCAAGCAGGGCCAGACGCTGAATGCCAACCAACAGGCGCCGGTGATCCTGCGCGTCGCGGATCTGTCGATCATGACAGTGTGGACCCAGGTGTCAGAAGCCGATGTTTCCAAGCTGCGGATCGGCATGCCAGCCTACTTCACGACGTTGGGCGATCCGAGCAGGCGCTGGACTGGCACCCTGACCCAGATTCAACCGACGCCAGAAGTCGTCAACAATGTCGTGCTCTATACGGCGACCTTCGATGCCAAGAACCCCAACCAACTTCTGATGACGCAGATGACGGCGCAGGTTTTCTTCGTCGCTGCCTCGGCCAAGGACGCGCTCATTGTCCCGGTCGCCGCGCTCCACAAGAGCCAACGCCGCACCGCCGAGAGCGCACAGACCAGCAGTGCCCCAGCAGGTTCAGGCGCACAAAGCAGTGCCACACTTGGCCGACGTCACCGACCGACAAACCACCCGAAGACGGCGCTGCCGGAAGGCGCCACGCGCTATTGGGTCTCGGTCGTCGCCCCCGATGGCAGCATTGAACATCGCCGCATCGTCGTTGGTGTCAGCAATCGTGTCTCGGCAGAGGTGTTGTCTGGCCTCAAGGAAGGCGAAGAGATTGTTGTCGGCAATAACGGCAGCACCGGCAGTGCCGGCGCAGCCGACCGGGAACGCGAACGCCTACGCAGCCGCATGCGCGGCTTCGGAGGCCTGCACTGATGGACAAGCCCGAGCCGGACCATCTTGCAGCACAGGCTGCGGCACCGCTGATCTCGCTGCACGACGTGCACAAGACGTTCACCCCTGGCGGCGGCGATGTGCAGGTCCACGCACTGCGCGGCGTGACGCTGGACATCTATCCGGGCGAGTTCGTGGCCCTGATGGGTCAGTCGGGCTCGGGCAAGAGCACGTTGATGAACATTATCGGCTGCCTCGACCGGCCAAGCGAAGGAACCTACGAATTTGCAGGCCGCGATGTCTCCAGCCTCAATTCGGATTCCCTGGCCTGGCTGCGGCGCGAAGCTTTCGGATTCATCTTTCAGAGCTACAATCTGATCAACACCGCGCCTGCAACCGAGAATGTCGAGATCCCGGCGATCTATGCCGGGCTGTCGCCGGCCGAGCGCCACGCGCGAGCCACTGAGTTGCTGACGCAACTCGGCTTGGGCGATCGCCTCTCGCATCGCCCCAACCAGCTTTCGGGCGGGCAGCAGCAACGCGTTTCGATCGCCCGCGCGCTGATGAATGGCGGGCGCATTATTCTGGCTGACGAACCGACCGGTGCGCTCGACAGCAAGAGCGGTGAAGAGGTGATGGCGCTGCTCAGCGATCTCGCACACAAGGGTCATACTGTGATCCTGATCACGCATGATAAGAACGTGGCGGCCCATGCAAGCCGCGTGATCGAGATCCGCGACGGCGTAGTCGTGTCCGATTCCGGTCCGGACCTCGCCGATATTCATCCCATCGACCTGCCGCCGCAGGATCCGGCCGAGAGCAGCGCGCTGTCGCTCTCCAGTCTGCCGGAAGCCATGCGCATGGCCATTCGCGCGCTCAGGATGAACCTGTTCCGCACCCTGCTGACCCTGCTCGGCATCGTCATCGGGGTCGGTTCGGTGGTGGCCATGATGGCAATTGGCGAAGGCGCCAAACAAGCGGTGGTGCAGCAAATCGGGTCCATGGGCACCAATCTGCTCGTCGTTCGACCCAGTCATCGCAACATGCGCGGCTATAGCGGCGCCATCGCTACGCTTGTGCCAGAAGACGCGGACGCCATTGCAGAGATCCCCAATGTGTCCTCCGCGGTGCCGGAGATCACCGGCGGCGCAACTGTGCGCCTGGGCGATGCCGACTACCAGACGCAGATCGATGCGACGACACCGGCCTTTGCCGAGGTGCGAAGCTGGCCGGTGGCGCAGGGCGTATTCCTGAGCGACGAGGACGAACGCAGCTATGCCGCGGTGGCGGTTCTCGGGCAAACCGTCGTGACGAGCCTTCTGCCCGATGGCGGCGATCCCATCGGCCGCTATGTGCTGATCAACAATGTTCCCTTCCAGGTGATCGGCGTCATGGCGTCCAAGGGCGCAAGCCCGATGGGCAACGACATGGACGATGTCGTCTTCACCCCGCTGTCGACCGGCATGCTGCGGATTTTCGGGCAGCGCTATGTGCGCTCGATCACCGTCGCTGTCGACGACCTCACGGCCATGGATCGTGTCCAGGATCAGGTGACGGCGCTGCTCAAGCAGCGCCACAACGGTGTGGAGGATTTCTTCGTCCGCAATATGGCGGCGCTGCTTGAGACCGCGACCACTGCCCAGAACACGCTCACGGTGCTGCTGGGCTCGGTGGCTGCAATTTCGCTCCTCGTCGGCGGCATCGGCGTCATGAACATCATGCTCGTCTCCGTTACTGAACGGACGCGGGAAATCGGTATCCGGATGGCCACAGGCGCCCGGATGCGTGATATTCTTCAGCAATTCCTGGCCGAGGCCACCAGCGTCTCGGCGCTTGGCGGGATTTTGGGAGTTCTGGGGGGAATCGGTACGGCCATGCTGATCGCGGTTTTCGGTACGCCTATCGCCATCACGGCGGGCCCGATTCTCATTGCGTTCACTTGCGCAGTGGCCACAGGACTTGTTTTCGGCTTCGCACCAGCTATGAAGGCAGCGCGGCTGGATCCCGTCGTCGCCCTGTCTAGCGAGTAATTCCCATGAACAATCTGCTCCGCACCTCCTCAATCGCTGTGCTTGCCCTGGCCGCCGCCGGCTGCGCCACGGCCCCACCTGCGGCCCTCAAGGCACAGGACATGCCCGCCAGCTTTACCGGGCCGATCGCCAAGACGGCCCCGGTCTGGCCGAAAGCAGATTGGTGGAAAGGCTTCGGCAGCACCGAACTCGACGGCCTTATTGCCGATGCACGCGAGAACAATCTCGATCTGGCAGCGGCCGCCGCCCGCGTCCTGCAGGCGCGAGCCCAGACCGACATTGCCGATTCGGCCCTGTTCCCCAGTCTGGGTCTGTCAGGGAATGCCTCCCGCACGGGGCAAAACGGCAGTTCAACCACGCCAGGATACACCGCGAATAAATTCGGCCTGTCGCTCGATGCCAGCTATGAGGCCGATCTGTGGGGCCGCGTGCGGGACAGCGCGCGTGCCGCAGCCGAATCGCTGAAGTCCTCGGTCTACAACAGGCAGACTGTGGCGTTGACGGTGACAACCTCCGTCGCCAACACCTATCTCGACGTGCTGGCGCTGCGCCAGCGCGTGGCCATTGCCCAGAAAAATATCGATGCGGCCAATCGCATCCTCAAGATCACCGAGGCCAAGGTCACCAATGGCGTGGCCTCGCGGCTTGATCTCGCCCAGCAACAGGCGCTGGTCTCCGGCGAGAAGGCGCTGGTCCCTGCGATACAGGAATCGGAGCATGAAGCCCGCTTCGCGCTCGCCGTGCTTCTGGGCCGACCGCCTGAAGGCTTCGATGTGAAGGATGCCAAGCTCAACGACATCGTTTCGCCAACTGTGGCGCCAGGCCTGCCGTCCCAACTCCTGCGCCGCCGCCCAGACGTAGCCGCTGCAGAAGCTCAGCTTGCGGCCGCCCACGCCAATGTGGACGCTGCTCGCGCGGCATTCTTCCCGCAGGTCAACCTCACCGCGTCCGGCGGCTATGCCAGCACAGCGGTCTCTGCGTTTTTCAATCCGGCGAGCCTTGGCTTCAATATCGGCGCCTCACTGCTGCAAACGATCTTCGACGGCGGAAAACTGACCGGCCAGAGCCGCCTCGCCAAGGCGCAGGAGCTGGAGCTGGTCGCCACGTACCGCAAGACCGTCCTCAACGCCTTCAAGGATGTCGAGACGGCGCTCAATCAGGTCGCGAGCTATTCCCAGCAGGAAAAATTCAAGAGCGAACAGGTTCAGGCCGCGGCCGAGGCCTTCCGCATCTCGGAAATCCAATACCGCGAAGGCGTTGCCGATCTGCTGAATGTGCTGCAGGCGCAACAGACGCTGTTCTCCGCACAGGATCAGCTGGTGCAGCTCAAGCTGGCCCGGATCCAGGCGGATATCGGGCTCTACAAGGCGCTGGGCGGAAGCTGGGTCGAGGACCCGGACGATGCGACCCAGCCAATTCCTGTCAGCGTCACCGCGCCAGCCAACGCTGCGCCACCCGCACCGCCGCAGAAGGGCTGACTGTCAGCGATGGCCGAGCACGCGATGCGGCGTATAGGGTTCGGCCAGCGCCTTTAGCTCATCCTCCTCGAGCTTGAGGGAGGCCGCGGCGATGGCATCTTCCAGGTGCTGCATTTTGGACGCGCCGACAATTGGCGCAGTCACCGCCGGCTGGTGCAGCAGCCAGGCCAGCGCCACCTGCGCATTCGAGACGCCGCGCTGGCTGGCGATCTCCGTCACCTTCTCGACCACGGCGAAATCGCTGTCGTCATAATACATCGTATGGGCGAATTCGTCGGATTTGGCACGGGCCGTCTCGCCATAGTCCTGGCGACGGCGATTGCCGGCGAGGAAACCGCGCGCGAGCGGGCTCCACGGGATCACGCCGATGCCCTCCGCCTCGCATAGCGGCAGCATCTCGCGCTCTTCCTCGCGATAGACAAGATTGTAGTGGTTCTGCATGGAGACGAAGCGCGTCTTGCCCATGGCATCGGCTGTGTGCAGATAGGTGGCGAACTGCCAGGCAAACATCGAGGAGGCGCCAACATAGAGTGCCTTTCCGGCCTTTACGACGTCGTGCAGCGCCTCGATTGTCTCTTCAATCGGTACGGAGTCGTCGAAGCGGTGGATTTGATAGAGATCGACGTGATCCATGCCAAGCCGCTTCAGGCTCGCATCGATTCCCGCCATGATGTGTTTGCGCGAAAGCCCGACTTCGTTCGGTGTTGGGCCCATCGGACCGCGCACCTTCGTCGCCACGACATATTGATCGCGCTTGCCCCCGAAATCCTTGAGTGCACGGCCAAGGACCTCTTCGCTGGCGCCGTTCGAATAGATGTCGGCGGTATCGAAGAAATTGATGCCAGCCTCGAGCGCCCGCTTGATGAAGGGCCTGCTTGCCTCCTCGTCCAGAATCCAGTCGCGCCATTTGGGCGAGCCATAGGTCATGGCGCCAAGACAAATTCGCGAGACTTTGAGACCGGTTGCACCAAGCCTGATCGTATCCATGGAATCCTCCATTGCCTGCCCTGACGTCAGCATAGGCCCGCAAACACTCGCCTGACTACCCAGACGAATTGCCACAAAGGCGGGCGCGGTCCACACTCCACCGAGAGTGTCACCGGTGCCTGCGATGCGGCAATTCGAATTCACGCCCTACAATCTACCACCCGCTGCCGAAGCCCTGCGCGGCGAGGTACGGGCGTTTCTGCGAGACGCATTGAGCGACATGCCGGCGCAGGAACGTGCGCGGTCCTGGTCGGGCTACGATCCCGCCTTCAGCCGCAAGCTTGGCGGACGCGGCTGGCTCGGCATGACATGGCCGAAACAATATGGCGGCCACGAGCGCAGCTATGCCGAACGCTATGTAATGCTCGAGGAAGTGCTCGCGGCCGGCGCGCCGGTGGGGGCGCACTGGATCGCCGATCGGCAGAGCGGCCCGTTACTTCTGCGGTTCGGTACGGAAGAACAGCGCCAGCGTCTCCTCCCCGGCATCGCGCGTGGCGAAACCTATTTCTGCATCGGCATGAGCGAGCCCAATTCGGGCTCCGATCTCGCCAGCGTCCGCACCCGCGCCCGCAAGGTTGATGGCGGCTGGCGGATCAACGGCCAGAAGATCTGGACGTCGGGGGCGGGCCACGCCCATTACATGATCGCGCTCGTGCGCACCGGCGAGAGCGAAATACGCCATGCCGGGCTCAGCCAATTCATTGTCGATACGAAGAGCGACGGCCTCACCATCCGGCCGATCGCAGACATCACCGGCGCCAAGCATTTCAATGAAATCTTCTTCGACGAAGTCTTCGTGCCAGACGCCAATCTCATCGGCAAGGAAGGTGACGGCTGGCAGCAGGTGACGGCCGAACTCGCCTTCGAACGCAGCGGGCCGGAACGCTATCTCTCCAGCCTGCGCCTCTTCCTCGAATTCCTGCGCCATGTGGGCGAGAACCCAAGCGAAGCCGAGAGCCTCCTGATCGGCCACATGACCGCCGAGATGTGGACACTGCGGCAGATGTCGCTCTCTGTGACGGGTCGGCTGGCGGCTGGTGAAAGCCCTGCTGCCGAAGCGGCGGTCGTCAAGGACCTCGGCACCTCATTGGAGCAGGAGATGCCCAAGGCGATCCAGGCGCTGGCGCGCGACGCCGGCGATCTGATCGGTGGCGATCCCTTCGCCGACACGCTGGCCTATCTGCTGCAGACCGCGCCCTCCTTCTCGCTGCGCGGCGGCACGCGTGAAATCCTGCGCGGCATCATCGCGCGCGAGATCGGCCTGCGCTGATTTCAAGGTCGATAAGTTACACCGACACTGACGACACGCGGGGCGTCATAGCTGGTGATGCCATCCGCCGCGACCGCCGTGGCAATCTTCGCATCCGTGGCATTTGCCACAGCGAGATAGGCCGTCCAGTCCTGCGCGAAAGCGCCAATCCGCGCGCAGGTCGAGCGCAAAGGCCGAGCCGAGCCGGCGCGTGTTGAGATCATCGTCGAAACGCGAACTCTCCCAGCGCAAATCGGCAGACAGGCTCACGGGATCGATCACCCGCCACACCGCGCCGGCCGTGATCGTCGCGAGTGGCGCTTGCGCCGGACGTTTGCCGTCAAGCTGGGCCGCCTGTCCGCCGGCGTGAACGCGTGCATCGGTCAGCGCGACCGCCGCGCGCAGCGCCAAATTGTCTGCGATGGATTTCGACACATCACCTTCGAAGCCAAGCGCATCGATATTCCCTGCGTTCAGGCGTTCACGCAGGGCGCCGCCCGCGGAGGAGGTGCCGATGGTGACATTGGTGATGGCGTCGTGCAGCCGGTTCCAGAATAGTGTCGTGCTCCAAACAAAACCGCCCGCATCCCCACCCCAGCCCAGTTCGGCGCCATAAAGCGTCTCCGGTTTCAGATCGGCATTGGCGTTTGTGATGTCGTTGCCGACGCGAAAGGGGCGATAAAGCTCGTTGAGGCTTGGCGGGCGAAACCCGGCATAAGCGGCCGCGCGCAGATATTCGCCATCCGAAAAATTGCGCCGCGCACCAATGCGTCCTGTCGGGACAGTGCCACTCCGGCTCTTCGGATAGTCCGCCGAAATCAGCGCACCGGTCGCAATCTTGGTCTGCACCATATGGCCTTGCGAAGTCGCCCATTCATCGCCGCGCACACCTGCCGTAAGCAACCATGCTCCGGTATCATATGCCACTTCACCATAAAGCCCACCAACGATCAGGCGGCCGCCGGAACGGCGGTTGTTCTGAAAGACATCATGGAGGCTGAAATAGCTCTCGCGCGACTCGCCGGAATCATTGCGCAGATCGGCACCCGCCTCCCAGCGGAAATGCCCACTCGTCCCGAGTGCCGCGGCATTGACGCCCCAGCCCAAGGCCGGCGTACCATATTGGTTGTTGACGGGGCTGGCCGTGCTTCTGTCCGGCGCGACCGAGACGAACATGTTGGTGAGATCGCTTTTCACTGTCCAGGCCTGCAGACGCCAACCGAAGTGGTTGTCCGTTGCGGCGCGCGCCAGCGTAAGGCTTCCGATCGTGCCGTTGCGCCCCAGCCTTGCCGTCTTCGAGACCATTGCCGCGTGCTTCGTCGTAATAGCCGATGCGGGCAGCAAGGCTCATGTCATGGCCGAGCGGCGCTTCTGCGCGAAGCGAAGCCGAACCGCCATTGAACCAGAGCGGGCGATCGGCGGCACCACGTTGCGACCCAAGCACCGGGATCCAACCATCGGAATGCTCGCCCGAGACGCTGGCGAACAGCGACACCGACCCAACCTTAGTGCCGCCGGCCGCTGCGCCGCGCACCGTGCCGAGCGCACCGGCAGAAAGATCGGCGACGGCCAAACCATCGGTCGTGTCGCGCTCGCTGAGCGCAATGGTGCCCGTCAGCGCGCCCGCGCCATAGGGCCCGGCACCCGCGCCACGTACGATATCGGCACTGGCGATGTCTTCGGCCGGCAAGCCGGTCCAGATCACCCAGCCGCCGAAAGGATCGTTCATCGGCACGCCGTCGAGCAGCACCAGCGCCCGGCCGGCACCGGAGGGCGCGATGGAGCGCAGCGAAATGCCTTGCGTGGTCGGATTTGCGCTGATGCTGGAGGTGCGGCGGAACAGCGAAACGCCCGGCACCTGTTCCAGCGCCGCATCGAGCCGGTCGCTGCTCGCAAGCGCGGCGCTATCCAGGTCGACGACCGAAAAGGCCTCCTGCCCCACCGGCGTCGGCATGCGCGCGGCGGTCACCACCACCTGCTCGAGCGGCGCGGCGACGGCCGCCCCATTGCCAGAAGAGAGGCGGCGAACACAGCGCCGCCCAAACGAAGAACACCGCATCTCGATCCAACCAGAAGTAACAGCCGGCAAAGCCTCTACCTTATCGAAGCGGCACCGTCACCTGCGAGGCCGACAACACCGGCCCGACTCAGCGATTTCCGCGAACCCCGCCGTCGGGTTAAGCTGACATCATGAAACTCGCCAAACCCGCTGTCGATATCGGCCTGGCCACCAACAATCTCGAACCCATGCTGCGACTTCTGGCAGCACGAGATCGGCCTGCCCTTCGACCACAAGCTGCC
Source organism: uncultured Pseudomonadota bacterium (assembly GCA_963822185.1). Taxonomy (GTDB): domain Bacteria; phylum Pseudomonadota; class Alphaproteobacteria; order Micropepsales; family Micropepsaceae; genus Rhizomicrobium. The sequence continues at coordinate 739,256 of CAWGGT010000001.1, forward strand.
GATCATGAAGGGGCTGGACCAGTACCGCCACGACGCGCTGGGTTCGGTGCTGAAGATCAATCACTACCACGCCCCCCTGCCCGAGGCGCCGGCAAGCGGCTATCGCGAGCTCATCATTGCCCGGCCCGGGATCCCCCATCCGCAGCACCTGATCGATCCGGACGGCAATCGCGTCTGCCTGGTGCCGCCGGGGACCGACGGGATCGACCAGATCGGCATGCGGATGGGCATCCGCAACCTCGAACCCCATCGCGGCTTCTATCGTTCCGCGCTGGGGCTCACCGAGGAAGCCTATGAGCATGGAACCGCATTCCGCGCCGGAGAGAGCCTGATCCTGCTGGAAGAGCAGCGCGGATGCCCCAAGCGATGCCGGCTTCGAGGGCAAGGGCTGGCGCTACATCACCTTCCAGGTCTTCAAGGTGGATGACGAGCATGCCCATGTTCTGGCGCATGGCGGGCGCGAGGGCACCCCGCCGCGCACGCTGGGCAAGACTGCCCGCATCTCCATGGTGCGCGATCCCGACGGCAACTGGATCGAGCTCTCGCAGCGGGCGTCCATTACGGGCTCGTTAGACTGAGGCCGATCACAGCGGCGCGAGCGGCCGTGCGCATGCGGGACAAAGCGCGTAGAGGTGCGGCCCGGAAACGCGAGACGGGAACCACATCATGATCCGTACGACGCTTGTGGCGGCGCTGGCCGCCTTCACGCTGACGACAACTGCGGCGATGGCCGAAACACCGGCCGCGGTGAGCAAGGCCATCGCCGACGCCCACCGGCCGGCGAAGGACAAGGCCGCCGATGCCGAGCGCAAACCCGCGGACATGATGATGTTTGCGGGGGTGAAGCCGGGCGACACGGTCGTCGATCTGATGCCGGGCGGCGGATATTTCACGCGCATCTTCTCGAAGGTGGTGGGACCCAACGGCCACGTCTATGCCTATCAGCCGACCTTCCAGGACGCCTTCTTCAAGAAGGGCGCGCCTGTGGACGCCATCGCTGCCGATCCCGCCTACAAGAATGTGAGCGTGATCCACAAGCCGCTCAAGGATTTCGCCACGCCCACCAAGGTGGATGTGGTGTGGACCTCGCAGAACTATCACGACATCCACAATCTGCCCGGCTGGCCCGCCATCATCAAAGCCATGAACAAGGGCATCTATAACAGCCTGAAGCCCGGCGGGGTCTATGTCGTGCTCGACCACCGGGCGAAGGCGGGGACGGGTACCGCCGACACGCACACCCTGCACCGCATCGACCCAGCGGTGGTGAAGACAGAGGTCGAGGCGGCGGGCTTCAAATATGTGGGCGAGAGCGATGTGCTCGCCAACCCGAAGGACGATCTTTCGCTGATCGTATTCAACCCGAAGATCCGGCACCACACGAGCCAGTTCATCTACAAGTTCGAAAAGCCGAAGATGTAAGGCTCAGTCGATCGGGCGCTCGGGGTATGCGAGTTCGTGCCGCGAGCGCCATTCGGGCTTGACGTAATTGATGATGATCGATTTGCGGGTGCCCGCAAACGCGCGCTTCTCGACACCGTGCCAGGTGTCGGAGCCGGGGACGAAAATCACGCCCTTGTTGAAGCCCCCGGGGGCGGCGCCGACATGGCGCTGGTCGGCGTCGTAGATGTCGGTGCCCCAGCCTTCGGCCTCGGGCCGGTCGGAGAGATAGACCAGCATCGTGAACAGCTTGGCGCCGATATCGGTGTGCGGCTCAAGCCAGAAGCCGTCGCTGTCCTGACAATATTCGATGCGCAGATAGCTGCCGGACAGGTCCACGCCCGTCTCGGCGGCGAGGCCGTCGGTTATCGCCTCGCTCTGGAAGGCCGCCGCCACGCCTTCGCAGACCGGAATGCGCAGCGCGGTTCTCCACCGAGAAGAAGCGGCGGGTGGAGTTGTGGGTTTCGCGGCTGCCCTCGGTGTCGCCGATCTGCGGCGGGGCGAAGGGGAGCGCGGCGATGGCGTGGGCGACCCCATCCGGCAGGGCGTCCTCCAGGAGCCAGTGGCGGAAGGGCGCGTCGTGTCGGGCGGCCCTGCCCAGCGCGCCCATGACGTGGCCGCGGATCTCGGCGGCGCCGGTCATGCCGCCTCGCCCGCCAGCACGCGGCGGACCTTCTTGATGCGGGTGGACATGCGGTGGCGGGAGGCCTCGGCATCGCGCACGGCCTCATCCCAGCAATAATTGACCATGATGTAGCGGCGCGCCCCGACAAAGGGCTTGTGCCCGTGCCAGGAATTGTCCTGCACCTTGAAGAGCACCAGCGTGCCGTAATCGGGCGGGACCTCCCCGGCGCAATCCTCGATATCCTCGCCGGAGTTGAGGATGCGCAGGCGCCCGCCATCCTCCATCCAGGGCTCGTTGAGATAGAGGAGCATGGTCGCGAGTTTGAACTTCGAGTCCGCGTGGATGCGCCCGTCCCGCGCCTGGCAGCGGCTGCTCAGCGTCACCAGCGTCGGCCGGCCGCGCAGATCCAGGCCCAGCTTGTCGCCCACAATGCCCCGCATCACCGGGCCCTCGAGCACATCGATGATGGCCTTCATGGCCGGACCCATGGGAGCGGATTCCGGCATGAACAGCCCGCCGACATCGAGGGCGGGGAAATCGCGCGCCACCTCCGCCCGGGTCACGGCCGGCAGGAAGTCGCTGACCACGCAATGCGGATAGGGCGCGGGCCGGACCGGCATCTGGGCCAGCGCTTCGAGGTCGACGAACATGGACACGCCCTTGCGATATTGGCATGCCCCTATGCCCAGCGAGGCCGGAAAAGGCTTTGACCTAGGTCATTTGGCCCCTTGCGCAAGATAATTGTTATTCGATTTTGGGCGTTTTTTGCGGCCCCCCCTCCCCCGGACGGCAGCAGGGACAGGACCGGGGGGACCTCCGAAAAAACTCCGGACAATTCCGTTTCACGCCTGCCGTTTCTTCGGCAATGGAATTGTGCGTCGGAATTTCAAAAAACGCGTGCGCGCCTCCATCCAAAGCTTCGCCCCGCGCCCCATGCGCGGCAGCAGGAGTTGAGATATGGGGTGAAGAAAAATCGATACAAGGTCTTGAAGAGAAGATGGGAGTTGCCCGCTTGTGCGCGCGCCTATGGCATCACGCGCCTCAGCCTCGAGACCGGCTCGATGGACTATTTCCGCGCCGCCCGCGCGCTCTATGCGCGCCGTGGCTTCGAGGAATGCGGGCCGTACGGGGAGTATGTGCTCGATCCTAACAGCGTGTTCATAACGCGGGTGGCAGGTGAAACCTGAGGGCATGCGTTCGCGGGATCAGGTCCGGGAATGGTGCTAGATCGCAGTCGTATAGCTGAGCCACAGCGGGTCATTATTCGATTCCGAGCAGACGTCTTTCTAGATCGACGACCTCCCGCACTAGACATTCCGTATTTTCAGACCACCTTTTGTGCAGGTAGAGCAATGAAGCGGCCGCGGGGCCAACCTCCTTTAATTTCCGTCGCTGACGTCCCACCTCCCTCACCACCCCGTCTTCATGCCGTAGGGCTCCATCGTGATGGTGGCGCAGATGGCGCGGATGAGTCCGTTTTCCAGCTGAAACAGCTCGGCGACGAGGCCGGTCAGCGGCGTGCAGAATTGCGGCGGCAGATCGACGGGGCCGAAGCCCTTCACATCCACCTTCGTCAGCCTGCCCGGATGATCGAACACGCAGATGGCCAGCACCATGCTGCGCGCCTCGTCGATCAGCTGGATGCGGCGGTCGCGGATGCGCGGCAGGAAGGCGAAGAAGCCGGTCGAGATCTGCTCGGCCACGCCCATCTCGAACAGGTTGAAGCCCTGGGAGGCCGTGCTGGAGGCGAAGTCGGTGTCGCTTCGCGAGCACCGTCTGCACGCCGTTCTCGATGCGCAGGCAATCGTCGCGCACGGGGATGATGGTGCCGTCGTCGCGCTCGATGCCGTTGAAATAGGCGTGCGGCGCGGCCTCCAGCGCGGCGCGCGCTGGCGCGGGCCGAAGGGGCGATGTCGCGAAAGAGGGTTTGCGGCGCGAAATTCTCCGGATTGAAGAGCGAGGGGCGGCGGCGCACCGCGAATTGCTCGATCTCGGTGATGCGGCCGCCTTCCGCCTTGAGCCGCAGGGTGAGTTCGACCGGCGCGCCATGCTCCGCGGCCACGCACATGAAACCGGCCTGCCCCGTAGCGGGATCGATGAAGCGGATCTGATCGGCGGAGACGCCCGTGGCCGTCGCCCACAATCCTTCATCGAGGGCGATGGCCTGCGCGTTCTCGGTGAAGCGCACATCGGATGCGAGCGGCAGGCGCTGCGCATCGCGCGCGGCGAGCGCCTCGCCATATTGGTCCAGAAGCCCGTTCAGCTCTTCGCGTGTCGTCATCGCCCTCGCCTCCCCTTGCGGCTCTGCCGGCCGTCAGCGGGGCGAGGATAGCACAGGCGCGGCCCGCGCCGCCGGGTCAGGGCAGATCCTGACCCGGGTCGGGGGCTTCGGCTTTGGCTTTATCAAGCGGCGGAATGGTGAGCGGCCTTTCGCCTTTCGCCGTGAGCGCGGCGTTGAGGGAAGCGAGCGGGCCCGCCTGCTCTGCGCCCCACGCCTTCTCCGCCGCATCGAGTTCGGCTTTGGCGCGGGCAATGGTGGCGTGCTGTTCGGCCGTCGGCGCCACGTCTGCGGATTCCAGCGCGTTCTCGATTCCGGTGAGGCGGCCTTCGGCGTGGCGGAAGCTGGGCGCGCCGGGCGCGGGTTTCGCGCGCAGCGTCGTGAGCAGCGCCGCCAGTTTCGCATCGGCCTGTTTCGCCGTGGCGGGGAAGCGCTTGTCCAGCTGCTTTTGCAGCGCCTGCTGCTGGGCGAAATGCCCGGTCGCGGGCGTGAGCAGGCCGGCGATCTCCTCGGACATCGCCAGCGAGGCCTTGAGCGATGCGTCGGAGATGTGGACGCGCGGGTCCTCCTTCACCACCAGCGGTACGCTCTGGCTTTTGCCATCGGCGGTGAGCGTCAGCTTGTAGGTGCCGGGCAGGACGTAAGGGCCGCCCGGCAGGATCGGCGTGTTCTCGCCCCAGACAGCAGCGATGCTGTAGCTGTAGGAGATGGCGCGCGGGCGCGCATAGCTGAGGTTCCAGGTGAAGCGATGCATGCCGGGTTTGCCGGACAGCGCCACCAGCGGACGCAGCCAGCCCTTGGCGAAGTAACGCTCGGCATCGGGCCGGGTGGGCGCAACATTGCTGGCGAAGCGGCGGATGAGATGGCCGCTGGCATCGGTGATGTCGAGCGTGACCGGGCCCTTCACAGTCGCGCCCAGCCAGTAATCGATGATCGCGCCCGCCGGCGGGTTCTGGCCCACAGGTTCGGTCGGCGGCAGCGGCGTGTCCTTGTTGTTGTCGGGATGGACGCGGAAGGCCACGCGCGGCGCGAAGAGATGCGCGCCTTCGCTCGCGATGCCCGACGCGATCTGGCGCAAGGGCGCGACATCGTCGAGCACCCAGATGCCGCGGCCTTCGGTGCCCGCGATCAGATCGCTATCATGCACGAGCAGATCGGTGATCCAGGCGGTGGGCAGGTTCTGCTGCAGGGACTGCCAGTGCGCGCCATCGTCGAAGGAGACGTAGGCGCCGGCATCGGTGCCGGCATAGAGCAGGCCCGCCTTCTTCGGATCGGCGCGCACGACACTGGCGAACTGATCGGACGGCAGACCGTTGTCGATCTCTTCCCAGCTCTTGCCGTAGTCATGTGTCTTCAGCACCAGCGGGTGGAAGCGATCGATGCGGTGGGTGTCGATGGCGGCATAGGCGGTGCCGTCTTTCAGCGCGGAGACGGAAATCTCGCGCACCTTGGCCCAGAGCGGGATTTGCGGCGGGGTGATGTTCGCCCAGTGCTTGCCGCCATCGCGGGTGAGCTGGATCAGGCCGTCATCGGTGCCGACCCAGATTTCACCGGCATGGCGCGGCGAAGCCTCGATGGCCGAGATCACGCCATAGCCGCAATCCTTTGCCTCCTGGCGGGTGACATCGCCATTGCAGTTCTTGGCGGTGGCGGCGGAGGGGCCGGTGAGATCGGGGCTGATGATCGTCCAATGGGCGCCGCGATCTTCGGTGCGGAAGAGAACCTGCGCGCCCAGATAGAGCGCGGGCTTGCCGGTGCGCGAGCCTTCGAGCGGCGTCATCCATTGATAGCGATAGAGGCCGGGCCGGGGGCGCTTGCCATAGCTATCGTCCGGGAAGGGCGTGATGTCGGCGACCTGCCCCGTCTTCGCATCCCATTTGCTGATGCGCCCGCCAAGCCCCGAGGCATAGACGATATCGGGATCGGTCTGATCGGGAATGTCGTAATCGCGCTCGTCGCCGCCGATCGGATGCCAGTCGCGGAAGGTCAGCGAGCCGTAGTCGCTGCGGCTGGCGATGCCGATGGTGCCGGAATCCTGCTGGCCGGCATAGATCCAGTAGGGAAAGCGGTTGTCGGCCGCCACGTGATAGACCTGCGCCGTGGGCTGGTTGTACCAGCTCGACCAGCTCTTCCAGTCATCGACGCTGACCACCGCGCCCTGATCGGCGCCGGTGATGATGTGATCGGGATGAAGCGGGTTGATCCAGATGTGATGATAATCGTCGCCGCCGGGCGCGCCCTTGATGATGGTGCAATGGGCGCCGCCATCCGCGCAGCGGCGGATCGACTGGCCGACCGTGTAGACGATATCGGGATTGTTCGGCTGGACCGTCAGCCGGCTGGCATACCAGTCGGCGAAGGCGTCTTCCTTGTTGACGCGTTTCCAATGCGCGCCGCCATCGTCGGAGCGCCACAGCCCGCCATGGTCCTTGGAACTGATCGCCGCATAGATGCGCATGCCGGATTTGGTGTGCGTGACCGCAATGCCGATGCGCCCCAGCGGGCCTTCGGGCCAGCCGCCGCCGGACAGCCGCGTCCAGCTCTTGCCGCCATCGAGGGATTTGTAGAGCGCGCTGCCGGGACCGGAAATGGGCTTGAAATAGCTGAGCCAGGGATATTGGCGCGCCTCCCAGGCCGAGGCGATCAGGACATTCGGATTGGCGGGATCGCTGGCGAGGCCGACGACGCCGGTCCAGTCATTGATCTTGAGAACATGGCTCCAATGCTTGCCGCCATCGGTGGAGCGATAGACGCCGCGCGCGTTGCTGGGGCCGAAGAAATGGCCCTGCGCGCCGACCAGCACATCATCCGGGTTTTTCGGGTTCACCCAGATGGCGCCGATATAGCGCGTGTCCTTGAGACCGGCGCTCTGCCAATGCTTGCCGCCATCAGTGGAGCGGTAGACGCCCAGACCCGCGCCGATATCGTAACGCGGTGTGACCTGGCCGGTGCCGGCATAGATCACATTGTCATTGGAGGGTGCCACGGCCAACGCGCCGATCGCGGCGGCCGGCAGGCGATCGGTCAGCGGCGCCCAGGTGCGGCCCGCATTGCCCGTCTTCCAGACGCCGCCGCCCGCGCCGCCGAAATAGAAGGTGTCCGGTTTGTCAGGAACGCCGGTGACGAAGGTGGCCCAGCCTGCCCGGAACGGCCCCAGCTCGCGCCAGCGCATTGCAGAATAAAGCGCAGGATTTGGCGTGGCAGCGGCAGTTGCGAGCGCCGGCGCGGCAACAAGAAGTGCGGCCGCAAGCGCGACAGGTTTGAACGAAATCATGGAAGGCCCCTTCGAACGACGCGGCCAAGCTAGCCGCCACGCCCGAACTTTCCAATCGATGAAACCCTTCAAGCTGTCATGTCATGGCCAGCCGCGTTCACAGCGCCGTGAGCGCTCATCCCACGCCCGCATCGCGGAAGTGCACCAGCTTGCCGGCGGCCTCGTCCCATAGCGTCAGGCCAGAGGCGCGGAAGGCACGGGCGAGCGTCAGCGGCTTTTGCGCGGCGAGGATGGGCGCGCTGCGGTAACACGCTTCCAATCGGTAATTGGGCACGCGCGGCGCCAGATGATGGATGTGGTGGAAGCCGATATTGCCGGTGGCCCATTGCAACGGCTTGGGCAATTTCAGATAGGACGAGCCTTCGAGCGAGGCGGCCTGAAACGTCCACGCCTCCTTGCGCAGCCAATGGGCGTCGTCATAGCGGTGCTGCACCGAGAACAGCCAGACGCCGACAATGGTGGTGACGACGACGATGGGCAGATGCACCAGCAGCACCGATTCAAAACCCAGTGTCAGGCCCAGCACCACGACGATCGTGACAATCGCCAGATTGGTCGCCCAGACCGAGCGGCGTTCGGCCGTCCACGTTTTGGGCGTGTCGAAGGGCACGCGATAGAGGAGCGAGAAAGACCAGCGGCGGCAGAATCACATGGGCGATCAGCGGATGACGCGGCAGGCGATAGAGAGAAGCGTTGCCACGGCGTCAGCGCGCGATATTCCTCGACCGTCAGGCAGGAGGAATAAATGTCCGCGCCGGATTCGCGCCGGTCCAGATTGTTCCAGTTGGCATGATGCTGGGAATGCTGGCGGCGCCAGTTCTGATAGGGCGCCAGCGTGAGGACGCCGCAGATGCGGCCGACGATATCGTTGGCGCGGCGCCCGGCGAAGAAGGAGCCATGGCCGCAATCGTGCTGCACGATGAAGGTGCGCACCAGAAAGGCGGCGGCGGGAAAGGCCAGCGCCAGCGTCAGCCAGTAGGAGATCGAGAGCGACCAGTACATCGCCGCCACGGTCGCGAGATAGAGGCCAAGGGAGGTCGCGAGCTGCCAGACGGCAAGGCCGGGGCTCGCGATTTCGAATGGCGCCACGGCCGCGCGCAATTGCGATCTGCTGTCAGACATCACATGCGCTTCGCTTTTGGACATTGCGGAGTATGGCACACAATCAAGGCCGGGGGGAGGCAGATTGCAACTCTAGAGCGCGCTGGTGAAGCCGGCGTGCCAGCGGGTCCGCTCGGGATCGGCCGGATAGGGATTGCGCGCCTCGATCTCGGCGGGCGGCAGATCGGACGGCTCGCCCGGAGGCAAGGCGCGGGCGGCTTTCCAGCCTTCGGCCTGGATGCGGCTGAGACGATAGGCTTGTTTGGCTGTCATGATGGCGATTTCTCCCGATCTCTCCTGCTTCAGTGCTTGCTGCGCGACGGCCACAGGCCGAGGGCCCGGTCGCGATGGCGGCGCGCGTTGGCGCCCGCGACCGCTGACGCCGGATCGGGCTGGGCGCCGTCGCGCATCAGCGCCTTGTCGAGCTCTTCCGGATCGACCGGCAGATATTCGATACGTCCCGGACTTTCGAGGCGAATAAGGGTGCGGACCCGGCGCCAGACCTGAAGGTTGAGCGTGTCGATCCGTTCTTCCTCGGTGTCGATGGTGTAGGTGCCGGCCGGCTGCAGCCGGTCCATCCCGTCGAGGATGAAAGGCCGGGCGAACATGACAGCCTTGCTCTGTGTGCGGGTGACCATGGGTGCTCGCCTTTTCGTTGCCGTCATAACCCGATCCGCCGGCGGCGGCGCGCTGACAGCTTTCGCCGCGCGCACCGCCACCGGCGTCGCCGGGGCACTCGCCCAAATCGCGCAACGCGTGACCTGCTTGACGCAGATCGCAGGCGCGAGGGCGCTCTTGCGCCGCCGGAAAATCAGCGGGATGAATTTTGGGCCGTGACTAGAGAGATGGGGATGGCGGGGCGCCCTTTCAAGGCGCGCGCCGCAAATGAAATCCGCCGCCGGAGCCAAAACCCCGGCGGCGGAGGATTTGCGCGGGACGAAACGCCCTATTCGGCCGCCTGCACGCCCACATTCCCGTTTTTGGCGCGGTCGATCACGCGCTGGATGTCGCGGTTGCGGGCGTCGAACTGGGCGGCGATGTTCTGGTCTTCGTCCTGCAGCGCCTGCACGTCCGAATTGGCGTATTCCATGACGCCCATCTCGGTGTAGCCGTTGCGGATGTGATCGCCCCACAGCCCGATGTCTTTCACGATCGGCACGATGCGGGTGAAGAGCGAATTGCGGAACTTCTCCATGAAGCCGCTCTCATACATGGCCGTCGCGCATTCCTCGATCGGCAGATCGAGGTTCTGCCACAGCTCGACCGCATCGAAGCGGTCGCGCATCAGGTAGCAGGCCTCCAGCAGGAATTCCTCGCGCTCATTGCGCTCGGCCTGGGTCAGATGCGGATAGAAATCGCGCAAGGCCAGCCGCCCGAAGGCGACGTGGCGCAACTCGTCCTGCATCACATAGGCGTTGACCTGGGCGCAGAGCGGGTTCTGCGCATAGTCGCGGATCTGGCCGAAGGCGGCCAGCGCCAGCCCCTCGATCACCACCTGCATGCCCAGATAGGTCATGTCCCAGCGGCTGTCGCGCAGGGTCTGGTCGATCAGCTCCTGCAGCGGCTTGGTGATCGGATAGGCGACGTTGAATTTCGTCAGCAGCTTCCTGTAGGCCTCGACATGGCGGGCTTCGTCGATGGTCTGGGTGGCGGCGTAGAATTTGAAATCGACATCCGGCACCTGCGTCACGATCTTGGCCGCGCAGATCAGCGCGCCCTGCTCACCCTGCATGAACTGCGACAACTGCCAGGCCTGGAAGTGCTTGCGGATGACGCCCTTTTCCTTGTCGCTCATCTTCAGATAGCAGGGCGCCATGTGGATCGGCAGCAATTCTTCGGGCATGCCTTCGGGATTGTCCTCGCCCAGCTCCTGATCCCAGTCGATGCGGGTCTGCGCATCCCACTGCATCTCCTTGCCCTTGGCATAGAGACCCATCATGGCGGCGCGGCCGTCGTCGTAATCCCAGTTGAAGGCGGCTTCGAAATCCTGCGGCACCGTCCAATTGGAGCCGTCGGTGGCAAGGGCATACATATCCTTGAATGACATCGTGCTCTCCTCCCTGAACCGGGCGGCGCTTTTCGGCCCGGCGCGGTCTTTGCCGCCATTTTCGCGCGCATAGCTTAGGGGCCTGCACGCAGAGGGCCAGTGCACAGGCCGCCACAAATGTGGCATTTTACGCCATCCGTCGAGAGCGAGGACGACAGGAATGGCCGACGCGAGGACCCTCGAACAGCTGCCGATGACGCTGGGCTATTTCCGGCTGATCCTGCGCTGCTTCGGCGACACACCGGCGCGGCGAGCGGCGATCCTCGACGGCACGGGGGTCAGCGAGGCCGACCTCACCCGCCCCACAGCCGAGATCAGCCTGTTCCAGCAGGTGCGCCAGATCGAGAACGTCACGCGCGTGCATGGGCCGGGCTGGGCGCTGTCGCAGCCCGAACTGTGGAACCCAACGCGCGCATGGCGCGCTCGGCGTGGCGGTGCTGGCGGCGCCGACGCTGGGCGGCGGGCTGGATGTGCTGAGCCGCTTTTCCCACGTGCGCGCGCCCTTCTTCCGCCTCAAGCTGGTGACCCGAGGGCAACTGCTTCATCTGACCTATGAGCTGACGGCCGATCTCGACGAAGAACAGTGGCAGCCGATGATCGAGATCTCTTTCTCCTCGATCCGGGCGCTGTGCCGCGCCGTGTTGGGGCGCGAGCCCGAGGAGGCACAGTTCCGCTTCGCTTGCGCCGAGCCCCGCCATGCCGTGCTCCTGCGCGCAGCGCTGGGCGAAGCGCTGGTCTTTCGCGCGCAGGTCAATGCGATCGTGATTCCAAAGAGCTGGGCCACACACCCTTCGGCCTTCGCCGATGCGGCGCTGTTCCGCGGGGCCCTAACCGAACTCGCGGCCACGCTCGACCATCTCGAAAGCCCGCGCGATCTGAAGGCGCGCGTCGAACGGTTGCTGCATACCATGCCGGATGGACGGCTCGACGCCGATGAAGTGGCGCGGGCGCTGGGCGTTTCGACGCGCACGCTGTCGCGGCGGCTGAAGGCGGCCGGCGCGCAATTCCGCGATCTGCTCGATACGGAGATGAAGCGACGCGCCGAAAGGCTCCGCGCCGAGGGGCTGTCGCGCGATGCCATGGCCGAACGGCTGGGCTATCGCGATCCCACCAGCTTCAGCCGCGCCTGCCGGCGCTGGTTCGCCGACTGACGGCGATCACTCGCTGAATTCGGGCATGCCGGCGCGGGCCGGTTCGGCGGCCTGTTTGGTCAGCGCCGCAAGCTGTGCGCCCCATTCCGACGAGGGCGCCACATAGGTCTCGCGGAACCAGGGCATCTGTTTGCGGTCGAACACATTGGCGCGCAGATAATCCAGCGTCGCGCGCACGGGCCATTTCTTCGTCGCGTCGCGCTGATAGGAGATGAAGATCGGCGCCTGGAAGCGCACGCCGATATCGAGCGGCACGAAAGCAGGGTCCACCAGCGGCGCATATGTCGGCAGAAGCGCGATGCCCGCGCCATGGCGCACGGCTTCCGCGAGACAGGCGCTCAGATTCGTGAACAGCACGGTGCGGGTGGCCGCTTCCTCGCGGCTCCAGCTCGCCCAGCTTCCCATATCCGCCAGATAGACCGCCAGATCGAGCAGGCGGTGGCGGCTCAGATCCTCCACCCCGCCGGGGGTGCCGTGCTGGGCAAGGTATTCGCGGCTGCTGAAGGGAATGAAATGCATGGTGGCGACGCGAATGGCGATCGGATCGGATTCGGCCGGCTCGTAATAGTGCACATGCAGGTCGAAAATCTCGCGCTTGTCGGTCGGGGAATCGTGCGCGCCGAAGAGCTTGAGCTCGATATTCGGATAGCGGGTGAAGAAGGGCGCCAGAAAGCGCGTCATCCAGTAGGAGGCGATGCCGTCGCCCATGAAGAGCTTGCAATCGCCGTCGACACGGCCCGCCGCGCTCGAGGCCTGGTTGGCGGCGCGGGTGAGCGCCACCTGGGCGGCGCTGGCATCATTGTAGATGCGTTGGCCTTCATAGGTGAGGCGCGGGCCGCGGCGGTCGCGGTCGAACAGGCGCACGCCGATCGCCTTCTCCAGACGGAGGAGCCGGCGGCTGACCGTCGGTTGCGTCATTTTCAGCTTCACCGCCGCGCGGTTGAAACTGCCCTGGCGCACCACCTCAAGGAAGACCCGGAAATCGTCCCAGTCGACATCGTCCGCGACGGACTGTTCGACGATTTCTGCATAACGCAATTCACTCATCGTTCTTTCCTATCGGTGCGATTTGAGGCAAGTTTGTTAAGCCTTCCTTAAGGATAGGCCGAAAAGGCCAGGAATGGGAGCCGGTGACCAATTGGGTGTGGGGTGTTTGTCATGAAGCAATCTCTTAATGAAATCATCATGTTGGCGAGCCAGGCCCCGCGGCATGAGCCCTTTATCCCTCTTCCGGACGGGACGCTTATCCTTGTGCGCCGCCCGACAGACACCGAAATCGACAACATCCACGGCCTGACGCGCGCGGAACTCGAAGTTTCGACCGTTCCATTGCACGTTATTAAGGCGGTGCATAAACACAATAAGGACACCCTGTGGGGTGTGTATCACGCAAGCGAGGATAGCCCGGAGGCCCGCCGCGATGCGCGCATGGTTGGCTATTACGGTTTCCTGCACCTTACCCAGGCCGGGCGCGATCAGGTGGAGCGGGCCGAATTCGATGCCGGCGATCCGCCGCTGGAGCTGATCGTGCCGCATGGCGAGCGCCCGGCCGCCATCTATATCTGGGCCGTGGTCGCCAAGGGTGTGGCGCGCTACGGCACTCCCCTGACGGCCCGCGGTCTTGGCCGCGACCTCTATGGCGGCGTGCCGATCTACACGACGGCCGGCACCATGGGCGGTCTCAGTTCGATCAAGGGCTATGGCTTTGCAGCGGCGCGCCCGGCCCAGGAAGGTCTGGGCCACCTCTTCCGCCTCGACCCGCCCCAGATCGCAGCCAAAACCGCCGCGGCCTAGGGAGGCAGGCATGGAGCTTTCCGCCCGCGTCGCGTCCACCGCCGACGATATCGCCAAGGTGTTCGCGTTGCGCTCCGCCGTGTTCCTGTCGGAGCAGGACTGCCCCTATGACGAGGAGTTCGACGGCAACGACTATTGCGCCACCCATATTCTCGGCCTCGTGAATGGCGAGCCGGCCGCGGTGCTGCGCGTGCGCTATTTCGCCGGCTTCGCCAAGATCGAGCGGCTGGCGGTGCTGCCGCGCTTCCGCCGCACGCTGATCATGAAATATGTCGTCGATCAGGGCATCGAGATCTGCCGCCGCAAGGGCTATCGCCGCCTCTACGGCCACGCGCAGAAGCGGCTGACGCGCTTCTGGGGCAAGTTCGGCTTCAAACCGATGAACAAGAACTTCCCGCTGATCTATTCCGACCACGAATATGTGGAGATGTGGGCGGAGATCGAGCCGCATGCCGACGCCATCACCATCATGAGCGATCCTTATGTGATCGTGCGGCCCGAAGGACGCTGGGATACGCCGGGCGCGCTCGACGTCTCGGCCAGTCGGCCCGCGACCAATCCGCACTGACGGCCGAAATGCGCCGGCCCGAAGCATGGGCCATCGCGCGCTACAGTGATCCGAGCCAAGCCTTTCGCCCAGCCCGTTTCAGGGCGCAATCGTACTGTCCACGGACTGTATAAAACAGGACAGAAGGCGCCCTGCTCATTGCGTATTCTTGTTCCTATAGATGTGCGATTGGTGGGAACCAGGGCCCACGAAGCCCGGTTTTCAGGGCACATGACTGCAGGCTCGCACGAGCCCCGGCTGGCGGGGCTCACGCGCTTAGGGGGCCGCAATGAACAATTTTCGTAGGGACGGCTTCGGTGAAAACGATGAGAGCGATCCCGCTCGCGATTCATCCACCAATTTATCCGGCACCAATCCAACCAGTGCCCTGTCCCAGGGCGAATTGCTGCACATGCTGGCAGAACGGCTGCAGGCAAGCGGAAACTATCTGAGCGCGGCGCGGCACCTGCGCCGGATCGCCGCCAGCGACCTGTCGATCGAGGCGGCGCTGGAGAAGGCTGAACACGAACTGTTCCGTGCCGACGACGCCTATCGCCTGCTGCGCACGCGGCTGGAAAACAGGGACGCAAGCTGAACCCAGGCCCCTCGCCTAGAGCTGCATGCGTTCCGCTGGAATCGCAGCGCTGCTCTAGATTATTGGTTTGACGCAACGTTTCGCGCACAAGTGGTTCCCACTTGCTTGCCCGTTGCTCTAGCCTTCGCCCGTGCCGGCGCTGAACGCCTTGAGCATCTCCATCGGCAGCGGGAAGACGATGGTGTTGGTCTTTTCGGTCGCGATGTCGTGCAGGGCCGCGAAATAGCGCAGCTGCATCGAGGCCGGTTCCTTTGACAGCATGTGACCGGCTTCTACCAGTTTTTCCGCCGCCTGCTGCTCGCCCTCGGCATTGATGATCTTGGCGCGGCGATAACGCTCGGCCTCGGCCTGGCGGGCGATGGCGCGGATCATGCTCTCGTCGATATCGACATGCTTGATCTCGACATTGGCGACCTTGATGCCCCAGGCATCGGTCTGTTCGTCGAGGATCAACTGGATATCGGCATTGAGCTTGTCGCGTTCCGACAGCATCTCGTCGAGTTCGTGCTTGCCGAGCACAGAGCGCAAGGTCGTCTGCGCAAGCTGGCTGACGGCCTCCATGTAGTCCTCGACATTGAGGATCGCCTTTTCGGACTCGACCAGCCGGTAATAGAGCACGGCATTGACCTTGACCGAGACATTGTCGCGCGAAATCACATCCTGGCTCGGCACATCGACGACGAAGGTGCGCAAATCCGTGCGGACCATCTGCTGGACCCAGGGGATCAGGATCATCAGGCCGGGACCGGCCACGCGCGTATAGCGGCCGAGCGTGAACACCACGCCACGCTCATATTCGCGCATGATGCGGATGGCCGAGGCCAGGAAGATGATGACGAAGAAGAAGGCGAAAAAGAAGAATACCCAGTCGACCATCGTGCCGTTCCTTTTCTATGCGCTCGCACTCGCCCGGGCCGCGGCACTGTCCACCACGAGCGTCAGGCCTTCGATCTCGGCGATGCGAACGGTGTCGCCGGGCTTGAGAGTTTGCGGGCCGCGCGCGCGCCAGCGTTCGCTGTGCACCCAGACCGCACCGGTTCCGTCCTGCCATTCGAGGACACGGGCGCTGGCGCCCCTCAGTTCCTCGGGGCCGGTGACAATGCGGCTTCGCTGCGAGCGCCAGACATAGCCGAGCAGGAGTACCAGCAGCGCGCCGCTCAGAAGCGCCGTGCCGCCGATCACCGTCCAGGAGAGGCGGAATTCCGGCTGGTCGCTATCGACCAGCATGGCCGCGCCGACAACGAAGGCGGCAAGCCCGCCCACGCCCAGCACGCCGACCGTCGGCGTGATCGCTTCGGCCACCATCAGCGCGATGCCGAGCAAGCAGCAGCGCGAGGCCCGCATAGTCGAGCGGCAACTGATTGAGCGCATAAAGCCCCAGCACCAGACAGATCGCGCCGATGACGCCGGGCCCGATCGTGCCGGGATTGGCGAACTCCCACACCAGGCCATAGACGCCGACCAGCATCAGGATGAAGGCGATATTGGGATTGCCGATCACGCCCAGAAGCTTCGACGACGAAGCCCGGCTCGACGCGCTCGACGGTGAGTCCCGCCGTGTGCAGCGTCTCGGTGCCTTCGGCGGTGACGACTTTGCGGCCATCGGCCTCACGCAATAGCGCGTTGATGTCCGGCGCGATCAGCTCGACGACATGCTGCGCCTTGGCCTGACTGGCCGTCAGCGTGGCGGCTTCGCGCACGGCCTTCTCGGCCCAATCGGCATTGCGGCCATGCATCTCGGCCAGCGCGCGGATCTGCGCCACCGCATCATTGACGATCTTGTGGTCGAGCGTGCTGCCGCCGTCTTTTCCGCCGCTCGGCAAGCCGGGGATCGTGCCGATCTGGATGGGCGTGGCCGCGCCGAGATTGGTGCCGGGCGCCATCGCGGCAAGGCTCGTCGCATAGAGGATATAGGTGCCGGCGCTGGCGGCATGGGCGCCGGGCGGCGCCACATAGCCGATCACCGGAACATTCGATGCGAGAATGGCGGAGATGATCGCGCGCGTGCTGGAGGACAGGCCGCCGGGTGTGTCGAGTTCGAGGATCAGGACAGCGGCATTGCGGTCATGCGCGGTGGCCAGAGCCTCGCTCACCTGCTTGGCCGTGGCCGGGCCGATGGGGCCGTTGATGACGCTGAGCAAGGCGAGATGGGGCGGCGCCGCGGTTTGGGCACCGGCCACGCCCCACATCGCACCGAAGACCACACCGCAGACAAGCAGCGCAGTCCAGATACGCCTCCACCAGTTCCGGGTCACCATCGGCGGTCCCTCGCATGGGCGTGGACGGCACTGTGCCAAGGTTTGCACCCGCAAGCCAGAACGCCGGACGCAGGTCGTCACGAAATATGGTGACACACGCGGGGGATTTCCATAGGTGGCCGCACCTATGGAATGCCGAATGACTAAATCGCGGCGAGGCGATAGCGCGACAGCCGCTCATAGAAGGGCCGTCCGAATTCGGCGAGCGAATTGAGAGTGCTAGGGAGTTCTGGCGGCGGCGCATCGCGCGGCGGGGCAAAGCCCGTGGAGGCTTCGACGGACGCATACCAGACCGGCGCCCAGGCGCCATCGCTGGCGCGCTTGCCCGCAGGCCACGCCAGCATCTTCTCCGAGAAGGGAATGTCGAGCGCCTTGCACAGCGCCGAGAGCGTGCCGCGCGGGTTCGCCAGCACATCGGCGGAGTCGATCACCGGCGGCGCGGCGCCAAGACGGTCGGCTTCGCGCTCGAAGATCTCCCATTGCCGTTCGAAGCCGAGATCTTCCACGGCGACATCGGGCCGTTTCTGCACATAGGAGGCGACGACCAGCGCCGGATCGCGGATCAGAAACGCGTTGCGGCACGCCTTCGCCCAATCGAGACCGAATGCCGGCAGCATGTGATGGGTCATATGTTTCTGGTACCAGACCGCCGCATGATCCGGCGCGGGGCCTTGCAGCGCCTCCGCGACGACGCGCCAGTCCTGCGGCTGCGAGGCCAGGCTTTCTTCACGCATCGGATGATCGATGCCGGTGGCGGCGAGATAGGCGGCGTAGAAGGGTTCGTCGCTGACGGCCGTGTCGTTACGGTTTTCGAAGCTGCGCATCATTGCCGTCGAGATGTTGCGCGGGCCAGACCACATGGCAATGCGGCTGGGGGCGATGCGGATGGGTTCACTCATCGCGCGGCATCTTCGTCTTTCAGCGCCTCATAGGCGGCGCGCAGCTTTTGCGTCACGGGGCCCGGCAGCGCGGCGGGCAGTGTGCGGCCGTCGATCATGCGCACCGGCGTCAGCCCGCCAAAGGTGCCGGTGACGAAGGCCTCATCGGCGCCATAGAGTTCGGCCAAAGTGAAGTCGCCGAGGTGAAGCGGCACGCCATGGCGTTCGCACAGCGCGATGACATTGGCGCGCGTGACGCCGTTGAAGCAGTATTTTCCGCTCGAGGTGAAGACCGCGCCATCGCGCACGAAAAAGAAATTGGTGGCGTTGCAACTGGAGACGAAACCGTTGGGATCGAGCATCAGCGCTTCGTCCGCGCCCGCCTCAATCGCCTGGATCAGCGCCTGAATGAGGGCCAGCCGGCTGTGCGAGTTGATCCGCATGTCGAACATGTCGGCGGGCGTGCAGCGGATCGTGGAGGTGAAAAGGCTGAGGCCCGTTGTCACGATCTCCGCGCTCGGCTCCTTATATTCGGCGACGATGGCAATCGTGGGGCGCCCAAGCGCATTGCGCGGGTCCTGATTGACGGCGCGCTTTTCGCCGCGCGTGACCATCAGGCGGATATGAACGCCCGTCTCCATCTTGTTGGCGGCGAGGAGGCGGCGGATTTCGGCGGCAAGTTCGGCGCGGGTCATGCCGATATCGAGCTTGATGGTGCGGGCGCCGTCATAGAGCCGGGTCAGATGGGCGTCGAGGAAGAGCAAATCGCCCTTGTGCAGGCGCAACCCCTCCCACACCCCGTCACCCAGCACGAAGCCGGCATCAAAGAGCGAGACCTTCGCCTCGGCCCGGGGCACGTGTGCGCCGTTGAGGGAAATGAGCGCGGCCGCGTTGCGCGGATCGGTCGGCAAAATCCTGACTGCCGGCCATGGACGTCCTTCATCGAGGGTTCGCCGGCACGCTGGCACAAAGCGCGCGCGGATTGAACCGGAAAGCCGCTTGTATCGCTCCAGTGGCGTGAGGCCCGGCCGTCTGCTTAACTGCGCGAGACAAAGGGAGGACGATGTGAGCGAGTTGCGCAAATCCGGGACTGAGGTGCTGGCACAATCCGTGGCGCTGAAGGGCGCGCGTGCCGTCGATGTGGGCAGTGGCGACGGCGCCATGGTGCGCTTCATGACCAAGGAAGGCGCCCATGTCACCGGCATCGAATGCGGCGCAATGCAGATCGAAAAGGCCCGCGCCGCCGAGCCCGTGGGCGACGAACGCTATGTCGAAGGCGTCGGCCAGAACCTGCCGCTGACCGCTCAGAGCGCCGACATCCTCACCTTCCTCAACTCGCTGCACCATGTGCCCGTTGCCGAACAGGGCAAGGCGTTGCAGGAAGCCGCGCGCGTGCTGGTGGATGGCGGGGCGCTCTATATCGCCGAGCCGCTGCCGGAGGGGCCGCTGTTCGCGATCGTCCAGCCCGTGGACGACGAAACCGAAGTGCGTGCCGCCGCCTATTCCGAGATCCAGCGCGCCAGCGAGTACGGTTTCGACGAAGTCTCCGAAATGCGCTTCACCGACAGCCGCAAGGTCGACCGCTTCGAGACCCTGCGCGACATGGTGATCTCCATCGATCCGACACGGCGCGAGGCCGTGACGGCGCTGGAGCCCAAGCTGCGCGAGAACTTCGAGCGGCTGGCCGAGAAGCAGGAGGACGGCACTTACCGCCTGATGCAGCCCATGCGGGTGAACCTGTTCCGCCGCCGAGCGCGGTGAGGGGAAAGCCGTCCTTAACTGACAACTTGTCATTTTCCGTGAAGCCGTTATCCTGCCCGCAAAAGAGATGGGGCCGGCAGGCATGGAACATTTCGACGTCATTATTGTGGGCGCGGGGCTTTCGGGCATCGGCGCGGCCTATCATCTGAAAACGCAGGCGCCGCAGAAGTGCTTCGCGATCCTCGAAGGACGCGAGGCCATCGGCGGCACCTGGGACCTGTTTCGCTATCCCGGCATCCGCTCGGATTCGGACATGTACACGCTGGGCTATCGCTTCAAGCCCTGGCGCGCGGCCAAGGCCATCGCCGATGGCCCCTCGATCCGCGACTATGTGTGCGAGACCGCCCGCGAGAACGATCTCGAGAGCCACATCCGCTTTCGCCATCTGGTGAAGCACGCATCGTGGTCGAGCGCGGATGCGCGCTGGACCGTCGAGGCCGAAGTGGGGCCCGAGAAGACGCTCACGCGCTACACCTGCAACTTCCTCTTCAGCTGCAGCGGCTATTACAGCTATGCCGAAGGCCACCGCCCGCATTTCGCCGAGGAAGACAGCTTCACCGGCAAGATCGTGCATCCGCAATTCTGGCCCGAAGACCTCGATTATGCGGGCAAGAAGGTGGTGGTGATCGGCTCGGGCGCGACGGCGGTAACGCTGGTGCCGGAAATGGCGAAAGCGGCCGCGCATGTGACCATGCTGCAGCGTTCGCCGACTTATGTGGTGTCGCGGCCCGCCGAAGACGCATTCGCCAATTGGCTCAAGCGCCACCTGCCCGCCATGCTCGCCTATACCATCACGCGCTGGCGCAATGTGCTGTTGGGCATGTACTTCTTCAACATGTCGCGCAAGAAGCCCGACAAGGTGAAACAATACCTCATCAAGATGGTGCGCGATGAGCTGGGCCAAGACTATGATGTGAAGACCCATTTCACGCCGCGCTACAATCCCTGGGACCAGCGCCTGTGCCTGGTGCCCGATGCCGACATGTTCGCCGCGATCCGCGAGGGCCGCGCCTCGGTCGTCACCGATACGATCGAACGCTTTACGCCGAGCGGCATCAAGCTGACATCGGGCGAGGAACTGGACGCCGATATCATCGTGACGGCGACGGGGCTCAAGCTCATCACGCTCGGCGGCATGCAGGTGGCGGTGGACGGCCAGCCGGTCGATATCGCCAGAACCATGAGCTACAAGGGCATGATGTATAGCGACGTGCCGAATCTCGCATCGACCTTCGGCTATACCAATGCCTCCTGGACGCTGAAGGCCGACCTGACGAGCGAATATGTCTGCCGGTTGCTGAACCATATGGACGCCAGCGGCTATGCGGTGGCGACGCCGCGGCGCACCGATCCGAGTGTCGAGGAAGAACCCTGGCTCGATTTCAGCTCGGGCTATGTGCAGCGCGCGCTGTCCATTCTGCCGCGGCAGGGCAACAAGCGGCCATGGAAACTCTATCAGAATTACGCGCTCGACCTCGTCACGCTGCGCTACGGCAAGGTCGATGACGGCACGATGGAATTCGCCCGGGCGCGGACACCGCACGCTTCCGACAAGGAGATGCTGGCCGCGGAATAGCCCGCCCTAGCCCGCTTTCATCAGGGCGTCGCCGCCGCCGGTCCAGTGCACGATCTGGCTGAGCAGCGTGGCCATGACGATGGGCTTGGCAATGACATCGTTCATGCCGGCCTGGGTGCAGGACTTCGCCGCCGAGGGATCGACGTCGGCGGTGAGCGCCAGAATGGGGATCTGCGTATTGGGGCCGTCGCCGGCGCGTATCCGGCGCGTGGCTTCGAGACCGTCCACCGTCGGCATGCGCACATCCATCAGGATCAGATCGAAGCTCCCGCTCTCGGCCACGGCCACGCTTTCGGCCCCGCCCGCCGCTTCGGTGATCTCGTAGCCCAGAGGCTCGAGCATCACCTTGACCAGCTCGCGGTTCACATGGGTGTCGTCCACCAGAAGGATGCGCAGATGGCCGCCGGCTGCGGCGGGCTGCGCGTCGTTCTTTTGCGCCGGTCCGTCCGCCACCGTGACCGGAATTTCGAACCAGAAGGTCGATCCTTGGCCGGGCGCGGTGTCGACGCCGATCGTGCCGCCCATCAGCTCGATGATGCCCTTGGAGATGGCAAGCCCCAGCCCGGTGCCGCCATGGGTGCGATTGATCGAGACTTCGGCCTGCGAAAAGCGCTCGAACAGATGCGGCACGGCCTCGGGCGGGATGCCCTGCCCGGTGTCGCGCACGGAAAGACGGACGCGGCCATCCTTCCATTCGGTCGTCACCGTGATGCCGCCCGTTTCGGTGAACTTGACGGCGTTGGAAAGGAAATTGATCAGCACCTGACGCAGGCGTGCCACATCGCCGAGAATGGCGTCGGGCGCGGCAGGATCGAGTTCTGTATCGAGCTCCAGCCCCTTGGCCTGCGCCTGCAGGCTGACCAGCCCCGTCGCCTCGTCCACCATGCGCGCGATCGACATGGCCGCGGATTCGAGTTCGACCTCGCCGGCATCGAGCTTCGAGAAATCGAGCACGTCATTGATGATCACAAGCAGGGCTTCGCTGGCATCGGCGATGCGACGCGAATAGCCCCGGGCCTCGCGCGGAAGATCCTGACGCGTGCCCATGAGCTGCGAAAAGCCGATGATGCTGGTTAGCGGCGTGCGCAATTCATGGCTCATATTGGCGAGGAAGGCGGCCTTGGCGGCTGCCGCTGCCTCGGCGCGCTTGCGCGCCTCCTGAAGTTCGGCCTCGAATTTCTTGGTCTGAGAGACATCGCGCACGACATCGATGAATTCCAGCGGCTCTCCATCTGTATCGAAGATCAGGGTGGGGTTGGCTTCGATCCAGATCCAGTGCCCGTTCTTGTGCCTGGTGCGATAGCACAGTGGTTCGGGAAGCTGCGCCGTGCGGCTGTTGACCAGATAGACGATGCGCCCGATGACGTCTTCCACATCGTCCGGATGAACCAAGTCGGCCGGGTTGAGCGCCATCACTTCTTCCGGCGTGTACCCGAGCACGCGGACACTGGATGGCGAAATGTAGAGAGGTTGTCCCTTGGTACCGGTGCGCGTGATCATGTCGGGCACGTGGTCGGCGAGGAACCGGTAACGCTGCTCGCTCTCGCGGGCGGTCGCTTCGGCCTCCTTGATCTCGGTGACGTCGATCAGCGTGCCGTAGCGGGCTATCATCTCGCCGTGCTCGTCGAACTCGACGCTGTTGCGCACCAGCACATGACGGACGGCGCCATCGCAGCGGACGATGCGCATCGTGACTTCGGGCGCTTGCGTCTCGCGATAGTGCTCATGGTAGCGCCGCAATTCTTCACGATCATCCGGATGGCAGAGGGCGACCACGCCATCGATATCTGGCGGACCGTCGGCCGGGTCCAGACCGTAGATGTGATACATCTGCTCGGACCAGACGAAACGATCTTCCTTCTGCTGGAACCACCAATAGCCGACGCCGGCCAGCTTTTCGGCCAGCTGCACCATTCGCGCGGAGGGGATGAACATCTGCGTCGTCATAAGCGGAAGTTTGCACTGGAAATTCTTAATAAAAAGCTGGCGATGGCCTGATCTGCCTCAAGGCACGCGCACGGACAAATGCCAAGGATGGCAACATCGGCAATACCCTGGCCGGGGTGGCGCGCACGCAAGAGTTGCAGTAAACGGGAAGACGCCGTGAGCACCGATCATGACTTTCAGACAGGCGACACCGCGATCCTGGCGCGGGCCGCGTTCCCGCGCCTGATCGAGGCGCTGAAGGGCGCCGGATACACCGTGATCGGACCCCGCCGCGACGGCCAGGCCATCAGCTACGACACAATCGAGTCGGTTGAAGATCTGCCCGCCGGCTGGCGCGATCGGCAGGATGCGGGACGCTATCGCTTGCAACCCCGCGCCGATGAGGCGCTGTTTGGCTATACGGCCGGGGTTCAATCCTGGAAACGCTTTCTCTTCCGCCCGGAGCGCAAGCTGTGGGAGGCCGTGCGCGACGGCGACGGCTTTGCAATCGAGCCCGTGCGCGAAGAGACGCCGCGCTTTGCCTTTCTCGGCATGCGCGCCTGCGAACTCAGAGCCATTGAAATCCAGGACCATGTGTTCTTGCGCGAGGGGATCACGGAAAGCGACTATGCGGCGCGGCGCAAAGAGGCATTCTTCATTGCCGTCAATTGCGGCGAGGCGGGCGGCACCTGTTTCTGCACCTCGATGGGGTCGGGACCGCGGGCGACGGCCGGATACGATCTCGCCCTGACCGAACTGATCGGCGATACGCGCCATGACTTCCTGATCGAGCTCGGCAGTGCCCGCGGCGCCGAGATTGCGAAGACCCTGCCTCTGACGCCAGCGACGGCCGCGGACAGGAACGCAGCCGATGCCATCGTCGCGCACACGGCGGCCAGCTATGGGCCGCACCATGGAAACGGACGGCATCAAGGCGCTGTTGCAAACCCACGCCGAACATCCGCGTTGGGACGAGGTGGCGACGCGCTGCCTTTCCTGCGCCAATTGCACCTTCGCCTGCCCCACCTGCTTCTGCCACAGCGAAGAAGACGTGACCGATCTGGACGGCATTCGCGCCGGGCGGCGGCAGCGTTGGGATTCGTGTTTCACCATGGAGTTCACCCATCTGCCCGGCG
Organism: uncultured Pseudomonadota bacterium; assembly: GCA_963822185.1. GTDB lineage: Bacteria > Pseudomonadota > Alphaproteobacteria > Micropepsales > Micropepsaceae > Rhizomicrobium. Next base: position 763,643 of record CAWGGT010000001.1, read on the forward strand.
GATCGGTGCGGCCCGATGTGAAAACGCGCTATCGCCACTGGATCACGCACAAGCTTGCCAATTGGTACGACCAGTTCGGCGAGAGCGGCTGCGTCGGCTGCGGGCGCTGCATCACCTGGTGCCCGGCCGGAATCGACATCACCGAGGAAGTCAGCGAGACTTCGCGCCGAAACGGAGGCAGGTTCGCCATGAAGACGCTTGAAACCATCCTTGCGGACCATCCCTTTTTCGCCGGGCTCGACCCTGCGCTGACCGCGCTCGTCGCCGGTTGCGGCAAGCAGGTGCGCTTCGAGACAGGCGACTATCTCTATCGCCAGGGCGATGCGGCCGACACCTTCTATGTACTGCGCCACGGCCGAGTGGGGCTGGAACTGCGCGGCGCCAAGGGTGCGGTGCTGTTCCACACCGACCATGAAGGCGACATCCTCAACGCCGCCTGGATCGTGCCGCCCTATCGCTGCAATTCGGATGCGCGCGCGCTGGAGCCGAGCGTGGCCATTGCCCTCGACGGCACCTGCCTGCGCGGCAAATGCGAGGCCGACAATCATCTGGGCTACGAACTGATGAAGCGCTTCGTGCCGGTTCTGGTGCAGCGGATGATGGAAGCGCGGGTTCAGGCGCTCGACGTCTATGGCGGGGCGCCGGCATGAGTGCCGCCTTGCAAACCGACGCCATGCTGCCGCGGGTTTTCACCGTGGCCGCGCGGCGCGAGGAGACGGCGGACACCTTCACCTTCGATCTGGTGCCGCGCGACGGCGACGCATACCGGGGTTCGCGCCGGGTCAGTTCAACATGCTCTATCTCTTCGGGCGCGGCGAAGTGGCGATCAGCGTCAGCGGCGATCCGGACGATGCAAGCCGCCTCACCCATACGGTGCGCAGCGTCGGCAGCGTGACGCATGGCTTCGACAATCTGTCCGAGGGGCAGAGCATCGGTGTGCGCGGGCCCTTCGGCACGGCCTGGCCGGTGGAAGAGATCAAGGGCCGCGACGTTCTGTTTCTGGCCGGCGGATTGGGGCTCGCGCCGCTTCGGCCCGCGATCCTGCATGTGCTGGCACAACCGCGCGCGATTACGGCGCGGTTCGCATTCTCTACGGCACGCGCAACCCCGAGATGCTGCTGTTCCGCGACGATCTCGAACGCTGGGCGGCTTCGCCGGGTATCGATTTGGACATCACCGTGGACCATGCCGATGCGGAGTGGCACGGCGGCTGTCGGCGTTATCACCAAGCTGATCGCGCGGGCCGAGATCGATCCGGACAAGACAGCGGCGCTGATCTGCGGGCCCGAAATCATGATGCATTTCGCGGTCGAAGGTTTGAAGGCGCGCGGCATGGCGAGTGAGCAAATCTATGTTTCGCTCGAACGCAACATGAAATGCGCGCTCGGCCATTGCGGCCATTGCCAGCTCGGACCGGCCTTCATCTGCCGCGACGGGCCCGTGTTCCGGCATGACCGCGCGGCGCCTCTGTTGCGCGTGGCGGGGCTGTAGCCATGAGCGCAAACCGAAACTCGCGGTGTGGAAATTCTCCTCCTGCGATGGCTGCCAGCTTTCGCTGCTCGATCTGGAAGACGAGTTGCTGGCGCTGGCGGGCGCGGTCGAGATCGCCTATTTCCTCGAAGCCACGCGCGCAAAGGTGGACGGGCCTTACGATCTGTCGCTGGTCGAAGGCTCGATCACCACGCCGCATGATGAAGAGCGCATCAAGCAGGTCCGCGCGCAATCGAAGGCGCTGGTGACGATCGGCGCCTGCGCCACGGCGGGCGGTATACAGGCGCTGCGCAATTTCGCCGATGTGAAGGATTTCATCGCCGCGGTCTATGCGCGACCCGACTATATCGAGACGCTGGCGACCTCGACCGCGATTGCCGATCATGTGCCGGTGGATTTCGAATTGCGCGGCTGCCCGGTCAACAAATACGAGCTTCTGGAGGTCGTTTCGGCCTTCGCCTTCGGACGCAAGCCGGCCGTGCCGACGCCATAGCGTGTGCCTGGAATGCAAGATGCGCGGCAATGTCTGCGTGACGGTGGCCCATGGCACGCCCTGCCTCGGGCCGGTGACCCAGGCCGGATGCGGCGCACTGTGCCCCGCTTACAATCGCGGCTGCTATGGCTGCTTCGGCCCGCAGGACACGCCGGCCATGGAATCCATGCGCAAGGTGCTGATCGCCCATGGCATGGATGCGCGCGACCGGCAGCGCATCCTGCGCACCTTCAACGCCGCCGCACCGGCCTTCACGCGAAGAGAGCGAACGCGATGGTTGAGCGGCGGATCGTGGTAGAGGCGCTGGCCCGCGTTGAGGGCGAAGGGGCGCTGCGCGTGCGCATCAAGGACGGCACGGTCGAACAGGTGGAGCTCAACATCTTCGAGCCGCCGCGCTTCTTCGAAGGCTTCCTGCCGGGGCGCGATTTCCGCGAGGCGCCGGACATCACCTCGCGCATCTGCGGCATCTGCCCCATCGCCTATCAGATGAGCGCCGTGCATGCGATGGAAGCGGCCTGCAGGGTGAGCGTGACCGGGCCGTTGCGCGATCTGAGGCGGCTTCTTTATTGCGGCGAATGGATCGAGAGCCATGTGCTGCACATCCACATGCTGCATGCGCCCGATTTCCTCGGCTATGAGAGCGCCATCGACATGGCGCGCGATCATGGCGAGGCGGTGCAGCGCGGGCTGCGGCTGAAGAAGGCGGGCAACAGCATCGTCTCCGCCATTGGCGGGCGCGAGGTGCATCCCATCAACGCGCGCGTGGGCGGTTTCTATCGCGCGCCATCGCGGCGCGAACTTCTGGCGCTCCGCGACGAGCTGTTGTGGGCGCGCGATGCGGCGCGCGAGGCGGTGCTGTGGACCGGAACGCTGCCCTTCCCGCATTTCGAGCAGGATTATGAATTCGTGGCGCTGCGCCATCGAGCACGAATATCCGATGAATGAGGGGCGCATCGTCTCCAATTGCGGGCTCGATGTCGCCGCCTCCGAATTCGAAGACCATGTCGAGGAAATCCATGTGGCGCATTCGACGGCGCTGCAGGCGCGCATCAAGGCCCGCGGCGCCTATCTGCTCGGGCCGCTGGCGCGCTATGCGCTCAATTTCGACCGGCTGCCGGCCGATGTGCAGGAGGCGGCGAAGGCGGCGGGGCTTGGACCCGTGTGCCGCAATCCGTTCCGCAGCATCACGGTGCGCGCGGTCGAAGTGCTCTATGCCTTCGAAGAGGCGTTGCGGCTGATCGAAGTCTATCGCGAGCCGGAAGAACCGGCGATTGTTGTGGAGCCGCGCACGGCGCGCGGAACCTGGGCGACCGAGGCGCCGCGCGGCATGCTTTATCATCGCTATGACATCGATACGGACGGCACGATCAAAACCGCCCGCATCATGCCGCCGACCTCGCAGAACCAGCCCAGCATCGAAAGCGATCTCAAAGGCGTGATCACGGCCAATCTCGAGCTCGACGACGCGGCATTGCAGGCGCGCTGCGAACAGACGATCCGCAATTACGATCCCTGCATTTCCTGCGCGACGCATTTCCTCAAGCTCGACATCGAACGCGCATGAGCCTTGTCATCGGCATCGGCAATGAGATGCGCGGCGACGATGCGGCCGGCCCGCTGGTGGCGCGGCGCGTGGCCGAGGCGGCGCGGCCGGGCCTGCGCGTGATCAAAGCCGTGTGCGAACCGGCGACGCTGATGGACGCCTGGGCCGGCGAGCCCCGCGTGTTCGTGGCCGATGCCTGTGCGCCGCTGGTCCAGGTGGGACACATCCACCGCTTCGACGCGCACGCGGCGCGATTGCCCGAGGCGCTGGGGGCGGTGTCGTCCCATGGGATCGGGCTCGGCATGGCGATCGAGCTGGCGCGTGCGCTGAACGCGCTGCCGCAGGAACTGATCGTGTTCGCGATCGAAGGCGCCGATTTCGCGCCCGGCGCGGCACTCTCGCCGCTGGTCGCCGCTGCCATCGAGGAGACGGCCCGGCGCATTCTGGCGGAAGCCGGTTAGGGAACCTCTGCATAAGGTGTGATTCCCACCGTTTCCGATACGTTGTAAGCTGAGGTCTGCGGCCTGAATCGGAACGAGACAATGAAGCAGATGACGCTGGCGGCAACGGGTTTCGAGCGCTACGGCAAGACGACGCGGCGCGCGGCGTTTCTGGCCGAGATGGAGCGCGTTGTGCCGTGGACGGCGCTGTGCAGCTTGATCGAGCCGTTCTATCCCAAGCCGGGCAATGGCCGTCCGCCGGTTGGCGTCGAGCGGATGCTGCGCATGTACTTCCTTCAGCATTGGTTCAATCTGTCGGACCCCGGGGTGGAAGAGGCGCTTTACGATTCGCTGACGATGCGCCAATTCGTCGGCATCGACCTGGGTCGCGAGCGGGCGCCCGACGAGACGACCGTGTGCCGCTTCCGCCACCTTCTCGAACAACACGATCTGGGCAGCCGCTTGTTCGAGGAGGTCCATCGGCATCTGGAAGCCAAGGGCCTGAAGGTTTCCACGGGCACCATCGTGGATGCGACGATCATCAACGCGCCGTCCTCGACCAAGAATGCCGACAAGGCGCGCGATCCCGACATGCATCAGACCAAGAAGGGCAACCAGTGGTATTTCGGCATGAAGGCTCACATCGGCGTCGATAGCCGGACCAAGCTTATCCACACAGCGGTGGCCACGGCCGCCAACGTCGCCGATTGCGAGATTCTGCCCGACCTGTTGCATGGCGAAGAACGTCGCGTCTGGGGCGATCAAGCCTACCGGGGACAGAGCGGCGTGATCAAAGCGCACGCGCCGAATGCGAAGGACTTCACCAATCGCCGCTATCGTCATCGCGGCGTGGTGGACGCGGCCGAGCGGGCGAAGAACCGCACCAAGTCGAAGGTCCGGGCCAAGGTCGAGCACGCCTTCGGTGTCATCAAGCGGGTGTTCGGCTTCACAATGGTTCGCTATCGCGGCCTGGACAAGAACGCCCACCGCCTGTTTGTGACCTGCGCGCTGGCCAATCTATTCATGGCGCGGCGCCACCTGTTGCGCTGCCAAGGGGCGTAGTGTGTCGCAAGCCATGCCGATCAAACCCGGCAGAGACCAAATGCCCGCCGAACCACACCGCTAGACCGAAACTTCGATGGAATGAACTGACGTCAATGAACTTATCAATATCGTCAGAGGCTTGTTCAGACGTTCCTTAGGCGCGACATACCCACGCTTGGGTGGGCGCGGCGGCGCCTGCTATCCTCGGCACAGCGATCAAAAACAATACGCGCCCAGAGGAAGGAACCCGCATGCCACTTCTCAGCTTCGGCCAACCCGATAACGGCATCATGCAGACGGCCTATGTCGTGGCCGACATCAAGGCCGCGATCCGCGAATGGACCGAGAAGCTGAATGTCGGCCCCTGGTTCCTGCTGGAGCATTTCACCGGCGAGCATCCGGTCTATCGCGGCAAGCCGTCGACGGCGGGCGTTGCCATCGCCATGTCCTTCGCCGGGCATATGAACATCGAGCTGATCCAGCCGACGGATTCCAACCCCTCCGTCTACAAGGAACATATCGACGTTCACGGCCATGGCTTCCATCACTGGGGCGTGGCCAGCAGCGATGTCGATGCCGATATCGCGCGTTATGCCAAGGAGGGCATGGATGTCGTCTTCCGCGCCGGGGTGCCGACGGGCGGCGATGTCGCCTATCTCGACACGCATGGCGCCCTGCCCGGCTATCTCGAACTGATCCAGACGGGTCCGGCGATGGAGCGCGCCTTTGCCAGCTTCTATGGCGCGGCCCTGGCCTGGGACGGGGCGGACCCGATCCGCCCCTTTGGCTGACCCTCGCGCGCCATGTCGAGGAAGCGGCGTTCGACCGGCGAGATGATCTGCGTGCGATAGACGAGGAAGACCTCAGTTACCGCCGCCGGATCGTCCAGCGGCCTGAGCACGAAGGATGGCGAGGAAAAGCTCAGCGGCATTTGCGGGATGATGCTGACGCCAAGCCCCGCGCCGACAAGACCGAGAACGCTCATCACGCTGCCGGCCTGAAGCATGATTCGCGGCACGAAACCGGCGCGCTCCCCGACCTGGTGCAGGCTCGACATCAATCCGATCCCCGGTGAATCCGGCAGGCCGATGAAGGTCTCTTCGGCGAGATCGCGCGGGGCAATGCGCGATTGTTCGGCGAGCGGATGCGCGGCCGGCAGCGCGGCGACAAGGGGGCCATGGGCGAAATCCTCCTGCGCAATGCCCGCGGGCCGCGCGCCGATGGGCCCGCGCAGAAAGGCGATGTCGAGCCGCGTCGCCTGCAGATCGGCGAGCAGCGTTTCGACCGCATTCTCATGCATCGTCAGGGTCACGTCCGGGGTAGGCGGCGCGGAAGCGTTCGAGCAGATGGCGCAGGCGCGGCTCAAACACGACCGAGCCGTTGTAACCGATATGCAATTCGCCGGCTGTGCCGCGCTCGGCCTCGCGCGCCAGGCGGACGGCGCGATCCGAGGCGGTCAGGATCTGACGCGCCTCGGCGAGGAAGATGCGCCCGGCCTCGGTCAGGGTGACGCGCCGGTTGGCGCGGTGGAACAGGCGCACGCCCAGCTCCGCCTCGAGGGCGCGGATTTGTTGGCTGAGCGCTGGCTGAGCGATGCCCAACGTGTCCGCGGCCCGGCCGATATGCAGGGCTTCGGCCGCGGCGACGAAATGGCGAAGGGCCCGGAAATTCATCCTGCCTCATATCGATAATGTTATTCTTATCAATATATCTAATTTCCATAATCGATTCCAGATGAAATCAGTCCTAGTCTCGAACATGCCCGCCATGGAGAGCCGCATGTTCGAGACCGAGATCGAAGACCGCCCCGAGGCCCTGTCGCCCACGCCGCATCCGCTGGGCTGGTCGGTGCCGCCCATCGACGATCTGCGCTCGGCCATCGCCTATCTCAAGCGCTTCCCCGGCGAGTACAGGGAGACGGACCATCCGGTCGACCCCAACGCCGAGCTGGCCGGCGTCTATCGCTATATCGGGGCCGGCGGCACGGTGATGCGGCCGACGCGCACCGGCCCGGCCATGACCTTCAACAATGTGAAGGGCTATCCCGGCATGCGGGTGCATGTGGGCATGATGGCCAGCCGCAAGCGCGTCAGCCTGCTGCTGGGCGCGCCGGAGCGCGCGCTGGGCCAGCAGATGGGACAGGCGGTCAAGACCGTGATCCCGCCGATAGTCGTTCCCGCGGCGGCCGCACCTTGCCAGGAAGAGGTGCATTACGCCGACGATCCGGATTTCGATCTGCGCACCCTGCTGCCGGCACCGACCAACACCGATGAGGATGCGGGCCCCTATTTCTGCCTGGGTCTGGTGCTGGGCAGCGATCCCGAAGACCCTTCCATCTCCGATGTGACCATCCATCGGCTCTGCGTGCAGGGCCGCCACGAGCTGTCGATTTTCTTCGCACCCGGGCGGCATATCGACGTGTTCCGCGAGAAGGCCGAGGCGGCCGGCAAGCCCCTGCCCGTCTCGATCAATATGGGCCTCGATCCGGCCATCTATATCGGCTCATGCTTCGAAGCGCCGACGACACCCTTCGGCTTCAACGAATTGGGCGTGGCCGGTGGCTTGCGCGGGCGGCCGGTGCAGCTGGTCGATTGCGTGAGCATTCCCGAAAAGGCCATCGCCCGCGCCGAGATCGTGATCGAGGGCGAGATCCTTCCCGGCAAACGCGTGGCCGAAGACCAGAACACCGGCACCGGCAAGGCCATGCCGGAATTTCCCGGCTATACCGGAGAGGCGCATCCCTCGCTGCCGGTGATCCGGGTGACGGCCGTCACCATGCGCCGCCATGCGATCCTGCAGACTCTGGTCGGGCCGGGCGAAGAGCATGTCAACCTGGCCGGCATCCCGACCGAAGCCAGCATCTACAACGCGGTCGAAACGGCGCTGCCGGGCATTCTGCGCAATGTCTACGCCCATAGCGCGGGCGGCGGGAAATTCCTGGCCATCCTGCAGCTGTGCAAGCGCGGCCCCGGCGACGAAGGCAAGGCGCGGCAGGCGGCGCTGATCGCGCTGGCGGTCTATCGCGAGCTGAAGAATGTGATTCTGGTGGACGAGGATGTCGATCCGTTCGACAGCAATGACGTGCTGTGGGCGATGCAGACCCGTTATGAGGGCGACGCCTCAACCATTTTCATTCCGGGCGTTGCGGGCCATGTGCTCGATCCCTCGCAGATCCCCGCCTACAACATCACGATCCATGGCAAGGGCATCGCCTGCAAAACGATTTTCGATTGCACGGTTCCCTATGCGCTGAAGGATCACTTCAAGCGCTCGCAATTCCGCGAGGTCGATCCGCGCCCCTTCGCGCCAGACCTGTTCGAGCCCGAATAGGCTTCGAGACGAAGCCCGCCGGCCAAAATCCCTGGAAGACTGGTTTTCCGTTCTTGCAGGTGCAGGACGATGTGCGGCCTTGATCCAAAGGTTGATCTCGAAGAGGTGCGAGAGCGCCCTTTCATCCTCCGATCCGAACGGCAGACGCGCCTCGCTGGATCCCCGCCACGGGCATTGCCGGCGAGTTTCCCGAATTTCACCTGATTACCAAATGACAAATAGGAGCTGACCACGATCTCTGACAGAAGGCAGGCGGAGGCCTAGCCCGAAAACGAGCAGCGGGCCGGAAAGGAACGTCGTGGCACGCAAGGGACCGGTGAAACCTCTTGCTACAGTCGCAGCAATTCTCGTGCTGGCGGCATGGGTTCCGGCGACGGCCCGGGCGGACGACGATGACAATGCCGCGCCGGTCACGCAGGTTACCGTCACCTCGCAGCGCCTCGATGTGGCCAGGTCCGAAATTCAACCCGGCCTGGGAGCCTCGACCTACACCATCACCAACGACACGGTGGAAAGCCGGCCGGGCGGCGAAACCATGAGCCTCGACCGCGTGCTGTTGCAAATGCCCGGCGTGACCGAAGACGGGTTCGGCCGGCTGCATGTGCGCGGCGATCAGGGCGGCCTTGAATACCGCATCAACAACGTCATTATTCCGGAAGGTCTCACCGATCTTGGCGACATGCTGAGCACGCGCACGGCCGCCAGCGTCGAACTCGTCACCGGAACGCTGCCGGCGCAATACGGGCTCAACGTCGCGGGCGTGGTCAACATCACCACCAAAAGTGGTGCCTATCTGGATGGCGGCGAAGCCGAGCTTTACGGCGGCAGCCACGGCATGATCGAACCCGCCTTCGAATATGGCGGATCGGTGGGGCGGACCTCGTTCTTCGCGACCGGCGAATATGTGCGCAACAATCTGGGACTGGCTTCGCCGGATGGCAGCAGCGATCCGCTTCACGACCGCACCGAACAGCTGCAGGGCTTTGCCTATGTGAACCACATTATCGATGCGCAGGACCGCGTTTCGCTGATCCTGGGTTCGTCCAACAACCGCTATCAGATTCCCAATCCGCACGGGCTCAATGCCCTGACCTATCTGGGCAACAACACAACATTTCGCCGCCCGCTCACCGCCGACGGCGTCAGCAGCTTTCCGAGCGAGACGCTGAACGACAACCAGCGCCAGAACACGCAATTCGCGATTCTCAGCTTCCTGCACACGACGGGGCGCGCGACCATCCAGCTATCTGCCTATGCGCGCAGCACCGGCCTGACCTTCACGCCGGGCAGGCTGGGCGATCTTCTGTTCCACGGCATCGGCCAGAGCGCGGCGCAGCGCGACACGGGCGGTGGCATGCAGGCCGATGCGCTCTACAAGCTGTCCTCCGCGCATAGCTTGCGAGCAGGCTTCTTCGTCAGCACCGATCGCAGCACCGCCAATTTCCGCTCCGCCGTGTTGCCGGTCGATGCGTTGCGTTTTCAGACCTCGGACACGCCACAAATCGTGCCCTACCACTTCGCCGACCGTCAGACCCGCGCCAGCGTCTATGTGCAGGACGAGTGGACGCCGCTCAAACCGCTGACCGTCAATTTCGGGCTTCGCTTCGATCATGCCGATGCCGCGCGCAGCAGCAACGCACTCAGCCCACGCATCAATGCCGTGTGGACGACCGCATCCGGCACGACCATCCATGCCGGTTATGCCCGCTATTTCGTCCCGGCGCCGGATGCCATGCGCGCCGGAATGGCGGGCCTGCTCGCCGGCACCACCGGCGCCCTGCCGACAGCGCAGGGCAATCCGACCCGCGCGGAGACGGACAATTATTACGATGTCGGCGTGCAGCAGACGCTCGCCCACCTGACGCTGGGCGTGGACGGATACTGGCGCGATGCCAAAAACCTGATCGATATCGGCCAGTTCGGTACTGCGATGATCGCCACGCCCTTCAATTTCGCGCAAGGCCGCATCCGCGGCGTCGAATTCAGCCTGACTTATGCGAAGGATGCGTTGTCGGCGTGGACCAATTTTTCGATCGCGCGGGCGGAGGGCCGGGGCATCACCTCCAACCAGTTCTACTTCACACCGGCACAGTTGGCCTATGCCGGCAGCCGCTTCCTCCGGCTCGATCAGGATCAGACCTATACCGTATCGGCCGGCGTCTCCTACCGCTGGCATGCGCTGCGGGTTTCCAGCGATCTGCTCTATGGCAGCGGCTTCCGACGGACGCTGGCGGACGCCGCGCCCAACAACCGGAGCCTGCCGGGGCATATGCAGGTAAACCTGACCGGCGTCTATTACCTGTTCCGGCAGAGCCGCTACATGCTCGCCCTGCGCTGCGACGTCATCAACCTCTTCGGCGCCGGATATCAGATTCTGGATGGCACCAACCTTGGCGCCGGCCCGTCGCAATGGGACCAGGGCCGCAGCGTTTTCGTCGGCGTGGAGCAATCCTTCTGAGACACCCGGCCCGCCGCGGCAAAAGATTGGCAAAATACAATATTGGCTATACTTGGGAATGACATCTCGGCAGCCGACATTGGTGCGCTTTCTTCACGAGGTGAAACCATGACATCTGCCAATGCCCGGACTGTCCGCGGCACACTTCTTCCCCTGAGTATCGCGGCGGCGCTGGCCATCCCGGCCGCGCCAGCTCTCGCCAAGGCCGGCCACGAATCCGTCGCGTACAAGACCGCGAAAGTGACCCCGCTCGGCGCGCCCGATCGCTGGGATTATCTCCACTACGATCCTGTCTCCGGCCGGGTCTATATCGCGCACGGCACCGAGGTGACCGTCGTTGACGGACGCACCGGCAAACTCATCGGCGCGGTGACAGGAATACAAGGCGGCACGCACGGGATCGCCTTTTCCCATGCCACCGGCCAGGGCTTCACCGACGACGGCAAGGCCGGTGAGGCCGTGGCCTTCGATCTGAAGACCCTGAAGGTGACCAAGCGCATCAAGGCCGAGCCCGACGCCGATGGCATCGTCTACGACCCGGTCAGCCGGCACATTTTTGTCATCGATGGCGATTCCGGCGCGCTGACCGTGATCGATCCCAGGACCGACAGAGCGATCGCCACGGTCCATGTCGGAGCACCACTGGAGTTCGGGGTGTCCGGTCACAATGGCAAGCTTTATGTCGACGGCGTCGAAAAGCATGACATCGTCAGGATCGACGTGAAGACGAACAAGGTCGATGCGCACTGGGCCATGCCGAGCTGCGAGCGGCCGCACGGAATCGCGATCGACCGCCTCCACCACCGCCTGTTCGCGACCTGCGCCAACGCAAAGATGATTGTGCTCAACGCCGATACGGGGGCAATCGTCGCACGGCTGCCCATCGACAAAGGCTCGGATTCAGCACGTTTCGATTCCAGGCGACAGCTTGCCTTCAGTTCCAATTTTTCCGGAAGCCTGTCGGTGATCCACGAGGACAGCCCCGACAAATACACCGTTCTCGATCCGGTCAAGACGCCACTGAGCGCCCGCACGATGGGGCTCGATGAGGAGACGGGGCGGGTCTTCCTGGCTGCCGCCGACATCAAGGTGAACCCGGCGGTTTCTCCGAAGAACTATCGCCACCGCTACCACGTCGTTCCCAATTCGCTGAAGCTCTACATGTTGGATCCGGTCCACTAGCCCCTGGCCCCGCAGCGGCACAGGCGCTGCGGGGCACGCTCCAACGTTCCAGACGTTATGTCCGGCACACCAGTTACTTGGTTCGCAGATCAGGAATCGACCAGCTTGCGGCGAGAAAGACGCTCGAGCACCACAGGCATGGCCAGCAGCACCAGGGGCATCTGGACGACGATGCCCGCAATGATCGCGATTGCGAGCGGCTGCAGCATCTGATCGCCCGCCCCGCTGATGGCCGCCCCCAGCGGGATCAGCGCCAGAATCATGGCCAGCGTGCTCATCATGATCGGCCGCAGACGATTGAGTGCTGCCTGATAGAGCGCATCCCGCGTCGGCATGGTCGGCTCCAGTGCCTGGAATTCCGAGGCGAAGAAGATCGCCATCTCCGTCGCGATTCCGACGATCATGACCGTTCCCATCATCGCCGTGATATTGAATTCCAATCCGGTCAGCCACAGGCCGATGAACACCGCACCGCTGGACAAAACCGCGCTGGCAATGATCACGATCGGCATGAGGAAGCGGTTGTAGAGAAACAGAAGCAAGATGAACTCGGCAACCGCGGCCGCGGCAAACGCCTTGATCATGCCGTCCAGGGCCATCTGCTGCTGTTTGTAGGCACCACCGATCGAATAATAGACATCGGGCGGCAACAGGCCCGGCTGGTGCAGGACCTTTTGAACAGCCGCAATCGTGGAGCCAAGATCGTGGCCGCCGCCGATCTCCGCGGTAATCGCGACGATCTGGGCAAGATTGTCGCGCGTGATCTGCGGCTGACCGCTGACGAAGGTGACCTTGGCCACCGTCTTCAGCGGAAACTCGTGCCCCGTGGGAGAGCGGATCAGCAATTCTCCCAGCTGATCCTTATAGAGACTGGAATGCCGTGAGCCGAGCCAGAGCACGGACGCCGACATCTTGAACGTTGCCGAGATAACGCGTAACCACCGCCCCATTCAGGTAGTGATAGAGCTGTTCCTTGACGTCCTCCGGGGTCATGTCCTGGGTTGCGGCAGCAGCCGGGTCCACATGGATTTCCAAGGCGTCGCCGGCCGGAATGACGCCATCGTTGACGGACGCCGGCTGGATGCCTGGGACTTTCGAAATGGCGTCCGCCACTTTGGGCGCGATCGTGTCCAGAATGTCCGGGTTCTTGGCGCTGAGCGAGATGACAACCGGCTGGCGACGCCCAACCATGTCGCCGATCATATCGCTCAGCAGCTGGTGGGTATCGAAGTCGATCCCGGGCACCTGTGTCGTAATGTCATGATTGATCTCGTCCATGATCGTCCAGATCGAAGGGCGCTTCGATGGATCGACCAGACGCACAAAGAAGTCGCCCTGGTAGGTTTCCGTCAGATCGCCGCCAAGGCCCGCCCCGGTCCGCCGCGAATAGGTATAGACGTAGGGGTTCTTTTTCAGAATGCCTTCAACCTCTTCCAACTCGCGATTGGTTTCCGACAGAGATGTGCCGGGCGCCGTCTGGTAATCGAGAACGAACCCGCCCTCATCCATGCGCGGCAGGAAGCCGGTGCCCACATGGCTGTAGGCGAGATATCCGGCGGCGATGAGAACGAGGACGCTCACCACGATCCATGCCGGCCGGGCAAAGACCGCACGCAGGAGGCGGCCATGCGTTTTGACAAGCCAGCCTTCCTGATCGTGACTGGGATCCTGCCAGCTGCGGAAGTCAATGAAGTAGCGCGCCAGAAGTGGAACGACCACGGCCGTCAGAATCAAGGAGATGATCAGCGCCGACGCCATGGTCAGCGACAGGAATTTGAAGAAGGCGCCCGTGACACCGGGCAAGAATGCCAACGGGATGAAGATGATGATGGTGGCGAGGCTCGATCCGAACAGCGGCGAGAGAAATTCGCGGGCCGCCTCAAGAACTTTCTTGTTCGGGTCGACAAGGCCCGGAGTTCCCGTTCGGCGTGCGATGTGCTCGATCATCACAATTGCATCGTCGATCAAGACGCCGATGGCGGCCGCGATGCCGCCCAGAGTCATGATGTTGAACGTCATGCCGAGCAGGTAGAGCAGCAGCACGGTGGTCAGCACGGAAAGCGGAACGATTGCCATCGCGACCAGCGGTCACGCGCCAGTTCCGCAGGAAGCCAAGCACCACGAAGCCTGCGAACACAAGCCCGATCAGGATCGCCTCTTCGACCGCGCCGATTGATGAGCGCACAAGCTCCGTCTGGTCGTACCACTTGATGAGCTGGATGGATTTCGGCTGGGTCTTCATGAAGTCCGAAAGCCGCGCCTCGACCTTCTTTGCCAGGCTCAATGAATCGGCGCTGTCCTGTTGGTAGACATCGAAGGTCACGGCCGGCTTGCCATTGTCATTGACGAGCAGCCATTGCGGAACAGACCCCAGGGCGACCTCGCCGAGATCCGAGAGCCGGACAATGCCGCCCTGTGCCGTGCGAAGCGCCATGTCCGCGACCGACTTCACGGAGGTCAGCGCATTGTTGTTGATCACCAGATAAAGAAGGTCGTTGTCTTCCAACCGCCCCACGGCAGTGATCGCATTCGTTTTCGAAATGGTCTGTTCGACGTCCGACAGGGTCAGGCCATAAGCGCGCAGTTTCTGGGGATCGAGGTTGACCTCCACCTCCGGCGTTTGCCCGCCCATGACACCCACCTGCCGAATGCCCGGAATGCCGGTCAGGAGCGGCGTGATCTGGTATTTGGCAAGCCGGCGCAGCGCCGCCGGGCTCTCCTTCTTCGAGATCAGCGCATAAGAGATGAACGGCATAATGGCGTTCGGGCTCATCTGGATGGCGTCATAAGCCGTTCCCTGCGGCAGATCGGGCATCTTCTGCGCAAAGGCGGCATCGATGCGCAGGAGCGCCTGGTTCATGTCGAAGCTCCAGGGGAAATCGACAAAGATTTCGGCCGAGCCGCGCGAGGTGGTCGACACCACATCGACCGCGCCCGGCACCGCGCGGGCCACTTCTTCCAGCGGTTCCGTCACATCGATCAGCATCTGTTTGGACGGCATGCTGCCGGCGCTGACCTCGATGCGGATGCGCGGGAAGCTGGTGACCGGGAAACAGGCCGACTGGCAGGGCAATCCCGACGAACAGGCCCGCCAGCGCGAGCGCAATGGCAACGCTGAGCAGTGCCCGCCGGTGGTGGTTGAGAAATTGGGCAAACATCACTCGGCCGACCCGCTGGAATTGGACAGTCGTACCGTCATCCCGTCCTGAAGCTGATAGGCGCCGGACAGGACCAGCGGGGCCTTCGGATCGAGTTTTCCCGCAATGATATTCTTATCGCCATTGGCGACCATCACCTGCACCGGGACAAGCCGCGCGACCATGTTGTGGACTTGTACGACATAGGGATGACCGCTGTTGTTGATCAGCACCGCCTTGTGCGGAACGACAAAGCCCCGGACGGAATGGGTTGCGATTGTCACCCGGGCCGACTCCCCGGGCAAAAGCGTGTTGGGCGGCAGCGCGATTTCGACCGGCACGAGGCCATCGCGCGGATCGACCACCGCGCCCCTTAGCAGCACGCGGGCGTCGAATTGCGTTTCGGCGCCGATGGCCTTGATGGTCGCCTTGTCACCGGGCTTTACGGCGCTTGCATCTGCCGGCACCACGCCGGCCCGGAGCACCAGAGCGTTGGGCGGCGCCAGTTCGAGAAGCGGTGCCCCCTCGCTTACAAGCATGCCCGAATTCGCGTCGATCCTGGTGACGGTCGCGTGGAAGGGCACCGTTAGCGTCTTGGCGCCCCCGGCACCTTGCGTATCGAGCGCGGCAAGAGATGCGCGCGCATCGGATTGTGCCTTCTCGGCCTCGACCAGCTGTTGCTTCGTAGCCAGAAATTGCGAGAACAGTTCGCGCGTGTGCCGAAGCTGGGCATTCGCCGCCGTCAGCGCCGAACGCGCCTTGGCATAATCCGCGTGGCTCTGCGGACTTGGAACCAGCTGGATGAGCGGCGCGCCCTTCTTCACTTCCTCCCCGACGCGCACATAGATCTTCGCGACCGTCGCGGCCACGGGCGCCATCACGGCCTGCCGCGCCGACGGATCGGCCTGGACCGTGCCATAGGCTGTGATCGTGCGCGGCAAGCTGCCCATGCGCAGTTTGGTGGTGGTGACGAGGACGCTCGCCTGATCGCCGGCCATCGCCGGGCGCACGAGCAGAACCGGCGCCGCCAGCGTCACAAGGGCCGCGAGCGCCAATCGCATCTTTCTACGCGTCCGAGGAGAACTGTTCTCGGCCACAGGTCGCATGGTTACACGGGACTCAGTCGGCATGATGGGGTTCCGGAATGAGCGGCGTCATCGCCAACAGGGTTTTCAGCGCAATGGTGTCCTGCCAAAGGGCCGCTTTGAGATCGAAGAGTTCGCTTGCCCGCGCGCTGAGCGAGGTTTCGAGAAGAACATAGGTGGCGGGCGCGAGATTGCCGGCTGCGTAGGCCTTCTGTCCGGTCTCGGCCATTTTCTGGAGTTCGGGGACAGACTGGGCGAGACGGGCGACTTGCCCACGCAAGAGTTCGAGACCGTGCCAGATCCGCCAGGCATCCGCAGTGGTCTGATCGAGGCGTGCCTGATACTCCGCACGCAACTGGATGCGCGTGGCCCGCTCGATATGGATCCTGGCCTGCGTGCTGCCGAAGATCGGAATGTTGATCGTGACCGCGATGCCATTGCTTTGAATGTTGCTGGTGTCGGACGCACGATTGAAGCCCAGATTGATCGCCGGAAACTGCTGCAGGATCGCCGTACGCACCGCTTCATCCTGCGCGTGATAACCGGCCTGCAGCGCGAGAAGATCCGGCCGGGTGCGCGTGACCCGGCCGAGGGCCGCCTCGACGTCCTTGCGCGAAATGGGCGAAGGCTCGCCCGGATCGACGAGCGTGAGCGAGGCCGTCGGTGCCAGCCCGAGCAGCGCCTTCAGATCCGCATCGGATGCGACGGCCGCACGCGCGGCGGCGTCGCGTTGGCTCGAAAGATCGAGAGCCGCCGACAGATCCGCACCGGCCATGTCGATCGTGGTGTTGTGGCGCTTGAGTTCATGCCCGGATCGCTTCGCCTGCTCCTGAAAGGCCGTAGAGGTTCGTTGCAGGGCGGCCAGCTTGCCATCGGCATAGATCGTTTGCGTGTAGAGGTTCGCGGCTTTCTGCAGCGTCTGCCATTCGGCCCAGAGCAAATCGAGCTTGGCCTGCTTCTGCTTGGCGTCTGCGGCTCTTGCACGCGACGGCTCGGTCAGCAATGTCTGCAAATCTTCTGCGAGCCCGAGGGCATAGCCATTGGTCAGTCCCAGACCATGCACGGTGGGATGATCGGCGCTTGCGGAAAATTGCGGATCGGGCAGAAGCCCGCCTTCATAGGCCTGTGCCGCGCTGACATCGGCGCGGCGGCGTTCAACCGAAAGATCGGGACTGTGCGCCACGGCGTATTGCCCGACGGCTCCCATGTCCATGCGGGCATGCGGCGGCTGCATCGCCAGATCCGGCACCGTGGGAAGCGGCTGGGCGTGATAGCCGGCGCAGGCCGAGAGCCCGCCCGTCAACGCAACGACCAAAACTATCTTGCGCATGCATTCCCCTGCTTATGGCGCCGCCCCGGGATGTGCCCGGTCCGGCGGAGCGGCGGATGAGTCCACCGCCGCTCCAACCGGGATCATGTCATTCAGTCGGCGTTCGGACCTTCGACAGAATTCTCGAGTATCTTTCCAGTCTTGGCATCGACGCCAACTTCATGGGTGACCTTGCCGCTCTTGATATCGAAGGAGTAGCGAAGGCCGCTGCCTCCGCCCTCGCGCTCAAGCTCGCGATCCGTAATCTGCCCGGCTTGGGCCTTGTGGGCGATCTGGGTGGCCTGGACCATCGAAATCTTAGCCTCTGCCGAATATTTCTGGCCGGTATAGGCAAGGGCCGGTCCAGCGCTGATAATGGCACCCAGCCCGGCGGCGGCGATCGAAACATAGACAAACTTTTTCATATCAAACTCCAAGGTTATGCCCCGGCTCGAACTTGGAGATAGCATCTTGCGATGGCACAGAAAGTGACGATGAAGATTGTATTTTGCCAACCTCAGGCAAGAATGGGTGCGATGAGATACGTTATGGCCGTGGCACCGGGGGTCGAAAGGCCGTGAAAGTCCTGCTCGTTGAAGACGACCATGACACGGCAAACTATGTCGCGCAGGGCTTGCGCAAGGCCGGGCATTGGGTCGAATTGGCAGCAACCGGAGAAGGCGGGCTGAGCGCGGCGCGGACCCGCGCGCATGACGTCGCTGTCATCGACCGCATGCTTCCCGGCGTCGACGGCGTCGAACTCGTCAAGACATTGCGGGCAGAAGAGCTCGAGATTCCAATCTTGTTCCTGACGACGATGAACGGCATCCGCGACCGCGTCGACGGCCTGGAGGCCGGCGCCGACGATTATCTCACCAAGCCCTTCGCCCTCGCCGAACTGGTCGCGCGCGTCAACTCCCTGGCACGACGCGCAAAGCGTGTCGGCGCGCAGATCAAGACCCATCTTCGCGCCGGAGACATCGAGCTGGATCTGATTGCCCAGACCGTGACCCGCAACGGTCAACGCATCGACCTGCAACCACAGGAGTTCCGGGTGCTCGAATATCTGATGCGGCATGCCGGCCAGATCGTCACCCGCACCATGTTGCTGGAGAATGTGTGGCAGCTTCACTTCGATCCGAAGACCAACATCGTGGAATCGCATCTCAGCCGTCTGCGCGGAAAGCTCGATCGCGGCTTCGACCGGGAGATGATCGAGACCATTCGCGGCGCCGGATACATGCTGCATGCTGACTAGGCTGCTTCGCACCGAAAGCTTCAGGCTGACGGCGATCTTTGTCGCCATCATCGTCAGCGCCATGCTGATCCTGATGACGCTGGTCTATGCCATCACCCACAAGGCATTCCAGACGGAGGTGCGCGATTCGATCACGCATGACCTCGCATCCATCGAAGAGGGCTATCGCTCCCAGGGTGTTTCGGAGGTCAAGGAAATCGTGCATCAGCGCCTCTTCAGAACCCATGGAACGGATTACTTCCTTCTGGAGACGGGAGCCGGGGTCAAGCTGGCCGGCAACCTGCCGGCAATGCCGGCCATCGCGGGTGAGCGCCGGCTGCCTGCTGCCGCATCCCGTCACCGGGGCGGAGGACGAAGATCATGAGATCGTCGGGCGCGGATCGTTTCTCGCGCCGGGCCTCTATGTGTTTGTCGGTCGCGACCTCTATCTGGCCACCGCCGCCGAGGAAAGTGTCCTGCAGACCTTCGGCTGGGTTCTTGGCGCGACGCTTCTTGTGGCGCTTATGGGCGGCATCCTGCTGAGCAACAGCCTTCTCAGCCGGATGGATGCGATTACCAGAACCTGCCGCGCCATCATGGCGGGACATCTTTCCGACCGAATTCCCGAACGCGGAACGCGCGACGAGTTCGATCAACTGGTCGGCACCATCAACGCGATGCTGGACCGCATCTCGGCCCTGATGGAGAATGTGCAGCAGATTTCCAGCGACATCGCCCACGATCTTCGAACGCCGTTGACGCGTTTGCGTCACCAGCTTGAATCCGCGCACAACGATGCCACAAGCGTCGAGGGATACGCCGATGCGGTCGAGCGGGCCATCGCCGAAAGCGACACGATCCTGACGACCTTCTCGGCATTGCTGCGCATCGGCCAGCTCGAGAGCGGGACCGCGGGCATTCCCATGGAGGCCGTGGACCTCTCGGCGCTCCTGATCGAGCTTGTCGATATCTACCGCCCCGCCGCGGAAGATGGCGGGCATGAATTGCGACCCCGAATAGCGTCGGGCGTGACGGTTCGCGGCGACCGCACGATGCTGACGCAGGTGTTCGCGAACCTGATCGAGAACGCGATGACGCATTCGCCGCCACATGGCACCATCGCCGTCGATCTTGAACAACATGCCGGGACGGCCGTTGCATCGATCGCCGATAGCGGTCCCGGCATCCCGGAAACGGAGCGCGAAAAGGTCTTCCGCCGCTTCTATCGCCTGGAACATAGCCGCTCGACGCCCGGCAGCGGTCTGGGGCTATCGCTCGTCCGCGCGATTGTCGACCTGCACAAGGCAAGGATAGACCTCGCCGACAATCACCCCGGCCTGCGGGTCGAAATCACATTCAATATCGCGGGACATGAATAAGGCTGCTCGCACGGATGCATCGCGAACGGCGGCCAAGCACATGCCCAGCCAACGAGATCGGGAAGCAGGAACTCCAGCGCTCTGTCGCAACCAAGACCGCGAAAGCGGAATT
Source organism: uncultured Pseudomonadota bacterium (assembly GCA_963822185.1). Taxonomy (GTDB): domain Bacteria; phylum Pseudomonadota; class Alphaproteobacteria; order Micropepsales; family Micropepsaceae; genus Rhizomicrobium. The sequence goes on from CAWGGT010000001.1 coordinate 783,883, forward strand.
CCGATAAGGGGCGGTTGGCCGGTCCGAGGGGATGGTGTCGCCGACAGGATTCGAACCTGTGGCCCCGAGATTAGGAATCTCGTGCTCTATCCGACTGAGCTACGGCGACACGCCCGGCCCTGAATACACTGGGGTCCGATGGGGGTCCAGCGCGAGGTAGAACAGGCCCGCCACCGCCGCCAGATCGAGCAGGTAGAGATAGCGGTAATCGCAGGAAATCGAGATCACGAAGAAGCTGGCCGCGAAGGCAAGCGCGCCGGCCAGCAGGCCCGCCATGGCCAGATCGGCCGGCCGGCGGCGGAACAACAGGATCACCAGTCCCGCAAGCGCCAGCAGCGCATAAAAGGCATGGCTGAGGATCGGCGTCCGCTCGAAATGGGCGCCATAGCTGTCAAGCGCCTGATCGCGGCTGTCCCAGCGGCGCGCCAGACCCAGCGCCTTCATCGCCTGCGGCGGGCCATCGACGCCGAGATAATAGGGATAGCAGAGCGCCGCATCCGGCGTCAGGAACACCCAGCGGAACGCGGCCCAGCGGGTCGCAAGATAGAGGCCCGGCCGGCCAAGAATCAGCCCGCGCCATTCGGCGGCGACGGCAGAGGCCGGCGCGGCGCCGATCGCATCCATAAGCGCCGCGGAGCTGTTCAGCGTGTCGACCCGGACCGGCGAATAAAGGCGCGGCCCGTCGCGGCGCATCAGGCGCACCAGCGCGGGATCGGCGCGGGAAAGCACCGGCAGCGGCAAGGCTGGGATCGCGCGTCAGGGCGCCGATCAGGTCATAGCTCTCCAGAAGCTTCAGCTGCGCCTCCGGGCCGAGATCGCCGCGAACGCGCGTGTCGAGCGCCGCGCGGCAGCCGGCGGCGAGAAGAAGCGCCGCGACGAGAGCGGAGACGGCGTAGATCGCCCCCGTCCGGGCGCCCTCGGCGCGCGCGGCAATCCAGCCCAGCGTGGCCGCGGCAAAGACCAGCAACACAATGCCGTTCTGCCGCGCCAGCGCGGCCAGAACGAGCAGAAGCAATGCCGTCGCCAGCAGCGCGAAGCGCCAACGGATGCGCGGCCACCACGCCGCGCCGGCGGCAAGGCAGGCGAAGCCGGCAAGGCTCGCCGCCGCGAACAGCACATCCTTCCAGACAATGCCCGGATAGATCAGGAGTTGCGGCGTCGCCGCGGCCAGAACCAGAACCACGGCCGCCGCCCAGCTCCGCGCCGGTTGCACCACCGCCAGCAGCAGAAAGGCGCCGAACAGGAGCGCACAATCGAACAGCATCAGGAGGCTGGCGTTGGCGCCCACGGCGTCGCTCAGTCCCAGCAACCAGGACATGACGGGGGGATGCCAGTTGGCGTATATAGCCGTCCGGCCTTCGAGGAGCTGGATTACAGAATCGTAAGACAGATGGCCGGGCCAGTTGGTTGCCGCAGAAAAGCCAAAAGCTACGAGGATAACGGCCTTGGTGGCCTCCGCAGGGTGCGGCACGGCACGCAGGTTCATAGGCCGGCCCTCGGTAAGAACTGAGACTGCTCAAACCTATTGTTATTCAGGGATGGACCGCACGGGAAGCCGGCGGACAAAATATGGCGGACAAGCCGATCTTTCACGATGCCAGCGGACGGCGCGCGGCATGGCTTTCTCTGATTGGCTGGGCGGCGGCCATCGTCTCCACGCTGGTCGGCGTGGCCTTTATCATGAATCTGATGGCGGTGCCGCGGGTGCAGACCATGCGCCTGCCCGGCCAGCTCACCGCCATCCAGACGCGTGAGGTTCTGGAAAAGAAGGCCAAGGCGCCGGGCCTTGTCCGCATGGCCGAGGCGCTGGCCCAGCGCGCGTGGCTGCGCCGGGCGAAGCTTGCGACCCTCAGGCGCACGCGCAACGAGCGGCGCATGCGCGCCCATCCGCTGTCGAGCGCGATGCGGCCCGCGGCGGGCCGGCCACTCTCCATCGCCTTCTATCCGGACTGGTCCGAAGCCGCCTTCCCGGCGCTCAAACATGCCCTGCCCCGGCTCGATGCGGTGATGCCGACCTGGCTCAACCTGCACGGGCCCGACCTCGCGCTCGACGAGCATTTCAATCGCCCGGGTCTATGGCTATATCCGCCGCAACAAGCCGGACACCGCGATCCTGCCGGTGCTGCAGAACGCGGCCATGGGCACATGGAACGGGCCGGGGCTGGCCAAGCTTCTGGCCGATCCGGCGCGGCGGACCGCGCTGATCGATCAGCTGGCGCAATTCGTCGAGCAGCATCGGCTGCAGGGCGTGACCATCGACTTCGAAGAGGTGCCCGCCAGCGGGCGCGCGCGACCTGGCGCAGTTCCTCGGCGCCCTGCATGCGCGCTTTGCCCCGCACCGCTGGACCGTGGCGCAGACCGCGCCCTTCGACGACGACAGCTGGCCCTTCGCGCTTTATGCGCCGCTCCGTCGATTACACGGTGCTGATGGCCTATGACCAGCACATGGCGGCCGATCCGGCCGGGCCCATCGCCGGGGAAAGCTGGTACGAGCACGAACTCGACAAGCGCATGCGCGTGCTGGCGCCGAGCCGCACCATCATCGCGCTGGGTGGTTATGGCTATGACTGGAACGGCAGCGACGTCGATTCCCTGACATTCGAGGATGCTGTGGTCGGCGCCCATGATTCCGGCGCCGATGTGGATTTCGACGCGGCGAGCGACAACCCGCACTTCTCCTATCGCGAGGAAGACGGCACGCTGCACAATGTCTGGTTCCTCGATGCGGCGACCGCGTTCAACGAGATCCACGCCGCCGACATCTATCAGCCGGCCGGTTATGCGCTGTGGCGGCTGGGGAGCGAAGACCCCTCGGTCTGGGACGTGATGCATCGCGCCTATGGCGCCGGCTGTGCCGAAAAGCCTGACCCGGATCCCGATCAATGACGATATCGATTATGAAGGCCGCGGCGAGATCCTGCGTGTGGCGGCCGAACCCAGCGCCGGCAAACGCCGCTTCGATATGGACAAGCAGACCGGCGACATCGACGACGAGACCTATACCCAGCTTCCGACCAGCTATGTCGTGCGCCAGTTCGGCGCCAAGTTCGACAAGGAAGTGGCGCTGACCTTCGACGACGGCCCTGACCCGGAATGGACGCCGAAGATTCTCTCCATTCTCGAAGCCAAACATGTGCCGGCGACCTTCTTCATCATCGGCGGCAATGCCGAGGCCAGTCCGGGCCTGGTGCAGCGCATGGTGGCGGATGGCGACGAGGTCGGGAACCACACCTATACCCATCCCAATCTCGCCGATACCGGCCGCGAAGGCGTGAAGCTGGAACTGAACGCGACGCAGCGCCTGTTCGAGGCGCTGACGGGCCGTTCCTTGCGCCTGTTCCGCCCGCCCTATCTGGGCGATGCCGAACCGACCGATGTGGACGAATTGATCCCGGTCGAGATTGCGCAATCGATGGGCTATGTCACGGTCGGCGAACATATCGACCCCGTCGACTGGGCGCGGCCGGGCGAACAGGCAATCATCGACCGCACCTTCAAGCAGCTTCACGCCGTCAGCCGCGACATGCCGCGCAACATCGTGCTGCTGCACGATGCGGGCGGCGACCGCTCGCAAACCGTGGCGGCGCTGCCCAAGCTGATCGACAGGCTGCGCACCGAGGGCTATCGCTTCGTGCCGGTCTCGGCGCTGGCCGGGCTTTCGCGCGCCGAAGCCATGCCGCCGCTGTCGCCGACCGTGGCGCTGCTCACCGACCGCTTCGTCTTTATGGTGCTGTCGACGCTGGGCCATATTCTTTATGTGTGCTTCCTGGCCGCGATCGTGCTGGGCATCGGGCGCATGATCTTCCTGATCATCGCCAGCCTGTGGCGGCGCCGCACGCAGGCAGCCGAATTCGACGCCCCGCCGCAGGAGCAGCCTGCCTACGTCTCGGTCGTCGTCCCGGCCTATAATGAAGAGAGCGTGATCGCACGCACGCTGCACGGCATCCTGGCTGGAACCTATCGCAATCTCGAAGTCATCGTCATCGATGACGGTTCGCGCGACGGCACCGCTGATGTGGTGGAACGCGAATTCGGCGCGGACGGGCGCGTGAAGCTGATCCGCGCCGTCAATGGCGGCAAGGCGCGCGCGCTCAATCTCGGCCTCACCCATGCGCAAGGGCGAGGTCGTGGTCGCGCTCGACGCCGACACGCAGTTCAATCGCGACACCATCGCAAGGCTGGTGCGCTGGTTCACCGATGACAGCGTCGGCGCCGTCGCCGGCAACGCCAAGGTCGGCAACCGCATCAACATGATCACGCGCTGGCAGGCGCTGGAATATATCGTGGCGCAGAACCTGGAGCGGCGCGCGCTGGCGGCCCTCGGCACGCTGACCGTGGTGCCGGGCGCCGTCGGGGCGTGGCGCAGATCGGTTCTGGAATCGCTGGGCGGCTTCCGCACCGACACGCTGGCCGAAGACCAGGACCTGACCATTGCCGTGCAGCGCGCGGGCTGGCGCGTGCAGTTCGATTCCACGGCCATCGCCTGGACCGAAGCGCCGGCCACGGTGCGCGGGCTTGGCCAAGCAGCGCTTCCGCTGGGCCTATGGCACGCTGCAATGCTTGTGGAAATACCGGCGCATGACCTTCAATCCGCGCTACGGCACGCTGGGCATGATCGCGCTGCCGCAGGTGTGGCTGTTCCAGATCCTGCTGACGGCGCTGGCCCCGCTCGCCGATCTGCTGCTCGTATGGCAATTGGCCTGGCAATATCTCGCCTATCTGCAGCATGGCGCCGAATTCTCGAACGCCGATCTGAAGAAGGTCGCGCTCTATTACGTCGTGTTCGTGGTGGTCGATCTGATGGCCGCAATGTTCGGCTTCCTGATGGAACGGCGCGAACAATGGAGCCTGCTGTGGTGGCTGATGCTGCAGCGCTTCGGCTATCGCCAGATCATGTATTACGTCGTCGTGCGCTCGATCACGACCGCGCTGAAGGGCGCGCTGGTGGGCTGGGGCAAGCTGGAACGGGCGGGAACCGTGACCGTGCGCGAGGCGCCCGAGCGGACGGGCTGAGTTATGGTTCCCCGGCCGCGGACAAAATTTCCGCGCCACTAACCCTCTGATCGTAAACGATGCCCACAAATGGTCACGGCACGGCGGGGAGACAACCCCGCCTCCGCGCCGTTGCCTCCCCGTCCTGGCCGGTACCGACAAAGGCACCGGCCTCAACGAAGAGGAGCTGGACCATGACCAAGACTATTCGCAAAACTCTGCAGACCGCGATCTTTTGCGGCGCGGTAGCGGTGGCCAGCCCGGCCCTTGCGGGCGGTGGCTTGCTCGGCGGCGGCGGCGCAGTGGGTGCCGGCGGCGGACTGGCCGGCGGCGTCGGCTGGAATCGGTGCCAGCGGCATGGGCGCGGCCAATGGCATGGGCCAGATCGGCACCGGCATGGGCACGGACCTCCCTGCCCGCGACGGCGGCCGCGAACGGTGCGGCCAGCAGTCAGATCGGCGTCGGCGGCACGGTGAGCGGCGCGCCCGCGGCCAATGCGATGACGCGGCGCGACCGGCAGTGCCGAAGGCGCCGCGCATAGCGCAGCCGGCCAGATCAGCGGCACCACAATGGGCACGGCCAAGGGGACGCTGAACACGGCCAACTCGGCTTCGGCAGGCGGCTCGGTGTCCGGCGGCGGATCGACCGGCCTGAACGTGGCCGGTGCCAACGTGTCCGGCAGCGGTTCGAGCTCTGGCTCGGCCCATGGCTCGGCCGGCCTCGGCATCGCGACCGGCGCCGCGCAGAGCGGCCTCGACACGGCGGCCAATGCGAGCGGCAAGGCCGCTAAAAAGGCCGAAGGCAAGGCCAATGGCGCCGTCGGCACGGCCGCGGGCGCGATGAGCAACACCAGCGCCGGCGCGAATGCCAATGCCGATGTGAACGCCAGCGGCAGCGCCTCCACGCCGCAATAAGCCGATGCAAGACCCGGGGCCCTATGCGGCCCCGGCACATTGGACGCAGCCGGGGGATTCCAGCCCAGCCCCTCTCCCGGCTGCGTCCTCTTCTGTGCGCATGCATTCCGCAGGCCGCCGCCATGGCCTATGATCGCTCCTGACAAAATATCGGGAGGACGATCATGGCCGATCTGGAAATCCGCAAACTGGCGGGCGCGCTGGGCGCGGAGATTTTCGGCGTCGATCTGTCCAAGGACGCTGGACGATGCACAGTTTCGAGGCGATCCACCGCGCCTTTCTCGACCATCAGGTGATCTTCTTCCGCGATCAGGACTTGACGCCCGAGCAGCACAAGACGCTTCGGCCGCCGCTTCGGGCCGCTCAACATCCATCCCTACGTCACCGGCATGGACGGCCATCCCGAGATCATCGAGATCATCAAGGAGCCGGAAGACAGGCTGAATTTCGGCGGCGGCTGGCATTCGGACATGAGCTTCCTCGAACGGCCCTCGATCGGCTCGATCCTCTATGCGCTCGAAGTGCCGGACTGGGGCGGCGACACGCTGTTCGCCAGCCAGGTGGCCGCCTATGAGGCGCTGTCGCCGGGGCTGAAGGAGACGCTCGAAGGCTGAACGCGGTGCATTCGGCCAACAAGGAATATGGCGCGCGCGGACCATCGGCGCCAAGCGCGGCGCGATGCAGGTGGCCGAGGCCGAAGGCATGGCCGGCGAGTTCATCCATCCCGTGGTCAAGGTGCATCCCGAAACGGGCCGGAAGGCGCTCTATGTGAACCCGGCCTTCACGATGAAGTTCGAAGGCTGGTCGACGCGCGAATCCCGGCCGCTGCTGCAATATCTCTTCGACCATTCGCGCTATGAAGGCTTCACCTGCCGCTTCCGCTGGCAGAAGGGCTCGGTCGCCTTCTGGGACAATCGCAGCGTCTGGCATTTCGCGCTCAACGATTATCCCGGCCAGCGCCGGCACATGCGGCGCGTGACCGTGGACGAAACGCGGAACAACTAAATTGGGGCCGTCATGGCCGGGTCAGGCCCGGCCATGACGATCTTAATCTAATGCGCGATCAGATCGCGTTCATGCGCGGTCTGTGACCAGGGGAAGACGATGGCGCGGTCGGGCGCGGTGAGCTTCTTGTCCTTGCCCTTGTAGGAGAAGCTGTCGAGCAGATCGCGGATCATTTCGAGCCGCGCCGTCTTCTTGACGTCCGCGCTTGAGCACGCGCCAGGGCGCGAGCGGATGGGTGGTGCGCTTGAACATGGCATCGCGCGCCTCGCTATAGGGCTTCCAGTTCGCCTGCGCCGCCTCGTCCACCGGCGACAGCTTCCATTGCTTGAGCGGATCCTTGCGGCGCGCGGCGAGCCGCTTCTTCTGCTCGGATTTGGAGATGTCGAGATAGATATTTGCGCAGCTCGATGCCGTCGCGCACCAGCATTTCCTCGAAGGGCACGACCATGTCGAGAAAATCCTCGACCTCGCGGTCGGTCGCAAAATCCATCACGCGCTCGACGCCGGCGCGGTTGTACCAGGAGCGGTTGAAGATCACGAATTCCTGCGCCGCCGGCAGGAAGGGCACGAAGCGCTGGAAATACCATTCCGTCTCCTGGCGGTCGGACGGTTTGCCGGGCGCATGGACGCGGGTTTCGCGCGGGCTCATATGTTCGGTGAGGCGCTTGATGGTGCCGTCCTTGCCGGCACTGTCGCGGCCCTCGAGGATGACAAGCACGCGCGCGCCCTTGGCGATCAGATGGTGCTGCAGCTTCACGAGCTCGACCTGCAGATCGTAGAGCGCCTTCTTGTAATGGCGGTCGTGACCGTCATCGTCGTCGTCATAGGCCGGCTTGCGCTTTCGGCTTCGATTTGGACTTTTCCGTGGGCCATCGCCGTCTCCTCGCGCTGGGCGAAGAGTGACGCGATGGCGGTGCAATCGCAAGCGGCCTCAATGCATCCGGTTCGGGATCGTGCCGGGAACGAAAAAGTCCGACAGATCCCGCGCCCTGCAGGCATCGCGCAGGCAGGGCCCGGCCTGGAAGATCTCCTGCACCGTCTTCAAATCGGACGAATGCGTATAGGCAATATGATTGGTGTAGGCATTGCCTTTGGCATAGGGCGAGATGATGATTTCCGGGATGGTGTGCTGGAAGTCGTCGCGATTGCGGCCTTCGGTCTCGTCCCACCACAGGATGATGAGCCCGCCATCCTTATAGGCCTTCGAGGCCATGATCATCGGCACGATCTTCGAGGCGAAATTGTCGCCCTCGGCGATGGCCGCCTCGTCATCCACATAATGCTTGCCATGATAGGTGAAGCCGCCGGTGAGCGCGGTGTGCATCTCGTTGTATTGGTCCGCCGAGATCCAGTTGTAATCGGCGACATGGCCCGAGGCCAGATCGGCCTTCAACTGCCGCAACGGCACATAATGCGACACCATCGGATTGGCGGGCGACGCATCATTGCCGCCATTCGTCACCGTGAAAAGCACCTGCGGATTGTGCTTGGGCGCGTAATTGTACTGGCGGCTGCCATTATAGGCGTTGCGGCCGCTGACGAAGAAGCCCTCCTGACGGACCAGCGGCACCGTCCATTGGTCGCGCGGCAATACGCGGCCCGTCTTGAGATCGAGATCGATATCTTCCTGATAGGAGCGCCAGCTCTTGCCGGCACGCGTCAGATAGGACGCTCAGCGTCTGCGTTGGTGTCTGATTGGTGCCGTCCCGGCCGAAGGGATCGCTGTCGCTGGCGACGCCGAGATTGGAGCCGGCCTCGGCCCAGATATAATTCGGTTCGGAGGGATGGATGTGCGGATTGTTGCCGGATGGTGTCGCCAGCACATTGTGATAGGCGCTGGCATAGGAGACCTCCCGCGCATTGGGATTGCCGGGCGTGACCAGGCTGTTGATGTAGGGCGCGGCCGGATTGCCGTAGATCTGCTGGGGCGCCGCATCGTCCGATTTGGGCTGCGTCCAGTTGTGATTCTCGAAGGCGATCACAAAGACATGTTTGATCGGCGAAGGCTTCAATTTGGTCTGGGGCGCGGCCAAGGCGGGCGCGGCGAGAAGGCCGCAATGGCGGTGGCGAGCACGAGACGCAAAGCAGACGATGTCGACATGGAGGTTCCCGGTCAGAACGAGATGAGGCGCAGCGATACGCGCCATCCGAACCTATTGGATCTGTGTGACAAGGAAAAGACGGTTGCCCGCGTCGTCCGTGACGCGCACGGCGCCGACACCGAAGACATCGGCCAGGGCGGCATCGGTCAGCGCCTCATCGGGCGTGCCCGTGGAGGCGACGCGGCCCTCCTTCAAGACCACCAGATCGTCGCAATAGCGCGCGGCCAGCGCCAGATCGTGCAGCGTGACGATGACGGCGGTGCCGCGGCGGGCCTCGGCGCGGAGCAATTCCATGAGCTGCAATTGATGGGCGGGATCGAGATGGGCGGCCGGTTCGTCCACCATCAGGATGGGCGCGGCCGTCGCCAAGCGCGCGGGCCAGCAGCACGCGGGCGCGCTCGCCGGCCGAGAGTTCGTCCATGCGGCGCGATGCGAACGCGCGCGGCATCGCAGCGCTCCAGCGCCTCGTCGATGACGGCCTCATCGGCGCGGCTCTGACGGCCAAAGGCGCGATGCGGCATGCGGCCCAGCGCCACGACGCGGCGGGCGATCAGCGGCCAATGGGTTTCGGTCGATTGCGGCAGATAGGCGATGGTCTTGCGCGCCGCGCATCGTCGGACCAATCGCCAAGCGGCCGATCGAACAGGCGAATGGTTCCGCTCTCAGGCTTCAGGAGCGAGAGCGCCGTGCGCAGCAGCGTCGTCTTGCCGGCGCCGTTGGGACCGGCAAGGCCGGTGACGCGGCCGGGCGCGAAATCATAGGACACCGCATCGAGCGCGCGGCGATCACCATAGCGCAGCGTGACGTTTTCGAAAGATAGTGCCGCGCTCATCCCGTCCTCCGCATCGAGACGATCAGCCAGATGAAGAAGGGCGCGCCCAGCATGGCGGTGAGCACGCCGAGAAGAAGCTGGCCGTCCGGCGCGATCAGGCGCACGGCGACATCGGCCGCCGCGACCAGCGCCGCACCGCCCAGCGCCGACGGCAGGATCAGCCGCGCCGGTTCATAGCCATAGAAGGGCCTGAGCAGATGCGGCACGACGAGACCGACAAAGCCGACCGCGCCCGCCGCCGCCGTGGCCGCGCCGGTGGCCAGCGCCGCGCCCGTCACCACGCGGCGGCGGATGGCATGGACATTGATGCCAAGGCTTTGCGCCGCATCCTCGCCCAGCGTCAGCGCATCGAGGCCGCGCGCCGCGGAGATCAGCAAGGCGATGCCGAGCAGCGTCAGCGGCGCGGCGAAATAGAGATCGGCCGGCGTGCGATCCTTGAGCGAGCCCAGCATCCACAACACCATCTCGCTCATCGCATACGGATTGGGCGCGAAGGAGAGCGCCAGCGCCGTGAGCGCGGTGGCGAGACTGGAAATCGCCACGCCGGCCAGCACCAGCGCCATGATGCCGGCGCCGGCCCGCGACAGCAGATAAAGGATCATCGCCGCCGCCAGCGCGCCGAGCACGGCGAAGCCCGGCACCAGCGCCGAGCTGAGACCGGCCAAGCCGAAATAAAGCGCGATCACCGCGCCCAAACCCGCCGACGAGGTGACGCCCGTCACGCCCGGCCCGGCCAGCGGATTGCGGAACAGGCCCTGCAGCGCCGCGCCGCTCGCGCCGAGCGCGCCGCCGACGACCAGCGCCAGCAGCGCCCGCGGCAGGCGGATGTCGCGCGCGATCACGCTCGCCATCCCGTGATTCGAAAACAGCCCGCCGAACAATTCGCCGGCAGACAGATGCGACGGCCCGATCAGGAAGGAGATGCAGGCAAAGCCGAGCGCCAGGGCCGCCAGCGCCGCCGTCATCGCGCCGGCGCGCGCATCGGCCGGGGTCATCCACGCCAGCACATCGCGCGCGGCGAATCCGGATGGAGATCGCGTCTGTTCTATTGCGCCGTCCATGGCCGCCTCTGCCTCCTGGCATCAGCGCATCGCCACTTGCGGAAACCCCGCACCGCCGATCAACCCCGATCGCACGGATGGACGACGCTCGCGCGGCAGGTTTCCTGGCTTGCGGCTCTGGCGCCTTGCCCCGCCTTCCCGGTTTCCCAGTGGCCATTGGGGCACGGCTCGCCGCTTACAGTTGCGGGGGCAGCCACGGACTAGGCCCTTTCCCTGTTAAATCAAGGAGATGGCCGCACCGCGTTCCCTTTTCCCCGCGACCATTCGCGGGGCACCGACGCGGCCCAAGTCTTAATGCGTGGGCTTCGGCTTCGCAAGGCGGGCGGCTTTTTGGGCCATATCGGGCGAAATCTCCGGCCGCATCGGCCGACCAGGGCCCGGGACAGAGCAGCGGCGTGAGCGACGCCTCGACGATCAGCGAGCGACCCTTGAGCGCGGCCAGCGCCGGGATTGCGGATGGCGGCATCGGCCAGCGCCGGCCCGCCCTCGCGCGCGGCATTGAGGATCACCAGCTGCGGCGCGGCGGCCAGCACCGATTCCAACGAGACGCGGCCGAGCCGGTTCATGGGCATCGACTTCGCCGCATTGCTGAGCCCACCCGCGCGCATCATGGCATCGGTGACGGCATCGGAGGCGGTGTAGCCATTGGGCTCATAGATCAGGGCCGAAACGGGCGGATGCGGCGCCGCAGCCCGCGCCGCCGCGAGCTTGGCATCCATCTCCTTCAACATGGCCTTGGCACGGGCTTCCGCACCGAGCGCCTTGCCCAGCATGCGCGTGACCTTACGGACATCGGCCAGATTGTTGGCCCAGGGCACATCCAGGACCTTCACGCCCGCCGCCACGAGATGCGCCTTGAGGCGCGGATTGGTGCCCTTGTACATGACGAACGAGATCGGGATGGACGCCGAGCACGGCCTCCGCATTCGGCCGCACCAGCGTGATGCCCTTGATCTTGCCGGCGATCGTCGAGACCGTGGGGTGCGTATCGCCCGCCAGCACCGACAGCGCGGCGATGCGGGCCCGCGGCAGCAGGCGGAAGACATATTCATCCGTACACAGAAAGACGGAGGCCACACGCTGCGGCGCGGCGGCCGCCGGCAGCAGACCGGCCAGGAATGCCAGGGCGAGCCAGCCCAGAACATGGCTGCTATGTTTCATACGCATATTGACCTGCTAGTCTGCCATTCCCACCTGATGGCCACACACCGGAGGGACCATGCGAAAAACTCTAGCTTTTGTCGCGCTGACGGCCTTTGCGGCCGCCGGGACCGCGCCCGAATTGGGCCATTGCCGCCCCCAGCACGGCCGACATTCTCAGCGTCAACGAGACGGCCAGCGGCGGAAGCGCATGGGCCGGCAAGGCCACCCTCAAGGCCGACTATGCCTATTCCGGCCAAGGCATGACCGGCAAGGTCGAATCGCTCACGGACCTGAAAGCTCCACGCTACATCGACAGCTACCAGATCGGGCCCATCAATGGCGCCAGCGGCTTCGATGGCAAAGAGGCGTGGGAGAAAGACCCGTCCGGCACGGTCGACGTCAAGGCCGGCGGCGATGCCCGCCAGCTCGCCGTCAGTGACGGCTATCGCCGCACGAACACATGGTGGAAGGCCGATCGCGGCGGCGCCACGATCCAGAACGACGGCGAGAAGACGCAGGACGGCGCCACCTTTGATGTGCTGAGCGTGACGCCCAAGGACGGCAAGCCCTTCGAGGCCTGGTTCGATGCGAAGACACATCTTCTGAGCCGCATCGTCGAGAAGCGGTCGGGCCTGTCCTACACGACGACGCTGTCGGATTATCGCAACTATGACGGCGTGATGCTGGCGCACAAAGCCGTCGGCGTCGCCTCCGATGGCAAGAACGCACAGACCCAGACGCTGACGAGTGCCACCTTCCTGCCCGCGCAACCGGATTCGGCCTATGCAATGCCCAAGACCAAGGTCGCAGACTACGCGATCGAAGGCGGCGCAGCGCAATCCGTCATCTCGTTCAAGCTGATCAACAACCACATCTACGGCATGGCCAAGGTGAACGGCCAGGGGCCGCATCAGTTCATCTTCGACACCGGCGGCGTCAATATCGTGACCCCGGCCACGGCCAAGACGCTGGGCCTGAAAAGTCAGGGCGACATGGATGTCCGCGGCGCCGGCACCAGCACGATGAAGGCAGGTCTGACCAAGGTCCGGCAGCTCAAGGTCGGCAATGCCGTGGTGACCGACCAACTCTTCGTCATCACCGATCTCAACGCGCTTAAGAACATCGAGGGCGTGCCCGTGCCGGGCATGGTGGGCTTCGAGACCTTCCGCCGCTTCGTGACCCGCATCGATTATGGCGCGAAGACGATCACGCTTGATCGATCCGAAGAAATTCGATCCCAAGGATGCCGGCACGCCGGTGCCCTTCGTGCTCAACGGCCGCATTCCGGAAGTGCATGGCAGTTTCGAAGGCATTCCGGCGATGTTCGACATCGACACCGGTTCGCGCTCCGCGCTGACGGTGAACGGCCCCTTCGCCAAGGCGCATGACGTCGTGGCCAAGCATCCGGGCGGCTTCACGACCGTGACCGGCTGGGGCGTGGGCGGACCGTCGACCGGGTATGTGCTGCGCGCGGCATCCGTGAAGCTCGGCGATGTCGCGATCCAGGGTATCGTCACCGACGTCAACGACCAGAAGTCGGGCGCCTTTGCCGGCAACGAATATTCCGGCAATGTCGGCGGCGGCATCCTGAAGCGCTTCGTCGTCACCTTCGATTACCACAACAAGATCATGTATCTGAAACCCGTCGCGGGGACGGTCGCCGATCTGGACACCTATGACCGCGCCGGCATGTGGTTCAACGACGGCGCCCAAGGGCTTCGAGATCGTCGCCGTGACCAAGGGCAGCGCCGGCCGAGGCGGCCGGCCTCAAGAAGGGCGACATCATCACCGCCGTCGACGGCAAGCCGGCTGCAACGAGCTCAAGCTCTACGAACTGCGCGAGCGCCTGCGCAACGACGCGCCGGGAACGGTGGTCGCCTTCACGGTGACCTCGGGCTACAGGAACCCGAAGACCGAGACCGTGACGCTTGAAGAAACATGATCTGAAGCGCCGCGAAGTCCACGGACAAGGGGAGCCCGAGCGCTTCGGGCTCCCTTTATTTTTGCCGCCGATCGGCCTAAATGCTGGCGAGTACATGTGCTTCAGCAAGGTCCCGAAAGGACCATCCCCGATGCCCATCTATCGCGCGCCCGTCGACGATTACCGCTTCGTTCTCAACGAGCTGCTGGAGGTGGAAAAGCATCGCGACCTGCCCGATTTCGGCGAGCTGTCGCCCGACCTGCTCGACGACATCATGACCAATGCGGCCAAGTTCTGCGAAGAGGTGCTGCAGCCGATCAACCAGAGCGGCGACGAGGAAGGCGCCCATTTCGAGAACGGCGTGGTGCGCACGCCCAAGGGCTTCAAGGAAGCCTATGACGCCTATAGCGAGGCCGGCTGGGGCGCGCTGGCCGCGCCTGCGAAATTCGGCGGCGCCGGCATGCCGAAGCTGATCGCCATGGTCGTGGCCGAGATGGCGCAATCGGCCAACCAGTCCTTCGCCATGTATCCGGGGCTGACGGGGGCGGCGGCCGGTGCGCTGGACGCGACGGGCGCGCCGTGGATGCAAGAGAACATATCCTGCCCAAGATGATCAGCGGCGAATGGTGCGGCACCATGTGCCTGACCGAGCCGCATTGCGGCACCGATCTGCGCCTGATGAAGACCACGCGCCGTGGAGCAGCCGGACGGCACCTATCGCATGAGCGGCACCAAGATCTTCATCTCGGGCGGCGACCACGACCTGACCGACAACATCATCCATATGGTGATCGCCAAGATCCCGGACGAGAACGGCCAGATCGCCGACGATCTTTCGACCGTGAACTTCTTCATGGTGCCGAAATTCCTCGTCTCCGAAGACGGCAAGATGGGCGCGCGCAACGGCGTTTCCACCGGCGGCATCGAGAAGAAGATGGGCATCAAGGCGCAGGCGACCTGCGTGCTCAATTTCGACGACGCCGTGGCCTGGCGCCTGGGCCCCAAGCCCGAAGCCGCCCAAGCCGGGCGAGAAGCGCTAGGCCTCGGCCGGCATGGCCGGCATGTTCGGCATGATGAACAATGCGCGCCTCGGCGTCGGCATTCAGGGCATCGCCATCGCCGAGGTCGCCTATCAGAACGCGCTGGCCTATGCGCATGAGCGCCGCGTCGGCCGCGCGCTGACCGGCCCCGCCGAACCGGACAAGCCGGCCGATCTGGAAATCGTCCATCCCGACGTCAAGCGCATGCTGCTGCATTCGCGCAGCTTCATCGAAGGCGCGCGGGCGCTGGCGATGTGGACGACGCTCAACATGGCCATCGGCGAATCCGACCGGCCGGAGAAGGACACCGCCATGCTGCTGGCCGATCTGATGACGCCGGTGGTCAAGGCCTTCTTCACCGATATGGGCTTCGAAGTCGCCAATATGGCGATGCAGGTCTATGGCGGCCATGGCTATATCCGCGACAATGGCGTGGAGCAGTTCGTGCGCGACGGCCGCATCAACCAGACCTATGAAGGCGCCAATGGCGTGCAGGCGATGGACCTCGTCGGCCGCAAGCTGGGGCGCAAGGGCGGGGCCGCACCGATGGCGCTGTTCCAGGCCGTGGCCGGCTGGCTGGGCGAGAATGCGGGCGACGAAAAGCTCGCGCCCTTCGTGAAGCCGGTGCAGCGCGGCATCGACAATCTGCAGAAAGCGACGATGTGGCTGGCGCAGCACGGCATGGCAGAACCCCAACGATGCCGGCGCCGGCGCGGTCGATTATCTGCGCATGATGGGCATCGTCATGGTGGGCTGGATGTGGGCGCGCATGGCCAAGCTGTCGCTCGCCAAGCTCGCGGCCGGCGACGGCAACAAGGCGTTCTATGAAGCCAAGCTGGTGAGCGCGCGCTACTGGATGGAGCGCATGATCCCCGAATGCCCGATGCTGCTGGAACGCATCGAAGCCGGCAGCGGCACGATCATGTCCTATGAGGGCGAAGTCGCCTAGGCGCGCCTGCATGGCGGATGCGCCCGATCCCTGGAAACATCGCGAGCCGCCGCGGCGCGGCGGTTCGCGGCTGGGGCTTTATTTGTGGCTCGGGCTTCTTGCCGCCGTGGTGCTGCTGGTGTGGTGGCTCTATCGCCGCTTTCCCGGCGCCGTGCATGGCGACATGGACACCGTCTCGATCATCAATCTGATCGGCTTTCTGGCGCTCGTATCCAGCGGGTTGATCTTCACGCGGCAGATCGATCTCGGCCGGACGGCGCGGCACATGGCGCTGTGGGGCATGATCGCGGCGGTGCTGGTGATCGCCTACAGCTTCAAGGACAAGTTCGGCGACACGGCGGCGCGCATCCGCTCCGAATTCGTGCCCGGCGAGGCGGTTGAGACGGCGCCGCACACGCTGATCCTGACCGCCGACCGGGGCGGGAATTTCTTCGTCTATGGAAGCGTGAACGGCGCGCGCATCCGCTTCATGATCGATACCGGCTCCAGCGACATCGTGCTGAGCCCGGCCGATGCGGCGCGCGCCGGCATCGATGTGAACACCCTCAGTTTCGACCGCTTCTATGAGACCGCGAATGGCGCGGGCACTGGCGCGAGCGTGACGCTGGACAGCCTCGCCATCGGGCCGCTGGTGGAGCGCGACGTGCGCGCCTCCGTGAACAAGGCGCCGATGAGCTCATCGCTGCTGGGGATGACGTTCCTCAAGAGCCTCAAATCCTTCGAAGTGTCGAAGGACCGGCTGGTGCTGCACTGGTAGCGTTCAGGCGAAGGCCCGGCTGAGCGCCGCGCGCTGGTCGCGGGCATGCTGCTTGGCGAGATGGGAGTCGGCGGCCATGTCGAAGCCGTGAATGCCGCCGGGATAGACGTGCAGCTCGACCGGCACGCCGGCGCGGGTCAGGCGGCGGGCGTAATCGAGATTCTCCTCGAGGAAGAGATCGAGCGCGCCGGTGCTGATGAAGGTGGGCGGCAGGCCTTCGAGATTCTCCGCCCGCGCGGCGGCGGCATAGGGCGAGACGCCCTCGCGGCCCGGCTCATGGCCCAGCAGCGAGGACCAGCCGAAATGGTTGGAGGCGTGGGTCCAGATGAACTCGCCCGTATAGGGATGAAGATCGGCCGCCGGGCGGTCGTCGATCATCGGATAGATGAGCTGCTGATGCGTGATCTTCACCTCGCCGCGGTCGCGCGCGAGCAGGCCAAGCCCCGCCGCAAGACCGCCGCCCGCGCTTTCGCCGCCGATGGCGATGCGCGCCGGATCGATCCCGAGGTCCTTCGCATTGGCCGCGAGCCATGTGAGCGCGGCATAGCAATCCTCGACCGGGCCGGGGAACGGCGTTTCCGGCGCCAGGCGATAATCGACCGAGACGACAACGGCGCCCTGCTCGCTGGCGGTGCGGGCGCAATTGGGCTCGCTCATATCGGCGCTGCCGACGACATAGCCGCCGCCATGAATGTGCAGAAAGGCCGGGCGCGCGGCGCCGCCGCCGGCCGGCGTATAGACCAGCACGCGCACATCCGGCGCGCCAGCCGGGCCGGGGATCAAGCGCTCGGTTTTCGTGACATCGGGCGGCGGCACATAGCCCGCGAACATCATCGCCAGCATCTCGGGAAAGCCGGCGCGCACGGCGGGCAAGGTTTCGGCATTGAGCACCATCGGCGGGCGCGCATCGAGAAAGGGCAGAAGCTCTTCGTCCACCAGATGCCGCGAATTCATATGTGCTCTCCCCGATTGTGTTGGAGAGAGACTAAGCCGCCGCGGCCAGTTTCGCCAAGTGGCCGAGCAGATTCTGCACGCCCTTGAGGCGGGCGGCGGAGGTGTCCCAGTTGCGCGAGATCACGACCTTCTGGTCGGGGCGCACCTTCATGGTGGAGGCGTGATCGCTGATGAGCCGCACCAGCCCCACCGGATTGGGGAACATGCCCGCCGCGGAAGCTGAGCGTCGCGCCCTTGGGGCCGGCATCGATCTTTTCCACCTGCGCCGTGCGGCACAGATGCTTGATCGCGACGATCTCCAGCAGCGAACGCACTTCGTCGGGCAGCGGACCGAAGCGGTCGATCAGTTCGGCGGCGAAGCCTTCCATCTCGGTGCGATCCTCGATGGTGGCGAGACGGCGATAAAGCGCCATGCGCACATTGAGATCGGGCACATATTCTTCCGGGATCAAGACGGCGGCGCCGATATTGATCTGCGGCGACCACTGGTCGGGCACATCCTCGAAACCCTCGCCGGTCTTGAGCTGGGCCACGGCGTCTTCGAGCATTTCCTGATAGAGCTCGATGCCGACCTCGCGCACATGGCCGGATTGTTCCTCGCCCAGAAGATTGCCGGCGCCGCGAATATCGAGATCGTGGCTGGCGACGGAGAAGCCCGCGCCCAGCTGATCGAGCGATTGCAGCACCTGCAGGCGGCGGTCGGCGGTCTCCGTCAGCTTCTGATTGGCGGGTGTCGTCAGATAGGCGTAAGCGCGCTGCTTGGAGCGGCCGATGCGCCCGCGCAGCTGATAAAGCTGGGCCAGGCCGAACATGTCGGCGCGATGGGCGATGAGCGTGTTGGCGGTCGGGATGTCGAGACCGCTTTCGACGATGTTGGTGGAGACCAGCACATCGATCTGGCGGTCATAAAACGCCGTCATCACGTCTTCGAGCATGCCGGGCGTCATCTGGCCATGGGCGATCTGGCATTTGAGCTCGGGCACCGTCTCCTTGAGGAATTCCAGGGCTTCTCGCAAATCGGAGATGCGCGGGGCGACATAGAAGCTCTGGCCGCCGCGATAATGTTCGCGCAGCAGCGCTTCGCGGATGACGAGCGGATCGAAGGGCGTGACGAAGGTGCGCACGGCGAGGCGATCGACCGGCGGCGTGGTGATGAGCGACAGGTCGCGCACGCCGGACAGAGCCAATTGCAGCGTGCGCGGGATCGGCGTCGCCGTCAGCGTCAGCATATGGAGATCGGCCTTGAGCGCTTTGAGGCGTTCCTTGTGGCTGACGCCGAAATGCTGTTCTTCATCGACAATGACAAGGCCGAGGCGCTTGAACTCGATCGATTTGGCGAGCAGCGCATGGGTGCCGACGACGATATCGATATCGCCACTGGCGAGCCCGGCCTTGGTTTCGCGCGCATCCTTGGCATCGACGAAGCGCGAAAGCTGGCGCACCTTGAGCGGGAAGCCGGCGAAGCGTTCGGCGAAATTCTTGTAGTGCTGGCGGGCGAGCAGCGTGGTCGGCACCACCACGGCAACCTGCGATCCGCTCATGGCGGCGACGAAGGCGGCGCGCAGGGCCACTTCCGTCTTGCCGAAACCGACATCGCCGCAGACGAGCCGGTCCATCGGCCGGCCGCTTCCCAGATCGTCGATCACATCGGCGATGGCGCGTTCCTGATCCTCGGTCTCCTGATAGGGAAAGCGGGCGCAGAATTCGTCATAGACGCCTTGCGGCGGATCGATGGCGGGCAGCGATTTGAGTTCGCGCGCGGCGGCGATGCGGATGAGTTCGGCCGCGATCTCGCGCACCCGCGCCTTCATCTTGGCCTTGCGGTTCTGCCAGCCCGCCCCGCCCAATCGATCGAGCTGCGTCGTGCCTTCATCGGCGCCGTAGCGCGTCAGGAGTTCGATATTCTCGACCGGCAGGAACAGCTTGCCGCCGTCATATTGCAGCTCGAGGCAATCATGCGGCGCGCCGAGCGCGTCGATGCTCTTCAAGCCCGATATAGCGGCCGATGCCGTGTTCGATATGGGTGACGAGATCGCCGGCCGCGAGCGCCGAGGCTTCGGTGAGGAAGTTCTGCGCCTTCTTCGCACGGCTGCGCTGGCGCACCATGCGGTCGCCCAGCACATCCTGCTCGGCCAGGAAGACGATCTTGTCGGCCTCGAAGCCGTGATCGAGCGCCAGCACCGCGACACCGGCCGCATCGGCATGGAGCTTGAGCGCATCGTCCCAATGGGCCACGGGGCGGATGGCGGTAAGGCCATGATCGGCAAGCACGCCGCCCATGCGCTCGGCCGAGCCTTCGGACCAGGCGGCGACGACGACGCGTTTGCCGGCCTTGCGCAGCGCCGTGAGATGGTCTGCCGCAGACTGGAACACGTTGACGTTTCCGGCCGCGCGCTCGGGCGCGAAATCGCGGCCCAGTCTGCCGCCCGCATCGATGGAGGTTTTCGACTCCGGCGCCTGGAAGGGCGAGAGATCGCGCACCTTGTGGACCGCGAGATTGGTGCTCCATTCCTCGCTGGTGAGATAGAGCGTGTCGGGCGGCAGCGGCTTGTAAGGCGCGGAGCCTTCGGTGGCGCCGGTGCGCAGGAACTGTTTGCGCGTCTGGTAGTAATCGTCGATCAACTCGAAGCGGGCCGTCTTCGCATCCTCGGTCTGATGCGAGAGCAGGAAGAGCGCACGCGGCAGATAATCGAACAGCGTGTCGAGCTTGTCGTGGAACAGCGGCAGCCAGTGCTCCATGCCCTGATGCTTGCGCCCGGCGCTGACGGCTTCATAAAGCGGATCGTCGCTGCCGGCCGGGCCGAAGGTGGCGACATAGCCGGTGCGGAAACGCCTGATGGATTCGGGATCGAGCGGGGCTTCGGTCGCCGGAAGCAATTCGATCTCGGTGATCTGCCCCTTGGAGAGCTGGGTTTCGGCATCGAAGGTGCGGATGGCATCGAGGCTCGCGCCGAAGAAGTCGAGGCGCAGCGGCAGCGCCGCGCCCGGCGGCCACAGATCGACAATGCCGCCTCTGAGCGCGAAATCGCCGGGCTCGCGCACGGTACTGGCGCGGACATAGCCATTGCGCACGAGGAAGGCCGTCAGCACCTCATGCTTGATGGTGTTGCCGACGTGGGCGAAGAAGCTGGCCTCGGCAATGGTGGCGCGCGGCGGCACGCGCTGCAGCAGCGCATTGACCGTGGTGATGACGACGGCGGGGCCGCTGTCTTTCTCATGACGGGCGAGCTTGGCCAGTGTGGCCAGGCGCGTGGACTCGATATCCGGCTTGGGCGAGACGCGGTCGTAAGGCAGGCAGTCCCAGGCCGGGAAGCCCAGCACCGGCACATCCGGCGCGAAGAAGGCCACCGCCTCCATCGCCGCCTGCGCATGGACATCGTCGCCCAGGACGAAGACGACCACGGATTGCGAGCGGCGCGCCGCCTCGGCCACCAGATAGGCATCGAAGCCACCCGGAGCGCCGCTGACCGCGAACCGGCCTTCGGCCTTGGCGATGTAACTCAGCTTTTCCAACTCAGCGGACCCAGTCGGGATTGTCGCGGTGGCACAGCGCCTTCATCCGGGCGAAGAGCGGGGTGTCGAAGTCCGGCTCGACGGGGGCCTTGTCCTGCAGCCACAACCAGACGTCCTGGTCCGGGGCGTCGAGCAGGGCCTCGAACTGGTCCATCTCGGCCTCGCTGAGCCCGGCCAGCTCGGCCTCGGCAAAGGTGCCGAAGACCAGATCGACCTCGCGGAAGCCGCGCCGGAGGGCGCGGAATTTCAGCCGCTTGCGGCGGATTTCAACAGGGTGGTCGGATCGGGGGGCCGTCATGGGGGGCATATAGCCTCTTGAGGACCGCCATTCCAGTGGAAGAGAGGCCGCACGGGCCTGCCCCGCATTGAGCGGGCATGTCCGCCTCCTATATCGTCGCCCATCATGCGGCCCGCGATTCTGTTCCCCCTGTTTGCCGAGACGCGCACCCTGCCGGGCGTGGGGCCCAAGCTCGAAAAGCTGATCGCGCGGGTGGCGGGGTCGCGGATCCTGGATCTCATCTTCCATCTGCCCAGCGGGGTGATCGACCGCAGCTACCGGCCCAGCCTGATGGAGGCCGAGAGCGGGCGCATCGCCACGCTGACGCTCAATGTGCTGGACCATGTGGCGCCGCGGGACCGGCGCCAGCCCTATCGCGTGCGCTGCTCGGACGCGACCGCGACCATCGAGCTCGTCTTCTTTCATGCCCATGCCGATTACCTGATGCGGATGCTGCCGCCGGGCGAGAAGCGCATCGTTTCGGGCCGGATCGAGCATTTCAACGGCCGGCCGCAGATGGCCCATCCCGATTACATCCTGACGCCGGCCGAGGCAGCCGAGATGCCGCTGATCGAGCCGGTCTACCGGCTGACCGAGGGTCTGCCGCTCAAATCGCTGCTCAAGGCGGTGCATGGCGCGGTCGAGAAGGTGCCGGCAATGCCGGACTGGCTCGACAAGCCGTTCAAAAAGGCACGCGACTGGCCGGGCTTCAACGAGGCGTTGGAAGCGGCGCACGCGCCGAAGACCGAGGCGGACCTCTTGCCCGAGGCACCGGCGCGCCAGCGGCTGGCCTATGACGAATTGCTCGCCAATCAATTGGCGCTGGTGATGATCCGCGAGGCAATGCGGGGACAGAAGGGCCGCGCGCTGAAAGGCGACGGGCATCTGCAGACAAAAGCCACCGCCGCCCTGCCCTTCAAGCTGACCGGGCCGCAGGAAATGGCGGTGGCCGAGATCACGGCCGACATGGCCACGCCCGCGCGCATGCTGCGGCTGCTTCAAGGGGATGTGGGGGCCGGCAAGACCGTCGTGGCGATGCTGGCGCTGCTGAACGCCGTCGAGGCCGGATGCCAGGGCGCGCTGATGGCGCCGACGGAAATTCTCGCCCGCCAGCATATGGCCGCGCTCGAAGCCATGGCGAAGGCGGCGGACGTGCGCATGGCGCTGCTGACGGGGCGCGAACGCGGCGCGGGGCGCGAGGCGACGCTCAAGGCGTTGGCCGCGGGCGAGATCGATATTCTCGTCGGCACGCATGCGCTGTTCTCCGAAGATGTGGCGTTCCGCGATCTGGGCCTCGCGGTGATCGACGAGCAGCATCGCTTCGGCGTGCATCAACGGATGCAGCTTCAGGGCAAGGGGCATGCGCCCGTCGATGTGCTGGTGATGACGGCGACGCCCATTCCGCGCACGCTGGCGCTGACCGCTTATGGCGATATGGATGTCTCGCGGCTCACCGGGCGGCCGCCGGGACGCAAGCCGGTGGACACGCGTGTGCTTTCGGCCGAGCGGCTGGGCGAAGTGGTCGAGCATCTGAAGGGCGCGATCGCCAAGGGCGCGCGCGCCTATTGGGTGTGCCCGCTGGTCGAGGAATCCGAAAAGATCGATCTGGCCGCCGCCGAGGATCGCGCCGCCATGCTGCGCCAGATGCTGGGCGACAAAGTCGGCCTCGTGCACGGCAGGATGAAGGGCCCGGAACGCGATGCAGCGATGGCGGCGTTCAAGGCCGGCGAAACGCAGGTGCTGGTCGCCACCACGGTGATCGAGGTGGGCGTCGACGTGCCCGAGGCCACGATCATGGTGGTCGAACATGCCGAGCGCTTCGGCCTGGCGCAGCTTCACCAATTGCGCGGACGCGTGGGGCGCGGCGATGCCAAATCGACCTGCCTGCTGATCTATCACGGGCGCTTTGGGCGAAACCGCCAAGGCGCGGCTCAAAACGCTGCGCGAAACCGATGATGGCTTCGTCATTGCCGAACAGGATCTGAAGCTGCGCGGGGCTGGCGAACTCCTCGGCGTGCGCCAGAGCGGCTTGCCAGAATTCCGCATGGCCGACCTCTCGGCCCATGGCGAATTCTGGCGACGGCGCGCGACGACGCCAAGCTGATCCTGACGAAAGATCCGAGCCTTCGCAGCGAACGCGGCGAGGCTTTGCGCGTGCTGCTCTATCTGTTCGAGCGCGACGAGGCGGTGCGCTATCTCAGGACCGGTTAGAACTTCGCGCGAATGCCGAAGCCGATCATGCTGCCTTCATCGACATTGTTCGGAATAGACGCCCCAGGCCCCGGAGCGATGATAGATGCGCATGACGGCATCCCAGTGCCGTTCATGACCCGGGATCGCAACCGCGAACTCGACACCGATATAGTTCAGGAACTTCACCATGCGGAAGCTTGGACCATATTGATGGTCGGTGATCTCCGGTGAGTTCAGCGCATAGGACGGGCCGGAATAGATCGCCAGACTGGTGTTGTTCCAGGGAAAGCGATCGAAGCGCAGACCGAGGCCCAAAGCGACGGTGGTATAGGTGTGGGTGATGGCATATTCGGTCACCTGCCCTTCGGCGCCGATGCTGATACCCGAGCCGAGATCGATGAGCCGTTTGTCCACGGCCAGCCCGAACATGGCGCCGTTCAGCAGGCCGTGCCCCGTCACGATATCGGAGGCGCGACTATAGGAGGCCGGTCCGCCATAGACCGTAGCCGACCAGCCGGTGTGACCATCCCCGGCGTGGGCCGCCGACGCCGCAAGCAGGTTTGGCGCGAGTATCAAGACCCGCAACCATCGCGCATTCAATGTTCGAGAGCCCCTTCCAGGATGGGATGCAAAAGGAATGACCGAAACTATGCCCTATCGTTCCTTCTTAACGCGGTGACAATTGCGAAATATTGTTCTGCATCAACGCACATACGTAATGAACTTGCCGCAACGTGATCCTCGAGCGCGCCGCAAAGGCGCTTCCGCTTCGCTGGAGGACATGGCTTACTGGGGCCGGTCAGCGGATCGGAGCCATGACGCAAGACTTCCTGCCCCATCTTGAGCGTGCGCTGGCCGGCACCCTGCCCGGCTTCGAATATCTCACCGACGCGGCCCGGCTCTCGGGTGGCGCCAGCCAGGAAACCTGGGCCCTCAATGCCGTAACCTCCGGCGCGACGCTGCCGCTGATCCTCAGGCGCACGCCGGGCGGCGGGCCGAGGCAGGCCGGTTCGGGCGCCTCGGTGCCGCTGGCGACCGAGGCCATCGTCATCGAGACCTGCCGCGAGGCCGGCGTGGCCGCGCCGCGCGTGCGCTATGTGCTGAAACCCGAAGACGGCGCCGGCGAAGGCTATGTGATGGATCGCGTGGAGGGCGAGACCATCGCCCGCAAGATCCTGCGCGACGCGACCTTCGACGCCGTGCGGCCGAAGCTGGCGCGGCAATGCGGCGAGGCGCTGGCGCGCATCCACAAGGTCGATGTCGAACCGCTGCAAGGCCGTGCTGCCGGTGGTGGACGGGCCGACGCAGCTTCGCCATTACCGCGATCTCTACGATGCCTATGATTATCCGCATCCCGTGTTCGAGCTGGCCTTCAAATGGCTGGAGCCGCGGCTTGCGGGCGCCACCCGGCAAACGCTGGTGCATGGCGATTTCCGCAACGGCAATCTCATCATCTCTCCCGAAGGGCTCGAGGCCGTGCTCGACTGGGAGCTGACGCATATCGGCGATCCGCTGGAAGACATCGGCTGGATCTGCACCAATTCCTGGCGCTTCGGCGTGGCGGACAAGGTGGTCGGCGGCTTCGGCGATCTCGAAGAGCTGATCGCGGGCTATCGAGGATGCAGGCGGCGGCGAGATCGACCTCGAACAGGTGAGAAGCTGGATCGTGTATGGCTCGCTCAAATGGGGCGTGATGTGCATGACCATGTATCAGGGCTTCCGCAGCCGATCATTCCGTCGAGCGCGCGGCGATCGGGCGGCGCGCCTCGGAAACCGAAATCGATCTCGTCAACCTCATCCTGCATGGAAAGATCTGAGCCATGATGGACCAGCCTTCCATGCGCGAACTGGTCGAAGCGGTGCGCCAGTTCCTCGAAACCAAGGCCATGCCGGAACTGAAGGGACACACGGCCTTCCATGCGCGCGTCGCGGCCAATGCGCTGGGCATCGTCGCTGCGCGAACTGGAACGCGGACCGGCCGCCGCCGAGGCCGAACACAAGCGGCTGGTGGAACTCGTCGGCAGCGACGGCACGCTCGAAGAACTCAATCGCGTGCTGTGCACCATGATCCGCGAGGGCAAGGTCGGTCTCGACACGCCCGGCCTTGCCGCAGCATCTCGAACAGACGACGCGCGACAAGGTCGGCGATCGACCAGCCGACCTATTCGGGGCTGAAACAGGGCCGCTAGGCCGCCAGCGCTTCGCTTTGCGGCTTTCCGCCGAGGGCGATGCGGCCCGAGGGCCAGCGGCGACGACAACCGCCGCCTCGCCCCAGGCAAAGGCCGGCGCCAGCCACACCGGATCGGATGGCTTGGGATAGAAGAACACCAGCGCATCGCCGAGGCCCAAGCCCGTTCAGGATCGACGGGATCAGGAGATAGAGCGCGAACAGCGCCAGCAGCGCCGTGAAGTCGCCGCGGCGGCGGCCGGGCAGCGCATGCAGAAGCACGAACAACGCCACGTCGCGGGTGACGAAGCCGAGTCCCGCGCCGATCAGGGCGGCCTCGCCCAGCGCCGCCGCCATGCGCCCAGCGCCACCAGATCAGCACGGCGGTGACGCAGCACCAGCGCGGCATAGCTCATCATGAAGCCCTGCAGGCCCCAGAGCACGCGGCCGAGACGGCCAGCGGCGAGCTGTGTGCCGAGCCAGCGGAAATGCACGCGGTCCTTGGGCTCCAGCAACACCATGATATAGGTCAGCGTGGCAAAGGTGCTGGCGGCCAGGCCGAGGCGCAGCGCCACCGCATCCCAACCGGCCGTGTCCGGCGAGCTGAGACAACCAGCTGTCGAAACCGGCGGCATAGATGCCGATGAAGACCAGGAAGCCGAGCCAGACATAGCGGGCCGTTCTCCATCTTCAGTTCGCGGCGCATCTCGCGATAGCAGCCGGTGAGAATCCAGCCCGTGAACAGCGCCAGCGACACCAGCAGGAAGGGGCGCGCATCGAAGCCATGGCCCCACCAGACGATGAAGAGCGCCGGCGCCTTGCCGATCAGCAGCGAGCCGGCCGGGATCGGCCGTCGCCCAGACGCAGAAGACCGCGATCGCGGCCAGAATGCCGGCAAGCTGATAGAGGAAGATCTCCGCCCGGCAATGGGGCTGGCGGCGCCGCACGGCGATGAGGCTGGCCAGAAGCGCCGCGGCCTGGGCGATGACGCCGATCTCGAGGAAATAGACGAGGTCGATCAGCGCGGTGACGATGCCCGCCTGCACCACCTGCTGCGCCAGCATGAGCACGAGGCAGATGCCGCCGGCATACCAGTTGTAGATGGTGGAGCCGAACAGCTTGCCCCATGTCATCTCGGCGGCGCTGAGCGAAGACAGGCGCTGCGCATCCCAGGTGCGGTCGCGGATTTCGCCGACGACGCTGAGCGCGGCATTGCGCGAACCCCACAGCACGACGATGACGTAATAGATGAAGCTGGCGACCGATGCCGGCCGCCAGGCACTGCCGCCCGACAGCGCCGCCGCAAAGAAGGCGAGCGCCAGAAGGATCGCCGCCGTCGCCATGCGGCGCGGCGTCAGTTCGAGCCAGAGGTTGCGGCGGAATTCCGGGTTCATGCGCGCTTGCCCACCTGCGCGAAATAGGACTCTTCCAGCGCCTTGGTGGCGGCGGCGAAGGTGACGACATCGAAGCCGGCGCCGACCAGATCGCGCACCAGCTTGGCGCGGGCCGAGAGATTGTGGGTGAAGGCGAAGAGCGCGTGCTGTTCGCCGGCCTCGATCACGTCGATGCCGGCGCCCTTGAGGAAATCGGCAAGATCGCTGCGCGCGGTCGCCAGTTCGAGCATGTAGCGCGGGCGCTCGACATCCTTCACCTTGATCGCCTTGCCGCCGACGATGCGGCCGGCCTCGATGATGATCATCTCGGAGCAGTAATCCTCGAGCTCCGAGAGGATGTGGCTGGAGACCACCAGCGTCATGCCCTCATCCTTGAGCGCCAGCAGCAGCGTGGACAGATCGCGGCGCGCCTGCGGATCGAGGCCGGCGGCCGGCTCGTCGAGCAGCAGCACCTTGGGTTCGTGGACGATGGCCTGACCGATGGCGAGGCGCTGGCGCAGGCCGCGGCTGAGTTCGCCGGCCGGGGTTTCCAGCCGGTCGAGCAGGCCGACGCGGCGGGCCGCCGTCTCGACCGCCGCGGCGGTCAGCGCCGGCGCGATGCCATGGCTCCAGCCCGCATAGGTCAGGCAGCGGCGCACCGACAGCGCATCGTAGAGGCCGTAGAAATCCGGCAGATAGCCGAGCCGGGCATGGATCTCGCGCGGGGCGGCGGTGGTGTCGAGCCCGTCGATCGTGACCGTGCCCGCATAGGGGGGCTCCAGCGCGGCGAGGCAGCGCAGCAGCGTGGTCTTGCCCGCGCCATTGGGGCCGACCAGCGCCGTGATGGTCTGCGGCGCGACCCGGAGCGAGACGCCATCCAGCGCCCGCCGGGACGGATACTCATAAGCCAGATCGGATACTTCGATCATCACATCCCACACGCGGGCGGCCCGGCGCGGAAATCGCCCGCCAGCCAACCCTAAGGCATTGTATCATAGAGATTATGACCGAAGGGTGTTGTCACAGGCCCGCGAGCGGCGGGCCAGCGGCCGCACGCAAGAAACGAACAGAGACGGCTGCGGCCCTTTTGCGATTGCACCCCATACCGGGGGCGGGCTAGGGAACAGGCAGCTCGCAAAGGGAGATTCTGGCCTATGAAAACCCGCGCCGCCGTGGCCTTCGAAGCCGGCAAACCGCTCGAGATCGAAATGGTGGACCTGGACGGGCCCAAGGAAGGCGAGGTTCTGGTCGAGATCAAGGCGACCGGCGTCTGCCACACCGACGAATTCACACGCTCGGGCGGCGACCCGGAGGGCCTGTTCCCCTCGATCCTCGGCCATGAGGGCGCGGGCGTGGTGCTGGAAGTGGGCCCGGGCGTGAAATCGCTCAAGCCGGGCGACCATGTGATCCCGCTCTACACGCCGGAATGCCGCGAGTGCAAAAGCTGCACGAGCCACAAGACCAATCTGTGCACCTCGATCCGCGCCACGCAGGGCAAGGGCGTGATGCCGGACGGCACATCGCGCTTCTCGCTGAACGGCAAGCCGGTGTTCCATTACATGGGCTGCTCCACCTTCGCGAACCACACGGTGATGCCGGAGATCGCGCTGGCCAAGATCCGGCCCGACGCGCCCTTCGACAAGGTCTGCTATATCGGCTGCGGCGTGACGACGGGCCTCGGGGCGGTGATCTTCACCGCCAAGGTCGAAGCCGGCGCCAATGTGGTGGTGTTCGGGCTGGGCGGTATCGGCCTCAATGTGATCCAGGGCGCCAAGATGGTGGGCGCCAACAAGATCATCGGCGTCGATCTGAATCCCGGCCGGGAGGCCATGGCGCGCAAGTTCGGCATGACCCATTTCGTCAATCCGAAAGAGGTGAAGGGCGATCTGGTCGCGCATCTCGTGGAGCTGACCGATGGCGGCGCGGATTATTCCTTCGAATGCATCGGCAATGTGAATGTGATGCGTCAGGCGCTGGAATGCTGCCATCGCGGCTGGGGCCAGTCGATCATCATCGGCGTTGCCGGCGCTGGGCAGGAAATCGCCACGCGGCCGTTCCAGCTGGTGACAGGGCGCGTGTGGAAGGGCACCGCCTTCGGCGGCGCGCGCGGGCGCACCGATGTGCCCCGCATCGTCGATTGGTACATGGACAAGAAAATCAATATCGACGATCTGATCACGCACACCATGCCGCTGGACGACATCAACAAGGCCTTCGACCTGATGCATGCCGGCGAAAGCATCCGTTCGGTGGTGATTTACTGACGGAACTTTTTCGGCGCGCGCGTCGCGATCCCGCATTTGCGGGACGTGCGTGTGCATGCGTGCAACTACGTATCGTTGACCTGCATCAACCCGGTCCGCGGTTATGCGCCGAAGCTTCTTTCCGGCGTCCGCGGCCAGGATCAAATCGCGTGCGATCATTGCCCTGACGTTCGGATGCCGAATTCGATTGGTCAGCGTGATGTCGCGTGCAGTCGCCGCAAGCAATGAAATTGGCCGGGGAGAAATCCAGCCGCTGTACCAGCCCGTGCAAATCGGCGCATGGCTGGAGCGCCAAAGACGCCGCACCCGATCCGAAAGTCGCCCTTCGGCCAATCACACGACAGGCGCGAAGCGTGTCCCGCGTTTCCCCATTGAGCTGGCCTGGCCGGAGAAAGTGGCGCTTGTGGCCGCGTTCATCGTCGCCGCGCTGTGCGTTTCCGGCTGGATCCTCACCTTCCTGTCGGTCGAA
This sequence comes from uncultured Pseudomonadota bacterium, assembly GCA_963822185.1. GTDB lineage: Bacteria > Pseudomonadota > Alphaproteobacteria > Micropepsales > Micropepsaceae > Rhizomicrobium. The sequence continues at coordinate 813,809 of CAWGGT010000001.1, forward strand.
TTCGTGGCGTATGGACGGCTGGACAACGCGCTGGCGTTTTGGACGGTTATCGCCGAGGTGGTGACGGTTGTGCCGATCTGGCTTCTCCTGCGCGGCATCGATCTCGTCAATGGCGGGCCCGAGGCGCGCCGGATGCGCGCCCTGCGCCGCCGCATCGAGCCACAGTTCGAGGCGGACAGCACAAATCTGCGCACGGAATAGGCCTCCGCTTATTCGAAGAACGCCACGCTGCGCACTTCGATGCTGTAGCGAATGTTGGGGTTGGGGAAACTCGTATCCTGAAACGCCGTGTGCGGCGTGCGCCAGGCGACCGAGTGATCCGAATCGTGGAATTTGAGCAGCAGCGCTTCGTCGCGCGTCATGCCCGAGAAATACCACCAGCGATGCGCCGGGTTGTGATGGAAGATCGCGGCGGCGGGCAGCTTCTCCTCGCCCGGAACGGGCGCCAGCAGCGCGTCGCCTTCCGGAATCCGGTCGACCACCATCAGCACATTCTCGACGCCTTCATCGTCGCGCACGCTGCCATGTTCGCAGACGGCCAGCGGCCAGTCCTGCGGCGGCTCTGAAAAGGTGCGCCAGAAGCTCGAATAGATGAAGCGGCGATAGCCGGGGCCGTTGGGGCGAAAGCGTTCATAGACCGCGCGGGCATTCATGTCGGCGCGCTGGGGCGAGGTGTCGATATGGGCCTCGCCCGCCGGCGGCTGCACACCGCCCTTATGGGTGTAGCCTTTGACGGGCGTGCGATATTTCGTGAGATCGCCCGAGGTGCGCACCATCCAGCCCATGGGCGCAACGAAATCGGCACCGGTCGCGGCCTTGATGGCTTCGGCGGCTTCATCAGGATAGATCCGGTCGACCTCGTCCTTGTTCATGAAGTCAGAGATGGCGCTTTTGTGCGGCAGCAGGACGAAACCGTGGCGGTCGAGCGTGAAGCGATCCTTGATCGGGCGGGCGTCGCGCACCTTGACCGGATAGGGGGCGTAGGTGCCCGTGTTCGCCTCGACCCCGGCCGAGACGAAACGGCGGTTCACGGCCGGCCCGTCCGGTTCCAGATAATTGATCAGCGTGTCGACCACGCGGATGTCATTGTCGAAATCGATGCTGCTCATGACGTTTCCTCAGGGCGCTATTCCGCCGGTCCCGGCCATTCTAGCGCGCAGTATGGGGGCTTGCGCCGTTCCAATCGCGAAATGCGACCGCGCCGGCGCGGCAATCGAGGGGGCTTCCGAAAAAAATTGAAAAAAATTCTCCCCGAACCCGCAAGCGATTGACGCGCATACGAAAACGCCGCCCGGTGGGGCGGCGCTCGTTCACGCGCAGTTTCGGAGATAAGGGATAGATAGTGTTGCAGCGTCACGCTTCAAGGGGGGCGCCGGATTTTTTACGCGCCCTCGGCCCCGATGATCGCCACGGAACACACATTCATCATCGGCGCGCCGCCGAGATTGTGGGTGAGGCCGATCTTCGGGATTCTTGAGCTGGCGCTCGCCGGCGCGGCCCTGCAATTGCAGATACATCTCATAAAGCATGCGCAGGCCGGAGGCGCCGATGGGATGGCCGAAGCATTTGAGGCCGCCATCGATCTGGCACGGCACCGGGCCGCTCGGCATCGTAGAAGCCGTTCATCACATCCTTCACCGCTTCGCCTTCCCTGGAGATGTAGAGATCTTCCATGGTGACGAGTTCGGTGATCGAGAAGCAGTCATGCACCTCCATCATCGAGACTTCCTCGCGCGGGTTCTTGATGCCGGCTTCTTCATAAGCGCGCTTGGAGGCGATGCGGGCGGTGTGGAAATAGGAGCCGTCCCAGCTGTTGTGCTGGCTTTCGAGCCCGTTCGACAGCGCGAGCTGCAGCGCCTTGACGGTGATGAGGTCATGCTTGCCGAGCGATCTGGCGATCTCCGGCGTGGTGACGATGGCGCAGGCCGCGCCATCCGACACACCGCAGCAATCGAACAGGCCCAAGCGGCTCGGCGATCATCGGCGCGTTGAGGCACATCTCTTCGGTGATCGCCTTGCGCAGATGCGCCTTCGGATTTTTGGTGCCGTTCTCATGGCTCTTGACCGAGACATGGGCGATGGCGCGCTTGAGATCCTCTTTCGAGACGCCATGCTTGGCTGCGATAGGCGCGATGGCGAGCTGCGCGAAATTGCCGGGCGCCGAACCGTTCGCATTCCACAGCGGGTTGAGCGTGCCCTGCTCGCGCTGCGGCAGGCCGCCATAGCCGGTGTCCTTCAGCTTCTCGACGCCGAGCGCCAGCGCGATATCGCAAGCGCCGGCGGCCACGGCATAGACCGCGCCGCGGAAGGCTTCCGATCCGGAGGCGCAGAAATTCTCGACATGGGTGACGGGAATGTTGGGAAGGCGCAGCGCCACCGACAGCGGCGTGCCGCCCTTGCCGACATTGACCTCGTCCATCGCGGTGGAGAACCAGGCGGCCTGGATCTGACTGGTGTCGACGCCTGCGTCCTGCAGCGCTTCGAGATAGGCTTCGACCATGAGCTCTTCGGCGCCCATGTCCCAGCGCTCGCCGAATTTCGAGCAGCCCATGCCGATGATTGCGACCTTGTCCTTGATGCCCGATGCCATGGCGGCCTCCCGGTTTCAAAAGCGAATGGCGATTGGCGTCATCTAATCGCCGGTGCACCGCTCTGTAAAGCTGACGGAACGGAAGGTGCGGGCGCGTCGCCCAGAACGCCTGAGAAAAAGGCCGCAGCGTTGCGGCCCAGCGTCTTGGTGCGGTAGCCGCCTTCCTGGATGAAAGCCGTCGGCAGGCCGAGTTCCGCGATGCGGCTGCCGAGCGTCGTGAAATCGGCCGGGCGCAATTTCCACGAGCCGGTGGGATCGGCCGCGGCCGTGTCGAAGCCCAGCGCCACCACCAGATAATGCGGGGCGAAGCGGGCGATGCGCGCTTCGGCCGTCTTCAGCGCCTTGAAGACCTCTTCGACCGTCGCCTGTTCGGCCAGCGGCAGGTTGAGGTTGAAGCCTTGCCCCCTGCCCTCGCCCGTCTCACCGGCAAAGCCGGCGAAATAGGGATAGGCAAAGCTGGGATGGCCGTGGATCGAAACGGTCAGCACATCGTCGCGCGCATAGAAGATGTCCTGCGTGCCGTTGCCGTGGTGGTAATCGACATCGAGCACGGCGACGCGGCCATAGCGCGAGAGATAATGCGCGGCGATGGCCGCATTGTTGAGATAGCAGAAGCCGCCAAAGGCGCGCCGTTCGGCATGATGGCCCGGCGGGCGGACCAGCGCATAGCTGAAGCGCCGGTCTTCGAGGCAAAGCTGCGCCGCCGTCAACGCGCAATCGGCGGCGCCCCGCGCGGCCGGCCAGCAATTGGCGTTGATAGGCGTGAAGGTGTCGATGCAGAAATAGCCCGCGAGCAGCGCAATATCCTTGGGCGGCTTTTCGCGGTTGCGGATGGGAAAGACGTAAGGATAGGTGCTCTTGCCCGGCGGCATCGAGGCCGAACAGCGGCGGATGAAATCCACCAGCGCGCGATCATGCACGGCCGTGACGTGGTGCTCCGGGAAATGTTTGACCGGAACCGGGGCCAGCGGCACGGCGGGCTTGAGCCCTTCGAGGATCGAGGCGATGCGCACCGGCGCTTCGACATAGCCGCGCTCGCGCACATGGAAGATCGCATGGCCTTCATTGACGACGATGGAAAGCGCGCGATGGTTCGTCGGCACTTGGGGGCCGCGCTTTTGGCGGACGCGCAAGCCTGACCGGATCGTCCGTGATCGAAGCCAGCACCTTTTCATTGTATTCGGGCGGACAGAGATTGCCGTATTTGCGTTCGAGAATGGCGCGAACCACGGCGCGCGCTTCGTCCCGGCCCAGCGTATCGCGCACGCCGCAGCCGTCGAACATCAGATGGGGCGGAGCAATCATCCTTGTCGCTGAGCGGGGTTTCATAGGCCGTGCCGGCGATCGGATAGGCGCCAAAGCGGGCATAGAAGGCGAGCCGCTTCCTGTTCTCGGCCATCACCTCCGGGCCCAGGTGGCACAGCGACGGATCGGCCGGCAGCACCTCGAAGAACAGGCCGATCTTCAGGCCCGCCGCGATCTCGCGCAGGCGTTGATAAAGCGCGCCGCCCACCCCGCCGCCGCCGCGGCCGGGTGGCGTGGCCAGATAATCGAGAAACAGGAAGGACGGGGTGACGAAACGATAGGCGAGAATGCAGCCGCGCAAGCGCTCGGACTGCATCCTCTGCCACCAGCACGATGGGCGCCATGCCGCGCTTGCCGGGACGGGCCAGCTTGTCGGCAAGGCCGGTGATGTCGTCCTTGCGGGCGTCGGAAAACTGTGCGGCGAGAATCTGCTCGACCTCGCCAAGGGCCCTGGCGTTGGCCGGCGTGAAGCCATCGGCGATGCGGCGGATGAGAAACATGAAGGCCCCGGACGACAGCGCGTGAGCTTACCTGAAGCCGCGCCGCCCCGATAGCGGGCTACGATCAGACCGGCACGGCCTTCCAGAAATAGCGCACGAAGCCGCGTTTGGAATCGAAATCCTTGATGCGGAAGACCATCTTCACCTTGGTGCCGGAATCGACCTGACCCTGCTCCACATCGGTGATGTCGGCCATGAAGCGCCCGCCATCGGCAAAGGTGATCATGCCGTAATGGTTGGGCGGCGACATGGAATAGGTGAGGAAGTCGGCCGACCAGCTGAGGACCGTGCCTTCCTGCTCGGCAAAACTGTAGGGGTCCTGGCTGTCCACGGCCTTGCAATTGGGATTGACGCAGATGCGTGTGCGCGGAAATTGCGCCGTGCCGCATTGCCGGCACTTGCCGCCGACCAAGCCCGTCAGCATGTCCGACTTGCGATAGACGACGGTGAGCGCAGTCTTCTTGTCGATTTCGGCGCGCATGCCCTTTTCGATTTCGACGAGACCGTTGAAGGCCAGGAACTTCATGTAGTTGGTTTCGGGCCTGCGGCGGTCGAGCGCCGCGGTGACGCCGCCACGCGAGAAGCCGGACAGGGCGTCCGTGGTTTCGAACAGCAGCGCATCGACGCCATTGCCGAATTGCACGACCAGGATCTTCTCGCCGGGCCCCGCATGCTGGAGCGCGTGAACCAGCATCAAAAGCGGGCGCGCCGAGCCACAATCGCCGACCGTGGCGGCGAGATTGTCGCGCACCGCTTCAGGCGCGATGCCGCAACGCTTGGCGAGGGTCGGCATCGAACTTGGCGAAGGGGCACGGCATGATGAAATGGGCGATGTCGGCCGCCTTCACACCGGTCTTTTCGAGCAACGCCGTGACCGCTTGCGGCACGAGCTTGGTGTAGCCCTCGTCGCGGATCCAGCGCTCTTCCCAATTGTAGTCGAACTCTTCGCCCTCGCCGCGGAAGTGATCGATGAAATCGACGGTCAGCGAATGGCTGCCGAGAAATTTGGCGATCACATTTTCGCGTGCCGAGGGTGAGGGCGGCGGCGGCATCGCCGAAGGCCAGTTCCTGTGCGCTGGCCGCGCGCGCCTTGCGCTTCTCGCCGGCCAGCACCAGCGGCGCCTTGGCGCGGCCCCCGGCCACCGCATCGAGCCCGGCAATCAACGCCGAGGTGCCGGCGCGCTGCGAGGCGGTAAGATCGAAGGACGAAATGTTTTCGGACAGGCTGAGCGCGCGCGCGGCGATGCCGCCATTCTGCCGGTCGGCGAAGGGCATGGAGGTCGAGGCGAAATAGATCGCATCGACAAAGGCGCGATCGGCGATGGCGTCGGCGGCCGGCAGGCAGTCGCGCCCGGCTTCCACCGCCATGGTGACGGAATCCTCGTCCCAATTGGCCATGGCGCGCTCGCCCTTGGCGCGCGCATTGCCCGGTGCGAACCAGGCATTGGCCTCACCGATCGCCTGACGCTGCAGGCGCAGCCGCGGAATATAGGCGCCGAAGGATGTGATGCCCGTCATGACGTGTCCTGCCCTCGCGAAATTTCGTGATCGGGCGAGGAAACCAGCTTTGATCGCGGCTGACAATCAAAGGCGCGCGGTGACGCTACGGCAGGCGGTTCAGCCTCTGACCGGCATGCAGGCAAGGCCGCGCGCCTTGAGCTGCGCGCACAGCGCATGTGCATCGCGGCGGCCCATCGGCCCCGCGCGCAGGCGCCAGAAGCGGCCGCGGCCGGGAAGATCGACGGAAACGATCTGCGGCGTCAGCCCGCCCAGCAGCCCGCCCGCCTTGCCGGTCAGATGGTTCCAGCCATCGGCGGCATCGCCTTCGGCACGATAGGCGCCCAGCTGCACCCGGGCCGTGCACATGATGGCGCGGACGCGCCAAGGATCGCCGGACGCAGCGACGGAATGTCCGGCATCCGGCGTGTAGCTGACGCGGGTTACGGCCGCGGGTTTGGGTGCCGGCTTGGGTGCCAGCTTGGGCGGATGCAGCACGAAGGCGGCCGGCGTCCAGCTCATGTTCAGCGCGGCCAGCCGCTGCTGCGCCAGCGTGTAACCGGGCGCGGCGGCCAGCGCCTCGCGGAAATAGTCGCGCGCGGCAAGCGGATTGCCTTGCGCCTCGGCGATCTGGCCGAGACCGTAATTGGAATATTGCGGCTGGGTGTTGCCGCTGGCGAGCGAGGCTTCGTAATCGCGCCGCGCCGCCGCGTAATGGCCGAGGCGGCGCTAGGCATTGGCGCGATTGTTGAGCGCGGCCGGAAAGGCCGGCACCAGCTTGAGGGCCGCGCTGTAATCGGCAATGGCCTGGTCGGTATGGCCCAGCTCGTCCAGCACGATGCCACGATCGAACAGGGCGCGGGCGCGGGTCTCGTCCGACAGCGCGCGATCCTTGAGCGCCTGGGTGAAATCGGCGGCTGCGCCGGTGCGGATGCCCAGCTGCTCACGCGCCAGCCCGCGATTGAGCAGAATCATGGGTGCGCTCGGCATGGCTCAGATCGTCGCGGTCGAGGGCCAGACCCGCCATCCGCACCGCATCGGCCGGATCGCCGCGCGCGCAGCGCCGCAGCCACGGCCTCAACCGCCTCGGCCGCGCTGGCGGCCGGCCGGGTCAGATGGATCGCGGAGCCGGGCTCGGCAATGGCCGCAGCGCTGAGAAGAAGCGCGGCAGTCCAGACGGCGGCAATGGCATGCTTGTGTCGCATCGCGGCCATTGTGGGCCGAGTCGCGGATGGCGGCAGCGCCCGGCAAGGCGGAAAAGCCGGGGAGATCAGCGCAAAAACTGGGGGCAAATCGAGGCTCAGGCCAGCGCGGCGACGGCCTCGACCACGCGGGCGACATCGGCCTTGGTCATGGCCGGGAACATCGGCAGGGTCAGGATGTGGCGCGGCGGCCTCTTCGGCCACGGGCGCGAGGCCGGGGCCATAGCCGCGCGTCGCGATAGAAGCCCATCAGATGCACCGGCGCGTAATGCACATTGGCGCCGATCCCCTGCCCGCGCAGGCGCGCGAAGGCCGCGGTCGCGATCGATCTGCCGGCGCGAGCCGCACGACATAGAGATGATAGGCGTGCTCGCGGCCCTCGCGCACCGCCAGCGGCGTGGCATGCGGCACGGCTGCGAAGGCATCGTCATACAGCGCGGCGACGCGGCGGCGCGCGGCCAGCCAATCCGGCAGGCGGGCAAGCTGGGCCAGGCCGAGCGCGCATTGCACATCCGGCAGGCGATAATTGTAGCCGAGCTCGACCATGTCATAGGCGAAGGTGCCGGACTGCTTCGCGCTTGGCATGATCGCTGTCGATGCCGTGATTGCGGAAGCGGCGCATATGGGCGGCGCGGAGCGGCGTCATCCGTCACGGACATGCCGCCTTCGCAGGTCGTCAGATGCTTGACCGGATGAAAGGAGAAGCAGGAGATATCGGCCAGCGTGCCGGCCTTGGCGCCCTTATAGGTCGCGCCCGGCGCATGGCAGGCATCGGCGACGATCTTGATGCCGCGCGGCGCGGCGATGGCTTTGAGCGCATCGTAATCGGCGGGTTGGCCGGCATAATCGACGGCGACGATGGCCTTGGTGCGATCGGTGATGCGGGCGGCGACGCTGGCCGGATCGATCAGCAGCGTGTCGGGCTCGACATCGGCGAAGACCGGCGTGGCGCCTTCATAGACGGCCGCATTGGCGCTGGCCGCAAAGGTGATGGCGGGAACGATGACCTCGTCGCCCGGACCGACGCCGAGCGCGCGCATGGCGGCATGAAGCGCGGCGGTGCCGCTGTTGACGGCGACGCCGTCGCGCCGCGCCGCAATACTCGGCAAAGGCGTTTTCGAACTGGGCGACGCGCGGGCCGGTGGTCAGATAGTCGGAGCACAGGGCCTCGACCACGGCCTTGATATCGGCATCGCCGATCTCCTGGCGGCCATAGGGAAGAAAGCGCAGGGCGTCTTCCGGTCGCGGCCTTGTCAGGCATAGGCGAGCTCGAGCAGGGTCTGCAGTCCGCGGGCATCGAGCTGTTCCGGATTGGCGTCGCTCGAATAGGAGAAACCTTCTGCCACCGGCCGGGCGCCGCAATGCAGATAGGCTTCGCGCGAGGCGATGGCGAAACTGGCCAGGATCACATAGCGATCGTCGAGTTCGACGGTGCAATGCGCATCGTCGGCCGGGATCATGGTCTCGTGCAGCTTCTCGCCGGGACGGATGCCGACAATGTGCTGGGCCAAGCTTGGGGCTGACCAGGCGCGCCAGATCGGTGATGGTGGTGGACGGGATCTTGGGCACGAAGATCTCGCCGCCGCGCGTCATCTCCATGCTGGAGAGCACGAAATTGACGCCCTGGTTCAGCGTGATCCAGAAGCGCGTCATGCGCGCATCGGTGATCGGCAGGCTTTCCGCGCCCTCGGCGATCAGCTTCTTGAAGAAGGGCACGACCGAGCCGCGCGAGCCGAACACATTGCCATAGCGCACGACCGAGAATTTGGTGCCGTCGGCGCCGGAGAGATTGTTGGCGGCGACGAAAATCTTGTCGGAGGCCAGCTTGGAGGCGCCATAGAGATTGACCGGATTGGCGGCCTTGTCGGTCGACAGCGCGATCACCTTCTTCACGTCGCGGCGCAGCGCGGCATAGACGAGGTTCTCGGCGCCGTAGACATTGGTGCGGATGCATTCGAAGGGATTGTATTCGGCGGTCGGCACCTGCTTCATCGCCGCGGCATGGACCACATAATCGACATCGCGCAGCGCCAGATCGAGGCGGTCGCGATCGCGCACATCGCCGATGAAATAGCGCATGAAGGGATATTGGCTCTGCGGGAAGTCCTGCGCCATCTCGGACTGCTTGAGCTCGTCGCGGCTGAAGATGATGACGCGGCGCGGCTTGTAGTTCGCGATCACCTGCTTGACGAAATGCTTGCCGAAGGAGCCGGTGCCGCCGGTGACGAGCACGGACTTGTCGTTGAGATCGAGCCAGGGCTGCGAGAAATCGCGGAATGGCGAGGCCTCGACAAACGGTTCGGCAGCGGATGCTTCAGGCGCGCGGGCCAGCGCGACGGCGGGCATGCTCATGACGGGTATGAGTCCCCTTCCAGATCAGCGCCAGTTTCCCCGAACGTCGTTAACAACTGGTTCAACGCGCGGCAGAGCATTAGCCATGTTCGGGGACGGCGCCGCGATCCGTGAATTTTTGAGAAATGTCAATATCTTACGGAAAATTTTGGGGTCACGCCGGCCATGGACGGCCCGGTTCGAGCCGCTATGTAGGACGTGTCCGCATCCGACGAAGCCAGCCAATCGAGTCTCCCATGCCGTCACCCAAGCCTGTCCGCAAAGCCGTCCTGCCTGTCGCCGGCATGGGCACCCGCTTCCTGCCCGCCTCCAAGGCCGTGCCCAAGGAGATGCTGACGGTCGTGGACAAGCCGGTCGTGCAATATGCCGTCGAAGAGGCCGATGGAAGCCGGGATCGAGCAGTTCATCTTCGTCACCGGCCGCGGCAAGCACATCATCGAAGACCATTTCGACCACGCCTATGAGCTGGAAGCGCTGCTCAGGGAGCGCGGCAAGACCGAGGCGCTGAACAGCCTGCTGGAAGATCTTCCGGTCACCGGCTCGGTCAGCTTCACGCGCCAGCAGACGGCCGCTGGGCCTCGGCCATGCGGTGTGGTGCGCGCGCCATCTCGTCGGCGACGAGCCCTTTGCCGTGCTGCTGCCCGACGATCTGATGGTCGGCGAGCCCGGCGCGCTGGCGCAGATGATCGAGGCCTATAACCGCGTCGGCGGCGGCGTGATCGTGGCGGCCGAGGAAAAGCCGCTGGAAGAGGTCCACCGCTATGGCGTGATCGATCCCGGCGAGACCAAGGGCAACGCCACCGAGGTCAAGGGCGTGGTCGAGAAGCCGAAGGCCGAAGACGCGCCGTCGCGGCTGACCGTCATCGGCCGCTATATCCTGCAGCCGGAAATCTTCAGGCGAACTCGACCGGCAGGAAACCGGCGCGGGCGGCGAAATCCAGCTCACCGATGCCATGGCCAAGCTGATCGGCCGCTTGCCCTTCCACGGCGTGAAGACCGATTGCACGCGCTATGATTGCGGCAGCAAGGAAGGCTTCCTGCAGGCCAATGTCGCGATCGGCCTGTCGCGGCCCGACATCGCGCCGGCGCTGAAGACGATCATCGCCGATCTTCTGAAAAAGTAAGACGCCTTACGCCGTCATTCCGCCATCGGCCACCAGTGTGGAGCCGGTGGTGAAGCTGCTGTCGTCCGACGCCAGGAAGAGCACGGCCTTGGCGATCTCATCGGGCGCGGCATGGCGGCCGAGCGGGATCATCTCGTCGAGCATTTCGGTGGCGTTGCGGCCCACGATCTTGGTCAGATGGTCTTCGACGCGCGCCTGAAAAGCGTTGTCGGTCGGGCCGGGATGGATTGTGTTGACGCGGATGCGGCGCGGCGCGGCTTCCTTGGCGACGCTGCGCATCAGTCCGACCTGCGCATGTTTGGCGGTGATGTAGCCATAAGGTCCCGGGATTGCCCTGCAGCCCCACAACGGACGACGTAATGACGATGCTGCCGCCATCGTTCATCTGCGGCAGGCCGTATTTGCAGGCCAGGAACGCGCCCTTGACATGGACGCGCAGCACATCGTCGAAGGCGTCTTCGGGATAGTCGGCGATGGGGGCGATGGCGCCGAGATTGCCGGCATTGCTGAACAGCACATCGATCTTGCCCCAGCGTTTCACCGTGGCGGCGATATAGGCCTGAACATCGGCGGCCTTGCCGACATCGCCCGGCATGGTCGCGATATCGGGCGATCCGAGTTCGTCGGCCGCCTTGCGCAAATCCGCTTCGCGAAGATCGACCAGCATCACCTTTGCGCCTTCGGCGAGGAAGCGCGCCGCCGTGGCGCGCCCGATGCTGCCGGCGCCGCCAGTGATGACACACACCTTGTTCGCGAGCCGTCCGCTGCCCTGCTCTGCCATATCCGTTTCCTCTGTTATTGGGTCATCACTTCAACGAGCACCGGGCCGTCCGCAGCGAAGGCGTCCGATAATGCGGGATCAAGCGCCTGGCTGCCTTCAACACGCGTGGCGCGCACACCCATGGACTGGGCAAGACCGCAGAAATCGATCTCGGGCAGTTTCGTGCCCACCGGCGCCTTCATGTTGAAGGTTTCGACAAAGCTGTCGAGCGCCTTGTAGGCGCCGTTGTTGACGATGATGAAGGTGATCGGAAGTTTGAGCTGCGCCGCCGACCACAGGCCCTGAATGGAATACATGGACGAGCCATCACCCAGAAGCGCGATCACGCGTTCGCCCGGCCGCCCCAGCGCCACGCCGACCGACGCCGGCAAGCCATGGCCGAGGCCGCCGCTGGCGCAGGTGTAGAAGCCGTCCTCTTCGGTGATCGGCAGATAATCATGCATCGGCGTGCGGCTGCTCGGCGCCTCTTCGACGATGATCGTGCCGGCGGGTTTGAGCGCCGCGATCTGCTGCATCAGATAATTGTCGTCGAGACGATCGCCGGAGAGACGGGGCGGGCGCGTCGATGGCGGGCGGCGCGTTGCGGCTGGCAGGCGCAGAGGCTTCGAGCAGCGTGCGAATGCCGGCGCGCAGATCGCTGACGATGGACAGGCCCACCGGGCTGCGCGCCGCCATGGACGGATCATCGACAATCTGCACAAGCCGCGCGCCTTCGGGAATGAAGGTCCCGCCGCTTTCGATGTGATAGGTGAAGACCGGCGCACCGAACACGGCGATCATATCGTGGCCCGCAAGCGCCGCCGAAATTGTCTCGCGCGAGGCCGGCAGGAATCCGGCGAACAGGCGATGATTCTCCGGAAAGGCATTGCGCGCCGAAAGCGGGCTGACCCAGACGGGCGCCTGATGTTTTTCGGCCAGCGCAATAAGATCGGCCCAGGCGCCATCGCGCGCGACGCCTGCGCCCGCCACAATGACCGGACGCGCGGCCCCGTTGAGCTGCGCCGCCGCATCCGCCAGCAACACCGGATCGCCGACGACGGTGCGGCTGACAATGCGCGGCTCGACGGGATCGCACAGCCGGTCCCAGTCATCGACCGGAACCGAAACGAAGGTCGGGCCCTGCGGCGCCTGCATCGCCATGTAATAGGCGCGCGCCAGTGCGGCCGGAACATCTTCGGCGCGCGCGGGCTCGCAGGCCCATTTGACATAAGGCTTCGGGAAATTCCGTCGCGTCCTGCGCGAACAGGAAGGGCTCGTAAGGCAGGATCGAGCGCGCCTGCTGGCCGGCCGTGATCACCAGCGGCGTCTGGTTGCGGAAGGCCGTGAAGAGATTGCCGAGCCCATGGCCGACGCCGGCCGCCGAATGCAGATTGATCAGCGCCGCATTGCGCCGCGCCTGCGCATAGCCATCGGCCATGCCGATCACGACCAATTCCTGAAGCCCCAGCACATAGCGGAAATCATCCGGGAAATCGCGGAACATGGGCAGCTCGGTCGAGCCCGGATTGCCGAACACGGTGGTCATGCCGAAGGCCCGGAAGAGGCGGAAACAGGCCTCGCGCACAGTGAGCGGTCCGGCGGCGATGTTGGTGCGGTCGGGCATGGGCAGATCCTGGCGTTCACAGACGGGGGCTTAGGCTCCCGCGAACTCTTGGGAGCGACAGTCAACCGGCTTGCGGGGGCCTTGCGCAAGCCCTGCCCGCGCGTGCAGCGAAACTGCATTGCACCCTAAGGGAAGCCGCGCGGCAGATATCGCCGCGGCTTGTGGCTTCAACCAGAGCTGTCAGTGTTCGCGCTTGCGCGAGATGACGTAGGATTCGTCGCGGAACCACAGCCCGTTATGCGCGCGCAACACGTCCTTGGTGGCATCGAGATAGGCGGTGTCGCCCATCGCGCGGGCCAGCCTCTCATCCTCGATCTGCGCCACATAGGCGGCATCGTTCCAGGCGGCGAAGAGCGTCGAGGTGCCGATCGAGGTCGCTTCGGCGTCGATCTCGTTGGGCAGCGTGTACATGGCGTAATCGAAAAAGGAGCGTTCGTCGGAATAGGCGTTGAAATTGTAGTGCCGCGCCTTGGGGCCCATCGCCGCGCGCGTCTCCTTGAGGATGTCGTGGCGCGTGGTGGCGAAGGGCTGCTCGTCCGGCCAGATCTTGTTGACGATCTCCATGCCCGGATCCTTGCCGGCCGAATGGATGCCGATCAGCCGCCCGCCCGGCGCCAGACCCAGCGCCAGCGGCGCGATCACCTTCTGCGCCTTGAACCGGGCAGAGGCGCGGGCGCGATAGGGCTGCGAGGCGATGACGAGATCGTAGTCCGCGCGAACGGCGCCGGGCCGCGGGATCACCTGATCGAGCATGAAGCGGCGATGTTCGAGATAGAGCACCAGCACCACCGGCTTCTCATAGACCGGGTTGCCGCTTGTCTTGCTGACGCCCGCGCGCCAGTTCTGCGCGAGAAAGGGTTCGAGATCGTTGATCTGTTCCTCGAACTCGGCCGCCGTGGTGCCGTGCAAAGCCACCTCATGCCAGACGAGGCCCGCCGCCGCGGCCGCAGAGGCCGGCACCAGATGAGGCGCCTCGGCATAATAGAGATTGGTCAGGACGAGAACCGTGGCCGGATGCTCGTGGAAGCGGTCCGGCATTTTTTCGAGCGTCAGCCGCACATCCTCAAGGCTGATTTCCTTGCCGACGATATAGAACGGCATGTGTTCGTAGCGCCGGTGCATGCTGCGCATCACCCGCGTCAGCACCGTGCCGTCGCCAAGCCCGGCATCGAACACGCGCACGGCCGGCGGACGCGGATGGATATTGGCCAGCTCCAGCGCCACACGGCTCGCCACCACCCGCTTCTCGCTGCAGGTGTTCACGAACATCAGATATTTCTGGCGATTGTCGTAGAAGCGGAAATTCTGCTCGGGATCGATTTCGCTGCCTTGCGGGATCGGCGCCGGGGCTGCCCCGTTCGCACCATTCTTCCGCCGCGCGGGCGCGTAGGGCGACTTCACCGGGTCGGGCTCGTCGTGCATGAAGGCATGCACGCGCTCGACCGTCTGTAGCGTGATGCGGCCGCCGAGGCGGAGGCGGCTCACGAATTTCCCGTCATTGACGGCGCGCCGGCCGAACGTGCTCTCGGCCATCCCGGTGCGTCGGCAATAGATGGAGACTTCTTCCAGAAGCGCTTCCGTCTGCAAACCGTCACCTGATCGTTTCTTCCCTGACGGTATTCTTCGCGCAGAGCGGGTGGCGGTAAACCACTTTCTGTCCCACAACGCACGAGTGGGACGTCCCAATCAGGTAGAATGACTACCCATTTTGCGGGATGGGACGGTGATCGCTGTCAGGCGGAGCGGCGCATTGCCGGACCGAGGGCGCGCCCGAAGAGCTGCGCCTCGACCGCCTCGTCCGCCAGCAGGCGATCGCGCATCATCAGCCGATCGACCATCGGCGCGGGATGAAGAATGCGCCGCGCGGCGACGATATCGGGCCCGGTGAGGACGAAGCGCTGCACACTGGCCGCGCCCTGCGGCGAAGGCACTGGCCCCAGGCAGGACATCATCGAACGCCATTTCCGATCGGCCGCTTCGAGAGACATGCTGCGCACGGCCGCTTCGATGGCCGCCGCTGTCTCCGGCGCGTGGAGACCGAATTCCACCGCCAAAGACGGGCCGCCCTCAGCCCCGTAGAGGAAGGAGATACGGCGCAAGCCCCGCGCGCCATCACGGATGCGAAGGCCGCGCGCCGACAGCCAGCGTGGGCTCGCACCGCCGCCCAGGCCAAGATCGTCACCGCACAGGCAATGGAAACGAATCTGCCGCGCCGCCGGTGTGTCGGCATGCGCGATGGTGGTGGCAATGGGGTTCGCAGCGTCCATCCTCGGCGGCTCCCTGAAGCACAGGAGCGAGTCTCCGCCGCGTCGCAAGGGCCGTAAACCACATTGCTGCCCAACGGAGTTCGGCGAAGTTTGTGGGCTGTGTCCCACAAGCCGACAAGGCGACCCATGAAAGAGGCTATGGGCCGCCCCACCTGACCCGAACCGGCCAGGAGGGCGCGCACCGAATCCGCCTTGTCCCCTTCTACCCTCCACGCTGCCGGTTCAAGGTTGCACCATCTCGCCATTCAGCGCGGCCGATCCGGTGAGCACGGGATCGGTTGCGGAGCGCGATACGGCGACACCATATTCGCCGGCATCGACACGCCAGCCTTTGGCGGTGGTATCGAAATTGGCGATCAGGCGCGGATCGGCACTCACCGAGACGTGCTGGCTCTGGCCCGGCTCCAGGGACACGCGCTCAAAGCCGATCAGGCGTTCCAGCGGCTTGCCGGCCTGAGAGGTGAGATAGACCTGCGGCACCGCTTCGCCGGCCACTGTCCCGGTGTTCGTGACATCGAAGCTGACGGTGAGCGTTTGGCCGCCTTCCACCGTCAAATTCGAGAAGCTGAAGCTGGTGTAGGACAGACCGAAGCCGAAGGGGAACAGCGGCGTCAGCTTCTGGTCGGCGAACCAGCGATAGCCCACCTTGGCGCCTTCGGTGTAATGCACATCGAACACCTGCCCCGGCTTCAGATCGATGCCGGGCATGTCAGGACGCGGATTCTGATCGATGCTCTTCGGGAAGGTGATCGGCAGATGGCCGGACGGATTGACCTTGCCATACAGCACATTGGCGATTGCGTCGCCGCCACGCTGGCCCGGATACCAGGCTTCGACCACGGCCTGAACCTTGTCGAGCCAGGGCATCAGCACGGGATTGCCGGTTTCCAGCACGACGATCGTGTGCGGGTTGGCGGCAGCGACGGCTTCGATCAATGCATCCTGATTGCCCGGCAGCGAGAGATCAGGCAGATCACTGCCTTCCATTTCCCATTGCGTCGCGAAGACGATGGCGACATCCGAGGCTTTCGCGAGTTTGACGGCTGCGGCCACGTAACGGCCCGTGTCAAATCGGAACTCGGCGTCCTTATCGAGCCCGCGCATCGCCTGAAGCGGTGAAGACGGATCGAAAGTCATGCTGCTGAACGGCCCCATCATGCCTTCGCCGCCGACCGCAACCGTGGGGTACATGCCGCGCGGCGCGTGCGGGATCACCTGCGCCGAGCCCGCCACCCGACAGACACGCCCGCATCCGCATGGCCGCCGATGACGGCAATATGTTTGGCGCCCGCCGCCAGCGGCAGGGCATTGTCCGCATTCTTGAGCAATACGATGCCGTGCTCGGCAACCCTTTGCGCCACTTCGGCATCGGCCTTGTAATCGACCGGCGTCTGCCTGGGCGGATGATCGAACAGGCCCACCGCGAACATCGAGCGCAGGATGCGATGCACCATGTCGTCGATACGCGCCTGGGGAACCGTGCCGTCCTTCACGAGCGCGCGCAGCGGCTTGTCAAAGAAGATCTGCTTGTCGATCTCCTGACCCGATTCCTGGTCGAGCCCCTCCAGTGCGTCATTGGCGCTGTGCACCGCGCCCCAATCGGACATCACCCAGCCGGGATAGCCCCAATCGCCCTTCAGCACGGTATCGAGCGTGAACTTGTTGGCGCAGGCGTAATGGCCGTTGACGAGGTTGTAGCTGCACATCACCGAGCCGGGATGGCCGCGATCATTGGCGATCTCGAAGGCCAGAAGATCGGATTCCCGCAAGGCGGCCTCGTCGATGACGCCATTGGCCCAGTGCCGGTTGGTCTCCTGATCGTTGAGCACGAAGTGCTTCATCGTCGAGACCACATGCTGGTCCTGGATTCCGCGGATCGCTTCGCCATCCAGCGTGCCGGCCAGCAGCGGATCTTCGCCCAGATATTCGAAGTTGCGACCATTGCGCGGATCGCGCGCCAGATTGCCGCCGCCGGCAAGCAGCACGTTGAAGCCCTTGCGCCAGGCTTCTTGCCCGATCATGGCGCCGCCGTCATAAGCCAGGCCCGGATCGAATGTCGCCGCAAGCGCCAGGCCCGACGGCAAGGCCGTAGCGCTGTCGCCCTTGCGCACATTCATCGGATTGGCGACGCCGAGGCTAGCATCGGATTCCTGAAGCGCGGGAATGCCGAGACGCGGGATACCCGGCACAAAGCCGGCAGAGCCCAACGCGCCCTTGGGCAGCGAACCGTCCTTGCTGAAGAACGGCATGGCAAAATAGCCATGCAGCAGGGTGAACTTTTCGTCCTGCGTCATGCGCTTTTCGACGAGGTCGGCCCGCTTGTCTGGCGACAGGCTGGCATTCATCCAGGGCCACGCCGGCCCCGCGGATGCTGGTGCGGCAGCGGCGCAGAGAAGCGCGGCGCCAACCGCCGCCTTGAGGATGGTTTTGGTAATCATGATCGTCCCTCTCGATGTCTGTTCCGCTGCCAGCCCTGCTTAAGACGCGGGCTTCTTTGGCGTCTTCTCCTGAAGGGCATCGGCCCGTTCCGCCGTCACGTTCAGCCGCGCCGCCCAGGGGTCGGCCATTGGCGTCGGGCCGGTCTCCTTGAAGTTCATCAGCATATCCGTTGACGCGTTGTAACGCGGCCAATGCGGCAGGCCCGGGCCGTTGGGATTGCCGTGCTTGGCGAAGTTGGCCCAATAGGCATGCACTTCTTTCGCGATCGCTTCATCGGCCGGCGTCGTGTCCTTGCCATAGGCCGCCGTCACCGTGTCGAACACGTAAGGGATCTCGCTTGCGTGGGGTGCGCCCTTGATGCCCATCATCTTGGCAAAGGCCGATTGGTTGAGTGCCTTCTGTTCCGCCGGCGCGACATAGGAAAAGCGGTACTCATAGGCCGGCTCTCCCTGCTTCGAGAACTCGCGCACGGTGAAGCGTGCGGGCTCGACCATCATCTGGTCCATACCCATTTCCCAGCCCATGGCTCGCAAGGGCTTGTCGCCATCGGGATCGTAGGCCTTGTGCGCGGCCGCCGCATATTTCCCGTAGGCGGCGAATGCTTCCTTCTTCGTCTTTGGAAAGAAGAAGCCAAGATCGGCACTGTTGGCACCGATCAGGATCGGCACATGAACTTCCTGGCCAAATTCGTAGGCTTGCTCCGGCGACATGGTGACGATCTTTCCATCCACCATCGGGCCGCCATAGGTCTGCGGACCGGATTTGGCCTGCATGCTGC
>CAWGGT010000002.1:0-336443 GCA_963822185.1 uncultured Pseudomonadota bacterium
TCAATGGCCAGAGCCCGTTTCGCGCTTGCTGCCGTGATCTGGTGGAAGAGCGAGGTACCCTTTTCGTCGAACCTCAGGCGGATAGCTGCCCTACCCATTCCATCGGTTGTCCTTGCGACCTGTGTTAGTCCCCATGCCTGGTGTGCAAGCATGGCATGAGACGCCTCGTTCCAGAGCAACACATACGTCGTTCCTTCGTGAGTCTCGGCAATCGAATCAAACGGTGGCTTCGTCCCTGACCGCAGAGGAAACCAGCGGTAGCGACGATCCGAAGGAATTCGTCCCTCAGCAAGCTCCTTCCTGTAGTCCTCCGCAACCTCCGGCGCAAGATCATCCATGCGTGGCGTAATACGGAACTCAAGCATGCCGGCGGCTTTCGGCTGCTCAACAAGGGCGCCTCCGCCAGCGCCCTCGCGAGCCGGGATTACAGAAGCCGTTAGCGTGCAGTTCCTCTTGTCCGCCGCCACAATCGTAATTCTGTACCTTTGCCCCTCGGCCGTCGTGATGGTCAGGACCTGTGGCAGACGCTGACCGATGGCACAGGCACTGAAACGATCAACGCCGCGTTTCTCTGCCTGCGGGCAGATCGCGCCGCGCACGAGAATCAGCGAGCGACCATCATAGGAAAGATCGCCTCGACCGCCCTTCCGGATGGCCAGCCAGATTTCGTCGGGCGATTCGGCCTTGGGCACGGCTATCAGCTTCATCGTCGCCAGATCGAGCATGACAGCCTGATGGTCCACGTCAGGCAGAACGATGGTGCGCGGGATATGGTTATCATCCCCACGGGCATCGTCATCGGACTCCTGTGTTCCAGGTCGAACGAACTTCAGGATTTCCGTCCTCACTTGCTGCTGACGTCACACCCAGACTCGGCCAAGACCTGGAGCCGCGACGCCTTTTCGCTCTTGCATGAGGCCCAGAAGGATATGCTCGGTGCCGATGTAGTCGTGGCCGAAGGATCGAGCCTCCCCTTCGGCGTACTTGTATCACGTGTTCAGACGCGACCGTACACGGCAGCGTGCGCTGGACCACGGGTTCGTCGCCGGGTCGGACGAACTTGTTCACTTCCGCCCGCAGCGTGTCGAGGTCGGCCCCGAGATTCGCCAGAACCTTCGCACTGACGGCATCGTTCTGGCGTGCCAGGGCCAAAAGAATATGTTCGGTACCAATGTAGCTATGGTTGAGCCGGCAAGCCTCCTGCTCAGCCACCGGCATCACCTTCGCGGCCCGCCCAGTTAGCGGCATCACCGGAGCGGTCACCTCCTCGTCGATATCTTCGCGGACTGGCAGAAAGACGTTGTTCCGAAGGCATGTCCTGAGGATCGCACGCTGTTGGGGGTTTAGTCGATCAATGTGGTCTTTCCACAGGATGAATGAGATCTGCTCGAGATCATAGCGAATGTCGTCGGGATCGGGAAGGTACTGATAGTCGTCCTGAAGGAGGGCAAAGGCCTGTTCGATAAACTCGGGGCCATCGGCGAAAAGGCCAAGCTGCACGCCCTTGATTTGCAGGCGCAAATCGAACGAAGCAGCCCATTGGCCGGCGACAGAACGCAGCTTCCGGCGGGCAGTCTCGTCGAGGAATGTCAGTTCGTCAGGCTTGGCATGGATGAGGCTGCTCACGGCTCCGTCGATCAAGTTGTAGGTTTGAAGCATGTCGATGACAGCAACGGCCTCTTCGGGAGTCTTGAATTGGCGCCGAGCGAACTCTTCTTTGGGCATCTCTTCAAGGCCGAGGACTTTGGCCATACGATCGAGATACGGCGTCGGCTCGAGACGAGTCGCCTGGATATCGCACGAGGACATTGTGGAAAATGCGCTCGTGAGGTCGTTCTCCATACGTGATCTTGGCGATCCGGTCCAGCGAGCCACCCCATTGCACGAACGAGTGCCCCGGGCCGCACCGCACAGTCCGATGTCTTCTCCCATCCGTAGTGTGGATAATGATGGGCTTGTCATCCTGGTTGAACACGTTGGCCGAGAAGGCCAAACGGATTGGCGACGATTGGCTGGGAAGCACCCGCTCGAAAGCCACGGCATAAGTGCCGTCACCGTCGGATTTGAACGTCTCTCCCGGATGAAAGGGGCCCGTAAAAGTACATATGGGATCCAACGGCGGACCAAAGAAATAACGCAATGCAAGGTCAACATAGTGAACGGCCTGGAAGCGCGGAATCAACCCGAGAATACGTCCGGATCGGTAGCTACGGAGAACCTGTACCGACCATTCGTACAACTGGCTCCCCTCATAGAGCCCCATGGGCAAGGGGTAACCGATATCGCTATGGTGCGGCGTATCTACGTAGCGTATGCCACACCGCCCCGCAAAGAGCAGGGGCTGTTCCGTGTCAGGCACCTTGAAGATGAAGTCACGGCCATAAAACTCGCGTCCCCAATAGGACAGTGTGGTCAGGAATCCGGGGTCCCAATCCAGCCTTTGGCCGGAGGGATCGTAGAACTTGTCGCCCGCATTCGGACGCACAGCAATCAATTCGATCTCCAGCGGACCGCCTTCACTGCTGAAGAGGCGGATTTGCTCGGTCGCGTTGGCCATGGGCAGCAAGAATGCAGCTACAATGAACACCAGCATCAGTCCAAGCAGGCCGAGTTTGGCGGTCTTGGGAAGCGGACGGTGGAGGATGTGTTTGATGCGGCTGCGAAGGGCGCTCTTGGATTCGACGACGCCGATCAGGCGCAGGCTCAGGGCCGGACGTTGTTTGAAGGCGAGTTTGGCGACGTTGAGCAGCGTCTCAGGGTAATCGTGAGCCGCTTCGCCCATCGCCACCAGGACCGCTTCGTCGACCGCCTGCTCCCGAACCCGGCGGATGACCACGTTGGCCAGCCACAGGAAGGGATTGTAGAAGTAGATGACTTGTAGCAGCGTCTGGATCAGGTTTACCCAGAGATCGCCTCGTTTGATGTGGGCCAGTTCGTGCAACAGGACGGCCTGCAAATCATGCGGCTGTAACCTGGGAACCAACGTCTTCGGAATCAGGATCGACGGACGAAATAGCCCGCAGACGGCCGGGCTCGTCGCGTTGGATGAAACCCGGATCGGGACCGCTCGCTTCACACCCACCTGCACCCGACACTGCCCCAAAGCATTTCGCAGTCTTGGCGGTGCCTCCTGGGACTGGGCAATGAGGCCCCGAACAAACCACGCGCGTTGAATAAGCAATAGTAATAGAGCCAGCGCGATCGCTATCCATGCCAAGAATACCAGCGCCTGCCAGCTCAAGGGAGTCGCAGTTGGCGGTGCCGTACCTACCTCAGCAGTCACGCTGTCAGGCGTCGGCTCATCAGAGACACGCTGACCGGCTTCCGCGGCCTCCATCGGCAAGCTGTCGCTTGCGGACGCCAAACGTCGGGTTGGAACGTACCCTTCTCGAACACGCGTCAGACCGGCGGTCGTTCCATCTCCTACCCAATCGACAGGCTCAGGGGAGGCCTTTGCCTTGGGTACAGCTATTGCCTTCTCTTCCTGCGGGGGAACAGGCGATTCGCTGACGACGATAGCGGGCGGCTCCAACGTCTCGCCCAGCCAAGTCCCGATACTCACGGGCGACCACAGCGAAGGGGGCAACACGAGTTTCAGAAGGACAAGCATCCAGATCCAATACCGGAAGACCGCCCGGACCCTGCGACGCAAGACCATGTCGACCAGCAGCAGAATCAGAATCAGCACGCTGGACTGAATGAACATGGGCAGCGCGAACCTGATGAAGGCCTGCCCCGCTGCGTTGATCGTCTCAATTATGGCATTCATACTGAGACCTCCGCTTCCAAGAACGCTCGCTCAAGCGTTATGTTACATCCAAGTGCAGGCGAATAACTCATTCGCCCCTACGCTTTTTTCGTTGCGGCGTTTCTTGCGGATCATGCTCTCCAGCTCGGCCAGCTCGCCGTCCGAAAGCGCGTGGCTTTCGAGCATGAACTGCATCATGGGTGTGAACGCGCCGCCGAACGCCCGCGTCAGGGTCTTCATCACCTCGCCCCGGCGGGCCTGCTTCTGCGTGATGGCCGAACGGTAGAGGATGAGGTTACGAATGCGCTCGGTAGTGAGAAGCCCCTTGGTGACCATGCGGTCCATCAGGGTCTTGACGGTGCTGTAGGTCCACTTCTTCGTCGCCTCCAGTTCCTCCTGCACCGTCGGAGCCGCACAGGGCTCGTGCTCCCAGACCACCTGGATGATCTCCCATTCCGCTTCGGTCAGTTCATGGTCTCTCGTCGTCATGACAGCCTCCTTTCGCTTTAACGATTACGAGACTACTTTACACTTGTAAAGATAGCAAGGACGTTTTCGAGATTTTGTCAGAAAATTCTCTATCCGCCTCTCCGGAGAGATATGATGGTCGGACTGGCTGACCCTGAACCGACGGAAAGATCCTGGAAGGACGGTTGGATGAAAGCTTCGATATCTTGTCTATACACTTGCCTGGTATGGCTTCTGGTCACATCGTGCGTTTACGGCGACACAGCGACCTGCTCAGGCAAAATCTCTACAGGACCCGACACGGATACCGTTTCCGCGTATCGCCATGCTCTGGTCGCCGGTCCGTGGCGATCGGTCCCTCGCAAGCATCGCCAAGCATGATCTGATCATGATGGGCGTCGGAAGCTTTGGTCTGCGATATGATCGTGAACCGACGGGGCTGGCCGAGGGATTCACAGCCGATTCAGTGGCAAGAGCCAGGGAACGCATCGCCGAAATCCGAGAACTCAATCCCGGATGCTCCCATCCTGGCGGAGTTGTACTTCTACGAGTACCGCGAAACCCG
The DNA here is from genome assembly GCA_963822185.1 of uncultured Pseudomonadota bacterium. Lineage (GTDB taxonomy): Bacteria > Pseudomonadota > Alphaproteobacteria > Micropepsales > Micropepsaceae > Rhizomicrobium. The sequence continues at coordinate 4,782 of CAWGGT010000002.1, forward strand.
GCTGCCTGAGGACCATCCCTGGTGGCTGCGCAAAAACGGGCAGCGGCAGCAGTTCTGGCCCGGCACGTACCGCATGGATTGGAACAACCCGGACTACAGGCGGCACGTGGCCAAGGTTACGGCAGCGTTGAAGCAGGTCGGCCTCGATGGGGTCTTCTACGACAACCTGCGCGAAGAGCCCGAGCCATGGATCGCATTCCTGAAGGAGGTCCGTGAGGCGGTTGGCGGCGATTTCCTGATTCTGGCCAATTCGGGATACGCCGTGGGCAAACACGATTTCGCCGCCCCGTATCTGAACGGGATCATGTATGAATCGGGGTGGAGCCACGGGCGGACCGAATGGGATGACTGCATCGCCAAAATGCAGCACACCGAATCGCTGCTGAGAGAGCCAAGGATCAGCGTGATCGAACGGTTTGAAGAGACCCGCTCGCGAGCGGGCTGGCCGGGCGATCCGAATCGGGGTAACAAACCTCCTGCCGATCCGCAGACCAGACGGTGGAGCCTCTGCTTCGCCCTGACCGTCGGCGACTTCTACTATCTCTTCTCCGACAACACCAGCCATCGCCACGACTGGTACCCCGAATACGACATCAAGATCGGCCTGCCCACCGGTCCAGGCGAGCGAATCAACTCCCACGTCTGGCGGCGCCGCTACGACAAGGCCCTCGTCATGGTCAACCTGCCCGGCGCCAGCCAACCCTACGAGGTTGATCTTGACCGCCCCGCCCGGGATTCCCTTACAGGCCATAGCGGTACGCATTTCACAGTAGGCCCGGGAGACGGGGCCATTCTCGTTTACACGGAATAGCTCTGAATCCGGTTCCATCGCTTCGCTACGGCCTCTGCTGCCCCCGGCAAAGGCCCAATAGAAGGATTTTTCATTTTCTTCTTGATTTTCTGTGCTATTGTACTATACTACTAGTACACTATATATATAGCTGACTATGCGGCCGAACAGACGAATGGAGAGCACCGATGATCAGTTTCGAGCTGGATTTGAAGAGCGGCGTGCCTTTTCATCGCCAGATCGTGGACCAGATTCGCTACGGCATCGCCTCGGGCCGCCTGCTGCCGGGAGAGCAGTTACCCACCGTGCGGGAGCTGGCCGTCCAGCTCCAGGTCAATCCCAACACGATCCGCAAGGCCTATTCCGAGTTGGAGATCCTGGACATCCTGGACACCCAGCAAGGCACCGGGACGTTCGTGAGCCATCGCGAAGTCGAGATCGATGACGCGGAGAAGGAACGCAAGGTACGCCAGATCTGCGACGAACTCGTGGCACGCGGCAATCAATACGGCTTCACACTGGCAGACATCCTGAACCATCTGCAAAGGAGACACGAAAATGGCTGAGAAGAGAAGGTCCAAAGTCGCCATGCCAAGTCTCACGCGTCAGTACAAGACCATGACGGAATTGCAGGCGGGGGCGGCATCCCTCAACTGGGTCGCGGTGCTGGCCGCCGTGGTTGTTCTCCTGGCTGGCGCCGTCCTCAACCGATTGACCCAAGGCACCTGGGAGCAGTGGAACACCTATATCGTCATTGTCACCGCCCTCCTGGCAACCATCTGCCTGCTGGGGATCAAGATCGCCGACCCTTGGGAACGCGCCGTTGTTCTGCGCCTCGGTCGATTCCGTGGCCTCAAGGGTCCGGGGCCCTTCTTCATCATCCCGATCATTGAGAGCGTGGTCCGATCGGTCGATATGCGTATCCGCTCCACCGATTTCAGCTCCGAATCGACGCTTACGAAGGACACCGTGCCCGTGAACGTCGATGCGATCTGTTTCTGGATGGTCTGGGACGCGAAGAAGGCCATCCTTGAAGTCGAGGACTTCTACCTTGCGATCGTCCTGTCCGCCCAGACCGCCCTGCGCGATATCATCGGCACACATCAACTGACCGAATTGCTGACCCATCGCGAACAGCTTGGCAAGAAGCTCCAGGAGATTCTCGACGAGAAGACCAATCCCTGGGGCATCACCGTTCAGTCCGTGGAGATCCGTGACATCATCCTGCCCTAAGGACCTCGAAGATGCCATGTCGAAGGAAGCGCAGGCCGAGCGGGAACGCCACGCCCGGATCATCCTGGGAACGGCGGAGACCGAGATCGCCGAGAAATTCGTCCAAGCCGCGAGGCAATACGAATCCAATCCCGGCGCCATGCACCTTCGGGGCATGAACATGCTATTCGAAGGACTGAGAGAAAAGGGATCGATGATCATCGTGCCGAGCTCAGCACTGGAAACGATGAACCTCGGCGCCATCGGTGGCATGGCCGCTCTTGAGCCAAACCCACACGGAGAAAGGAAAGTCGGGGGAACCTGCGGCCGCATGAATCCCACGTGCCGCCCATGCATCCGACCAAATGAGATAGTCGAATCCAAAGCACGAGTCATCGATCTTGGAGGCAAAGCACAATGGACACAAAATCTCTCGAACGCGTGTTGCTGCGATGCGTTATCCTTGGGGTTGTCGTGGTGGTCATCTGGTTCGCATTCTTTCTGGTTGCCGATGGGTTGATCTACAGCGTGCATGGCCGCTTCTTTGGGGAAATCACCAAGAGTCAGTTCCAGATCATCCATTACTGCGGGATGGGATTGACCAAGGTATTCGTGACTGTGTTCTTTTTCGCTTCCCTACGTGGCCATTCGATGGGCGGGCAAGAGCCGCACTTCGCGGGATTAGCGAATCGGACACACACTCACAAGCAGCTTTCCTTGGGCGCGATTACGCACTGACTGACATGACGACGAAAGGCCAGGACGACGAGACCAATCGCCAGATAGGCCTGGAGTGAGAGAATCTCGCCGAGGAAGAGAAAGCCCAGGACGTTGACCAGGACGATGGAGGTGGCGCTGAAGAGAGCCATGGTCTTACCGATCTGGAGGGCGCTGAAAACGTAAAGCTGCCCAAACATGGCGACCTGCCTGATCAGGAAATAGAGCAGGAACCACCAGCTCAGGAACGTCGATGCGCTGAACGGACTGTGGCGCATGTTGGCCCGGGCGATCAGGTCGCCCGTCGTGAACAGCAACTGCGTCGCGATGATAATCAACAAAGGCGATCGAATCCACGTCATACAGACGACATCCGCAAACATACCATAAGGGAGATTCCCGGGAGTGGTCGGCCCCCTCTCCTCTGTTTCAGAACTACTCGGCCCCTGGAGACCACACCCCACGGGCCACGCAAAGCCGAGCAGCGTACCGACCCGCCCCATCGCTGTCAATCCGATTCTTCATACCTCATGGCGGAGCGTCTGTTGAGGCTTTTGGGGCGGCATTTCTTTGAGGTCGCAGACGGCCAGGTGTGGCAGCCTCAAGGCCGCAGGACTTGGGGATGGGTCGCAGCGCAGCGGCCTCTTCATGCGTAAGTGCGACTTGCATGCGCCATCCCCAAAGCTTCGTTTCACTGCATTTGAGGCTGCCACCCATCTGACAGACAAGCGGCCCATGGGGTGAACACATGGGCCGCCGGCAAGATTTCTGTTCTGTGCGCTCCAGGTCGCGCGTCAGCTACACCAGGGGCGGGCGCGATTCTTGACGGAGGCGAGGGTTTCGTTGGCGATCATGACGTCTTCGGTGATCTCGAAATCGAACATGCCGGCCAGGCTGTGGTCGGCGCCGTTCTCGAAGACGTACTTGAATGCATCCCGAGGCGGAATCGCTCCGGCGGCCATCACCTTGAACGCAATCCAGGGCTTGGTGACGTTCTTCATCACCTCGATCGTCTCGGCCGGGTCCTTGCACCAGTAACCCGGAACCTCACAGTGGGCGTTCTTCAACTCGTGGGGCTTGGGAGCACTCGGATAGTTGTGATGATGAAACGTCTTGATGTAGAAGTCGTTGGGAATGTTGTGCTTCTCGCATTGAACGACGACGTTCAGATCGTGGCAGCCGACACCCGAGGGAACGCCCAGGTCTTTGGCAATTTCGACCGCCTTGCGGACCAGGTCCATCCGGCCCTGCGCACAAAGCGGGTCGGAGCGGACACCCCAGAGATAGATCGCCTCGGTGCCGTTGTCAACCAGCTCCTTGGTCATCTCAGAGTACGCCTTCATATCGTCGGTGAGTTCGGCGATCGGGCAGATGATCCACTTGATCTTGCCGCCGTAGCGTTGGCGATAGCGTTTGAGCATCGCGACGATGCCGGGCGGGTTGTGGATCGAGAGCGTATTAATCCCGTGAGCCTCGGCCAAGGCCATCGTCTCGTGGATCTTCTCCTCGGTGTTGTAGTGCGCACAGAGATTGTAGACGTACTTCAGATCGCGACTGTGCGTGTAGTGGGTCAGGAGGTTCCCGCCCAGAAGGATGCGGCTGACTTCCATGTCGCCGATCTTGCCCACCGGCAGCTTGGCCTTCGAACCCGGTTCGACCTTGATATCGAGCCCGCCCTTCTCGGCACCCTGGGCCGCGTTCAACGCCATAGCTCCACCGGCCGAAGCTGCCAGCGATTGCTTCATGAAGTTGCGACGATTCAGATCCGATGCCATCGTTCTCGTCCTCCCTTTTCTGTTAGGAACTCCCTGTTTCGTCAAATCCAGTCTTAGTTCAACTTGCCGGCCGACCAGCGGATTGCAGGGCCACCAACACCCTGTAATTCGGATTGGCATAGGCCTTCGAATCGTGACCGCCCTGGAGGAGACACACGCGGGCCTTGCCATAGTTGGGGCGGGTCCAGCCGATGGTCTTATCGCTGGTCGGCTCGTCCGTCGTGAGCAATACGTGGTTGTCCTTGGCGAACCAAAGGCCATGATAGGTCTCGTCGTGGATGGCGAAATCGTTCAACCCACGAGTGATCGGGTGATTGCGGTCGGCGATGTGAACGGTCAGGTCCACATCGTGCTTGTAGGTGCCCTGCTTGTAGGATACCCCGTCAATTTCCTGATCCGTCAAGGGGTACTTGGTGCCGATGATCTTGCGGTAGTCGTCCCACCCCGCGAAAGCTCCTTCGGCGTGGTGCAATGCCACGAGACCGACGCCCTTGTCTTTCAGCAGACTCTCAAAATTCTGCTGTCGCTTGGGCGAGATGTTCTGCGACATGTTGTAGAGAACGATCACGTCGTAGTTCCAATTGGAGACATCTTCGAACAGTTCGCTGTGGTCCTTCTGTGCCGCCTCGACGTACGTGATGTCGTCGTAGCCCTGGAACAGTCCGAAGAACGGATCGTGCTCGAACTCGTGCCCACCCGTGACGACGACGACCTTGATCGGGTCGATCGGCTTGACCATGATGTCCCTGTAGTAGACCAGGCTGCCCGGATCATGCCCCTGGATGGCGAAGGTCCCGCTGGAGATTTTGCGGCCGGCCATGCCCTGCGGCGGCTGCCACCCTTCGGGCTCCGTCCAATCCACCGTGGTCTTGTCGTCGATCTTGATCACGACGTGCTTGCCCACGACCTTGATATAGTAGTGAAACCATTGCCCGTCCGTCGACGGCGCGTTGTCCATCACGTCCTGCACCGCATAGAGCCCACCGGTCTTCTTGCGGTCGCTGTGCGTCGAGTTCACCTGGCATTCATAGCCCTTGGCGGGCCAGTCGGTCTCCTGGTAGGCCGTGTGGAAGTAGATACCCGAGTTGGCTTTGGGCGTGGTCATCACGTCCGCCTGAAACTCGAAATCTTTGAAGGTGCCTCCGTTGACCGACCCGACATAGAAGAGATGGCTGCGCTTGCCATGGACGACGAGCTTGTCATCCTCGACGCTGAACGTGCCCTTGTTCTCGCTGGCCCGCCAGCCTTCGAGACCGTTGGTCCCGTCGAAGAGCGAGACCCAACCATCGGTGGCATCATCGGGCAGCGGTTTTACCATGATATTCTTGTAGTGGACGATACTGCCCGGGTCATGGCCCTGAATGGCGAAGGTGCCGTGGTCGATCTTGCGGCCTGGACGGCTCCAGTTCTCCGGCTGGATCCAGTTCACCGTCGTCTTGTCATCGATCTTGATCGTGACATGCTTGCCCACGACCTTGATGTAGTAGTGGAACCACTTCCCGTCCGTCGACGGGGCATTGTCCATCACATCCTGGACGCCATAGAGACCACCCGTCTTCTTGCGGTCGCTGTGCGTGCTGTTGACCTGGCATTCAAAACCCTTGCCGGGCCAACCATCCTGCTGGTAGGCGGTGTGGAAGTAGATCCCTGAATTGGCCTTGGGACTCGTCATCACATCGGCCTGGAATTCGAAGTTTTTGAAGTCACCATCGTTGACGGGGCCGGTGTAGAACAGATGACTGCGCTTGCCATGGACAACGAGTTCGCCATTCTCGACGCTGAAGGTGCCCTCGTTCTCGCTGGCCCTCCAGCCTTCGAGCTTGTTGGTGCCATCGAACAGCGAAACCCAGCCGTCGGAATCCGTATCGGGCAGAGGTTTAACCTCAATGTTCTTGTAGTAGACGAGGCTCTTGGGATCATGGCCCTGGAGGGCGAAGGTCCCGCTATCGATCTTCCGGCCACCTCGTTCCCAGCCTTTCGGCTCGATCCAGTTCACCGTGGTCTTGCCGTCGATCTTGATTACGACGTGTTTGCCCACTACCTTGATATAGTAGTGGAACCACTCGCCATCCTTGGACGGCGCATCGTCGATCACGTCCTGGACACCATAGAGACCGCCCGTCTTTTTGCGGTCGCTGTGGGTCGTGTTGACCTGGCATTCGTAGCCTTTGCTGGGCCAGTCATCCGGCTGATAGGCGGTATGAAAGTAGATGCCCGAGTTCGATCCCTGCGTGGTCTTCACGTCCGCCTGGAACTCGAAGTTCTTGAACGTCCCGCCGTTGACCGGGCCGGTATAGAAGAGATGGCTGCGATCGCCATGGACGACCAACACACCGTCTTCGACGCTGAAGGTCCCCTCGTGTTCACTGGCCTTCCAGCCGTTCAGGGTCTTGCCATCAAAGAGCGATATCCAACCACCGTCATCGGCATATACGGTTACACCGCAAAGGGCCAGCACAGCGCAGGCCAATAGCAGAGTCGCGGTTCTCTTGGTCATGTCACGTGTCTCCTTAATAGTCGCTTCAGTGGGTTGTCTCTAAAGCCGCCATGGACTGCGCATGGCCCGCACCAGGCGCCGGTTCGCCGCATCGTTGTTGACGAACTGCTCTTTAGCCGGGTCCCGGCGCAGCTTCTGTTCGAGGCGGATCGCAATGTCACTGATATGACAGAGGATATCGGCCTGGACGGCATCATCGATCGGGCAGATCGCCTCTTTGTGCGCCCTGACCGAATCCAACAGGTTTCGCGCGTGGTTGTTGCTCTCGTAGAGCCGAATGTCGTTCGGAGTCCATTCGATATCCAGCAATTCCTTCGGGTGGGCGTTGATGCCGGAACGGTCGACATGGACCCAACCCTCGGTGCCTTCGAAAGCGGTGCCATGATCGGTGGTGCGCCCGTAGCGCTGCTTCCATTTGTCGGGATAGGGGACACCCGTGTAATTCATCGTCACGCCACTGTCGTACTTAGCCTTGATGTCCCAATTCATTGCGGTATTGCAGACGCCTTCCGGATCGGGCCAGACCCCTTTGCCCTCGATCTCCAGCGGACCGGTCACCTTATCGCCACCGCCCCAGAGCGCAATGTCGAGCGGGTGGATGCCCCAGCCCGCGATGAAGCCCAGAGCATAGTCCGAGATAAACCACCACCACTGATTTGAGACGCGGTCCGGCGTGTAAGGATGGTACGCGGCCGGGCCCAACCACCTGTCGTAGTCCACCCAATCGGGCGTGGCCGTCGGCTTTCGGGAACCGCCCGAACTGCTGCCGGGCGACCAAACGTTGATCGTATGGAGCTCACCGATCTTCCCGTTGCGCACCAACTCACACGCGAAGCGGAAGTTCCGCTCCGAACGCTGCTGGGTCCCGAACTGAAAGATCGTCCCGTAACGATGGCACGCATCGCGGAGCGCCTGGTCTTCGGCAAGACTCAAACCCATGGGCTTTTCCACGTACATGGCCTTGCCCGCGCGGGCGGCCTCCAACGCCACCAGGACATGCCAGTGGTCACAAGTCGCGACGTGTACCACATCGATATCCGGCCTGGCGATCAACTCACGGAAATCTGCGTAGGTCGCACAGTCGCTGTTCTTGTAGTAGCCATTGACCGTGTCGCGGCCACGTTCGAGCACAGGCTTCTTCAAGTCGCAGACCGCCACTACCCGGCAATCGTCCTGCGAAAGGAAATTCCGCATCACGTACGTGCCCTGGGGCCCGACCCCGACCGTGGCGACCGTAATGCGCTCGCTCGGGGCCACGGTGCCGGCCTTGCCCAACGCCGACGGATGGACGACGTAGGGAAACGCCACAGCCCCCAAGGTCAGCCCGGTCGCACGCTGGATGAAATCCCGACGTGAAAGAGTCATCTGCTCGGCCATTTCAGTCCTCCTTTGGGCTTTGGAACGGCCCCCGGAACGAAGGCCATTGTTCCGTCAGTCTAAGCTATCGCCTTGATTCGCGTCAAACCAAAACCAGACGCCAAGTATGGCCATGAACGACGGAGGCGGGAGAGAATGTCAAGCGGGTCTGACCACGAGGCGAACGCGCGGCCGCGGAAGGAATGGGGGCGGCAGGAGGATGCCGGAGATGAAGAGGGTGGAACGATATATCGACTGGGACGGTGGCTATCGTCCACCCTCGTGATCGGCGATTGCAGGTGGGGCGACCGGCCGCCCAGCGGTCGCCCCGGTCGTTGTCAGCGTTTCTATTGGGCCGGCACTCCGAAAACGGAGACACTGGCCAACTGCCGGTCATTGCCGGGCGGTACCGCCGTCAGATCGACGTTCTCTCCGCTGACGCAGATCTCGACGAGGTTCGTTCCGGCATCAACGATCGACGGCGTGATCGTGCCGGTCCAGGTCCCTCCGGCGGCCGAGGTTGCGGTCACCTCAACGCTCAGTTGCACGCGGGAGTTGGTCTGGATCGTTGCCGTCCCACAACCGGTCACAGTCTGCTGTGACATGGGCAGTGTTGGATCGGAATCGAGACGAATTGCAATGCTGCCTATCCGAACGACGTAGCCATTGCCCCCGCCGCTGCCTCCGTTATGCTCCGCAGCGATTTGGTCACAGGAGACCCACCAGCCGGATTCCTTCGAATAGGGGACGAGAACCGAATCGCACGAAGACTTGGCGTTGACACCATCGGTCCAATTATCCCAACTGACAAATACCCAATTGGCGCCATAGGAACTGTCGCAGCAGATCACCGTTCCCATCGCTCCGGTCATCAGATTCGGTGCGTCGGCCCCGCCGGGTTCTCTCGGATTGTCCACCAGGAGCGTCACGCGATCACCGGGAAGCAGATCGCCTCCGCAGCACCCGATGCCCGTGCCGGCGCATGGAAGAAGGATCGGATGGTATACATCCCCATCCCGGACCGGACAAATCTGGATCGTGTTCGGATCGGGAATCGCTGTGTCGAGCAAGCCTCGAAGGCGAACTCGCTCATCGAATTCGACGCCACCGGGCGTATCCAGCTCCACGTAGAGGTCGCCTCCCCCGAACACGGTGTATTGCATACCGTCATCAGCCTCGAAGTAGATGCATCCCTCTAACCCGCGTCGAATGGTGCCGCACTGGTCAAACGGCCGTCCGACCATCATCATACTGGGGTCCACCCAGGTCGCCGAACCGGCAGGAAATGCCAGCGGCGATGCACTCACGCAACCGCTGGTGTCATCCTTGGCGTTCGTCCAGAGATCCCAACTGACCAAGATGCGTCCCGAGCAATCGGCGCTATCGCAACAGATGACCGTCCCGGCCTGACCGGCACGCAAGCCGCTGACGGCATCGTCATTCAGCAGGACCACGCGCTGCCCCTGAGCGAAGCTGCCGCCCGGTTGCTGGCCTCCGCCGCCGGAACCTGACCCGGAGCCGATGCGAACCTGAAAGGAAGCAGGTTCATAGCTGCCCGACTCATTGCAGTCGACGGCCCGGACGTACACGTCGTACGTACCGTCCGGGAAGGGCCCGATCGAACTGCTGACAAGTTCCCAGGCACTGCTCTGCGACCCGCAGTCCTGGCTTGAGCAGTTGGGGTCGAAATAGCCGGGTAACAGCAGATCGACCCACATCATCGATTTGCCACTGACGCTCACATTCATGCTCTCCGGCGTGCAGCTATCCGGCCACGTCCCACTGACTCGAATGGAGAACGTCTCCGATGAACTGGGCACCGTTGGCGTCACTTGGAAATCCAGCGCCGGCAAAGGCGACGGGATCACGGCCAGCGCCGGAACACTTGCGAGCATCACGGCACACCACAACACGTACACATCCTTATGTTTCATACTGACCTCCTTTGTCCACTGAACCTGGGTGTCCTCCTTACCAGGGCGTCTCATTGTCTCCTCGTCACGGTGCGAGCCCCGTATTCGCTCAAGCTGCCATGCCCGGTCGGCTCGCCACGGATTTGGAACGACCGAATCCATTCACTTGGCCTGGCCACACGGACGCCGATCAACATGAGTTAGCTCCATTTTGACGCCACCGTTCACATTGACTCATAGGATTTCCCCGCATTCAAGGCACGCCTTTCCCTTAGCTTTGCGTCAAGTGCAGAGCGATGCAGAGACGGAGGTCGACGGTGAAACCGGCTCGGTTGCGACCGGAGAGCCATCTGGTCAGAAGCGGAGGATCAGCTCGGCGAAGAAGGTGCGGCCGGGGGTTTCGTGCTGGTAGGTCACCGATCCCTGGTCGCTTACGGTCTGCTCGGTCTCGTTGAAGATGTCACTAATCCCGAACAGGACCTCTCCTTCCGCCTTGTCGATCCGGAATCGCTTGCCAAGCGTCAAGTCCAGGCGGTCGAAGCCGGGGATGTTTCCACCCCAGGGGCCGTGAGAACCGTCCGTAAACGAGCTATGCTTGTAGTTCAGGTTGAAGGTCCAGTCGTGAGATAGGAAGACGCGCACTGTCGCGCCAGCCTTATGTCGGGCGGGCAGGAAAGCCCGCACGTCGACGTCCGTATCAATCCCTTCCGGGTCGGCCTCTGGGACGAAGTAGTTGTAGGCATACCAGAGGGAGGCCCTGTACCAGTCATCGCGAAAGGCCAGTTCCGATTCACAGCCATAGGCTTCCGCTGGGCCTTGATTGCGGGCCGTGAACTGACCAATGGCCGAGCGAGAGAATCCGATCATCTCATCATACTTCTGGTAGTAGCTGTCAACCCGGAGTGTGGCCTTCTCACTCAGCTTGGCGGAATAACCACCCTCCAGCGACCAGGTCTCTTCGTTACAGAGGTCGGGATTGGGAAGAATCCGGATCAGCCCTCCGAGGCGCTCCGTCGAGACCTCGCGAAGAACGATCAAAGGTGTACGGTACGATTTGGCACCTGCGAGATACAGCGTATGGCGTTGACGCTCATCCAACGAGTAAGCCGCACTCAAACGCGTCGCCCAGTCGGTCTCGGTTTCGGAATACCACTCCCCGTAAACCTGACTCTCGATGTTGAGCTGGTCAGTCGCATGCCATCGGTCGACCAGAAACACACCCACCCGTTCTTCCTGGGCATCACCGATCATGATATCTTCAGGACTGTGCACATCCTGATCGATATGGGTCAGCCTGAAGCTGGCCCCGATGCTGCTCTGGTGTTTCTCGTGAGGAGAAAAATCCCATTGCCCTTCGAACTGATTCTCCGAGGCAGACACATCCGCCAGTGCAGGCCATCGATTGCCCTGGAAGTTCCCGTACCACTGGACGTAGAGTCTCCGGTTGTCGTCATAGGCCTTCTCCAGCTTGGTATAGGCACGAGTCGTCGTCGTGGAACTGGCGGAGTCGGGGAAGGTGTAAAGAAACTCATAGCCTCCCGTGTGCATGTCGGAGTGCCCCAAGCCCAGGGAGAGACTCGTCTGCTCGGAGAGACGGTGTTTCAGTTCGGTGTCCACAACCACGCTCCGCCTGGAATCTCGGGATTCATAGGTCACGAACGGTGCTTGCACTGTGACGAAATCGCGATCGAGCGCTTCGCTCGACGAGACGACATCATTGTATGACGACGAGACGCGCCAGCCCCATCGGTCGGTCGCGCCTGCCCAGCGTGCCTGATGGTAGGTGTCCCCGTAATGGTCCACATGGCTGGACGCCAGCAGGCCTTCGCATTCGTCAGGCTCTTTGGTGATGATGTTGATGGCTCCGTTAAAGGCATTGGCTCCCCACGCCGCACCGCTGGGCCCGCGCAGGATCTCGATCTGCTTGATGTCTTCCAGCAGTAGAGGCTGGCGCAGGAACTCGGAACCACCGAAGATGGGGCTGTCCGCGACCCGGCCGTTGATGAGCGTCAGCGTCCGGTCGGACCAGGTGTCGTGAAGCCCGCGCACCCCAAGTGCGTATCGGTTGCGATCGATTTGAACCGCGTCGATCGATGGCGCAAACTGGAGGATTTCGTAGAGGTTTGTCAAGCCACTGTAGCGGATATCTTCGGCCGTGACGATGCTCACCGGCATCGCAACGTCGGTCAACCTCTGCTTCTGACGGGACGCGGAGACAATCTCAACCTCCATCAGCTCCTCCAGGGACATATTCGCGAAGTCCTCAGGGGAACCGATTTGGTCTTCGGCATGAGAGGCCGCCGCGATCGTCACAAGAAAGGCCAGAACGAGGGCGAAACGACGGACCACATTCGTCCATGCTCTCGTGCTGCCAACCCCCATTTCTGCGGTCCTTTCATGCCAAGCTGCGCGATCGTAGACGGTCGCCCCTAGCCCCTCCTTGAGCCCCTCATCGTCAATCGAAGACAGACACCTTGGCACTTCCCCGTGGAATCAGCATTGGAGGCAACGGAAAGCCGATGGAGTGGCAAGCCCCGGAGAATATAGGACGTGCTTTGCCCGCGCAGACCCGGCCCCTGTCGGTACAAGGGACGCGGGGAATCGGGCAGATGGTCTTAGAAGCTGTAGCGGACGCCAAGATAGGCGTTGGTGTTGTTGTGGAACTGGTTGAAGAAGGTGTAGGCCTCGTCGCCGAAGAAGATGTTGGAACCGACCTCGACAGCCAGATTGTCACTGGCCTTGTAGTTGGCGATCGGACGCATGTAGACGTCCTCGTCGGAAGGCGAGTAATAGGTGAACAGAGAGAGCCTGAGGTTCTGATTCATCAGCAGCTTGGTGAGACGCAACGTCGTGAGGTGACGAAACTCGTCTCGTTTGGGCATGCCCACAGGCTGATTGTCCTCGTAGGCACCATAATCGAGCAACTGCTCGACGTAGTACTGAAGCCCGGCGGTGAAGTCTCGCCCAATATCCTGCGTGTAGCCGATGAGATATCGCATCTCGGAGTTGTTGATGAGGTAATTATCGCCATCCCGGTCTTCGACAGAGTCGTAGTAGCCGAATTCGGCGTTGCCGATGCCCTTGCCGACCGTACCACGCACGCTGGCACCGTAGACATACAGCTCGGGGAAAACCGCCTTCGTCATCGCATCGTTGAAACCGCCTGGGCTCTTCCAGTAGCCCCAGTAGCCGTAGAAAGCCAATTCGTAATTGCTGATGTTGCGGTAGAGCCGCAACGCAAGTTCGTCATCCTTGAAGAAGCGACTGCGATTCTCCACACCGAGCCGGTTGTCTTCACCGGCTCTGCGGCCCAGCATCGGGCTCCAATAGGAGAGACGCTCTCCGCTGATGAAGCGATCCGAATCGAACTCCGGCGTATAAGCGACATCGACGTTGACCGCGTCCGTAAAATAGCTGATCTTCACGGCGTCCGACGGCGCCTTGAGATATTCGGTATCACGGCCGATGAAGAAGGATTGCCAGTCCTTGGGGAACAGGTCGTTGATAAAGATGAGATCGCCCGTGCCCCAGGTCAGTACCTGGCGGCCCAGCTTGACGTCCATGGAGTCGGTCGGACGCGTGAAAATATTCGCCTCGCGCAGGTCGAAGACGCCCTTCTCCTCGACGCCGTCCCCATAGACGTCGCCTTTGACCTTGATATCTCCCCATTCGCGCATGGAGAACAGGTCGAACTGGTAGCGTGCCTCCATGATCGACATGTCCTTCTCGTACGGGTCATTCTGAAGACGGTAGCCTGACCGCACCTCGTAAAATCCATGATACTCCGTGTCGAGCTTGTCGAAGAACTCCTTGACCGGATTCGGCTTCGGTTCTTCGTCCTGTGCCACAACGATTGGGGAAAAGGCCGCAGCGAACAGAACCACTGCGGCCGTTATACGCCGGGACAAGATCATCTCATGGCCTCCCTTGGGGGTCTGCGGAGATAGCGTTCCTTGAAAATGTCACCAATGCCCACGTTGTACTTGATCTCGGTGAAATCCATCTCGGTCTGCCCGCCGGTCTTCAAATCCTTGACGACCGACTTGGTCACCGTGGGATAGTCCTGGATCACCTTGACGTCCTTCGACTCGATCGTGCGGTAGAGCTGACCTTGCTTGTCGAAGAACTCCATCTTCATCGGGACAAAGTTCTTGCGGTCGATCGCGACCGTGTAATAGCTGAACTCGACCTCATCGGGCTTCTTCGGAGTGTTCTTGACGACGAACATCGTGTCGGTCGTCTGGACCAATTCATGCGTGTCGAGATCCAGACTGCGCCCCGAGACGTCTTCGTAGACAAAATCGGAGCCGACGAAGCTGGTCCGTTTGTCACTGGCTGCGATTCGCTTGACCAAATCGAGCGCGGGCAAATACAGCCAGCGGTCGTCATCCTGGCCCGGGCCCACATGCTTCTTCACCATGTAGACCATGCGCCGGACGTCAGACGGGCGCTGGAAATATACGAAGTAGTCCTGGTCGCCGCCGTCCTTGATGTCTTTGCGGAGAATGATGAATTCGCGCTCGCGGGTCTGACCCGCCTTGTTGGTAATGGTCATCTTGACCTTGGCTTTGCCGTCATCGCCCTGATAGTAGGCGACGATATTGGCCTTGCTCACGATGGTCTGAACGTCGGGAACGTCACCGTCGGCCGCCCGGACCGCGCCGGTAAGAGTCAGACCAAGAACGGCACACATGAATACTAGAGTGAAGCTTGTCTTACGCAACATAGTAACACCTCCGTCTGTATCAGCCTTTGACGCCGAGTTTCCTCAGGAACGTCATCATGGGACACCAGTTGGTGAACGCCGATTGAAGCAGGTTCGCACCAACGAAGCCCGTGAACAACAGCCAATAGGGTGAATGATAGTGCGCCAGTAAAACGCTGGCAATGATAAAGAATCCAGCAATTCCTCGGAGCATCGTGTCAACAGTCATACTACACCTCTCTATCCTTTGACTTGGTTAAGCTTGTCCTTTTGATCCTGAACCATACGACAGGCCTGCCGGCGTGACGACATGCCGCAGATCAACGCCATCAGCGGTATGGTGACGAGACCGAATATCGCCAGGTGGCCCAGGCTCAGGTGCCAGTTCTGATGGAGATTCAGCGCGATCAGCACGACAGCGGCCACGGCAATGATCAGGCAGAAACCGCAGTTGCAGCCGATCGACTGTGGGGCCTTGGCGGGTCGAAGCAGCCGGTTCTCGCCCACCGTCAGGATCGCAGGCAGAACCATCAAGGTCACGATGCCCGAGAGCGCCATGATGGCACAGAGGAAGATGCCAACTGTCTTGTACGGAACCAGGGGCGCCGCCAGCAGCGGCAGGAAGCCGATGGCAATGACCAAGACGTTGCGGCTGATCGCCCGGGCGGGCTCGCCAAACATCTCAGCGGCGCTGGCTTTCCACGACCCGGTCTCGGCATACGTCGCTCGCGCTCGCTCCAGGAAGTGGATTGCAAAGTCAACCGCCATTCCGAGGGTCAGGGCGCTGAGCACGGCAACGGGCATGTCATAGTCCTTGCCCACCAGACCGATGATGCCATAGATCACGGCGATGGTGATCGACAGCGGGATCATGCAGACCAGCCCCCACAGAGGCGACCGGAAGAGGATCGCCATCATGATGAAGACGATGATGAAGCTACCCATCAGAGACTGGAGCATGCCCCAGACCATCTTGTTCTGCCAGACGGTATTGATGTAGGTCAGTCCGGCCCATTTGTGTTCCATCGGCATCGGTGGTGGGGTCTTGTCGAAGAATGCATTGACCGCCTTGACCACCTGCTCCATATCCTTGTTGTCGCCACTCTTGAGTTGGAGCCAGAGATTCGTCTTGTCGTAGTCATTGGTGACGAAGTGCCACAGATCGTCGGGCGTGTGGCTGCTCTGGAATTGGATCAGACACTGGGCGACGGCCGCACCGGAATCCGGAATCCTGTAGTTGTCAGGCTTGCCATCGATCAGCTCCTGATGGACCTTCTTGACGATGCCCGCGATGGAATTCGTCTTGCCCACCAGACCTGTCTCTTCCAGGTATTTCTCCAGTTGCGAGATGTACCGAAGCGCTTCGGGTTGCTTGAAAACCTTCAGACGCTGCTGCTCGAGGTCGAAGAAATCGACCAGTTCAAACCAGACGTCGCCCGATGCTTGCGGCGCCGAGGCCTCTTTCTCCTGGGCATAGTTACTCAACGTCTCCAGCAGAGCGGTCTTCGTGGTGCCCTTCGACGCCTCAGCGAGAAGCGTCTTATCCGCGTCGGCCACAACCGTAGGTGTCGCGGGCAAATCGGGCGTCAGGTCTTCGGCCTTCTTCATCAGGCGATCGCGGACGCCCTGCACGTATTCGGTGGTGACGTTGGGGTCGCTCGCATCGGAGAGAACCAGATACGCCATGTAGGTTCCCGCGAAATGCTGGTTCAGCTCGATGTCGGCCTGGCGAATCGGATGGCTCTTGGCGAACCACTTGATCGGGTTGTCGTTGATCTGGATCTTTGTGATACCATAGATGGCCACCGCCGCGATGATGACGACCACCACCAGAATGGGCTTGGCCGCCGTGTAGGTGAGCCTCCCCATGGCGTGAAGCATACGGGTCAGCCAGGTCTGCTTCTCCTCGTGGACCGCCGCGGCACCGAAGTTCTCCAGCGAACTCTCTTTGAGGAACATGATGTAGGCCGGAACGAAGGTCACAGTGCAGATCCAGGCCACCATGATTCCCGATGCTACGAAGATGCCGAACACCTGAACCGGTGGGATGGGCGTCAGCGCCAGCGAGGCGAAGCCGGCCGCCGAGGTTAGCGAGGTGTAAAGCATCGGCATGAACAGGTTGTCCATCACCTCCAGCGTCGTCTCGCGACGGCCCTTCTCTTTCGTGTACCGGTCGAAGAACTCTGAGAGAATATGGACCGAGTCGACGACTGCGATCGGCATGAGGAAGATCGGAATCATCGAACTCATGATATGAACCGGATAACCCAAGCCAATCAGCGCACCCATCGTAATGATGACCGCGACCATCGCCACGATCATGGGCGAGATTACGAGAATCAATTTGCGGAAGAACGCCAACATCAGCAGGAAGATGATCAGCATGGCCAACGGCGCCGAGATGGCCATCTGAATGAACATCTCGTAGCCAAACGTGTCTTCTGCGACGGGCAGACCGGTGATGTAATATTGTTCATCGCCTTTGAACTCCGCGATCTTCTCATTCATCTTCTGGTAGATCTCGTGGCTCAGATCCTTGCTGGTCAACGGTAGATACAAACAGATTGCCTTGCCGTCGTCGGAGACGACCGTGCCCTTGAGCAGTGGATTGGACATGGCCTTGTCGCGAATCTCCAACGCCTCGGCCTCCGTCTCCGGGGGCTTGGGCATGAGCCATTCAAAGGTTACGACGCCCGGGCCGCCCTGGCCGATGTGGTCGACCATCGAAGGGGCCAGCAAATCGACCTCGATCACGCCGGCTTCCTGGTTCGGGTCCTCCGCACTGGGCCAGCGGAGTGTTCGGGCGTATTGTGTCAGGTCATAGATCTTACGCAGCGAATCGGGATTGAACACCCCATTGGGATTGCTGTTGTTGACGATGCCGACGACCACGATGTCGTGCAGGACGAAATCCTTCTTCGTCTGGGTGTGGAAAATCCGGACGGCTTCCTCGGCCGACAGCATATTCTCCGGATCCGTGTCGACCTTGATGCGCGGGATGAGCGCCCCCAGCGCCAGAGTCAGAACGACCATCACCGCCGTGACCAGTTTGTAGTGGCTTACTGAGAAATCCGTGATCTTGTGTTTGATTTCCATATGGTTCGCCCAATCTCCAACGGCCCGACGGCCGCTCTAACAAATCAGAGGTTCTAACGTTTGTCGCTCATCCCGCCAGGTGCCAGTCGTCTATCACTTGTGCGGACATTTCTTCAGACACAGGAACCAATCGAGGCACTTGTAGTCATCTCCGGCCTTCTCGACCCGGTCCTTGGCGGTCCCGCACGACCCGGGCGGCGGGATGATCACGTCGTCGCCGATCTGCCAATTGGCCGGCGTGGCAATGCCGTGTGCGTCGCTGTGCTGCATGGCAATGAGCAGCCTCTTGATCTCATCCATGTTGCGCCCGTTGCTCAGCGGGTAGTACAGGATAGCCCGCACGATGGCTTTCGGGTCGAGAATGAACACCGCCCGCACCGCCTGGGTGGTGCTGGCCGCCGGCTGGAGCATCCCGAACTTCTTGGAGACCTCCATCGTCAGGTCGCTGATTACCGGGAACATCACCTCGACGTCCTTCATGCCCTTGTACTCGATCTTCTCTCTGATCGTCCGTAGCCAGGCGATATGACTGTAGGTGCTGTCAATCGACAGGCCCAGCAGTTCGGTAGTTGAGCTTCTTGAACTCGTCGGCCATGCTCGCGAACGT
Organism: uncultured Pseudomonadota bacterium; assembly: GCA_963822185.1. Classification (GTDB taxonomy): domain Bacteria; phylum Pseudomonadota; class Alphaproteobacteria; order Micropepsales; family Micropepsaceae; genus Rhizomicrobium. The sequence continues at coordinate 23,450 of CAWGGT010000002.1, forward strand.
CATGAACTCGGTGGTGCAGACGGGGGTGAAGTCTGCCGGATGGGAAAAGAAGATCACCCACTTGCCCTTGTAGTCTTCCGGGAAGTTGATCGGTCCCTGGGTGGTCTCGGCGACAAACGACGGCGCCTTCTCCCCAATCAACGGCATTCTGTTTGCTTGCTCTTCCATTGCTTTCTCCTCTTCTATGGTTCTCCGTTACGCTGCTCCGTTATCCTGTTTCGTTGCCGCCGGACTGAACTTGCCCTGAGGGGGTTTGTCGCGTCGACCCGCTTTGAAAGCGATAGCCTGGACCGGACAGCCCTCGATGCACACGCCACAAGCGAAACAATCTGGAATTACGCGGTCGCGCTTGAGAATCGCGCCCATCACGGTAGATGGACAGGCCTTCTCACACGTCCCGCATGCGATGCACTTGTCATAGTTGACATGGATCTTGAATACGCTGACCTTCTCGGCCACCCACCCGACGAGACCGAACGGGCAGAAGAAATGGCACCACGGGCGATAAGTGAACAGGCTCAGAACCAGCAGGGCACCGATGAAGGCAATTCCTGCCAGCCCAAGAACCTGAGGTTTGAACACCTTGAACGGGTCGATCCCTTCGACGATATCGGTCGCCCAGACGAAGGCCACGGTGGTCATCGCGGCAAAGAACGCGATTCGCACACCATTCGACAGGGCAAACGGCACCTTAAACTGGTGAAACAGCCCTTGGCGGTCGTCTCGATCGCGATTCAGACGGAAGATCAGGTCCTGGAGCGTACCAAGCTGACAGCCCCAGGAGCAGATGAACTTGTTCGCGACGATAACCATCACCAGGAAGGCGCCGAACGCAATCAAGCGGGGCGGGAAGATCACGCCTTTCGACCCGAACAGCACGATGGCGTCCTTGATCGTTCCCATCGGGCTCGGGTCTGAACCGAGGATCACGCCGAAGACCACCACGGCCGCCAGCAAGAGCCGCTTCCGGTGTCTCGCAGTGACCAGACCTTTTCTCATCATCGCGAGAACGGCCCCGAGAAAGGCCAGCCAGAGCGAGAACTTGACCACGATCTTGACCCAATTCTTTGAGCCATGCTCGGCTCGCAACGCCAGTAAACCCTCTGCCTTTCGCAGAATCTCGTCCCGGGACATGCCGAAGTCCGTGACGAGTCTCTGCTTGTCCTGAGGCGATTGGAGATCGAAGACCTTCTTGACCAACGGCCCAGGCAATTCGTTGCGATTGGCAAACTGCCCTACCGTCATGGTCTCTTCAATGACGAGCGGCCCGGCTTCGGTACCGCCTTCGGGTTTGCCGCCCCAGAGCCGGCTCGAAATGAACGAGGCGGTCACCACAACCGTGATGAGCAGTATGAATTGGACGAGGGTTTTCTTCATGGTCACACCCCAGGGGATTGGCAGGCGTCAGTCCTGAACGATACCGGAAAGGATGGCGTGCTCGTCCCGAGCGACGCTGCCGCCCATGACTTTGGCGATGTTACCGCCGAACATTTTCGCCATCAAGGGCATGTTCATCTTCGACAGGTACACTTTGCCATCGTCACCTTCCCAGACCGCCATAGTGCAGGGCATCAGGGTCGAGACATGCCGATCGGTGGTCAGAACGCTCTTGGCGTACTCCGGTTTGCACAGTTTCACCAGTTTGACTCGCGGACCGAATTCCACACCGTGCTTGGCCATCGACTTGTTCATATCCGATACCGTCGAGACCACCCATCCCTGGGCCGGGATCGCCTCTTCCAGTGCGGCGACGGTCTCGTCGAAACCGAGTTGACTTTCCTGGGTGACGATCATCATCTTGGGCATGGCGCCGACGATCACAACCGTACAGAGCAGCGCGCCGACGACCAGCCCCAACGCGCTACCGACCCAGAAAGCTGCCTTGCTTCGCGACTTCATCGCGGATGCCTCATTTTCACTCATCGTCGAGCCCTTCTCTTCCTCTGACAGTGGTTGTAAACGCAACCCAGAACGCGAATCACGTTCTCGTTCTCGATCCGATAGAACACCCGGGCACCCTCCCGCCGCGACGTCAGAATGCCCTTGTCCTTCATGATGTTCAGTTGCTGGCTCGTAATCGCCTGCTTCTCACCCAACGCCTCGACGATCTCGCCCACCGACATCTCGCCGACCTCCAACGCCTCGACGATCTGAAGACGGATCGGGTGGGCCACCGCCTTAAGCACGTCTGCCGCGTGAATTGCCAGGTTCTTGTCCATTTCCGACCTCTTTTTATATTCGCTTATCATGATATAGTAATATTCCTATATCTTAGCAAAGTTCGCCCAAAATCAAGAAATTGCAAAAATCTTCTCGCACGCCCGGACGTCTTCTACCACGCCGGCTTCTCGTTGCCAGAGAGCTTTGGACCAAACCTATTGACGTTTGCGGCTCCGGCGGCAAAATAGGGCACGTGCGGCGTGACACCCTCGTGTTCGGGCCGCCTTTGGAGACATTTTCGCAGGGTAAGCATCGATAGAAGCGACGAGATATCGTCGCAAACTACGGAGAGATGGAGGCATGGAGAAGAACGGACGCGTGACCTACCACGTGGCCTTTGCCGAACAAGGGGGTTGGAATGTGGTCCAGGAAGACTCCGGCCAGGTCATGAGCACGCATCGCTCACGCACCCAGGCGATCCTTCATGGCCGAGATTTGGCGACAACCCATGCGTACAGCCTGCTTGTCATCCACGATCGCGAAGGTCGAACCGAGAAGCAGTACAACTATGGACGGCGGCCGCACGACGGCATCATCTGATCGCCAGGGCCATCCATTCAGAACACATCGGTCGGGACATGCGACCTCAAACGCTCTGCGATACAGAGACACCAACAACCTCAACGTCGTATAATATCACGCATACAAGACCAGATAGCTGCACAGAGCTGCCGCCGCAGCATCTCTGACATCGAGCGCAGCGACGATCTGACGCAGGACAAGCTGCTCACCCGAGTGCCTTCAACCTGCCTTGCCACCCATCTCCGATAAGAATTTAGGTATCATGGTAAAAAGCGGGGATTCGGTGTTTTTTTCGACTTGACAAAATGCCAAACCGCAGTTAATGTGGGCCATCAAGGTAACATGGAAGAGCCTTCTGTCAAATGGAGTTGGCGAAAAAGGAAGGGGCAAGGATGAAGGATTTATTCACCACCGGCGAGGCAGCCGAAATCTGCAGGGTCAGTCAACAAACCATAATTCGCTGTTTTGATTCGGGTCGACTCAAAGGTTTTCGTGTGCCAGGGTCGAAGTTCCGCCGCATTCCGCGCCAGAATCTGATCAAGTTCATGAGGGAAAACAGCATCCCTCTGGACAACCTGGATTCGGGCAAAAAGAAAGTTCTCGTGGTCGATGACGACGCCGAGATCGTCGAGCTGATCAGTGACATCCTGACGCGGGATGGCCGGTTCGACATCCGGACGGCGTCGAGCGGATACGAGGCGGGCATGGCCACACAGCAGTTTCGACCGGATCTGATCCTGCTCGATTACATGCTGCCTGATGTCAACGGCAACGTAGTTTGCCAGACAATCCGAAGCAATCCGGAATTCGAGAACACGCGCATCATCATCGTCAGCGGCGTCATTAAACAGGAAGAGATCGACCAGCTTCTGCGATCGGGAGCCGAGAATTTCATTCGGAAACCGTTTACGATCGCCGAGCTGACAGAGAAGGTCGATGCCGCTTTGCAGCTCGCATAAAGCGAGCGATGGCGCGGCGAGCTGAGGGACGCGTGGAATCTCTGTGCTAACGAAAGGACATGTTGCTTCATCGAGGCGGGTGAAGAACATCGAGGGGATGTAACGAGGATATCGGCATGGCCGAACGAAGTGTGAACGCAGCCGCTTCCCGGAAGGTGGAACTGGCCGCAGGCGAACTAGAGGCCCTGTCGGTGCCACCCTGCGTGGCCGTTCAGTATCTCTCCGAGATGCTCCAGGGCCGCTTCATCGCGAGCTCGGTCGCCAATGTCGCCCAGTGCGAACCAGCCATCGCCGCTCGAATTCTCTCACTGGCACAGCTCCATCGTTCGGTCCCCGCCGGGCACCGTCATGCGGTCCATCTCGTGCTCGACCGTCTCGAGTCCGACGAAGTGCGTGATGCCCTCCTGGGACTGAAAGTCTCGGCCGGCTTCGAGATCGAGTTCGCCGACAGCCAGCCGACGGCCCCGGCCCGGGCCGACCTGATCCTTCACAGCCTGGCAGTGGCCGTCTGTGCCCGGCGCATCGTCGAAACCTCCCAACCGGCCCTCGATCCGCATATGGCCTATTCCGCCGGCCTCCTCCATGATATCGGCAAACTGGCCCTTCAAGACATCATGCCCAAGAGCCTTGCCGCCATCGTCCAGGAGGCGGAAGCCACTGGATCGAGCCTCTACACGATCGAACAGAAGCATCTCGGGACCAGTCACGCCATGCTGGGCAAGCAGTTGCGCGAAAGTGGCGGCTCCCGGAGCCGGTTGTGACTGCAATCTGGCTACACCATAGCGACTCCGTTACCGCCCTCGAAGGCTTGCCGGAGACGTCGATCGCTCGGATCGTATGGGCTGCCGATCACATCGTGCGGCATGTCGGGGTTGGTCGCTCAGGCAGCTTCGATCCTCCCGAACGGCTCAGTGCTGTCGCCAAGGCCATTGGCGCCGAGGCCGAGACTCTGGCGCACATCGGAGATGCGTTGCCCCAGGAAGTGACGGACAAGGCCGAAGCCCTCGGGTTGAGTATCCCCAACGCAGCCGCCCGGTACTGTGACGCCATTCAGGCCGTAGCGGCCAAGCTCGCGACCAAGCAGACGGCACTTGTCGGGCGAAAGCCGAGGACGACGTCAAGATGGCTTCGGGCTATCTCGATTTCGCCCGTGCATTCCTTGCCGACATCGGACCGAGCGGCGAGCGCGATCGACATTGCAGAAGACCTGGCCCGCCGATGGCAGCGGTTCTTCCAGACCGGATCGGTTTGCCTCTACCTGACCAACGGGCCGCGCAATGGTGCGTCGACACGGTCGTCGTCGAGGCCTGGGCCATAGCGGCAAGATGGTCTGGAAGCCCGCCGAGGATCGCCGGTGGTGCCGCGCCGTCTCCGAGCAGTTTGCTGTTCTGGACGCGCAGGACCACATGGACTGGCTCGCCGGACAGGTCGGCATCGACTTCGATCTGCCTCGAACCAAGGTGGTCCCACTGCTGGCTCGGAGGGGCGAACCATCGCGGTTATCGCCTTCGAACTGAACTATCCCGGCGATGCGACGTTGTTTGCCGAGAAGTTCCAGACCGCCGCGTCGATGGCCGGAGCGGTGCTCGGATTGGCGATCTCCAAGGAAAGACAGACGCGATTCTCCGAGCGACTCGTCAGGGCCATGAGCGAGGCCAAACCGACTGGCGAGCCAAGCCCGACGGAACGACCAACGGAGGTCCTGGCCGAAATGGCGGCAGGGGTCGCCCACGAGTTGAACAACCCGCTGTCGGTCATCTCCGGGCGTGCCCAGTTGCTGGCCGAGAGCGAGGGAGACGAAGAGCGAAAACGTGATCTAACCCAGATCCAGGACAACGTGCACGAAGCGACCGGTGTCATTGACGATCTGATGACGTTTGCCGAGCCATCCAGACCCAGACCCGCACGAACTGCGGTTCGTCAGATCATCGAGGAGGCCATTGAACTGGCCGGTCAGAAGAGCCACGTCGATCACGTTAACGCTCAGATCCAGGCTGTGGGGACTGATGGAGAGGTCTTCGTCGATTCCGCCCAGGTCGTCTCAGCGCTGGCCAACGTCATTGCCAACGCGATCGAGTCGTATACCGATCCGGCCGGGCCAATCAAGATTGCCATCGAACCGGGCTCCGATGGGATCATGCTCCAGGTCCGCGATCTCGGCTGTGGTATGGACGCCGAAACGCTTCGCAAAGCGACGCATCCATTCTTCAGTGCCAAGCCGGCCGGTCGAAAACGAGGCATGGGCCTGGCCTACGCCGCCCGCCTGATCCAGCTCAACCGGGGTACCCTCGCCCTGGCCAGCACGCCCAACCAGGGCACCACCGTCACCGTCACCCTACCTTACGAGTAGCCAGCGGTCACAACCAAGGCAAGGAATGTCCCCGCATCTTGTCCTACCTCTCTCCGGATCGCTCGAGCGCGTTTTTACCCGATGTAAACCGAGGATTCTTCTTCATGGGGCCGGCCATTCTGTAGCGTATTATGATGCACGAAAGTCCGCGACGGGATCGCCCGGAAGGGGGCAGCTCCGACGTAGGAGCCCGTTGCCCTCCAAACCACAAGAGGCGTGCGGGAGGCCATTAGAGCTCTCCAGCCAAAAAGAGCAAGCATGCGGGCCTGCCGGGAACATGGCGTTCATCCGCCAGATGAAGCGTGCCTGAGGCGAGTTATTCGCCCGAAGTGAGCCACAGCATTTAAGGAACGTGCCATGAAACTAAGCCCTCTCGCAGGAACGCCGGCCACACCTGCCATGCTGGTTGACGTTCCCAAGCTTGTCACGGCCTATTTTACCGAGACACCTGACCCCTCGGTCGCGGAACAACGCGTCGCATTCGGCACCTCGGGGCATCGTGGTTCGGCATTCGACAGGTCTTTCAACGAATCACATATCCTGGCCATCACTCAGGCCATCTGCCTGTATCGGGCCCGGCAGGAGATTAACGGCCCGCTGTACCTCGGTATGGATACACACGCGTTGTCGGTGCCGGCGTTTGTCAGCGCGATGGAGGTGCTCGCGGCCAACGACGTGGCCGTCATGATCGCGGAGTCCGATACGTACACTCCGACTCCTGTGATCTCTCACGCGATCCTGACGTACAATCGTGGACGTAGGACCGGTCTTGCCGACGGCATCGTCATCACACCCTCGCACAACCCGCCCCACGACGGTGGTTTCAAATACAACCCGCCACACGGAGGGCCGGCTGATCCGGCGGTCACCAAATGGATCGAGACGAAGGCAAACGAATTCATCGAAAGCGGCCTGCGAGGCGTCAACCGGATTCCGTACGAGAGGGCAATGCGAGCCGCTACTACCCGTCGGCACAACTACCTCGACGCCTACGTGAGCGACCTCGGCCATGTGATCGACATGGACGTCCTTCGTGACACAAAGATCAGCCTGGGGGTCGATCCGCTCGGGGGCGCAGGCGTCCATTACTGGGAACCGATCGCCGATCGCTACGGACTGAATCTCACGGTGGTCAACGAGAGCGTCGATCCGACCTTCCGTTTCATGACGGTCGACTGGGATGGCGAGATCCGGATGGATCCATCGTCCCCTTCCGCTATGAAGCGACTGATCGAATTGAAAGACCGGTTCGAGATCGCCTTCGCGTGCGATACCGACCATGACCGCCACGGGATCGTCACCCGCAGCGCGGGTTTGCTGCCGCCGAACCATTACCTTTCGGTCGCCATCTTCTATCTCTTTAAGCATCGAACGAAGTGGCGCCGAGACAGTGCCATCGGTAAGACCGTGGTGAGCACACAGATGATCGACAGGATCGCCACCAAACTTGGCCACAAACTCTTTGAGGTGCCGGTCGGCTTCAAGTGGTTCGTCGATGGCCTGCTGGACGGTTCGCTCGCCTTTGGCGGAGAGGAAAGCGCAGGAGCTTCTTTCGTCAGACTGGATGGGAGTGTCTGGGCCACGGACAAGGACGGAATCATCCCGGCTCTGCTTGCGGGCGAGATCACGGCCCGCATGGGACGCGATCCCGGTGAGATCTACCAGGAGCTCACGCAGCAGTTTGGCGAACCCGTGTACGATCGCATCGAAGCGCCGGCCACCGCGAAGCAGAAGGAAACGCTGAGGAATCTCTCCGCCCAGCAGATCCAGTCGACCGACCTTGCCGGCGAGAAGATTCAGGCCATCCTCCGTGATGCGCCAGGCAATGGCGCACCCATCGGTGGGATCAAGGTTGTGACGGACAACGGATGGTTCGCAGCACGTCCGTCAGGTACAGAGGATATCTACAAGATCTACGCCGAGAGCTTTCGCGGAGCAGATCATCTTCGCCGCATCACCGAACAGGCCCAGGCCATCATCACCGAAGCTTTGGCACAGACACAAGAGGCAGCGTCCGCAACCCGGTGACGAAGTGGACCTCGGCAAGAGTCCCATGCGCATGTAAAGGAGCGACCATGAGCAAGCAGACGCGTTCAGGCCACCCGATGTACGACCTGCTCCCGACAGATGTCGAGGGCTTTGATACGCTGGCAGAACTGGCGTTGGATATGCGATGGTCGTGGAATCACTGTGCCGACGACGTGTGGCGGCAACTCGATCCCGACCTATGGGAAGTCACGCACAATCCCTGGGGAGTCCTCCAGACCGTCTCACGGAACCGGCTTCAGCGTGTCCTGGATGATCCCGTCTTCCGCAAGAGCATAGATACCCTTGTGCAATCCAAGAGAGAGGCCGCTACGGCACCGGCATGGTTTCAACGAAGCCACCCAGAGGCGACCTCCCTCTGCGTCGCGTATTTCAGCATGGAATTCATGCTGAGCGAAGCCCTCCCGATCTATTCGGGCGGCCTCGGAAACGTGGCAGGCGACCAACTCAAGGCCGCCAGCGACCTGGGCGTTCCAGTGGTCGGCATCGGACTGCTCTATCAGCAAGGCTACTTTCGTCAAATGATCGACCAGTCGGGAGCACAACAGGCCCTGTTTCCCTACAACGACCCGGGACAATTGCCGATCACACCGCTGCGTTACCCAAACGGCGAGTGGCTGCGGTTCGACATCGCGCTGCCCGGCTACTCGGTTTGGCTGCGGGCCTGGCAGGTAAGGGTCGGCCGGGCAAAGCTCTATCTGCTGGATAGTAACGATGCGGCAAATACGCCCATCCACCAGGGGATCACGGGCGAACTGTATGGCGGCGGGCCTGACTTGCGGCTGCAGCAGGAAATTGTACTCGGAATCGGCGGATGGCGACTGCTCGAAGCGCTCGGCATCCACCCGGAAGTATGCCATCTGAATGAAGGGCATGCCGCGTTTGCCATACTTGAGCGTGCCTACAGTTTCATGAAAGCGACAGGCCAACCCTTCGAGGTCGCCCTGGCCGCAACGCGGGCCGGAAACCTCTTTACGACTCACACCGCGGTACCCGCCGGTTTCGACCGTTTCACACCGGCCCTGATGGCACAATATCTCGGGGGATACGCCGAACGCGACCTCGGAATCTCCCTCCGTCGCCTGCTGGCTCTGGGACGCCAGAATCCAGACGACTCGTCGGAAGCCTTCAACATGGCCTACCTGGCGATCCGCGGCAGCGGTGCGGCCAACGGTGTCAGCCGCCTGCACGGCAAGGTGAGCCGACGCCTCTTCGCACCTCTCTTCCCTCGCTGGCCTGAAGATGACGTGCCGATCGGACACGTGACCAACGGTGTTCACATGCCCAGTTGGGATTCGAAGGCCGCCGACGACCTGTGGACGGATGCCTGTGGCAAAGACCGGTGGCTGGGAACGACGGAGACGCTGGAGCACGATATCCGCCGCATTTCTGCCAGCCGGCTCTGGCAATTTCGCAATGCCTCCAGCACGTCTTTCGTGAAGTACGTCCGCGAACGTCTGGCTCGGCAACTGGCCACCTCCGGCAGTTCGACCGAAGCCGTCGAACAGGCAAGGCACCTGTTCGACCCCAAGACACTGACCCTCGGTTTTGCACGCCGCTTTGCGACCTACAAGAGGCCAAATCTCTTGCTTCACGATCCGGAGCGGCTGCTTCGCCTGCTGACCGATTCACAGCGTCCTGTGCAGCTCGTGCTTGCCGGCAAGGCCCATCCGGCAGACCAGGCGGGCCAGGCTCTGATCCAACAATGGACGCAGTTCATCCGCCGGCCCGAGGTTCGCCCCCACGTGGCCTTTTTGAGCGACTACGACATGCTGCTGACCGAGCAGATGGTGCAGGGAGTCGATGTCTGGATCAACACACCGAGGCGACCATGGGAGGCCAGTGGAACCAGCGGCATGAAGGTGCTCGTCAATGGAGGGATCAATCTGTCGGAACTCGACGGCTGGTGGGCGGAGGCCTACACGCCGGAGGTGGGCTGGGCACTGGGTGATGGCCGGGAACACGGTGACGATCCCGCCTGGGACGCGGTGGAGGCCGACGCCCTCTATCAACTACTCGAGCAAGAGGTGGTCCCGGAGTTCTACAATCGAGACGAGAGGGATATCCCTATGGCCTGGGTGACCAGGATGCGAGAAAGCATGGCCCGGTTGACCCCTCGATTTTCCGCCAACCGGACGGTACGCGAATACGTCGAACAGTACTATCTTGCAGCCGCAGCCATCTACCGGCGTCGCGCAGGCGATAGAGGGGCGGTAGCCAGAGAGTTGGTAGACAGGCAGCAAAGCCTCAAGGAGAAATGGCCCGGGCTGCACTTCGGCGAAGTGAAGGTCGAGACCGATGAGCGTCGGCACTCTTTCGATGTCGAACTCTTTCTAAACGACCTCGACCCCGACGAGGTCGAAGTCGAACTCTATGCCGACCCGAATCAGGGCGACGGACCTGTTCATCAGGAGATGGCCCTCACTCACCAACCGAGAAACGCCACCGGCACCAGCACTTATCATGCGGCAATCCCGGCGGCACGCCCCCCAACGGACTACACAGTGCGAGTGCTGCCACGCCACGACGGCACGGCCGTTCCACTGGAAACCGCGTGTATCCTTTGGCAGCACTGATCGGAGCCCGAAGGACAGAAGACGGCGGTCATCATGCATCTTCCGCGAACTTCGCAATCGGGGTCAGCAGAATCTTTCGAAATTCGACTTCAGATCCTTCGGCCTGGACGGCGATCTGTCCCTTATTCGCGGTGCAGTCATACCCATAGTTGACGAGGTCCCCGTTAACCCAGACCTTGAGGGAATTGCCCAGGCACTCGATGACCATCGTGTTCCATTCGCCCACGGGATTCTCCGAATCATCCGTGAGATTCGCGATGCGACGCTTCTTGCCTTCCGTGATGCCCCACTGCTCCTTCGGTCCCCGCCTCTTCTCCATGTCGGGCACGGTGACGTCCTCGACGATACACCAGAAATCACCCGCATTCTGGTGCAGCATCTGGACTTCCAGGGATTTGGGGAACATGCCATACAGAACGCGTGGGGTCGAGGCGAAAACGAGGACGCCGCAATTGCCGGGCTCGCCCGCAAAACGATATTCGACCTCGAGCCTGTAGTTCTGATAGACCGCATCAGTGATGAGGTGGCCACCCGGGGTACCCAGGCTGACGAGCATGCCATCGCGGACGATGAACGGATTCTGCACGGTGGGATCGTTGTCCATCTTCGGCACGTCGGCGTGCCAGCCACTGAGATCCTTGCCGTTGAAGAGACTGACGGATTTCTGCTGCGGCAGGGTTTGACACGATGCGCTGGCCATCAAGGCAACGGCGACAAGAAGGAGCTTTCTCATGGGACCATCCTTCCTTCAATTCAACGGCTCCAAGATTCCTGGAATCGCGTCACGGTAGACGTCGATTCGTGCCGACACTGTACAATAGCCTTGCGACGCGATGCAAACAGGTTATCCCGACAATTCGGTGCCCTGCGCACCTCACTGCTCCCTGAAGGCCATCCCAGGCTGCCACAGAACACGTGACAAGACTGGACGCGGACATCGATTCGATCAAGGCAACCACTTGATGCGTTGTCTGCGGTCCCCCTGGCCGCCCAGGCGTCGATATTCCCCACAAGACCCAGAGTTTTACCCTTCAATCCGGTGAATGCCCGGCCAAAAATACGTATTTTCCACAATTGCCTCAATGTAGCTTTTTCTTTATAATCATATGACTGCGGTGTGCGAGGGAAGGGCAGCGGGTGGACCTTGCCGGGCTTTGGCGCGAATATGTCGAAGCCCATGCAGTGCTGTGAACGGCGCTGGTGTATCGGCCCGTTTCAGAGTACACGGTCTGGCTCGGTGTCGGCTACGCAGCGGATCGGGGGAGGGTCGCCCCCGGTAGTTCAGCTCTCGCAACTCCACCGTAACACCATGTCATTACACATCTTACAGCGTAACCACAAACGGTCACACCCCAGCTTCCACATCTGCGATGGAACAGACTGGGCTTCCAGAGCCGTCACTATGTCAGGTCCGCGCGGCCGGGACACGGATTCCGGTTGGTGAGCCGCGCGGACGGATTCAGGCGGATTTTAGGCAATAAGGCGGCACGACAGGGTGCAGCCGGCCTGAATCCGTGGAACCGCGACGATCTGGTGAGGATAAGATCTGTTTGCAGAGCCAGACCCCACGACAAGAAGGCGGCAACGCCGATCCCTCGGCGCCCTGGAGGCCTGCGTTGGCGAGAGCTGGGTCGACTCGGTGCATACCCGAATCAACCCATACGGCGCCAGCATGGACGACACGCCGGAGAAGGTCGCGCCGGTACTCGATAAGATCCACCGGACGGGCAAAGGCATCGTCGGGATGAAGGTCATCGGCGAAGGCAAGTTCCGCAACAGTGACGAAATGCGGAACAACTCCGTCCGGTACGTGTGCAATCTCGACTGCGTGGATACGATGGTCGTCGGCTCCGAGAAGACCGAGGAAATCGACGACTTCGCCGCCCGGGTGCGCCACGCTCCGATCGGAAAGGTCAGCATCTGACACGGGCAGCCTCACCGGCCCATCAAGGTCCGAAAACCTCAAGGCTGTCGCCTCGCACGAGCCGTCTGCGCAATTGCTGTCCCGTTCCATGACGGAACTCAAAGACCTCCACCCGTGATATCGGTCTGTTTATGGGGCGGGGCAATCGACTTGTCAACTCTGCGTTTGGTTCTAAAGCATACCCGGCGCCAAGCCGAATGGTACGCATGGGGTTTGCCATCATCGAGAAGGACCCTTGTGAACGTGGAGAAATATGAGCCAGAGCCAACGACAACAAAGGCTGCGCCAGTTGATCAAGAAGCTCAATCGCGAGCGGAAACGACAGGCCAGTCAGATCGATATCCTGTGCAACGACCTCATCGGCGCTCAAAGGGCCTTCGTCCAGCGGCTCAACAGTGTCGGTTTCGCCGCGGCATTCTACAAATCCCTGCTGGGGGCCACCGACCTGCGGAGCCTTCTCATGCGGGCGGACCAGCTCATCCGGGAGGAATTGTCAGGGGCCGGGGTCATCTTCTTCCTGCGCCAACCCGAGGGCTGTCGGCTGCGAGCACTCAGCGCCCATGAGACGCTGACCATCGAAGACCAGCCACTTGAGGACTACTTCGGCCCCGAGCTGACTGAGGCCATCTGCAAGTCGAACCGCCTTTGCACGATCAATGACCTGTTCGCCATGGGCCTGGAGGGCAACCCCAAGGCACTTGGCGATGTCTCCCTGGTCACACTGCCGCTCAACGATCTGGGACGGCCCCTCGGATTCCTGCTGATCAGCCGCCCCATGCCGGCGGCGCTGACGACGGAGGAGATTCGCAAGGTGGACCTGCTCACCTGCGGTCTGTCACACGCGATCGCAGCGCATCGCCAGCCGCTTCACGCTCGGGACTAAATCGACAAAGACACAGATGCACTCTCCATCCCGCTTCAAAGCCGCATAGGATGCCGTCTCGCCATACGATGGGTCGAAGAGACTTCAGTCTCACGGAATTTGATTGCATTCCCTGTCGCCATCACGCATAATGTCGCCCGGTGCTCATACGGCGGGTAGACTTTGCGCCCCTCGAGTCGCTGGGATCGCTTCGCTACCAGAACACCAGACAGGAAGGTTGGGTGTTTTGTCTTCGGAAAGCCGAGTGAGGTGAAGGAGTTGGAGATGTCTGAGATGAACGAAGGTCCGGTCAACCAGAGCCACATGATCGAAACGACCGACTGTCTGGAAGCGGTAGGCGTCTTCCGAGGATGGAAGAACTTCTTCTTCCTGTTGGTGGTGATTTGCCTCCTGCTGGCTCAGGCGTCCTTCTGGCTGGTGAATCTCGGTCTCGTCGAAATCCCTGCCGCACCGGCCGCCCCGATGACCGAGAACGAGGTCATAAGCATGGCAGCCGCGCAGACCGTGGCCGATGCCAACGAAGCGACCGCATCTGCGGCGCCTCAGAAGAGCAAGACTCGACTGCCGTTCATCGAAAACCTGACGTGGGAGCACGTCAAACGCGCCATTGAACTGATCGACGGCATCTTGATCATCACTTCGGGTCTGTTCTGCCTGGCGATGTTCTTCAGTCTGATGGTCTCGCTGATCGGTCGGCTGGGCGGAATCAACCATGTCGCCCGCGCCTTCTTCCTGTCTCTGATGATGTTCATCCTGATCGTGCCCTGGCAGGAGCTGATCGGCTCCAGCGTTATCGGCGTCGCCTATACCCCTGCCGAACTGGCCAAATGGGTCGCAAACAGGGGCTCGGGCTTCATGAACACGCTCTTCTATTACCTGCGATTCACCGGGTATTGGGTCCTCGTCATGCTGTTGCTGATCATGTCACAGGCCCGCAGCGCCCGTTGGACCAAGGCCATCCTGCGCCGGCTCGAGATCATCTGATCTTCATCGTCATCGACGAGCGAACCATCAGATGACCACAAGCCTGGGAACGGCGGCCGTTCCTTAGGAGATGCCGTTCCTACCCCGTGGAGCCGATTCTACTTCTCCGGCTGACTTGCCGCCGCTGCCGATCTACTCTGAACCAAGCCCATCCCTGTCAATCTGCGAACCCATCGGCGGTCCATGCGTGGAGGTTTACAGCCGTGTGTTTGAAGCTATACTAGTGGGCCTTATGGGTACTGTGGATGTCAATTCTGTGGGTCTGGTCGAAACCAAGGTCATCCGCGTCGTTGAGGCGGACGCGCCGCTGCTGTTGGAATGCGGCAAGAACCTCGGTCCGATCGACGTCGCATACGAGACCTATGGGCAACTCAACGAAGCGCGCGACAACGCCATCCTGGTCTGCCATGCCCTTAGCGGCAATGCTCACGCCGCCGGCTACCATAGCGCAGACGACAAAAAGCCCGGCTGGTGGGATGATATGATCGGCCCCGGAAAGGGAATCGACACCAACAAGCACTTCGTCATCTGCTCGAACTTCCTGGGGGGGTGCTCCGGGACGACGGGCCCTTCCTCTGTCGATCCCTCGACGGGCAAACCGTATGGCCTGAGCTTCCCCATCATCACGGTCGCCGATATGGTGCGCGTGCAGAAGCTGCTGCTCGAGAAGCTCGGCGTCGACCATCTGCTGGCCGTCGTCGGCGGATCGGTTGGAGGCATGCAGGTTCTGCAATGGTCGATCGCGTATCCGGACATGATGGACGCGGCCATTCCCGTGGCCACGACGACGCATCTCGGCGCTCAGTCGATTGCGTTCGACGCCGTCGGCCGAAACGCCATTCTGGCCGACGCCAACTTCGCAGACGGGCAATATCACGACAAGACAATCCCGGCCCGGGGACTGGCCATCGCCCGGATGATCGGGCACATTACCTATCTGTCGGAAGAGGGGATGCGGCAGAAATTCGGCCGTGAGCTGCGCAGCGCGGAGAAATACAGCTACGATTTCAACTCCGAGTTCTCTGTCGAGACCTATCTCGACTATCAGGGCCAGACGTTCGTCGACCGATTCGATGCCAATAGCTATCTATACATCACCAAGGCATCTGACTACTTCGACCTGAGTCGGGACTATGGTTCGCTTCACCAGGCCTTCGCCAACACTCGGGCTCGCTTTCTCGTGGTCAGCTTCAGCAGCGACTGGCTGTTTACGCCCGCCCAGGCCGAAGCCATCGTCGATGCCCTGACCACCAACGGCAAGGACGTGAGCTACTGCAACATCCATTCATCCTATGGACACGACGCCTTCTTGCTTGAGAGCGAAACGCTCGGCGCCTTCATCAGTTGCTTCCTGACTGCCACGAACCAGCGTGACCACGTCGAGGTTGAGGGCGTTTGCTGCCCGGAGCAAGGCCCGCCGCGGAGCGAACACGAACAGGCGCACCGGGCACGCGTCGACTATCAGCTTGTTGAGTCATTGATCGAACCTGACGCCACCGTGCTCGACGTCGGCTGCGGCGACGGAGAGCTCCTGGCCAGATTGCGCCACGACAAACGAATCGACGGGCGCGGACTCGAACTCGAACAGGACCTCGTCCTGAGCTGTGTTTGCAGGAGACTGTCCATCATCCAATACGACGTCGAACGCGGTCTTGGCAGCTATGCCGACAAGAGTTTCGACTACGCCATCTGTCGCAGACCGTGCAGACGATCAGGGACCCGCGCGGGTGCTCGACGAACTACTGCGCGTCGGCGGCAGGGTAATCGTGAGCTTTCCCAACTTCGCCCACTGGCGCAGCCGCGTCCAATTGCTGTGGCGAGGCCAGGCTCCCGTGACGCGTCAGTTGCCGTTCGGCTGGCACGACACTCCGAACATTCACTGCCTGTCGCTGAAGGATTTCGATGCCTTCTGCGGACGGCTGGGCGCCGCAATCGAAAGACGAATTCCTCTGGTCAAGACCCATCCGAGTCCGGTCCGGGTCTGGCCGAATCTGCTCGCCGAGCAGGTCATCTACGTGATCCGAAAAGACTAGGAGCGCATTGCAGGAAGGGCTTCAATGGCAGATCTCGAACGCATAGGCATCTCGCTCGACAAGGACTTGCTGGCGCAATTCGATACGTTGATTGCCGGCCAGGGCTACCGGAGCCGCTCCGAGGCCATTCGCGACCTCGTCCGGCAGCAATTGAGCCAGGAGAGGCTCAACGATCCGAAATCCGAGGCCGTCGCGGCCGTCTTCCTGGTCTACGATCACCATGCGGCCCACCTCACCGAGAAGCTGATCGCCCTGCAACACTCCCATCTGCTGCAAGCGATCAGTTCGCTGCACGTCCACCTGGACAAACACGATTGCCTCGAAATCATCGTCCTGAGGGGCCAGGTCGCGGAGATCAACAGGGTGGGCGAGAACATCCTCAGCATGAAGGGCGTCAAGCTGGGCCGGGTCAACATGGTGGCCGTGTAGAAATGGAAATCCGCCGGCCGGACACAATTGATCTGCGAAAGGGCTTGACAGCATCCCCCGGCATCGGCTCTAATACCCGCTTCTTTGGGCGATTAGCTCAGTTGGCTAGAGCGCACGGATCACACCCGTGAGGTCACAGGTTCGAGTCCTGTATCGCCCATTGCCGTAAGGCTTTTTCCTTTGGGAGTTTACACCTGCCTTCGCATCCCCCACTGATTTGCGATCCCACCGAAATACGGAGATCGGTAGGAGTATAGGTTCACCCAGCCTTGACATATTCCCAGGGTAGCTCCGCCAGGATCGTCTCTGCTCGAAGAATGCGGTGGCATATGTCGCGCCGCTCACTTGCCGGACACGTGGGGTGCGAGCGGGAGGTCATTCGTGATGTTCAAGGCTTTCCGGGGAGTCCTGCCCAGGCACCGATTGGCTGTCGATGGGATTGGCCGCCAGATAGTCGGCGCAGAACCTGTCCATGAGGACTCCGATGGCATTGCTGAGCCCTTCCTGAACCTGCGGGATTCCCCAGACCACGACGGCACTGGTGTCCCAGGTGCTGGCGAGACAGATCCTTCGCTCCGCATCGCTCGGCTGAGAGACCAATTCCACCGTCTGCCGCAAGGACATGTCGACTGTTCCCGACAACTGCGCACACCTCATCGGAGTAGCCGGGGAAATGCAACTCGACAAGCCGAAGATACACGTACAGTCCCGGTTGTCCCGCCGCTTGCCCCTCATCGGAGAGCAATGTGACATTCTCCTCGCGCAACCGTCGTTCGACCTCACCTTGCACAGCCTCAGCCGTCACGCCGTAATGGGTCAGCAGATCTCGCCTTTCCACGGAAGGCATGATTCTAACGCCTCGCAGACCGGCAAGCGAAGCACGCCGATCGACGAACGTATATTGCGGCTGCCGATACGTCATCTCATCGCGGTATGCATCCCCCGCCTCCGAACTGAGGAAGTTCTCCTTCAAGAGCTTCCGATTTGTACCCGCGTGGCTTTCATGGCACGTGTCACAGTGGCGATAGGAATCGTCCGAGTGCCCCACAACCAACCGCAGCGTCTCGGCGGTATGACAGTCATGGCACAACTCGGGTATCGGCTTGGTCAGCAGGGAACTATACTCGCTCTGATGCGAATCGTGGCAAAACGTGCAGTCTCCCGTTGCCGCCGGGCCATGCACCCATCCCTGCAAGGAGGCGTATTCGTTGTGACAGGTTGAGCATAGCTCCGGGACGGGGGCAACAAGCCCTGCGGCGTCGGGCGGGATCGGTTCGGTCCCGTGACACTGTACGCATGTCGTAGCGGCGCTGTGACTGCCGCGGATAGCGGCGGGACCATCATCTGTCTCCGAAGCCGGCACAGCCCCGGTTCCGCAAAAGACACCCAGGATCACCACGAGCATGAAGAACGGGCTAAGCTTCATGAACATCGAATTTTCCTCCTGTCTGAGCCATCAGGGCTCCTGCTGCAACTGACTGAAATCCCGACTGGGATGGGGATTTCGGTTGGCTTTGTGATAGTAGAGGAATCGCCACACCGTCTCGATGCCGTGGCAATCGACGCACAGACTCTGGTGCGCGGCCGGCCTGAGAAACATACCCTTCGACGAGAGCGGCCCCATCGCCGTCCCGTCAGCAGACGCGGCGGCGTGTGGATCATGGCAGGTCGGACATGAAATGGCCCCGTCACGCGCCGGCTCACCCTGGCTATCGAAGGTCGGCATGTAGTCAGGGTCTCCGGTTTGAGTGCGATTCCAGATGGGCACGTCCGGATGGCTCCGTATACGCGGGAACACCATCGGCCGCACACGCTCCGGGTTGGTGACATCCGGTGCAGTAGCCCTGCGCCGGAGTCCCGGCCTGATATGGCCGAGTGAGCCCATTTCCCGTTCGCGTAGGGTTGGGAATGGACGAGGTGACAGGCACTGCATGGTCCTGATTCATCGGCCGTTTCTTCCTGCACGTTGCGGATACCCGGTGCCGACACTCGCAGATCATGAGATGTACCGAGAAGTCCGCCCATCTCCGGATGGCAGACGAGACACAGATCGGATTCCTGTCTTCGCGCGCGAAGAAGCTTTGCCGACTGCGCTCTCCTGATGGATGTCATGGCAGGTGTTACAGGAAATCGTCTCGCCGGAATCGATAGGCAACTTCTCTAGGATGCTTTCGGTATGGCTGGCAAGGACCTTGCCTGTGTGGGGCGTTTCTGCGACCTGGCCCGGTGCTCCGAGCCGGTGGCAAGCTTCGCACAGCGACTGAGCGGGGTCCGTGCTACGAAGTGCAATTCGCAACCCGCTTTCCTGTTCGGGCCCGTGAATGGGATGGCAGTCGACACACAGACCCTCGGAAGTAAAACCAAGTCCCTTGGCCCAATCGCTTGCGTTGGGATCGTGCACGGAGCCGATGACACCCTGCTTGTCCACGTGACATTTCGTACACAGGGCAACGGGCGCATCGCGAAGCTGGGCCACCGAGCCCGGGCCACGGTGAGGATCGTGGCACGTGACACATCCTACTTCACCCTCGTCGCCGCACTGTGTCGTCGTGTTCTCAAGCAATGATTTGGACAGGCCTTCGAGCGAAGAAACAGTGGCCAGAGGATGGTGCGTGCCTTTGGGTTCATCCACGAGGTTCTCGTCGTGACAGGCGCCACAGAGGTTGGACACGGGACCGGCCGAGGAATCCGCCGGAGTCCGGGCCCACAGATGCGGCCCCTTGGCGCTGTGGGTCGTGTGGCATACGCGGCACGATCCTATGGAGGGATGCACGGCCAGCGATTCTCGCGTCTCGGAACTGAACGCCGCCGGATCGTGTACGCCGGGCAACGAGTCGACCATCTCCGTATGGCAGATCGCGCAGAGTTGTGAACCTTCAGCACGCAGGAAAGAACGCGGCGGCTGAATGCGAGAATCGGCTTCCGGCGATGCGTCCACAGACGAGCCGGTATCGTCGGCCACCCGTGGAGTATGCGGATCGTGACAAGTCAGACAGCCAATCGTGTTCGTATCCTCGTCGACGGGCAGCGGAACAGACACACCCTCCGGAACAGGCACGCCGATGGGATGTCCCTCTACATACAACCGGTCAATCGATCCGGGCCCTCCCGTCTGGTGGCATTCCATACATCCGGAACTGTGCGGCCGGCCTGTATCCGGGACGTTCCTCGCCCAGCCGTGAATGCGGTGACACGCGCCGCATGGGCCTGAGACGGACGCCTCCTGGCCTTTCGCATTGACGGTTTCGGGGGAACTCGTACGCAAATCGTGAGGAGATCCGAGAACCGTCTGCTCCTGTTTGTGGCAGTCCAGACAAAGCGAACTATCCTCGTTCTTTCGGATCAGCAATGGTTTCGCGCCCGAAGCGTCGTGAAGACGATGGCATGATAAACAGGACAGTTCGCCCTTGGGGCCAAAGGTGGCCTTCTCTGCCAGGAGCGACTCGGGAGGCTTGAAGCCAGGGTACGTCTGACCGATACGGTGTACCGGTGCGTCGGCCGGAGGCGACGCCTCGGGGCTCTTCTGCGTATGGCAGGCAACGCAGAGTTCCGAAGGTGGCAACACCAGCATCCAGTCGTTTCTCGCTCCGTGGGGCTCGTGACACGTCTGACAGATAATGCCGTGGCCATCCTCCGAAGCCTTCCCGCCCGCTTGGAGGATCGCCTCCGGCACGGGCACTTCGCTATAGCCCAGCGGATGCTGAAAATCGTTCTTCTGCGCGTGCTCGGGATGGCAGGAAAGGCACAGCGACGAATCGACGTTGGGCTGACGCAGAAAGACCACGGTCTTCAGGTCGGAACTGTTCGGAACCGCGTGAGCGGTATGGCACGTCGCGCACGTCATGCGGCCCTGGGCATCCAGCGGGAACTGGTCGGTCGGGATCTTTACGGCAGCGGAAGGTACGGCGTCGGTCGTGTGGTGACTGGTGGACCAGATCTTGAAGCGCGAGTCTGCGACAGACCCATCGTGACAGGACAGGCACATGTCCCCACTGCCGGCCTGCCGTTCCATGACCGCCTCCATGGCACTCGCTTCGGGGCTGTTTCTGTCGAACGCACGCACCCATCGGATATGGCAAATGGCACATTCCTTGCTCGCGTTGGCCATTCCCTCGGCACCGAGTGCGACCGGCACGGCCGCCAATGTGAGACACAAGAATACTGTGCCTACCAGCCTGTATCTGGAGCATGGACCGGTTTTGACCATGGCGTCCTACTCCAAATCCACACGGCAAACCTGGTTCGCCTTGAGTTCAACCACGTAAAGCCGGTGCCGCCTCGCATCAATCGCTATACCCGTCGGGGTGATGAACTTCATCGGCGTTCCCGATGCATCCGTCAAGGGGCCAAGAAAGGTCCCGCTCAGATCGAAGACCTGAACGCTGCCCAGATAGCTGTCGGTCACGAAGACACGGTCTCCGTCGACCGCTACTCCTTTGGGACGAAATAGTTGTCCAGGGTTGACGCCCCAGGCGCCGATGAAACGGACGAATTTCCCGTCGGGGTTGAGGACCTGGACGCGCGTGTTGATCGATTCGACCACCAGAAGATAGCCATCAGCCGAAAGATCGATAAGAAACGGATAGCGGAATTGCCTGCGACCCTGTCCCGGCCGGCCCCAGACCGTTTCGAACGTGCTGCTGTTCAGGTTGTAGACCTCAATGTGGTGGTTGTCGTTGTCGGCGATATACAGCTTCTGACGCGTGGCGTCCACCGCCACATCCGTCGGGTCAGGAGCAGCCTCGGATTCCTTGTCGGGCAGCGGAATGGCCTCCAGCGGCTTGCCATCAGGCGCGAAGATCTGAACGCGATGGTTGCCCGAGTCTGCGACGTAAACCTTGCCATCCGGGCCAGCAGAAATACCAAGCGGAAACAGAAACTGCCCAGTTCCACTGCCCTGGCTCCCGAACTGGAACTTCAGCGCGCCTTCGGTGTCAAACACCACCACCCGGTGGTGAACCCCATCGAGAACATACAGGTCGCCTTCAGGTCCGACCGCTGCATCACTCGGCATGTTGAAGGGTTCGTCCGCCGGACCGGAAAGCACTTGTCGGGTCCCGGCTCGAACTCCCTTTGCCTTGGCCGTCGGATCAGCCCCTCGTGAAGCACCGGGCACAGCCAGTAACAAGCCAAGAACCAGGGGCACCACCAGCCCGAGGCGCAGACGCCTATCCCTACGAGACGCTATCGCCTCGACAACAAACTCCCCTGCGATGACTTTTGAAGGGAGCGACTCCAATGTTACGGATTCTCCTGTCCAACGGGCTCACTTTCGGGCTCCTGCGGTTGGAGCAGGTTGGGCATGTGAAACGTTTCGTAGCGTCGGACCAGGTCGACCACTTCCGCACTGATGAGGAACGCGGCCCGCTCGCTGGAATAACCCAGGTCGGTGTACGGAAGGAAGACGTTTTCACTGACGTGGCAATTGCTGCAACGCACCGGGTTCTCAACGCACTTTCGGTGGATGAACTTGTTGCCCACGACCTTCTGGCTGTCGCTCAAATCGTTCATACGCTGCCTGAACTCATCGGCGAACGCCTTCTCTTCGTCGAGACTCACGGGCAGCGGCTTCTCCACAGGCCCCGTCAATGGCACGATCTTCGCGCCATATTCGCCCCAGTATCCGTCGTTCATGTCTGGATTCGAACAAAGCTGGCCCGTTTTGATGTCCACCCATCCGAAGCGCGCGGCGCGTCCCCTTCATGCGCCTCCACGTGGCAGGTCTGGCACGAGATGAAGAGGTTGTGCATATTCAGGAAGGCGCGTTCTCTCGGGCTGTGGGAATGTGGAATCGGCCCGTGACATCCAATGCAGAAATTCCATTGGTCGGGTTCGTACCAGCGGCCGATGTGGTGGAAGTGCCCGGGGAGTTTGGGTTCCAGGAACTCCCATTCGCCCAGGTAGCGCACGACCTTCTTCTCGGTCAGCGCCAGGACACTGTCAAAGGCTTCCGTGCCGGCTGCCTTCGCCTCCCGGCCGGCCAGCGGATTGCCGAGCGTGCCGATCAGGAACAGCGTCAGCCAGGTGCCCGCCCCGCCCAGAATGGCGATCCACATCACCACGTACAGGAAGAGAAAGAACCGTTTCGCGAGACTTTGTTGTTGGCTCATGACTGCACCTCCTGACCTGCGATGAAACCGGTCAGCTCTCCACCATGCTCTTCGGCCAGAGCACGCGGTGAGATCTTGCCGTTGAGCACCATGGCCGAGAGTGGCGAGACGCCGGGACGGCCGAGCACGCCCGGAATGTGGACCAGACTGATGTGTGCCACGGCCAGAAGCGACTCATACGTGTGGGCCAGAAAGGCGACGTTGAGGACCCAACCGGGGAACAGGTGGCTGGACCAACTCTCGGCCCACAGCAGAATGCCTGTGACTCCCAACAGGGGAATGCCCCAGAAGAGCCCCAGGTATTCGAGCTTCTCCTTCCAGGAGAAACGACCGTAGTTGGGCCTTTCGGGACTGAGGAAGAGAGCGTACTTGGCAAAGGCGGTCAGTTGCCCGAGATCATGCCACTTCGGAATCATCGGCAATGCGACTACGGCCTTGATCCAGGCTCGGATGCCATGCTGGCCTTGTTGTTTCAGCGAGCGTCCGACATTCACGAAGATCAGAATCACATGAATGGCAAAGCCCACCAACAGCGACACGCCTGCAACGCGGTGGACGATCGGCGCACCGCCGATGCCACCAAAGAGGTCGTAGATCGCCGGTGACCACTTCGCCTGTGGGAACTTCATGGGGAATCCCGTCAGGCAAAGGACCGCAAAGACCGTCACCAGAAAAGCATGCTGAACCCGCTGGGCACCGGTGAACCGCAGGAGCCCACCCTCCATCTCCGCCTTCTCCTCGGCAGCCGTGGTGAGCCGCTCAATCTCCTTCTCGGCCCGATGACTCGGCAGCAGTTCCCGAATCAACGCGAGCATGTTCAACGTCAGAATCGGAAGCAGAATGCCCAGCGTGGCGACCACGAAGAACAACCCGACCAGAAACTCCAGCGGATGCGTGCGAGAGTTGCGCGTAGCGTGTACATCGAACGATGCCAGCGCGGGTGTCGCCTGGGCGTGGCAGTCTTCACTGTTGCACGTGGCGGAGCGGTTTGCCAGGGAAACGGAGGACCGAGGGTCCGTGTGAGCCTGCATGGCATGAACGCTCTTCTGGCCCGCGTGGCAGTCCAGGCAATCCGGCGCCCGCGACGAACCGAAAAGCACCGCCTTGCCATGATACGTCTCCAGATAGCTCGAAACCACATCGGGCAATCCGTGCCGCTCCATGAAGGCGGGGTCGGCATGACACTCGGCACACATCGTCACTACCTCGCGGGGATCGCGAGCCTTGTGCAGACGTGTCGTGACGTGGGAGTAGAAATAGCGGGCGAAGTTCTCGTCCTCGTGGCACATCGTACATCGCGTAATCGCATGCTCGGAGACGCCTGCCCGAACGGTCTTGCCGATGGATACAGGTCGAAAGAGTGGGATGTCGTGGCAATCCTTGCACTCGGGAAAGTCTTCCGGATGGCTGCGCATCACGCCGTTCGCATCGGCCACCGCGTGCACGCTGTCCTGGAGCACGGTATGCACGCCCGCATGGGTGAAGACGATCTCCCGCGTCGGCTCTTCGATATGACAACTGCGCAAGCAATCCACCGGCTTGGCATCAGTCGTGCGGAATCTTATTGATGTCCGCATGGCATCCCGTACAGGTGACGCGTGCGTGAGGCCCCCGGCTGAACAGCGTTTCATCGACGTGAAAGAGGCGATACGTTCCCTCCTTGTCCACGCGTGCGAGGCCCCGGAAGCGATGGCACATGAGGCAGTTCTCCGCGTCCACGGCCTGCGCCACGTCGGAGACCGCAAGACATAGAACAAGGACAAGCGCCCCCACGGCAAGACACCGGCTCCCGACGCCGGACCGTCGAGCCACGCGGGCGGTGCCATCGCGGCAACTAGCTACCAGAGATCGTCTCATAGGATACCTCATTTCTCGTGACATGCGACGCACATGTTGTCTTGAAGAGCGCGAAGCCGATGGTTCACGGCGTGCTTCGGCTCGGCACCCACGGCGCGAGGGTTCCGTGCCGGGAAGAGCCCCTTCTCATGGGGATTGTGACACGTATAACAGGCGATCCGCCCACGGTCGTCCAGAGGCATGGAACGCGGGGCACGCTGGGTGGCACGCGCATACCTGAGCAGTTGCGGCCGCGAAAGACGCATGGTCGACTGCATCTCGTAGGCCGACATAAGCAACAGCATGTCCGATGTGGGAACTACATCTACGTGAGAGCCCCCTGCGGGGTGATTCCTGGCCACCCGGTGGCAACTGCGGCACACGCCCGACGATTGACGACGCAACGTGTTCAACACCTCCGCCTCAGGTCGCACGCTCAAATCCGGGACGTTCGCGTGGCACCACAAACACGTATCCGACTTGATATCGTTGGCATCCAGTTGATCGTGCACGTTGAAGGGCCTGTACTTCTCTTCGGCATGGCATTGAAGACAGAACATCATGGGGTTGGCCAACTGGCCTCCTCGCAGGGATGTGCGGGTCGATGACGAACTCGACCGCTCCGTCTTGCAGCCCCAGGTGACTTCATGACAGGTCCGACAACTGACTTTGCCCGCGTCGAGGGGAAAGCCCGAAGGTATTCTCTGCGCGGCCATTTCGCTCGGGACCATATCCACAGGGTGGACCTCGCGAGACGCCTGCTGCCCATCGTGGCACGACTGGCACAGTCGCGATACATTCCCGCCGAATCGCAAGGGGCCCACCTCCTCTGCCGTCAGGATATGGCATGTCCCGCATTGAGCCGGGTCGCCATGAGGATTCGGGGCCGATTCCTTCATCTCTTCACCTCTCGTCAGTGCGGGCCGGAAGGCACAGACGATTGCCAACGCGACAATCAGCGAGGAATTGCCAAGCCGGAATCGGCTTGCGAATCTCACCCTCTCGTCCGTTGTGCCACCGTTACCCCACATCTGCAAAGAGACCAATGCTGCTGCCCTGTATATACTTTGACACACTTTTGGAAACCGCGACCACTTCACAGATCAGGTGGCTCGCGGATGGCTACACGAATGCACACATATACATCTCGATATTGTCTTTTTCACGCATGCAACTCAAGTCGATTCTGTCGGGTCCGGGCCCGCTCGGACCCGGCCGCGAAGTCTCCTTCTCATTCCCGAGAATGCCTATCGGACGCGATACACGCTCGCCGCATACGGCCACTCGCAGCTCCATCCCCCGCAAGACCGCTGATGCTGAAGGGGTATTCCGTCAGAACGCGCCCGAATGCGGCAGAAGAGGTTTGCCTTGGTGTTGGCCATTGAGGGTACGACGAACGACTCGCGTGCGACTTCGGCCTTGCCAGCGACTTTCTGTACGCCGGATGCGATCGATTCCCATTTGCGAGAAAGTGAAGAATTTCTATCCTTCGGGCCCAGATTCAAAGCGGGCCACACCGCGTATTGAGAATGCGAGGCCACCTGGAACCTGTTCGCTTCCCGTGTGTGTAGATCGCCCGTCGCCTACGACGCATCAGGTATGTCAACTGTAGCCGCGTGACTATCGCCCGAGGTACTTATCACACAAGGGCTGTCGAGTCTCCGTCCTGGCCTGAGATGTTCCACCCGCGCACCTTTCAGCGTAGGATCGGATTCCTCGGACGAATACACCGCCTCGACCCTCCTTCGGTCGCCAGGCAGAAGCGTCAGGTAGTTGTCCTGCCAGAGAATCGGGACGATCGGTTCTCCCGCACGGTCGGTGAGAAGCAGTTCGACGAAGAATGCCAGCGCATCACCGTGGTCTTCCAGTTCCACTGTGATTCTGTTCTCTCGATCGCCCACATGAATATGGTGCTTCACACCAATCTCCGTTCTGGGCAGAGAATTGAGCATCGTCAGGTCGGCGTATTCCTTGCTTGGTGTATAGAACTCCCACGGTTCGACCCTGGCGTCATAATCCAGCACATCCGAACTGGTCGAGAGCCAGTAGAAGTTGCGCACCACCTCGACGTTCTGCGCATCGGTCAATCGAAGATCGAGGAAGAATGTTGCGTCGGCACCTTCGAGTTCTGGGAGTGTGAAGACGCGTTCGGCTCTGTCACAATTGGCATTAACGTCGGCGTGCACATCCAGCAACATGTTCGACTCGATGTCATAGAGCCGAATCTCGGCGCTGAGGTTCGGGATATTGCGCAGTCCATCATGAACCAGATAGACACTGTTCTGGCCGTAGTGGTAGACCAGTTGAGGGGACATGCACGCTTTGCGCGCAGCGTAGAACGCCGCCGTGGGCATCAGGTACCAGTCATAGAGCTGCCAGTACATCTTGGGCCAGGCGGCGTTGAGCATCCACTGCACAACCCCCGTGGCCCGGCCCTTGTTGACACGGAAGGCTTCGAACATCGGTCGCATCAGCTCATAGTTCAACACCTGCGATTTAAGGGCGAACGCTTCAAGACTCTCAGCCTCTCCGCAGCGCCGGCGCATAGCCTCGCGGAACCGATCCAGCGTATCGAACTCATTCAAGGCACAGTGAAAGTCCCAACAGTCATCGATGGGCCAGAGATGATCGGCCGGGAGCATCTTCTTGAGGCTTTCGAGCGTGGGAACAACCGCCCCGGGACAGGTCTCGGTATTGAACCCGTATGCGCCGCCCCGTTGCGTGTCAGTGTACCAATAGACAGGTGGGGTATAGGCATAAGGGCCAAGCATCTTCATTCCCGAGTCGCCACTGACGTCACTGACGATCTCCTCACTGCCGATGATATGCTGGTCACTGCCGAACCCGCCGGTCGACGCCAGATACGGTCGGGTTGGATCGTGTCTTTGGAACGTCTCCAGGTAGCGCCGCTCCAGGTCCGGCGCGGGCACCTTGTCGCTGGCCACCGCCCAGGCGAAGATGCTCGGATGATGGCGCAGCCAAAGCAGTTGATCTTCCCAGGAGTCGGCGATCAACGCGATGTCCTCGGGCGTGAAGATCCCGCCATAGCGTTCATCGACGGGCTTACCGAGATACTGCTCGTGCTCCCAATGGCAGCTCCAACCGACCATCACGAGAATGCCATATTCGTCACACAGATTGTACAGCGTTTGATCCGTCCCCCAGATGCCTTCGCAGCGAATGCAGTTGAGGTTCATGTGTCTGACGTACTGCAACTGTGCCTCTATCCGCTCGGGCGTGTCGGCCAGCAGCATATCATCAGTCCATCCAGCTCCTTTGATGAGCACATCGCGGCCGTTGATTCGGAACCCACGGTGACCTTCCGGCGTCCAGTAGTCGGATGCATCGCGAATGCCAAACCGAATTGAGCGTGCATCCGATACCTGTTTGTCGGTGACGAATTGCAGGTCGAGTTGATACAGTTCCGGTGCACCCAGTTCATAAGGCCACCAGATGCGCGGAGATGTCATGTGCAATTGCTCATGGCTTTGGGGATCGAAGGTGATGGCCTTCCTTTCGCGTGGCGTCAGTTGCACCTCAGCGTGAAAACGGATCGATTCGATTTGGCCTTCGAGAATGCCGGCGACTGTTTTGTCGCTGTGGTTCACCACATCCGCCGACACGGTCAATTCCGCCTCGGCCAGCGTCTCCAGGTTCAGGCGGGTCTGGACGAATGGATTCTCAACCGACACGCCCCGGCAGAAGCGTAGCGTCACCGGTCGAAACAATCCCATATTGCGATCGGGAGGCGGAGGATTCCAGTCGACGAATCCAGTGGAGAAATCCCCCGGCCCAGGCGGTACGACCTCAACGGCGATGACGTTTTCACCTGCGGCGATAACCTCCGAGACATCGAACTGAAATCGTCGATAGGTCCCTCTGGCCTCGTCGGTGGCCGCGATGCGCTTCCCGTTGAGCCAGATGTTGGCCGCATGGTTGATGCCAGTCGAATTCCAGCAGGACGATTCGGGCCGCCTCCTCTTCCGACAGCGCGAACTCCGTGCGGTACCACCACGGCTCCTCGAACTGTGCCCTTGGTACGTCTCTGAGATTCGTCCCAACGTACAGGTCTCGGTAGCGGCCGTTGGCGACCAGCGCCGCCAGGACAGTTGAGGGTACCGACGTGGGCAGCCAGCCGGCCGTGTCGAAACCCAGCGCCGAGATTTCATTGCCGGCCCCTGCCACCTCGGCCGAAGCCTGGATCGTCCAGCCATGCTTCAGAGTTCTTTGAAAGCCAGAATCGCGCGTCACAGCTTCTCCTTGCCACCATTCGGTGGGAAAGTACGGCTTGCGTAACGAGCCAGATACTATAGAATTCCAGCGAGGTATTCAACGCCCAGCCGCATTCATTGAAAGGGTGCGATGATGAGCAAGTTGGCTATCCACGGAGGCACCCCGGTCCGGGACACCAAGGCAAAGCCCTGGCCCAAATGGCCGGTCTGGGATGAGGCCGAGGCCAAGGCCCTGCTGGAGGTGTTGCACAGCGGCGTCTGGTCGTACAGCGGCCCCAAGGAGACGCAGTTCAATCAGGCCTTTGCGGAGTTCATTGGCTCCAAGTATGCCCTGTCGGCCGCCAATGGCACGGTTACGCTGCAACTGGCGTTGGAGGCGTGCGGCGTCGGATATGGCGACGAGGTCATCGTTCCGGGACTGACATGGCAGGCCACGGCGGCTGCCGCACTGGATATCAACGCCGTCCCTATCCTGGTCGACGTCACCGAAGACACCTGGTGCCTCGACCTGGCGAAGGTCGAAGAGGCCATCACACCGCGCACCAAGGCCATCATCCCGGTCCACCTGTACGGCAGCTTCGTCGATATGGACGCGCTGATGCCCATCGCCAAGAAGCACGGGCTCTGGGTCATCGAGGATTGTGCCCACAAGCATGGAGGGCGAATGGAAAGGCCAGAAGGCAGGCAGCATCGGCCACATCGGCAGCTTCAGTTTCCAGCTCTCCAAGTTGATGACGGCAGGCGAAGGCGGCGCCCTGACGACGAGCGATCCGCAGCTCTGGGAGAAGCTGGACGCCCTGCGCAACTGCGGACGCCGACCGGAAGAGAGCGTGGATGCCGACAAGGGAACGGGCCTATATGGCGATGAGGGCAATTTCATCCAGTCGGGCAACTACCGCATCACCGATTTTCAGGCGGCGGTGCTCCTGGAGCAGTTGAGGCGCTTACCCGAGCAGAACCAGAACCGCGATGACAATGCGATCTATTTCAACGCGCAGCTCGCGGAGATTCCAGGTGTCCAATCCATGCGACGGGACGAGCGGGAAACGGCCGAGGCGTATTTCAACTTCGCCTTCCGCTACAACCAGGACGAGTTCAAAGCCTTGCCTGTCAAGGTGTTCCGCGAGGCGCTGGCGGCTGAGCTCGGTTGCTCCGCAGAAGCCTGCTACGAACCGCTGAATGCCTGCCCATTGTATGCGCCACACACCAAACCGGGGCGTCACAAGCTGACCGAGGAGTACTTCCAGCAGATCGATCCGCAGCGGTTTGAACTGCCCGTTTGCACACGCGTCTACGAGCGGGAATCCGTCTGCTTCCATCACAACGTGTTGATGGGCACGCACGCCGA
This sequence comes from uncultured Pseudomonadota bacterium, assembly GCA_963822185.1. Lineage (GTDB taxonomy): Bacteria > Pseudomonadota > Alphaproteobacteria > Micropepsales > Micropepsaceae > Rhizomicrobium. The sequence continues at coordinate 53,902 of CAWGGT010000002.1, forward strand.
CATGGATATCATCCTGGACGCAATTCGGAAGATCTATGACCAGGCCGACGAACTGAAATGAACGAGGGACCCCCGGTGAAACAGGTTCGAGTGGCACTGATCGGCGCAGGTTACATCGCCCACTACCACGCGCGGGCGCTGCGCGAACTGGAAGACGCCGAGATCGCGGTAATCTGCGACCGGGAGGAGGAGATCGCTCGCAAATTCGCTGACGAGCATGACGTGCCAGAAACCTGCACGACCGCTCTGGATTTGGCCAGGCGAGATGACATCGATGCGGTCGTTCTGGGGGTTCCCAACAAATACCACGCCGACTATGCCAAGGTCTTTCTGGAATTCGGCAAAGACGTCCTGATCGAGAAGCCGATGGCGGTTAGCGCCGCCGAGGGGAAGGAGATCGCTGCCGCGAGTGAGCAGTTCGACCGGCTCGTCATGGTCGGACACATGTGGCGTTTCGACGAGGAGGTGAACCACATTCGCGAAGTCGTCCAGTCGGGCCGGATCGGATGCATCGTGAAGACGCGCGGCTATGGCATCCACGAGAACTGGGGCCCTGCCGGCTGGTTCGTGCAAAAGTCCTACGCCGGGGGCGGCGCTGGCCGACATGGGCGTCCACGCCATCGATACGATTCGCTACGTGCTGGGCGATCCGCAACCGACGCAGGTCTACGCCAGAATTGGCACGTTTTACGGTGACTATGACGTCGATGATACCGGAATCGTCGTGATTACCTGGGACAGCGGCGTCACCTCAGTGATCGAGAGCGGTTGGTGGCATCCCCACGTGGAGGGGCCTGAGGCGGCCAGCCGCATCTGGGGCACAAAGGGCTATGCCAGTATCTTCCCGACGAGCATCGAAACCGTCGAGGGCGAAAAGGCACACAAGACCGTCCCGACCTTCCCCGAACGACAGGAACACTGCGACCAGGCGATCTACACGCGACAGATGGCGCACTTCATCGACTGCATTCGAACGAGAAAACAAGCGATCCCGGGCCTGGCGGAGGGACAAGCCGTGCTGGACATCGTCGACGCGGCGTACGAATCCGCTCGTACGGGCCAGGCCATACAACCATAGAGGCTCAAGGCTCGCGGCGTTTTGCAGAGGTGTGCGCCCGATAGAACATCACGCCACCGATTAGACCGATGATGCCGCCGGCTCCCAGGTTGGTTAGCTTGCCGATGGTGGTCTCGGTGAAAAAAATGGCCACGAGGATGATCGCGGCAAAACACAGCATGAAGACGCCCAGGGCCCGATTGATTTGGGCCTCCTGCATACCCGGTTGTTGTGTGTCGGAATCCTGGCGGTCAGTCATGGCCAATCCTCAGAATGCGCAATACGTAACGAAGATGAACAGCAACACGCCCCAGGCCCACAACTTGAGGTTGTGATACCAGCGGGGATGCGCGAGCCCTTGATAGATATAGGCCTTTGGGATCATCAGGACCAGCAGGCCGATAACGATGAACAGGACCAGAAACACGCCTTTCGCCGCGGCCGGTGACACGCCTCGAAGCCAGTCAAAATTCAACATGCCATCACCTCTTGCCCAGTAGTGCTATCATCCGGCTGCGGCAACCCGTACACCAGCCCGCGCAGACGCTCCTCGGAATGGGGCCGGGTCCTCATGCTTACCACCACCGCGATCAACAAACCGGCCACGAACGACCACCACGAAACGTAAAGGAACGGATCCTGAATGGTGAAGAGTTTGTCTTTGAAGATGTGCAGGGAAGCAGCAATCCCAATGCCACCGACCAGGCCGGCCAGACCGCCCCACTGCGTGATCCGGCGCCAGAAGATTCCCAGCAACAGAATCGAAAAGACCGGGCCCTGAAACATGGACAGAAACGTCTGCACGGCGACGTAAATCCCTTCGAAATACTGACTGACCGGGGACGTGATCACCCCGAGAGCCAACAAGGCCACTGTCGCGTAGCGTCCCACCACCAGATAGTGATGGTCGCTCGCGCCTTTGCGAATGAACTTCTCGTAGATGTCTTTGGTCCAGAGCGTTGCGGTGGAATTGAGCATCGAGTCGATGCTGGACATCAAACCCGCCAGAAATGCGGCAAACAGCAATCCCCCCAGGCCCGGCGGCAACAAGGTGCGAATGAGCGTCGGCATCGCCTGATCGCCATCTTCCAGATCGGGATGCAGAACGAGAGCAATCAGACCTGGGAAGAGTACCAGAATAGGAATGAACATCTTCAGAAACGCACCCCAGACCATGCTGGCCTTGGCATGCCACTCGTTCTTCGCGGCCAGACAGCGCTGGACGATCTTCTGATTGCCGATCATGTAGGCGTTGGCCATGACGAAAGTCAGACCGAACAGAATTCCAGTCCAGGGAAATGGCGTTTCTGTGTCGGCAGGCAGAATCAAATGAAAATGGTTCTTGTACTCCGGGCCCATCGCAGAGACCTTCTCGACCAGGCCGCTCCAGCCCCCGACATGATAGAGCCCCAGGAAGACCACGGTGGCGCCACCGACGAACATGATGACCATCTGCACGACGTCGGTCATCACCACGGCGGCCAGTCCGCCAAAGAAGGTGTAGAGGCCGACCACTATCGCCGTCAGAATAATCGACAGCCAGATGGGCCAGCCCAGCAGCGCGTTGAGCAGGACCGCCGTGGCCCAGAACATCACGCCCAAGTCGAAAGCGAAGAAGGCGATCCACGTTATTGAGGCCACGGTGCGGACGTAGCCGTTGTAGCGCCGGCCGAGATATTCCGGAATGGTGTAGACACCCGCCTTCCAAAAATAAGGTACGAAGACGAACGCGGCCAGCAACATGGCAGGGACGGAACCCAACCAGTCGAAGTTCCCAACGGCGACCCCATATCGATAAGCCTGGCCGGAAACCCCGACGAAATCCATCGCGCCGATATCCGAGACGACGATCGACATACCGATCGCCCAAAACGGCAGGGCCTTGCCGGCCAGAAAATAATCCTCAGAAGAGTGGACGAACTTGCGAAAGTAGAGCCCCAGAAGCATGATGCCGATGAGATAGGCCACGACGACGAAATAGTCGATTCCGCTCAGCACTGCGCGTCACCTTTCAAAGCGTCTTCCGCGTTGCCCGACACACAGGACAACGCCACTCCATTTGCTTTCGTAACGCCAGGAGCCACAACAAGGCGGGGCTATCTTAATGGACCCGACGATCGGCCGCAACAAAAAGCTCCAGCCGCCAGCGGAGTGGAGGGACGCGGTTTGCCGATCAACCCGGCTCTCCTCGCGTCACTATTGCGGCTGGATGTAGCCGCAGTATCTCCCGATCCAATACGGTAGCAGCCACCACACACCATCGCTCTCCGTACGTCCACCGTCACCCTGAACCACCCTCCAGGGGTTCTCATCCCATCGGATGACACCCCGTTCGCTGGGCGGCAATAGACGATTCGTCTGAAGCTGTTCCAACTCGGGAACTCGCACGATATCGATATCTTCCCGGTGCGAATTGTCGACCGTCCAGCGCACCAGATCCAGTGATGCGTCGCGCAGCGACGCGATGGACACTTCCAGTTGGGGAGCCTGGCCGACACACATACCATAGACGAAGTTGAAGAACGGGCTGGAATCGGCTTTCACCGCCGCATACCAGTGGTCGAGACTTGCGCGATACAGCCGTCGCAACGTGGGATCATCCTCGTGCATCAGGAGGCACGGATAGGCAAGTGCCAGCAGCTCGTCGTCGATGTGGGTGCGCCACGCCGGATTGTACGTCTTGGCATGTCTCACATTGGAAGCGTAGTCGTGTTCGCGCAGCAGCTTCAGATAATGATCCTGGTATTTCTCGTCACCGGAAACGTGATAGGCAAGTTTCAGGAAGGAGAGGATCTCCACAGAGTTGATGCCTCGTTCCGCAGCCCAGTCCGGATCGTCGTTGAGCTTCTCCGGGGCCCACACCGCCCACTTCGTGTGAGTCCCATCGATGTCCTTGAGAACGTAGCCATTCTCGATGATGTAATCAATGATCTTGAGGACGTGTCGGCTCACGTGTTGTTTCTCTGCTTCATCTGCAACCAGATCGTAGTAGAACAAGTAGCCGAACATGTGCCCCGTGATCTCGTCGCTGCTCGTATCGCCTTTCCATCGCCATTGGCCATCGCTCGAACGGTGCCAGTGTACTTCGACCCTCTTCTCTCGCGGATTGTGAACGCATGTCTCCGCCCACTGCCGGTCGGATATCCGCTGGTTTGGGTCGGCCATGCTCGTCCACGAGATCGGAATGACGGTACGGGCCACAAAGCCAGGGGTCTCGGTGACAGTCTGTAGAAAGTGCAGTGCTTCAAAAGCCTTCTTCGCGTTTGCTTTGGCCTGAGGCGATTTCGTCACGGCGTAGCGAAAAGACTCCATCGCGAGATACATGGAGGTGTATTGGCCATCGTTGTCATCATCACGCGGTTTCCATGTGCTCGTATCGCCAGGTACGCGGAGCGAACATTTTTCCACCAGCCCGGGCTCGCGCACGTGGCGGGCGAGACACACGTCCAGAAAGTGATCTGCTTTGTCGGCAAGGGTAATCGATTTGCGCCTGATCGCACTGACACCCTCACCTGTGGCAATCCAGGCCGTCCCATGGGAATCAAATGCAATATCACGCACGTCGTCGCTTGCCAGCCATCGCCTGCTATGGCGAAGTGACCAGCCCTCGCCATCGTACCTTGCCACCCCCGAATCCGTTCCTACCCACATGACACCATCTGGAGCACGTGCAATACATTGGATCACCGCGCTGGGCAGCCCCTCCTTGGTGGTGAAGCTATTCACCCTGTGTGCGTCCCCATAGATCGTGACGCCTCCCAGCCCCCCAATCCAGAGCTTGCCATCCGGACCGTAGGCGATGTCTTGAACGTCCGGACTGAGCAGCTCCGACTCCGACTGGTATAACCGGTATCCCGTACTCATGTGGTGGTACAGACCCATTCCGGTGCCAATCCACAGACCACCACTTCCGTCCGGCAGCACAGCGCGAAACTGTTTTGAGTACGGAACGTCTTGGCGCGTGCAGTCGTCCGCCGTGACGTGCCAGATCGCCCCCGCGCCGAGCGCAATCACCCCATCTTCCGCGGCGCACAAGGCCGCGACTGGATGGTTGATCTCCTTCACTCGCGTCAGACCATTCGGCGTTGACCGGAACAATCCGTTCCAGGCGCCTGCCCACACGGTCCCGGCGCGATCGACGGCGAGGTCCCAGGTGGGACCGGCCTCCGATTCTTGCATGAGCCGCGTCCAGCGTTTCTCGCCCGCATCCAAGCGGTACACGCCCGTGCCGGTGGCGGCCCATACCGCGTCGGTCGCATCCACCGCGATCGCACGCACGTCATTACATCCGGGCGTCTGGCCAAGAGTGTAGGCCTCGTGAACCTCCTGGACGAAGGGCGCATCAACCACGCCCGCCTCAGAGCTTCCGGCCATGGATGTGCTCGATACCCACATCAAGAAGAACGCCAGGATGGCTACACGATACGCGTTCTTGTCCTTTGTCCCACCGTCGCTTCCATGGATCATTGCAGCACCTCACCTATCTTGTGACCGATAGACGCTGTATCGCCCAAGCCTGAGAAGAGACACGACACCCGATATTTCATGGCCTGTCTGTCTCTTTACTGACGGGGGCCCTGCCAAGAAGCAGTATATCTGATCCATCCCAGATGACAAGAAGCCAAGGCCGTGAGAGGCGACCTCTGGATCAGCGTGTTGGCACTATCTCGAGAGCCCCCCTGTGGAACCAAGGCCGCACAAAACGTGGGCCCCAGATTCTTCGGTTTGTGATTCGGCCGCCTTACGTTACGATGGGCGTATGAACGACGTGCCTGTTCCCGGTCCACGCGAATTCGTCACCACCCACTGGAGCTTAGTCGGTGCGGCCAGGCCTGGCGAGGTGAGCCAGACCCGCGCCCGAGAAGCGCTCGAGGAGCTGTGCCGCACGTACTGGTATCCCCTCTACGCCTTCGTGCGCAGCCGAGGACATTCGGCGACGGACGCCCAGGACCTGACCCAGGCCTTCTTCGCACGAATCATCGAGACAGGCGGATTCGCCTTGGCCGATCGCGAGCGGGGCCGATTTCGCTCGTATCTGCTGGGCGCGATGAAGCACTTCCTGGCCAACGAGTGGCACCGGGCCCAGACGCAGAAGCGTGGCGGTCGGGCCCCACGCTCCGCCGATCACGCCTGCCAGCACGGTCGGCGCCGGCGACAGCTTTGTCGGCGCGCTGACCTGGGTGCTGGCGCGCGGCGGCGATCTGCCCGACGCGCTGCGCCATGCGGTGGCCGCCGGCACGGCCGCGCTCCTGTCGCACGGCACCGAGCTTTGCCACGCCGAGGCGGTGGAGCAGCTTGCCCCGCAGGTGACAGTCGAGAAGTTGCCGCTCTAATCGGCGAAAATTACCGCGGCCATCAGCATCGCGATATGGCCTTCGCCCCAGAGCGGCAACAGCAGTCTGAGATAGGATTTGGCCGGATCGGGCGCATGGCTGTTCATGGCCACGTGGTGATAGAAGGTCGGCTTGCCGGCCTGCACCGTCGCACTCGCCTGCGAGAGCAGATAGTCGAACGGCGCCTTGCGCGCCACCTCGTCGATGAAATGGCTTTCGATCTCGCGCCCGTAACGCTCGATGATGGCGCGGCCGATGACGCCGAAGCGGAAGCGCTCAGGCTTTTCGAACACGTCGATCATCATCAGGATGTCGCTATATTCACGCAGCGCCGTGAGCTGCACATCGTCCCAGAAGGGAATGTCGTTGCTCTCCCGCTTGATCCCGTCCCAATAGTCCAGGATCTCGCCCAGCTCCTGCTCCAGCATCTCGGGCATCGCATAAGGCTCACCGGGAACCTGGGCGATGCGCGCAGAGGGGCCACCTTCCGGGCCCCCGGTCTCGGGCTTGTCGCTGTGCCTCATGATAGGGCCTCGAACGCTGCGTCTTCGCGATGGATCCATGAAATCCGCTCCATGCCGGAGCCGTCTTGACGTGGATCAACGCTCGCATGCCACATTGGGCCGAAGAGAAAGCGTCCCCTTATTCCGACCGGCAAAGCGAGGATTGTCTTATGGCCGCTCCCGATTACATCCGCTGGTTCGCCGATCTGCGCATGCGCGACGTGCCGCTGGTCGGCGGCAAGACGGCCTCGCTCGGCGAACTCTATTCCACGCTGGCCTCCGAGCATATCGCCGTGCCCAATGGCTTTGCCGTCACCGCCGAAGCCTATCGCGACGCCATCACCGAGGCCGATGCCTGGGACAAGCTGCACGAACAGCTCGACGATCTCGACAAGACCGATGTCGACGCAGCTCGGCGTCGCGCCGCCGCCTGCCGCAAGATCGTCTACGAGGCTACGGGCGGCGAGGGGCTGGCCAAACAGATCCGCGCCGCCTACCGCGAGCTTGCGGAGCAATATGGCCGCGGCCTGTCGGTGGCCGTGCGCACTTCGGCCACGGCCGAGGATTTGCCCAATGCCAGCTTTGCCGGCCAGCATGAAAGCTATCTGAATGTGCGCGGGGAGGCGCAGGCGGTCGAAGCCTGCCGCCAATGCTTTGCCTCGCTCTTCACCGATCGCGCCATCATCTATCGCATCGACAACGGCTTCGACCATTTCAAGGTCTATCTCTCCGTCGCTGTGATGAAGATGGTGCGCTCGGATATCGGCGCGTCGGGCGTGATCTTCACCCTCGACACCGAATCCGGTTTCCGCGATGTCGTCTTCATCACCGGCAGCTATGGCCTCGGCGAGAATGTGGTGCAGGGCCGCGTCGATCCGGACGAATTCTATGTCCACAAACCGACCTACAAGGCCGGCGCCCGTGCCATCCTGCAGCGCAATCTCGGCCGCAAGCAGACCAAGCTGATCTATGGTCGCGGACCCGGCGCGACGACGCAAGGAGCTGAAGGTCTCCGGCCGCCGCGCGCGCGTCCTACTGCATTTCCGACGACGAGGCGCTCGAGCTCGCCGGCCACGCCATGGCAATCGAAGATCACTATTCGCAGAATGCCGGCCACGCCATGCCGATGGACATCGAATGGGCGAAGGACGGCGCCGACGGCAAGCTCTACATCGTGCAGGCCCGGCCCGAAACCGTGGCCTCGCAACGCGGCGGCGTAGCCCATTCCTATGCGCTGAAGGACACGGGCAAGGTGCTGGTCACCGGCCGCGCCATCGGCGAGAAGATCGCCACCGGCGTTGTGCGCGTCATCACCGACATCAAGGATCTTGGCACCTTCCAGCCCGGCGAAGTTCTGGTCGCCGAGATGACCACGCCGGACTGGCAGCCGGTCATGAAAACGGCGGCCGCCATCATCACCGATCGCGGCGGGCGCACCTGCCATGCCGCCATCGTCGCGCGCGAACTGGGCGTGCCGGCCGTCGTCGGCGCCGAAGATGGCACCACGGCGCTGAAGACCGGCACGACCGTCACGGTCTCCTGCGCCGAAGGCGAGGTCGGCCGTGTCTATGACGGCAAGCTCGCCTTCGACGTGACCGACATCGACCTGGCCACGGTGCCGCGGCCTGAGACCAAGATCATGGTCAATCTCGGCAATCCGGATCTCGCCTTCCGCACGGCGATGCTGCCGAATGACGGTGTCGGCCTGGCGCGCATGGAATTCATCATCAACGAATCCATCGGCGTTCATCCCATGGCGCTGGCCCATCCCGAGCGCGTGACATCGAAGACGGTGCGCAACAAGATCGCCAAGCTGACGAAGGATTTCGACAAGCCGGGCGATTTCTTCGTGCGCAAACTGTCCGAAGGCGTCGGCACCATCGCCGCGGCCTTCTGTCCCAAGCCGGTGATCGTGCGGCTGTCGGATTTCAAGACCAACGAATATGCCAGCCTGATCGGCGGCAAGGAGTTCGAGCCGGTCGAAGACAATCCCATGCTCGGCTTCCGCGGCGCGTCGCGCTACGCCCATCCCGCCTATGCGGAGGGTTTCGCGCTGGAATGCGCGGCCATGGCCCGGGTGCGCAATGAGATGGGGCTGACCAATGTGCGCCTCATGGTGCCCTTCTGCCGCCGCGAGGAGGAGGCCAGCCGCGTGCTCGCCGCCATGGCGAAGCAACGGCCTCAAACGCGGCGAGAACGGTCTTGAGATCTATGTCATGTGCGAAATCCCCAGCAACGTCATCCGCATCGATGCGTTCGCGCAGTTGTTCGATGGCTTCTCCATCGGCTCCAACGACCTGACCCAGCTCACCTTCGGCGTCGATCGCGATTCCGAGGTCGTGGCCTTCGATTTCGACGAGCGCGATCCGGCCATGCTGGAAATGCTGCGGCTGGCGGTCACCGGCGCCAAGCGCAACCACCGCCATTCGGGCATTTGCGGCGAGGCGCCGGCGAATTATCCTGAGATCGCCGCGGCGCTGACGGGCTTCGGTATCGATTCCATCAGCGTCAATCCGTCGAGCCTGGTCAAGACGTTTCAGTGGTGGCCGAGGCCGAAGCCGCATGCCGCGGCCCGGCGCACGGCCTGAGGCCGTCCGGGAAGTCTGAACGAAGGAAGTTGCGTATGGTCGCGGTGTCTGTTGCCGCATCTGCCCGGAGAATTGTCGGCGCTGCAGCATCTTGCGCTGGATTTGCGCTGGACCTGGAGCCATGAGGGCGATGCGCTCTGGGAATATATCGACGAGAATCTGTGGGAGCGCACTGGCAGCCCCTGGGCGGTGCTGCAGGGCACCTCGCAGCGAGCGGATGGATGCGCTGGCGGCCGATGCCGATTTTCTGGGCATGCTGCGCGACTTCGTCGAATCCCGCCGCCGCTATATGGAGCAGCCCGGCTGGTTCCGCACCGAGCGCGATGGTGCGGCGCTGGGCGGCGTCGCCTATCTCTCCATGGAGTTCGGCCTGGGCGAGGCGTTGCCGCTTTATGCGGGCGGCCTCGGCGTTCTGGCCGGCGATTTTCTCAAGACGGCCAGCGATCTCGATCTGCCGCTGATCGGTGTGGGCCTGCTCTATCAGGAAGGCTATTTCCGCCAGATGATCTCGGCGGACGGCACCCAGCTCGAAGCCTTTCCCTATAACGAACCGGCCACAATGCCGATCGAGCCGGTGGCGCAAGCCAAGGGCGGCTGGCTGCGCATTCCGGTCGAATTGCCGGGCCGCACCGTGCTCCTGCGCGTCTGGCAGGCCAGCGTCGGCCGGCTCAAGCTCTATCTCCTCGATTCCAACGATCCGCTCAACGCGCCGGTCGATCGCGGCATCACCGGCAAGCTCTATGGCGGCGGCACCGAAATCCGCTTCATGCAGGAGGTGGTGCTGGGCATCGGCGGGCTGGCGGGTGGTCGAAGCGCTGCATCCGGAGATCGAGATCTGTCACATCAATGAAGGCCACGCCGCCTTTGCCGTGCTGGAGCGTGCCTGCCAGCTTGCCACGCGCCATGGCCTCAGCTTTCGCGAAGGGCTGTGGGCCGGCCGGCCCGGCAACATCTTCACCACGCACACGCCCATGCCGGCCGGCTTCGATCGCTTCGAGCCGGAACTCGTCACGCGCTATCTGCCGATCGCGCAGCCCTTTCTGGCCAAAGACCGCGACCGGATGGACCATGTGCTGGCGCTCGGCCGCGCCGATCCCGCCGATCGCAGCGAGCCGTTCAACATGGCGTTTCTGGCCGCGCGCGGTTCGGCCACCACCTTGGGCGTCAGCCGCCTGCATGGCCGTTTCAGCCGCCGCATCTTCCAGCCGCTGTTTCCGCGCTTGCCGCAGGACGAAGTGCCGATCGGTCATGTCACCAATGGCGTGCACATGCCTTCCTGGGACTCGGCGGAATCCGACCGCATCTGGACCGAAATCTGCGGCAAGGAACGCTGGCGGCAATTGCCGGACGAGTTGCATCGCAAGATCGCCTCCGTCTCCGACGAGGAATTGTGGGGCCTGCGCGGCAAGGGGCGGGTCGGCGCCATCCAGCATGCGCGCCGGCATCTGGCCACGCAATTGCGCGAGCGCGGCTTCGACGCGCGCACCGTCAAACAGGCTGAGAGCGTGCTCGATCCCAATGTGCTGACGCTGGGCTTCGCGCGCCGCTTCACGGCCTATAAGCGGCCCAATCTGCTGTTGCGCGATCCGGCCCGCTTCGGCCGTCTGCTGACCGATCGCGCAGCGCCCGGTGCAGATCATCGTCGCCGGCAAGGCCCATCCCGCCGATACCACCGGGAAGGCCATGATCCGCGAATGGATCGAATTCGCGCGCCGTCCCGAATTTCGCCGCCACGTCGTGTTCCTCGAAGACTACGACATGGCTGTTGCGCAGGAGCTGGTGCAGGGCGTCGATGTCTGGGTCAACAATCCGCGCCGCCCCTGGGAAGCCTGCGGCACCTCGGGCATGAAGGTGCTGGTCAATGGCGGTCTCAATTGTTCGGTGCGCGACGGCTGGTGGGATGAGGCGTGGGAGCCCGATGTCGGCTGGGCCATTGGCGACGTCCTCGACAGCCATCTCGAAAGCAACGATGCGGCCGATGCCGAAAGCCTTTACGACGTGCTCGAACATCAGATCGTGCCGGAATTCTACGCCCGCGATGCCGAAGGCATTCCGCGCCGCTGGATCGCGCGCATCCGCGAGAGCATGGCGCGGCTGACGCCGGTCTTTTCCAGCACGCGGATGCTCGATGAATATGTCGAGCGGGCCTATCTGCCGGCCGCCGCGGCGGTCCGCCGGCGCATGGCCGATGGCTGCGCCGAAGCCCGGGTGCTCGCCGCCTGGGCCGATCACATGACAAGGCGCTGGGATAGCCTGCGGATCGGCAGCGCCACCGCGATCGACACGGACGGCACCCGCCATGTCTCCGTTCCGGTTTCGCTGGGCGAATTGCGCGGCGACGACATCTGCGTCCAGCTCTATGCCGATGCCAATGGCGAGGCAGCCGGCGAATCCATCGCCCTCAATCAGGAGCGGGCGATCCCCGGCGCGCTCAATGGTTTCATCTATAGCTGTGAGGTGCCGCCCGGACGGCCGGCGCGGGATTACACAGTGCGCGCCTTGCCGAACCGCGACGGCGCCATTCTGCCCGCCGAACTTCCGTTGATCGCCTGGGAACGTTGAAATTTATGCGGACGCTTGCTCCAGTTCCCGCGAATTCTCTGCTTCTATGCATGCATCGGGAAGAGGCCACGCCTGCGCGATGACCGATGACGAAGCCCTTGCGCGTGTGAGCGCGCTTGCGGGAATCCTGCCCGCCTATCACGACATTCGCGGCCGCCGTCACGACACGACGCCGGACACGGCCCGCGCCCTTCTGGCCGCACTGGGCATTCCCGCCACCACCCGCGCCGAACTCGCGGCAAGCCTTATCGGCCTCGAAGAAGACCCCTGGCGTGAGGCATTGCCGCCGGTCGTGGTTGCGCGCGAAGGGGACGATTGCCGTTTTGCGCTGCATCTGCCAGCCGACGCAACGGCGCACGCCTTCAAGGCGACAATCCATGGCGAAGACGGGACCGATCACCCGCATGCGTTCGATCTGTCGGCGATCCCGATCGCCGCGACGCGCCAGATCGACGGGCGCCTCACCGAACGCCGCACCATCGCCTTGCCGGCCCCGCCAATGGGCTATCACCGCCTCACCCTGTCCGGCGCCTCCGGCGAATGGACGGCGGCGCTGATCGTCGCTCCGGAAAAATGCCATCTGCCGCCCGCGATTGCGCAGGGCCGGCGCCTCTGGGGCGTTGCCGCCCAGCTCTATGCACTGCGCGATGGGCGCAATCCGGGCATGGGCGAATTCACCGATCTGGGTGATCTGCTGAAATGGGCCGAGGAGCTCGGCGCAGATGCCGTCGGCATCAACCCGCTCCATGCGCTCTTTCCCGACAATCCCGCCCATGCCAGCCCCTATTCGCCGAACAGCCGGCGCTTCCTCAATCCGCTCTATCTCGACGTCACCGCCATCCCCGATTTTGCCGAGAGCGAAACCGCGCGCGCGTTGCATGCCGCGTCGGACATGACCGCCGCGCGGGCCGCCGCCAATGTCGATTATCCTGCCATTGCTGCCTTCAAACAGCCGCTCTTCGCCGCGCTCTACGAGAACTTCGCGGCCCGTCATCTCAATGCGGACGATGCCCGCGCGCAGGACTATCGCGCCTTCGTCGAACGCGGCGGTCTGACGCTCGAACGCTTCGCGCTGCATGCGGCGTTGTGCGAGGCCTTCGCCACCCATGACTGGCGGGCCTGGCCGGCCGCCTATCACGATCCCGCTTCGACGGAATGCATGGCCTTCGCCCGCGAGCATGCCGATCGCATCGCCCGCCATCTCTATCTGCAATGGCAATGCGAATGTCAGCTTCGCGAGGCCGCCGCGCGCGGAAATGGACTTGGTATTGGAATCTATGGCGATCTTGCCGTCAGCACCTCCGCTGACGGTGCCGATGTCTGGGCTGCGCAGGATCTCTACGCCGCCGATGCCCGGATCGGCGCGCCGCCCGATCCATTCAACGAGGCGGGCCAGGAATGGGGCGTCGTGCCGATGAACCCGATGCGCATGCGCAAAACGGGGTATGCAAATTTCATCGCGCTTCTGCGCGCGAATATGCGCCATTTCGGCGCCCTCAGAATCGACCACGCGATGGAACTTGCGCGCCTGTTCTGGATTCCGAACGGCGCGCCGCCGTCGACGGGCGCCTATCTCACCTATCCGCGCGAGGATCTCCTCGCCATCGTTGCGCTCGAAAGCCGGCGCACCCAATGCATGGTGATCGGCGAGGATCTGGGCACGGTGCCGGAGGGTTTCCGCGAACGCCTGGCGGCGGCCAATCTCCTGTCCTATCGCGTGCTCTATTTCGAACAGCGCGATGGCCGCTTCAATCCGCCCGGTGATTATCCGCCACTATCCGCAGCCTGTGTTTCCACCCATGACCTGCCAACTCTCAAGGGCTTCTGGGAGGAAACCGATTTGCCGGTGCGGTTGCAGGCCGGTGTTCTGACCTCCGAAGACGAATTGCTTGCGGCGCGCTGCGACCGGCGTGCCGGCAAGCGCGGTCTGCTTGCGGCGCTGGCCGAAGCCGGGCTGTTGCCGCAGGGTGTGGATCCCAGCGCGGCGGAAGAAACGGCCTTGACGCCCGAACTGGCCGCCGCCTTCCATCGCTTTCTGGCGCGCTCCGAGGCCCGGCTCTTCATGGTGCAAATCGACGATCTCGCCTCGGTATCCGCGCAGGTTAATATGCCGGGCACGACCGACAGCTACCCCAATTGGCAACGGCGGCTGTCTTTGCCCATCTCACAAATCGCCGCTGGCCCGGCCGGTTCGGCGATCCTGGAAGCGGTGCGCGCGGAGCGGCCGCAAAAGCGGCAATCCTTGTGAAATTCCGGTGAGGGTTGAGCCAAATCAACGTGCGCGGGCATTCGCGCACCTAGCCTTTCGTGGAAGCCCCACCGCACGGAACGTGTCATGAGCGCCACTGGCCTGGACGTGTTCGACAAGACGATCCATGAAACCAATGCGTTTCTGAAAATCGTCATGCGCGAGCTGGAAACCGACGACCGGCGCATGGCGTTCGGGGCACTGCGCGGCACGCTTCATGCGCTGCGCGACAATCTCGGCGTTGCGGAGATGGCGCATCTGTCGGCGCAATTGCCGATGCTGTTGCGCGGTCTGTTCTATGAAGGCTGGATGCCGGCTTCGGGTCCGGCGCGTGAGCGGCATCGCGATGCTTTTCTCGAACATGTCGCCGCGCAACTTCCCCCGAACCTTCAGCGTTATGCAGAGGTGTCGACCCGTGCGGCGTTTGCGGCCCTCAGCGAACGCATCGAGGCGGGCGAGCTTGCAAAGCTGATCGGCCACATGCCGCGCGAACTGCGTGCGCTTTGGCCCGAGGCCAGCACCAGCGAACACTGAGCCCTGGGCCGCCACGAAACCGAAACCCGCATTCCCTGGGAGGGGACCATGAGAGATGAATTCGAGACAACCTGGATCGTGGTCATGGATAGCTCCATGGCTCGATTTTACACGCTCAAGCACGATGCAAGTGCGAACCGCTGCATCGAGCCGGTGGACGATGTCATGGAATCGGGCCTGCACACCCACGCGCGCGATGTGAAGAGCGACAAGCCCGGCCGCGGCTTCCGCGCCGGCAGTTCCACCGCGCGTCACGGCATGGAGCCGCCGCATGATTATCACAAGCTCGAAAAGCATGATTTCGTTCACGCAGTCGCCGCGCGCCTGAAATCGGCGCAGGATGCCAACAAGTTCGCGCGCCTGGCCGTGGTCGCGCCGGATCGCAGCCTCGGCGAATTGCGCAGCGAGATGGCCGACACGCTGAAGAAGGTGGTGTGGCGCGAGGTGGCGAAGGACCTCGTCAAGCTCAATGATCACAATCTCTGGATCCGCCTCGAGCCGGAATTGCGCGAAGAACTCGGCTCGGAGGCCTGAAGGCGGGACCCGCCCGCCCGCCTGAGATGGCAGGCGTCAGGCGCGGGGCGGCGGTTCGTCTTTCCCCTCGCCGGTCGTCAGGATGTCGTAGATCTCTGCCGTCTTGCCGGACAGTGTGCCGCCGCGCGTGGCCACAATGTCTTCCTTGCCCTTGGCCCACAGAAGAGCGATCTCCAATTCCTGCTGCGTCGGCTCCAACGCCAGGATTTGCGCCGCCGTGATCTCGTTGATATCGCCCAGAATGTGACGCAGCTCTTGAACGGCTTCGTTGTTGTCTTGTGTGGCCACCACGCGGCTCCTTCGTCTCGGTGCTTGATAAATCCACCCTATCGCCGGTTGCGCCTGTGCCATTGATGCGGGTCAAAGCCTTTCCGTCGCGCGAACTTGAAGCGGGCTGCGGGCATCACGGTTCCGCACCGATTGCGGCCGGCATCGAAGCCGTGCCAGCATCGCTGCGCTTGAGAGGTGGATATGCGCGACCGGAAGACGATGACAGGGCAGGCGCCCGAAACATTGGCGGCCCAGGGGCTCGGCTGGATCGACGAGGAGACGGGCGCGGTGCTGCCCGGCATCCAGCCGGCCACAACCTTCCTGCGCGATCCCGACAATCAGTATCGGCGCGGACCGGCCTATGCCCGGGCCGACAATCCCACATTCGTCCAGCCCGAAGCCCTGCTCGCCGCGCTGGAAGAGGGCGCCGATGCGATGCTCTCTGCCTCGGGCATGGCGGCGGCCACGGCCTGTTTCATGGCGCTGAAGCCCGGCGATCATGTCGTCGCGCCCAAGGTCATGTACTGGTCGCTCCGGAACTGGCTTCTCACTTACGCGCGCGAATGGGGGCTGGAGGTCGATCTTGTCGACATGGCCGATCTGGAGGCGTTGGCCGCCGCCGTGAAGCCGGGCCGCACCAAACTCGTCTGGGCCGAAACCCCGGCCAATCCGCTCTGGACCCTCACCGACATCGCCGCAGCCGCCGCCATCGCGCATGAGGCGGGCGCGAAGCTGGCCGTCGATTCCACTACCGCCACGCCCGTCTTCTGCCGGCCGCTGACATTGGGTGCCGACATTGTCATGCATTCGGCCAGCAAATATCTGAACGGCCATTCCGATGTCATTGCCGGCGCGCTCGTCACCCGCGCCACCGACGATTATTGGCAACGCCTGCAGGATATGCGTATCCGCTCCGGCGCCATTCTCGGCACCTTCGAGGCCTTTCTCCTGATGCGTGGCATGCGGACCCTGTTCCCGCGCGTGCGCACCGCCGCCGCCAATGCGCAGGCCATCGCCGAGGCGATGCAGCAAAACCCGCATGTGGCAGAGGTGCTCTATCCCGGCCTCTTCGCCTTTGCGGGCCACGAGATCGCCATGCGCCAGATGCAGGGCGGCTTCGGCGCCATGCTGTCCATCCGCGTGCGCGGCGGGGAAGCTGCCGCCATCGCCACGGCGGCGCAGGTGAAAATCTGGAAGCGCGCCACCTCGCTCGGCGGCGTCGAAAGTCTGCTCGAGCATCGCGGCTCGGTCGAGGGCACAGATTCGCCCTGTCCGATGGATCTGTTGCGCCTGTCCGCCGGGATCGAGGCCAGCGCCGATCTGATTGCCGATCTCGAACAGGCGCTCGCCCATGCCGCGGAAGGATGCTCGTAATCCTTCGGAAATTTTGACCAGAGTCAGAGCCTCGCCGCGTTTCCGCCGCGATGATCGTGTCATACTTCCCGGGGGTGCGAGGTTCGGCTCCGCAACAAAGGTCCAGGCATGAACGATGTAGCTGCGGCGCCAGCCCCCGCCGCGCCCCGGAGCGGACAGCGCGATGTGCGGATCGATTTCCTGCGCGGGCTGGCGCTCATTTTCATCTTTGTCGATCACGTGCCCGACAGCCTGTTCTCGCTGGTGACGCCGCGGTCCTATGCCTTCGCCGATGCGGCCGAATTGTTCTTCTTCCTCTCCGGTTTCGTCGCCGCCATGGTCTATGGCCGGATCGCCGGGCGTGAGGGCGCGGTGGTCGCAACGCGCAGGATCTGGCGCCGCGCCTTCGTCCTCTATGGCGCCCAGCTCCTTCTCTTTGCATTCGTGCTGGCCGAGATTTCGCTGGCGGTCGCGGCCACGGGCCACGCAATCCATCAACGTCACTTCCGCTTCGACGCGATGCTGACAGAGCCCGGCGCCGCGCTCACCCATGTCATGCTGCTGCGCTATCAGCCCGTCTATCTCGATATCCTGCCGCTCTATGTCCTGTTTCTTGCCACCTTCCCGCTGGTGTTGATGGGGCTGGCGCGCAATCTGTGGCTCGTGCTCCTGCCATCGGCCGCGTTGTGGCTGGGTGTGCAGATCTGGGCCGTCACGCTCCACACCTATCCGTCCGGCGATGGCTGGTTCTTCAATCCGCTGGCCTGGCAATTCCTCTTCGTGCTGGGCGCCGCGCTCGGCCACCCGCGCCTGCGCGATGGCTGGCGCTTCACGGAGAATTTGTGGCTTGTGCGAGGGGCCATGCTGTTCGCGGGGCTCGCGGCGCTCGTCCAGATTCCCGAGGCGCTGCGTATGCTTTGGCCCGGCATCGCCTCGCTGCGCCCGGACAGCCTTCCATTCGACAAATCGGCGCTGGAGCCCTTGCGCATTGTCAGCTTCCTGTCGCTGGCCCTGCTCGCGGCCCGCTATATGCCGGATGGCGCGCGCCTGGCCCGCCGGCTGCCGGGGCGGCTGCTCATCAGCTGCGGCCGCAATTCGCTGCAGATCTTCTCAGCCGGGGTGGTGCTGGCCGTGGCCGGCGGAATCGTGGCAGAGGAAACGGGCCACTCCTTATTGATCCAGTTCATTGTCAGCCTCGCGGGGATCGCCGCACTCTGCGCCTTGGCGCGCTATCTCGACGGCCGGGCACGGGGCGGTGTGTGGTTGCGCCTGATGCGGCGCCTGCAGCCGGCCTGAGCCTCCGGGCGAGGGATTGCGTGCATTGCCGCGATCCGTGGCCCCGATTGCCAGCGATATGCGGTTACGACCCACGATATGATCAAATCCGCGCATTTCTGCCACATTTCCCCGTTTGGTAGGGCCATGGCCCGATGGAGATCTCCGCTTGCCGCCACAGCGGCAATATTATGCGTGCTGGCCGGCGTGAGCGCGGCCCGGGCGGCCGGCAATCTCCCCTATTCGGTGAGCATCGAAACCGGCAACAGCAATCTGAAGGCGCGTTTCGAACAGGTCTCTCGTCTGGTCGAGGCGAAGGACAAGCCGCCGCCCGGCCTCGCCGGCCTCGATCAGCGCGCAGCGGGCGACAAGACAAATTTCGAGGATGTCCTGCGCTCGGAGGGCTATTACGACGGCGCCGTTACCATTGCCATCGACGACAGCAAATCGCCGGTTCAGGTGACGATGAAAATCGTGCCGGGCACGCGATACACGCTCGGCGCCTGCAAGATCGTCTATAGCGCACCGGCGCCAAAATCCGCGCCACAGCGTTGTGACGACATCGGACTTGAGAAGGGCCAGCCCGCCGCTGCCGAACCGATCATCGCGGCGACCAAGGCGCTGATCCAGACGCTGCACGAGCATGGCCGGCCCGATGCAAAGATCGCCGAGCGCCGCGCCATCGTGAACCATCTCACCCATCTCATGCGGCTGACCTTCAATGTCGATCCCGGGCGCGAGGCGTATTTCGGCAAGGTTCTCGTCAGCGGGCCGGAGCGCACCGATCATGCCTTCCTGGCCCGCATCGCGCCGTGGAAAGAGGGCGCCGAATATGATGTGCGAAAGCTCGAGGACTATCGCCAGCGTCTCGCCAATCTCAATCTCTTCGACACGCTGAGCGTCAAGCCTGACACGGCGAAGGAAAACGCCAAAGGGATCGCACCCATCATGGTCGAGGCGCATGAGCGGCCGCATCATTCGATCGGCCTCGGCGTCAAATATGCGACCGACACCGGCCCCGGCGGCAAGGCCACCTGGGAAGACCGCAATCTGTGGGGCCATGCCGAGGACCTCAAGCTGGGTCTCGAACTGGGCACGCTCGGCCAATCGATCGACGCTTCGCTGACGCTGCCGCACGAACCCAATACCGACCAGACGCTCGGCTTCTCGGTCACGACCGAACGCGCCACCACCGATGCCTATGATCTCAACGGCCTGATCGGGCTGGCCCAGATCACCACGCCGCTCGGCGGGCATTGGGCGGGCAAGGGCGGCATCGGCTTCGAAGCGGCGGACGTCAAGCAATCGGGCGCTTCGAACTTCAGCATTCTCGCCTCCGTGCCGGTGGGCGTGACCTACGATTCCACGAATTCGCTGCTCAATCCGCAGAAGGGTGCGCGGCTGGCGCTGCAGGCCCGTCCCGTCATCGGCACCTCGGGCGGTATCCGCAGCTTCCTCATCTTTGAGACAACGGCCTCGGCCTATCGCCCGCTCGACGATGCGAAAAAGCTGATTGCGGCGGCGCGCCTGCGCCTCGGCACGATCCTGTTTTCGCCGCTGGGCGGGGTGCCGGCGGATTTGCGCTTCTATGCCGGCGGCGGCGGCTCGGTACGCGGCTTTGCCTATCAGCAGGTCGGCCCGCACGATGCCAGCAATGGTCCGACCGGCGGGCGCTCGGTCGCCGATAGCAGCTTCGAACTGCGCTACCGCGCCTGGAACGATATCGGCATTGTCGGCTTCGTCGATGCCGGCATGGTGGCCGAGAGCCCCTATTTTTCCGATGCGCAGACGCCGCGCATCGGCGCAGGCTTGGGCGTGCGCTATTACACCGGCTTCGGGCCCTTGCGCTTCGATGTCGGCGTGCCCGTCAATCCGCGTCCCGGCGATGCGCCGGTGCAGCTCTATGTCAGTCTGGGGCAGGCCTTCTGATGATGGACCGATACGCAACCGGCTGGAGACGATGGGCGCTGTGGATCGGCGGCGGCGTGGCGGCGTTCGTGTTCGCCGTCGTCGCAACGTGGCAGCTGGGTCTGCTCAACGGCGCAGCGCTGTGGGCCGCCGGCGAGGTCAGCGGCTATCGCGTGACCTGCAGCAAGCTGGATGGCGGCTTGCTCAGCGATTTCACCTGCGAAGGTCTGACCGTCGCCGACAAGAAGGGCCGTTTCCTTTCCGCCGGAAAGCTGTCTCTGGCCTGGAGACCATGGGCGCTGGCCTCGAACGCGGTCGAGATTCGCAAGCTGTCGCTCGACGACGCCACGCTGACGCGCATTCCCGGTTCGTCTTCGTCCTCCTCGAAGAGCGGATTCCTGCCGGGCACGAAGATTGTGCTCGCTGATTTCAAGGCGCAGCATCTGGTGCTGGCCCTGCCGTCGGCGCCGCAAGCCTGCATCAGCCTCGCGCTCAAGGGGCAGATCGGGCCGGACGGTTTTGCCGCCGGGCTGGGCCTTGTGCGGTGTGCGCCGAAGAACGGCCAGCTCACCTTCCGCGGAACCTATGTGGAAAAAACCGGCGCGTTGCAGCTTGACGCGCAGGGCCATGACAATGGCGCGCTGGCCGCCGCGCTGACCGGCATCGAAACGGCTGGCGCCACGCAGGTCACGCTCAAGGCCGGCGGCACGCTCAGCGCTTTCAACGGCAAGTTCACGCTGGCGTCCGAAAATCTGGCGACGATCGATGCGTCCTTCACCGCCCACGATCTCACGGCGACAAGCCTCAACGCCCGCTTCGATATCGTGCCCGCGCTGCTGCCGCGCTGGGCGCCGCGCGGGTCCGGCACGGCCTCGGCCGATGTCACGCGCGGACCGGGCGGTAGCTTCGATGTCTCATCGCTGTCTCTTGATTGGGGCGGCGTGAAAGGCGCGGGCCATCTTGCCCTCGGCGTCAATGGCACGCTCGATGGCGCGCTGACCCTCAACACGACGCGAAGCTTCACGATTTCCGGCGCCAGCATCGGCGCGCTCAAGGCCGAAGCTGCCATTGCCGGCACCAAAACCGCGCCCACCCTGCGCGGCACCGCCACGCTCAACGATGTCGCGAGCGGCTCCGTAAGTCTTGCCGCCCTGCGCACGAATTTCACGGCGTCCGCGCAGCACCGATGGCACCGTCACGGTCGATCTCACCGGCAATGCCGATGGCGCGAGCCTTCCGGCGCCGGCCGCCGGTCTCGTCGGCGATGCTTTCAAGTTCCGCGTGATGGCCAAGCGTTCCGCCAGTGGCGTCGTGGCGCTCGATGCCACGCTGGACGGTCAGGCCGCGCGCCTTGTCGCCACGGCCGAACTCGGCACCGCGAACGGCCATGGCGACGCCACGCTCACCGTGCCCGACCTCGCCAAGTCCGATGCCGGCTTCGGCGGCAGTGCCACCGCCATTCTGCATCTGACGCGCCTGACGCTGGGCGGCGATCTCGCTGGCACGCTTGCCATAGCGGGCGCGAAGGTCACGGCCACTGGCCCCGGCAAGGCGCTGGGCGCATCGCCTTCCTTCCGCACAGATCTGCGCGCGGCCGGCGGCGCCTATGCGCTGGACGGTTTCACACTCGACACGGCTGCCGTGGCCGCGCAAGGCTCGGTGCGTCTGGCGGCGAATGGCAAGCTCGCCGCCAGCTTCAAGACCACGCGCGGCGACCTCGCGCCGCTCTCCGACTGGCTGGGCCGCTCGCTGAAGGGCAAATTCTCGCTGATGGCGGCCGTCTCCGGCACGCGTGACGCCCCCATCGTCATGATCAGGGCCGCGTCGCCGCGTCTGGCCATCGACAACAACATCGCCAAGGACACCAGATTCAGTCTCGATGCCCGCAAGGCGGGACTCTGGACCGGCCATCTCACGCTCGCGTCCCAAACGCCGGCCGGCGCAATCGATGTCGCGGCCGATGTGGCGAGCGCCGATGGCGGCTGGCGGGCGCAGGTCACCAAGGGCGCGCTGGGCCCCGCCAAACTGTCCGGCCGCCTCGCCAAACGCGGCGACGCCTATGACGGCGCGCTGATGCTCAAGGGCGAACTCCTCGCGCCGGCCGGGTTCTTCCTCGGCCAATCCATGCAGGGCGCCGGCACGCTGGCTTTGCGCGGCGAGCAGGGGGCGTTGCATCTGGTCGTCGACCTCGACCACGTCGCGGCCGGCCCGCTCCATGATGCCGCGCTCAAGGCCGATGCGACGCTGGCCGGCCCCAAGAGCACGATCGGCGCCAAGCTCGATCTCACCGATGGCAAGAACAAATTGGCGGCCAATGCGAATGCCACGCTCACCCCGCTCAGCGTGACATTGAACAGCCTTGCGGGAACATGGTCCGGCGCGGATTTCGCGCTGGCCAGCCCGGCGACCTATACCGAGACGGGCGGCCGCTTCACGCTCACCCCCGCCAATATTTCCGTCGCCGGCGGCACGCTGACCGTGGCCGCCACGGGCGATGGCAAGCGTCTCGATGCCTCGGCGCATCTGGCGAATATGCCGGTGGCACCGCTTGCGGCTATGATGCGGCTCGGCAAGGCCAAGGGCACACTCGATGTCGATCTGACCGCGCAATTGACGCCGGGCAGCACCCTGGCCGAATTCAAACTCGCCGCCCAGAAGCTGATCTTCCCCGGCGCCGGCAAGACGGACACGCCAGCCGATATTCATCTCACCGCAAACTGGAACGGCGATGTGGTGACGATGGATGGCCGGATCTCCGGCCTCGATGCGAAAGACGCCACGCTCACCGCGCGCGTGCCGGTGGTGCGGGCCGCGAGCGGCTATTGCCCAGACTGGCGCAGTCAGGACCCGTCACCGCGCAATTGCGCGCGCAATTGCAGGCCGAACGGCTGATTGCGCTGTTGCCGCTGGCCGAGGAAAACGTCACCGGCCGGCTCACGGCCTCCGCCGATGTCACCGGCGATATCGCCGCGCCGCAATTCTCCGGCAAGGTCGCGCTGGCGGATGGCAGCTTCACCGATTACGAAACCGGCACGAGGCTCACCAAAGTCGACGCCACGCTCGATGCCACGGGCGGCAGCCACGCCGTGTTGAATTTGACGGCGCATGACGGCAATTCCGGCACCCTCAAGGCCAAGGGCGAATTCTCCATGGCGGCGCTCGATACGGGCAGCGCCGGCAAGCTGGCCGGTCACCTTGATGTCGATCTCGCGAATGCCGAGATGCTGCGCCAGGATCTCGCCCATGCCTCGCTCACCGGCCACATTTCGGTCGATCTGCCGGGCGACCAGCCGGGCGCGGTCAGCGGCAAGCTGCGCACGAACACGGTGCGCATCGATCTGGGCGCCGCCATCCCGCCCTCCATTCCGCAGATCGATGTCACCGAGATCAATGCCGGCGC
The DNA here is from genome assembly GCA_963822185.1 of uncultured Pseudomonadota bacterium. Taxonomy (GTDB): domain Bacteria; phylum Pseudomonadota; class Alphaproteobacteria; order Micropepsales; family Micropepsaceae; genus Rhizomicrobium. The sequence goes on from CAWGGT010000002.1 coordinate 77,467, forward strand.
AAAACCCTTGCAGATCGCGCGCCGCGAGCCGTCGCTGCTCGGCAAGTCGGCGCTCGATATCGCCATCACCATGCCCAACCGCGTCTATGTCACCGGCCATGGCACAGACTTCGGAATGGAGCGGCAATCTGAAAATTGCCGGCACGGTCGTCGAGCCCGATGTGTCGGGCAATCTTTCACTGGTCCGCGGGCAGGCCGAACTGATCGGCAAGGACTTCACGCTGCAACAGGGTGCCGTGCAGATCGGCAATTCCATTCCCGGCCATGCCTCTCTGCACATTGTCGGTCTGAACGACAGCTCCGACACGGCCGTGACGGTGACGATCGATGGCCCGGTCACCGCGCCGCAATTGAGCTGGTCGTCTTCGCCCTCATTGCCGCGCTCGGAAATTCTCTCGCGCCTGTTCTTCGGCACCTCGACACCGCATCTGAGCATCGGTCAGGCGTTCCAGCTCGCCCAGCTCAGCGGCCAGCTCGACCGCATCGGCCTCGGCGGCAAGGGCGGCGGCGGCATTCTCGGCTTTGCGCGCAATCTGACCGGGCTCGATGTGTTGCGCGTTTCCGCGCCCACCGACATCAATGGAATGGGCGCCAGCGTCACGGCCGGCAAATATATCTCCGACCGCGTCTATGTCGGCGTCAAACAGGGCGCCGACATTTCGGCCGGCACGGCCGATGTCCAGGTCAAGATTACCCCGCATATCACGCTCGACGCCGAGGCCGGGGCCAATTCCCAAGGCTCGGCCGGCGTGTCGTGGAAATGGGATTACTAAAATCGCGCGTTAGCCGCCCAGCGCATCCATATCGCCGAGCACATCCGCGCCCATGGTCACAGCCGCAGCCAGGCCCGGCGCCTGCGCCAGCACCTGCGCCGCATAGACATGCGCAAGCGCAATCTTGCCGCGTCCGTCCGGATGATGCTCGGCCGCCAGCGCGGCCTTCGCCAGCATCCAACCGCCGGTGACATCGCCCATGAGCTTGAGGAACATCGTCGCTCCGGCAAGGCCATCCGGTTTTCCGCGCCGTTCGGTGAGCCACAACCCCGCCATCTGCGCGGCGGTCAGTCCAGCTTCGAGTGGCGCAGCGATATCGTCGAACTGTCCGCGCGCTTTCAGCGCGCTCACCGTCTGCGCAATCTCGTCGAACAGATCGCGCACCGCCTTGCCGGCGGCGAGCGACAGCTTGCGCCCGACGAGATCCATCGCCTGAATGGCATTGGTGCCTTCATAGATCGGCAGGATGCGCGCATCGCGATAATGCTGGGCCGCGCCCGTCTCCTCGATGAAGCCCATACCGCCATGGATCTGCAGCGCTTCGGAGGCCACGGTCACCCCCATATCGGTGGACCACGCCTTGGCGATCGGCGTCAGCAATTCCTCGCGCAGCTTGGCAGCCTCGCGGGTTTCGCGGTTCTTCGCGGTCCTCGAAAGATCGGCCGCGACCGCTGTCGAAAGACAGATCGCGCGCGCCGCTTCGATGCGCGCCTTCATGCTCATCAGCATGCGGCGGATGTCGGGATGGTCGATGATCGGCGCCGGGCTCTCGCCGCTCCAGGCCGAGCGCCCCTGCTTGCGGTCGCGCGCGTAAGCCAGCGCCCCCTGATAGGCGCGTTCGCCAATCGCGACGCCTTCGACGCCGACCTGCAGCCTTGCCGCATTCATCATCGTGAACATCTGGGCGAGGCCCTGGTTTTCGACGCCGACCAGTTCGGCCTCGGCGCCCTCGAACGCCATCACGCAAGTCGGCGAGGCATGGATGCCGAGCTTGTGTTCAACGCTGACCGGGCCGAGTTTGTTGGCCGCGCCAAGCGATCCGTCCTCATTCACCAGCGTCTTCGGCGCCAGAAACAGCGAAATGCCGGGCGTGCCTTCGGGCGCATCCGGCAGTCGCGCCAGCACCAGATGCACGATGTTGTCGGCGGCGTCGTGATCGCCCCAGGTGATGAAGATCTTCTGTCCGTAAAGGCGGTACTTGCCATTGCCATCCGGTTCGGCGCGCGTGCGCAGCAGCGCCAGATCCGATCCGGCCTGCGGCTCGGTCAGGTTCATCGTGCCGGTCCATGTTCCGGCGATCAGCTTGTGAAGATAGAGAGATTTCTGCGCGTTCGGTGCCATGCGCGCTCAGGGCTTCGATCGCGCCCTGCGTCAGAAGCGGGCACAGGCCGAAGGCCATATTGGCGCTGTGCACCATTTCGAACACGGCGATTTCGAGCGCCTTGGGCAAGCCCTGTCCGCCGAATTCGGGCGCGGCCGACAGCGCATTCCAGCCGCCTTCGGCAAACTGGCGATAGGCATCGGCAAAGCCGGGGGCTGCGAACACGCGGCCATTCTCGAAGCGCGCGCCGTCAACGTCGCCGGTGCGGTTGAGCGGTGCCAGCACGTCTGCCGCGAAGCCACCGGCCGCGTCCAGCACGGCAGCCGCGGTTTCGGCGTCGAAATCGGGATAGGCGCCGGTCTCTTCCAGCCGCTTCGCGCCGGCCAGTTCCGTCAGCGCAAACAGAATATCGCGAACCGGGGGTATGTAGGTCATGGCATCCTCAAAGGAAATTGGGAGCGCGGCGACGGCACAAACGCGCGAGCCTTATGCGATAGCGCCGAATCCCGATGACGCGCAATCGTTTCTTTGGTCCGCGCCTGTGGCCCGATTGTGCCCGCGCATCCGGCGGGTCATGATCGGGCGGCAGACTATTTTCTGGGAGGAAACCATGCCGCGCCTGCGCCAGATTCCCAAATCCGAAGCCCATTCCGGCGCCCAGCAGATTTACCAGCTGCTGTTCGCCGATCGCGATCCGGTGAAAGAGCCCGGCACGGCCACCGGCACGCCCGGAAACTGGTGGACCGTATTCGCCAATTCGCCGGATGTATTCGACCATTGCGTCTCCGGCTTCCAGCTCTATCGCAGCAAGAAGCGCAAGCTCGATCCCCAATTGCGCGAATTGGGTCAGACGCGCGTCGGCTGGGCGCGCGGCAGCCAGTTCGTGTTCTCGCAGCACTGCAAATCCTGTCGCGGCGTCGGCATCGAGGAAGACAAGATCGAGGCCATTCCCCATTGGCAGGTGGCCGATTGCTTCAGCCCGCGCGAACGCGCCGTGCTGGCATACACCGACGGTCTCGTGCTGATGGGCGGGCGTGTCGCAGACGGCATCTTCGATGTCTTGAAGACGCATCTCTCCGACGAGGAAATCGTCGAACTCACCTACATCACCGCGCTCTATGACCTCCATGCCGTGACGACCAAGGCGTTGCGTCTCGAATATGACGATGTGCCCGAGCGCATCGTCGAAGTGCCCGCGCCCGACGATGCAAAGGGCGATCCCATGGGCCTCGTGGACAGGAAAAAGGATTGATGGCGGCCACGCTCGATCAACTTCTCGGCGGGCCGGAGATCGTCATCCTGCCGGGCGCGCATGATGCGCTGTCGGCGCGGATTGCGGTGCGGGCCGGTGCGCGCGCCGTTTACATGACCGGCTTCGGCGTTGTGGGCGCGTCTTTCGGCGTGCCCGATATCGGCCTTGTCGGGCCAGACCTGATGACCGAACGCGTGCGCGCCATTGCGGCTTCGTGCGCGCCCGTACCCCTCATCGCCGATGGCGACAATGGCCATGGCGGCCCGCGCGACGTTGCGCAGCTCACCCACACCTATGAACAGGCCGGCGCGGCCGCCATCCAGCTCGAAGATCAGGTGCTGCCAAAGCGTTGCGGCCATATGGAAGGCAAGGAGGTCGTGCCGCTGGCGGAGGCGGCTGCGAAAATCCGCGCGGCGGCCGATGCGCGTGATACGAATGGCTTCAAGATCGTGGCCCGCACCGATGCGCGCGCCACCCATGGGCTCGACGAGGCGCTGCGCCGCGGCGAGGCCTTCCTCGAAGCCGGGGCCGACATTCTCTTCATCGAAGCGCCGCAAAGCGAAGCCGAGATGGCGCGCATCGCCGAAAAGTTTCGGGGCACGCCGCTGCTCGCCAATCTGGTCGAAGACGGCAAGACGCCCTGGGTCACGCCTGAAGCCTTGCAGCAGATGGGCTACAAATTCGCGCTCTATCCGATTTCGGCTTTGCTCGCCGTGGACAAGGCGCTCGAAGCCGCCTATGCGCGCATCCTCGCCACCGGCGCGGACGATCCCATCCTGCGCGTGCGCTTTTCCGAGCACAATGACATCGTCGGCCTCGCAGACTTCCTCGCCCGCGCGGAACGCGACAAGGCCTAAGCCCGCGCCTCCATGCCGTTCAGCGCGCGCCACACCTTCTCGGGCGTTGCCGGCATGTCGAATGTCTTGATGCCCAGCGCATCGGTGATCGCGTTCATCACCGCGGCCGGTGCGGCGATGGCGCCCGCTTCGCCACAGCCCTTGACGCCCAGCGGATTGGAGGGGCATTTCGTCACCGTCATCCCCAGCTCGACATCGGGCGCATCGTCGGCGCGCGGCATGCAGTAATCCATATAGGAGCCGGTGATGAGCTGGCCGCTCTCGCGGTCATAGATGCCGTGTTCGAGCAGCGCCTGTCCCACGCCTTGTACCACACCACCCTGCACCTGCCCCTCGACGATCATGGGATTGATCACCGTGCCGAAATCGTCGACGGCGACGAAGTTCGCAATGGTGGTCACGCCCGTCTCGCGATCGATCTCGACTTCGCAGATGTGGCAACCAGCCGGGAAGGTGAAGTTCTTGGGATCGTAGAAGGCGGTTTCCTTCAGGCCCGGCTCGATTTCGCTGGTGGGAAATTTGTGGCCGACATAGGCCGCCAGCGCCAGCTCGGCAAAGCTCATCACCTTGTTGGTGTGGATGCCGGCAAACTGCCCGTTCTCGAAGCTCACCTCGTCCTCGGGCACTTCCATCACATAGGCCGCGATCTTCTTTGCTTTTGCGATCACCTTGTCAGTCGCCACCGAAATCGCGCTCAGCCCCACCGCCGCCGAGCGCGAGCCATAGGTGCCCATGCCGAACTGCACCTTGTCGGTGTCGCCATGCACGATCTCGACCTGATCGATGGTGATGCCCAGCCGCTCGGCGACATATTGCGCGAAGGTCGTTTCGTGCCCTTGCCCGTGGCTGTGCGATCCCGTCAGCACTTCGACAGAGCCGGTGGGGTTCACGCGCACCTCCGCCGATTCCCAGAGGCCCACACCCGCGCCCAGCGAGCCCACCGCCGCCGACGGCGCAATCCCGCAGGCCTCGATATAGGTCGAATAGCCGAGCCCGCGAACCTTGCCGCGCTTGGCTGCCTCCGCCTTGCGCGCGGCAAAGCCCGCCACATCGGCACGTTTCATCGCGTCCGTGAGCGAGGCGTCGTAATCGCCGATGTCGTAATTCATGATCACCGGCGTCTGATGCGGAAAGCTTGTGACGAAATTGCGCCGCCTGAGATCCGCCGGATCGAGCTTCAATTGCCGCGCCGCTTCTTCCAGCAAGCGCTCGACCACATAGGTCGCCTCCGGCCGCCCGGCGCCGCGATAGGCATCGACCGGCGCGGTGTTTGTGTAAACCGCATCGACCTCGGCATGGATGGCGGCGATGTCGTATTGGCCCGAGAGCAGCGTGGCATAGAGATAGGTCGGCACGGCCGAGGAGAAGGTCGACATATAGGCGCCGATATTGGCAATGCGTCTTCGCGCGCAACGCCAATATCTTGCCGTTTGCATCCAGCGCCAGCGCCGCTTTCGTCACATGGTCGCGGCCATGGGCGTCGGTGAGGAAGGCTTCGCTACGGTCCGCCGTCCATTTCACCGGCCGGTTCACGCGTTTGGCCGCCCACACGCACACCGTCTCTTCGGGATAGATGAAGATCTTGGAGCCGAAGCCGCCGCCGACATCGGGCGCGATCACGCGCAATTTGTGTTCGGGCGCGACCTGCACAAAGGCCGACAGCACCAGCCGCGCCACATGCGGGTTCTGGCTCGTCGTCGTCAGCGTGAAATCGCCGCTGCCCGCATCATATTCGCCGATGGCCGCGCGCGGCTCCATCGCATTGGGGATCAGCCGGTTGTTGACGATGTCGAGTTCGACCTCATGCGCGGCTTTGGCGAAAGCGGCCTCAGTCGCCGCCGCATCGCCCAGCTCCCAGGAATAAATCGTGTTGTCCGGCGCCTCGTCATGCACGGTGGGCGCGCCCGGCTTCTGCGCATCCTCGGCCGCGACCACGGACGGCAAGTCTTCGTAATCGACGATCACCGCTTCGGCGCCATCCTTGGCGGCGGCGCGCGTCTCGGCGATCACCACGGCCACCTGATCGCCGACATGGCGCACCTTGCCCAGCGCCAGCGCCGGATGCGGCCCCGCCTTCATCGGCGTGCCGTCCTTGGAATGGATCAGCCAGCCGCAGATCAGGCCCTGGATATTGTCGGCCGCCATATCCGCGCCCGTCAGCACGGCGATGACGCCGGGCAGGGCCAGTGCGGGCGCGGCATCGATCGAACGGATGCGCGCATGGGCGTGCGGACTGCGCACGAACGCGGCGTGGCTCTGGCCGGGTTTGGTGAAGTCGTCGGTGTAGTGGCCGCGCCCGGTGATGAAGCGGAAATCTTCCTTGCGGCGGATCGGCTGTCCGATCAGCGGGGCACTCATGAGAACGCCATGCAAGACATGAGGATCACCTATGCTTAGGCCGCCTGTCTTTGTACGAGATTGCGCCCGCGGCCCACAAGGACGGGTTTTCTCTGTTCCCACGGAAAGTTGAACGTTGTGCATTGCAGCGCGAGGGGGTGCCACCTTGCCCGGTTCTGTCCCTGTGCTTAAGTCTTCGCCTATCAACTTTGCAGAGGGGACATTCGTGCTCGACCGCCGCAATCTTCTGAAGACCGGCGCGGCCAGCGCCGCACTCGCGCTTCTTTCCACGCCGGCCCTGACGGCCGCCGCCCGCGCCGCCACCGCGGCCGCGCCCAAAGCCACGCCGGCCCAGGCCGCTGCCGGCAAGAAGCTGGCCGCCCTGTTCGATGCCTTCGTGCAGGAAGGGCTCGATCACTCGCCGGAGGGCGTCACCAGCCTCGGCCTCGACAAGGGCAAGCGCGCCTATCAGAAGTCCGAGCTGAGCCAGGCCTCGCTCGCGGAGATCGCGCGCAACAAGGCGCAGACCGAAAGCCAGTACAAGCGCCTTGCCGCTTTCGATCGCGGCTCGCTCGATGCCCATGACCGCATCAGCTACGACGTGGTGATGTTCGGCCTGAAGAACGGCGCCGCCGCCGACAAGGCCTTCGATTACGGTCCGGGCGGCGCGGGTTCGCCCTACATCCTGTCCCAGCTCACCGGCGCCTATCAGAGCATCCCCGATTTCCTCGACAGCCAGCACAGCATCGAGAACAAGCCCGATGCCGAGGCCTATCTGTCGCGTCTCAGCGCGTTCGGCCGCCAGATGAACCAGGAAGTCGAGGTGGTCGAGCATGATGCCGGTCTCGGCTGCGTGCCGCCCGATTTCGTCATCGCCCGTGCGCTCGATCAGATGACGAAGTTCCGCGCCACACCGGTGGACAAGTCGGTGCTCGTCAATTCCATCGTCCGCCGCACGAAGGCGAAGGCGATTGGCGGCAAATGGGGTGCCGAAGCCGAGAAGATCGTGACGCGAGAAGGTCTATCCGGCGCTCGAGAACCAGATCGCATTGATGAAGAAGCTGCAGAAGCATGCAACGCATGATGCCGGTGTCTGGAAGCTGCCCAAGGGCGGGGAATATTACCGCGACTCGCTGACCTTCTGGACCACCTCGTCCAAAAGTCCGGCAGAAATTCACCAGATCGGCCTCGATCTCGTCGCCAGGTTCACCGCCCAGATCGATACCATCATGAAGGCCCATGGCATGACCAAGGGCACGGTCGGCCAGCGCCTGCGTGGCATGTTCACCGATCCGAAGTTCCGCTACCCCAACACCGATGCCGGCAAGGAGAAGCTCCTCGTCGATCTGAACGCGAAGGTGAAGGACATCACGGCCCGCTTGCCGAAATATTTCGACACGCTTCCCAAGGCCGGGCTCGTTATCAAGCGCGTGCCGAAATATATCGAGGCCGGCGCACCGGGCGGCTATTACAACAACGCATCGCTCGACGGAAAGCGCCCCGGCATTTATTATATCAATCTGCGCGACACGGCCGAAGTGCCGAGCTGGACGCTGCCGACGCTGACCTTCCACGAAGGCATTCCCGGCCATCACCTGCAGCTGTCGATCCAGCAGGAAGCCGATATTCCACTGATCCGCAAGCTGTCCTTCTTCTCGGCCTATATCGAGGGCTGGGCGCTCTATTCCGAACAGCTCGCGGTCGAGATGGGGATGTATGAGCACGATCCCTTCGGCCATATTGGCCAGCTGCATGATGCGATGCTGCGCGCCGTGCGTCTCGTCGTCGACACCGGCATGCATTCGATGAAGTGGAGCCGCGAAAAGGCGATTCGGTATTACGCCGATACGCTGGGCGATCAGGAAGCCACGGCCACGACCGAGATCGAGCGCTATTGCGTCTGGCCGGGTCAGGCCTGCTCCTACATGCTCGGCAAGCTGGAACTGCTGGAACTGCGCGCCAAGGCGAAGAAGGCCCTGGGCTCGCGCTTCGATATCCGCAAATTCCACGATGCCGTGCTGCTCAACGGCGCGGTGCCGCTCAGCGTCCTCGACACCGAGATTGACGCTTATATACAGGCTGCCAAGGCCTGACGGCTTCGGTCGCGTTCCCGGCGGTTTCAGGCCGCCGGGGGCGTTGCCCGGTTGACCTTGCTGCCGCAATGCGGTGACTGTCCCGCCGATCACATCGGCAGGGACTCATGCTCGCTTCCTTCGTTGCCGGAATCACCGGCTTTTGCAGCCGTTTCGCTTGGATCGTGGCGCTGGTCACGTTGCTCGCGGGGCTGGGCGCCGGCTATTACGCCGTCACCCATTTCGCCATGGACTACCGACAGCGAAAATCTGGTCTCGCCCGATGCGGCCTGGCGCATGGACGAGAAGCGCTACGACAAGGCCTTCCCGCAGCAGAACAATCTGATCCTGGTGGTGATCGACGGGGCGACGGCCGAGCGGGCCGATGAAGCCGCCGCCAGCCTCGCCGCCGCCCTCAAGACGGACACGCGGCATTTCACCCATGTCCGCCGGCCGGATGCCGGCCCCTTCTTCGCCCATAACGGCCTCTTGCTGCTGCCGGAGAAAGAGGTGCAGCAGACCATGCAGCAGCTCATCGCAGCCCAGCCCTTCCTTGGCGGGCTGGCGGCCGATCCCAGTCTGCGCGGTCTCATGACCACGCTCGACACCACGCTTCTGGGCGTCGAGGGCGGACAGACCAAGCTGGCGGCGATCGACAAGCCGATTGTGGCCTTCAATGCCACGCTGCGGAAAGTGCTGGCCGGACAGAACGCCTGGTTCGGCTGGAGCCAGATGCTGGGCTCGACGCCGGATACCGGCGTGGCGCCGACGCGCCGCTTCATCGAGGTCAAGCCGGTCCTCGATTACAACGATCTGATGCCGGGCGTGAAGGCGACCGATGCCATCCGCGAGGCGGCGCGCGATCTGGGCCTCACGCAAAAAATGGGCGTGCGCGTGCGTCTCACCGGGCCGGTCCCCATGGCTGACGAGGAATTCGCCACCATCGCCGAGAACGGCCTTCTGATGGTGGCGCTGATGGGCGGCGCGGTGCTGCTTGATGCTGTGGCTGGCGCTGCATTCGGTGCGCATGATCGCGGCCATCCTCCTCACCATGTTTCTGGGCCTTGCCATGACGGCCTGCATCGGCCTTCTCGTCTATGGCGCCTTCAATGTGATTTCGGTCGCCTTCATCGAATTGTTCGTCGGGCTCGGCATCGATTTCGGCATCCAGTTCTGCGTGCGCTACCGCCATGAGCGGCGCACGCATCGCGAATCTGCAAAACGCGCTGACCGAGGCGGGCCGCGGCATCGGCGCCGGCCTGACACTGGCGGCGCTGGCCGCCACTGCGGCCTTCTTCTCCTTCCTGCCGACCGATTATGCGGGCCTGGCCGAACTCGGCCTGATTGCCGGCGGCGGCATGATCGTGACCTATGTCCTGAGCATCACGGCGTTGCCGGCCTTCCTCAAGATCCTGAAGCTGCGGGGCGAGCGGGCCGAAATCGGCTTCGCCGAACTGGCGCCGCTCGACCGCTATCTGTCCGGGCACCCGGGCCGTGTCCTGCTGGGGGCCATCGTGATGGGACTCATGGGCGCCACGCTGATCCCCTTCCTGCACTTCGATTCCAATCCGCTCGATCTGCGCAGCGCCAAGACAGAATCGGTTTCGACCGCGCTCGATCTGATGAAGAACCCGCAAACCTCGCCCAACACCGTCAATGTGGTGACGCATTCGCGCGCAGCGGCCGAGGCCATGGCCACGCGTCTCGACAAATTGCCGGAAGTCTCCCAGGCGCTGACGATCGACACCTTCCTGCCCGATCATCAGGCCGCCAAGCTCGCCATCATCAAGGATGCGGCCGATCTTCTGGACACGACCTTCAATCCCTTCATGACGGCGCCGCCGCCGAGCGATGCCGACATCGTGACAAGCCTGAAGGCGACGGCCGCCAAGCTGCGGCGCGCCGCAGCCATCTCATCCGGCAAACCGGCGGCGGATGGCCGCGCGCTGGCCGACACGCTGGACAAGCTCGCCGCGGCCAGCCCGGCCGTGCGTGCGCGCGCAACAAACGCCTTCGTGCCGGGCCTCAAGACCTTGCTGGCGCAATTGCGCGCCGTGCTCCAGCCCGCGCCCGTTAGTTTTGACAATCTGCCGTTGGAGCTGAAGCGCGACTGGGTGTCAGCCTCGGGGCTTTACCGCGTGCAGGTGTTCCCGTCTGGCAATGCCAACGACAATGCTGTGCTGAACCGTTTCACCACATGCCGTGATGAAGGTCGCGCCCGACGTCACCGGCACGCCGATCATCATCAAGGAATCGGGCGATACCATCGTCAGCGCCTTCATCCATGCCGGGATCTATTCCTTCGTTTCGATCTTCCTGATCTTGTTCCTGGCGCTGCGCCGCTTCGGCGACACGCTTCGTGGCGCTGGCGCCGCTGGTGCTGGCCGGCATCCTGACCATGGCGAGCTGCGTCGTCGTCGGTATCCAGATCAATTTCGCCAACATCATCGCCCTGCCGCTGCTGTTCGGCATCGGCGTCGCCTTCGACATCTATTTCGTGATGGCCTGGCGCGCCGGGCAGCGCAATCTTCTGCAATCGCCGCTGACGCGCGCCGTCATCATGAGTGCGGGCACGACAGCCTCGGCCTTCGGCACGCTGGCGATCTCCAGCCATCCCGGCACGGCCAGCATGGGCGTGATCCTGATGATCTCCCTGTTCTGGGTTCTGATGGTGATGCTGCTCGTGCTGCCGGCGCTGCTGGCCTGGGCCCTGCCGCACGAGGGGCTCGCGGGCGAGCCCCTGCGGCGGGTGTGAAGCGGGCCTTACTGGCCTTTCAGGGTCTTGTCGGTCAGCGCGTTGAGCTTCTGCGGCCAGGGCCTTGGCGCCGCCGCTCTTCAGCGTCGAGGCGAAATCGGCGCGCCGCGTCGCCACTTCGCTGACATAGCCGTTGAGGAAGATGTCCACGATCTGCCAGCCCTTGGCCGTCTTGGTCATGCGGTAGACGAAGGGGATCGGGTCCTTGCCCGGCAGCATCATCTTGGACGAGACGAGCTTGTCGCCGGAGCGCTCGACCACCTTGGGATCGACGATGAAGGCTTCCCCGCCATAGCCGTCGAAATTGTGCGCATAGTCGGCGATGGTCATGCGGCGGAAGGCGTCCGTCAGCAGGGTCTTGTCGGCATCCGGCATGGCAGTCCCATTGCGGCCCCACCGTCATCTTCGTCATGTCTGCGAAGTCGAAGGCTGGTGTCGATGGCCGGCTGCAAGCGTCTTGTAGCGGCCCGTGACGCCCAGCGCCTTGGCGTGCTTCATCGAATTGAGCAGCGCGTCATAGAAACCGCGAATCTGCTTGGCGGCCGGATCGCTCAGCGGGGCCTGCGCCGTCGCGGGTGCCACAGCGCCGGCCTGCGGCGCGGCCTGGGCGATGGCGGGCGTTCCTGCCAGGGCCAGAGCCAGGGCGAGCGCGCGGAAGGGGACAGGGCTGCGGGGCTGCGTCATGGGGTCTCCGTCTGGGCTGTGGCGGTAGGGCCGGGGGTCTCGCGGGCTGACAGTGCTTACACAAATGGCAAATCCGCCAGAGCAATGTCCGATTATGTCGGCGCGCTTTCGTCACCTGCACCATTTTCAGGCGGCTCTTGGCGGAATTGAGACCGGGCCAAGGCGCCTTCATGATTATGGCGGGCGGCCCGATTTGCGCTTCCCTAGCGTTAAGGTGCGACATCTCGTCAATGCGCCGGCCCCATGCGGGCATTCGGATCAGGAACGGGGTTATTCCTCTTCCCGTGGAGAATATAGTAACTACATTACACTTAATAAGGCCGGGGGGCAGATATGGGCCTGAGCTAGGAAATTTGCAGCCATGAGCGATGTGCGTGGCGTCGTCGGGAAGCTTTCCCTGGTCCTGGTTCTTGGCGGCGGGCCTTTTGGTGTCCGGTTGCGCCAGCACGAAGACGATCTCCACCTCCGACAACGACCCGTATGAATCCACCAACCGGGATATCTTCGCCTTCAACATGAGGCTGGACAGGGCGGTGGCGCTGCCGGTCGCGAAATTCTACGTCCGCGCGGTGCCCGAGCCGGCGCGTGACGGCGTGCACAATTTCATCACCAATCTCAATGATCCGGTGGTCTTCGCCAACGACGTGCTGCAGGGCGATGCGGACTGGGCGGCGCAGACCTTTGGCCGCTTCACGCTCAATTCCACGCTCGGCATTGGCGGGCTGGTGGATGTCGCCGCGCAAGATGGGCATTCCCAGCCACGACAATGATTTCGGCATCACGCTGGGCCGCTGGGGCCTGGGCGAAGGCCCGTTCCTGATGCTGCCGCTGATGGGGCCGGCGCCGCCGCGCGATCTGACCGGCAAGATCGTCGATATCTTCCTCGACCCGCTGTTCTATGTCTCCTGGCGCAGCAAGATCTATTACGATCTGGGGCTGGGTCTTATGAGCGTCATCGATCTTCGGGCGCAGAACATCGATACGCTGGCCAGCATCGAGCGGACCTCGGTCGATTATTATGCGACGACGCGCAATCTCTATCTGCAATATCGCAAGGCGGCCGTGAATCGCGGCAAGCCCGACGTCGAGAACCTTCCGAATTTCTGAGTTGGCGTAGCAAGACAAGAAGAGGTTTGGGGCAATGATGCGTCGTGCGGCTTCGGTTCAATCCACGCTTGCGGTGGCGCTGGCCGCCCTTGGACTATGCATGGCGATGGCGCTCGCGCCGTCGCCAGCGCGCGCCGACGATGCCGGCGCCAAATCCTTCATCGAAACCAATATCGGCAAGGGCATCGCCATCCTGAAGGACAAGTCGCTCACCAATGCCCAGCAGCGCGATCAGGTGCGCGCGCTTTTGTCGAAGCTGCTCGACACCAGGAAGATCGGTCTCTTCTCGCTGGGCGCGGCGCGGGCCAGCGCCAGCCCGGACGATCTGAACGCCTATATCGCGGCCTTCAACACATTCATGGTCGAGAGCTATGTCACGCGCCTCGATGGCTATGGCGGCCAGACGATCAAGATCACGGGCGTCATCGATCACGCGCCGGGGGATTACATCGTCACCGCCGTGCTGGTCGATCCGTCGGCGCCCGCCGATCCCGATCCCATCAAAGTCATGTTCCGCGTGCTGGAGGAAGGCGACCACTATGCCGTGGTCGATGCCTCGATTGCCGGGGTGTGGCTTGGTCTGGCGCAGCGCGACGATTTCGTCGGCTTCCTCGGCCAGCATGGCAACTCCGTCCCGACGCTGACCGCCCATCTCAAGGAGATGACGGCGAAGTTCGACGCGCCGCCCAAAGCCGCCGCCGCGCAGTAAGCGCTACGCCCGCACCAGCTTGGTTCTGGCCGGAACCAGGGCCGCGACCGCCGCCGCAATGCCGGCCGCGTCGAGCCCGGCTTCGCCATATTGGCGTTCCATGTCGTCATGGTCCTGGAAGCGGTCGGGCAGGGTCAGCGCCCGCACCGTCAGCCCGCCCATCAGGTCGTTGTTGGCGAGGTAGTGCAGCACCTGCGAACCGAAGCCGCCGGCCGCACCTTCCTCCACCGTGACCAGCGCCTGATGATGGCGCGCGAGCTGGCCCACCAGATCGGTGTCGAGCGGCTTGGCGAAACGCGCATCGGCGACGCGTGCAGGAAATGCCTTGCGCCTCCAGCGCCGCGGCGGCCTCACGGCAGGCCGCAAGCCGCGTGCCCAGGCACAGGATCGCCACGTCATTGCCTTCGCGCAGCACCCGGCCCTTGCCGATCTCCAGGATCTCGGCCCGTTCGGGCAGGGCGATGCCGGTGCCTTCGCCGCGCGGATAGCGAAAGGCGATGGGGCCCTCGTCATAGGCCGCCGCTGTCGCCACCATATGCACGAGCTCGGCTTCGTCGCCGGCCGCCATCACCACCATGTTCGGCAGGCAGCCGAGAAAGGCGATGTCGAAGGCGCCGGCATGGGTGCAGCCATCGGCGCCGACCAGCCCGGCGCGGTCCATGGCGAAGCGCACCGGCAGGTTCTGGATCGCGACATCGTGCACCACCTGATCATAGGCGCGCTGCAGGAAGGTCGAATAGATGGTGGCGAAGGGTTTGGCGCCTTCGCAGGCCAAACCGGCCGCAAAGGTCACGGCATGCTGCTCGGCAATGCCGACGTCGAAGCAGCGTGTCGGAAACGCTTTCGCGAATTTGTCGAGCCCGGTTCCGCCCGGCATGGCCGCCGTGACGGCCACGATCTTCGGATCGGTCTCGGCCTGGCGGATCAGTTCGCCGGCAAAGACATTGGTATAGGTCGGGACCTTGGCGGCGGATTTTTTCTGCGCGCCCGTCGCGACATCGAATTTGGCGACGGCATGGCCCTTGTCCGGCGCATTGGCCGCTGGCGCATAGCCATGGCCCTTGTTGGTGCGCAGATGCACCAGCACCGGGCCGCCCTCTTCGTCGTCGCGGATCTGTTCGAGCAGAGCCACAAGGCCGTCGACATCGTGGCCGTCCACGGGGCCGATATGGCGCATGCCGAGCGCGCCGAAGATCGAACCTTCGCTCGGTCTTCTCCGCCGCCATCTTGTTGAGATGGGTGTTGAGCGCGCCCGTCGCCGGCGCGATCGACATGTCGTTGTCGTTGAGGATGACGAGCAGGCGCGACTTCATCGCTCCGGCATTGTTGATGGCCTCAAACGCCATGCCCGCGCTCATGGCGCCGTCGCCGATCACGGCGATGATATGGTTGCTGCCGCCCAGAAGATCGCGCCCCACCGCCATGCCGAGGCCCGACGAGATCGAGGTCGAGGAATGGGCCGCGCCGAAAGGGTCGTGTTCGCTCTCGTCGCGGCGCGTGAAGCCGGAAAGGCCGCCGCCCTGGCGCACGCTGCGGATGCGTGTCCGCCGTCCGGTCAGGATCTTGTGCGGATAGGCCTGATGGCTGACATCCCAGATCACCCGGTCGTCCGGCGTGTTGAAGACGTAATGCAGCGCCACGGTCAGCTCGACCACGCCGAGCCCCGCGCCGAAATGGCCGCCCGTCTCCGACACCGCATTGATCAGCTCGGTGCGCAATTCGTCCGCCACCGCGCGAAGCTCGGTCTTGCCGAGCGCCCGCAGATCGGCCGGCTCGTGGATCTTGTCCAGCAGCGGGAACAGGGCGGTCGGCGGCTTGACGGTCATGATGGCCTCGTGATCGGCACGGTAGAAACGGCGTTCGGGCGGGGTGTGTCAGGATTCGCGGGTGAGAAGAAAACGGGCCAGCGCCTGAAGCTGCGCGGCGGCCGGCCCATAGGGCGCCACGGTTTCGACGGCGCGGTCCGCCAGCGTTTCCGCCTTTTGCCGTGCCGCTTCGAGCCCCAGAAGCGAGACGAGCGTGGCCTTGCCCTGATCCTGGTCCTTGCCCACCGCCTTGCCGGTCTTCTCGGCCGTGCTCGTGACGTCGAGAAGATCGTCGGTGATCTGGAAGATCAGGCCAATGTCGCGTGCATAAGAGCGTAAACGCGCCTCGTCCTCGGCGCCGGCCTCGGCCAGGATCGGCCCGGCCACGCAGCAGAATTCGAACAGCGCCCCGGTCTTGAGCCGCTGCAGCAGGATGATCTCGTCGACGCCGAAACTGCTGGTGGCGGCCTGCATGTCGATCATCTGGCCGCCGATCATGCCGTTGCTGCCGCCGGCCTGCGCCAGTTCGCGCACCAGGCGGCAGCGCACCTCGGCCGACGGATGGGTCGCCTCGCCCGACAGGATCTCGAAGGCCACCGTCAGCAGCGCATCGCCCGCCAGCACGGCGGTCGCTTCGTCGAAGGCGCGATGGGTGGTGGGCCGGCCGCGCCTCAGATCGTCGTCATCCATGCAGGGCAGATCGTCATGGACCAGCGAATAGGTGTGCAGGGCCTCGATGGCGGCCGCGGCGCGGATGGCCCGGGCCGGATCGACGCCGAACAGCCCCGCGCTCTGCAGCACGAGGAAGGGCCTGAGCCGCTTGCCGCCGGCGAACAGGGCATAGCGCATGGCCTCGGCCACGCGGCCATGCAGTCCCTCGGCCGCCGGGATCAGATTCTCCAGCGCCGTATCCACGGCCCCCGCCGCATGGCTGAGCGCGGCCTGGAAATTGTCAGGGGCCGCATCCTGCGGGCCGGCAGTCTCAGCCGCCGTGCCCTTTGTCATATTCGCCATGTCACCATCCCGTCGTGCCGTCTGTGCGGCGAACAATCCTGTCATCTTGCCAGCGCTGAGGCGGGTTTTGCCAGCCTGTAGCGCAATTTGGCGCACATGCCCATGTTGGAGCAGGTAACCTTGATGCCGCTCTGTGCTGTCCGCCGCCGGCCGCGGCTGCCATCTCTCGCCGGGAATGGTTGTACAGAAAGCGGTTGCGAGGAAAAGGAACTTTCTCGAAACTGTTACATTCAGAGCGTGATCCGTGAGGGCCGCCGGCCCTGAAAAGAGGGGCGGACACGCGAGCGTGATCGGGGGCGCATCATGCGCGTAGTCCTTGCACAGCCACGCGGCTTTTGCGCGGGGGTGGTCAGAGCCATCGATATTGTCGAGCGCGCGCTCGATCAGTTCGGCAAGCCGGTCTATGTCCGCCATGAGATTGTCCACAACCGCCATGTGGTCGAGAGCCTGAAGGCCAAGGGCGCCCGCTTCGTCGAGGAGCTGCATGAGGTGCCCGACGGCGCCGTCACCGTCTTCAGCGCCCATGGCGTGCCGCAATCGGTGGTTAATGACGCAGCCGGCCGGGGCCTGCCGGTTCTGGATGCCACCTGCCCGCTGGTCTCCAAGGTCCACAGCCAGGGCAAGCGCTATGTCGGCCAGGGCCGGGTTCTGGTGCTGATCGGCCATGCCGGCCATCCGGAGGTCGAGGGCACGATGGGCCAGGTCGGCGGGCCGACCCATCTGGTCTCGTCCGAGGCCGATGTGGAGGCGCTGAATATCCCCAAGAATTCTAAGGTTGCTTACGTAACCCAGACCACGCTGAGCATCGACGATACCCGCTCGATCATTGCGGCTTTGCATAGAAAGTTCAGCGATGTGGTCGGCCCGAACACCTCGGATATCTGCTATGCTACCCAGAACCGGCAAACGGCCGTCCGCGAGCTTTGCAAGATCGCGGACATCGTATTAGTGGTGGGGGCCAAGAACAGTTCGAATTCCAACCGGCTTCGCGAAATCGGCCATGAGAGCGGGGTTCCCAGCTATCTGATCGCAGATGCGGGCGAGCTCGATCCCGGCTGGCTCGCGGGCAAAGAGGTGATCGGACTGACGGCGGGCGCTTCGGCGCCGGAAGAACTGGTATTGGACGTGATCGAGGCGCTGCGCGACATCGACAGCGACCTCGAAGTCAGCGAAATGGACGGCAAGAAAGAGAACATCGCGTTCCGGCTGCCGCCCGAATTGAGACCCTGATTCAGCGGCGCACCGGGGAAGCGGCGCGCGCAAACGGAGAGTGCAGTGGGAATTCCTTTCAAGCAGGCTGCCCGCATCGGCGCCTATGTGGTCAAGCAGCATCTGACGGGCGCGCAAGCGTTATCCGCTGGTGCTGATGCTCGAGCCGTTGTTCCGCTGCAATCTGGCCTGCGTCGGCTGCGGCAAGATCGATTATCCGGACGAGATCCTGAACCAGCGCCTCAGTCCTACGACGAGTGCATGGAAGCGATCGACGAATGCGGCGCGCCCGCCGTCTCGATTGCCGGCGGCGAACCGCTGCTCCATCGCGACATGCCCAAGATCGTCGAGGGCTACATCGCAGCGCAACAAGTTCGTGATCCTGTGCACCAACGCGCTGCTGCTGGCCAAGAAGATCGACCAGTACAAGCCGCATCCGAACTTCACCTGGTCGATCCATCTCGATGGCGACAAGGGCATGCACGACAAGTCGGTGTGCCAGGAAGGCACCTATGACAAGGCCATCGCCGCCATCAAGCTGGCCAAGTCCAAGGGCTTCCGCACCCAGATCAATTGCACCCTGTTCGACGGCACCGATCCCGAGCGCACCGCCAAATTCTTCGACGAGATGATGGCGATGGGCGTGGACGGCATCACCGTCTCGCCGGGCTATGCCTATGAGCGCGCGCCCGATCAGGAGCATTTCCTCAATCGCGAGCGCACCCGCAATCTGTTCCGCGACATCCTGCGCCGCGGCGATGGCGGCAAGAAGTGGGAGTTCACCCAGTCCGAACTGTTCATGGACTTCCTGGCCGGCAACCAGACCTACGAATGCTCGCCCTGGTCGATGCCGCTGCGCTGCGTGTTCGGCTGGCAGAAGCCCTGCTACCTGCTCGGCGAAGGCTATGTGAAGACCTTCAAGGAGCTGATGGACGGCACCGATTGGGACAAATACGGCGTCGGCAATTACGAGAAATGCGCCAACTGCATGGTGCATTGCGGCTTCGAAGGCACGGCCGTCGCCGATTCCGTCAAGCATCCGTGGAAGCTCATTCCGCTCGCGCGCAACGGCGTGAAGACCGGATGGCCCGATGGCGCCCGATATCGATCTGTCGAAGCAGCGCCCGGCGGAATACATGTTCTCCCGCCATGTGGAGAACAAGCTAGCCGAGGTGCGGGCAACCAAAGCCAATCCCAAGAAGGTCGAAGCCGCGGAGTAGGCTTTTCGTCGCCGCCTCGCTGCCGCGTCCCGTGCGGATCAATGCCGGGACCTGCAGCGGGTTGCGCGCGATGGAGCCCAGCACCGCGCCGAGCCTGAGCTTGCCGTCGGCATCGATGGCGCCGATCACGGCCGGCGGCAGCCGGTCCTCCGCCGCATCCGAGACCGCGCGCAAAGCCGCAAACGGCAGGTCGTAAGCCGCCGCCACCGACGCGGCGATGTGGGTTTCCATATCGACGGCCAGCGCGCCGGTCTTCGCGATGAAGCGCGGCCTTGTCCGCCGGTTCGGTGACGATGGCATCGACGCCGGCAATGGTGCCGCGCGTGGCCTGCGGCAAGCCGTGCCGCCAGTGCCTCGGCCCACTGCGCATCGGCGTGGTAGCGCGCGCCCTCGGCCACGACCTCCTCGGCGATGACGACGCTGCCGACCGGCAAGCCCGGCTTCAGCCCGCCGCCGATCCCGACCGAGATGATCGCCCGCGCGCCCTGGGCGATGGCCTGTCTCGATCCGGCGCCGCCAGCCCGGCATTGCCGCCGCCCGAGATCACGACCTGCGCCCCTCGCGGAAACAGCCGCGCCTCACGCTGCATGCCGGTGACGGCGATCAGCATGCGGTCATAAGCCCGTAGCGCCACGTGCCGCGAATTGCCGGCCTTGAGATTGCGATAGCGCGCCACGGCCCAGAGCGGGAAGAATTTCGGATAGCCGTGATAGCGCAGATAGAACACGCGCGGGAAACCGCCGCCGGTATAATGCTCCTGCCCCCACAGCCCGTCTTCTTCCTGCGTGTCCTTGAGATAGGCGATGCCGCGCGCGACGGACGGATGATCGACTTCGCCCGCCGCCATCAGGCCCAGCAGCGCCCAGGCGGTCTGCGAGGCGGTGGAGGGCGCGCGCTCATAGCCCGCATAATCGAGCTTGTAGCTGTCGCAATCCTCGCCCCAGCCGCCATCCTCGTTCTGGATCGAGATCAGCCACTCGGCGGCCTTCTTCATCATCGGATCGCTCGGCCGGCACTTCGGCCGCATTCAGTCCGGCCAGCGCCGACCAGGTGCCATAGATGTAATTGACGCCCCAGCGCCCGAACCAGCTGCCATCCTTGAGCTGCACGCGGCGCAGATAGTCGACCGCATCCTTCACGCACGGCGCGTCTTTGGATTCGCCCAGCTGCATCAGCATGCCGATGCAGCGCCCGGTCACGTCTTCGGTCGGCGGGTCGAGCAGCGCGCCATGATCGGCGAAGGGGATGTTGTTGAGGTAGTGATAGGTGTTGTCGGCATCGAAGGCCGCATAGCCGCCATTCTTGCTCTGCAGCCCCTTGATCCATTCGGCGCCGCGCGCGATCGCCTCGTCATGGGCCTCGGTCGGCTCGACATGCTTGCGCGCGCGGTCCAGCGCCATCACCACCACGGCGGTGTCGTCGAGATCGGGATAATGATCGTTGCGATACTGGAAGGCCCAGCCGCCGGGGCGCACATCCGGCTTCTCGTCGGCCCAGTCGCCGACGACATCCAGAACCTGCAGCGGCTTCAGCCAGTCGAGCCCCTTGAGCACGGCCTTGTCGGCCTCGGGCGTCTTCGGCTTCCATCAGCGCATGGGCCGCGAGCGCGGTGTCCCACACCGGCGAGACGCAGGGCTGGCAATAGGCTTCGTCCTCCTTGACGACCAGCAGCTTCTCGACCGAGCGGCGCGCAATCGCCCGGTCCGGATGATCGGGCTTATAGCCCAGCGCGTCGAACATCATCACGCTGTTGGCCATGGCCGGATAGATCGCGCCCAGCCCGTCCTCGCCATTGAGGCGCTCGGTCGACGAACTCCACGCAGGCGGCGATGGCGCGCTTGCGCAGGCCCTTTCGGCCACACCGGCTCGACCAGTTTCAGGATCACGTCGATCACGCCGAAAAACGCCGCCCAATAGCGGTTCTGATGCGGCGCGCGGCCGGTCGCATGTTCGCCGCGCCGGCAGGAACAGTTCGGGCACATGCACACCGCGCTTGTTCTTCGCCAGCGGCTTCAAGGCCTGCAGCACCAGAAGCGGCACGATCACCGTGCGCGCCCAATAGCTCATCTTGGACAGATGGATCGGAAACCAGCGCGGCAGCAGGATCAGTTCGGCCGGCACGCTCGGCGTTTCCTTCCAGGCGCATTCGCCATAGAGCGCCAGCTGGATGCGCGTGAACACATTGGCCTTCAGCGCGCCGCCGGCTTTCAGGATCGCATCGCGCGCGCGCTTCATATGCGGCGCGTCCGGATCGTCGCCGATCATCTTGAGCGCGAAATAGGCTTTCACCGTGGCCGAAAGATCGAAGGCGCCGTCATGGAACAGCGGCCAGCCGCCATGATCCGTGCTCTGGATGCGGCGCAGATAGACGCCGATCTTGCGCTCCAGCTCCAGGTCGGGCGTCTCGCCCAGATAATGCACCAGCAGCACATATTCGGAAGGGATGGTGGCGTCGGCCTCGAGTTCGAACACCCAATGGCCGTCCGCGCGCTGCTCTTTCAGCAGCGCCTCGGTCGCATCGGCGATCACTTTTTCGACCGCCTCGCTATCCACGCCCAGAACCTTGTCCATTCCGCAATCCTGCCAGTCCCAATTCGATCATGCGCCCGATTATACGGATGATGCCGCCAGCGCCAATCGCGCGGCCTTGTGGCCGGAGCGCAGCGCGCCCTCGATGGTGGCGGGCAGGCCCGTATCGGTCCAGTCGCCGGCCAGAACCAGGTTGTTCCAGCGCGTTTTGGCGCCCGCGCGCTTGGCGGCTTGGCTCGGCGTCGCGGCAAAGGTCGCCCGCCGTTCCTTGACGATCTGCCAGGCCGGCATGTTGTCCGAAAGCCCGTGCACGGCGGCCACATCGCGCCACAGCGTTCTGGCCAGCGTCTCGCGATCCTGATCGACAATGGCGTCCGCCCCGCTCACCGTGACCGAGAGCCGGTCATGGAAGGCGAACACCCATTCGGCCGTGCCACCGATCACGCCGGTCATCGGCGCTGCGCCGTCCGGCGCCGGCATGCGCGAAATGCGCATTGACGATGGAGCGGAATTCGTCGGGCGCCTTCACGTCCGGCACCAGATCCTTCGCCGCCCAGGCCGGCACCGCCAGCACCACGCGATCATCCGGCGCCAGCGTCAGCGTCTCGCCCGTGAAGTCGAGGCTCGGAGAGCCGATCATCGGCGAAATTCAGCGCGCGCAGCCGCTTGCCGAAGCGGACCTCCACGCCCTTGGCTTTCAGATAGTCCAGCGCCGGTTCGATGAAGGCCGCGCCCAAAGTCGGGGAGGCGATGCGCGGGCGATAGGCGCGTCCGCCCTTCGCCAGCGTCTCGCGGATGATGGCGGCGGCCAGCTCCGCGCTCGAGGCTTCCGGTTCGGTGTTGAGCGCCGCCAGCAGAAAGGGATGCAGCAGCTTGTCCCACAGCGGTCCCTTGCAGGCGATCACCTCGTCGATGCGCTTGCCTTTCGGCGGCATCAGCAATTTCGCGATGGAGAGATATTCGCCAAGGCGGCTGCCGGGCACGCGCCGGTTTTTCATCAGCACCCACCAGGCGAGCGGGCCTTCATTGGGCGCGATGGTCCAGCGCGCGCCGGTCTTCACGTCCGCGAAGGCGAAGCGCGCCACCTCGGGCCCGGCCAGCCGATCCACGGCGCCGATGGTGCCGAGATAATCATGCACCGCATGATTGCCGGAGAGGACGAGGTGATTGCCGTTGTCGATCACCTGGCCGAGCGTCGCATCGTGATAGGAGCGGCAGCGCCCGCCCGCCTGTCCCGCGCCTTCGATCAGCGTCACCGCGGCGCCTTTTGCCGCCATCGCCACGGCCGCCGAAAGCCCGGCGAGCCCCGCGCCGATGACGTAGACGCGGCCCGTGCTCATCCGATCAGACCGCCAAAGACCCCATTCGCCAGCACGATGCGGATCAGCTTGCCCTTGCCCAGCGACACGCGATGGCGCGGGCTTTCCCAGCCCACCTTCTCCATCTCGCGCAGGATCTCGGAATAGACCGCGCCCATCAGCTTGGGCGTCTTGATGCGGCCTTTGGGGCGCGCCTTCATGATGCGATGCGCCTCGGCATAGTGCGTATGCGCCAGCGCCGCCACCTTGCGGCAGGCCGCATCGATGCGCTTGTCGGCCAGCACCGATTTCGGATCGATATCGACAATGCCGGCGCTTTCGAGATAGTCGCGCGGCATATAGAGCCGGCCGATCTCCGCATCCTCGTCGAGATCGCGCAGGATATTGGTCAGCTGCAATGCGCGGCCCAGATGATGGGCCAGATCGATGCCGGGCTTGTCTTCCATGCCGAACACCTTGACGGACAGCCGCCCCACCGCGCTCGCCACCCGGTCGCAATAAAGATCGAGCGTGGCGAGATCGGGCGCGACGATGTCCTCGGCCACATCCATGTCCATGCCGTCGATGACGGCGAGGAAGTCGTCCTTGCGCAGGCCGTAGCTCTTCACGGCGTCCGCCATGAACGCCGTCAGCTTCGGCGTGGCCCCGGCATAGAGCGCGTCCAGATCGGCGCGCCAGGCTTTCAGCGCCTCATGGCGCTGCGGCCGCGTGCCGATGCCGTCATCGGCGATGTCGTCCACGGCGCGGCAGAAGGCATAGATCGCGAACATGGCCTCGCGCTCGGCCTTCGGCATCAGCCGCATCGCCGAATAGAAGGAGCTGCCGGAGACTTTCGCCTGCACCGCCGCGATTTCCGGCGCGAGGTCCGGATTGAGGCTTTCGGCCGTGCTCATTGCTGGCCCCTCGCCGGTTCCATCGCCCGCCGCCCGTTGCGTCGGCCGAGGAAACGGAACGCCGACACGATCAGCAGCGGAATGAGATCGAATTTGGTGTGATGCACGCGCTCCGACAGCGGGTCCTTGCGCAGCAGCCGCGCTGTCAGGTCTTCGGCCAGCGTCTGGATCACGGTGACTTCGAAGGCCAGCCGCCCATCCTTGATCTGGCCCGCAAAGGGCCGCGCATAATCGAGCAGCGAGTTGGTCCGCCGCGCCAGGCCCCGGATCACGCGCTCCAGCGCGGGCGAGGCGTGCTTGTCCATCAGCGCTTCCGGCCCGATGCCCTCGGCCCACATCGCCTCCATGGGGATATAGACGCGGTCGAGCCCGGCATGATCCTTCTTGCAGTCCTGCAGATGGTTGATCACCTGCAGCGCCGCGCACAGCGCATCGTTCGCCGGCCAGGTGCCCGGGTCCTCGCCATGCACGTCGAGCACGAAGCGCCCCACCGGCATCGCCGAGTAGCGGCAATAATCCATCAGCGCGTTCCAGTCGCGATAGCGCAGCACGGTCACGTCGCGGCGGAAGGCTTCGAGCAGGTCGAGCCCGTGCTGCGCCGTGATCCCGCGCGCGTGCAGCGCCTCGCGCAAGGTCACCGCCAGCGCGGCGCTGTCGGCCTCGCCGGTGAGGCTGGCGCGGAAATCCTCCAGCAGCTTGAGCTTGGCCTCGGCCGGGGCGGTGGGATGGTCGGCAATATCGTCGGCGGCGCGGGCGAAATTGTAGAAGGCCAGGATCGCCGGCCTCAGCTCGCGCCGGATCAGCACCGAGGCCACCGGGAAATTCTCGTCCCGATGTCCCTTGCCCGATTGCAGCGCGTCTATATCCGTCATGCCGATCGTCATTTTTGGCCCATTGCCTGGGCGCGACCTTTCCACATCCCGCCGCGGCCGCGCCAGTGCTGGACAGCCGAGTCCAGCGTGAACAGGGCATATAGAAGCCCGATGGCGGGCAGGGCCAGCCCCCAGAACGGGGATCGGCCGTAAAACCTGAGCATGGGCCGGAAACTGGCCGCCATCAGGCCCCAGCTCACAGCCCCGGCGATCCAGCTGTCGCCCTCGGCGAACAGCGCCCAGGCGGGCGGCGCCAGGAATATCAGCACCAGCCCGATCAGCGTGCCCAGCAACAGAAACGGCGAATATTGGAGCTGCGCATAGGCCGAGCGCGCCACCATGCGGCGGATCTCGCCCATGCCCTGATAAGGCCGGATCGAGCGGGCGCGGTTCGTCAGCCCCAGCCAGATCGGCCCTTGCCCCTTCATCAGCCGGCCCATGGCGCAATCGTCGATGATCTCGTGGCGAATGGCGGCGATGCCGCC
Organism: uncultured Pseudomonadota bacterium; assembly: GCA_963822185.1. GTDB lineage: Bacteria > Pseudomonadota > Alphaproteobacteria > Micropepsales > Micropepsaceae > Rhizomicrobium. The sequence continues at coordinate 102,680 of CAWGGT010000002.1, forward strand.
GGCCGCCTCCAGCGCCGCGCGCTGGATCAGCATGCAGCCGCCGGCCGCGGCGGCCATTTTCCGCTTGGGATCGTTCACCCAGTCGGAACGGGTAGAGCATGTCGAAGAAATAGACGAAGGCCGGAATGAAGAAGCGCTCGGACCAGCTCTTGCAATGCAGCTTGGCCATCAGCGAGGTCAGCACGAGGCCGTCTTCTTCGGCGCGCGCAATCAGATGGGTCAGGTTCTCCGGCGTGTGCGCGATATCGGCGTCGGTGAGCCAGACATAATCCGGCGCATCGCGCTCGCTGGCCAGCGCCACGCCTTGGCTCACGGCCCACAATTTTCCGGTCCAGCCTTCCGGCCGCCTGGCCCCGGTGATGACGGTGAGTTTGCTGCCATCGTCGAGCGTGCGGGCCGCCTCGGCCGTGCCGTCCGTGCTTTCGTCATCGACCAGGATCACGCGCAGCTTGCCGGGATAATCCTGCGCCATCAGGCTTCGAAGCGTGTCCTTGATGACATCGGCCTCGTTGCGCGCCGGCACCACGGCGGTGACGCTCGGCCACTGCGCCAGATCCTGCAGCGGCTCCAGCCGGTCGTCGCGTTCGCGCGCCCGCCAGATACATGCCGCGCCCGAAAAGCAGCACAAGCCAGATCGCAAGCGGCACAACGCCGAAGATCGCGGCCCACACCATCACAGATAATCCGCGCCCTTGAACCAGCCCAGCGCATCGCTGAGCGCTTCTCGATAGGGCCGCGCATGATATCCCAATTCGCGTGTCGCCTTGGCCGAGCTGAAGAACATCCAGTGCTTCGACATGTCGAGCGCATCGACGGTGACGAAGGGCTCCTTGCCGGTCACGCGCGCGATCATCTCCGCGATATGGGCGATCGGATAGATCGGTCCGCGCGGCAATCTGATTTTCGGCGGCTTTGCGGCCTGCGAGTTCGGCGATCACCGCCAGCATTTCGGCGCAGGCTCGCGTTCTGCCCGCCGAGGATATAGGTCTCGCCGATGCGGCCCTTGTCCAGCGCCAGCAAATGGCCTTCCGCCACATCGTCGACATGGACGAGGTTGAGGCCCGTATCGACATAGGCCGGCATGCGCCCGCGTCGCCGCTTCGACGATGATGCGGCCCGTCGGCGTCGGGCGGATGTCGCGCGGCCCGATCGGCGTCGAGGGGCTCACCAGCACCACCGGCAAACCCTTCGCCGCAAACTCTTCGACCACGCGCTCGGCCGCCACCTTGCTCTTCTTGTAGGCGCCGATGGCGGTGGTCATGTCGGCGCGATCACTCTCGTCGGCGTCCGAGCCATCGTCATGCGGCTTCAGCGTCGCCACCGAACTCGTATAGACCATGCGCTCGACGCCGGCCGCGCGCGCCGCCTCCATCACGATGCGCGTGCCTTCGCGATTGTTGGTGATGATCTCGTTCGGGTCGCGCGCCCACAGCCGGTAATCGGCCGCGACATGGAAGAGGTAGCGCACGCCGTCCATCGCGCGGGCGACGGAGGCCGCATCGCGCATGTCGCCCTCGGCGATCTCGCAAGGAAAATCGGCGAAATTCTCGCGCGGGCTGGTCCTGCGCACGAGCACGCGCACCTGCGCGCCGCGCGCAGCGGCTCCGCGCGCCACCGCGGATCCCACAAAGCCCGAGGCCCCGGTCACGAGCACCCGTGCATCCTTCATCGGCGCGTCATCCCTCGATTTCCGGCAGCTTGGCCCGTCCGCCCTTGCTGCCGCCTCTGGCGGCATAACCGCCCTCGGCAATCTGCCAGCTCAGCAGCACCGGCGCACCCACCGCGATCTCGCGCGCCCGCTTGAGCAGCGACACGGCGATCCCGATATCCGGCGGCAGGCCGAACAGCGGCATCATCACCGCATAGCCCGCCTCCTGAATGCCGATGGCGCCGGGCACGAACACCGCCGCACTGCGCGCGGCGCAGAGCAGGGCCTCAATGGCGATGGCATCGGCGAAGCTGATGGGCTGGCCGATCAGTTCCAGCGCCAGCCATGTGCCGAAGGCGCTGTTGATCCAGCCGAGGAAATGGATCGCCGTCGCCATCACCATGCGTTTCGGCCGGCGATGGATATCGCCGATGGCCTTGTCCACCGAGGCGGCATGGGCCGCCGCCGCCGGCACGAAGCGCTCGGCGATCTTTTCGAGAAAGGAAAAGCCCTGCCGCTGCACCACGAAAAAGGCGCCTGCGGCCAGGATCGCGACCAGATATGCCGATGATCGTGGTCTCGACCATGGGAATGCGCGACGCCGCGCCCGGCATATGCACGGTCAGGATGATCAGGCCGATGATGATGAAGGCGATCTGCGCGATCATCTCCACCGTCACATCGACAACGGTCGAGGCGAAGGCCACGGCATTGCCGACGCCCCTCAGGATCGCGGCGCGCGCGCCGATCACCATGCCGCCGATCTGCGAGAAGGGCAGCACGTCGCCGGCGGAATCGCGCACGGCCCGGCCCCAGCAGAAGGTCACGGCCGAGCGCTTGGAATAGGGCGGCACGAGCAGGAACCAGGCCATGCCGAGCATCATGAAATTCGCCGCGCCATAGATCCACAGCGCCGCGAACCCGCCCCAGCCGATGCTGGTCACCGCATTCCAGACGGCGTCGAAGCCGACATAGAAAACCAGATAGGCCGCGCCCAGAAGACCTGCGAGCGCGGCAAGTACAACGCCGACTTTCATGGAACCCTGTTTCTGCCGCCTGCTCACGCCGCTTGGGGTTTGGGCGCGCGCATGAAGCGGCGCGCCAGCCGCACCATGAAGGGCACAAAGCGCGGGCGCAACAGGCGCGAATCGTAAACCCCCAGCCGGCGGTCGTTTTCGGCAAGGCAGATATCCATCAATTCGGGAATGGTGATCTCCACGCCCAGATCCTGCGCGCCATTGACGGTGAAATTGTTGTCCTGCCCGTCGGCCAGATTGTTGCCCAGGCTGATGCGCTCCCAGATCAGGAAGGCCCAGACGCCGAGGATCCGAAGCGCGAACCAGGGCCGGCGCCACAAGGGCATGTTGCGCCGGTGCCAGGCCACCCAGTTGACGAAGAACAGGATGTGGCGGCCTTCCTCTTTCATGACAGGCTCGAAAGTATCCACCAGCTCTTCGGGGAAGAAGCCCGAGCGCTTGGCCAGTTCGAACAGGCCGAAGGCGAAGAAGCTGTCGATGCATTCGCTATAGCCGGTGACCATGAAGGACCATTCCGGATCGGCCGGCTTGATGTAGTCCGGCTCCGGCTGAAGCTTGATGCCATAGGCTTCGACCATATTGGCCAGCACATGCTTGTGGCGGCTCTCCTCGAAGGCATCGAGTTCGATGGCGCGCTTGAGGAGCGGATCGGTAACGATCTCGCCGAAGGTCTTCACGCGCAGCCCGGCCTTGCCCTCGGTCTGCACGGCGATGTCCCAGATCGGCAGGCCGGTGATCTTGGCCTGCGTCTCCTCGTCCAGCTTGGGCCAGTCGATGATGGCCGGCTTGTAGGGATCGAAGGTCGTCAGCAGCGTGCGGCAGAACAGGTTCTTGTGGTCGTCGCTGCCCAGCCTGATGCGGCCGGACGGCGGCGGCGCCCCGGCGTCGAGCGAGAGCCCGTCGGGGAATGCCAGAGTCACGCCGCTCATGCCCGGCCCCCCGTTTTCAGGGCTCGCGCGCGACTCGTGCGGAAAGGCTGGGAAAGACGAAATGACATGGCACGCCCGCAATGAAGAACTTCGACGGCGCGGATCATAACCGATCCGGCAAGGTTGGGGAAAAGGACGAAAATCAAATCCGGCCCGGAAAGCCTCAGAAATCCACGAATCCGCCGCGCTTGATGTGAGGATCGGCGGCGGCCGCGGCCACATGCGGATCGAGCAGGGCGGCGAGTTCCTCGCGGTAGCGATAGCCCGGCGCCGCACCCTCGAAGCCGCCCGCCGTAGCGGGGTGGAGATAGATCTCGCTGAGCCCCTCCGGCAGATGCCGGATCAGCCCGGCCAGCCGCTCGGCCGTCATCGCGCCCGACCAGGCCAGCCCGAACACCTGATCCGGGATCACCAGCCCCGCACGCCTCAGCCGCGCCCGCGACAATCTGGCCCAGGGATCGGTGACGTAGGCGGGCCCCGCCGCCATGCCCGGCTCGGCCGCCAGCAGCACAGCGCGCGGCTCCAGCGGCACACGCATCGCCCGCATGCCGTGGCGCTTGCCGACCTTGAGGATCGTCGAGGCGATGGTCGGATGCAGGTGGAAATGCTTGTGGGTGTTGACGTGATCGAGCCGGAGCCCGGTGGCCCTGAAGGCGTCGAACTGGGCCTCGATTTCATGGGTGAGCTGGCGGCGCACCGACGGGCGGAAGAACATCCCCGTGGCCGAGCGCACCATGTCGGTGCGGAAATAGCCGCGCGCGTCGACCAGATCGGGAATGGAAGAGGGCGGCAGCATCGGCCGGCCTTCGACCAGCACGATATGCAGCCCGACGCGCAAGGTGGATATGCGCTTTGCCCGCGCCACCGCATCGGCGGCGGCGGGGGCGGCGACCATCAGGCTCGCCGCGGTCAGCACGCCATGGGCATGCGCATCCTCGACCGCGTCGTTGACCTCGCGCGCCGCGCCGAAATCGTCGGCGGTGACGATCAGGCCTTTCACGGACGCACTCCGGCTGTGCGGCGGCTCACGCCGCGTGGCGGCGTTCGCGCAGGAACTGGAAGAACTCCACGCCTTCGCGCAGGCGCCGCTTCATCATGTCCGTCGAGCGCACCATCTCGCCGACGATCGAGGCGATCTTCACGGGCGGAAATAGAACTGGCGATAGAAGTCCTCGAGCGAATCGAAGATCTCCTTGTGGCTCAGATGCGGGTAATGCAGCGGCGCGATCTGGATGCCGTTCTCGTCCACCAGTTCGGCATTGTCGGCGTCGAGCCAGCCGTTCTGCACCGCCTGATTGTAGAGGAAGGTGCCCGGATAAGGCGCGGCCAGCGACACCTGAACCGTGTGCGGGTTGATGCGCTTGGCGTAGGCGATGGTTTCCTTGATGGTGTCCGTCGTCTCGCCCGGCAGGCCCAGAATGAAGGTGCCGTGGATCTGGATGCCCAGATCGTGGCAATCCTGCGTGAAGCGCTCTGCGACTTCGATGCGCATGCCCTTCTTGATGTTGTGCAGGATCTGCTGGTTGCCGCTCTCATAGCCGACCAGCAGCAGCCGCAAACCGCCTGCCTTCAGCACTTCCAGCGTCTTGCGCGGAACGTTCGCCTTCGCGTTGCACGACCAGGTCACGCCCAGCTTGCCGAGTTCTTTCGCAATCGCTTCGGCGCGCGGCAGATCGTCGGTGAAGGTGTCGTCGTCGAAGAAGAATTCCTTGACCTGCGGCCACTTCTCTTTCGCGTATTTGATCTCTTCGATCACGTGCTCGACGCTGCGCGTGCGGTAATTGTGTCCGCCCACGGTCTGCGGCCACAGGCAGAAGGTGCAGCGCGATTTGCAGCCGCGGCCCGTATAGATCGAGATATAGGGGTGCTTCAGATAGCCGATGAAATAGTCTTCGATCTTCAGGTCGCGCTCATAGACCTTGGAGACGAAGGGCAGGCTGTCCATGTTCTCGATCATCGGCCGATCGCCATTGTGGACGATGGCGCCGTTCTGATCGCGATAGGAGATGCCCAGAATATCCTTGAGCGGGACTTCGTCGGCCACGTCCTTGATGGTGAAATCGAACTCGTTGCGCGCGACATAGTCGATGACGGTGCCTTCGCGCAGCGACAGCTCGGCATTCACCGCCACCTTGGCGCCGATCATGCCGACCAGCAGCTTGGGGTTCGCGGCCTTCATGGCCTCCACCACCTTCACGTCCGATTTGAACGAGGGCACGGAGGTGTGAACCACGACATGATCGAAATCATTGGCCTGCGCCACCACCTCGGCCAGCGTCGTGCCAGCGGGCGGGGCGTCGATCAGCTTGGAGCCTTCCACCAGAGCGGCCGGCTGGGCCAGCCAGGTCGGGAACCAGAAGGATTTGATCTCCCGCTTGGCCTGATAGCGCGAACCCGCGCCGCCGTCGAAGCCGTCAAAAGAGGGAGCCTGAAGGAAAAGCGTCCGAAGCATTGCGCACCTTGATCACGTTTGGGACATCACGATTGAGACATGGCCCCGTTCTTTTCAACGCGAAGGCGTGTCCCACGCCATTGCACGCGTTTTCCAAAGAGCGAAGCGATGAATAAACCGAACGATAGCACATCCCGCACCGGCAAATACCAGCCGGGACCCGCACTCGCCCCGACTATATGGTCTATTCGGACCTTCGAGGAAAAGGCGCGCGATGAGAATGGCTGCCAAGACCGCACAAGCTGTGGGGGTAAATCCGGCCAAAGCGGCGCCGATCAGGCCCAGCGCGAGCCCATGTGTGACCAGACTTCCCCAGTGTCCGGCGGGATCGATGATGCGGATGGTCCGCGCCCAGCGCAGCTCATGGCCGATCAGTTCGCCGAGGCTTTTCTCGCTATTGCCATGGGCCACGGTTAACGGCGGATAGGCGAGGGCGAGGCCGGTCCCGCGCACGGCGCGGCCGATTTCGTAATCGTCGGCCAGCAGGTCGGCGAAAGCCTCGAAGCCGCCGATCTGCTCCAGCGTGGCGCGGCGAAGCGCGATGGTCGAGCCGAAGCAGGGATGGGCCATGCCCAGCCCGATCCCGACGCTGGCATTGGCCAGGAACTGGTAGCTCACCCCCATCGCCGCCAGCCGCGACCAGGCACCGGTCCAGCCCTCGCCGCGATAGAGGCAAGAGACGGCGCCGACGCCGGGCTGCGACAGCGTGCCCACCACCGATTTCAGATAATCCGGCCCCACCGCGATATCGCTGTCGGCCAGCACCAGCACGTCATGGGCCGCCTCGGCCATCATGTTGATGAGGTTGGAGACCTTGGCGTTGCTGCCATGGGCCGCCGGATTGCTGACGAGCACGATATCGCGCTCCGGGAAGCGATTCTTCAGCGTGGCCACGATTGCATGGGCCGGATCGTCCGGCGCCTGCAGCCCGAACACGATCTGCACCGGCGCCGGGTAGTCCTGGCAGAGGAATGTGGCCAGCGCCGCTTCCAGCCCCGGCTCGGCTCCATGCAGCGGCTTGAGCACGGTCACGGCCGGCAGGGGATCGGGCAAAGCGGGCAGGGGCCGGCGGAGCAGCTTTCCGGCCAGCATCACGGCCAACACGGCATAGGCGCCGCCGATCAGGCCCAGCCCCAGAAAAATCCAGCCGATATCGAACAGAATCCCCACGCCTTCGCTCCCGCATCGCGCGGGCGGTCTAGCACAGATCCCGCCACGGCGCCGGGCCGCCCACGCCGCCCGGCGGAAATTCCTTGAGGAACGCGATCACGTCCGCGTCTTCGAGCTGGCGGAAGTCGCGATAGAAATAGCCGAGCGCGCCGAAGGGCTCGTGGCGCTCCACCGGCCACCACCGCGTCCACATCCGCGGCCAGCGCTTTCCAGCGTCTCGGTCGGCCCCACCGGCACGGCCAGCACCAGTGTCTTTGGGCTCTGCGCATCCGCACGGCGCGCAGGGCCGCCCGCGTCGTCGCCCCGGTCGCGATCCCGTCATCGACGACGATGGCCGTGCGCCCTGCGATCGGCGCCGGCGGGCGGTTGCCCAGATAATCGGTGTGGCGGCGTTCGATCTCGGCCAGCTCGGCATCGCGCACGCGCGCGAAGCTCCGCTTCGGAGATGCCGGCCAGCGGCGATCACATCCTCATTGCGCACGGTGATCGGGATCGCGCCGTCCACCACCGCGCCCATGGCCAGTTCCGGCTGGGCCGGCACGCCGATCTTGCGCACCAGCAGAAGATCGAGCGGGCAGGCGAGGGCGCGGGCAATCTCGGCCGCCACCGGCACGCCGCCGCGCGGCAGCGCCAGCACCACCGGCTTCGGTTTTGTAGCGTCGTCAGCAGTGCGGCCAGCCTGCGCCCGGCATCGGTGCGGTCAGTGAAGGGCATCGCTCCCGCCGGCCTGCGCCAGATGGGTTTCGAACCAGCGCGCGGCCAGCTCGATGACCGCTTCGAGCGCGCTGTCCTCGAGGAAGAGATGGGTGGCCCCGCTCACGATCTTGATCGCATGATCGCCGCGCATGGCTTCGAGCGCCTGCTTGTTGCGTTCGATCACATCCGTATCGGCGCTGCCCACGATCAGCAGCGTCGGCGCATGCACCTGCGCCAGCGCCGCGCCGGCGAGATCGGGGCGCCCGCCGCGCGACACCAGGGCCGTCACCGCGCGCGGCCGCCGGCTGGCGGCGACCAGCGCGGCAGCGGCCCCCGTCGCGGCGCCGAACAGGCCGAGGGCGAGGGCTTTCAACTCCGGCTCCGCCTTGACCCAATCGACCGCGCCGGTCAGCCGTTCGGAGAGCAGATCGATATCGAACACATTGTTGCGGTCGGCTTCTTCCTGCCGGGTCAGAAGATCGAACAGCAGCGTGGCGAAGCCGCGCGCATTGAGAGCGCGGGCCACGCTGACATCGCGCGGGCTTAGCCGGCTCGAACTGCTGCCATGGGCAAAAATCACCAGCCCACGCGGGTTGACCGGCATACAGAGGTCTCCGCGCAGGCCCTGTGGCAGGACTTGCACGGCATGATGGAGCGCCGGGGACGGCTGCGACATACGCATGCATCCGTATCGTGTTCAGGAAGGCGCATGGTCGCGCGGGCGCTGTCCTGCGGTTGTGATCGAAATCAACAAGTGGGTTCGCATTGCCAAGGCGGAGATGGCGGCCTATTGCTCGCGCATTCGATCGGCAGGGAGGCGCCACGATGAGCACGCAATTGATCGCGCTGGTAACGGGGGCGAGCCAGGGCATCGGCGCGGCCACGGCGCGGCGCTTCGTCGAGGCCGGCCATCGCGTCATTCTCGCAGCCCGCAATCAGGACAAGCTCACCGCGCTGGCGAAGGAGCTGGGCCCGGCCGCCACGCCCATCGCCTGCGATGTCGCCGATCCCGGCTCGGTCGCGCAGCTCTTCGCGCAGATCGAGAAAGGCGAGCCGCGCCTCGATGTCGTTTTCAACAATGCCGGCGTCGGCACTGCGCCGGGTGATGTCGGCGATACGTCCTGGGAGGATTGGCGCCGCGTCGTCTCCGTCAATCTCGACGGCGCCTTCCTGATCGCCAGCGCCGCCTTCCGCCTGATGAAGGCGCAATCCCCGCAAGGCGGGCGCATCATCAACAACGGGTCGATCTCCGCCTACACACCGCGCGTCAAGGCCGCGGCCTACACCGCCTCCAAACATGCGATCACCGGACTGACCAAATCCATCGCGCTCGACGGGCGCGCCTACAACATCGCCTGCAGCCAGATCGACATCGGCAATTGCCTGTCGGAATTGTCCGAGATTTTTGCGCGCGGCGTGCCGCAGGCCGATGGCACCATCCGCCCCGAACCGACCATGGATGTGCGCCATGTCGCCGACGCCGTGTTGCACATGGCCGAGCTGCCGCCGGGCACCAACATCCTGTTCGAGACCATCATGGCGACGAACATGCCCTATGTCGGACGCGGCTAGAGGCGATGCCGCGCTTCGCCGCCAATCTCTCGACGATGTTCAAGGAATATGCGTTTCTCGACCGTTTCGCGGCGGCGGCGCGCGCGGGCTTCACGGCGGTCGAATGCCAGTTTCCCTATGATTTCGCGGCGCGGGACATTCGCGACCGCCTCACTGAACACGGCCTCACGCTGGCGCTGATCAATCTGCCGCCGGGCGATCTGGCGGCCGGAGACCGCGGCCTCGCTTGCCTGCCGGGGCGCATGGACGATTTCCGCGCCGCGCTCGACACGGCGCTCCATTACGCCGAAGCGCTGGGTTGCACAAAGCTGCATGGCATGGCCGGTCTCATGCCCAAAGGCGCGGACCGCGCCGCATTCCACGATGCCTATTGCGCCAATCTCGATTATGCAGCGGCGAAGGCGCACGCGGCCGGATGCACGCTCCTGATCGAGCCGATCAATGCCCGCGATGTACCGGATTATTTCCTGCACACCACGGCCGAAGCGCGCGCCGTGATCGAGGCGGTCGGCGCGCCCAACTTGAAGCTCCAGCTCGATCTCTATCACTGCCAGATTTCGGAAGGCGATCTCGCGATGCACATTCGCGACTGCGCCGACATCACCGGCCATGTGCAGATCGCCGGCGTGCCCGGCCGCCACGAACCGGACATCGGCGAAATCGCCTATCCCTTTCTCTTCGATGCGATCGACGAGAGCGGCTATGACGGTTTTATCGGCTGCGAATACACGCCCCGCGCCCGCACCGAAGATGGCCTGGGCTGGTTCGCGCCCTGGCGCGCGAAGGCGGACTGAGGACTTCTCTCGGTAACGGCCATGCCTTGCGCGGCTGACATCAGGCTTGCGCCCTCAATGTCTGCGATGGGCGTACAACGTCTCCTTCAAGCGGGCCAGTGCGCGTTCCTGGCCCCCAATCACCTTCTCTTCGGCGGCCAGCGCGGCCTGGCGCACGTTCGAACATGCCTGCTCCGTGATCGTGTTGATCTTGTCCACGGTCGTCTTGACAGCCTCTTTCAGGACGGCTGACGCGTCCTCTGCGGCCGTGATGATGATCTGCGCGATCTCCTCGCCCTGAAGGGCCGCTTCGTCGGCCGTGTGCGCGGCTTTGCGATATTCCGTCAATTTGGCGGCGGCCTTTTCGGCATCGGCCCTGGTCTGGGTCTCCACTTTGGTGGCCATGGCCTGAATCTCGCCGATCGCCAGAGCCCCGGTCTCGCGCAAAACCTTGATGGCGTTCTCGGAGTCACGCTGGATGGCTTCGACCGACTCCTTGGCCGACGCCGTCAGCAGCAATGTGGTCTCTTTGCCGATCTCCAGAAGCATCTTCTCGACGAATTCAGGCGGCTTGGTCAGCGCTTCGTTGGCAACCCTGGAGGCGTGCATCTCCGCTTCCGCCAGCAGGCGGCTGGCGCCCACCTCGGCGTTGATCAGAATTTTCGCCGACGCCACCTGGCTGTCGGCAAGGACGCGCGCGCCCGCCACCGAGCTGATATTGGCGATGGCGGCAATCGCCGCCTCCATATCGCTGTGAAACTTGGCCTGGGCGGCTTTGGCAGCCTCGGCACGATTCTTGTCGATAAGGGCATAGACCTCATCGAGCGTCGGCGTTTGCTTCGGATCGTCACCAGCCATAAGCCCACCCTTTCCGTGATATTATCGTGACAGCAATCTGCCGTAGCATTTCGCCTCTGATTGGCAGATATTATACCTTAAGTGGTGCAGCTCCTCTCGACACGGATATCCGGTGTTTCGAGGCTTTGTGAGATCAGGCGTGACGCCTGCCGGCTGGCTTCTGATGTATCCCAGTTTGGTGGATATGCACACCCAAGGCGGTGCAACAGGCAATGGACAAGGTGGAAGGACTGGATATCGATCCGCTCGCCTATCTTGCTCGCGCGGGCCCCGGCCGGACCTTGTCCGACATGAAGAGCCATGAGGTGTTGTTCGCGCAGGGCATGCCCGCCGATGCGGTGTTCTTCGTCGTCTCGGGCAGACTCAAACTGACGGCCCTGTCGAATCAGGGCAGGGCGGCCGTTGTCGCAATTCTCGGGCCTGACGATTTTCTCGGGCAGGAGTGCATGACCAGCGAGACCGCGTTCCTCGCGACGGCGGAGGCGCTTTCGGACTGCCGGGTCATGCGAATCGACAAGGCCCGCTTCGCGAGCGCCCTCTATGAAAGGCCTGCGCTCGCCCAGATGTTCGTGGGCTATCTGCTGGCGCGTGTCACCCGGGTCGAGCAGGACCTGGCCGATCAAATGATCAATACCAGCGAGATGCGGCTGGCGCGCGCGCTTCTGCTGCTGGCCGATCCCGGCGACCACGGCAAACCCGATGCGGTGCTGACCAAGGTCAGCCATCAGACACTGGCAGAGCTGATCGGCACGACCCGTTCGCGGGTCAGCTTCTTCATGAACAGTTTTCGCAAACAAGGCCTGATCGACTATAACCAGAAGGGCGCGATCGAGGTTCACACCTCCAAATTGAACCACGCCCTTTTTGAAATGGCGATCTCTGATAGCTGAACCTTGTCGCCAGCGTGGCGACCGGCAGGGTCGTGCGAGGCCGTAAACAATGGTGGGCGCGACAGGGATTGAACCTGTGACCCCTCCCGTGTGAAGGGAGTGCTCTCCCGCTGAGCTACGCGCCCGGACCAGACGGTCCGCCATCCGCGGCCGAAGCGGCGCGAACAGGGGCCCCGCCTATAGGGCGGCGGGCCGCGGCCCGTCAAGCGTTGGCCCGGAAATTCGCCGCCCCCGGCCTCAGCCGCCCAGCAGCCGCCTCGCCAGCGCCGGGATCTCGCGGAAATCGCCGGTCACGGCGTCGCCGCCCAGCTCGGCGGCCGGCACCGGCGTATAGCCGTAATCGACCACGATCACCGGCACGCCTGCGGCCCGCGCCGTCTTCACGTCGGTGGCGCTGTCGCCGATCATGACGGCGCCGGCATCGCCGCCGCCCAGCTCCTCGATCACATGGTGGAACACGGCCGCATCCGGCTTGGCGACGGTCAGCCGCCCGGCGCCGTGGATGGCGCCGAAGAAGCGGTCCAGCCCCAGCTTGGGCAACAGGATGTCGGTCAGCTCCTGCGGCTTGTTGGTGAGCACGCCCAGCCGCACCTGACCGCTGAGCGCCGCCAGCGTCTCTTCCACGCCCGGAAAGGGCCTGCTTTCCACCGCAATGTTGCGCCGATAATGGACGATGAAGGAATCGACGAGGCCCGGCAGCGCATCTTCGGCAACGGCCGCCCCGGTGGCGTCGAAGGCCTGGGCGATCAGCGAGCGCGCGCCGAAGCCCACCATGTGGCGCAGCGTTTCGGGATCGACGGTATCGCGCCCCGCATCGCTGCAGCACGGCATTGGTCGCGGCCAGAAGGTCGGGCGCGGTATCGACCAGCGTGCCGTCGAGGTCGAAGATATAGGCGGGCCGGAGAGCATTGGCGTGTGGCATGGTCGGATTGCGTCCGGTTAGGGGTTCGTGAATGCGCCGCTGGCAATATAACGTCGCAATTCGTCACTTTACCCTTTCGGGTAAGGCGGTTATCGGGCGGGACATGGGGCCGGCGCAAGAGATTGCCGGCCGAATTCGATTATACGGGACGGCATGACACAGAGCACAAAGGCGCGGGCGGCGATCATTCTGGCGGCGGGCATGGGCACGCGCATGAAATCGGCCACGCCCAAGGTGCTGCACACGATCGCCGGCAAGCCCATCCTCGGCCATGTCATCGCCGCCGTGCGCGCGGCGGGCGTCGACGCGCATCGTCGTCGTCACCTCGAAGGATGGCGGGGCTGTGCGCGACTATGCGGCCGGGCTCGGCGCCGAAAGCGTGATCCAGGCCGAACAGCTCGGCACCGGCCATGCCGCGGCCTCGGCCGCCGACGGCGCTCAAGGATTTCGACGGCACGCTGGTCGTGGCCTATGGCGACATGCCGCTGGTGACGGCGGCAACCTTCGAAGCCTCCTTCGCCGCGCAGCAGGAATCCGGCATGGCCATCGTCGCCTTCCGTTCGGAGAGCACGGCCTATGGCCGCGTCATCGTCGGCGCCGATGGCCTGCTCGCGCGCATTGTCGAATATCGCGACGCCAATGCCGATGAACGCGCGGTCAAGCTCTGCAATGCCGGCATCATGGCGGCCGATGCGAAAGCGCTTCTTCGGCTGGGCCGCGCAGTCTCGAAAACAACAACGCCCAGGGCGAATATTATCTGACCGATGTGCCGCGCTCTGGCCACGCGCCGATGGCGTCGGCTGCGCCGTCGGTCGATGGCGGACGAAGCCGACATGATGGGCGTGAACAGCCGCGCCGAACTGGCCGCCGCCGAAAGCCAGATGCAGCAGCGCCTGCGCGCAGCGGCGATGGCGAACGGCGTCGGCATGCAGGCGCCGGAAACCGTGTTCCTCTGTCACGACACCGTGCTCGAAGCCGATGTGCAGCATCGGGCCCTTCGTCGTCTTCGGTCCCGGCGTCACGGTGAAATCGGGCGCCGAAATCCGCGCCTTCTCGCCATCTCGAAGGCGCCATCGTCGAAAGCGGCGCGCAGATCGGGCCTTACGCGCGGCTGCGCCCCGGCGCTTACATCGAAGCAGACGCCCATATCGGCAATTTCGTCGAGGTCAAGAACACCCGCATCGAAACGGGCGCCAAGGCCAACCATCTCAGCTATCTCGGCGATGCGCGCGTCGGCGCGGGCGCCAATATCGGCGCGGGCACCATCACCTGCAATTACGACGGCTTCTTCAAATACAAGACCGATATCGGCGCGGGCGCCTTCATCGGTTCCAACAGCGCGCTGGTCGCGCCGGTGACCATCGAAGACGGCGCCTATATCGGCGCCGGCTCGGTGGTCGCGAAGGACAAGGTCGAAAAGGATTCGCTTGCCGTCGTGCGCGGCGCGCGCAAGGACGTGACAGGCTGGGCCGCAAAGTTCCGCGCCCGGAAATCGGCCGAGAAGGCCGCGAAGAAGAAAGAGAGCAAGTAAGCCATGTGCGGGATTGTCGGCATTGCCGGAACGGCGGACGTCGCGCCCCAGATCGCTCTGGCGCTGAAGCGGCTCGAATATCGCGGCTATGATTCGGCCGGCATCGCCACGCTGGTGGACGGCCATATCGAGCGCCGCCGCAGCCCCGGCAAGCTCTCGCAGCTCGACGCGGTGCTGGCCAAGACGCCGCTCGCCGGCATCACCGGCATCGGCCATACGCGCTGGGCCACCCATGGCAAGCCGACCGAGGCCAATGCCCATCCGCATGCCTCGGCCCGCGTCGCCATCGTCCACAACGGCATCATCGAGAATTTCCGCGAGCTGCGCGCCGAGCTTCAGGCCAAGGGCCACACATTCGAATCCGAAACCGATAGCGAAGTCTGCGCCCATCTCGTCACCGAATATCTGGCGCAGGGTCTCACGCCCAAGGATGCGGCGCTGGCCGCGACCCGCCGGCTCACCGGCGCCTTCTCGCTGGCGATGATCTTCGATGGCCATGAGGGGCTTCTGATCGGCGCGCGCAAGGGCGCACCGCTGGCCGCCGGTTATGGCGAGACGGAAGGCTATCTCGGCTCCGATGCCTTCGCGCTCGCGCCCTTCACCAACCGTGTCGCCTATCTCGAAGATGGCGATGTGGTGGTGATCGAGGGCCCGCAGATCAGCATCTATGACAGCGAAGGCCGCCCCGCCAATCGCGAGGTCACGATCACCTCCGCCTCGGCCGGTCTGGTCGACAAGGCCGGCTACCGCCACTTCATGATGAAGGAGATCCACGAGCAGCCGGAGGTCATCGGCCACACGCTGACGCATTATCTCGATCCCACAAACCTCGTCACCGCCATTGCCGAACCCAAAGCGGTCGAGGCGCTGAAAGCCGCCACGCGCCTCACCATCTCGGCCTGCGGCACCGCCTTCTATGCCGGCCAGATCGGCAAATACTGGTTCGAGAAGATCGCGCGTCTGGCCGTCGAAGCCGATGTCGCCTCGGAATTGCGCTATCGCGATCCGGTCTATCCGCGAAGGCGGCGTCGCGCTGTTCATTTCACAATCCGGCGAGACGGCCGACACGCTGGCGGCCCTGCGCGATGCCAAGGCGCAAGGCCAGACCACGCATGGCGCTGGTCAACGTCACCGAAAGCTCCATCGCCCGCGAAGCCGATATCGTGCTGCCGACCTTTGCCGGCCCGGAGATCGGCGTGGCCTCGACCAAGGCGTTCACCTGTCAGCTTGCGGCGCTGGCCTCGCTGGCGATTGCGGCCGGCGCGGCGCGCGGCACCATCGACCGGGCGCGCGAGCAGGCGCTGATTTCCGCGCTCCTGGAAACGCCGCGCCACATCGTCGAATTCCTCAAGCAGGAATCGAAGATCGAAATCCTCGGCGGCGAGATGGCCCATGCGCGCGATGTGCTCTATCTCGGCCGCGGCGTGAACTTCCCGCTGGCCATGGAAGGCGCGCTCAAGCTCAAGGAAATTTCCTACATCCACGCCGAAGGCTATGCCGCCGGCGAGATGAAGCACGGCCCCATCGCGCTGATCGACGAAAGCGTGCCGGTCATCGTGCTGGCCCCGCATGACGCAGTGTTCGAAAAGACCGTCTCCAACATGCAGGAGGTGATGGCGCGCGGCGGCAAGGTGGTGCTGATCTCCGACACGCGCGGGCATCGATGCGGCGGGCGAGGGCGCCTGGGCCACCATCGAAGTCCCCGCCGCCGATCCGCTGATCGCGCCGTTGCTCTATGCCGTGCCGGTGCAGCTCCTGGCCTATTACATGGCGCTGGCCAAGGGCACCGATGTCGATCAGCCCCGCAACCTCGCCAAATCCGGTCGAACGCGTGGAGTAGCCGCCTAGGCCGCCGCCGTGGCTTTGCGTGCGCTCAGCATGGCCGCGATCTTCATGCCGCCCAGGATCAGCCCGCCCCAGAAGACGATGCCAAGGCCCAGCGCCGGCAGCACGTCCACGATCTTCACATGCAGCTGCATCGGCACCGCCGCGGCCGCGGTCAGGAAGATCATGGTCGAGAAGTTGATGGCGATGTGCAGCTTGCCGATGATCTGCAGATAGATCGCGCCCAGCATCAGCGCATAGGCCGCCGCCAGTCCGGCCGTGCCATAGAGCGGCGGCAAGAGCTGCAGCGCCAGCGCCATCAGCGTGCCGACGATGGCGCCGACCGCGCAATAGGTGAAGGCGCCCGGCTTCACCTGCTCGGAGCACATCCAGAAGGTCACGAACAGGAACCCGGTCCAGAAATTCGTCATGCCGAGATCGAGGTTCAGGATGACGTAGCCGGTGGCGGCGACGGCAAAGGCGGTCAGGATCGCGGCCCCGACAAGCGGGGTGGGGTGGACATGGGCCGGCGCCGCGCCCTCGATGCTCGAAACAGATGTCGCTGGTGAACTCATCACCGTTCCTCCCTGTGTTGACTTATTTTGCGCAGATCGTGAACCTCGGGCGCCGGGGCCGCAAGCCGGTCGACACATGCCGCAGTGCAGCGGGAATGACAGGGCGGGACTCTCTGCTAAAGTCCGGCCATGACCACGACAAATTCCCCCGCAAGCCCAGCATCCCTCAAGCACGCCGCCGCTGTGCGCGCACTCGAATTCGTCCAGCCGGGCATGAAGCTGGGCCTGGGCACCGGCTCCACCGCCGAAGCCTTTCTCGATGTGCTGGCGCCCAAAGTGGCGGCCGGCCTCGAGATCATCGGCGTGCCCACTTCGCAGCGCACGGCCGACAAGGCCCGCGAGCTTGGCATCCCCATCGCCGAGCTCGACGACACCGCGCCCCTCGATCTCACGATCGATGGCGCCGACGAGGCCGATCGTGCCCTCAACCTGATCAAGGGCGGCGGCGGCGCGCTGCTGCGCGAAAAGATCGTGGCCGCGTCTTCGGCCCGCATGGTCGTGATCGCCGACGGCTCCAAGCTGGTCGACAGTCTGGGCGCCTTCGCCTTGCCGGTCGAGGTGGTCGGCTTCGGCGCGCGCACCACCATCGCCCGCATCGAGGCGGCCATTGCCCGCCTCGGCTATGGCGACATTCCGATTTCGCTGCGCATGGCCGGCGACGAACCCTTCCGCACCGATAGCGGCCATCTGATCTTCGATTGCGCCTTCGGCACCATCACCGATGCGCCGGCTTTGGCCCGCGCGCTGTCGGACATTCCCGGCGTCGTCGAACACGGCCTCTTCATCGGTATCGCGTCCAGCCTCGTCATTGCGCGGCCGGATGGCGTGGAAGTGATCGAGAGGAAATGATTTGTCCTGTTTTTGCTCAATGTTTCGTCATGGCCGGGCTTGACCCGGCCACCCATCTGGCGAGCGTCTGCGAGCCATAGCTCTTACGCCCGCAGACGCGGGCGTGATGGGTGGCCGCCTCGGTGGGCGGCCATGACGGTGGAGGTGTTATGACTTACGATTACGATCTCTTTGTCATTGGCGGCGGCTCGGGCGGCGTGCGCGCCAGCCGTCTGGCGGCCGGCCATGGCGCCAAGGTCGCCATTGCCGAGGAATATGGTTTCGGTGGCACCTGCGTGATCCGCGGCTGCATTCCGAAGAAGCTGTTCGTCTATGCCAGCCATTACATGGAAGATTTCGAGGATGCCGGCGGCTTCGGCTGGACCGTGCCGCGCCCCAAATTCGATTGGGACGTTCTTGTCGCCAACAAGGACAAGGAGATCGCCCGCCTCGAAGGGCTCTACCACCAGAACGTCACCAAGGCCGGCGTCGAGATCATCATGGAGCGCGCCGAACTCACCGGCCCGCACGAGATCCATCTGAAGAAATCGGATCGCAAGGTCACGGCGAAAACCATCCTCGTCGCCACCGGCGGCCGCCCCAGCGCGCAACATGGGCGATTGCGTCGGCGCCGAACACGCCATCACCTCCAATGAGGCGTTTCATCTCGAGAAGCTGCCGCATCGCGTGATCGTGGTCGGCGGCGGCTATATCGCGGTCGAGTTCGCCAACATCTTCCATGGGCTCGGCTGCGAGGTGACGCTGGTCTATCGCCGCGACAAGATCCTGCGCGGCTTCGACGAGGACATGCGCGATGCGCTGACCGAGGCCATGAACAAGAAGGGCATGCGCATCGTCTGCAACCGCGTCTTCAAGCGCGTCGACAAGCAGGGCGAGACGATCTTCGCCCACACCGATCACGGCGAAATCCTCGAAGCCGATGCACTGATGCTGGCCATCGGCCGCCACCCCAATACCGATGGCCTAGGTCTCGAAAAGGCGGGCGTCGAGATCGGCAAGCACGGCGAAGTGCTGGTGGACGACTATTCGCGCACCAATGTCGAGCACATCTACGCCATCGGCGATGTCACCGACCGCCTGCAGCTGACCCCCGTCGCCATCCACGAGGCGATGAATTTCGTGAAGACGGTCTATGAGAACACGCCCACGCCGGTCGATCATCATCTGGTGCCGACGGCGGTGTTCAGCCAGCCCGAGATCGGCACGGTCGGCATGAGCGAGGCCGATGCGCTCGCGGCCGGCCACCATGTCGATGTCTATCTGTCGCGCTTCCGCCCCCTGAAGCACACCATGACCGGCCGCGAGGAACGTTCGGTGTTCAAGCTGATCGTCGATGCGAAGACGGACAAGGTGCTGGGCTGCCACATCTTCGGCAAGGATTCGGCCGAGATCGTTCAGGTTGTCGCGGTGGCCATGAAGATGGGCGCGACCAAGGCCGATTTCGACGCCACCATCGCGCTGCATCCCTCGGCCGCCGAAGAACTGGTGACGATGCGCAGCAAATCCTACAGCAAGGCGCCCGCATAGCCGGGCGCGCTATTCGCAACCCGCCCGCCGGTCCTTGATCGATCGCATGGGACGCAGCCCCCGTCCGATGCAGAATGACAGATGCCGGGCGCGGTCCGGACAGGTTGGACATGAGGAATGAGCGTGCAGGCTTCGGCGCCACAGGGAGGCGGGGTTGCGCCGGATTTGCGGCGGCTGCGGCCGCTTTGCCTGTTGGCGCTTCTCCTTCTTGCCGGCTGCGCCCATGCGCCGGGACATAGCGGTCCAACCGGCCGCATTCCCGATCCCTTCGAGACGACCAACCGCGCCATCTTCACCTTCAACGAGAAATTCAACAGCGCGGTCACGCTGCCGGTGGCCTGGGTCTATGTGACCTATGTGCCCGGCCGCGTGCGCAAGGGCGTGCACAATGCGCTCGCCAATGTGGAAGCGCCCGTCACCATCGCCAATGATCTGCTGCAGGGCCGGATCGGCGGCGCGGGTACCACGCTCCTGCGCCTGTTCGTCAATTCCACGGTGGGGCTGGGCGGGCTGATCGATGTCGCCGCCGCCAGCGGTCTGCGCGGCCATCAATCCGATTTCGGCCAGACGCTGGCGCGTTATGGCGTGCCCTCCGGTCCGTTTGTCGTCCTGCCGCTGATCGGGCCTTCGACCCCGCGCGACATTGTCGGCACGGCCGCCGATCTGGCCGCCGATCCGCTCTCCTATGTGCCGGCCGACTGGTCGGTGGCGGACCATGTCGGCGCCGTGGTCGGCATCCACACCCTCTTGCCCTTCGAGCAGAACGCCGCCGCCGTGCTTTTGCGCCAGCAATTGGCGCAGGGCTCGCTCGATCCGTATGCCTCGATGCGCAGCGCCTATCGCCAGCAGCGCGCCCTCCAGATCGAGGGCCCGGCCGCCGCCCCCGAGATGCCGTAATCAGCCCTGCCGGCGGCCTCGGAACCCGCGGCTCCGTGGGCCTCGGCCGGGTTCCGTTGCACCCTGTTCACCACGGCATCCGCCGAGGCTGGTCACAGGCCCCCGCGTTTCGTATATCCACAGGCGATATTTGGAGTGAGACGCGTGCCGCAGTCCTGGAATCCCTCGAGTTGGCGGGAAAAACCGATCCGCCAGGTGCCGGAATACCCGGATCCGTCTGCTCTGGCGGCGGTCGAGGAGAGGTTGAAGTCACACCCCCCGCTGGTCTTTGCCGGCGAGGCGCGCAAGCTCACCACGGCCCTCGGCCAGGTGGCGCAGGGCAAGGCTTTTCTGCTCCAGGGCGGCGATTGCGCGGAGAGCTTCGCCGAGTTCCACCCGGACAATATCCGCGACACCTTCCGCGTCCTGCTGCAGATGGCCGTGGTGCTTGACCTATGCCGCCTCCATGCCGGTGGTGAAGGTGGGCCGCATCGCCGGCCAGTTCGCCAAGCCGCGCTCCGAGGACAACGAGACCCAGAACGGCGTCACGCTGCCGTCCTATCGCGGCGACATCGTCAACGCGCAGCCCTTCGACGCCGAAAGCCGCGTGCCGGATCCGAACCGCTTGCTGCAGGCCTATGCCCAGTCGGCCTCGACGCTCAACCTGCTCCGGGCCTTCGCCTCGGGCGGCTATGCCGATCTACAGAATGTGCATCGCTGGACGCTGGGCTTCATCGCCGGCAATGCGGCGGGCGAACGCTACAAGGCGCTGGCCGAACGCATCGGCGATGCGCTCGATTTCATGGAAGCCTGCGGCATCACCCCGCAATCGGTGCCGCAATTGCGCGCGACCGAATTCTATACCAGCCACGAAGCGCTGCTTCTGGGCTACGAACAGGCGTTGACGCGCATCAATTCCACCACCGGCGACTGGTACGACACCTCCGCCCATATGGTGTGGATCGGCGATCGCACGCGCCAGCTCGATGGCGCGCATATCGAGTTCTGCCGCGGCATCAGGAATCCGATCGGTCTGAAATGCGGTCCTTCGCTCGACGAAGAGGATTTTCTGCGCCTGATCGCAGCCCTCAATCCGGAGAACGTGCCCGGCCGTCTGACGCTGATCTGCCGCTTCGGCGCCGACAAGGTGGCCGAAAAGCTGCCACGCCTGATCCGCGCCGTTCAGCGCGAGGGCGCGAGCGTTGTGTGGTCATCCGATCCGATGCACGGCAACACGATCAAGTCGCAATCCGGCTTCAAGACCCGGCCCTTCGATCGCATCCTGAAGGAGATCAAGACCTTCTTCGATGTGCACCGGGCCGAGGGCACCCATGCCGGTGGCGTGCATTTCGAAATGACGGGCCAGAACGTGACCGAATGCCTGGGCGGTGCGCAGGCGATTTCGGACGGCGATCTGTCCAGCCGCTATCACACCCATTGCGATCCGCGGCTCAATGCGAACCAGGCGCTGGAGCTGGCCTTCCTGATGGCCGAGGGGCTCCGTGCGGAGCGAATGAAGGGCGCATCGCTTGCCGCCTCGGCTTAAGCGTTCAGACGTCCGGGATTAAAGGGGGCCGGGGATGGGCATAGCGCGCCTGTTGGCGAAGGGCTGGGTTGCGTTTTGTCTCTTCGCGGGGGGCTTTGCCCTGACCGATCCGTCGGTCGCGATTGCGCCGGGCCCCGCGCTTGTGATCCTGCTGCTGTTCGGGGCCATGGGCCTTTTGTTCATCGGCGGTTTCGGCGCCGCGGCCGGCCTTGGCGGCACACCGTTCTTTGCCCGTCTCAAACCGCACCATCTCATCCCCGGCTTCAACGAGCTGGTGTTCATCGGTTTTGCGCTCGCCGTCTTCGTGGTGCAGACGGTTTATCTCTCCGTCCACCTCGATGGCGGCGTGTTCGGCGCGCTGCGCGCGGCGCTGGGCTTCGCCGTCCCGGGCGAAGCGCGGCTCGGTTTCGCGCTCGGCTCCTGCGGCCTCGATGGCGGGCGCATGGTTGCGTCCGCCTTTGGTTGGCTGCTCGCCTTTGTGTTTCTGGGTTCGTCGGTGTCGCGCCTGCGCCTGATGGCGGGGCTTGTCCGCCTCGAGCGCAAGGACCGGCCCGAAGCGCTGAACCCGGGCGGTGTGGCCCTGATCCTCGGCGTTGCCGCGGTGATCGCGATCCAGCTTCTCTATGTCGGCTCGCTCTATCCGCTGCTGCCCTGCGATGCGGTGCAGGGCATCCTCGGCGAATATCCTGGTGGGCCCGGCGCCGCTGATGCTGAGCTATCTCATCGTCGCCGCGATCACCAACCTGATCGCCATGGGACCTGAGGCGTAAACGTCATCCACCCTCCCTTTGAGGGAGGGTGGATGCACATCTTACACCGCCTTATCGGGTCCGATCTTCACCAGCATCTTGCCGAAATTGGCGCCCTTGAAGAGGCCGATGAACGCGTCCGGCGCCTTCTCGATGCCCTCCATGATGGTCTCGTGCCATTTCAGCTTGCCCTCTTTGGCCCAGCCGGACATGTCGCGCAGGAAGTCCGGCAGCATGTCGGCATGGTTGGAGACGATGAAGCCCTGCAGCTTCAGGCTCAGGCCCACGGCCATGATGATGTTGCGCGGGCCGGGAGGGGCTTCGGTGGCGTTGTACTGGCCGATCATGCCGCACAGCGCGATGCGCCCGAACTGGCGCATATTGGCCAGCGCCGCTTCCAGATGCGCGCCGCCGACATTTTCGAAATAGACATCGATGCCTTCGGGCATTGCCTTGGCGACGGCCGCGGTGAGATCGCCGCAGGTCTTGTAATTGATGGTGGCGTCGACGCGGGCTTCCTTCTTCAGCCAGGCGCATTTCTCGTCCGATCCGGCCGAGCCGACGACCGTGCAGCCCTTGTTCTTGGCGATCTGGCAGACGATCGAGCCCACCGCGCCGGAGGCGGCGGACACGAACACGCGCTCGCCTTCCTTCAGTTCGCCGATGCGCAAGAGGCCGGCATAGGCCGTCAGCCCCGGCATGCCGAAGGTGCCCAGATAGGCCTGGAGCGGGGCGAGGTTCGGATCGATCTTGTCCAGCCCCGCACCGTCGGAGGCGAACCATTCGCGCCAGCCATTGAAGTTGCTGACGTAATCACCCTTGGCGAATTTGCTGTTGCCGTTGGATTCGACCACCTGGCCGACCGCGCCGCCCGACAGCGTCTCGCCGATCTGGAAGGGCGGGACATAGCTTTTGCGGTCCATCATCCGGCCCCGCATATAGGGATCCACAGACATGTAGATGTTGCGGACCAGCACCTGGCCCGGGCCGGGGCTGGGAATCGGCGTCTCGGCGAGTTCGAAGTCCCCCGGCTGGGGCATGCCCTCGGGGCGTTTTTTCAGGCGGATTTCCCGGTTTTTCTGTATTTTCTGGGCGCTCATGGCGTCCTCCCTTGGTTTGGATTGGCGGAATAGCTGGTTCGCGAACCCTAACAGGGCCCCATGGGGCGGCAAGGGCGTAACAAGACGAAACATTTTATGAGTCGCCTGTTGCGGCGCAGTATGGCTCATAAGTCCCGGTATCTCCCGGGAATTTCCCTTGTATCGGTTCGAGCCCAACGTCTCAGTTGCCTTCAGGTCCGGCGGCCCGCTGCGCGCGGCCGTGATCGGCGCCGGCGCCTTTGGCCGTCACCACGCCACGAAATATGCGGCGATGGATGGGGTGCAACTGGTGGCCATTGCCGATCCGTCGGTTGAGGCGCGGGCCGCGGCCATGGCGCGCCATGGCGTGCCGACCGTGGGCGACTGGCGCGAACTGTCTGGGCAAGGTCGATATCGTTTCGGTCTGCTCGCCGGCCGTGACCCATGCCGAAATCGTGCGCGCCTTTCTCGAGGCCGGCGCCGATGTGCTGGTCGAAAAGCCGATCGCGACCGATCTGGCCGAAGCCGATGCGCTGATCGCGCTGGCCGCGGAGAACAATCGCATCCTCACTGTCGGCCATCAGGAACGGTTCGTCTTCGCGCGCAGCGGGCTTCTCGATTTCGCCGATGCGCCGCTCGAGGTCGAATGCTGGCGCGCCGGTCCGTGGACGGGCCGCGGCGCCGATGTCTCGGCCGTGCTCGATCTGATGATCCACGATCTCGATCTCATCCATCAGCTCATTCCCGGCGGCGTTGCCGATGTGCGCGCCGGTGGCCGCTGCACCCATTCGCGCCTGGCCGATGAAGTCGACAGCGCTGGTGCAGTTCGAAAACGGCTCGATTGCGCGCCTGCTCGCCAGCCGCATCGCCGATGAGCGCCGCCGCGGCCTTCGCGCCGTCTATGCCGATGGCGTGATCGAAATCGATTTCATCACCCGCACGGTCGACCAACACCACGGCCCGCACGCTTAACGATCTCGATCTCGACGATCCGCTGGGCGAGTCGGTGATGTCCTTCGTGCGCGCCGCCCGGCTGGGCGCCGCCGCTCTGGTGCGCCCCGAAGAGGCCCGCCGCGCGCTCGAAACCGCGCTGCTGATCGACGACGCGGCACAGCCCACGGCCCGCCGCGGCCCGGCCCCCGCGGAATTCGCGCTTCAAGCCTGAACGGCGGATCGCCTCCACGCCGGTCCCGGCCTTCGGGCCCCGTGGGTGGAATTCCCTTCCTCCCCGATCACGGCTAAATACGCCCCATGACTGATCAACCCAGAGATCATTTGCGCATCGCGCTGGCCCAGCTCAATCCCATGATGGGCGACATCACGGGCAATCTCGCCCGCGTGCGCGCGGCGCGGGCCGAGGCGGCGAAGGCCGGCGCCGACATCGTGCTGTTCCCGGAGCTGTTCCTCTGCGGCTATCCGCCGGAAGATCTCGTCATGAAGCCGGCGCTGCAGGATGCCTGCCGCGAGGCGGTCGAAGCCTTCGCCCCCGAAACCGCCGATGGCGGCCCCGGCGTCCTTCTCGGCACGCCCTGGCGCGAGGACGGCAAGCCCTACAACGCCGTCGCCTGGATCGATGGCGGCAAGGTCGCGGCGATCACGCGCCAAGGTCGATCTGCCCAATTACGGCGTCTTCGACGAAAAGCGCATCTTCGCCGCCGGCGCCATGCCGGGCCCGCTGAACATTCGCGGCGTGCGCATCGGCGTGCCCATCTGCGAGGACATCTGGACGCCGGACATCGTCGAATGCCTGAGCGAGACCGGCGCCGAAATTCTTCTGGTGCCCAACGGCTCGCCCTTCGATGCGGCAAAGCATGATGTGCGCATGCAGCCACGCCGTCGCCCGCGTGGTCGAAAGCGGCCTGCCGCTCGCCTATCTCAACCAGATCTGCGGTCAGGACGAGCTGGCCTTCGACGGCGCCTCCTTCGTGCTCAATGCCGATCGCAGCCTCGCCGTGCAGATGCCGGCTTTCGTCGAACAGATCGCCATCACCAACTGGACCCGCACGCGAAAAGGGCTGGGTGTGCGAACAGGGCGAACGTGCGCCCATCGAAACCGGCCATGCCGCCGTCTATGCGGCGATGATGCTGGCGCTGCGCGATTATGTGAACAAGAACCGCTTTCCCGGCGTCGTCATCGGCCTTTCGGGCGGCATCGATTCCGCGCTCACCGCCGCCGTCGCCGTCGATGCGCTGGGCGCCGACCGCGTGCGCTGCGTGATGATGCCCTCGCGCTATACCGCGCAGGAAAGCCTCGACGACGCGGCCGAGATCGCCAAGCTGCTCGGCGTCGATTACGACATCGTGCCCATCGAGAACCGCCGTCGACAGTCTTCGGCGCCATGCTTGCGCCCTTGTTCGATGGCCGCGCCGCCGACACCACCGAAGAGAACATCCAGTCGCGCATTCGCGGGCTGATCCTGATGGCGCTGTCCAACAAGTTCGGCCACATGGTCATCGCCACCGGCAACAAGTCCGAGACTCAGCGTCGGCTACGCCACGCTCTATGGCGACATGAATGGCGGCTACAATGTGCTGAAGGATGTCTACAAGATGGATGTCTTCGCCCTGTCGCGCTGGCGCAACGAGAATGCCTGCTCCATCGGCCTGGGCCCGACAGCGCGCGTCATGCCGGACAACGTCATCACCCGCCCGCCCTCGGCCGAACTGCGCGCCGACCAGAAGGACGAGGATTCGCTGCCGCCCTACGAAATCCTCGACGGCATCCTGATGCGCCTGGTCGAAGGCGAGCAGAGCTTCGAGGAGGTCGTCGCCGCGGGCTACGATCCGGCCACCGTCAAGCGCATCGAGAACATGCTCTACATCGCCGAATACAAGCGCCGCCAGTCGCCGCCGGGCGTGAAACTCAGCGCGCGCAATTTCGGCCGCGACCGCCGCTACCCCATCACCAACGCTTATCGGAACGCGAAATGAGCGTCGTTCGTGACGATTCGCGCCGTCGCCCACCGGGCTCCTGCATGTCGGCAATGTCCGCACGGCGATGCTGAACTTCCTGCTTCGCCCGCAAGCATGACGGCCAGTTCCTGCTGCGCATCGACGACACCGATACCGCGCGCTCGCGCCGCGAATATGAGGACGCCATCCTCGACGATCTCGACTGGCTCGGCATCACCCACGACATGTTCGCCCGCCAGAGCGAGCGCGCGAAGGAACATGCCGCCGCCGCCGAAACGCTGAAGGCGAAGGGCCTGCTCTATCCGGCTTACGAAACCTCCGGACGAGCTCGACCGCCGCCGCAAGCGCCAGATCGCGCTCAAGCGCCCGCCGGTCTATGACCGCGCCGCGCTCAAACTCACCGATGCCGACCGCGCCAAGCTCGAAGCCGAAGGCCGCCGCCCGCATTGGCGCTTCAAGCTCAGCCAGTCCAAGGTGACGTGGCATGACGAGATCCGCGGCGACGTCGAAATCGACACCGCCAATCTCTCCGATCCGGTGCTGATCCGCGAGGATGGCCGCTTCCTCTACACGCTGCCCTCGATCGTCGACGACATCGAATTCGGCATCACCCATATCGTCCGCGGCGAGGATCACGTCACCAACACCGCCGCCCAGATCGAAATCTTCGAGGCGCTGGGCGGCACGGTGCCGGTCTTCGCGCATCATCCGCTGCTGGTCGGCGCGGGCGGGCAGGCGCTGTCCAAGCGTCTCGGCTCGCTCTCGCTCAAGAGCCTGCGCGACGACGGCATCGAGCCGCTGACGCTGGCCTGCTATCTCGCCAAGACCGGCACCTCGGACACCATCGCGCTCAGCGCGCCCGAAGATCTGCCGGCCGAATTCGATTTCGCCAAGATCGGCCGCGCGCCCGCCCATTTCGATCCGGCCGAGCTTCTGCATCTCAACGCCAGGCTGCTGCACGGCCTGCCTTATGCGGCGGTCGAGGGCCGGCTTCTGGCGCTGGGCGTCGGCGGCGGGGCCGATTTCTGGGAGGCCGTGCGCGCCAATCTGACCCGCCTCGCCGATGCCGCCGGCTTCTGGACCCTGGTGGCCGGCCCGGTCACGCCGGTGATCGAGGATGCGGCGCTGACAGCCGCCGCCGCGAACCTCCTGCCCCCGGGCCAGCCGACCGAGGACACCTGGCCCCTCTGGACCAAGGCCATCGCCGCCGAAACCGGCAAGAAGGGCAAGGCCCTGTTCCACCCCCTCAGGCTGGCGCTGACCGGCCTCGACCATGGACCGGAGCTGAAAAAGCTGCTACCTCTGATCGCGCGCGACAAGATTGTTGCGCGCCTCAACGGCCAGACGGCCTAGAGAATTTGGGAAGAGTCCGATCCGATGCGCGCGTTTGCCCGCCAGATTTGCCGGATTTCGATTTGCGGCTAGCGCCGCAACCCTCCCCCTTGTCTCGCCCACAGCTTCGACCGTCCCTTACCTCCCCCTTGTGGGGACGTCGGATCGCGTTCGCGAGCCGGGTGGGGGGCGGAGCGCCGGGCAGCCTCCTCCTCGAAATCGTCTCCGCGCGTGTCCGCGGCGACGCCGATTTCGACCCTGCCCACAAGGGGAGGCGTATACACCGTCCAGACTTTTTGTTGTAAGACCACAGCCATGACCACGCTCCGCCTCCACAACACGCTGACCCGCACCAAGGAGGACTTCGTCCCCTTGGACCCATCCAACGTGCGCATGTATGTGTGCGGGCCGACGGTCTATGACTATGCCCATATCGGCAATGCGCGCCCGGCCATCGTCTTCGACGTGCTGTTCCGGCTGCTGCGCCATCTCTATGGCGAGACCCACGTCACCTATGTCCGCAACATCACGGACATCGACGACAAGATCAACGCGCGCGCGGCTGGAGATGCAGGCAGCCGAGCCCGCCACGCCGATCCTCGACATCGTGCGCAGGCTGACGGTCGAAACGGCGAAGATCTACGAGGCGGATATGGCCGCGCTCGGCAATCTACCGCCGACGCATTCCCCGCGCGCCACGCAGCACATTCCGCAGATGATCGCGATGATCGAGGCGCTGATCGAAGCCGGCCATGCCTATCCGGCCGAGGGCCATGTGCTCTTCGACGTGTCGTCGAAGGCCGATTACGGCAAGCTCGCCGGCCGCTCGGTGGACGACATGATCGCCGGCGCCCGCATCGATCCCGCGCCCTACAAGAAAAGCCCGATGGATTTCGTGCTGTGGAAGCCGTCGGACGCGCAAACGCCGGGCTGGGAAAGCCCGTGGGGCTTCGGCCGCCCCGGCTGGCATCTGGAATGCTCGGCCATGAGCGCGGAATATCTGGGCGAGACCTTCGACATCCATGGCGGCGGCATCGATCTCGTCTTTCCGCATCACGAGAACGAAGTCGCGCAAAGCGAAGGCGCCCACCACGACCACCCCCTCGCCCGCTACTGGCTGCACAACGGCCATCTGCAGGTCGAAGGCGCGAAGATGTCGAAAAGCCTCGGCAATTTCGTGACGGTGCATGAGTTGCTCAAGGATTGGCCGGGCGAGGTGCTGCGCATAAACATGCTTAAGCGGCACTACAAGCTGCCGCATGACTGGACTGAAGTCGGTCTTCAGGCTAGCCGAGAAATGTTGTTTGAATGGTTGCAGCCGCTATCGCAGGAAGTAGCCGACAGTGCGCGCGGCAATCACGATATACCCGTCAGTGAGGGAGTGCGTTGAAGCCCTCAGCGATGATCTCAATACGCATATGGCCCTGCAGGAAATTCATCAGCTACGAAACAAGGCGGTACATGAAGGATCTGCTGATGCGGCGCGGTCTCTGGCTCGTGCTCTAGATTTTATGGGACTTCTGCCTGTCGACCTGACGGCGGTGCTGGATCGTCTTTCGCCGAAGGTTGAAATAGGTGAAGCTGAAATCCTCGCCGCCATCGAAGCCCGCAATGCCGCGCGGGCCGCGAAGAACTTTGCCGAGTCCGATCGCATTCGCGACGAACTTCTGGCCAAGGGCATCGTCCTGAAGGACAGCAAGGACGGCACCACCTGGGAGGTGAAGCGATGAGCGCGACGCTCACCCCCGCTTTGCGCCCCATGCTGCCGACCGACGCGCCCGCGCTGGCCGCGATCTTCCGCGCCGCCATCGAAACCCTCACCGCCGAGGATTACAGCCCCGCCCAGCAGGATGCCTGGATGGCCGCGGCCGATGACGAAGCCGGTTTCGCCAAGAAGCTGTCGGACGATCTCACCCTGATCGCCACCATCGACAAGGAGCCCGCGGGCTTTGCCTCGCTGAAGGACAACAACCATATCGAGATGCTCTATGTCGATCCGCGCGCGGCCGGCCGCGGCGTGGCCAAGGCGCTTGATCGATGCGCTGGAAACCCTCGCCGCCGCCCGCGGGCAGACGACGGCCACGACCGACGCCTCCGACACCGCGCGCGATTTCTTTGCCCATCGCGGCTATGTCGCCACAAGCCGCAACACGGTGGAGGTGAACGGCGAATGGCTCGGCAATACGACCATGGAAAAGCAGCTCCCCAAACTCGAACGGGGCCCGCTGCAATGACCCGCGCGCTCACACCACTTGTCATCCCCGGCGAGCCTCCGCATCGAAGATGCGAAGGTGAGGGAAGGGGACCCAGGGCTCTCCGCAGCGCCGCGGTTCCCGAATATATTTCCGAGCACAGATCTTCAACGTCGCGCCAGCGTGACCGCCTGGGTTCTCTTCCCTCGAAGCCTGCGCGACGCGCAGGCGTCTCGCCGGGAATGACAAAGAGGGCAGATCGCGCTCTGCAGCTCGCTTATCCCCCTTTCGAAAATGCGAATTTGGAAAGCTTTTCAGCCATGTGTGCGAAAGTTCGGCCAATCTTATCCCCGTCCGCGAATTCGGGCGTAAAATGCGCGCATGAAGACGAACGAAACGGCGCAATACAGGGCAGATATTCTCGCAGCCGCCGCTGCGCGAACGCTGCGCCGCGCTCCGCAAAAACCGAAAATTCCGACGAACAATTTTGTTGCCGAAGCACGCAAAACCGGCGCACCGCGCGGCAATCGCAATGCCTGGCGTCATGGGGGCCGCTCGGCCGCCGCCATGGCGCGGCGTCATGCGCTGAAGATCTGGCATCGCGATCTTCGAACCCTGTGCCGCGGCGCGCACGCGCTCATTCGCGGCGGCATGGCGCCGGATGCCAATCTGGATTGTCTGGCCGCGCTGATGCCGGACAGCGCTTTCGCGCGCCGCTATCTCAAGCGCAGGGAGGCGCGTGATGGCCAAGACCAAGGAACGCCTCTATCTGTTCGACACGACGCTGCGCGACGGCGCGCAGACGCAGGGCGTGGATTTCTCGGTGGAGGACAAGCGCCAGATCGCGCTGGCGCTGGATGCGCTGGGCCTCGATTACATCGAAGGCGGCTTTCCGGGCGCGAACCCGACCGACACGCGAATTCTTCGCCGACGCCGCCGGCCTTCAAACACGCCCAGTTCGTCGCCTTCGGCATGACCAAGCGCGCCGGCCGCAGCGCCGCCAACGATCCGGGCCTGTCCGCGGTGCTGGATGCGAAGGCCGGCGCGGCCTGTCTCGTCGGCAAGACCTGGGATTTCCATGTCGATGTGGCGCTCGAGATCCCCCGCGCAGACAATGTCGACGGCATCGCCGAATCCATCGCCGCCGTGAAGGCGCGCGGCCGCGAGCCGCTTGTTCGATGCCGAGCATTTCTTCGACGGCTACAAGGCCAATCCCGATTATGCGCTGGCCTGCATCAAGGCGGCCCATGATGCGGGCGCGGCCTGGGTGGTGCTGTGCGACACCAATGGCGGCACCATGCCCGAAGAGGTCTACGCGCATCGTCTCGGAGGTGAAGGCGAAGCTGCCGGACGCCAATCTCGGCATCCATGCCCACAACGACACCGAACAGGCCGTCGCGGTGACGCTGGCGGCCATCCGCGCCGGTGCGCGTCAGGCGCAGGGCACGCTCAATGGTCTGGGCGAACGCTGCGGCAATGCCAATCTGTGCTCGCTGATCCCGACCCTGCTGCTGAAGGAGCCTTATGCGCAGCAGTTCGAAACCGGCATCACCAAGGAGGCGCTGGCGCAGATGACGCACACCTCGCGGCTGCTGGACGAGATCCTCAACCGCGCGCCCGCGCGCCATGCGCCCTATGTCGGCCCGTCGGCCTTCGCGCACAAGGGCGGGCTTGCATTCCTCGGCCGTGGCCAAGGACCCGACGACCTATGAGCATGTGCCGCCGGAAGTGGTCGGCAACACGCGCAAGATTCTGGTCTCCGATCAGTCGGGCCGCTCCAATGTGCTGGCGCGTCTGGCCGAGATCGGCATCGATGTCGATGCCAAGGACCCGCGCATCGCCCGCCTGCTGGAAGACGTCAAGCAGCGCGAATTCCTGGGCTATGCCTATGACGGCGCCGAAGCCTCGTTCGAACTTCTGGCCCGCCGCGCGCTGGGCCAGGTGCCGGAGTATTTCGAGGTCGAAAGCTTCCGCGTCATGGTCGAGCGCCGCCACAATGCGATGGGCGAACTCATCACCGTCTCCGAAGCGGTGGTGAAGCTCAATGTCGCCGGCGAGAGCCTGCACAATGTCGGCACCGGCAACGGTCCGGTCAACGCGCTCGATGCGGCGCTTGCGCAAGGATCTGGGCAAATATTCGTCCTTCCTCCAGGATCTGAAGCTGGTGGATTACAAGGTGCGTATCCTCACAAGCGGCACCGAGGCCGTCACCCGCGTCATGGTCGAAAGTCTGGATGGCGAGGGCAATCGCTGGTCCACGGTCGGCGTCTCGCCCAATATCGTCGATGCCTCCTTCGAGGCGCTGACGGATTCGATCTGCTACAAGCTCTATCGCGATCACGCAGGAAACTGACCCATGAATATCCGCGCCAAAGGCCTTCCCGAAGACGAGCTGTTCGACAAGCTCACCCATTTCGCCGATCGCGACATGCCGTGGCGCGAAGGCAAGACGCTGGCCTACATCTATGATGGCGGCGCCGATGTGGAGCGCGTGGCCAAGCGCGCCTACATGCAATATCTCACCGAGAACGCGCTCGATCCCACCGTCTATCCCAGCCTTGCGCGCATGGAGCGCGATCTGATCGGCATCGGCGCGTCGCTTCTGGGCGGCGATGAGAATGTCGTCGGCAATTTCACCAGCGGCGGCACCGAAAGCTGCATGCTGGCGGTGAAGACCGCGCGCGATTGGGCGCCGCGCCGTCAAGAAGATCACCGCAGCCGGAAATCGTGCTGCCGGTCACCGCCCATGCCGCCTTCCACAAGGGCGCCGATTATTTCGGCCT
This sequence comes from uncultured Pseudomonadota bacterium, assembly GCA_963822185.1. Lineage (GTDB taxonomy): Bacteria > Pseudomonadota > Alphaproteobacteria > Micropepsales > Micropepsaceae > Rhizomicrobium. The sequence goes on from CAWGGT010000002.1 coordinate 135,403, forward strand.
CAAGAAGGTGCTGGTGCCGGTCGATCCGGTGACCTTCCGCGCCATGCCCGAAGAGATCGAAAAGGCGATCACGCCCAACACGGTGCTGATCGTGACCTCGGCCATTTCCTATGCCCATGGCGTCGTCGATCCGATCACCGAGATCGCGCCCATCGCCCTCAAGCACAATGTGCTGCTGCATGTCGACAACGCGATCGGCGGTTTCATCCTGCAATATTTCCGCCGCCTCGGTCAGCCGATCCCCGATTTCGATTTCTCCGTGCCGGGCGTCACCTCGATCTCGATGGACCTGCACAAATATGGCTATTGCCCCAAGGGCGCGGCCCTGATCCTTCATCGCAACAAGGATCTGCGCCGCTTCCAGATCTTCACCTGCGCGGACTGGACGGGCTACACCATCATCAATCCCACCATGCAGTCGGCCAAGTCCGGCGGGCCGGTGGCCGCGGCCTGGGCCGTGATCAATTTCGTCGGCGATGAAGGCTATATGGCCTATGCCCGCCGCACGCTGTCGGCGACGCAGACCATCAAGCGCGGCATCGAAGAGATTCCCGAGCTGCGCATTCTCGGCACGCCCGATGCCAATCTTCTGGCGGTCACATCGGACAGCTTCCCGATCTTCAATGTGATCGACGAGATGAAGGAGCTGGGCTGGTATGTGCAGCCGCAATTCGGCTTCCACGGCTCCAAGGAGAACATCCATCTCTCCATCGGCCAGTCGGCGCTGGAAAAGGCCGATGGCTTCGTCGCCGATCTGAAGACGGCGGTGGACAAGGCCAAGCTGATCCCGCCCAGCCCGCTGGTCGATCTCGTCAAGGCCGAACTGGCCAAGGCCGATCCGAACAAGCCGGCCGATCCGGCCCAGCTCAAGATGCTGATGGATGCGGTCGGCGTCACGGGCGGGGGGCTCCCCAAACGCATGGCTGATCTGAATCAGGTGCTCAATATCCTGCCGCCGGAATTGACTAAGCTGGCGCTGACGGAATTCTTCAACGACCTGACTGTGCAGCCCCGCTGAGCCCCTTATGAGCCCCAAACCAGACGCCGGTGCGCCGGACGAGCGCGCCGGCATTGCCTTTGCCGGATCGGCCTATGTGTTGTGGGGCGTGTTGCCGCTCTACTGGCATGCGCTGCAATGGCGTCCCGCCCTTCCAGATCACGGCCTATCGCATCCTGTTCTGCGCGGCTTTGTTGATGGTGATCACGCTGGCGCGCGGGCGCTTCTCGCGTGTGGTCTCGGTCCTGCGCACGCGCGCGGTGCTTGCGCAACCTCGTGCTCACCGCGGCGCTGATCGCCATCAACTGGACGATCTATGTCTATGCGGTGGCCACCGACCGGATCGTCGAAGCCAGCCTCGGCTATTACATCCTGCCGCTGATCTCGATTGCGCTGGGCGTGGTGCTGTTCGGCGAACGGCTGTCGCGCGTGCGCCTTCTGGCGCTTGGCCTGGCCGTCGTCGCGGTCGGTGTGCAGGCGGTCGCCTTCGGGCATCTGCCCTGGATCGCGCTGGGCCTCGCCTTCTCCTTCGGCTTCTATGGCGTCTTCCGCAAAGCCACGCCGGTCGATCCGCTGGATGGGCTGCTGGTCGAAACGGGTGCTGCTGTTCCCCATCGCCGCGGGCGCCGTGGCGTGGTGGAGCGTTGCCGGCGTCGCCGCCTTCACGCCCGCATGGCCGGGCCGCGATGCGTTGCTGATGGCGGCCGGGCCCTTCACGGCGGTGCCGCTGGTGCTGTTCGCGGCCGGCGCGCGCCGCATTCGCCTGTCCACGCTGGGCTTCCTGCAATATCTGGCGCCGACGCTGATGCTGCTGTCGCCACGCTGGTTTATGGCGAGCCCTTCACCCTGATCGACGGCGTCACCTTCGTCTGCCTGTGGTCGGCGCTGGTTATCGTCGCGCGGAAGGCCAGATGTCACGGGCCCGCCTGCGCGGACTGGCCGGGAAATAGCGTCACGCGACGCCGATATCCTCGTTCCACAGCGCCGGCTTTTCGGCGATGAAGCGCGCCATCAGATCGATGCAGCGCGCATCGTCGGCGATCTCGACCTCCACGCCGTGTTCGCGGAGGAAGTCCTCATTGCCGCCGAAATTGCGGTTCTCGCCGATCACCACGCGCGGGATACGGAACTGGACGATAGTGCCCGCGCACATCATGCAGGGGCTCAGCGTCGTATAGAGCGTGGTGCCGGCATAGCTCGCCTGCCGTCCGGCTTTGCGGATCGCATCCATCTCGCCATGGGCAATGGGATCGCCGCTCTGGACGCGCCGGTTATGGCCTTCGCCCAGCACGGCTTCGCCGCGCGCCAGCACCGCGCCGATGGGCAGCCCGCCTTCGTCATAGCTCTGTCTGGCCAGTTCATAGGCCCGCGTCAGATGCCGTGCGTCGGTGCCGCTCAGCGCCATCTCAGTCTCCCAGCCCGGTCGCGCAAGGCCTCGATGGCCTGTTGCGGCGTTGCCACGAAGCGGCACAAATCGCGCGACTGCGGGCTTGGCAAATCCCTGATCGATCACATGTTGCAGCAGCGCCTTCGAGCGGCGCGTAGAAACCGTTCGTGTCCAGCACGACGATCGGTTTGGCGAAAACATCCAATTGTGCGGAGGTGATGACTTCGAAAAATTCGTCCAGCGTGCCCAGCCCGCCGGGCAGGATGACGAAGCCGTCGGCCTCTTCCAGCATGCGCCGTTTGCGCTCCTGCAGGTCGGTGGTGATCTCCACCGTTTCGCCATTGGTCATGGGCGGTTCGAGATGGCGCAGGAAATCGGGCAGCACGCCATGCACCGGCTGGCCGGTCTCGCGCACGGCCCGGGCCGTCTGCGCCCATCAGCCCGATGGCGCCGCCGCCGAACACCATGTTCATGCCGGCTGCGCCGATCAGCCGGCCGAAAGCGCGGGCCGCCTCCACATAGGCCGGGATCGGTGCCCACCGAGGAGCCGCAGAACACGGCGATGGTGCGGGAGTCCGCAGGAAAGGAAGGGATATTGCGCGAAGAACTCATATCAGGCCTGTGCTGCAAGGGCGGGCTGGCCGCCGGGGATTGCGGGATGGCGCCCGGCTTCGTAAACCGGATGGGCACCGTCATTGCTCGCGTCGGAGGTTAGCCTTGCCGCGTTCGCTCGTCATCCTGGCCGTCATTGCCGTGCTCGCCTTTGCGGCGGGCTTTCTGGTGTTTGGCGGCGGCAATATGGGGAACTGAGTTTCATGGTTCGTACCACGCCGGTCGGCGCCCAGGGCACGCCCTCGCTGCGTCCGCTCTGGATGTTGATGCCCTATCTCTGGCCGAAGGGCCGGCCCGATCTGAGGGGACGGGTTGTCGTCTCGCATCGTCTGCCTGGTGCTGGCCATCGCCGCCACCGTCACCTTCCCGGTGGTGATGGGCTGGATCACCAATGCGCTGGCCAAGAGCCCGGCCGATATCGCGATGATGACGGCGCTGGGCCTGATCGGCGCCTATGTGGCTGGCGCGCGTGCTGATGCAGGCCTTCGCCCAGTTGCGCGACGGCGTCTTCGCCAAGGTGCAGTATCACGCGCTGCGCGAAGTCGGCGTTTCCACCTTCGCCCATGTGCATACGCTGTCGCTGCGCTTCCATCTCGAACGCAAGACGGGCGGGCTCAGCCGCGTCATCGAGCGCGGCACCGAGGGCATCGACAGGCTCCTGTCCTTCGCCATCTTCAATATCTTCCCGACGCTGTTCCAGCTCGTCATTTTCGCCGCGATCATGGTGGTGAAGCTGGATGTCTGGATCGCGCTCGTGACCATGGCGACGGTCGGCGCCTATGTCTGGTTCACCTATGCGGTCACGCGCTGGCGCATCCAGATCCGGCGCGAGATGAACGAAAGCGATCAGGACGCCAACACCAAGGCCGTCGACAGCCTGCTCAATTACGAGACGGTCAAATATTTCAACAACGAAGCCCATGAGACGCAGCGCTTCGACCGGGCGATGGAGAAATATTCGCCGCGCCTCGATCCAGCGCGCAGACCTCGCTCTCCGTGCTCAACACCGGCCAGGCGCTGATTGTGGCGCATCGGCATGGGGCTGGTGATGGCGATGACGGCCGTGGGCATCAAGGCCGGGCGATTCTCGGTCGGCGATTTCGTGATGGCCAATGCCATCCTGATGCAGCTCTATATGCCGCTTGAACCTTCTGGGCACGGTCTATCGCGAGATCACCCAGGCGCTGGTGGATATGGATGCCATGTTCACGCTGCTCTACCAGCCGCAGGAGGTGCAGGATGCGCCCGATGCCAAACCGCTTGCGGTCATCGGGCGGCGAGATCCGTTTCGAGAATGTCGTCTTCGCCTATGATCCGGATCGCATCGTGCTCAAGGGCATCAGCTTCTCCGTGCCGGCCGGCAAGACGGTGGCGGTGGTCGGTCCCTCGGGCGCCGGCAAGTCCACCATCTCGCGCATTCTCTATCGCTTCTACGATATGACGGACGGGCGCGTGACCATCGACGGGCAGGATATCCGCGACGGTGACGCAGGCGAGCCTGCGCGCCTCCATCGGCATCGTTCCGCAGGACACTGTGCTGTTCAACGATACGATCCGCTACAACATCGGCTATGGCCGCATCGGCGCGAGCGAGGGCGAGATCGAGCAGGCCGCACGCATGGCCCAGATCGACCGCTTCATCCGCGAACTGCCGCTCGGTTTCGAATCCATGGTCGGCGAGCGCGGGCTCAAGCTGTCGGGTGGCGAGAAGCAGCGCGTGGCCATTGCCCGCACCATTCTCAAGAACCCGCCGATCCTGCTGCTGGATGAAGCGACCTCCGCGCTCGACACCCACACCGAGCGCGAAATCCAGAGCGCGCTCAACCTGGTGTCGCGCAATCGCACCACGCTCGTCATCGCCCACCGCCTTTCGACGGTCGTCGATGCCGATGAAATCCTCGTGCTCGATCATGGCCGAGATTGTCGAACGCGGCCGCCATGGCGATCTCATCGCCATGAACGGCCACTACGCCTCGATGTGGAACAAGCAGAAGGAAGCGGCCGAGGCGCGCGAGAAGCTCCAGGCCGCCGAGTCCGATCCCGAGGTCAGCCCGGGCGCCGGCCGCGCCGAGGTGGAACCGGCTGCGGAGTGATCACTCCGCAGCCTGGGTTTCCGGCCGGCCGTGGCCGCCGCGGCCGGTGAGCCGGCCGATCCAGCGAAGCGGCGCCGTCAGGCGATAGAGAAGCGCGCGGCGCACGCTGCCGTGCCGCTCGCGGATGCGATAGGGCAGGGCCATCATCGCCGGCACCAGGCCCAGCGTGATCGCCTTGGAGAAGGCCAGCCCGAACACGATCGCGGTCGAAAGCTGCACCCACATCAGCCCGTCCGGTCCGCCGATCGTGACTTCGCGCGTGGCGAAGTTGATCTCGATCGCGAACATCATCGGCAGCAGGCCGCCAATGGCCGTGATCGTGGTCAGGAACACGGGCCTGAGGCGCTGGGCGCTCGAGCGGATCACCGCCTCGATCGGATCCATGCCGGCATCGCGCAGGCGGTGGAAGGTGTCGATCAGCACGATGTTGTGGTTCACGACGATGCCGGCCAGCGCCAGCATGCCGGTGCCGGTCATGATGATGGAGAAGGTCTGGCCCATCACCACCATGCCAAGCAGCGCGCCGATCATCGCCAGCACCACCGCGATCAGGATCAGCACCGTGTGGTAGAAGCTGTTGAACAGCGCCAGCAGCACGATCGCGATCAGGAACAGTGCCATGAACGCCGCTTCGCCCAGGAAGGCGCCGGATTCGTTCTGCTGCTCATTCGCGCCCTTGAAGCTCACGCGCACGTCGCGCGGGAAGTTCTGCGTCGCGATCCAGCTCTGCAGCTTGGCGACTTCAGCGCTGGGCAGGATCTGCTGCTTGATGCAATCGGTTTTCACGTCATCGCTGCACTGTGGTTTCATGTTCGCGCGCACATGATAGACGCGGTGGCCGTCGACCCGCTCGATGGAGTCCACCTGCTGCTCGGGCACGAGCTTGACGAAATTGCTGATCGGCACCATGCCGCCCGTTGTGGCCACGCGCAGATCGTCGAGCGCGTGAATGCCCCGCGCATGGCTGGGATAGCGTACGCGGATATCCACTTCATCCTGGGAATCATTGGGCCTGTAGCGGCCAACCATGATGCCATCCGTGACGAGCTGCACCGCGGTGCCGATCGATTGCGCATTGGCGCCGAAGCGGCTGGCCAGGTCGCGGTTGATCTTCAGGTCCCATTCGATGCCGGGCAGGGGCCGCGTGTCCTCAAGGTCGCGCAGCTCCGGCAGCGTGTCCATGTGGCTGCGGATCGCGCCCGTCACCCGGGCGAGCTGGACGTAATCGTCCGAACTGACGTCGATCATGACATCCTTGCCGGTCGGCGGCCCGCTCTGCGGCGTGCGCACCTCGACATGGACGCCCGGGATGTTCTCGGTCTTGCGGCGGATCTCCTCGTCAATCTCCTTGCCGGGACGACGCAGACGGTAGTCCTTCATCTCGATGTTGAGGCGACCGATATTGTCCACGGGCACGCCGCCCTGGCTGTTGAGCGACATTGACTGCCCGCCGGACGAAGCGTCGACGCTTTTGATCCCCTTCACCGTCATCACGATGTTGGACACATCCATGACGATGTCGCGCTTCTCCTTGGCGGAGAGATTGCCGCGCGCCGAGACCAGGACGGTCGCATAGCCCGGATCGGTGTTGACGAAGAGCTCCGTCCCCTTCTTGAAGACGGAAAACAGAACGATCACGGCAATCGCCACGCCGATTGCGCCCATGATCACCCGGCCCGGCCTAAGGGTCAGCTGCTCTGCCAGATGCGCGTACCAGCCGGTGATGCCGGGGATTTCGCGCCAGTCGCCGGTCTCCGAGGCTTCGATGGCGCGTTCATGCTCCTCGTCGCGCGGCGGCGGCCTGCCGAAGAAGCCGCCCAGAACCGGCAGGAAGATCAGCGCCACGATCATCGAGGCCGACAGGATGATGATCAGCGTGATCGGGAAGAAGCTCATGAACTTGCCGACGATCCCGGGCCACAGCAGCATCGGCAAGAAGGCGCCGATCATCGTGCCGGTGGCGCTGACCACCGGCCAGAACATGCGCCGGGCCGCTTCGGCAAAGGCCTGCTTCGGCGGCAGGCCCTCGGTCATTTTCCGGTCGGCATATTCGACCACGATGATGGCGCCGTCGACGAGAATGCCCACGGCCAGCAGCATGGCGAACATGATCATGAAGTTGATGGTCATGCCGATGCCGTTCAGCACCATGAACGCCATCAGGAACGATGTCGGGATCGCCACGCCGACCAGCAGGCCGGAGCGGACGCCCAGCGCCGCCACGATGATGATCATGACCAGGATGATGGCCAGGATGATCGAATCCGAGAGCGAGCCCAGCGTTTCGCGGATGTCCTTGGAATTGTCGAACAGATAGGTGACATGGACCGAAGTCGGCCAATTCTTCTGCGCCTTGGCCACGATGGCGCGCACGGCCGCATTGTTGGCGATGATGTTGGTGCCGATGCGCTTGGTCACGTCGAGCGAGATCACCGGCTTGCCATTGAGGCGGGCATAGCTGGTGGCGTCGTAGAAGGTGCGGCGCACGGTGGCGACGTCGCCCAGCGTGATGGTGGCGTCCGAGGTCGAGCGGATCGGCAGGCTGAGCACGTCCGCGGCATCGGAAATGACACCCGGCACCTTGACGGCGAAGCTGCCTTTGCCGGTGTCGATCGAGCCGGCCGCGATCAACCGGTTGTTGTTGGAGACCGCCGAAAACATTTCCTGCTGCGAGATGCCATAGCTTTCCAGCTTGGCCGGGTCGATCAGGATCTCGAGCATCTCCTTGCGATCGCCGCCGATATTGACGTCCAGCACGCTCGGAATCGTCTTGATGTCGTCTTTCAGGTTGCGGGCCAGCGTCAGCAGCGTGCGCTCGGGGACCTGTCCGGACAGCGCCACGGAGATCACAGGCTGCAGGCTGGTGTTGAACTCGCGCACCACCGGCGGATCGGCCTCGGTCGGCAACCGTCCACGGGCTTCGTCGACCTTGGCGCGCACATCTTCCAGCGCCTTCTGCTTCTGGAAGTTGACGTCGAACTCGAGAATGATGACGGCGGTGCCCTGATAGGCGCGGGCGGTGATGGTCTTCAGGCCTTCGACGGACCGCAGCGCGGTCTCCAGCGGCTTGACCAGCAGTCGCTCGCTGTCCTCCGGACTGATGCCCGGATAGGAAACCTGCACCATGATGTAGCGGGATCGGGATATCCGGATCGGATTCCTTGGGGATGTTGATATAGGCAAGCGTGCCGGCCACGAGGACGACAACGAACAAAGCCAGCACGACGCGCGTGTTTCGGACGGCCCAGTCGATGATCTGCATCATGACGTATGTCCCGCCTTCTCCGGAACGGCCTCGACATGTTCGCCATTGGCCACGAATTCTTGTCCGACCGTGATCACGGTTACCTTGTCCGGCAGGCCGGAGACCCACATGCCGCTCGGATTGTCGGATACGATCTGAACGGGCAGGAAGTGCACGATCCCGTTCTTGACGATGCGCACGCCGACCGCGCCATTGTCGTCGAGCACCAGGATGCCCGGCGAGATCTTCTGCGCCGGCAATTCCCGCACCGGAATGTGAATGTCGGCGCTGACACCGTCGCGCAGCTTGTTGTCCGGATTGGGCAACTGGACTTCGACGCGGAAGGTGCGGGTGGCGTCATCGGCCTTGTTGGCAACGAAGCGCACCTTGCCCTTGACCGTTTCGCCGGTGACGAGCGTCACCGTCGCAGGATCGCCCGCATGCAGCTCGCGCACATCGCGTTCGGATACCTGACCGACCGCCAGGAAGGGTTCGGGCGCGATCAGAAGCGCGCATTTGTCCCCGACCTTCATATAGTCGCCGACATCGACATAGCGATTGTCGATATAGCCGGCGAAGGGCGCGCGGATACTGGTGTTGGCAAGCTGGATCTCCTGCGTGCGCATGCCGGCCAGCGCCGCTTCGAGCTGCGCTCCGGAACCGGCCACCTGCGTCTTGGAGCGGAAGCCTTCCTTCTGCAGCTCGAGATCGACATCGTGTTGCTTGCGCATCTGGGCGACGAGGGCGCGCGCCTGGTCGAGCTTGGCGCCGCGATCGTTGAGCTTGATCTCGCACAGCACCTGGCCGGCCTTGACCATATCGCCCTTTTCGAAATGGATGGCCTTGACCACGCCTTCGACTTCCGCGCGCACATCGACCGAATGCAGCGCCTGGGTACGGCCGCGCAGCGTTACCGTCGCCTGCCGGTTGCTGGCGGCGATCGTCATCACGCTGACACGCGGGAGCGCGTCCTTGGTGGTGGCTTTGGCGGTCTCCGTGCCGTCACTGGAATCGGCGCCCGTCAATACGCCCGAGCCGATCCACAGGACCGCCAGCATCAGGATGACAAGCGCGGCGCGATAGCTGGGCTTCAGCCGGCGCCAGAAGTCAGGCTGGTTGCGGTCCCACCATAGGCGGACGGACTCGATGATACTGCCAAACATTATGTGTGTGCCCCGGTCATTCAGCGGCCTCGGCCGCCTCATATTCAAAATCCTGCATGTGTTCGCGCAGGAAGGTCAGCATGGCGACAGTCACCGCACGCCCGAACCCCGTCACGAAGCGCTCTCCCGCTGTATTCGCGGCGGATGCAGCCTCGTTGAGGTGTTCCAGTTGCTGTTCGCAATGGCTCATATAGTGATCAACCATTGCGATGACGTGTTTTTGCGGCAACAGATGCGAGAAAAGCATTGCAAAAAGGAATGGCGAGCGGTGTTTGTCTTCGGATAGCGGCTTCATCAGGCTGGTGACGACCGCGCTCCGTCCGGATTCGGTCAGCGTATAGACCTTGCGGTCGGGCCGTTTCGCCTGCGCTTCGGCGCGGACGGAGACCAGCCCCTCCTCGGTCAGCCGGTTCAGCGCCGGATAGATCGAGCCAAAGCTGGCCTCGACGAAATGGCGGTAACCGCCTTCCTCGAACAGCTTCTTGATCTCGTAGCCGGTGGCGTCCCCACGGGTGAGGATGGCCAGGCAGATTGTGCGAACATCCATCGCCCTGGAGCTCTCTCTATATTGGTCCGATATAGATCAGAGCTACATATGGTCGGGGGCGGAAAATTCAAGAGAAATGAGCCTGCCCCGCATGCAGGGCAGTGTTGCGCGCGGCTAGAGGCTCTGGACTAGGGGGCCGCTTGGGCTCAGGCGAGCTCGATCCGGTCGACCTCGACGCCCTTCATCCCCTGGCGCGTGCAATAGCGGATGCGCTGTTCCGGGGCCAGTTCCTGGATGCCGGAGCGCCTGAGCGCGCTGGCATGGACATAGACGTCACCGTTCCCTTCATCCGGGACGATGAAGCCGAACCCCTTTTGATCATTGAAGAATTTTACTTTCCCCTCGACCATCGGGCCGCTCGGGCCGGCGTCACGGGTGCCGCCAAAGCCACCCCCACCCGGACGAGGCCGGCGGGCCGGCATCGGATCGGCGGTGCTGGCGTCCATGCTGTGGACGGCCACGACCTGCAGTCCACGTGGCGATTCCTGAAGGTCACAGACGACCGTCGCGCCCTGGGGCACATTGGGGGCGCCCAGATGGGCCAGCGCCGAGGCATGGCAGAAGGCATCCCCGCCATTGTCCAGGGTGATGAAGCCATAGCCTTTGGTGGAGTTGAACCATTTGACCGTGCCCTTGGCCGAAGCCTGGGCCAGGGGCTGCCGGGAGTCATTCTCGAAATTAGCCATGATGCTGCCGATAAATATATCCGCCGGGCGCCAAACCGTGACCGCGCTCCCCCCGTCCGGCTGCGGAGTGGGCGCGACAATGTGCCATCATGCCTAGAAGTTGCCCCTGTCTGCAACGGGGTTATTAAGCGGCTGTCATAGTTCCGGTTTCCCCCGGGCATACTGCGCCCCGTGGAGGCGGCTTTGCTCGAAATTTTCGTCGATGGCGACGCCTGTCCGGTGAAGGATGAGGTTGCGCGGGTGGCCGGCCGCCACGGGCTCACGGTCCATCTGGTGAGCAATGGCGGCCTCAGGCCGTCTCGCGATCCGCTCATCCGCATGGTCACGGTGCCGGAAGGGCCCGACGCCGCCGATGACTGGATCGCCGAGCGGATCGGCCCCGGCGATATCGCCGTCACGGCCGATATTCCGCTGGCCGCGCGCTGTCTCGAACAGGGCGCGCAAGTGCTGGGTCCCACCGGCAAAGCCTTCACCGCGGAGAGCATCGGCATGGCGCTGGGCATGCGCGATCTCCACCGCCATCTGCGCGAGGCGAGCGGGACGCAGACCTACAATGCCGGCTTCGGCCCGCGCGATCGCTCGCGCTTCCTGAGCGCGCTCGAAAACGCGGTGCAGGCCGCACGCCGCGCTACTCGATGAATTCGACTTCGGGTTTGGGTTCCGGCGGCAGGGTCGGGTCGGGCTTCGGAATGAGGATCAGCACAAGGAAGGCCGGCAGGCTCAGGAACATCATCAGGAAGAAGGTATCGGCATAGGCCGTGATCAGCGACGCACGCGAGATGATGCCTTCGAGCGCGGCCCGGCCAAAGGGCAGTTTCCAGTTCAGCATCATGCTCTGGGCATTGACGTCGAGCGCGCGGTTGAACGGCGTGATGTGAGAGGCCAGCGTCGCGTGAACGACCTGCGCGTTCCAGGCGAGCACGGTCTGCGTCACCGAAATACCGATGCCGGAGCCGACATTGCGCGCCAGATTGATCATGGCAGAGGCGTCGGTGCGCAATTCGCCGGGCAATGTCGCGAACGCCATGATGTTGGCGGGAATGAAGATCAGCCCCATCGCCATGCCCTGAATGAACACCGTGACCGTGAGCACGGAAATGGCGATTTCCGGCGTCCATCTCGACATTTCCCAGAACGACCATGTCAGCAGGACACAACCGATCGCCATGGGAATGCGCACATCGATGCGCACGGCCAGCCGGCCGATGATGACCATCGTGATCATGGTGCCGAACCCGCGCGGCGCCAGCATCAGTCCCACATCCAGGACCGAATAGCCGCCCAGCGTTTCCAGATAGGGCGGCAATAGTGCCGCCGTCGCCAGCATCAACACGCCGATCACGGCGGTCAGAACGAACGCCGAGACATAGTTGCGGTCCTTGAACAGGCCGTGGGGAATGAAGGTCCGTTTGGCGGTGAAGAAATGGACGAAGAACAGATAGAAGCCCATGCCCGCCAGCACCGCCTCGACGATGATCTCGGGCGAGGAGAACCAGTCCTTGGTGGTGCCGCGGTCGAGGAAGAATTGCAGCGCGCCGATGGCCACGGCGAAGAAGCCGAAGCCGAACCAGTCGAAGGGCTGTTCCTTGCCCGGCCGGTCCTCCGACAGGAACAGGATCAAGCCGGTCACGGCCAGAATGCCGACCGGCACATTGACATAGAAGACGAAGCGCCAGCTGTAATTGTCGGTGAGATAGCCGCCCAGTATCGGGCCCAGCATCGGGCCGATCATGACCACCATGCCCCAGACCGACATGATCATGCCGCGCTTCTCCGGCGGATAGCGGTCGAGGATCACGGCCTGCGACAGCGGCGACAGCGCCGCGCCGAACATGCCCTGAAACAGGCGGAAGACGATCATCTGGTCGAGCGAGGTCGCCGCGCCGCACAGCGCGGATGTCAGCGTGAAGCCGGCCATGCTGATGACGAAGAAATTCTTGCGCCCGATCCGGTTGGCGATCCAGCCCACAGGCGCGGTCATGATCGCCGCGGCCACGATGTAGGAGGTCAGAACCCAGGTGACCTGATCGCGCGAAGCCTGCAGGCTTCCCTGCATATGGGGCAGGGCGACATTGGCGATGGTCGTGTCCAGCACCTGCATGAAGGTGCCCATCATCGCGCACACCATCGCGATGCGCAGACCCATTGGAGAGTCTCGCAGGCTCATGCCCTCGGGCGTTGATAGCCGATCCGTCGCCATGCACATGCCGGCCGGGCCGCGAATGGCCCCGCCAACCCTCTCCCGCCGGGCGCAACGGCCGCGATTTCAGCCCCTGCGCAATTCCGTCCCCGATGCCATCATGGCATATGGGCTTACGCTGTATGGCACAAGGTTCACGCCGTAAAGCGCCCCGATTTGCGCAATTTTTCGACGATCAGGCTGGCGGCCTGTTCGGGGGGCGTGGCGGTCGTGTCGATGGTGATTTCGGGATTGAGCGGCTCTTCGTAAGGGCGAGTCGATGCCGGTGAAGTTCTTGAGCTGGCCGGCGCGGGCCTTCTTGTAGAGGCCCTTGACGTCGCGTCGCTCGGCCACGGCCAGCGGAGTTGCGACATGGATTTCGAAGAATTCATCTTCTTCGACCATGGCGCGGGCCATGTCGCGCTCGGCCCGGAAGGGCGAGATGAAGGAGACCAGCACGATCAGCCCGGCATCGGCCATCAGCCTGGAGACTTCGCCGACGCGGCGGATGTTCTCGACGCGGTCGTCCTCGGTGAAGCCGAGATCGCGATTGAGGCCGTGGCGGACATTGTCGCCGTCGAGCAGATAGGTGTGCCGGCCCTCGGCCAGCAGCTTCTTCTCGACCAGATTGGCGATGGTCGATTTGCCGGCGCCGGAGAGCCCGGTGAACCACAGCACGGTCGGCTTCTGGCCCTTCTGGCGTGCGCGACTCTCCTTGGAGACGTCGAGCGCCTGCCAGTGGATGTTCTGGGACCGCCTGAGCGCAAAACGGACCATGCCGGCGCCGACGGTGGCGTTGGAGATGCGGTCGATCAGGATGAAGCCGCCCAGATCCGGCACGCTCTCGTAAGGCTCGAACACGATGGGCTGGTCGAGGGAGATGTTGCAGACCGCGATCTCGTTGAGTTCGAGATGCTTGGCGGCCAGATGCTCCAGCGAGTTGACGTTGATGCGGTGCTTGATCTCGGTGATCGTTGCGGAGACCAGCCTTGTGCCGAGCCGGAGCCAATAGGGACGGCCGGGCAGCAGGTGATCGTCGGCCATCCACACAATGGTGGTCTCGAACTGGTCGGCGACTTCGGGCGGATTGTCCGCCGTCAGCGATGACATCGCCGCGCGAGCAATCGATCTCGTCGGCCAGCGTCAGCGTCACGGACTGGCCCGCCACGGCATGCGTCAAGATCGCCATCGGCGGTGACGATGCGCGCCACTGTGCTGGTCTTGCCCGAGGGCAGGACGCGGATGGCATCGCCCGGCGTGACGGTGCCGCTGGCAATCTGGCCGGCAAAGCCGCGGAAATCGAGATTGGGCCGGTTGACCCATTGCACGGCCATGCGGAAGGGGCCGTGGGCGCGGCGCGCCTCGTCGATCTCGACAGTTTCCAGATGCTCCATCAGCGCCGGGCCGTCATACCAGGGCGTGGCATCGCTTTTGGCGGTGATGTTGTCGCCCTTGAGGCCTGAGAGCGGGATCGCCAGCACATCGGCAAGGCCGATCTCAGCGGCGAATTTGGCGTAATCGGCAACGATCTCGTCGAAGCGCTCTTGCGAATACTCGACCAGATCCATCTTGTTGACGGCCAGCACCACGTGGCGGATGCCCATCAGCTTGACGAGGAAGGAGTGGCGCCGGGTCTGCGTCAGCACGCCCTTGCGCGCATCGATCAGGATCACGGCGAGATCGGCGGTCGAGGCGCCGGTCACCATGTTGCGCGTGTATTGCTCATGGCCGGGCGTGTCGGCGACGATGAATTTGCGCTGGTCGGTCGAGAAGAAGCGATAGGCGACATCGATGGTGATGCCCTGCTCGCGCTCGGCGGCGAGCCCGTCGACCAGCAGCGCGAAATCGATCTCCCCGCCCTGCGTGCCGACCGATCTGGAATCGGCTTCGAGGGCGGCCAGCTGATCCTCGAAGATCATCTTGGAATCGTAGAGCAGCCGTCCGATCAGGGTCGACTTGCCGTCATCGACCGAGCCGCAGGTGATGAAGCGCAGCAGCGATTTGTGCTGATGCTGCGTCAGATAGGCTTCGATGTCGGTCTCGATCAGGGCGCCGATATGGGCCATCAGAAATAGCCCTCCTGCTTCTTCTTCTCCATCGAGGCGGACTGATCGTGATCGATCATGCGGCCCTGGCGTTCGGAGGTCGTGGTCAGCAGCATTTCCTGGATGATCTCGGGCAGCGTCGCCGCCGTGCTCTCGACCGCGCCGGTCAGCGGATAGCAGCCCAGCGTGCGGAAGCGCACCATGCGCATCTGGGGCGTCTCGCCCGTCCTTCAGCGGCATGCGCTCGTCATCGACCATGATCAGCGTGCCGTCGCGCTCGACCACCGGCCGCTCGGCCGCGAAATAGAGCGGCACGATCGGGATGTTCTCCAGATGGATGTATTGCCAGATGTCGAGCTCGGTCCAGTTCGACAGCGGGAAGACGCGGATGGTCTCGCCCTTGTTCTTGCGCGCGTTGTAGAGGTTCCACAGTTCGGGGCGCTGGTTCTTCGGGTCCCAGCGATGGCCCGCTGCGCGGAAGGAGAAGATGCGCTCCTTGGCGCGGGACTTCTCCTCGTCGCGCCGCGCGCCGCCGAAGGCCGCATCGAAGCCGTATTTGTCGAGCGCCTGCTTCAGCGCCTTGGGTCTTCATCACATCGGTGTGCACGGCCGAGCCGTGGGTGAACGGGCCGATGCCCTGCTTCAAGCCGTCCTCGTTCACGTGGACGATCAGGTCGATGCCCAGCTCCTTGGCCGTGCGGTCGCGCATCTCGTACATGGCCTTGAACTTCCAGGTCGTGTCGACATGCAGAAGCGGGAAGGGCGGCTGCGCCGGATAGAACGCCTTCATCGCCAGATGCAGCATCACCGCTGAATCCTTGCCGATCGAATAGAGCATCACCGGCTTGTCGCACTGCGCCACGACCTCGCGCATGATGTGGATCGATTCCGCCTCCAGCCGCTGGAGATGGGTCAGGGCGGGACTCGTGGAAACCTGTTTCATAGTATCTTTGGTGTAGAACTCTAAGATTAACGGCTTGGACTTGTTCTATAGCGTCATTTAGGCGCTCAGTCGCCGCGACGCAATGGCTGCGGCGCCGCATCTCGGTCCGGTGCGGCCGGCCCCGAGCCTACAGCTCGACCTTGTGCATCCGCCAGTGGTGCTGGCCCGGCGGCGGCCCGGCGATCATCTCGGCGATCCAGCCCAGCCCGTCCAGATGGCGGCAGGCGATGGCGACGGCGCCGGTCATCGGCACGGCCAGGAACAGCCCGCCGATCCCCCACACCAGGCCCCAGAAGGTCAGCGACAGGATGATCGCGAAGGGGCTGAGATTGAGCGTGCGCCCCAGCATGATGGTCTCGACCACATTGGTCAGGAAGAAATGGGTGATGCCGAGCACGATCAGGATGATCAGCGCCGGCCCCACCTCGCCGAACTGGGCCAGCGCCATCAGCGCCGGCAGCGCCACGCCGATGCCGCCGATGGTGGGGATATAGGTCAGAAGGAACATCACCAGCGCCCAGAAGCCGGCGAAGTCGACGCCCAGAAGCGTCAGCACGAGGTAGCAGACCCCGCCCATCAACACGCTCAGGAAGGTGCAGACGCCCAGATAGGACTGGATCTGCGCGCCGATCGCATGGATCACCTGCTCGCTTTCGTCCTCGATGCTCGGAATTGCTCTGCAGCCGCGCGAGCTTGGCCGGCAGGTGGCGCTGCTCGGCGAGCAGGAAGCCGACATAGATGACGACCAGGCCCAGCTCCAGCAGCAGGTTGCCGATCGAGGCGGCTGCCCGGCCCAAGATGCCCGCGACTTCCGACTGCCGCAGCAGCGTGGCGAAATCGAGCGTCGGCACCAGATGGCTGAAGGGAACGTCGCTTGCTCCAGATCGTGTTGCAGCTTGTCGGCATAAATTGGCGCCGTGGTCGCCAGCGCCGCCGCTTCATTGGCCAGCACCAGCGCCACGAAATAGAGCGCGGCGGCGATCACCGCGAAGGCGGTCAACCAGGCCAGCCAGACCGGCAAGCGCCAGCTCTTGAGCAGATCGGTCAGTGCGTTGAGCACCGCCCAGACCAGAAGCGCGAACACCAGCGGCACCAGAAGGGGCCGCCCGTAAACGAGCAGCGCCAGCAGCACCGCACTGCTGACGAGCCAATTGGCAAGGCTCCGGCTGTCGATCTTCATCCCGCTCCTGCCGCCCCGATGTCCGGTGCAGTATCGGGTTTGATTGGCCGGCGTGCAAGGCGCGCGGGATCTAGCGCAGCAGAAGATCGAGAATGGCTTTGCGCAGCCTGGGGCTGATGCCCATGACGATGCCGGCGCCGAATGCCGCGAGCGAGGCCTTGGAGAGATTGGAGCGGACGAAGTCGCGGCCTTCGCCGCCCAGCGCCTTGCCCAGGTTGCAGGGCTTCGGAGAGGCGCTGCGAAGAGCTCCTCGTCCTTGCGCGGCAGCGAGTGATCGCAGCCGCGGCCGCGGGATCAGGCTCATGGCGGCCATGGCCACGATGGCCAGAAGCAGCGCCGCGCCCGCCACGCCCAGCGCCGCCAGCGGCGGGCGTGGTGATGGTGGCGAGATAGAAATAGAAGGACAGGCAGGCGAAGCCGATGGCAATCGTGATCACCCAGGATCGCCAGCAATGCGCTGGCGAAGCCCATCGCCAAGCTGAAGCCGAACCGCCCCATTTCGCTTCCCCTCGCGCCCGGACCTAGCGCCGGCTGCTGAACAGCATGCCGAACAGCAGGCCCAGTCCGAAGGCGCCGCCGAGCGTGGCCATCGGGTTCTGTTCGAGCTTGTGGGCCGCGCTCTCGGCGGTCTTGCTCACATCGTCCCAGGCGCGTTCGGCGCGCCGGCCCACCTCGTCGGCGGCCGCAGTTGGCGCGATTGCGCACGAGGTCTTCGACGGTCGTGCCCATACGGGCGAAATCGTCGCGCAAATGCTTGATCTCGGCCAGCAGGGCCGCGACGTCCGGATCGTGTTTGTCGGTCATGAATGCCTCATCCACTCTACAATCGGAAACACGCTATAGGCCGAAATGCTCCCGGTTGGCCTGATCCAGGTCAACCGCGCCATCCTAGCCTCATGCCCCCTTCTGCAGGATTAACCGCCGTTCATCTCCAAATTCCGGCTCGTGCGGACGCGCATCCGTGGCTATCCTTGCCCCATGACACTGGAGCAATTGCGAATTTTCGTGGCCGTGGCCGAGCGCGAGCATGTGACCCGTGCCGCCGAGGCCCTGCATCTGACCCAATCGGCGGTCAGCGCCGCCGTGGCCGCGCTCGAGGGCCAGTATGGGGTGGCGCTGTTCGACCGCGTCGGCCGACGCATCGAGCTCAACGAAGAGGGCCGGATATTTCTGGGCGAGGCGCAGGCGGTGCTGGCGCGGGCGGCCGCGGCCGAGCTGGCGCTGTCGGAACTGAGCGGGCTCAAGCGCGGCACGCTGACCGTCCAGGCCAGCCAGACCATTGCCAGCTATTGGCTGCCGGCGCGGCTCGTCGCCTTCCACAAGGCCTATCCCAGCATCGAGCTGAAGCTCTCGGTCGGCAACAGCGCACAGGTGGCCAAGGCGGTGGCTGAAGGTGTGGCCGAACTCGGATTCGTCGAAGGCCGTATCGACGATCCGGCGCTGGAGCAGAGCGTCGTCGATCGCGATCGGCTCGCCATCGTCGTCGCGCCCGACCATCCCTGGGCGTCGCTGCCCGAACTCAATGTGGAAAACTTGCGCCAGGGCGAATGGATTCTGCGCGAGGCTGGTTCCGGCACGCGCTCCGAATTCGAGGCCGCTCTGGAAGGCCACGGGCTTTCGGCGGCGGACCTGAATGTCGTGCTTGAACTGCCGTCCAACGAGGCGGTGCGCATGGCCGTGGAGGCCGGCGCCGGCGCGACGGCGATTTCCGAACTGGTGGTGGAGCCGGCCTTGCGTGCCGGCACGCTGAAAGCGGTCAAATTCGCGCTGCCCGAGCGCCTGTTCCACACCATGCGCCATCGCGAACGCTATCGCTCCAAGGCCGGGCGCGCCTTTCTCGATCTGATTGCCGGGAGCGGCGATGGACGTGATCGCACCGGCTGATAACGAAACCCTCAGGGCCTTCCTCACCGAGAACGGCCTTCTGTCGGCGGGCGGCGTCCTGCGCGCGACGGCGCTTGGCGGCGGCGTCTCCTGCGATATCTGGCGCGTCGACCTCGATGGCCATTCGATCTGCGTGAAGCGGGCCTTGGCCAAATTGCGCGTCGAGGCGGAATGGCGCGCGCCCGTCACGCGCAACGCCACCGAATGGGCCTGGTTCGAGACGGTCGGCCATATTCTGTCCGGACGTGGTGCCGAAGCTCATCGCGCATGATCCGGCGCGCGGTCTGTTCGCGATGGAATTTCTGGCGCCCGAAACGCATCCGCTCTGGAAGGCCGAACTTCTGGCCGGCCATGTCGATGCGGCATTTGCGGGCAAGGTCGGCGATGCGCTCGGCCGGATCCATGCGGCGACGGCAGACGATGCGGCCATCGCCGAACGCTTCCGCACCGACGAGGCCTTCCATGCCTTCGCATCGAGCCTTATCTGCTGGCGACCGGCGCCAAGCATCCCGATCTCCAGTCGCGCTTCGAAGAATTGGCCGCGCGCACGGCGGCAACGCATGTTGCGCTTGTCCATGGCGATGTCAGCCCGAAGAACATCCTGATGGGGCCGAAGGGGCCGGTCTTCCTCGATGCGGAAACGGCCTGCTATGGCGATCCATCCTTCGATCTCGCCTTCTGTCTCAATCATCTCTTGTTGAAGGCGCTGGTGCGCCCGGACGCGGCCGACGGCGCTGGAAGCCTCGTTCGAGGCCTTGCCGAAGCATGGCTCGCGCGCGTCGATTGGGAGCCGCCGTGCCGCGGCCGAAATGCGCGCCGCGACCCTGCTGCCCGCGCTGATGCTGGCGCGTGTCGACGGCAAATCGCCGGTCGAATATCTCGCTCCGCCGCAGCAGGAACTGGTCCGCGCCTTCGCCACCGCGCGGCTGCGCAGTCCGGTGATGAAGCACTGAAAGGTTTCTATGCCGCGTGGCGCGCATCTCGTTCATGAGATTTGATGAGGCTGGCTACCGCCAAAAGGGACGCCCTGTCTCGCGGGAGAAGGCAAATGCCACCCGGGGCGCAATTGGCGCGGAAATCTCGCCGCTGCCGATACGTCATCGATTGAAACGCCGCTGCCAGCCTCCTATCACCTGTCGGCCTGAAAGACGCTTCGCCCTGGCCGCCGGGAGGCGCTAGGATGCCGCCAGCCGCAATCGCCGTAAGAGAGACATGCCGCAATGATCGACATTTCCAAGATCGAAGCCATCGACGTCCACGTCCATGCCGAGGTGTCGTGCCACGACCCGGAAGATCCGGTGATGGGCAAGTTCTTCGATGCCGCCTCGGCCTATTTCAAGGCGGACCGCAAGCGACCGACGATTCCCGAAACCATCGAATTCTATCGCGAGCGCAATATCGCCTTCTGCCTGTTCACGGTCGATTGCGAAGCCGGCATCGGCGCCAAGCGCGTCAGCAATTACGAGATCGCCGAGATCGCGGCCGAGCATTCGGACATCGTGATCCCCTTCGCCTCCATCGATCCGCACAAGGGCAAGATGGGCGCGCGCGAGGCCCGCGATCTGGTCGAGAATTACGGCGTCAAGGGCTTCAAGTTCCATGGCATCATGCAGGACTGCGATCCGGCCGACCGCATCGCCTATCCGATCTATGAGGTGATCGCCGAATACAAGCTGCCGGCCATCTTCCACACCGGCCATTCCGGCATGGGCACGGGCATGCGCGGCGGCGCTGGCGTGAAGCTCAAATGGGGTCAACCCATGCTGATCGACGAGGTGGCGGCCGATTTTCCGGATATGAAGTTCATTCTCGCCCATCCGAGCTGGCCGTGGACGGACGAGAGCCTGTCCATGGCGCTGCACAAGGACAATGTGTTCATCGACCTGTCGGGCTGGTCGCCGAAATATTTCCCCAAGCAGGTGATCCAATACGCGAACACCCAGCTTCGTCATAAGGTGATGTTCGGCTCCGACTTCCCGCTGATCAAACCGGAGAAATGGATCGCGGCGGCCAAGGAGGCCGGCTTCCGCGACGAAGTGATGCCGCTGATCCTCAAGGACAATGCGGCCAAGCTTCTGGGTCTGATGAAATAGGGTTTGTCGCGCCGGTCTCAGATCAGGCCGGCGATCCACTCTTCATGCAACCGGTTTCCTGCTCGCGGATCGATAAAAATTCCCGCACGGCGGGCTTGCACATAGCCCATCTCGCGCGCTTCGCTCGGCGTCTGGCCGAAGCGTTGCTTGAAGCTTCGTGCAAAGGCGGACGGATTGGTGAAGCCCCAGCGAAATCCGATCTCCGCGACGCGCGTGCTTGCGGAGTGTGCGCCGACGATTTCCGTCAGGCATTTGCGAAGCCGAAGCTCGCGTATGTATTCGGCAATGCCGCCGACCGGTTCGAACACCTGGTAGAGAGACGAGCGGGACACGCCGATATTTGCTGCAATATATTCGGGCGACAGCTCGGGCGAGCCAAGCTTGTCTCGAATGAATTGCTGCGCCCGCAACAGCAGAAACTGATGCCGTCTTTCGTAGCCGTCGTCTTTGCCCATGGCCGCATTGTTGAACGCGGAGGCGATCAAATCCAGCAACGCGTGGGCCGATGCACTTGCCTCGGTCGGTGAGAGCATCGGCGCCGTGCGATAGAGCGTCCGCATATAGTTCGCCAGCAACAGGCCTGAGCCTTCGTCCGCAGCGGGTATCAGGCCGTGGAGCGAATCCGGCCGCGCGAGCAAGGGAGAAAGCCGGGCGCGCGGAACAATGACGCACAGCATGTCGAAATCCGAATTGGCACTGTCCATGACATCGCCGAGATCGAAACCGACGATCGGTCCCGGGCGATTGCGGATCGTACGGCCGTGCAGGTTCATTTCCATGTGGCCGTCGAAGAATAGCTGGATCATGTAATGATCGAGGCCATCGTGCGCGATCTTGAGGCTCGTGCGGTCGAACTTCTGGCCGCTTGCCCGTCCCCGCGAGAACACGATATCGTCCAGAAGATAGCCTTCGATTTCCCCGACAAAGTGTGTCGCGGCATCGCGATCGTCGAGGCTCGGGTCGAGGAAGACACCCATGCTTTGGCGCCAGGCCTCGAAGCGCTCGGCCGGCGCAAGCTCATTGGTCGCAAACCACGAGCTCGGCACAATCGAATGCAGATGCCGTTGACGACGCGCGTGATGATCCGGATCTGCCTGGTACATGGTCCCCCCAGAGCACATATTCTAGCAGGGTCCGAGGGCCAAACACACTTCCCAAGGGAGCCTATATTCCACTGTAAGACTTGGGTTACCAGCAGAAGCATGAGGAATGCCGCGCTCTGCATGCTTGCGAAAACCGTGGCGGACCCGCGGGTCGACGGTCGCCGATAAGGGCCTAGCGGGCGCCGGGATTGATGTCGCCGATGCGGCCCTGTATGGGGCGGTCTTGCAGGGACGGCATTGGATCTTGGCGGGGAGCATGTGCCAGTCGAGACGTCGGCAATCACTTGCCCGGCGCATGATTGGTTGCAATCAACAGGAACGCGGCACTCTCGGCACTGGCGACGAGCCGCTTGGGCGCCAACTTCCGTGCGATTCCCGGTGGGCTGCCACTGGCGATCATGTCCATGCGCGCGACGATGGCATAGCGCATCCCCGAGGCAATGCTGCCGGTGCAGCTGCGCGTTCGATCCATCTGACAGCGAATACGCGGTCTCGCCGATGGAATTCGCCAAGCATAAGAGCCCGATAGTGGCAGGTCGGACGCGATCGGTCCGATCAGATGACCCGTCAGAATCTTCAGGACCCAGAGCGAGACTTTGGCGTCACGGGGGGCATTCCTCGCGCGCCAACGGATTGTGAGCGTCGCGCCCTGATGGATGGCGGGGGTGAGGCCGGTGACGGCAAGCTTAAGACTGGGCGGGCCGGCCGCCTGTACGCGACCGACCGGCGCACAGGCCGCGAAGGAAAGTGCGAGCAGCCCGGTCAGGCCGTGGCACAGCCTTGAGCTGCGATGCATCATCGGTCGAAGCTTACGCTATTTCGCGCCAGCCAAGGAAGGCAGGCCTCAGCGCGGCATTGAGCACAAACATTTGGACGCAATGCACAGTACATTACCACAAGGTAATAATATCGGCCGCGTCGCTGCAAATACAATCGGCTAAACGGCGGCGCCATATAGGTGCGTCTTATCGAGGGTGTGGTCGTAGTGAGGGCTGTCCGTAGCGGCGCCACGCAACTCATCATAGTTTTGAATTTCATGAAGGGGTATCGCGTGGCCGTGCCCCGAGGGGGCCCAATGTATCCGACACGCTTGTCCAAGCTCGCGCTTACGCGCGCCATCCTCCTGTCCAGCGTGGCTTTTCTCGCAATGCCGGCTTTTGCAGGGGACTTCACCAATGTGGGCCCCGCGCCGGTAAATTACGGGACCAACGCCACGGACGCGAACGTCTATACCGGCGCCGTCAGTTCGCTCCTCACCGATCCCACCAATGCCAACCGCATCTATGCAGGTTCGGTCAATGGCGGCGTCTGGAGCACGACTGACGGCGGCAAGACCTGGACGCCGCTGACCGACCATCAGATTTCCCTGTCGATCGACAGCCTGTCCGCCGACCCGACCGATGCCAACTATCAGACCCTCATTGCCGGTACCGGCATTACCTCCAACGGTGGCGCGGAGGGTGGCCTGCAGGCAGGCCTGCTCTACACCGCAAATGGCGGGACGACCTGGAGCCAGCTTGGCGGGACGACCTTTGCCGGCCAGTCGGTCGCGGGGGTCGCCGCGCGTGGCAACACCATCGTCGCCGGCACCTATGATGAGACCGGCTCGGTCAATGGTTACAACACCGGCGCGCTGTACCGCAGCACCGATGGCGGGACGACCTTCACGAAGGTTTCGGGGGGATCGGGTCTGGCTTTGGGGCCGGTGAGTTCGATCGTCGGAGACCCCACCGATACGACCAAGCTTTATGCTGCGGTGACAGCACCCGACACCTCAGGCGCGGGCCTGAACTCGACCTCGATCTATGTCAGCACCAATACCGGCGCCACCTGGTCGCGGGTCTTCAACTCCACCGATGCCGGTGGCGTTATCAACACCACAGATCAAACCTTCATCCGCCTCGCCACTGGGCCGGGCGGGGCGGTCGCCGCTGTCGTGGGCGACCTGAAGACCGGCAAGCTGGTTGGCGTGTACTTGTCCAAGGATTCGGGCGGGTCATGGCAGAGTTTGCCGGTCCCAAACGTGAACACGGGCGGACAAGGGAACACCAATCTCGCCGTCGGCATAGACCCCAACAACACCAAGTATGTCTATGTGACGGGCGATACGATCAGTGCCTCACCGTACACAGTGACAGCCTATCGCATCGATTCGGTAGGCAGCACGATTACCAGCATCACCGGTGCTAACACTTCCGACGGGTCCAGCGCGCACGCCGACTCGCGCGCCATCACCTTCGATGCAAACGGCAATCTAATCCTAGCCACGGATGGCGCGATCTATTCGCGATCGCAGCCGCAGAGCAATGCCGGTGTCGTGGACATCGCTCGCCGGCAACATGTCGACGATCGAGGCCTATCAGGCGGTCTACGGCGCGAATGCGGGGCTGGTCGGCGTCGCCGCACAGGACAATGGCGCCTCGCTGCAGACTGCCAAAGGCTCGACGGTCTTTAGCGACATCACGAGCGGTGATGGCTTCGACGTGTCCGTAAACGATACAACGCTGAACGGCAAAAGCGTCTATTACCTCGCCGCCAACAATCTGGGAATGAACCGGGTCGTCGTCGATTCGACAGGCAAGATCACCAACAACCAGTCTGTGACGTTCGCCGGCGCGCCGGCATGGCCGCTGTCCACCCCGTTTGTCCTAAACAGCATCGATCCCACGCTGATGGCGATCGGCGGCAATAAAGTCTACATCTCGCAGGACACGTTGACGGGCGCCGATGCGCCTGGTCCGAACTCGACCGGCGTCACGCTTAATCTCACCAATCTTGGCGGCAACGGCAAAAGCACGTACGCCCTGGCCTATGGCACCAAAGACAACACGAATGCGCTCCTCGCCGGGTTGTCCGACGGCTCGCTCTGGATGAGCACTTCGAACGCGGCGGGCAGCCTTTCGCCGCTCAACAATTATCTTGGCAATATCGCCACCTCGCTGGCATTCGACCTGCGGACACAACAGCGCTTCTTCGTTGCCGACAGCGTCGATCTATGGGGCACCACCGATCAGGGCGCGAGTTTCCAGACAGCTGACGTCCAATCTGCCGAGCGGGCTTGTCAGCCCGCGTGCGGTCGGATTCATCAACAGCAACGGTGTCGACGCTCTACTGGTCGGCGGCAACTGGAAAATGCCGCCAATGTCCACGAGCCCCATCGCCGTTGCCGACAGCAGTTCCACTGGCGTACTTTCCGGCTGGCGCTTCTTTGGCACGGGCCTGCCGAACGTGCTCGTCAGCCAGCCTGAGCTACAATCCGACGGTCGACGTTCTGGCCGTTGCGACCTTCGGGCGCGGCGCCTGGCTGCTCTATGACGTGACCAGCTATTTCTCGAGTGCCACGGTGCTGCAGTTCGGCCTGGCGAACAACGATTCCACACCGGATGCCTCTCTGCTCACCGGCAGCCGGCCGCTGATCAAATATGGCACCGGCACGCTGCTGATCACGGGCGCAGGAACCTATACCGGCGGCACCACGATCAATGCCGGCACGCTGCAGCTCGGCAATGGCGGAACGGGCGGCTCGATCCTCGGAGACGTGACCGATAACGGTTGTTCGCGATCAAGCGCCGACGCCTATACCTTCGCAGGCGTCGATCTCCGGCACCGGCAGCTTCATCCAGGCCGGCACTGGCGACACGACGCTCACCGGCACCAGCACCTATACCGGCGCGACCAACGTCAATGCCGGCACGCTATCGGTGAACGGTTCGATCGCGTCCTCCAGCGGCGTGGCGGTGGCCAATGGCGGCACGCTGGGCGGCACCGGTACGGTGCCGACGACCTCGGTCGCCAGCGGCGGCACGGTCGCGCCCGGCAACTCGATCGGCACGCTCACCGTCAACGGCAATTTCACGCCTGGCCGCGGGTTCGACCTATCTGGACGAGCTGTCGCCCATCGATCGTCTGACAAACTGCTGGTGACCGGAACGGCGACGATCAACGGTCATCTTGTTCTTGCGCCATCGGCCGGCGCCTATACGGGCGGCAAGGTCTACACGCTGATCAATTCGACCGGCGCGTCTGACCGGCAATTTCACCGACGTCGTCGTCAACGGAAGCTTCGGCGGCTTCGCGCCGACCGTGAGCTACAATGCGAACAACGTGTTCGTGACGCTCTCCACGATGGGAAGTATTGCGTGGAGTGCCGCGCCCGGTTCGTCGGACTGGAACACGGCCGGCAACTGGACCACCAACACGGTTCCGACCTCGACCGATACGGCGCAGTTCAACACGACCACGCAGCCGACCATCGATATCCAGAAGGCGAACACGCAGGTTGCGGCGCTGCAGTTCAACGCCGGCGCGCCGGCCTATACCATCAACGTCACCGGCACGGCCGCATGGCGCCTCGTCGCTGATTATCGGCGGGGCCGGCATTGTCGACAATTCCAGCAATGCGCCGAGCTTCGTCGTCAGCGGCGTGACAGGCAATACCGGAACGCTGCAGTTCAACAACTGGGCGAGCGCGGGCGATGCCACGATCACCGCGAACGGCTTCGGCAGCGTCGTCTTTACCGGCGTGAGCCGATGCCGGATCGGCCAAGCTCGTCACCGGCGAGCGGCGGCACGGTCGACATTTCCGGCATCTCCGCCACTGGCATAATGCCGGATCGATCGCGGGTTCGGGCAGCTTCGTTCTTGGATCGAAGACATTGGCGGCGGGCGGCCTCAATACCGACACGACCGTCAGCGGCGTGATTTCGGGCGCCGGAGGTTGGCTCAACAAGACCGGCACGGGCACCCTCATCCTGACCGGTGCCAACACCTATACCGGCGGGACGATGATCAGCGCCGGCACGTTGCAACTGGGCGATGGCGGGACGAGTGGTTCGCTGGCCTCCAATGTGACGACAATAGCAAATTGGCATTCGATCGCTCGGATACGTCGAGCTTCGGCGGTGTGATCTCCGGCACCGGCACAGCTCACGCAGGCCGGCACGGGCACCACGATCCTGACGGCGACCAGCACCTATACGGGCGCCACGACGGTGGCAGCGGGTGCGTTGCAAATCGACGGCTCGATTGTCACCTCCAGCGGCGTGACGGTCGGCAACGGCGGCACCTTGCAGGGCAACGGCACGGTTGCGCCCGTGACGGTCGCCAGTGGTGGCGCATTGGCGCCGGGTGCGGGGGTCGGCAGTGCCGGTCATCTGACGGTTGCCGGTGCTGCGACGCTGAGCGCCGGATCGAACCTGGAGATCGACACCGGCACAGGCGGCACCGATCTGCTCACCACGACCGGTGCCCTGAACCTCGCCGGCACGGTGACGTTCAAGGCGACCTCGACGCCGCATTATGGCGACACGGCGGTATTCGGGACGGCGAGCACCGTCACCGGCGCCTTCGCCAGTGTTCCCGACACGGTCACCGGCGTGCTCTATCCTTCGGTCAGCGAAGTGACCACGGCAACCGGGAAGAACCTCGTCGTCACCATGAAGGCTGGAAGCTTCCTGTCGCAGTTCACAAACCCAAGCGCCGATGTGAAGACAATCGCAACCGCTCTCGATGGCGCGCGAACGGCCCACTACGCCGATCTCAAGACCATCTACGATTCCGTCGATACGTTGGCGGATGGCGCATTGACCAAGGCGCTTGGCGGGCCTTGCGCCGACGACTGCGCGCTCCCTGCCATCCATCGCCTCGCATCAGATGGGCGGGTTCACGAACCTGATCTGGAATCATCTGGCGGGTCTGGGCACGGGCGGATCCGGCACGGGTGGCACGGCCTTCAATGTCGACACGCGTGCGCTCGATCTCGCTCAGCGTGATCTGTCGCCATTCTCGGATGCCAATGCCGTGCTCGCCTTCGGCCAGAATGTCGGAGCGGCGGCAGCGCAGCCGGTCGCGGTCACCCCCGCCCAGGCGGCCGGCGGCGGCTGGGCAAGCTTCGGAAAGGGCGTGAGCGGCTTCTTCAGCGGCTCTTCGCTGGACGGCTCGGTCGCCATCGGCGGCGGTGCCGGCAAGGCCAAGATCAACGGCTATCTGATCGCGGCGGGCCTGGACGTTCAGGCCAGTTCCAACTTCGTCTTCGGCGGCGCCTTCTCCTATGCGGACAGCACGGCGAAGATCGCTACGGGCCCGGGACGGATCGGATCGACGTCCTATCAAGGCGTCGCCTATGCCCGCTATAGCGGCGATGGCTGGTTCGTGGACGGCTTCGCCGGATCGGGGTCGCAGAACCTCACGACCGACCGCAGCGTCGTTGCCGGCGCCACGACGTTCAACCTGCATGGCAGCACCCATGGCACCAGCCCGAGCTTCGGGGTGTCCGCGGGCATGCCCTTCGTGACCTCGGACATCACCATCACCCCGGCTGCCGGCCTGCAGTGGATGGACTCGTCGGTCGATGCCTATACGGAAACCGGCGGCGCGCCGGCGATGGCCTATCGCAGCGCCGCGCGCAAATCGTTCACGGGCCGTGTGGGCTTCGACGCTGTTGGCGACTTCACGAGCGGCGACTTCGCGATCAAGCCGCTGGTTCATGCCTATCTGGTCCACGATTTCGAGTCCGGTGCGGGCGGTATCACGACCGCATTCACGCAAGCGCCCACGGTGCTGATGACCTTCGGGCTGGCGTCCCGGAGCCGGACCTGGGGCGAGTTGGGGGTCGGCGCGCAAGCCGCGCTCAGCGACGATGTCTCGCTGAGCGTGCGCTACGACACGACGGTCGGCCGTTCCGACCTCACCTCCGGAGCGTGGACGGGGCAGTTGAACATCAGGTTCTAAGACCGGCTGATATCGGATCTGAGCGGGATTGCGGCGATCAAGCCGCAATCCCGTTTCTTTTGTACTGCATGGTGCAGCTGCCGAGGCCGAAGGGCGAAATTTCGAAATTTATTCGGCAGATCAGACCCTCGATTTGGCGTGAAGGAGGCAACCTGAAGTTGGGTCTCCGGCTGCCTGCGCCCCAAGAAATCTGCAGCTCGAACGTTAACCTTTTGCGTCTGCATCTGTTGAGAAATCCGCGCCGGCGCCAATCGCCACGTGCACCTGTGACCGGAAAGCACCATGCCGATAAAGATATTCATCCTCGTGTGAATGAATATTGACGAGTGGCCGGTTCGCTGACAACGTCCCCACACTGCGCCGAAGAGCGCGCTAGATCGCCTGCGGGCGGAAGGGGAGGAATATCATGCGGCGCACGCTATGCCTGTCGACATCTGTTCTGGCACTGATCTGCTGCAGCGCGGCTTACGCGCAGACGGCATCGACGTCGGATTCGTCGTCTACCAGCGCGTCCAGCGGTGTTCTCGAGAAAGTGGTGGTGACCGCTGAACGCCGGAGCGAAAATCTGATGACGTCGCCGATCACGGCGAGCGTCGTGAGCGGCAACGACATACAGAATAAAGACATTGTGAACGTCAATTCGCTGCAGTTCATCGCGCCCAATCTGACGATCAACGATCTGGGCCAGGGCGTCGACTTCGACATCCGCGGCATCGGCAAGGGTGAGCACAACACTCAGACGCCGATTGGCGTGGTCCTGTACCGCGACGGTGTCTCCACCTTCCCGGGCTATTTGACCGCGGAACCGTTCTACGACATCAAGGACATCCAAGTGTATCGCGGTCCGCAAGGCACTTTCGTGGGCCAGAATGCAACCGGCGGTGCGGTCTTCGTCAACACAAACGATCCGACCATTGGTGGGGGCTATAACGGCTACGCCATGGCTCAATACGGCAATTACAATGATGCGCAGGTCCAGGGTGCGGTCAATATTCCAATCTCGGACACGTTGGCGATACGTCTTTCGGCCTTCGGCGAAAGACGAGACAGCTTCTATACCATTACTGATAGCAATCCGGCGGACGCCTGCCCCGGCAATCAATATGTCGGCTGCAAGCCGGGCTACAACAATGCCGACTTGAGAGTGGGCGCGGGGCGCCTGAGCGTCCTGTGGCAGCCGACGAGCGCCCTCACAGTCTCGGTCAAATACGATGCGCTTTATCAGGATTTCGGCGCTGCGCCAGCCGTTCCCTATTCGCAGCTTCTGCCCCTCGGCGCTCCGGTGGCGCCTTACGGCACGCCCAACAACTACCACGACAGCAACCTTTTCCACATTCGTGCGAATGCGCCGCAGGGCCGCTTAGATCGGATGCAGCGCGCAATCCTGAAGGCCGCATACACCTTTGGCAACGGCATCAAGCTGCAGTCCATCTCGGACTACAATGTCGGCAACACCCGCTGGCGTTCCGATCTCGACCTCACGGATCTGGGTAACCCGGGCGACTTCCCGTATTTCGGCCAAACCAGCAACTGGTTGTTCTTCGATAACGTCGGCGAGACGGTCTATTCCCAGGAATTCGACCTGGTTTCGCCGGACGACCAGCAGATCACCTGGGTGTTTGGCCTGTACGGACAGGAAAACGACTACGACTGGACCAAGCCGTACCAGTTCTACATCACCGTCGGGCCGCGCTTCCCCGACCCCACGCCCAGCGCAGCCAACTTCTATCAGTATGGGTCCTATACGTTTCAGGGCAAGACGACGAACCGGAACCTTGCCGCCTTCGGCCAGGTTGAGGCCAAGCTCACCAATGCCGTTTCGGTGTCGCTCGGCGGGCGCTGGACGACGACCAAGTCGAAGAACGACGCCATCTTCTGGTCTTATGGAGGAACGCCGTATGGCACACCAGCCATCGACAATAACTCCCAGAGTTCGTCGCACCTCACCTACAAGGCGGCGATCGACTGGTCGGTCAATGAAGGTGATTACCTCTACGCCTTCGTCGCGACCGGCTACACGGGCGGCGGTCTGAACGCCGCACCAAGTGCCGGCACGCCTCAGTCGTTCGGACCGGTGACGGACACCGACTACGAACTCGGCTGGAAACGCTCGTCCTGGTTCGACGGCCATATGCGTACGCAGTTGAATGCGTTCTACACCGAGTATAACGGCTTCCAGGTCACGCTCGCTGATCCGGTGACTCCGCTCAATAAGTATGAAATCAATCTTCCTTCTGCGACCGTAAACTATGGTCTCGAAGCCGAGACGCAGGGCAGCTTCGGCGCGTTCTCCTTCACCGCCAGCGTCGGCCTGCTCAAGAGCAAGATCGCCAACTTCTGGGCGATCGACCCCAGATACCAGCGCCTCGCCGCTCTCTATACGGGCTCTTGCGATCCGTTGGCGGGCCCGTCAGGCGCTCAACCCTATTGCGTCAATGTGAAGGGCAATCCGATCACCTACGCGCCCAGCGTCACCTACAATTTCAGCGCCCAGTACGTCTTCCAACTGGGGAACGGTGACACGCTGACCCCGCGCGTCAACTTTGCGCATGTATCCACACAATGGGCGTCCATCTTCGACAATGCGGCCGTGGGCGATCGTCTGGGTGCGCGCAATCAGCTTGGCGGGCAACTTGAATGGAATAGGGGAACCTGGCTCGTGACGCTCTATGGCACGAACCTGACGGATCAGCAGTATGTGGCGTCCAACAACTCCGGCGGTCTCTACGCCGGTCCGCCGCGCCAGTTCGGAATCCGGGTGACGAAATTGTTCTAACGTCAAGCTATCTGGCCGCCGGTTGGCTGAAGCAACCGGCGGCCGTTTCTTTGTTCATATTCCGCCGACAGGCTCATGCAATCTTACGCCCTTACGGTCGATAAATTTCTGGATCACGCCGCCAAGTGGTGGGGAAACCGCGAGGTGGTCACAGCCGGATGCCGGGCGCATCGGCTACGCCGCCCTGCGAGCGCGCAGCAATCGTCTGTCGGGCGCGCTGGCGGCTCTGGGCTTGCGCGTCGGCGACCGGATCGCCACGCTGGCCTGGAACACGCAACATCATCTCGAGATGTATTACGGTGCGATGGGCGCTGGCTTTGTCTGCCACACGCTCAATCCGCGCCTCACCATCGCCCATCTCGCGGCGATGGTGAACGAGGCGGAGGACCGCGTGCTGGCTGTCGGTGAAGGCCTCGCACATCTGGCGAGCGAGCTGGTGGCCCGGTGTCCATGCATCGAAGTGGTGGTGCAACTGGATGGCGCTCGGGGGCCGATCCCGAGCTCAACGGGAGCTGCAAGACATTCGCATTCGAGGCGCTGCTCGCAGCGAACTCGGCGCGGAGACCGCGTGGGGCGCGTTTCGATGAGAACGCGCCGGCGGGGCTGTGCTACACGTCGGGCACAACGGGCGCGCCAAAGGGTGTTCTCTACACCCATCGCTCAAATTATCTTCATACGCTTCGCGTCGCTTCAGGCAGACGCGATCGCGCTTACCGCGGCCGATGTCGTTTTGGTCGCGGTGCCCTTGTTCCATGCCAATGGCTGGGGCTTTCCCTTTGCGGCGCCCGCGGTGGGCGCGAAGATAGTCTTGCCCGGTCGCCACACCGATGGCTGCGCGCCTGGCGGCTCTCATCCGCGACGAAGGCGTGACAGTCGCGGCGGGCGTGCAGACGGTGTGGCTGGGCCTGCTCGATCATCTCGATGCCACTGGCGGCGACGTGCCGTCTCTCGAGCGTGTCATCATCGGCGGTTCGGCCTGTCCGGATTCGCTGATCCGGCGGATGGAAGAGCGTCTTCAGGCCCGCGTACAGACGAGTTGGGGAATGACCGAACTGTCGCCCCTGGGCACGGTCGCCCCTGCGCTGGGGCGCGAGCGGGCGGTGGCGTCCGGTCGGCCGCCGATGGGGCTCGATCTGAGGCTCACCGATGCCGTCGGCGTGACGCTAGGGCAACAGAGGAATGTCACCGGACATTTGAAGGTGAAGGGAGCGAGCGTTGTCGATCGCTATTTCAAGGCCGAGACGGACACGTTGGACGATGACGGCTATTTCGACACCGGAGATCTCGCCAGCATCGACGATGACGGCAATCTGACCATCTCCGGCCGCTCCAAGGACCTCATCAAATCGGGCGGCGAGTGGATCAATCCGGCCGAGATCGAAGCCATCGTCGGTCGTCTGCCCGGCGTGGGGCAAGTCGCGGTCATCGGCCAGCCCGATCCGAAATGGGGCGAGCGTCCGATTCTTGTCGTCGAGCCGCAGAACTGTCATACCCTCGACGATGAGGCCCTGTTGAGTGCGCTGCGCGGGAATGTCGCCGATTGGTGGATTCCGGATCAGGTGATTCGGGTGGCGCATATGCCGCTGGCATCGACCGGAAAAATCGACAAAAATCGTCTTCGTGCAGAGTACACAAAGGCCTAGACGAGCGGGATAGGGCCGTCCAGCCGATGGCTGGGATCTGAGGTCCGATGCACGCAGCAGGGGTCTGTTTGATGGCGCAAACCAAGGCGAAACTTCCGGCGAAAAAAGCGCTTAAGCGGAAGGTGGCATCCAAGAAGGTGCATCGCACAAAGGCCGAGCAGCGCGCCGAAACCCTCGAGCGCATCCTGGACGCCGCCGAACTCCTGTTTTCCAAACACGGTCTCTACGGCGTGACCCTGCGCGATGTGGCGCAGAAGGTCGGTGTGCACACCTCGCTGATGCATTATTACTTCGAGGATAAGTTCGCCCTGTTCAAGCAGGTCTTCGTCCGGCGTGCCCAGGTGACCAGCGACCGCCGGATGAAGGCGCTCGACAAATATGAAAAGGAGGCCGGCGGGAAGCCGACTGTGGCGGGGGCGCTTCACGCCTTTCTGGACACGGATTTCGATCTCTACACCAATGGCGGCGAAGGCTGGAGGAATTACGGCGCGTTCGGCTCGCAATTGAGCAACACCCCGGAAGGCGCCGCCATGTTCGACGAGCATTTCGACCCGGTTGTTTTGCGGCTGATCAAAATCCTGAAAAAGGCGCTGCCCGATGTACCCGAGGAGGAGATATTCTGGGGCTATCACTTCGTGACCGGGAGCTTCATGCATTCCCTGTCCCGCAGCGGTCGCCTCGACCGCCTCTCGAACGGTCTCTGCCGGTCCGATGACCTTCCGGCCGTGCGGGCGCGCATGGCGGACTTCATGGCCGCCGGATTTAAGATCCTCACGAAGCGATGAACGAACCGCGAAACGAATCTGCGGTTCACTAAGGCAACCGGCTTACCCGTGAGAATAAATGCGCCGGAAGGCGTTATTGCGCGCGGCGTGCGCGAACTCGGGGCTGCGTCCGTTCAGCGCTATTCTATGCCAAGGGCCGCGCATCCTTCACTCCGCACTTACGCATCGCTCCCACGGCGCGCATAATTGGGCGAGCGGCTGAGTAGATAGGTCGATATGAAGGAGATTGCGCATGCGACGAGCATATACAATGCAATAGACAAAGCTCGTATTGAATTCCTCAAGCAATGTCGCGGCGATGATCGGCGCAAAGCCGCCGCCGACAACAGCTCCCGCCTGATACCCCAGAGATGCGCCGGAGTACCGTAATTTTACAGGAAACAATTCGGCAAAGAGAGCTGCTTGCGGTCCGTACATCACGCTTAGCAGCGTCAGCTCGACTGTAATCGCAAGCGTCACAAGAATGGAAGACGCGGTGTCCATCAGCGGGAAAAATACAAGCGCCCACAAGCCTGCCAGAGCAGCGCCGGTCATGAATATTCCGACCCGGCCCCACTTGTCGGACAACCAGCCTGAGATCATCAAGGCCGGAATCATGGCTATGCTGCCGATCATCACAGCCGAAAGCATCAACTGTTTCGGAAGGTGCAGCGTGGATGTTCCATATGCGATGGCATAGGTGATCGCGACATAGAAGCAGATGTTGTTCGCGATGAACGCTCCGCCGGCAAGCGCGATCTCCTTCGGGTGTGCAGCCATCACATCCAGTATGGGAGATTTCTTCTCGACCGGTACGGCCCCGGGCGCGCGCTCTATCGCCTCCTTGCTGAATTCCGCGGTCTCCTCCAGTTGGAACTGAATATACATCCCGACGCCGACGATCACGATGCTGAGGAGGAATGGCAGCCGCCAGCCCCATGACTCGAACGCGTCCGGCCCGAGCCATGCGCCGACGACATAGAAAACGGCGTTCGCCAGCACCAGCCCGATCGGCACGCCGATCTGGGCAAAGCTTCCGAAATATCCTCGCTTCTCTGGTGGTGCGCTCTCGACCGCGAGAAGGACGGCACCGCCCCATTGTCCGCCAACCGCAAGGCCCTGAACGAACCGCAAGATCACGAGCAGGAGCGGCGCAAGGTCGCCAAGGACCTTATAGCCCGGCAGCAGGCCGATCAGGGTGGATGCGCTTCCCATGATCATTAAAGCGATGACCAGGGTGGTTTTTCGCCCAAAGCGGTCGCCAAAATGTCCAAACAGTGCGCCGCCGACGGGCCTGGCAAGAAAGCCTACTGCGAACGTGCTGAATGCAGCGAGTTGAGCAACATAGGGGCTTAGCGTCTGGGGGAAGTAGAGCGTTGGGAAGACCAGAGCCGCGGCAGTTCCGTAGATAAAGAAATCGTACCACTCGATAGATGCTCCTGTCGCCGCCGCAATTGCGACTTTCATGACGGGATTGCGGGCGTCATCATGCATGGGCATCGTTGCGTCTCTCACTTATTTTAATTCGTCCGGCAATCGGAACGTCGGCAGGTGCGCCAACGGCAAGGTTCCGACATAGGCGGTGCGGCCATCCGGCCCGCCGAACGCAATGCTGGTCGGCAGCGATAGCGGGCCGTTCTCCGATGCACAGGCCACAAGGTGATCGACAACACCGTTGCGCTGCTCAACTCCGACAGCCATGGCTTCGACGGCCGCCTCGTTCATGTCGCGATAGACGATATAGGCCTCTCCGTGCTTGTCGATCACCGTCAGGCCGTTCTGGCTGATGATTGTGACCCAGAGATTGCCGAAAGGGTCGAAGGTGATGCCATCCGGGAGTGCGCCTCGGC
Organism: uncultured Pseudomonadota bacterium; assembly: GCA_963822185.1. Classification (GTDB taxonomy): domain Bacteria; phylum Pseudomonadota; class Alphaproteobacteria; order Micropepsales; family Micropepsaceae; genus Rhizomicrobium. The sequence continues at coordinate 171,321 of CAWGGT010000002.1, forward strand.
CTAGGCTTTCGGGCCCGACCGTCTCCCTCTGACCGAGCGAGCCGTCGGGCCTGATCGCGAAGCGCACGATCCGGCATCCCATGGTCTCGGCCGCGTAGAGATATCGCCCATCGGGTGAGACCTTCACTTCATTGGTCAGATCCAGGCCATCGGCAACGATTTCACATCGCGCGCCATCGCCATCGACACGCAAAATGTAGCCGTCGCCATTCTCGGATGTCAGCGCCGCATCCCATCGGGGCAGGCGCGTCATCATCGAAAGCCAGATTCGGTCCGGCCCGTCCGCGCAGGCGTAATTCACCGTGCCGAGTGGCTTGCCATCGAAGCTGTCCAGCAGGACGCGGGTCTCGCCGCTGGGCAAAATGAGATGGAACCGGCCATCACCGATCCCGGCAACCACAAAGCTGCCATCGGGTCGGCGGCTGAACCCGTTGGGCTCGACGATTCCCGAGCCGTGCAGGTCCGGATCTGCATCCCCCTGCACGCGGGCGACGCCCCCGCGCATATCGGACACCCAGATACCGTCGCGGTCAGCCCACACGCATTCGGGGCGCTGCAGCCCCCGGCCGAAGGTTCCGAAATCGCTCTCGGTCAATTTGAAATCGGAGAGTTTCATGCGGCGGCCTCGTCTATCGGTTGAGCCTTTCTGGTTGTCGCAGCGCGCGCCTATTCGCAGTCTGCATTCTTGCCCGGAAGCGGTGGCGAGACGAGGCCGACATTCCAGTTCCAGGGAATATCTCCGGCCGCGTAGCGCCGGCAGACGACCGCCTCGTTCAAGCGGTACATGCCGGGCAGAAGATGATGGGACGGCTGCGGGCTATCCGCGAAGTCCATATAGCCGGCGGTCTTGCCATAGGCCGGCCAGTCCGGTGCGCCTGCAGCTTCGGGACGTCCGGTTCGCGCAAAGCTGGCCCAATAGGCAATCATCGCATCGGACAGCCGCTGTTCCACCGGCGTGTTTGGAATCTTCGGCCACAGCGGCGGCGTGGCATCGGCTGTCCCGAACACATAAGGCAGTTCGCTGCCATGGAATGCGTGGAGCCCGGCCTTGTCGGCGGCGGGATAGCTGTGATCGAAGAAGTAGAGGTAGGAGGGCTCGCCGATTGCCGTCTGCTGCCTGACAAGCCGTTCGGCGGTCCAGCCATAAAGCGCATCGCGGGTCGTGGCCCAGATGCTCTCCTGCAAGTGAGTTGCCGGGTAGAGCTTCAGGAAGGCGTCTGCAAGGTCGCCATAACGCGCGCGGATGGTTTTCTCATAGACGTCCGGACTGCTGGGTGGGGGCGGTGCGAGCATCCTGAGTGAACGGATTTCGCCGCTGTTGAAACCGGCGAGGATCGGCACATGCGCCTGCTCGCCCTTGCCGAAAATATCGAAGAGTTGGCCGGGCAGTATATGTCCGTCGACCGCTCCGAAGGGCGGAAAGCCCGTTGCAGCAGCCATGGCGGTGAGCTTATCGGCGCTGATCGTGCGTAGCCTGGCGATATTCGCGCCGTGGAAGGCGGCCGCGAACTTCAGGCCTTCCGCTTCGGCGGACATCTGCCCGAACCTGTGTCCGCGCAGGGCCGGTGTCGAAATCATATAGGCGCTTTCGGCGATCGCCTTGGCGAACAGCCCGCGCGCCTCGGGCGACGCCATCAGATACATCACGCTGAGGCCGCCCGCCGACTTGCCGGCAATCGTCACATTGGACGGATCGCCGCCAAAGGCCGCGATGTTGCGCTTGACCCAATCAAGCGCCCGGATCTGGTCGAGAAGGCCGTAATTGCCCGAGATGTGGAGCGGCGATTCCGCGCTGAGCGCAGGATGCGCCAGCCAGCCGAGCACACCGAGCCGGTAATTGATCGTCACCACCACAAGACCCTGCTGGGCCAGCCTTGTGCCGTTATAAACAGGATCTCGGTTCGCTCCGCCCCACAATGCGCCGCCATAGATCCAGAAGAAGACCGGCGCGTTGTGCGCATGGGCCGGCGCCCAGATGTTGAGCGTCAGGCAATCCTCGCTCATCGGCACCGGGGCCCCGGTGTAGATGCTTTTCACCCGCGATCTCGGCTGGACGCATTCGGGCCCGAATGCCGTTGCGGTCTTGACGCCCTGCCATCGCGGCAAGGGCTGCGGTGGCTGCCAGCGCAGCGAGCCCACAGGCGGCACGGCGTAGGGGACGCCCTTGAAGACATGCAAGCGGCCTTCCGTCTCTCCCGTCAGCTGCCCTGCGGGCGCATCCACGACCGGGGTGCTGGCGGCGGGAGCGGCAGAAGCAGCAGGCGCGGCAAGACACAGCGTTGCCGCGAATGAGATGAGGAGACGACGAATGTTAGCCATGGCGAGCCCCTATTGGCTTTCGTTTCGCAGCACCCGCGCCAGCCAGAGGAATAGCCCGATCGCGATCAGGTAGCATGGCGTGAGAAGATAGAATGCGATCTGCAGGGAATGATGCGGATGGCTGGCGTGGAAGAGATCGCTGACCTCGCCGACAAATGTCGGCCCCAGCCCCATGCCGGTGAGGTTCATGATCAGCAGAAGCAAGGCGCCCGACATGACGCGCTGATCGGGACGGACTTCTTCCTGCACCAGCGTCACCGATGACGACAGGTAGAAATAGTTGAGGAAGAATGGGCCAATCAGAAAGACGGTCGCCAGTTGCCAGGACGGCGCCCAGACGAAGGCCAGATAGAAAGGGATAGCGAGCGCCAGCGAAGCGGCCGGAATCAAGGCATAGGCCTGTTTCGAGCGACGGGTGAAACGGTCGATGATGCGGCCCGAAACGAACATCCCTGCCGTCATGCCGATGCCGATGACCAGCGCGATATAGAGGGCCACCTCCTCGAGGGTCATGCCCTTTTCGCGCATCAGGAAGAGCGTTGTGAAATTCCCCGCGCCATAGGTGATGATCTGCGTCACGCCGCTGGCGACTGCGGCCAGCACTAGCGATGGTCGCCCGAAGAACATCTTGATCGTTTGGCCGAAGCTGGATGCCGCTTCCGCAATGGCATGGGCGTCGGCCGCAGGATGATCGAGTCCGCCGCGGCGCGGCTCGCGCACGATCACGATGATCGACACCGCTGCAAGCACGCCGGCCGCCCCGAGAACGATAAAGGCGTCGCGCCAGCTATAGACGGCAGCGATTGAGGCCCCGAATGCGACACCCAACGCTGCCCCGATCGGGGGGCCGAGATTGTAGATGCCGAGCGCCGTGCCGCGGCGGCCGGAGGGGAAATAGTCGGAGATGATTGCGTAGGAGGGCGGGACACCGCCGGCCTCACCGAAGCCTACGGTCATCCGCGCGGCGGCAAGCTGGGCGTAGGTCATGGCAAGGCCGCAGGCCATCGTCGCGCCGCTCCAGATCGCGCAGGCGAGCGTCAGCACCCAGACCCGGTTGGTCTTGTCGGCGATCCAGCCCACGGGAATGGAGATGAAGGTGTAGAATATCCCGAAATAGAGTCCGCCGATCAGGCCGAGCTGGCCGTCGGAGATGTGCAGGCTGTCCTGGATCGGTTTGGCGAGGATCGAGAAGAGCTGCCGGTCGAGAAAGTTCAGCACATAGACGAAGCACAACATCCAGAGCACGACCCAGGCGCGCTTGCCGGGGACTGCCGGCAGGGCACCGGCTGCGGCGGGGATCTCGGCCGCTGTTGCAGGCGCTTCCATCGCTCAGCGCCTCTGCCGGGTGGGGGAAGGGGGAAGGGCGGTTCGATGCGGCGCACGGGCCAGCGTCGTTCTGGGCACGATGGCCATCGTCTTCACCGGCGCTCCCCCCAAGGGCGTTATTGCTATCTCGCTCTTTTGGGAACTATGCGGTCGGGGCGCCGGCTCTGTCAATTTCATTATTGTGTGAGTGAATATCTTGCCCCTAGAATTCACTCATGGGGTACGGGCGCAGCCACACCGACGTTGAAGAACCATTGCTGGTCGCCGGCCCGGCGCCGTTGCGACACCACTTCTTCGTTCAGCCGGTACATGCCGGGATAGGGATCGGTCGACGCCACGGGCTTGTCGCCGAACAGCATATAGTGCTTGCCGGGCGCAAAGCGCGGCCAGCCGGGATGACCGGGCGCAGCGGGAACGCCCGTCCGCGCGAAGGATGTCCAGTAATTCATCATCGCGTCCGACAGCGCGATGTCCTCGGGCCCTTCCGGGCGCGGCCAGTTCACCGGCAGCTTTGCTTTCGGTCCAACATGGCCGAAGACGAACGGCAATTCGCTGGCATGGAAGGCGCGCAAACCCCGCTCGCGCGCGGCGCGGTAATCGTGATCGAACAGGTAAAGGTAGGACGGCACGCCCGCAGCCTCCTCCTTGCGCACCATCCGCTCAGCGGCCCAACCGAAGAGCGCATCGCGGACGGTCGCCAGCATACTGGCCTCGATATTGTCGCCCGGATAAAGCTTCAGGAACGCGGGCGCCAGCTCGCCATAGCGCTTTCGGATTTCGCGGACATAGGCCGCATGCGTGGCCGGCGGGGTCGGCAAGCCCGCGCGCAATGTCTGGATCTCGCCGCTGTTGAAGCCGGCGATCAGGGGCACATGCGCCTCGTTCGCCCCGATCGAAAATCTCCACGATCTGATGCGGCAGCGCATAGCCGTCGATCGTCCCCTCCGGGCGAAACCTTGCCCGGAACGCGGCGATGGTCAGGGCCTTGGGGCTCATCGCACGCAAGGCCTTGAGATTGGCCGCGCCGGCAGCCTTTTGCACCTTCAGTCCGATCTCTTCGGCGGAGGGCAGGCCGTGATCGGCGCGCTTGAGCTCCGGGAAGGAGCGCATGTTCGGGCTTTCCGCAATGGCTTTCTGGAACAGGCCGCGGGCCAACGGGCTCGACAGCAGATAGGTCACGCTGAGCGCACCCGCCGATTCCCCCATGATGGTGACGTTGTCGGGGTCGCCGCCAAAGGCTGTGATGTTCTCGCGCACCCATTTGAGCGCCGCGATCTGGTCGAGCAGGCCATAATTGCCGGAGACGCCATGCGGCGACTCCTTGCTCAGCGCCGGCAGCGCCAGCCAGCCCAGCGGTCCGAGCCGGTAATTGAACGACACGAACACGACGCCATGCCCGGCGAATTTGCCGCCGTCATACATCGGCTCCGCACTGCCGCCGACCGTGAGCGAGCCGCCATAAATCCAGACGATGACGGGCGCCTTGTGGGCGTTCGGCGGCGTCCAGATGTTGAGCGTCAGGCAGTCCTCGCTCATCGTCGCCGGATTGTCGGCATAGACGCTGTTCGGGGGATAGTTGGGCTGGATGCAGCTCGCGCCGAACGCCGACGCGTCGCGCAGGCCTTTCCAGGGGGCGGCGGTGACCGGGGCCTTCCATCGCAAATCGCCGAGAGGCGGTTTGGCGTAAGGAATGCCCTTGAACGTTTCCACGCCGTTCGCGCCGAGCCGTCCGGCCAATGTGCCTTGCGAAATCGCGACTATGGGTTGGTTCGGTTTCGCCGCGAGCGCGACACTGCCTCCTGCAACGCAGAGCGAAACCGCCGCCGTCAATGCAATTCGAGTTATCGCCTTCGACATCTGCGGTTCGCTCCCCGTTTGGTTGCGGCGATCCTTCTTCGTCGTTCGCGAAGCTGTCAAGATATATCGGAGTTTGAAATGAAATAGTTGGCAGACGTGTCAAAGCATTGAAGTGTCAACTCGTCTATCATCGCACGAGACAATCGTCGCGCGTGGCCATTCGTGCCACGCCGAATGGGAGGAAGAAGGAATGGCCGAAACTGTGAATGGACCGACGCGTCGGCAAGTGTTGGCGACGAGTGGGCTGGCTGCCGGGTTTGCGCCTGTTTCCGACAGCCTCGCCGGCGTTGCGCCGGACAGCGTTCATCGGGATCTGCAGCGTTATGTCGGTTTCGGCATAAAGGCATCCGGTGGTCCCGGCGACAATGCCTGTGGCGAATGGCTGGAAGCGGAATTGAAAGGCCAAGGCTTCAAGGTCGCGCGGGAGACCGTGTCCGTGCCTTTCTTCAATCCGCACCGTGCCGAACTGACAATGGGAAGCCACGCTGCACCCGTAATTCCGCAGGCCATCGTCGTCCCCACAGGTGAAGCAGGCGTTACGGGTCGCTTCGTTCGCGTTGATCCGTATATTCCGCCGGAGCAGTCGCTCTCAGGCGCGATTGCCCTGATTGATCTGCCGTCCTGGCGTCATTCCTCTGCGCTGGAGAAGCCTGTCCGCGAAGGTGTGCATGCTGCCATCGCGAAAGGCGCGCGCGCGGCCGTGCTCATCACCAATGGTCCAACCGGTGAGGCCATCGCTCTCAACACCGACGGCAACAAGCCGATGTTCGATGTGCCTACGGCAGTGCTGGCACCGAAACATGCAACGCCGTTCCGCGCCGCTGCGATGCGCGGCGAGAGCGGCACGCTTGTCATGACAGGCAAGGGCGGCAGGCGCGATGCCTTTAATCTTGTCGGCCGTCTGGATCGCGGCAAGTCCGACTGGGTCGTGATATCGACGCCGCGTTCGGGCTGGTTCGTTTGCGCCGGTGAGCGCGGTCCTGGCGTTGCCGCATGGCTGGCGCTGGCGCGCTGGGCGCCCAAAGCACTGGACGCCTACAATCTCTGCTTCATCGCCAACAGTGCGCATGAATATGAATATCTGGGCGCCGATCGATCCATCCGGGCCGTCGCTCCTCTGCCTGAAAAGACCGCGATGTGGCTTGCGCTTGGCGCGGCCGTCGCCGCGCGGGACTGGCACGAATTGATTCCGCCCATGCTGCCGCTGCCGGATGCGGATCCGCAGCGCTATCTCGTCGTGAGCCCGAACATGTTGGATGTGGCCAAGCGTGCCTTTGCAGGGCAGGTGGGCATCGATGCCCCCTATTCGACCAGCCGGTTTACGGCCGGCGAACTCACGCCGGTTCACGAAGCCGGATACAAAACGGTCGCCGGCTTTTTCGGTTGCCACCGCTTCCATCACACTGAGAGCGACGATATGCGCTGCATCGTGGTCGAGCCGACACGTCAGGCCGTCGCCGGTTGCCAGGCTCTGCTGCAATCACTCCCGTCGCGGGGGTAATTCGTATCTCCAGGGAGGCGCGTAGGGCTTGAATCCCAGCGCGGATTGCCGCACAGTCTCTGAAAATGATAGCGCTACCAATCTGGAGGGACGTCATGCGGGTCGTGTGGTTTGCTGCAGCCTTGCTCATTCAACCTTGCCTCGCGGCCGCCGCACCGGGGCTCACGGTGAGCCCGAACGAGACGCTGGAAATGCAGGGTCTCAGCGTCATCGCGGACCAGATGCATTTCCACCCTGTGTTCCGCGACGAGAAGAATGCGGGCATCCAGATCATCCTGCATGGCGATCGCATTGCGACCGATGGGGCGGTGCGCCTTAGCCCCACGCCGGAGCAATGGAATCCGGTCCCGCTCTTCGTCAAACGCGAGCGTGGCCCCGGACCCGATCAAATCACTGTGACCAGCGCATTTCCCAATCATCTGCTGAGCTATCGCGTTGTCCTCACGCCGGAGGGTACGGGTTTTCGCGTCGCGGTCGATCTCGACAAACCGCTGCCGGCCAAGCTCGTCGGCAAGGCGGGCTTCAATATGGATTTCCTGCCCACCGCCTATTTCGGCAAGACCTATATCCTGGGTGATGCCACGGGCGTCTTCCCGCGCAATCCGGATGGACCCATGGCGAAGGACGGTTCGGGCGATCCGATGCCGTTGGCCTCGGGCGGCAAGACCATCGTGTTGTCGCCGGCCGATCCCGACACGCGCGTGACCATCACATCTGCCGGTGCACCGCTTTCGCTCTACGATGCGCGGAACCGCGCCCAGAATGGCTGGTTCGTGGTGCGCGCGCTGATCCCTGCCGGGAAGACGAAGAACGCGATCGTCTGGCATATACGTCCGAACGTCATCAAGGGTTGGGTGCGCAAACCCGTCGTCTCTTTCAATCAGGCGGGTTACACCCCGGATCGCTCAAAGGTCGCGATCATCGAACTCGATCCGAACATGAAAGCGCCCGGTGCGATCGAACTGTTGAAGATCAATGCCGATGGCAAGGAGACGGTCGCATTCAAGAGCACCATCAAGCCGTGGGGCAAGTGGATGCGCTACGACTATGCCACGTTCGATTTTTCGAGCGTGCGCACGCCCGGCCTCTACGCCATTTCCTATGCAGGACACCGCTTCGATCCGTTCCGTATCGCCAAGGATGCCTATGCGCATATCTGGCAGCCCTCGCTCGACACCTATATCGCCGAGCAGATGGATCATATGTCCGTTCAGGAACAATATCGGACCTGGGAAGGCCTTTCGCATATGGACGATGCGCGCCAGGCGCCGCCCAATATCGGCCACTTCGATGGCTACAGCATGGGCCCGCATCTGGATTCACCCTTCAAGCCCGGCGAGCATATCCCCGGCCTCAATGTCGGCGGCTGGCAGGATGCCGGCGATTTCGACATCCAGACACCGCAAAACGCCGAAGTTGTTCGCGACCTGGTCTGGGGGCGCGAACTGTTCGGGCTGAACTGGGACGAGGACACGATCGACGAAAAGGCCCACGCGGCGCAAATCCGCCGGCCCGACGGCGTGCCCGATGCGTTGCAGCAGATCCGCCACGGCGTCTTGCAATTGCTCGCGCAATACAAGGTTTTCGGCCATGCCATCGTCGGCATCGTCTCGCCGTCGCTCAAGCAATATACTCATCTTGGCGATGCAGGCTCGCAGACCGATCGCATGATCTACGATCCGAAGATGGGCCCCGACGAGAATAACGGTGTGTATTCGGGCAAGCCCGACGACCGCTGGGCCTTCACCTCCGATGTGCCGGCCAATGACTATGCCGTCGCCGGTGGGTTGGCCGCCGCGTCGCGCGTGCTCGGCGCCATCGATCCGGGCCTGGCGACCAAAGCCTTGGCGGCCGCGAAAGTGTTGTGGGCGCATCAGCAAAATCCGGGCGACAGGCTGAACAGGCCCTCACGCGGCGAATGGAATGCCCACAACCTCGATTTGGCCGCAGTGCCGGCGACGGTGGAATTGATCCTCGCGACCAAGGGCGATCCGATCTACACCGCCAAACTCAAAAAACTGATGCCCGCCATCAAAAAGAACTTCGCGTGGCTGTGCGCCAGCGCCGTGCGCGCCATTCCGTTCATGGATGGTGATTACCGCGCTCAACTTGCCCAGATCGTGAGGGACGAAAAGCCGGCTATTGATGCGGAACTGGCCAAGACGCCGTTCGGCGTTCCGGTTGCGTTGGGCACCTGGGCGGGTTCAGGGCAGGTCACGGCCTTCGGCACCAACATGTATCTGTTGCACAAGGCGTTCCCGAACATCATCGGCCCGCAATACACGCTCGCCGCGATCGATTACGTTCTGGGCCGCCATCCGGCAACCAATCTGTCGCTGGTATCGACCATTGGCACAAAGTCCAAATTGATCGACTACACACACAACCGGGCCGATTACTCCTTCGTTCCGGGCGCCATAGTGCCGGGCGTGCTCATCATCAAGCCCGACTTTCCTGAGCAGAAGGTGCATTGGCCGTTCCTGTGGTTCGAGAACGAATCCACGGTGGCGGCTGCCTCGTCCTATATCCTGACGGCCAATGCGGCGATCGCTGAGACGACAGGGAAGTAACGCGCTCGGCGGGTGAACCGGCCCCATAATGCGGCGCTGATTGGATTCTGGACTAGGGGCTCCAAGCGGCGGATGAAAGTCCCCTATTTCCGGATGCATTCGCAGGTTCGGCGCGACGGTGGCATCCAAGAGTAGTACCCACTGCAAAGAACACTTGGCCCGGAATTTCCCGCCCCACTTCAAATGCGGAAACCCCGGGAAGGATATTAATGTGTCCGGAAGGCCAATGAAGGTGACGCGGGCGTTTGGCGGCGCTGGGGCAGCTCATCGCTGGTACTGTTGATTAAGCAGGGCTGGAATCTTGGCATTTCATCGACTTCGTGGGTCTTTCTCAAATACTACGACGCCCTCCTGAGTGGCCTTCTTGGACAGGTGGATGCTCCACTCACGAAGTTGTGAGCATCGTTCGGGGTTGGGTAGGCTTCGACATGTCGCTTCATCTTTCTTGGAAGCATTTGTCTGTTTTGATGCCACCATAATTCTCAGCCTTTCGAATACATCCTGAGCACAACGAAGTATGGCGTCTGCCTTACTCCGTAGCGGTGGCTCGGGCCCGATTGTAATTGCGGTCAATGGATGTCATATGACAAAACGCTAATGATCTTGTGCATGAGAGAGGGGATTTCGCATGCTTCAGAATTCAAAATCGCTTAGGAGGACCGCACTGCTCGCATCGGCAGCGGTCGTCGGCTTGTCCGTCGTATGCTTGGCTGGCGCGCAGCCGGCCCAGGCGCAGGACGCAGGAACAAACGCTACGGCGCAGAAGAGCGCAGGCGGCTATGTGGAAGAGGTTGTCGTGACCGGCATGCGGGGTGAAACCCGCTCGCGTCTCGATACTGTCTCACCCGTCGACGTCATCACCAGCAAGATGCTCAAGGAACAGGGCACGACCGAAGTCGCCACCGCGCTCGCGAACCTGGAGCCTTCGATCGATTTTCCGCGCCCGTCCGTGACTGATGCCACCGACGCGATCCGCCCGGCCACGTTGCGCGGCATGTCGCCGGACCAGACGCTGGTGCTCATCAATAGCGTGCGCGGGCATAGCTCCGCGCTGCTCAACATCAACTCATCCGTCGGGCGCGGTTCGTCGGCGGTCGACCTCAATACGATTCCGTCCGAGGCGCTGGAATTGATCGAGGTGCTGCGCGACGGCGCTTCGGCGCTGTACGGCTCCGACGCCATCGCCGGCGTCGTGAACTTGCGTCTGCGTCAGGCCAATACCGGCGGCGCCGCGAACGTGACCTACGGCTTCTACAATACCGACGTGAACGCCGCGCGCGACCACCGCCATGTCACGGGCGAAGGTGTGGTGACGGTTGGAGGATGGCAGGGCCTGAACCTGGGCGACGATGGCTTCCTGACCATCTCCGGCGAGTACACGCACCGCAACCCGACCAGCCGCGGCGATTTCGACCCGCGCTTGGCTGTCCCGGCGGTCGATAGCCGCTATGGCGACCCAGAGGTCGGTGCCTATTCCTTTTACGCCAACGCCGGCAAGCCGATCGGCGGGAACTGGCAGCTGTATGGATGGGCCGGCTATCAAAATCGCGACAGCAAGTCGGCGGCCTTCCCCCGTATCCCGTCCAGCGTTGCTGCGAACGGGCTCGCCTCAGTCTATCCCAACGGCTTCCTGCCGCTCATCCAGAGCAAGTCGGTGGACATGACGTTCACCGGCGGCGCGAAAGGGGAGATCGACGACTGGGCGGTCAACGTCGACCTCAGCTATGGACGCAACGAAATCGAGCTCGATACGCTGCATTCGGCCAATTACAGCCTTGGCACGGGCACACCGAAGAGCTTCTACGATGGGAAGATGAGCTACGACCAGCTCGTCGGAAATCTTGATGTCTCGAAGCAATTCGACGTGTTCAAGTCGCTCACAGTTGCCTTCGGCCTGGAAGGCCGGCGCGAGACCTATGATCTCAGAGCGGGCGATCTGAGCAGCTATACCGGAAGCGGCGCGCAGGGGTTCCCGGGCTTTTCGCCGGCGAACAATGTCTCGGTGGATCGCGGGAATGAATCGCTCTATTTTGACCTGGAAGCGCGGGTGACAGACAAGCTCCAGGTCGGTCTCGCTGGTCGCGGCGAGGACTATTCGGACTTCGGGACGACGGCGACCGGGAAGGTGTCGGCGCGTTACGACTTCACGCCGAACTTCGCGATCCGCGGTGCTGCCTCGACCGGCTTCCGCGCGCCCTCGCTGCAGCAGGGGTACTTCACCTCGATTGCCTCCGTTATCCAGAACAACAACGTCATCCTCACGGGCACCTTCCCGTCGACGTCGGCGGTGGCTGCAGCACTGGGTGGTAAGGCGCTCCAGCCGGAGAAGTCGACGAACTTGTCGGCAGGCTTCGTCTTCCGCAAGGGCAACTTCAACGTCACTCTCGACGGCTATGAGATTCATGTTCGCGACCAGCTCGCTCTGTCCGAGAATATCAGTTCCTCGTTCAGCGCCGCTGTCGGCAATCTCCTGGCGCCCTACAGCGTCAAAGCCGCACGCTTCTTTATCAACGGCGTTTCCACCACGACCAAGGGTATCGATCTTGTCGCGAGCTACAGGCTCAATACCGATAATGCTGGGCTCTTCGATTTCACCCTTGCCGGCAATATCAACAATGTGGATGTGACCAAGGTTCCCACGACCACGTCGGCGCTTAATCCGGCACCGACGCTCTACTCCCGCAGCCGCATCCTGACGCTGGAAGAAGGAACGCCCCGTCAGAAGGTAACCGGTTCGGTGGTTTGGTCGCGCGGCAACTTCGGTGCCACCGCTCGGCTCACCCATTACGGCAATGTGGTACAGCCCGGCACGACGGCAGCGGCCGACAATCCCGTCGGGAGCCATACGATCACGGATCTCGAAGTCCGGTACAAGGCGATGGACAACCTGACCTTCGCGGTCGGCGCGAACAATCTGTTCGACGTCTACCCCGACGCACTTCCGGCCGCGAAGAACGGGAGCGGCGTGCTCGCCTTCCCATTCTACTCGCCGTTCGGATTCAACGGCCGGTTCCTCTATGTCCGCGCCGGAGTGAGCTGGTAAGGGATAGTTCATGCCGGAAGTCTCTATTGCGTCCGTGCTGCGGGAACCGGTCCCGGTTACGACCGGCGGCGGCATGAGCGGAATAGGCTTCTAAGTCCGGCGTTCAAACGGCACAGAGTATGAAAAGGCCCGGTGGCGACACCGGGCCTTTTGCTTTCGCGCGATGGCTCACATGATTTCCGGGCTGTGCTTCCAGCTAGACTGTGAATTTGCACGCCACATGCCTTTGAAATATCGGGCTTAGTTTGGGCGACCGGAGAATGCCCTGCTCGGAGCAGACTGGTTGGCTGGGGGACTAGGATTCGAACCTAGACTGGCGGAGTCAGAGTCCGCTGTCCTACCGTTAGACGATCCCCCAACGGCCGGGGCCTTGGCGCCCGGGCGGCCCGTTTAGACCAGCCATCCCGCCGATTCAAGCCGTCAATTCCATTCTCTCCGCGCCGCCGGTCCCCGCCGGCGGGCGCAGCCGCGGCATTCTGGTTGTCGGGGTGGGAAGCCTGGCCCGGGCGGGCTCCGGCTGTGCTAGCCTTGGCCTGCAACCATCCTGTTTCGCGCCGGTCCCATGGAAGCCGTCCAGCCGCATTCCGGCGCGTCCAAATCGCGCTCTCCCGCCCGCAAGCGCCGGCGGCGGCACAGTCAGTCTGTGCTGGCGGCGATCGATCTGGGGTCCAACAATTGCCGTCTGCTGATCGCGGTCCCGACCCGTGGTGGGCGCTTCCGGGTGATCGAATCCTTCTCCCGTGCCGTGCGGCTGGGCGAGGGCGTGGCGCAGACGGGCCTTCTGGCCGAGGCCGCAATCACGCGGGCCGTGGATGCCCTCATCATCTGTGCCGAGCGCATCCGCCGCCATCCCGGCGTGCGGCTCCGGGCCATCGCCACCGAGGCCTGCCGCAGGGCGTCCAATGCCGATGTGCTGCTGGCGCGTGTGCGCGAGGCGGCCGGCATCGAGCTCGACATCATCACCCCCGAGGAGGAAGCGCGGCTGGCCGCGGTCGGCTGCGCGCCGCTTCTGGGGCACGATTACGACGGCGCGCTGGTGTTCGATATCGGCGGCGGCTCGACCGAACTCATCTGGCTCGAGGCCGGCCGCGAGGCACCCGTCTTTGCCACCTCGGTTCCGGCGGGCGTGGTGGGCCTGGCCGAAGCCCATGGCGAGCCCGGACGCCTTTGCCGCCATCCGCGAGGCCTTGATGCCGGTCTTTGCCGGTGTCGCCGCCGAGATGGCGGCGCAGGGGCATTTCGCGCCCGAAACGCATCATCTTCTGGGTACCTCCGGCACGGTGACGACGCTGGCCGCGCTGACCTTGGGCCTGACCCGCTATGAACGCGACAAGGTGGATGCGAGCTGGCACGACTGCAGCGACATTCTCGCCATTATCGACCGGCTGGCGGGGATGGACCTCGCGGCCCGCACCAAGCTTGGCCCTGTAGGGCCGGAGCGCGCCGATCTGGTGCTGGCGGGCTGCGCCATTTTCAGCGCCATCCATGCCCATTGGCCCTGCCGCCAGTTGCGCGTGGCGGATCGCGGTTTGCGCGAAGGCATGCTACGCGAGTTGATGATGGCATCTTCAGGCAAGGCATGACGGGCAAGACACCGAAGGACAAAAAACGCGGCAGCTCGGGCCGCGGCGAAGACGGGCTGAAGGTCAAGCTGAAGACAGCGCGCGGCCGCAAGGTCTCCTCGCAGCGCTGGCTCGAACGCCAGCTCAACGATCCCTATGTGCGGGCGGCGAAGTCCAAGGGCTATCGCAGCCGCGCCGCCTTCAAGCTGGTCGAGCTCGACGACAAGTTCCATGTGCTGAAGAAGGGCGCGCGCGTGCTCGATCTGGGCGCGGCTCCGGGCGGCTGGGTGCAGGTGGCGGCCGAGCGCATCGGCCCCAGCGGCATAATCGTCGGCGCCGACATTCTGGAGATGGAGCCGATCGCCGGCGCCGAGCTGATGGTCGCCGATCTTCTCGACGCCGAGACGCCGGACCGGCTCAAGGCGGCGCTGGGCGGGCCGGCCGATGTCGTCCTGTCGGATATGGCGGCGGCCACCACCGGCCATCGCGCCACCGACCATTTGCGCACAGTGGCGCTGATCGAGGCGGCGCTGGATGTGGCCGAGGATACGCTCAAGCCCGGCGGCGCCTTCATCGGCAAGGTGTTCCAGGGCGGGGCCGCGGGCGATCTGCTGACGCGGATCAAGCAGCACTTCTCGGTGGTCAAGCATGTGAAGCCGCCGGCGTCGCCGCGCCGAATCGGTCGAGCTCTATCTGGTCGCGACCGGTTTCAAGGGCACATCCCGTGATTAAATTCACGCGCAAGTGACGGGCGGCGGGTTCCGCGTCCTGACGCGCGTCCGCTAGGATGGCGCCTGAGCATTGGCGCCGTGTCTCTGCGCGGCGCGTCCAGGGGGTATCGTGATGCGCACATTCATTGCCGGCGCGGCCTGCGCCGCGGCACTTCTGTCCGTGACCTGTGCGCAGGCGCAAAGCACGGCCGATGCGCGTTTCAAGGCGCTCACCACGCGCGAATGGCATTGGCGCATGGCGCAATTCGCCGAGAACCCGAAGGCCAATGCGCCGGTCGAGGATCACCTGCCGCGTGTCGACGCGAAGACGCAAGGCCATGCAGCTGGCCTATTGGCGCAAGGTGATGGCGTCGCTGAACACCATTGCCACTGCGCAGCTATCCGCGAAGAGCCAGATCAATTACGACGTCTACAAGCCGCAGATCCGGACGCTGATTAACGATCAGCGCTTCAAGCAATATCAGATGCCGGCCAATTCGGATTCGAGCTTCTGGTCCGATCTCGGCTACACGGCGCGCGCGCCGTTCCGCTCTGCGCAAGACTACAGGAACTGGATCGCGCAGATGCGCGACGTACCGCGCTATTTCGCGGAAGAGATCGCGAATATGCGCGCGGGCCTCGCACGCGGCTTTACGCCGCCGAAGGTGACGATCGCAAACCGGGCCCATTCCATCGCCGCCGTCGCCAACGCCAAGCCGAAGGACAGCCTGTTCTACACGCCCTTCAAGCATATGCTGGCGACGGTCCCGGCGGGCGAACAGGCAAAGCTGCGCGCCGAAGCGGTGGCTGTGATCGCGAAGGATGTGCAGCCGGCCTATGCGCGGTTGCTCAAATTCTGGACGCACACCTATGTGCCCGGCGCGCGCACCACGCTGGCGGCCGACGATCTGCCGAATGGCAAGGCCTATTACCAATCGCAGATCGAGGAATACACGACCCTCGATCTGACGCCGGCCCAGATCCACAAGATCGGTCTCCGGCAAGTTGCCAAGCTGCACGCCCAGATGATCGCGGTGATGAAAAGCACCGGCTTCAAGGGCAGTTTCGCCGCCTTCCTGCGTTATCTGCGCACCGATCCGAAATTCTACGCGAAGACGCCGCAGGAGCTGCTCAATGATGCTGCCTGGATCGCGAAAGTCTTCGACGGCAAGGCCGCGCAATATTTCGGCCGCCTGCCGCGCTCGCGCTTCACCATCAAGCCGGTGCCGCCGGATATCGCGCCCTTCTACACCTCGGGCCGCGGCGGGCCCGGCGTCTTCCTGCTCAACACCTACGATCTCAAACACCGCCCGCTTTACAATCTGACGGCGCTGACGCTGCATGAATCGGCGCCGGGCCATGCCTTCCAGATACCGCTGGCGATGGAAGACACCGCGCTGCCCGATTTCCGCCGCTACACTTATATCTCCGCCTATGGCGAGGGCTGGGCCGTCTATTGCGAATGGCTGGGTCAGGAAATGGGGATGTACGAAACCCCTTACGACCGCTTCGGCATGCTGGGCTGGCAGATCTGGCGCGCGGCGCGGCTGGTGGTCGATACCGGCATCCACTCGGAGGGCTGGTCGCGCCAGCGGGCCGTCGATTACCTGCTTAAATACACGACCCTGCCCAAACACGAGGTCGAGACCGAGGTCGATCGCTACATTTCCTGGCCCGGGCAGGCGCTGAGCTATTATCTGGGCGCGATGGCGATCCGCGAGGGCCGGGCCAAGGCGGAAAAGGCGCTGGGCCCCAAATTCAACATCCGCGCATTCCACGACATGGTGCTGGCGCTGGGCTCGGTGCCGCTGCCGGTCCTGAGCGCCCATATCGACCGCTTCATCGCCGAGGGCGGCAAAGGCCCCTATCCGGACGAGGAAGAATAACAACCGGCGGCGCTGCGTGCGACGCCGTCTCTCGGATTGGAGGAAGGTACGCCATGCAATCAGCAATGTTGGGGCCTGTGGGGACCGTCAGCCGGTTGACGCTTGGCGGCGGCGGCATCGGCCAGGGCTGGGGTGAAACCACGGCGGACGAGGCGGTCGCGACGCTCCACCATGCGGTCGACGCCGGGATCACGCTCCTCGACACTGCCCCGATGTATGGCACCTGCGAGGCGATGGTCTTCAAGGCCTTTGGCGGCAGGCTTCCGGACGGCGTGCGCATCACCACCAAGTCCCAGCTCGGCACGCCGCCAGCCGGCGAAGCCGAGGCGCGCCTGACGCAGTCACTCGACGTCAGCCTGGCCAATATGGGCCTCGATCATGTCGAGGTGTTCTTCCTGCATAGCAATATCTGCGCGGACGATTACGTCTACCAGCGCAATGCCGACCGGCAGGATGCGTTTGCCACGCGCTGGTCGAGCTATGTGAACGACGTCGTTCCGGCAATGGAAAAGCTGAAGGCCGCGGGCAAATGCCGGCACTGGGGCATTACCGGCACCGGCATCCCGCCGATGATCGTCAAGGCGCTCCACTACGCGCCGCGGCCGGCCGTGGTCCAGGCCATCACCAACATTCTCGACAGCGCCGGCGGCATGAAACGCTACGCCGAAGACGAGAACCCGCGCACGACCATCGCCGAAGCGGTCAAGAGCGGTGTCGGCGTGCTCGGCATCCGCGCGGTGCAGGCCGGTGCATTGACCGCTGCGATCGATCGCACGACCTCGCCCAACCATCCCGAGACCCGCGATTACGCGCGCGCTGAGCCCTATCGCGCGCTATGCGCGGAGCTCGGCGAGGACCCGGCGATCCTGGCGCATCGGTATGGGCTCGCCATACCGGGCGTCGATAGCGTCGTCCTTGGAGTCAAGAACATCGCCGAGCTCGACCAGTGCCTGGAGGCGGAACGGCGCGGGCCCCTGGAACCGGAGCTGATGGCCCGGATCGACGCGCTGGGCCTGCGCAACCGCCACCCCTGAGGGCGCGAACGACGGGCCCCTTTCAGGCCGCGCCCCGGGAATAGCGGTTCTGCGGCGTGGCGGGCGCTTGCCGAATCCGTGGGACGCTGGTATTGGCTCCGGGCTCCAGAACCTGTGGTGAGGAGCCCCCCTTGAACATCCGTGAAGCGCTCACCTTCGACGACGTGCTGCTGGTCCCGGCGGCCTCCGAAGTCCTGCCCGGCCAGGTCGACACCCGCACCCGGATCACCAAGACCATCGAACTGGGCATTCCCCTGATTTCGGCCGCCATGGACACGGTGACCGAAGCCGGATTGGCCATCGCCATGGCCCAGGCCGGCGGCCTCGGCGTCATTCACAAGAACCTCTCGATCGAGGAGCAGGCCGAGCAGGTCCGCCGGGTCAAGAAGTTCGAAAGCGGCATGGTCGTGAACCCGGTCACGATCGACCCCAAGGCGAGCCTGGCCGATGCGCTGGCGCTGATGGAGCGCCACCACATCTCCGGCATCCCGGTGGTCGAAGGGGCCAATGGCGCCGGCGCCGGCAAGCTGGTCGGCATCCTGACCAATCGCGATGTGCGCTTCGCCAACGATCCGCGCCAGCCGATCCATGAGCTGATGACCAAGGACAAGCTCGTCACCGTGCGCGAGGGCGTTGGCATGGAAGAGGCCAAGAAGCTTCTCCACCAGCACCGCATCGAGAAGATCCTGGTGGTCGACGATGCCTATCGCTGCGTCGGCCTGATCACGGTCAAGGATATCGAGAAAGCGCAGAAGCATCCCAATTCAGCCAAGGACGAGCGCGGCCGTTTGCGCGTGGCCGCCGCCACGGGCGTCAGCGAAGACGGCTTCCGCCGCGCGCTCGCGCTGGTCGAGGCCGAATGCGATCTCGTCGTCGTCGACACCGCGCATGGCCATTCCAAGGGCGTGATCGACACCATCCGGCGCATCAAGAAAGAGTCGAACTACACCCAGATCCTGGCCGGCAATATCGCGACCGCCGATGCGGCGAAGGCGCTGATCGATGCCGGCGCCGACGCCGTCAAGGTCGGCATCGGCCCGGGCTCGATCTGCACCACGCGCGTCGTCGCCGGTGTGGGCGTGCCGCAGCTGACCGCGATCATGGATGCGGTGTCGGAGGCGCAGGAAGGCAGGCGTGCCCGTCATCGCCGATGGCGGCATCAAATATTCGGGCGATCTGGCCAAGGCCATTGCCGCCGGCGCCAACGTCGCCATGGTGGGCTCGCTGCTGGCCGGCACCGAAGAAAGCCCCGGCGAAGTGTTCCTCTATCAGGGCCGCACCTATAAGGGCTATCGCGGCATGGGCTCGCGTCGGCGCGATGGCGCGCGGCTCTGCCGACCGCTATTTCCAGGCCGAAGTGAAGGACACGCTCAAGCTGGTGCCCGAAGGCGTCGAAGGCCAGGTGCCGTACAAGGGCCCGGTGGGCTCGGTCGTGCACCAGATCATCGGCGGCCTGCGCGCGGCGATGGGCTATACCGGCTGCGCGACGATCGACGACTTCCACAAGAAGGCCCAGTTCGTGCGCATCACCGGCTCGGGCCTGCGCGAGAGCCATGTGCATGACGTCGTCGTGACCCGCGAGATGCCCGAACTATCCCGGCGGGTCATAGCATTGCGCCCCGAAGCGCGGCTTCAAGCTGTTATCGATATCCTCGACGGATTGGCCGGTTCGAACATGCCGGCCGATCGCTATATCCGTGAGTTCTTCCGCGCGCGCCGCTATGCCGGTTCGAAGGATCGCGCCAGCGTGTCGGAGCGCGTGTTCCAGATCTATCGCCATCGTGCCTCCTTTGCCTGGCGCATGGGCAGCGAGACATCGCGCGCGCTGGTGATCGCCTCTGTGCTGGCGGATGGCGCGAGCGCTGAAGAGGTCGAGACGCTGTTCTCCGGCAGCGGCTATGGGCCGGCCGCGCTCTCGGACGAAGAACGCGCTGCCATCGCCAGTCCGCCTGCGGGCGAGGCGCCGCTTCATGTGCAGGGCGAATTTCCGGCCTTTCTCGAAGCCGAGCTCGCGCGAGCGCTTCGGCGATGATCTTCTTGCCGAGATGCAGGCGCTGACCTTTCGCGCGCCCGTCGATCTGCAGGGTCAACACGCTGAAGGCCACGCGCGACGAGGTGCTCGCGCGCCTGCGCGCCGATGGTTACGCCGCCGAGCCCGCACCTTACGCGCCCACCGGCATCCGCATTCCCTCGGGCGAAGGCGCGGCCCAGCTCGCGCGCCATCCCTTGTTCGAAGCCGGCGCCTTCGAATTCCAGGACGAGGCGGCGCAGATCGCCTGTCTGCTCTGCGATGCGAAGCCTGGCCAGCGCGTGCTCGATATCGCGGCGGGGGCGGGCGGCAAGGCGCTGGCGCTGGCCGCGGCGATGAACAATCAGGGCTCGATCGTCGCCTCCGATATCGCGGCCGGCCGCCTCAAGCAGATCGGCCCGCGCGCGACCCGCGCCGGCGTCACCATCATCCACACCCATGAGAGCCCGCGCGGCGAATTCGATCGGGTGCTGGTCGATGCGCCGTGTTCGGGCTCGGGCACCTGGCGGCGCCAGCCGGAGCAGAAATGGCGCCTGACGCCGGACCGCCTCATCCAGCTTTCCGCCATTCAGGACGATCTTCTGGACCGCGCCGCCACCCATCTCGGCGCCCGGCGGGCGGCTGGTCTATGCCACCTGCTCGGTGCTGCCGCGCGAGAATGACGGCCGGATTGCTGCCTTTTTAGACCGTAACCCCGGCTTTGCTGCTATCTCGGTGGCGACGCTGTGGCGCGAACGCACGGGCACCGAGCCGCCGCCCGGCATGGGCGAAGTCTTCCGGGCCTCGCCCCGCGCCACGGGAACGGACGGCTTCTTCGCCGCCGTGCTGGAGCGACTGAGCTTCAAGGAGTGCTGTTGTGACCTCTGCTTTTCACCGCGCCTTCGGACCTCTGATTCTCGCCGGCGCGCTGGTCGTGGCCGCGCCCGCTTTGGCGAGCAACCGGATCGAGCGCCTGACGGCCCGCGCCCATGCCGCCGAGGCAAAGGGCCATATCGAGGATGCGGCCATGCTGCTGCAGGCGGCCATCGTCGCCAAGCCGTCGCGGGCGGCAAGCTATGTGGCGCTGGGCGATCTCTATGCCCGCCATGACGATCCGCACTTCGCGCACAAATATTATGACGAGGCGCTCTATCTCGATCCCACTTTGCCGGCGGCGCTGGCCGGAGCAGGCAAGGCCGATCTGGTGCTGGGCGACCGGACGGCGGCCGAGGACAAGTTGGCCCGCTTGACCAGGAGTTGCGGGCCCGCCTGCAAGGAGGCCGCGGCCCTGCGCGCGGCCCTCGGGCCCAGCGAAACGGGCAAAGCCGATGCGACGCCTTCCAAGCTGGACAAGAAATAGGCCCGCCTCTATAGCCAGCCTATGGCTGCTCCCGTTCTCGTTATCGACTTCGGCTCTCAGGTGACCCAGCTGATCGCGCGCCGCGTGCGCGAAGGCGGCGTCTACTGCGAAATCGTCCCCTACAACAAGGCCGAAGAGGCGCTGGCCGAGAGCCCGCCGAGCGCGATCATCCTCTCCGGCGGCCCGGCCAGCGTCACCGAGGAGCATACCCCGCGCGCGCCGCAGCGCGTGTTCGAGATGGGCGTGCCGGTGCTGGGCATCTGCTATGGCGAGATGACGATGAGCGCCCAGCTTGGGCGGCGCCGTCGAAGCCGGCCACTCCCGCGAATTCGGCCGCGCCGATATCAGGATCGAGCGCGAGATCGCCGCTGCTGGCCGGGCCTCGGCGCCGTGGGCGACCGCGAGCCGGTGTGGATGAGCCATGGCGACAAGATCACCGCGATCCCGCCGGGCTTCGAGGTTGTGGCGACATCGGACGGTTCGCCCTTCGCCGTCATCGCCGACGAGGCGCGGCGCTTCTACGGCATCCAGTTCCACCCCGAAGTGATGCACACCCCGCGCGGCGCGGTGATGCTGAAGAATTTCGTGCAGACCATCGCCGGCATCGCGCCCAACTGGAACATGCATGCCTTCCGCGAGCACGAGATCGCCAAGATCCGCGAGCAGGTCGGCGACAAGCGCGTGATCTGCGGGTTGTCCGGCGGCGTGGATTCCTCCGTGGCCGCCGTCCTGATCCACGAAGCCATCGGCGATCAGCTCACCTGCATCTTCGTCGATACCGGCATGATGCGCGCGGGCGAGAGCGACGAGGTCGTGTCGCTGTTCCGCGACGCCTACAACATTCCGCTGGTGCATTCGCAGGCGCAGGAACTGTTCCTCTCGCGCCTCGATGGCGTCAGCGATCCCGAGAAGAAGCGCAAGATCATCGGCGCCACCTTCATCGACATCTTCGATGCCGAGGCCGAGAAGATCGGCGGCGCCGATTTCCTGGCGCAGGGCACGCTCTATCCCGACGTGATCGAAAGCGTCTCGGCCATTGGCGGGCCGTCCGTCACGATCAAGTCGCATCACAATGTCGGCGGGCTTCCCGAACGCATGAAGATGAAGCTGGTCGAGCCCTTGCGCGAACTCTTCAAGGACGAAGTGCGCGCGCTCGGCCGCGAGCTTGGCCTGCCGGCGCATTTCGTCGAGCGCCATCCCTTTCCGGGGCCGGGCCTTGCCATCCGCATCCCCGGCGAGATCACCGCCGAGAAGCTCGACATCCTGCGCCAGGCCGACACCATCTATCTCGACGAAATCCGCAAGGCCGGCCTCTACAACGAGATCTGGCAGGCCTTCGCCGTGCTGCTGCCGGTCAAGACGGTCGGCGTGATGGGCGATGCGCGCACTTACGAATATGTCTGCGCCTTGCGCGCCGTCACCTCATCCGACGGCATGACGGCGGATTACTATCCCTTCGAGCACAGCTTCCTCGGCCGCGTCTCCACCCGCATCGTCAACGAAGTCCGCGGCATCAACCGCGTGGTCTACGATGTGACGTCCAAGCCGCCGGGGACGATTGAGTGGGAGTGAGGGGGTGGCTGCTCACGATATATTATCAATATATTTCAATAGTTTAAGAGGGGAGCGACAGTAGCCGAGATGCATAGTTAATTCTCGCGGACCGGCCTCATAACTGATTGAAAGACAAACGGAATGAGCAAGGTGTCGAGCAAGTTCGAGCCAGTGGCAGCAGATAAATTGACGGTATTTCTGACGGTCTTCTGCAAAATGCACGCAAGCCGAAATCAAAAGACCGTCAAATAGAGCGGATAGCGCTGACGGTCTTTTCCGTAACGCGACCTGTTCTTTAAAATGCGCTGGAAGGGGTAATTCCTAGCCTGTTCGGCGCGTTTTCCACGATGGAAAAGGCGAGCACCGAGCTGGCTCTCGGAAGAGGTTGGTTGACAAATTTGCGTTATAATGGCTATTAATTGCCCATCGTGACGCAGAGACGTAAACCCTCGATGCAACCTCGCCAACACAAAACGGCTAGCTTCCTGTCGGCGCATCCGGTCTTCACGCGGGCCGAGTTCGCGGCGGCTTTCGGTCATCCGGCGAGCGCGGCCAATGTCACCAGCCTGCTCCGGCATCACCTGCGGGCCGGCAACATAAAGCGCGTCAGCCGCGAGGTGTTCGCCGCCGTCCCGGCCCATCTGGCAGCGGACCGGATGGTGATCGACCGCTTCGCC
Organism: uncultured Pseudomonadota bacterium; assembly: GCA_963822185.1. GTDB lineage: Bacteria > Pseudomonadota > Alphaproteobacteria > Micropepsales > Micropepsaceae > Rhizomicrobium. The sequence goes on from CAWGGT010000002.1 coordinate 194,728, forward strand.
GCGGCGAGCAAACTGCGCACCGATGGCGTTCTCGGATTTCACTCCGCGCTCGAGCTTCACGGCATAGCCTATTCCGAGTTCAATGAAGTCCAGCTCATCAGCGCCGGACGGACAGAACTCGTTGACCTGCCGATCGGCGCCTGCCGTTTCGTCACCCCGCCGAAGGCATTGCTGGCAGCCGGCAAGGTGGACTACCTGACCACGACCATGGATCGGCAGGGTGTAGCGGTGCGCGTGACTGCAGTAGAACGCACCGTCGTCGATGTTCTGCACCGGCCGGAACTCGCGGGCGGTGTCGAGGAAGTCCTGAAGTCGCTGGACCTGGTGCGCTATCTCGACCCGGGGAAGGTCGCCGATTATGTCGAGCTGCTGGACAATCGCTCGATCGCCTCCGTTTCCGGCTGGTGGCTCGAGAAGCGGCGCGGCGCGCTCGGTGTCACCGACGAGATGCTGGCACGCCTTCGAGCGCGGCTCCCACGATCGAAGCACTACGCGCTGGGCGCTGAACCTGGTCATGCCATACTCGTCGAACCGTGGCGCGTCCTTCTCCCGCCGGAAGCTGTCGACGCTGCCTTTGAAGGCGTCTGATGGTTGCTTCGCGAGAAACGCTTCAGGACCTCGCGGCCGAGCGTGAGCTTCAGCCCGCGACGCTGGAGCGTGTGATCCGGCTGATCGACATACTCGACGCTTTTGGCGCCGACACGCTGATCGGACCGCGCGTCGCCTTGAAAGGCGGTACGGCGCTCAATGTTTTCCATTCCGATCTCGACCGCCTCTCGGTCGATATCGACGTCAACTATGTCGGCGCGATCGAGAAAGAGCGCATGGAAATCGACCGGCCGGGATTGGAGGATCGGATCGAGCGGCTGATGGAATCGAAAGGCTACGCCGCGCGGCGCGGGCCGTCCGAGCATGCCGGAGGTAAATGGATCTACCGCTACGCCTCGGCGCTCGGCGGGGCAGGCACCATCGAGATCGACATCAACTACCTCTTCCGCGGCCCGCTTTACGGTGTGGATCGCATGTCGTCGGCGTCCATCGGATCGTATCGAGCGACGAATGTGCCGGTTCTCGACATCCACGAGATCGTCGCCGGCAAGATGGTCGCGCTGGTGACGCGGCGCGCGGCGCGCGATCTGTTCGATGCACATCGGATCATTGCCATGCCCGATCTCGACTGGACGAAGATCAAGGCGGCCACCTTGATGATCGGTGCGAGCGCCAAGAGTTTCGACTGGCGTACAGCCTCGCCCGCGGCGATCGGATGCGAGGTCGCCGACATCACCGGCAAGCTGACCATGTGCTTGCATGATCGGTATTTCGATGCCTTCGGCGGCCCAGCAGGCTGGGTCGAAAGCGTCACGGCCGAATGCCGGCAAAAACTCGCTCCACTGTTCCAGTTGACGACTGGAGAGCTGGCGTTTCTGGACGCCGTGTTGGAGCGGGGAGAGATCGATGCGTCATCACTCGATGTTCCGGCACCCGTGCGCGCCGCGATAGAAGCCTCTCCGGCGTTGCGATGGAAAGCGCAGAACGTCAAAGCCTGGAAATCGGGCGACAAGTCGCTGGCGCTACGCGTGAGACGAGCACGGCTACCGCCCGGAAAGCCGACGCCATGAAGACCGGGCTGAATGGAGGTGTGTCGGAACGACTGAACCCCGGCGGTGGCGCCGAGGCTGCGCACAAACTTGAGGTAGAGATTGAGCAGACTCGATCCCGTTTAGCCGCAAATGAGGCGGAACGGAAAGAGCTCGAGGCCGCGCTAAGAGGTCTCGTGAGCCGGCGCTCGACGACGGTCGCGAATTATTCGCCACCCCCCATTGCAGATGCGCCGAGGGTGACAGCCGCGTCACCCGCCGCGGAAAAGGTTGCGCTATTTCGGCGCCTGTTCGCAGGCCGCGCTGACGTATTCCCTGTCAGATGGGAAAATCGAAAGACCGCCAAGTCGGGTTATGCGCCCGCGTGCGCCAACGAGTGGGTTAAGGGGACATGCGGCAAGCCCCAGGTCAAATGTGGGGAATGCCCTCATCAAGCCTTCATCCCGGTCACCGACGGCATCATCGAAAAGCATCTGCGCGGTGAGGGCGCACATGGTTCTGGTGGCGATTTCGTGGCGGGTGTTTATCCGCTGCTTCCTGACGAGACCTGCTGGTTTCTGGCCACCGATTTTGACGAGGAGAGCTGGGCGGCTGACGTCTTGGCCGTGCTGGAGACTTGTCAGGCCAAGGGCGTGCCCGCGGCCCTTGAGCGGTCTCGATCCGGCAAGGGCGGGCATGTGTGGATTTTCTTCTCCGAACCGGTTTCGGCGCGCACCGCTCGGCAGCTTGGCGCCGCCATGCTAACGGAGACAATGGAGCGTCGGCCCGAAATAGGTTTCGCCTCATATGATCGCTTCTTCCCGAGCCAGGACACCATGCCGGTCGGCGGCTTCGGCAATCTAATCGCATTGCCTTTACAGCGCCGGGCGCGCGAGCTTGGAAACAGTATCTTCGTCGACCAAGATCTTCGTCCATACGACGATCAATGGGCGTTTCTGGCCGCGAGGCCACGGTTATCAGCCAAGGCCGCCGCCGAAATCGTTGACGATGCGGAGGCGGGAGGCCGTGTTCTGGGCGTCCGCATGCCCGTCGAAGATGAAGATGCGGACGAGCCTTGGCGGATGACGCCGTCTCGGCGCCCAAAAGTGGGCCCGATCGGCAGTCCCCTATCGGGCAAGATCACGATAGTGGTCGCCGACCAACTCTATATCGACCGGACCGATTTGCCGCCGGCAACGACGGCGCGGCTCATACGCCTGGCGGCCTTCCAAAACCCAGAGTTCTATCGTGCGCAGTCGATGCGTTTCCCGACCTTCGGCAAGCCTCGGATTGTCTCCTGCGCCGAACTTCATCGGCGTCATGTGGGGCTGCCTCGCGGATGCCTCGACGAAGCTGTTGAGCTGATCCGGGCCGGTGGCGCCGAGGTTAAGCTAAATGATCTGAGGGTGATCGGCAATCCGCTTGCCAGCCGAGTACGATTTCAGGGGACGCTGTCCGCGCCGCAGGTCAAGGCTTTTGAGGCTCTTCTTCCACACGAGAATGGCGTGCTCGCGGCGACGACCGCCTTCGGCAAGACGGTGGTGGCCGCGGCCCTCATTGCGCAACGCGGATGCAATGCGCTCATTCTTGTCCATCGCCGCGAGTTACTCGCTCAGTGGGTGGAGCGGCTAAGGACATTCCTCGAGATCGATCCGAAAGACATCGGCGTTATCGGCGGCGGACGTCGCAAGCCGACTGGCGTCGTTGATGTCGCGCTGATCCAAAGCCTCGTGCGCCGAGGCGAAGTCTCCGACCTGGTGGCGGACTACGGCCATCTGATCGTCGATGAATGCCATCATCTTTCGGCGGCGAGTTTTGAGCTCGTAGCCCGCCGAGCGAAAGCGCGCTATGTCCTCGGACTGTCCGCGACGGTGGCCCGCAAAGATGGTCATCACCCGATCATCTTCATGCAATGTGGGCCTGTTCGGCATCGTGTTGATGCGCGTGCCCATGCGGTGGGGCGGGGGATCGTTCACCGCGTCACGACTCGATCGACGCAGTTTCGATTGCCGCCGCCTTTGGAAGAATCGGACCGTCCTTCCATGCCGGCGGTCTATGCGGCCATCGCGCGGGACGAGATGCGTAATAACCTGATCTTCGATGATGTGCTGAAGGCGTTGGAGGCGAAGCGCTCACCGATCGTGCTCACCGAGCGCCGGGATCATCTCGAATATCTGCAAGGCCGCTTTTCGCGCTTCGTGCGCAATCTTGTCGTCCTTCGAGGCGGAATGTCGGTAGCCGAACGAAAGGTATCAGAAGCTGGGCTGCGAGTGGCAGGCGATCAGGAACGGCTGATTCTCGCGACAGGGCGTTACATAGGCGAAGGCTTTGATGATCCAAGATTGGACACGCTGTTTTTGACGATGCCCATTTCATGGAAGGGCACGTTGGCACAATATGTCGGTCGGCTCCACCGGGAGCAGGCTCGTAAAACAGAGGTTCTCGTCGTCGACTATGTCGATGACCTCGTGCCAATTCTTGCGCGGATGGCGGTAAAGCGGCGATCTGGATATCGTGCGCTCGGTTATAGCGTGGAGTGATCTGCCACCGGTCCAAGTGTGGCCGGGACGTTGCGTACATTCCATATCGTGCGGCAGCAGCCTCTCAACTGTCTAGAGACTAATTTGATGAAATCAAAACGCCGAAGCTTAAAGTCCGCGACCAAGCTGAACCGAGAATCCAAGCTCTCGCGCACCCATGCGCCCGCTGATCTTTCGCCGGTGGACTGGCAGAGGGCCTTGCGCCGCCAATTCGGCCGCGATCAGGCTTTCCGGATCGAGAATCTGACGAGCGAACCGTTTTTCTCAGAATTTCGAGTCGCCAATCCTGCCTCGAAATCGAGCTACCGTGTGGCGATCCGGGGCTTGGGACCCGGCGGCAATTTCTGCTCGTGCCCCGATTATGCGACGAACGAACTCGGCACCTGCAAGCATATCGAGTTCACACTTGCGCGACTGGGGAAGAAGCGTGGCGCCAAAGCCGCGTTCGCGCGCGGCTATCGGCCGGCTTTTTCCGAGCTTTATCTCCGCAACGACGGCAGGCGCCGCATCCATTTCCGGGCCGGAACGGACTGTCCGCCAGCCTTGCGCAAGGCCGCCGCGGAATTGTTCGACACCGGTCATGACGGAATGCTGCCGAATGACTGCTACGACGAACTCGAGTCTTTCATGGTCATAGCAGCGCATTCTGGCCACGAGTTCCGCGCCTATGACGATGCGCTCGATTTCATCGCGGGAAGACGGGATGCGGAGCGCCGCGCCGCGAAGCTTGCGGAGCTGTTTCCCCAGGGAGCCGCCGACCCCGAACTCGAAGCCCTTCTGAAAGTGTCGCTCTATCCCTATCAGGCCGAAGGCGCGCTGTTCGCGGTCCGGGCCGGCAGGGCATTGATCGGCGACGACATGGGACTTGGCAAGACCATCCAGGCGATCGCCGCCATGGAAATACTGGCGCGGCATTTCGGCATCACAAGGGTGCTGGTGATCTGCCCGACCTCGCTCAAATACCAGTGGCAGAGCGAGATTTTGCGTTTCTCCGGGCAGGCAGGGCGAGGCCGCGGCACGAGTGATCAACGGTGGCCGGGCGCAGCGGCAGAACGACTATCGCTCTGGACGATTTCTGCAAGATCACAAACTACGAGAAGCTCCAGCCCGACCTCGATCTGATAGCCGCCTGGGCGCCCGAACTGGTGATCGTCGACGAAGCACAGCGGGTGAAAAACTGGAACACCATCGCCGCCCGCGCCTTGAAGCGTATCGATAGTCCCTACGCGATCGTGCTGACCGGGACGCCTTTGGAGAACAAGCTGGAAGAATTAATCTCGATCGTCCAGTTCGTCGATCAACACCAGCTGGGGCCGACGTGGAGGCTGCTGCACGACCATCAGGTCAAGGACGAAGGCGGGCGCGTCATCGGTTATACGAAGCTCGACAAGATCGGCCAGACGTTGGCGCCGATCATGATCCGCCGCCGCAAATCCGAGGTGCTGAAGCAATTGCCTAGACGTCTCGACCAGAACCTTCTGGTGCCGATGACGGAGATGCAGATGCTCTATCACCAGGAAAACGCCGACGTTGTGGCGAAAATCGTCCAGCGCTGGCGGAAGACCCGTTTCTTGTCGGACAAGGACCAGCGGCGGCTGACTTGCGCGCTGCAGAACATGCGCATGTCGTGCAACAGCACCTATCTCTTGGACCAAGAGACAGACCATGGCGTCAAGGCCGATGAACTGGCGGCGCTGTTCGACGATCTGTTCGCCGACCCGAAAGCCAAGGCGGTGGTGTTCTCGCAATGGACGCGGACCCATGACATCGTCATCCGGCGCCTCGAAGCGCGCGGCTTGGGCTACATCAGCTTCCACGGCGGCGTGCCGTCGGACAAGCGGCTGGCGCTCGTCAGGCGCTTTCGCGACGATCCGTCCTGCCGGGTTTTTTTGTCCACGGACGCCGGCAGCACGGGCCTCAATTTGCAGCATGCCTCGACTATCGTGAACATGGACCTGCCGTGGAATCCGGCGGTGCTGGAGCAGCGCATCGCGCGCATCCATCGCCTCGGCCAGGCGCAGCCGGTGCGGGTTGTCAATTTCGTCGCGAAGGGCACCATCGAAGAAGGAATGCTTTCGGTTCTGGCGTTCAAGCGTTCGCTGTCTGCCGGAATTCTTGACGGCGGCAGCGGCGAGATTTCGCTGGGAGGCTCGCGTCTAAACCGCTTCATGAAGGACGTTGAGAAGGTCACTGGACGTATGGGCGAGGGCGAGACCGTGACGCCAGCTGAAGAAGTGACAAACGTCGTTTCAGCAGGCGCCCCCAGGGCCGATGGAGATGCTGATGCAGATGCCGATGCCGATGTCGGTACGGGGGGCGTGGCGATCGCGTGGGCTCAAACGGCCGGAGCGCTGCCGCACGATGCTGCTTCCGATCCGTGGCAAGCCTTATTGCAGGTCGGTGCGCAGTTTGTTGCCGCGCTGGCTGCTACCAATAATCCTGATGCTCCGGCGCATCGCTGGATCGAGCGCGATCCCACTACGGGCGCGCAAAGCCTGAAGATACCGCTGCCGCCCCCTGAAACCGCGAGGCAGCTCGCCAATGTGCTTTCCTCCCTCGCCGACAGGCTCGGGGGCAGGACCACGTAACCGGCGGCAGAGGTCGGACAATGATCGCCATCAGTTGGCGGATCGGTAACCGCGCGGTCAGGATCGGTCAGGGGAAACGTGCTGACGGTCTTTTTTGTTTGCCAGGCCAACGTGGCCGTTCTCGTCGGAGATCGCGAACATCGGCCGATCGATGTCGATAGTCGCTGAAACCGAGCAAATCGTGGACCGTCGAAATTGGTGTTTGAATTCAAGAGCGCGAATTTCTGACGGATCGGTGAGACGGTTCTTCGTCGTGCGTCGAAAAACTTTTCGCTGCTAAATCAGCGCGTTATCATCGAGTAGAACAATCGAGTGGGAGTGAGCACCGACCGGCCATAGGCCGGTCAAATCGATCCGGTGGATCGATTTGAGGTGCGAACGCGCCGAGCTTGGGCGAGGCGCAATCGCCGAACCGCAAAGCGGAGCCGAGACATATGAATCCCTTTCCCGAAGACATCTTCACCGAACCGGCGGACGTCGATCCCGATACGCTGGCCAATCTCGGCCCGCTGCGCCGGCTGGCCGGTGTGTGGCAGAGCGCCAAGGGTGTCGACATCGCGCCCAAGGCGCCGGGGCCGGACAGGCGCGAATTTCGCGAGCGCATCGAGATGCAGCCGATCGATCCGCAGGCCAACGGGCCGCAGCTGTTCTACGGCTTGCGCTACCACATCCACATCAACACCGACGAAGAAGCCATCACCTTCCACGATCAGGTCGGCTATTGGCTGTGGGAGCCGGCGACTGGGCTGGTGCTGCAATCGCTGACCATTCCACGCGGTCAGACGGTGCTGTCGTCGGGCCATGCCAAGCCTGACGACATGCGCCTGGTGGTGGAGGCCAAGCGCGGCCAGACCAATTACGGCATCTGCTCCACCGATTTTCTGGAATATGCCTTCCGCACCGATTCCTTCCGGCTGGAGATCACCTTCAACCCGGATGGCAGCTGGAGCTATGTCTCCGATACCATGCTGAGCGTGCGCGGGCAGGCCGAGCCATTCCGGCACCGCGATGTGAACACGCTGGTGAAGATCGCAGACGCGACGCCGAACCCGCTGATGCTGCTGCAAGGTGGTGAAGACTGACTGTCGAATGTGCCGCGCTCGGCGTGGTGCAATGAGAGGAACCGGAGGCCGTCATGTCGAATGATCCAACCATCCGGACCATGACGCGCGCCGAGGTGGACGAACTCGTCGGCTGGGCGGCGCGCGAGGGCTGGAATCCCGGCCTGCACGACGCCGATATCTTCTGGGCCACCGATCCTGAGGCCTTCATCGCCGCCGAGCTCGACGGCGAGATGATCGGCGGCGGCGCCATCACATCGTATAATGGCGCATTCGGCTTCATGGGCTTTTTCATCGTGCGGCCGGAATTTCGCGGCCGGGGCTTCGGCAACGCGCTCTGGCATGCCCGCCGCGACCGGCTGCTCGCCCGGCTGAAGCCCGCCGCCGCCATCGGCATGGACGGCGTCTTCGCCATGCGGCCCTATTATGCGAAGGGCGGGTTCGTCTTTTCCCATCGCGACATGCGCTTTCGCGCCGAGATACCGGCGCGTCCGGCAACGCCGGATGCCGACGCTTGCATCGTACCGCTGACAGGCGTGCCGTTCGATGCGCTGGCCGCCTATGACCGCACCTGTTTTCCTGCCCCCCGGCCGACGTTCCTGAAGCAATGGATGTCGCAGCCCGATGCGCTTGCGCTCGGCTTTGTGCGCAATGGGACGCTCGCCGGATATGGCGTGGTGCGGCGCTGTCTGGAAGGCTGCAAGATCGGCCCGCTCTTCGCCGATGACGCCGCAATCGCCGAAGCGCTCTACACGCATCTGGCGGTGTTCGCCGCAGGCGGTCCGCTGTTTCTCGATGCGCTGGAAAACAATCCGGACGCCATGGCACTCGTTGCCCGGCACGGCATGGCCGAAGTGTTCGGCTGCGCGCGGATGTATCTGGGTGCGCCTCCGGCGCTCGCACGTGCGCGCATCTTCGGTGTCACGACCTTCGAACTGGGCTGATGCGATGGCTTGCGGCCTCGTCGCACCATCTCGCGCCTCCTCACGCCGCCCCAGCGAGGGATGACCCGCCCCCTGAACTTGCAAATACGGCCAATTTGTCCGCAAATTGGCGTGAGCGGGGGCTGTAATGATATTTCCGAACGATTCGCATGACGATGAGGCTGCCGCTGCGGCCCTGAAGGCATCGGGCGGTCCGGCCCTTTCCGGTCTGCGCCACCATCTGCTGCGCATATTCGGGCTCGGCTTCGGGCTCGCCGTCGTCATCGGCGGCGTGATCGGATCCGGCATCATGCGCAATCCGAGCGTGGTGGCCGCCGGATTTCCGCATCCTGCACTGATCCTCATCGTTTGGCTGTGCGGTGGATTGTTCGTGGCGATCGATGCGATGCCGACGGTGGAGCTGGGCGCCGCGATCCCGCTGGCTGGCGGCTCTTATGCGCTGGCTGTCCGCGCCATCGGCCCGCGAACCGGCTTCGTCGTCGGGTGGGCCGATTGGCTGCAGCTGACGATTTCGACGGGCTTCATCACCGTGGCCTTCGGCGAATATGTTCATCGCCTGGGCCTTCTGCCGATGCTCTCGATCGGTCAGATCGCGATCCTCCTCATTCTTGGCTGTGGCGTCGTCAACTGGGTCGGCGCACGCACCAGTGGCCTGTCGCAGAGCATTGGCAGCGCCCTGAAAGGGTTGGGGCTGATCATTCTCGTCGTGCTTCTCTTCTTCGCAAAGGGGAGCAGCACTGTGGCGACCGCGGCCCCGATGCCGGCCTTTTCCTGGATCGCGGCGCTGATTGCCCTGCGTGCCATCTATGGCGCCTATGGCGGCTGGCAGGCGGCCGTCTATTTTTCCGAGGAAGTCCATGCGCCCGAGCGCAACGTCGCGCGCGCCACCTTTGGCGGCATCGCGCTTGTGACCGCGCTCTATGTTCTCGTGAATGCCGCCGTGCTTCACGTCCTGCCGATGGATGTGCTCACGCGCTCGACATTTGCGGCTGGCGATGCGGCAAATATGGTGCTTGGCCGCGGCAGTGGTGCGGTGGTGACGGCGCTCGCAATTCTGTGCGTGGCCACGCTTGCCAATCTTCAAGTCATGGAGCAGGTGCGTGTCACCTATGCGATGGCGCGGAACGGCGTTCTGTCACCGCGCCTCGCCGATGTCTCCGAAAGCGGCACGCCGCGGCCGGCACTGCTTGTCGTTCTGGCGTCGACCAGCCTCATCATTGCCGGCGCCGAGCTTCTCAAGGGACAGCTCTACGAGATCCTGCTCAATCTCTATGCGCCCTTTGCGATGTTCATCATGCTCCTGCTGGCATTCGCGGCGCTCAAGCTGCGCCGCGCGGAGCCGGACCTCAAGCGGCCCTGGAAGATGCCGCTGTTTCCGTTTCCGGCTCTGCTCAGCATGGCCCTCAACACGATCCTGCTCGTGCTTTTTCTCGTCTCGGACCTGCAGACCGGCATCTGGTCCACGCTGCTGCTGCTCATGGCGTTGCCGACCTACGCCTATGGACATGCGCGCTGGCGGTGACGGCAGCATAGGCCTGGAGATCAGATCCGGTCAGCGCGGGCAATCTTCCCCAGATGGAACGCGCTCGGCTTGGGCGTGCGCTTGAAGCTCTTGAGGTCCACGGCCACCAGCCCGAAATGCTTCGAATAGCCCGAGCTCCATTCGAAATTGTCGAGCAGCGACCAGTACATGTAGCTGTGCACGGGGATGCCATCGCTCAGGCATTCGCGCAGGCTCGAGAGTGCCTGATCGATGAAGGCGATGCGGCGGCTGTCGTCATCGGTGGCGATGCCGTTCTCGGTGACATAGATCGGCTTGCCGATGGCCTTGTGTGCCCAGCGAATGACATTGCCCAGGGCCGGCGGATAGAACTCGTAACCGGCATCGGTCATCTCCGCACCCTTCGGCGGCGCGGTGATGCCCTTCGAATCCACAAGGAACCGCGTATAGGGCTGGACGCCGACGAAGTCGGCATGGGTCTTCGCCACTTCCACCCAATCGCCATAAAGCTTCTCGCGATATTCGTCGGCCAGCGAGTTCGGACCCACCGGCTGGATGTCCTGCGTGGTCAGCGTGAGGCCGACGGGCAGGGTCGGGCGCGCGGCCTTGATCGCTTCATAGGCCTTGCGATGCGCCTCCTGCATCAGCGGCGTCGAGATGGCCGGATCGGCATAGGTCATGGTCGAGAATTTTGGCGCATCGATCGCCTTGGCGCAGGCCGCGATCATGGCCTTGGCGGCCGGCAGATATTTCGCATAGCCCGGCATGATCTGCACCAGAAGCTGGATATTCGCTTCGTTGAAGGTCGTCGCCAGATGCATCAGCCCGCCAAGATGCTCGGCGGCCTTGCCGCAGAAGCGCGCGAAGAGCTGCGGCGAATCCGGCGCCTCGAACCCACCGCGCGCCGCAAACCAGATCGGTACGGTGAAGTGGTTGAAGGTGACGATGGGTTTGAGGCCATGGGCGCGGCAGGCCTTCAGCACGCGCGCGTAATGATCGAGTTCAGCATTGGAGAAATGCCCCTCATCGGGTTCGATCCGCGCCCATTCGATGCCGAAGCGATAGCAGTTGAAGCCCAGCCGGGTCGCGAGCGCGAAGTCCTCTTCGTAACGATGATAGGAATCGCAGGCGTCGCCCGAGCGCTCGCTGAACAGGGTGGGGGTGATGTTCTCTTCCAGCCAGGCATCGGCATTCACATTGTTGCCTTCGCTCTGATAGGCCGAGATCGCAGTGCCCCAGAGAAAGCCGGGCGGCGCGGCAATGCTTCCGGCCCGCATGGGAGCCGCGGCCATGGCTGGCGTGATCGTGCCGGCGGTGCTCGCAGCCGCTGCGCCCAGCGCGGCCCCGGCGATGAGGCTGCGGCGCGAAATCTCCATGATGGGCATCCCTCCCTGACCCGTGGCGTGTCGAACGCTCTGACAACCAGCATGGCGCCCGGCGATGCGTCGGCGTCAATATTCATTCGAATAATAGTGAATTTCATGGGCCATCAGAGCGGCCACGGGCCCGCGCAGCTAGCCGGATCGGGACTACTTTCTGGATGAAATCCCTTGATCCACATCGCGCACCGGCGCCGCTGCGCGGCGCTGGTGGTGAAGGCGGCATAGGCTTTGAGCGCCGTCGAAACCTTGCGCTCGCGCGGGCCGGGCTTCCAGGCGTTGCGCGCCCTTGGCCTCCATCGCCGCGCGGCGTTTGCCCAGGGTCGCGTCGTCCACCTTCAGTTCGATGGTGCGGTTCGGGATGTCGATGGCGATGGTGTCGCCGTCTTCGACCAGTCCGATCAAGCCGCCTTCGGCCGCTTCCGGCGAGACATGGCCGATGGAGAGGCCGGATGTGCCGCCGGAGAAGCGCCCATCGGTGATCAGCGCGCAGGCTTTTCCGAGGCCCTTCGATTTCAGATAGCTGGTCGGATAGAGCATTTCCTGCATGCCCGGCCCGCCGCGCGGACCCTCATAGCGGATGACGACGATGTCGCCCGCCTTGATCTTGCCGGTCAGGATGGCGCTGACGGATGCGTCCTGGCTTTCGAACACGCGCGCCGGGCCCGAGAAGGTGAGGATGCTGTCATCCACGCCCGCCGTCTTCACGATGCAGCCATCACTGGCGAGATTGCCTTTGAGGATCGCCAGCCCGCCATCTTTCGAGAAGGCATGTTCGGCATTGCGGATCACGCCGGCCTCGCGGTCGAGGTCGAGCTCGTCCCAGCGCCGGTTCTGGCTGAAGGCGACCTGCGTCGGCACGCCGCCCGGCGCGGCGCGATAGAATTCCTGCACGCTGGCGCTGTTGGTGCGGCGCAACGTCCCAGCGCTGCAAGCGCTTCGCCGAGCGTCTTGCGCATGCACGGTCGGCACGTCGGTCGTGAGCAGATCCGCGCGCGCCAGCTCGCCCAGGATCGCCATGATGCCGCCGGCGCGATGCACGTCTTCCATATGCACGTCCGATTTCGAGGGCGCGACCTTGCACAGGCAGGGCACGCGGCGCGACAGCCGGTCGATGTCTTCCATGGTGAAGTTCACCTCCGCCTCATGCGCGGCGGCCAGCAGATGCAGCACCGTGTTGGTCGAGCCGCCCATGGCGATGTCGAGGCTCATGGCGTTCTCGAACGCCGCGAAGCTCGCAACCGAGCGCGGCAGCACGCTCTCGTCGTTCTGCTCGTAATAGCGCTTGGCGTTGTCGACGATCAGATGCCCGGCCTCGCGGAACAGGCGCTCGCGGTCGGCATGGGTCGCCAGCATCGAGCCGTTGCCCGGCAGCGACAGGCCCAGCGCTTCGGTCAGGCAGTTCATCGAATTGGCCGTGAACATGCCCGAGCACGAACCGCAGGTGGGGCAGGCCGAGCGTTCGATCTTCGCCACATCCGCGTCGCTGATGGTTTCGTCGGCGGCGGCGACCATGGCATCGACCAGGTCGAGCGCAACCTCCTTGCCTTTCAGGATCACCTTGCCGGCTTCCATCGGCCCGCCGGAAACGAAGACGGCCGGAATGTTGACGCGCAACGCCGCCATCAGCATGCCGGGCGTGATCTTGTCGCAATTGGAGATGCACACCATCGCGTCGGCGCAATGGGCGTTGACCATGTATTCCACGCTGTCGGCGATCAGCTCGCGCGCTGGGCAGGCTGTAGAGCATGCCGTCATGGCCCATGGCGATGCCGTCATCGACCGCGATGGTGTCGAATTCCTTGGCGACGCCGCCGGCCGCCTCGATCTCGCGGGCGACGAGCTGGCCCAGATCCTTCAGATGCACATGGCCCGGCACGAACTGGGTGAAGGAATTGACCACCGCGATGATCGGCTTGCCGAAATCGCCATCCTTCATGCCCGTGGCGCGCCACAGCCCGCGGGCGCCGGCCATGTTGCGGCCATGGGTGGAGGTGCGGGAGCGATAGGCGGGCATGGCGGACTCTCGTCTGCAAGTCTGGTCGGGCTGGTCTCTGGCGGCCAGCATCGGCGGCCACCGCCCCGCTATCTAGCGCATCCCTGCCCGGCGGGCGAATCCGGGCGGCATTCATTGCTGGATCAGGCTGGCCCGCGCACGAATCTTCGCTAATCTCGCCCGCCCGTCGCGCGAAGGAGCCCCCATGGCCAAGCCCGTCACCCTCTACGGCATCAAGGCCTGCGACACGATGAAGAAGGCGCGGGTCTGGCTCGACGAGCCATGGCGTCGAATACCGCTTCCACGACTACAAGGCCGAAGGCATCGACAAGACGACGCTCGAAGCCTGGGCGGGCAAGGTGGGCTGGGAGATCCTGCTCAACCGCGCCGGCACCACCTTCCGCAAGCTCCCGGATGCGGACAAGCAGAACCTGACCGAGAAGAAGGCCGTCGCCCTGATGGTCGCCCAGCCCTCCATGATCAAGCGGCCGGTGCTCGACCTCGGCGGCAAATTGACGGTCGGCTTCAAGCCGGACCTCTACGAGGGCCTGTTCGCCAGGAAGGGCTGAGCCCGGTGATTCTCCCGCCGCAGGCATCCGCATTGATCTGGTTCAATGTACCGGATCGGAACACCAATAAATTCAAAGCGTAACGGGCTGCCGGATTGGCGGGCGGCGGTCTGCGTGTATCCTGAGCGGGCGCTATTCTTTTGCGGGAACCGTCTTCCCTTCCGCGGGTTTTGTTGTTTAGACTAATTCCAGTCTTTCGATGCTGGCATGACCGGGGGAGACGAGAGATGTTGCGCAGTTTGCTTGGTACCATCGTCAAGCATGGCACGCTGACGCTGATCCGGCCGGGTGGCACGGACACATTCGGCAGTGGCGAGCCGCGGATCACCGTGAAGCTGCACGACCGGCTCGCCATCTGGCAGCTCGCCTTGAACCCCGACCTCAAGCTCGGCGAGCTTTACATGGAGGGGCGGCTGACGGTCGAAGACGGCGATATCGCCGGTGTGCTCGACCTTCTGATGTCCAACATGGCGCGCAACAGCACCACGCGGCTGCATCGCTTCGTGCGCTTCGTGCGCAAGGTCTTCCGCATCTTCGAGCAGTTCAATCCGATCTCGCGCTCCAAGGACCATGTCGCCCATCATTACGACCTCTCGGGCAAGCTCTACGATCTGTTCCTCGACAAGGACCGGCAATATTCCTGCGCCTATTTCTCCGAACCCGGCGAGAGCCTGGACGATGCGCAGATCGGCAAGAAGCGGCACATCGCGGCCAAGCTCTATTGCGACAGGCCGGGCCTGAAGGTGCTCGATATCGGCTGCGGCTGGGGCGGGCTGGCGCTCGATCTGGCGCGCGATTGCAAGGCCAATGTGCTCGGCATCACGCTCAGCGAAGAACAGATCGCCATCGCCAAAGAGCGCGCCAAGGCCGCCCATCTGGACGAGACCTGCAATTTCGAACTGGTCGATTACCGAAAGCTCGGCGGCACATTCGATCGCATCGTCTCGGTCGGCATGTTCGAGCATGTGGGCGTGCCCTATTACCAGTCCTATTTCGACAAGGTGCGCGATCTTCTCGCCGAGGACGGCGTGGCCGTGATCCACACCATCGGCCGCAGCGACGGCGCCGGCGCCACCAATCCCTGGATTGCCAAATATATCTTCCCGGGCGGTTACACCCCGGCGCTCAGCGAAATGCTGCCGGTGATCGAACAGGCCGGGCTGATCGTCTCCGATGTCGAGGTGCTGCGCCTGCATTATGCCGAGACGCTCAAGGAATGGCGCCGCCGCATCCGCGAACGCTGGGACGATCTGGCCGCGCTCTATGACGAACGTTTCTGCCGCATGTGGGAATTCTATCTGGCGGGCTCGGAAATGGGCTTTCGCCGCGAGGGGCTGGTGGTCTTCCAGGTCCAGCTCGTCAAGGATGTGGAGGCCCTGCCGATCACGCGCGATTATATGTATGAGGCTGAGCGGACCATGAAATTCGCCGGTACAGAGCGCATGCCGCGGCCCGTCCGGGTGGCATAATCGCGCCGCGCCCCCGGGGGGAAGCGGCCTTTCGCGCGTGAATATTCTGTAACTTTAAATTTTAGATGTCTTTCTAAGGGCATTTAAGTGCCGTTCTGGCACGTTCGCTCATGGCTCGACAGACGCCGCGAATGTCTTGGAGGTGGTGGCGGGTTTCGAGCTGTTCTCTCGATTTGTGGGGAGGTGAGCGTGCTCGATCAGATGGCCGTCGCGGCCGCCTTCAGCCAGCCCGATGCGGATGCGATGTTCCGCGGGGCCTTCGGCGATTATCTGTCCGGTCTGGGCCGCCGCAGGCAGGCGATCATCTTCGCCTTCCCGCCGAAATGCGCAGGTACGTTCCTGGCCAACGCCGCCGTTGCCGCCACTGGCGGCCAGTTCGTGCGCATCGTTCATGCACAAGGCGATCGCGACGCGCAGCCCTATCTGCCGCTCTTCATCAGTTATTATCTCGGGGAGCTATGCGAAGGCCCGCTTGTCAGCCACGTGCACATGCAGGCGCTGCCCGGCAATCGTGGCATTCTCGATGCCTTCGGCCTCAAGCCCGTCGTCATGATCCGCTCGATTCCCGATATGCTCGCCTCGTTCTGGGATATGCTCGATGACCGTTCGACCGCGCGTCCGGAGGGGCTGAACTGCCCGCTGCCGGACGGCTTCGAAACGATGCCGGATGAGCGCAAGGCCGATTTCTGCATCGACATGCTGGCGCCTTGGTATGTCGGTTTCTACGCGACCTGGTTCGCCTATCACGCCGCCGCACCCGGCCGCGTCTGCGTCCTCAAATATGAGGACATGCATCGTGATCCCACGATGGTGCTGGAGCGGGCGCTGACCCATGCCGGGCTGTCGCGTCCGTACGAGGTCTGCCGGGCGGCGCTTCAGGAAAGCTGGTCCGAGCGCGATGCGCTGCGGTTCAACAGGGGCGAGAACGGCCGCGGCCGGGCATATTTCGCACCGCATCATCTGGAACGGCTGGACAGCATGCTGTCCTTCCATCCGCATCTCGAGGTCCGGCGCGAAGCCCTCCTGGCGTAGTGTCAGGCACGATCCGGCTGGGTGCGCGCCGGTTTCCCATCTAAGCTGTGCACAACGATTCGTTCCGTCTTGCGGCACGGGCCGCACGCGGCTTGATTCGGCCTCCCCTTCGCGGGGAGCCCCGCCCCGAAAGGGGCCAGCCAAGCACAGCGCCGGAACTTGAGAGCAGCATGGAACAAGAGGTCTATCGCCACGTCCCCTATGACATCGATATCGAGCAGGCACTGCTCGGTGCGATGCTGGTCGACAATCAGGCGATCGAGCGGGCCTCGGCGCAGCTCAGGCCGGAACATTTCTACGATCCGCTGCATCAGCGCATCTACGAGATCATGGTCGGCCAGTTCGAGCGCGGCGGCATGGTGATCACGCCGCTGACGTTGCACGCCGCCATGAAGGCCGATCCGGGCCTGATCGAGGTCGGCGGCCATGGTTATCTGGCGGGCCTCGCCCAGGCCGCGCCCGGCCCTTCCCAATGTGCGCGATTACACGCGCATCCTGCACGATCTGGCCGTGCGCCGCGGCCTAATCCATATCGGCGAGGACATCGTCAACACCGCCTATGAAGCGCCGCACGACAATCCGCCCAAGGCGCAGATCGAAAGCGCCGAAAAGGCGCTCTATGCCATCAGCGAAACCTCGCGCTATGGCGAAGGCGCCATCGATTTCGGCGAGAGCCTGCGCCGCGCCGTCGAGATCGCCGAAAAGGCGATTGCGCGCGGTGGGCGCATTTCGGGCGTCACCTGCGGCTTCGACGAGATCGACAAGCTCTTGGGCGGGCTTCAGCCCTCCGATCTTCTGATCGTCGCCGGCCGTCCCGGCATGGGCAAAACCTCGCTCGCCACCAACATGTCCTTTCATGCCGCGCGCGCCTGGCTGGCCGATACCGAGGCCGGTGTCGAGATGCCGCGCGGTGCGCCGGTGCTGTTCTTCTCCCTCGAAATGGCGGCGCAGCAATTGTCGGGCCGCATCCTCGCCGAACAGGCCGAGATCGAGATGTGGAAGATCCGCAACGGCCGCTTCTCGGAAAGCGAGTGGGAGAAATTCGTTCTCACCACGCAGGACCTCTCGACCCTGCCGCTCTTTATCGACGATACCGGCGGCATCTCCATGGCCCAGCTGGCCGCGCGTGCGCGCCGCATGAAGCGCGAAAAGAATATCGGGCTCATCGTCATCGATTATCTGCAGCTCATCACCTCTTCGGGACGCAGTCGAAAACCGCGTGCAGGAAATCACCGCGATCACGACCGGCCTCAAGGCGCTGGCCAAGGAACTGAACGTGCCGATCATGGCGCTGTCGCAGCTCTCGCGTTCGGTGGAATCGCGCGACGACAAGCGGCCGATGCTGTCGGACCTTCGCGAATCCGGCTCGATCGAGCAGGACGCCGACGTGGTGATGTTCGTGTACCGCGAAGAGTACTACCTCAAATCGCGCGAGCCCGAGCCCGGCTCGCCCGAACATGCCAAGTGGCTGGAGAAATGCGAGCGCGCGATGGGCCGCGCCGAAGTGCTGGTGGAAAAACACCGCCACGGCGCCACCCGCGCCATCCCGCTGCAATTCGACGACCGCTTCACCCGCTTCTCCAACCTCGCCGACGAAGACAATCTGCCGGCGCATTGAGGGGGCATCTTTGCGCGGGCTTGCCTACTGTACCATAGTGCGGTACAGTAGGTCAGGCGGTGGGCGATGATCCTGAGCTTTCGAGACGAGTGGCTGGCTGCGTTCTTTCAGGCGGATCGGCGCTCAAAGCGGATACCGGCAGATCTGGAAGATCGCCTCTTTCGGAAGCTGCAATTGGTCGACGATGCCACCGGTGACGCGGACCTTCGCGCACCGCCGAGCAACCATTTCGAGAAGCTGTCCGGAAATTTGAAGGGATGGCACTCGATCCGGGTCAATCGGCAGTGGCGTTTGATTTTCCAGTGGGATGGCGGCACAGGGGAAGCCAAGGCCGTTTATCTGGACAAGCACGAATATCGGTGAGGTTCACGATGATCATGACCAAGCGCAAGCCCGTCAGCGTCGCCGAGATGCTGGTGGCCGAATTCATGGAGCCGCTGGCTCTGACACAGGGCGCGCTCGCGGAGGCCATGGGCGTGCCGCGCAAGCATGTCAACGAATTGTGCAACGACCGGCGCGCCATCACGGCCGACACCGCGCTGATCCTCGCACGCGTATTCGGCAACAGTGCCGATTTCTGGCTTAACCTGCAGCGTCGCAACGATCTGTGGGATGCGATGCATTCCGATGCCCGCCGCGAACGGATTCTGCGCGCCAAGCCGATCCGGAATGCGGCCTGATGCACCGGCCGATGGCACACTGAAGGAAATCGCCCATGCCCCGTTCGATCCATCACCGCGAACATCATCTCGTTTCCCGCATCGGCTGGCTTCGGGCGGCGGTGCTCGGCGCCAATGACGGGATCGTCTCAACCGCCAGCCTGATCGTCGGCGTGGCCGCCGCGGCGACCGGGCCGGTCCGAAGTGCTGGTCGCGGGTGTGGCCGGTCTCGTGGCGGGCGCCATGTCGATGGCGGCGGGCGAATATGTCTCGGTCTCCTCGCAATCCGATACCGAACAGGCCGACCTCGCGCGCGAAACCGCCGAACTCAAGGCCAATCCCGCCGCCGAACGCGAGGAACTGGCCGGGATCTACATCAAGCGCGGGCTCGATCCCGAACTGGCCCATCGCGTGGCGCTCGAACTGATGGCCCATGATGCGCTCGAAGCCCATGCCCGCGACGAACTCGGCATCTCCGAGGTCATGACGGCCCGCCCCGTGCAGGCGGCGCTGACCTCGTCGGCCACCTTCTCGGCCGGTGCGGCGCTGCCGCTGCTGGTGGCCGCGGTCGCGCCGCTGGCGTGGATCGTGCCGGCGGTGTTCGTGGCGTCTCTGCATCTATCTCGGCGCTGCTGGGCGCAGTTGGCGCGCGCACGGGCGGCGCCGATGTCTGGCGCGCGACCTGGCGTGTGCTGTTCTGGGGGGCGTTTGCCATGGCGGTGACGGCCGGGATCGGCCGCCTCATCGGAGCTGCGGTGTGAGACCGCGCGCACCGGCGCCACCGGGGGAGTGGCGCCGGGCAGGGTGTCTAGGCGGAAATCTCGGGATATGGGGGAAATGGGTATCGGCAGCGTCACGCTTCAAGGGGGCCGGCCAAAAAAATTGCGAAAAAATTTGCCCGCCCCGGCATGGCTGCTGCGACCCGGCGGGCTTTGACCTTGGCGCGGCCGCCCGGCATTCTCGCGGCGCATGACCAATTCCTCATTCGATGCCGCGCGCCTGACTGTCCGGCTGGGTGCGGTGGCGGGCAATTATCGCGAATGCCAGCGGGCCGCCGGCCCGGCCGCCGTGGCCGGGGTGGTCAAGGCCGACGCCTATGGCCTGGGTGCACGATGCCGTGTCGCCGCGCCCTGGCCGGGGCCGGCTGCGACAGCTTCTTCGTCGCCCGGCTGGAGGAGGGGATCGCGCTCCGGCCCATGGTGCCCGATGCCCGGATTTTCGTGCTCGACGGGGCGCCAGCCGACGCCATTCCGGCGCTGATCGAATATGGCCTGACCCCGGTCCTCAATTCGCTGGCCGAGATCGCGGACTGGTCGGCGGCGGCGGGCGACGCGGCGCACGCACGCTGGATGCCGCCATCCACATCGATACGGGCATGAACCGGCTGGGCCTGCCGCGCGAGGAGCTGAGCGTGCTGGCGGCGGAAGCATCCAGGCGCCTCGGCGGCATCCGTCCGGTGCTCGTCATGAGCCATCTGGCCTGCGCCGACGATCCCGAGGCCGCGATGAACGCCCGCCAGCTTGCCCGTTTCCGCGAGGCGCTGGCCATGCTGCCGCCGGCCCCGGCCAGTCTGGCCAATTCCGGCGGCGTGCTGCTGGGCACGGACTATGCCTTCGACATGGTGCGCCCGGGCATCGGCGCTTTATGGCGGAAATCCGCAAGTCGCGCCGGCCGAATCCCTTTAAGGTGGCTGCGATTTTTGAGGGGCGTATCCTGCAGACGCGGCGAATTGACAAGGGTCAGAGCGTTGGCTACGGAGCCTCCTACCGGAGCGCGCGGCCGACTGTGCTCGCGACGGTTGCAGCGGGATATGCAGACGGTCTCATGCGCGCCATTGGCAATCGGGGGGAAGGCGCCATCGGCGGCACGCGCGTGCCGGTCGCGGGCCGCGTGTCCATGGATCTGATCACGCTCGATGTGACCAACGTGCCCGAAGGTGTGGTCCGGCGCAGCCGAATGGGTCGAGTTCTTCGGCGATACCATCCCCCTCGAAGAGCTGGCGGAGGCATCGGGCACCGCCAATTATGAAATCCTCACCTCCATCAGTGCGCGCATTCCGCGGCGCTATATCAGCGGGGATGCGTCATGAATTTTCTGGCCGCAATCGGGCGCCTGACGATGGCGGCGCTGGCCGAAGTGGGCGGGCTGGCGATCTTCATCTGGTCGTCGGTGACGAGCGTGGTGCGGCCGCCGATCTATTGGCGGCTGGTCGCCCAGCAGATGGCGCGCATCGGCTATTACTCGCTGCCGGTCGTGGGCCTCACCGCCTTCTTCACCGGCGGCGTGCTGGCGCTGCAGATCTATATCGGCTCGGACCGCTATGGCGCCGAAGCCTTCGTGCCGCAGATCGTGGTGCTGGGCATCTGCCGCGAGCTTGGGCCCGTGATCGCGGGCCTGATGGTGGCCGGCCGTGTCGCCGCCGCCATCGCCGCCGAGATCGGCACCATGAAGGTGACCGAACAGATCGACGCGCTGACCACGCTTTCCACCAATCCGATCAAATATCTCGTCGTGCCGCGGCTGTCTGGCCTCGGTGGTGACGATGCCGATCCTGGTCGCCATCGCCGATTCCATCGGCGTGTTCGGCGGCTATGTCGGTGGCGACCGAGAGCCTGGGCTTCAACGGCCATGTCTATCTCAAGAACACAGTCGATTTCGTCACCGCCGAAGACATCAATTCCGGCCTCATCAAGGCGGCGGTGTTCGGCTTCATCATCGCGTTGATGGGCTGCTATAACGGCTTCAATTCGAAAGGCGGCGCGCAGGGCGTCGGCGCGGCCACGACCAATGCCGTGGTGTCGGCCTCGATCCTGATCCTGGCCGCGAACTATATCCTCACCTCCGTGATCTTCCCGCATTGAGCGCCATGGCAACGAACAGCAGCACCGCGAAAGTCGAGCTCAGGGGCGTCAAGAAGCGCTTCGGGCCCAAGGTCGTGCTCGACGGCATCGATCTGACGCTCAACGCCGGGCGAGTCGCTGGTCGTGATCGGCGGTTCGGGCACCGGCAAATCGGTGATGATCAAATCGGTGCTCGGCATTCTGCGCCCCGATGCAGGCCAGATCTTCGTCGATGGCGAGGACGTCACGCATCTGTCGGGCCGCGTCGCGCGACGCGATGCTCAAGAAGTTCGGCATGCTGTTCCAGGCCGCCGCCCTCTTCGACTCGCTGCCGGTGTGGGAGAATGTGGCCTTCAGCCTGATCCAGGGCCGCGGCATGAAGCGCAAACAGGCGCGCGACATCGCCATCGAGAAGCTGGCCAAGGTCGGCCTCGGCTCCGATGTGGCGATGCTGTCGCCGGCCGAACTGTCGGGCGGCATGCAGAAGCGCGTCGGGCTGGCCCGCGCCATCGCCGCCGATCCCGATATCATCTTCTTCGACGAGCCGACCACGGGCCTCGATCCCATCATGGCCGATGTCATCAACGATCTGATCGTCGATACGGTGAAGGATCTGGGCGTCTCCGCGCTCTCCATCACCCATGACATGGCGAGCGCGCGCAAGATTTCGGATCGCATCGCCATGATCTACAAGGGCAAGATCATCTGGCAGGGCCCGACCGCCGAGATCGACAACAGCGGCAATGATTACGTCGACCAGTTCATCCACGGCCGCGCCACTGGCCCGATCCAGATGGAAGTTCGGCGGTAAGCGCTCCTCTTGTCATCCCAGGCGAGCCCGGCATGCGGAGCATGTCGGGTGAGGGCGTGAGTAGTGGCAGCGTGCAAACGACCCAGGAGGTTACGCTGGCTGCCTCTATCCGGGTGAACACAAATTGCGGGACAATCTTAGTCCTGAAACATCGCGCCAGTTTCGCGTCCTGGGTTCCCTTCCCTCACATCGCATGCGTTGCATGCGATGTTCGCCGGGAATGACAAGAAAGAGCTAATGGCACGCACCAACGCTTCCTTCGTCTGTCAGTCCTGCGGGGCCACCCATGCCAAATGGGCGGGCCGGTGCGAGGCGTGCGGCGGCTGGAACACCATCGTCGAGGAAGGCCCGCGCGCGCCGGCCGGCGCCAGCGCGAACAAGCGCGCTCAAGGGCCGGCCCTTCGCGCTCGAAGACCTGAAGACGGTCGAAGAAGCCCCGCCGCGCCGCGTCACGCGGCGTCGCCGAGTTCGATCGCGTCACGCGGCGGCGGGCTGGTCGCGGGCTCGGCGCTGCTCGTCGGCGGCGATCCCGGCGTCGGCAAATCGACGCTGATCCTGCAGGCGCTGGCCGCATATGCCAAGGCCGGCGGCCGCGCGGTCTATATCTCCGGCGAGGAGGCGATGGGCGCAGGTGCGCCTGCGCGCCGCCCGCATGGGGCTCAGCGAAGCGCCGGTGGCGCTGGGCGCGGCCACCTGCGTCGAGGACATCCTCTCCACGCTCGAGCAGGGCCCGCCGCCGGGCATCATCGCCATCGATTCCATCCAGACCATCTGGACCAGCGCGCTCGAGGCCGCGCCCGGCACCATCGCCCAGGTGCGCACGGCCAGCTTCGATCTGGTGCGCTATGCCAAGCAGACCGGGGCGGCGCTGCTGCTGATCGGCCATGTCACCAAGGAGGGCCAGATCGCCGGGCCCAAGCAGGTCGAGCATCTGGTCGATGCGGTGCTCTATTTCGAGGGCGAGCGCGGCCATCACTTCCGCGTGCTCCGGGCGGTGAAGAACCGCTTCGGGCCCACCGACGAGATCGGCGTCTTCGAGATGACGGGCACGGGCCTTGCCGAAGTCGCCAACCCGTCCGAGCTGTTTCTGGGCGACCGCACGGCCCGCGCGCCCGGGCGCGGCCGTCTTCGCCGGGCTCGAGGGCACGCGGCCACTTGCTGGTCGAGATCCAGGCGCTCGTCGCCCCGCCGGGCTACGGCACGCCGCGCCGGGCCGTGGTGGGCTGGGATTCGGGCCGGCTGGCCATGATCCTGGCCGTGCTCGATGCCCGGGCCGGGCTTGGAATCACCGGCCACGATGTCTATCTGAACGTCGCCGGCGGGCTGAAGATCGCCGAGCCGGCGGCCGATCTGGCGGCGGCGGCGGCGTTGATTTCCAGTTTTTCCGGCCGCCCCCTGCCGCGGGACTGCGTGTTTTTCGGGGAAATCAGCCTGTCCGGCGATGTCCGGCCGGCGCCGCAGGCCGAATTGCGGCTCAAGGAGGCGGCCAAGCTCGGCTTTACCACGGCGGTGGTGCCGCCCGGCACCAAGGTCCAGAACGCGGGCCTGAGCCTCGAAACCCATCGCCGATGTGGCGGAATTGGTCGGCTTTGGCCGGCGAGGCTCCGGACTGAGGGCCGGGCAAAGGGCGCGCGCGCGCCAAACATGGTAAATTCCGACTCGATGGGTGCGTTGAGCTTTTCGTTCGTGGATGTGCTGGTGGTCGCCGTGATCCTGGTCTCGGCCGGCTTCGCGGCTTGGCGCGGCTTCGTCCAGGAATCGCTGTCCATCTTCGCCTGGGCGGCGGCGGCCTTCGCTGCGCTCTATTTCGGCCCGGCCGTGGTGCCGTTGCTGAAGGGCGTGCTCTCGGGCTGGGGGGCGATTCTCGCCGCCTATGCCGGCGTCTTCCTGATCGTGGTGCATGCCGCTCAGCTTCATCAGCTTCCGCTTTTCCGAGAATGTGCGCCATTCGCCGGTGCAGGCGCTGGACCGCATGCTGGGCCTGGTGTTCGGCTGGCGCGCGGCCTTGTGATCGTCGGCGATCCTCTATCTCGTCTTCTCGATGATCGTGCCGATCCCGAGCCAGCCGCAGATGGATGACCCAGGCCCGGCTTCTGCCGCTGATCCAGAGATCCAGCGAGGTGATCCTGGCGGTGATCCCGGACCAGGACAGATCGCCAGGGCGCCCGCACACCGGACCTCGCGCACGAGCCGCGCGGCCCGCCGCGCCGCCGAACAGCGTGATGCCGAAACGGCACATGCCCAGAAAACGCCGCAAAAGACCTATGGCGCGAAGGACCGTCGCGCGCTAGACAGGCTCATCGAGGCCACGGACAACGGCGGCGGGAAGAAGCCATGACCGGCCCTGCCCACCGCACAGACGAAGGTTTCGGCGACACCATGTTCGACGATGACACGCTGCATGAAGAATGCGGCGTATTCGGCATTTTCGGCCATCCCGATGCCGGTGCGCTGACGGTTCTGGGCCTGCATGCGCTGCAGCATCGCGGCCAGGAAGCGGCCGGCATCGTCACCTATGACGGCAACCAGTTCATTGCCGAGCGCCATGCCGGGCTGGTCGGCGAAATCTTCGGCAAGAACAGCGCCCATGCGCAGAAGCTGAAGGGCGCCTTCGCGCTCGGCCACAATCGCTATTCGACCACCGGCGGGCAGACCACGCGCAACATCCAGCCCATGTTCGCCGATCTGGCCGGCGGCGGCATCGCCATCGCCCATAACGGCAATCTCACCAATGCGCGCATCCTGCGCAGCGCAGCTGGTGCAGGAAGGCGCGATCTTCCATTCGACCTCCGACACCGAGACCATCATCCATCTGGTGGCGCGCTCGAGCTACCAGCCGCATCGTCGACCGCGTGATCGACGCGCTGAAGCAGGTCGAAGGCGCCTATTCGCTGGTGGCGCTGACCTCCAAGAAGCTGATCGGCGTGCGCGATCCCTTCGGCGTGCGCCCGCTGGTGCTGGGCCAGCTCGACGGCGCGCTATATCCTGGCCTCGGAAACCGTGGCGCTCGACATCATCGGCGCCGAGTTCGTGCGCGACATCAAGCCGGGCGAGATGATCGTCGTCACCACGGACGGCATCGAAAGCTATTTCCCGTTCGCGCCGCAGCCCAACCGCTTCTGCGTGTTCGAATACATCTATTTCGCCCGGCCCGATTCCAATGGTCGAAGGCCAGAACGTCTACGATGCGCGCAAGCGCATCGGCGAGGAGCTGGCGCGCGAAAGCCCGGCCGAGGCCGATATCGTGATCCCGGTGCCCGATTCCGGCGTGCCGGCGGCGCTCGGCTATTCGGCCGTCTCGGGCCTGCCGTTCGAACTCGGCATCATCCGCAACCATTATGTCGGCCGCACCTTCATCGAGCCGTCCGACCGCATCCGCCATCTGGGCGTGCGCCTCAAGCACAATCCCAATCGCGAATTGCTGAAGGGCAAGCGCGTGGTGCTGGTCGACGATTCCATCGTGCGCGGCACGACCTCCAAGAAGATCGTGGAGATGGTGCGCGATGCCGGCGCGGCCGAAGTGCATTTCCGCATCGCCAGCCCGCCGACGACGCATTCCTGCTTCTACGGCGTCGACACGCCGACCACCGAGGAGCTGCTCGCCCATCGCATGGATGTCGAGGAGATGCGCCGCTACATCAATGCGGACAGCCTCGCCTTCATCTCGATGGATGCGCTCTATCGCGCCATGGGCCAGACGCGCCGCGACGACGACGCGCCGCAATTCTGCGATGCCTGTTTCTCCGGCGCCTATCCGATCGATCTGGCCGATGTGAATGGCGGCGAGAAGGACCGGCAATTGTCGCTGCTGGCCGAAGTGGCCTAACACCAGAGGCGGGGAATCGGTGTCGCGCGCTGTCGGCCGGTTGCCCGTACGCGCCTTCTACTCACGAGCCTGACATGACCAAACGCTTCGCCGACAAGATCGCCCTCGTCACCGGCGCCTCGCGCGGGATCGGCCGTGAAGCCGCGCTGGGCCTGGCCAAAGAAGGCGCCCATGTGATCGCGGTGGCGCGCACCGTCGGCGCGCTCGAGGAACTGGACGACGAGATCCAGGCGCTCGGCGGCACGGCCACGCTGGTGCCGCTCGACCTCAAGGATTTCGAGGCGCTCGACCGGCTCGGCGCCTCGATCTTCGAGCGCTGGGGCAGGCTCGATGCCTTTCTCGCCAATGCCGGCGTGCTGGGCGTGTTGACGCCGCTCGGCCATCTCGAGCCCAAGACGTTTCAGGAGGCGATGGACGTCAATGTCACGGCCAATTACCGCATGATCCGCTCCTTCGATCCGCTGCTGAAGGCATCGGATGCGGGCCGCGCGGTGTTCGTGACCTCGGGCGCCGCGATCAAGCACACCGCCTTCTGGGGCTGCTATGCGGCGACCAAGGCGGCGCTCGAAAGCCTGGCGCTGACCTATGCCGACGAGTGCGAGAAGACCAATATCCGCGTCAATCTGTTCAGCCCCGGGCCCGATGCGCACGGCGATGCGCGCCAAGGCCATGCCGGGCGAAGATCCCAAAAAGCTCAACACGCCGGATGTTGTTGTGCCGGCGATCCTCGATCTCCTCGCACCCGATTGCACGAAGAACGGCGAGCGGATCGACTTCCGCGATCTCTAGAATGGGTTTCAGGTTTGACGAATTGGCCCGGCCGCTTTCATGGCGGCCGGGCCCGCTGCTGTTGAAGGGGCTGGGTGCAACGGGCCCGTCACCGTCAGCGTGTCGAGGGCTCGGCCGGTAGGACGGCCTCGCACTTTCCGGCAACGCTGAACGACAGTGTCACCATCGTCGTGTGCGCTGCGTTCAATCCTCCGGCGGCAGCAGCACCGTATCGACCACATGGATGACGCCATTGGAGGCCATGATGTCGGCCGTGCTGACGGTCGCATCGTTGATCATGACCGCGCTGCCATGGGTGCTGATCGACAGCATCGCGCCGTTCACCGTCTTGGCTTCATTGAGCCCGACGACGTCCGCGGCCATCACCCGGCCGGGAACGACGTGATAGGTCAGGATCGCGCGCAGCTTGTCGTGGTTCTCCGGCTTCAAGAGGCTTTCGACTGTGCCCGCGGGCAGCTTGGCGAACGCCGCATCGGTGGGGGCGAAGACGGTGAACGGGCCATCGCCCTTCAGCGTCGGAACGAGGCCGGCCGTGTCGAGTGCGGTGGTCAGGGTCTTGAACTGGCCGGCGCCGACGGCGGTGTCGACGATGTCCTTGCTGTGGTGGCTCGAGCCGGCCTGGGCGCTGCCGATGGTCAGGCCGATGGCCGCGATCACCGCGGCCGCGAGATGTGCAATCTGGAACTTCATGGCGTGTGCTCCTGGTTGGGGGGGCGGAACGACGCCTCGGGGGCCGTGGCGCTTCCATGAATTTTCATTTAGGTTTAGAAAGTTCTATTATCAATATAATTATCGTAGTAAGAATTCATTTTATCGTTTCAGGATAATAATGCCCTGCCGGTTTGAGCCCGGCGAGAAATGGGGACTGGAGATGCTGTCTGAAACGCTGACGAGCGGGCTGGAGCAGTACCGGATCGGCCCGAAGATCCGGGCTCTGCGGCTCAAGCGGAACCTGGGGCTCGTGCAGCTCGGCGAACACACCGGGCTGTCCGCGGCCATGCTGTCCAAGATCGAGCGTGGTCAGCTCTTTCCGACGCTGCCGACCTTGCTGCGTATCGCGCTGGTCTTCGGCGTCGGTCTGGAGCACTTCTTCGTACCGGGCAGCGGCCGTCCGCCCGTCGCGGTGATCCGCAAGGCGGATCGGCTATCGCTGCCCAATCGTCCGGGCAAGGGGCAGCCGTCCTACTTCTTCGAGAGCCTCGATTTCCCGGTCACCGATCGCAAGATGGAGGCGTATTACGCCGCGTTTCCGCAAGGCTCGGAACCATCGGAACCGCACAGCCACGCCGGCGCGGAGCTGATCTATGTGATCAAGGGGCGGCTGGCCCTCGATGTGGATGGCGAACCGATTTCGCTCAACCCGGGCGATGCCAGCTATTTCGATTCCTCGACGCCGCACAGCTATCGCGGGGAGGGAGACGCGCCTTGTGCGGCCATCGTCGTCGTGGTGCCGCAATAGGTCGCTGCGGCGAGACTATTTCTCGTCCGCGTAAGGGTTCTTCGAGGTCCTGAGCAGAAAGCGGATCGGCACGCCCTTGAGGGCGAAGCTTTCGCGCAATCCGTTGGTCAGATAGCGCAGATAGGCCTGCGGCAATTCCTTCAACTGATTGCCGAACAGCGCGAAGGTCGGCGGCCGTGCCTTGGTCTGCGTCATGTAGCGGATGCGCACGCGCCGTCCATGCACGGCCGGCGGCGGATGGCGTTCAAGCGCGTCTTCGAGGAAGCGGTTGAGCTGCGCCGTCGGAACGCGATTGTTCCAGGCCTTGTCGGCTTCCACGATCGCGCCCGTCAGCCGCTTGAGGCCCTCGCCGGTGAGCGCCGAAATCGCCACCAGCGGCGCGCCGGCCACCTGCGGCAGGGATTCGTCGAGCTTGAGGCGCATCTCCTTGAGCGCGCCCTGCTTGTCGGCGATCAGATCCCATTTGTTGAGGGCGAAAACGATGGCCCGGCCTTCGCGCGCGATCAGGTCGGCGATGGTCAGGTCCTGCTTTTCGAAGGGCGCCGTCGCATCCATCATCACGATCACGCATTCGGCGAATTTCACGGCGGCCAGCGTCGAGCCGACGCTCATCTCTTCCAGCGTCTTGCCGGCCACGCGCGCCTTGCGGCGCATGCCGGCGGTGTCGTGGATCAGCACCTGACGGCCGTCGATCTCCCACACCGCGGCCACGGCATCGCGGGTGATGCCGGCTTCGGGGCCGGTCAGCGCGCGCTCCTCGCCCAGGATGCGGTTGAACAGGCTCGACTTGCCGACATTGGGGCGGCCGACAATGGCCAGCCTGAGCGGCCGGTTGGCGTGCCTCGCTCCTCTTCGCCGTCTTCTGCTTCCTCCGGCGCTTCGGCCTCTTCGTCCTGTTCGGCGAAGGGCTGCAGCGCGGCGAGCAGATCGGCGAAGCCGATGCCGTGTTCGGCCGACACCGCCACCGGCTCGCCGAAGCCCAGCGCATAGCTCTCGCCGACCCCGGCATCGGAGGCGCGGCTCTCGCATTTGTTGACGACGAGGATCACCGGCTTGCCGGCGCGGCGCAGTTCGGCGGCGATGATCTCGTCGCCCGCCGTCACGCCCTCGCGCCCGTCGATCACGAAGAGGCTGAGATCGGCCTCCGGCGATGGCGGCGCGCGATTGCGCTGTCATGCGCTGGGTCAGGCTGCCATCGGGCCCGGCCTCGAAGCCGGCCGTGTCGATCATGCGGAAGCTGAGGGGCCCGAGCTGGGCCTCGGCCTCCTGGCGGTCGCGGGTCACGCCCGGCGTGTCGTGCACGATCGCCAGCCGCCGCCCGGCGAGCCGGTTGAACAGCGTCGACTTGCCCACATTGGGGCGGCCGATAATGGCGACGGTCAGGGACATGGCTCTTTCAAACGCGAATGGCGAGCTAGCGAATAGCGAAACGGGGGCGAAAAGGCGAATCCCCCCTCTTCGCATCGTGCGATCTGGCTATTCGCCCGTTGTCAGCGCAGCGCCACGAGCTGGGCGTCGCTGGTGTAGAGATAGAGCGTCTGGTTGGCGACCACCGGGCGCGATCTCGGTGCCGTCGGGGATTTCCACCCGGCCCAGAAGCTGGCCCGTATAGGGCGAGACCGACACGGCATAGCCGTTGGACGAGGCCAGGATCAGCCGGTTCGACACCAGCACCGGGCCGGACCAGACGATGGCGCCGTCGCGGCTTTCCGGGTCGTCCAGCGCGGAAGCTGGTGGATCCATTTCACGCGGCCATCCTTGCGCTGCAGGCAGAGCAGCTTCTCGTCCGTCGTCAGCACATAGACGAAATCGCCGGCGACCCACGGTGTCTGGATGCCGCCAATGTCGCGCGTCCAGACGCGGTCGCCGGTGTTGAGATTGATCGCGGCCATCACGCCGGAATGGCTGATGGCAAAGACCATGTCGCGATCGATCACCGGGCGGCCGGCAATGTCATCGAGTTCGGACAGGGCGGTGACGCCGCCCGAGCGCGTCAGCGTATCGGACCAGGCGACACGGCCATTGGTGACGCGGATCGCATAAAGCTCGCCCGAGGTGTAGGGCACGATCACATATTCGCCGGCCACCGCCGCGCTGGTGCTCTCCAGGATCGAGGCCGATTTCGGAAATGCCCTGCTGGTCCCACAGATCGTGCCCGTCGGTGGCCGCGAAGGCATGGAAGTGATTGTCGACGGACGAGACGAAGACGCGCCCGCCATTGGCGACCGGCGCATTGATGATCGGCACGCCGACATTGTGCGTCCAGATCCGTTTGCCGGTCTTGGCATCGAGCGCGATCACATCGCCGAAGCCGGTGGTCACGAAAATCCGGTCGCCCTCGGTGGCGACGCCGCCGCCGAAGCCCTTGGAGGGATCGATGGAGGTGTTGGTGCCGAACATGCCCAGGCTCAGCTCGTTGGTGAGGCTCTGATGGCCCTTCGGCGCCAGCTCCTTGTCCCACAGCGGTGCGCCGGTCGCGGCGTTGAAGGCGAAGACATGGGCTTCGGAATCGAGC
This sequence comes from uncultured Pseudomonadota bacterium, assembly GCA_963822185.1. Classification (GTDB taxonomy): domain Bacteria; phylum Pseudomonadota; class Alphaproteobacteria; order Micropepsales; family Micropepsaceae; genus Rhizomicrobium. The sequence goes on from CAWGGT010000002.1 coordinate 225,901, forward strand.
ACATAAATGCGTCCGTCGTCGATCACCGGCGGCGCGGTCAGCCGCGACGACGAATCCGAGCCCTTGCCGGCATCCTGCGTCCAGATCTGTTGCAAGGGGCCGGAGGCTTCCAGGTGATACATCGCATTGGTCGAATAGCCGCCGGGCTCGGGCCAATTGTGATTGGCGTAAGGCCTGGGCAGCGTCACCGCCACCTTGTCGAGCTTCGGGTCGGGCCTCAGCGCATCGTTTGCCGTCAGCACGGGAATGCGCTGGCCCTTGAGCTTGGATTTGCTCGCTCGGACCCGAAAACCAGTGCGAGACGCCCAGGGCGTCGAAGGTGCTGCAGCCGCTGGCCACCGTGGCAAGGGCAAGGCACAGCCCTATGCGAAGGCCGAAGCGCAGGCTTTGGCGCGCAATCGTTGCGGTCATTTCTTCGCCCGGCTCTCTTTCTTGGGTGTCTTGCTGGCGTCAGGCTTTGCGGGCGCTGGTTTCACCTCGGCGGGCACGCTGCCGAAATCCTTGTCGCCGCCGGCCTTCAGGAAGGTGGCCATGGCATTGGCGCGCTGGCGCACGCCGATCGGCGCCTTGTCCTCGGCGGCCAATTCCACGAACTGCTTTTCCGCCGCCGCGGTGTTGCCGCTGCGATAGTCGGAATAGGCCAGGATCTCGCGCGCCATGTAATGCCACGGGCTGGTCGGATCGGTGAGCGGGGCGAGCAGCGTTTCCACCTGCAGCCGCGGCGTCGTGTCGACAATCGCCCAGGCTTCGCGAATGCGTGCCACCGCCGCCAGCAGCGGATCGTCGCCGGCCGCGACGCGCTTGTAGAGCGCGACGGCCTCTTTGGTATTGCCGGCCGCCATCAGCGCATCGGCATTCTGCAGCCGCGCCACCACGGCATAACCGCCCGGCGCGCTGTCGGCGAGCTTGGCGAAGGCGGTCGCGGCCTGCTCGGCGCGGTTCGCTTCCAGCAGCGATTGCGCGGCGGTATATTCCTGGGACGCCTTCAGCTGCGCCTTGTGCTCGTAATAGCGCCAGAGCTGAAAGCCGGCCGCCGCCAGGATCACCAGAGCAATGGCCGCGATGACGTAATCGCTATACTTCTTCCAAAGCTGGGCGTAGCGCTCGCGGCGGACTTCCTCCTCGATTTCTCGGAAGATGTCGGACACCAGAAATTCCTCTCGCTGCAGGGATCTTCGGCCCGGCCCCGGCCCGCTTTTGGGGGAGCCTGCCAACGTCTTGACGGCGAAGGATGATTAGCGGTTCGAGCCGCCCAAGGCAACTCAAGCCCGCGTTAACTGCGTGGGAAGGCTTTCGCGCCCCCCACCGGCCCGGATCAGGCCGATTTCTTCATGGAATAGACGTTCTCGGCGCCCGGGAAGCTGCGGTCGCGCACATCCCTGGCATAGGCCTTCACGGCCTCCTCGATCTGCGGGCCCAGCTGCGCGTATTGGCGCACGAATTTCGGCGGGTTGGGGTTGAGGCCCAGCATGTCCTCCATGACCAGGATCTGACCGTCGCATTGCGCCGAGGCGCCGATGCCGATGGTGGGGACGGCGATCTGGCCGGTGATCTTGGCGGCCAGCGGCTCGGCCATGCCTTCCAGCACAATGGCAAAGGCCCCGGCCTCGGCCACGGCGCGGGCGTCGGCCTCGATGGCCGGCCACTCGGCCTCGGTGCGGCCCTGGGTCTTGAAGCCGCCCATGATGTTGAACATCTGCGGCGTCAGCCCGATATGGCCCATCACCGGAATGCCGCGCTGGCTGAGGTAGTGGACGGTTTCGGCCAGGCGCTGGCCGCCTTCCATCTTCACGGCCTGGCAGCCGGTTTCCTTCATCACCGTGACGGCATTGCGGAAGGCGATCTGCGGGCTCTCCTCATAGGAGCCGAAGGGCATGTCGATGACGACGAGCGCGTGTTCGGAGCCGCGCATCACCGCCTTGCCGGCCGTGATCATCATGTCCAGCGTCACCGGAATGGTGCTTTCCAGCCCGTGCATGACATTGCCCAGGCTGTCGCCGACCAGCATCAGGTCGACATGTTTGTCGAGCAGCTTGGCGGTGTGGGCGTGATAGCAGGTCAGGCAGACCACGGGCTCCTTGCCCTTGCGGGCGCGGATTTCGGGGACGGTGACGCGCTTGGTCTGGACATGGGCGGACATCGCGAAACTCCTGACGCATTTCCCAAAATGGCGGACGAGGTCCAAAGCCTGCCCACTCGGCGGGTGGGACTATAGCCCATGCTGCGCCTGCGAAATAGGGGGCGAGTCGGGGTTGGAGCGCGGTGGGGCAAAAGTGGAACAAACCGTCGAGCCGTGGCCCCGGGATTAGCTTCCGGGAAAGCTCGCCTGAAAGCTTGTGGGTGTGAGCGAGACGTGTGCATCGAGCGGTGGACGCAGCTCGAACGCCTTCGGTTCGCGCGAGAAATTCCACAGTCGAAGTAGGTACCATTCGTCGCGACATTCGTCGGCAACAGCCAATTCATTGCGCGTGATGTGGAAGGGCGTACGTTCCCAGCCGTTTGTGGTTTTGACCTCGATCAGTCGGCGGCGTCCGTCCGTCGAGAAGCTTGCGATGTCATAGCCGGCGCCATCACCCTCATCCTGCGAAACCCAGATAATGCGCTCTGCCAAATCATCGCGGCCCGCACTGGCCAGAACGGCGCGCTCATGCGCGAGTACTCGTTCCTCTCCCGCCCTTCCGAGTGCGCGGTTGCGTTCGTCTCGTCCGGCCACATCGAACCTGCGGGCGGTCGCCTGCGTTTGCTCCAATTCTTGTGGCGGGGGTTGGTTGCTGAGCGTCGGCGGCGGGCCGATCCAGAGTTGTGGTGTTTCGCGCATCCCGGTCATAGCGGGTGTGCTGGGCACGCGATCTAGCCATGCAGGGCTTTGTGCGAGCCACCTTGCGACCGCATATTCGAGCGCCATCTGGTAATTGAAGGCGGGCTTGTAGCCCGGTATCCAATCCTCGCCGAACCCCTTGAGCACTGCACTGATGTTTTGGTGCTTGAACTCGACCGATCCTTCCGAACGATCCTCAAGAAGCGGCATCAGCCTGCGGCGGTGCTCTGCCTTGTTGTAAGTGCGCCCAGCAACGTCGTCAGCTAGCATCGCGAAGTAATCCGCGACGATCAGATCGTTCTCCTGATCTGTCCATGCCCCGCTCGACATTGTTCCAGGCTAAAGGCGCAAAGTCCGATTGTCATCAACAGCGGCATCTGAATTTCGCTGCCCCCCAATGCAAAACGGCCGGAGCATCCGCTCCGGCCGTTTCGGCATTCTTGAGAGGTTCGGATGCCGATCAGGCGTCCAGGGCTTCTTCGTCCTCGTCCGGGATGGCGCCGTCTTCGAACACGGCCTCGGCCGCTTCCAGCGCTTCCTCTTCTTCGGTCTGTTCGCTCAGCACGTCTTCGCCGCGCGCCTGGCGCTCGGCTTCGTCCTCGGTGCGGGCGACGTTGATCGTCACGCTCACGCGCACTTCGGGGTGCAGAACCACATCGACCGGGAACAGGCCGATGGTCTTGATGGCCTTGTCCAGCGGCACCTGGGTGCGATGGATGGTGAAGCCGCCGGCGGCGATGGCATCGGAGATGTCGCGCGGGCTGACCGAGCCATAAAGCTGGCCGCGATCGCCGGCCGAACGGATCAGCATGAAGGTCTTGCCCTTCAGCTTGCCGCCCACCGTCTCGGCTTCCGCCTTGCGCTCCAGATTGCGCGCTTCGAGCTGCGCCTTCTGGGTCTCGAAATATTTGCGGTTGTTTTCGGTCGCGCGCAGGGCCTTCTTCTTGGGCAGGAGGTAATTGCGGGCGAAGCCGTCCTTCACCTTTACCTCGTCACCCATCTGGCCGAGCTTTTCGACGCGTTCGAGCAGGATCACTTGCATGGTCTTGCCCTCACTTCACGACGTAGGGCAGCAGCGCCATCAGGCGCGCGCGCTTGATCGCGATGGCCAGAAGGCGCTGCTTCTTGGCCGACACCGCGGTGATGCGGCTGGGCACGATCTTGCCGCGCTCGGAAATGAAGCGCTGCAGCAGCTTCACGTCCTTGTAGTCGATCCGGGGCGCATTGGCGCCGGAGAAGGGGCACGTCTTCTTGCGACGGAAGAACGGGCGGCGGGCACCGGCATGGCTCATTGTGCGGCCTCCTGGTTGTCGTTGTCACGGCCTTCGCGATCGCCGCGACCTTCACCGCCCGGCTTTTCGCCTTCACGGTTTTCGCGCTCGCGGCGGGCCTTGTTCGAGGACTGCTCGAACTTGTCGACCTTCACCGTCAGATAACGCAGCACGTCTTCGTTGATCTTGAGCTGGCGCTCGAGCTCGACGACGGCCGCGGAGGGCGCGTTGATGTTGAGGAGCACATAATGCCCCTTGCGGTTCTTCTTGATGCGGTAGGCGAGGCCGCGAAGGCCCCAATATTCCTGCTTCTCGACATTGCCGCCATTGCTCTCGACGATGGTCTTGAGATGGGTGGCGAGGGCGTCGACCGCCTGCGCGCTGATATCCTGGCGCGCGATCAGGAGATGCTCATAGAGAGCCATATCCATTCCCTTGTTCCGGCTGCGGTACGGTGGGCCGGGTTAAGCCCTTGAACCGTATCGGCTCGCCGGGACGCCGGACCATCCGGCAGGGACCCCAAAAGGGCCTCCCAGCGACCGCAGTCGCATGAAGGCGGGCGATATAGCCGAAAGGGCTGCTCGGGACAAGGTCGGATGGAAATTTCCTCTTGACTCAATATTTCACGATAGAGGAAACTATATGGATCTTATGGAGGAGCCCGCCATGACTGACCGCCCATCTTTCAGCTCAGCCGTCTTCTACAAGGATCCTTCGGCCGCGATCGAATGGCTGGAAAAGGCCTTTGGCTTCGAACGCGCGATGGTCATCACCGACAAGGATGGCAAGCTCGCCCATTCGGAGCTGCGTTTCGGCAACGGTCACATCATGGTCGGCGCCGAATGGGCGGACTTCACCGCCAGCCCCAACTCCCTCGGCGGCAAGAACACCCAGCTTGTCCATGTGCATGTGGTGGACGATATCGACGGCCACTGCGCCAGGGCGCGTGCGGCGGGTGCGGCGATCCTGGCCGCGCCGGAGGATCAGTTCTACGGCGACCGCACCTATCGCGCCCGCGATCCGGAGGGCCATGTCTGGACCTTCGGCCAGACCGTGCGCGCCGTCAGCCGCGAAGATGCGGAGAAGGCGAGCGGTCTCAAGATCGAAGGCTGGGTGTGACGGCCGTTCTCGATCGCACGCTGGCGGCGCTGGCCGATCCCAACCGCCGCCGCGTGGTCGAGCTTCTGCGCGCGCGGCCGCTGCGCGCGGGCGAACTTGCCCATGCCCTCGCTCTCAGCCCGTCCGCGCTCAGCCGCCATTTGCGCACGCTGAAGGAAGGCGGGCTGATCGAGGAGGTGCATCCCGATTTCGATGCGAGGGTGCGCGTCTACAGCCTCAAATCCGGCGCGATGGCCGATCTCAAGGACTGGCTCGCCGAGACCGAGCAGATGTGGAGTGCGCAACTCGCCGCCTTCAAGGCGCATCTGGAGCAAAAGCCGTGACGTCGAAAGTGCTCGTTTCGTTGCGCGTGGCGGCGAGTGCGGAACGGGCCTTTGCCGTGTTCACACGCGAGATCGGCCAATGGTGGCAGCCCAATGACCTGTTCCGGTTCACGCCGCGCTCGCCCGGCGTGCTGGCGCTCGAGCCCAAGCTCGGGGGCGCGTTCACCGAGACGCTGGCCAACGGAAAGATATTCGAGATCGGCCGCGTCACGGTATGGGAGCCGGGAGAACGTCTTGCCTTCACTTGGCGTCATGCGGCGTTCGCCCCGGACCAGTCGACTGAGGTCGATGTGCGCTTCGAGGCCATGGGCGGCGAAACGCGCGTAACGGTCGAGCATCGCGGCTGGGACAGCGTTCCTCAGGATCATGTCGCCCGCCACGGCTTTCCGGATGCGGTTTTCCTGACCCGCCATGGCGAATGGTGGCAGGGATTGCTGCGGGCCTATCGGCAGCGATTGTCCGGCAATCGGGTCTGAATTCAGACGAAGGGCGCTGTCGCGGGAGGCAGCGCCCTTGCTTTTGCGGCCTGGGCAGGCGCCCGAAGCGTTTCCTGCGACCGTGGCCGACCGGTCCGGTGGGCCGGACCCGTCTTTGCGCCCTGTGGCCGGGCACTGGCGACTGGCGCGAGCGCCCGGTTGAGCCTCAAAACTATCCGCCCGCGCCTGCCGCGCGTCAACAAATCTTAACGGGCATGCTGCCCTATGCGACCAGATGACGGGATCGTCATCGTCTTGCGCGAAGTCAAAGACCGCGCGGGTTCCGCGCCCTAAACCGCATCCATGTTCAAGCGCGCCGACCTTCTGGAGGCCCGGGTTCCCCGCTACACCTCCTACCCCACCGCCCCGCATTTCCATGCCGGGATCACGGGCGACACTTTCCGCGACTGGCTGACGGAGCTGCCGGACGGCATGCCCGTCTCGCTCTACCTGCACGTTCCGTTCTGCGACACGCTGTGCTGGTTCTGCGGCTGCCACACCAAAATCGTGAACAGCTACTCTCCGCTGGCGAGCTATCTCGATTTCCTGGCCATCGAGATCGCCCGCATCGCCGAAATTCTCGGCCCCGGCCATCCGGTCACCCATATCCATTGGGGCGGCGGCTCACCGACCATGCTGAGCCCGGCCGATGTGCTCAAGGTTTCCGGCTGGCTGCATGAGCGTTTCGAAATCGCCCCGGACGCCGAATTCGCCATCGAGATCGATCCGCGCGGGCTGACAGACGAGACGATCGCGGCCCTGGCCAAGGCCGGCGTCAACCGCGCCAGCATCGGCGTGCAGGATTGCGACGACAAGGTGCAGAAAGCCATCAACCGCATCCAGCCTTTCGAGGTGACCGAAAGCGCCGTCACGCGCCTGCGCGCCGCCGGCATCACTGCGCTCAACATCGATCTGATCTACGGGCTTCCCTATCAGACGAATGAGAAGCTGGCGCGCACCATCGAGCAGGTGCTGACGCTGGAGCCGGACCGGCTCGCCGTGTTCGGCTATGCCCATGTGCCGCATTTCAAGAAACATATGCAGCTCATCCCGACGGAGTCGCTGCCAAGTCCGGAAGAGCGGGCCGAACAGTTCGAGCTGGGACATGCGCTGCTGAGCGCCAGCGGCTACACGGCCATCGGCCTCGATCATTTCGCCAAGCCGACGGACGCGCTGGCGATTGCGCAGGCGAACGGCACGTTGGCGCGCAATTTCCAGGGCTATACGACCGACAGCGCCCCGGCGCTGATCGGGCTCGGCGCCTCGTCGATCAGCGCCCTGCCGCAGGGCTATGTGCAGAATCTTCCGGACGTGCCGTCCTGGCGCAAGGCCATTACGGAGGGCCAGTTGCCGATTTCGCGCGGCATCGCGCTCACCGATGACGATCGCATGCGCCGCACGATCATCGAAAAGCTGATGTGCGATCTCGACGTCGATCTCGATCGGATCGCGGCGCCGTTCGGCCGCAGCGCCCATGATTTCAGCCACGAATTCGCGATGCTGGCACCCCTGGCCGATCAGGGTCTGGTGCAGCGCAAGGGCGGGCATATCCGCGTGCCCTCCAGCGAGCGCTCGGCCGTGCGCCTTGTCTGCGCGGCCTTCGACACCTGGCTCGCCAAGGGCAATGCGGTGCACGCACCGGCGGTGTGATCACGCGCGCATATGTTTGGCCAATCCCGTCCGGTCCAGCACCGCGATGGCTCCGTAATCGCGGCGGATGAGCCGCGCCTCTTCCAGTTCACGCAGATGCAGGTTCACGGTCTTGCGCGACAGGCCCGTCATCTCGGCGAGTTGGGCCTGCGTCACATGCACGGTGTCGCTTGTCGCCAGCATCACGAGCCTTGCCGCCACGCGCGCCGATGGCGGCAGGCGGATCATGGCGCCGGCAAGCTGCAGGGCCCCGGCCAGCTGCGAATAGAGAAGCTCGGTAAAGCTGCGCCACACGCCCGGTTCGCTGCCCGCGATCTCGGCCAGGGCGTGATCGGGCACGAAGAGAAGCGTCGTGTGTTCCCCGGCGATGGCGGTGACGAGGCGGGGGCCCCCGCCGAAGCGTGCGGCCTGTCCGAAGAGCTGGCCAGCCTGCACGATCTCGATCAACACATCGTCCTCGCCCAGGGCCTGCATCAGATGGGTCGAGCCCGCAAGCACCGCATAGAGCCCGTTGAGGGCATCGCCCGTGCCGTAGATCCACTGGCCGGGCTCCAATTGCTCGATCCGCGCCCGGGCCAGAAGCGCCGTACGCAGCCCGGTGCTCTGGCGCGCGAACCAGGCGCTATTCATCAGGATCTGGCCGGCCTCGGCGCGGGTGATCATGGCTTCAGAATGTAACGTAGGTGACATTCAGGCAAGCCCGCCGGGCGTAGCCTTCACGCCAAAGACATCAAGGGAGAGACGTCATGTCCGCGCTCGAAGAGGCCCGCCGCCTTGTGGCCGAGGATGACCGCAAGGATTTCGATTTCGCCGAGCGCGGTTTCATCGCCACGCGCAAGGATCCGAAGATCATGGCCGAGAGTGGCCGGGTGGCGTTCGACCTCGGCTCCTATGCCTTCCTGGAAGGCGCGCCGCCGCGAAACGGCCAATCCCAGTCTGTGGCGTCAGGCGCAGATCCTGACCAAGCACGGCCTCTTCAAGGTCCATGACCGCATCTATCAGGTGCGCGGCTTCGATGTGTCGACCGTGACCTTCATCGATGCCGGCAAGGGCTGGATCGTGGTCGATCCGCTGACGACGGTGGAGGTGGCGCGCGCCGCGTTCGATCTTGTGAAGGAGCATGTGGCCGACAAGCCGGTGCTGGCCGTGATCTATTCGCACTCCCATGTCGATCATTACGGCGGCGTCGGCGGCATCACCAGCGCGGGCGATGTGGCGGCCGGCAAGGTCAAGGTGATCGCGCCGGAAGGCTTCCTCGAACATGCGGTGTCGGAGAACATCATTGCCGGCCCCGCCATGCTGCGCCGCGCGCGCTTCCAGTTCGGCTTGACGCTGCCGCGCGGGGCCGAGGGCGAAATGACCTGCGGCCTCGGCCCGCGGCCCTCGCTGGGTGCGCTGTCGCTGATCGCGCCCACCGATCTCGTCACCCATACGGGGCAGACCATCACGGTCGGCGATGTGACGATGGACTTCCAGCTCACGCCCGGCACCGAAGCTCCGGCCGAGATGAATTTCTATCTGCCGCAATTCCGCGCCGTGTTCATGGCCGAGAATGCGAACCTGACCATGCACAATCTTCTGCCCGCGCGCGGCGCGCTGGTGCGCGATTGCAAGGCTTGGGCGGATTACCTCACCGAATCCATTCGCCTCTTCGCGGACAAGTCCGACACGATGTTCGCGGCCCACGGCATTCCGCGCTTCGGACAGGAGGAGATCAGGGCGTTCCTCACCAGCCATCGCAACGCCTACAAATTCCTCCACGATCAGTCGGTCCGGCTGATGAACACCGGCCTGACCGGAGCCGAGATCGCCGAAGGTCTGGCGCTGCCCGACGTGCTGGCGAAGCAATGGTTCAATCGCGGCTATTACGGCACGATGAGCCACAATGCGAAGGCCATCTATCAGCGTTACCTCGGCTGGTACGATGCCAATCCGGCGAACCTCAATCCGCTACCGCCCGAACCGGCCGCAAAGAAATATGTCGAGGCCATGGGCGGCGCCGACACCGTGATGGAGCTGGCGGGCAAGGCCGTGAAACAGGGCGAACTGCGCTGGGCGGCCACGCTGCTCGACCATGTCGTCTTCGCCGATGACACCAACGACACGGCGCGCAAGATGCTGGCGGAGATTTACACGACGCTGGGCTTCCAGTCCGAGGCCGGCACATGGCGCAACATCTATCTCACCGGCGCGCAGGAATTGCGCTCGGGCCCGGTCGAATTGCCGGCTGGCGGCCTCAGCCCCGATGTGCTGCAGGCCACGACCACCGCGATGCTGCTCGATTTCGCGGCTGTGCGCGTCCATCCGGACAAGGCCGCGGCCAGGGACTTCAAACTGCAGATCGACCTCACCGACCGCAAGGAAACGCATCTCATCACGGTTGGCCAAGGCGTGCTGATTCACGAACTGGGCGTCCGCGACCCCAATCCCGGCGCCACGCTGCGCATGACGCGCCCCGATCTTCTCATGAGCCTGTTCATGAAGATGCCGCTCGAACCGCGCATCCAGTCGGGCGATGTCGCGGTCGAGGGCGATGCAAGCCTTTATGCCGCGCTGGTCGATCTGATCGAACCGGTCACCGCGAACTTTCCGATCGTGACGCCGTAGCTTTCCCTCCCCCGCCATCCATGCCCTAATGCCTGCAAAACAGGGGGGCATGCATGGCGGGCGAGGCAGAGGACAACGCGGTTTTCAAGAAGGCGGCCTGGCGGCTGGTGCCGTTTCTGGGGCTGCTCTATTTCGCCAGCTTCGTCGACCGTGTGAATGTCGGCTTTGCCGCGCTGCAGATGAATGCCGATCTCGGCCTCTCGCCCGAGGCCTATGGCTTCGGTGCCGGCATCTTCTTCGTCACCTATGCCGCCTTCGAAGTGCCCTCCAACCTCATCCTCGAGCGTGTGGGCGCGCGGCGCTGGATCTTCCGCATCCTGGTGAGCTGGGGCGTGCTTTCGGCCGCCACGGCCTTTGTCTGGAACGACACCAGCTTCTACACGCTGCGCTTTCTGCTGGGCGCCGCCGAGGCCGGCTTCCTGCCCGGCGCGATCTTCTATCTGTCGCGCTGGTTTCCGGCCAGCATGCGCGGGCGCATTGTTGGCACCTTCATGGCGGCGGTGCCCTTTGCCGGCATTCTCGGCGCGCCACTCTCCGGCGCCATTCTCGGCATGAACGGGCTTGCCGGTCTCGCCGGCTGGAAATGGCTGTTCCTGATCGAAGGCATTCCCGCCGCGCTTCTGGGCTTCGCCGTGCTGCGCTATCTGCCGGACGGGCCGGCGGATGCGCGCTGGCTCAGCCCCGTCGAGCGCGACGCGATTTCCACGCGGCTCCAGGCCGAGCCCGAACCCGATCATCACACCGTCTGGCCCGCGCTCAAGGACCCGCAGGTCTGGGCGCTGACGCTGCCCTATTTCGGCATTGTGGTGACGCTTTATGGCGTCAATTTCTGGCTGCCGCAGATCGTCAAGCCGATGGGCTTCACCGATTTCCAGACGGGGCTGATGGTGGCCTTGCCTTATGTGGCCGCCGCGCCCGCCATGATCCTGTGGGGCCGGCATTCCGACCGCACGCAATCGCGCGCCAGCCACTTCGCGCTGGCGGCGTTTGCCACGGCGGCGGGATTCGCGCTGGCGGCGCTGGTGCCCGGCAATGTCGCGGTCTTTCTGGGCCTTGCCATCGCCACGGTCGGCGCACACGCCACCTTCGGCCCGTTCTGGAGCATCCCGCCGCAATTCCTGCGCGGGGCCGCGGCCGCGGCCGGCATCGCCCTCATCAATTCGGTCGGCAATCTGGGCGGCTTCATCGGCCCCACTCTGATCGGGCTGGTGAAGGGCTCGACCGGCGGCTACACCGCCGCCATGGCCGTGTTCGCCGTGGTGGCCTTGCTGGCCGGGCTCGTCATGATCGCCATCGGACGTGGCATCACGCGCCGCCCGGCGCCCCGTGGCTGACGAAGCGTGAACTGAGCCCGGTTTCCAGCTTGCGGATCTGCTCGTTGAGGTCGCGCTGATGGCGCAGGATGTTGGGATGCGGCACGGGCGCGCTCTGGCCCAGCGTGTCGAGCCTTTGGCGAACCTTGTCGAGATCGTCTTGCGTGAAATTGCGCGCGGTCAGGGATTCGATCTTGCGGTTGAGCGCGGCATAGCCGCCGCCCGCATGGCTATGGGCTTGCGCGCGCAATTTGTAGTCGAGCACATATTGCAGGATCGAGGTGACGACGACCACAGGGCTGAACACCGCGATCAGCGAATTGAACAACAGGCTGTCGAGGCCATAGATGATGTGGATGGTGCTGAGCACCAGGATCAGGATCGAGGCCACCACATTGCCGATGGTCAGCCAGCGTTCGCGGCTGTCATAGATGGTGACCGAATCATAGTGCATGCGCGTGGCCCGAAGGCAGCGCAGCCGCCACAAATCCAGTGCCGGAAAATCCGTCTTGTCCATGCGTCACCCTTCGCGGTCCGACCGATGCCGCCCCGCACCAAGTGTACCCGTTCCGGTCCCGGCCGGGGAGCCGGGTGGGCAGCCCCCTATCGCCGCAGCGCTTGACTTGGGGTGCCCATTGGGTTTTCTGCCCGGCCCATGAGCAGGGCATTCATCTTTCCCGGGCAGGGCAGCCAGGCGGTCGGTATGGGCAAGGCCCTCGCCGAGGCCTTCGCGGCCGCGCGCGAGACCTTCGAAGAGGTCGACGAGGCACTCCAGCAGAAGCTTTCGACGCTGATGTGGGAAGGCCCCGAATCGGACCTCGTTCTGACCGAAAACGCGCAGCCGGCGATCATGGCCGCCTCCATGGCCGTGGTCCGGGTGCTGGAGCGCGAGGGCGGGCTCGATCTCGCCAAACATGCGCGCCTCGTGGCCGGCCATTCGCTGGGCGAATACACGGCGCTGGCCGCGGCCGGGGCCTTCTCCCTCGCCGATACGGCCCGCCTCCTGAAAATCCGCGGCCAGGCCATGCAGGCCGCCGTGCCGGTGGGCGAGGGCGCGATGAGCGCGCTGCTTGGCGCCGAGATCGCGATGGCCGAGGAAGCCGCGCAGTGAGGCGGTCGAACAGGCCGCAGCCCGGACGAAAAGAACCCCATCTGCGTCGTCGCCAATGACAATGCGCCCGGTCAGGTCGTGATCTCTGGCACGGCTGCGGCTGTCGCCCGCGCCGGCGAGATCGCCAAGGCCAAGGGCGCCAAGCGCGCCATGGCGCTGGCCGTCAGCGCGCCCTTCCATTGCCCGCTGATGCAGCCCGCCGCCGACAAGATGGCCGAGGCTCTGGCCGCCGTGACGATCCGCCCGCCGGCAGCCCCCGTCATGGCCAATGTCACGGCGGCGCTCGTGAGCGAGCCCGAAACCATCCGCCGCCTTCTGGTGGAACAGGTCACTGGCCGCGTGCGCTGGCGCGAAACCGTGCTCGCCTTCAAGGGCGTGGGCGTCGAGACCACGGTCGAACTCGGCGGTGGCAAGGTGCTGACCGGTATGGTCAAGCGCATCGACAAAGAGCTTCAGACGGTGACGCTCGACACGCCCGCCGATATCGAAGCCTTCGCGAAGACGTTGTGAGGATGGCGACCATGTTCGATCTCACCGGCAAGGTGGCACTGGTTACGGGGGCATCCGGCGGCATCGGCGGCGCCATCGCCAGGGCGCTGCATGCACAGGGCGCGACCGTCGTGCTCTCCGGCACGCGCGCCGAAGCGCTCGAGACGCTGCGCGCCGAACTGGGCGAACGCGCCTTCACCGCGACCTGCAATCTCTCCGACACGGAATCGGTCGAGGCCCTGCCCAAGGCGGCCGAAACCGCGGCCGGCGCGCCCATCGACATCCTGGTCAACAATGCCGGCATCACGCGCGACAATCTCTTCATGCGCATGAAGGACGATGAGTGGATGCAGGTGATCGCCGTCGATCTCACCGCCGGTTTCCGCCTTTCCCGTGCCGTGCTGCGCGGCATGATGAAGAAGCGCTGGGGCCGCATCGTCTCGGTAACGTCGGTCGTCGGCACCATGGGCAATCCCGGCCAGGGCAATTACGCCGCCGCCAAGGCGGGTCTTGTGGGCATGTCGAAGTCGCTGGCGCAGGAAGTCGCCAGCCGCGGCATCACCGTCAATTGCGTGGCCCCCGGCTTCATCGCCACGGCCATGACCGATGCGCTGACCGACGCCCAGAAAGAGGCCATCAACACCCGCATTCCGGCCGCCCGCATGGGCACGCCGGAGGAGATCGCCGCTGCCGTGCTCTATCTTGCCAGCGAAGAGGCGGGCTACGTCACCGGCCAGACCGTCCATGTCAATGGCGGGATGGCGATGATCTAATAGTTAATTCAAAGGGTTAGCTGCGTGTGGCGGGACCGGGGGAGTTGTGTTAGGAAGCAGCACCTTCGACGCCACGCGCGGGACTGAGGGCATGCCGCGGGCCGAGTCTGATGCGCGGCGGGACAACGAACGAAGAGGTTCTTAGAACAATGAGCGACACTGCCGAGCGCGTGAAAAAGATCGTGATCGAGCATCTGAACGTTGATGCCGAGAAGGTGACCGATACGGCCTCCTTCATCGAAGATCTGGGCGCGGACAGCCTCGACACCGTCGAGCTGGTGATGGCGTTCGAAGAAGAATTCGGCATCGAGATTCCGGACGACGCCGCCGAGTCCATCGTGACCGTCGGCGACGCCGTGAAGTACATCGACAAGGCATCGGCCTAAGGCTCCATCCTTCAGGGAGCCCGCACTGGATGCGCCGAGTCGTCATCACCGGATTGGGTATGGTTTCTCCGCTCGCTTGCGGCGTGGAGGAAACGTGGACGCGCCTGGTCGCCGGCAAGTCCGGCGCCAGGCCCATCACCAAGTTCAAGACGGACGATCTGGCGACTCGCATCGCCTGCGACCGTCCCGCGCGGCGACGGCACAGACGGCACCTTCCACGCCGATTCCTGGGTCGATGCCAAGGAACAGCGCCGGATGGACGACTTTCATCCTCTTCGGATTGGCGGCGGCCCAGCAGGCCGTCACCGATTTCGGGATGGGAGCCGAAGACCGAAGACGAGCGCTGCCGCACCGGCGTGCTCATCGGCTCCGGCATTGGCGGGCTTCCCGGCATCGAGGAAGCCGCGCTTCTGATCGAAGAGAAGGGCCCGCGCCGGCTGTCGCCCTTCTTCATTCCAGGGCGGCTGATCAATCTCGTCTCGGGCTATGCCTCGATCCGCTTCGGCTACAAGGGCCCGAACCATGCCGTGGTCACGGCCTGCGCCACCGGCGCGCATGCCATCGGCGATGCCGCCCGGCTGATCCAGTATGACGATGCCGATGTGATGCTGTGCGGCGGCGCCGAAGCGGCGCATCTGCCGCCTCGGCATTGCCGGCTTCAACGCCTGCAAGGCGCTGTCGACGGCTTACAACGACACGCCCGAAAAGGCCTCGCGCCCCTACGACAAGGATCGCGACGGCTTCGTCATGGGCGAGGGCGCCGGCTGCCTGATGCTCGAGGAATACGAGCACGCCAAGGCGCGCGGCGCGAAGATCTATGGCGAAGTGAAGGGCTATGGCCTGTCCGGCGACGCCTATCACATCACCGCGCCGTCGGAAGACGGCGATGGCGGTTTCCGCGCCATGCAGATGGCGCTGAAGCGCTCGGGCCTGCAGACCTCCGACATCGATTACGTCAACGCCCATGGCACCTCGACCATGGCCGACGGGATCGAACTTCGCGCCGTCGAACGCTTCCTCGGCAACAATCCCGAGCGCACCTCGATGTCGTCGACGAAATCCTCGATCGGCCATCTGCTCGGCGCGGCCGGTGCGGTGGAAGCGATCTTCTGCCTGCTGGCCATGCGCGACGGCGTCGTGCCGCCGACCATCAATCTCGACAATCCGGACGTCGAGCCCAAGCTCGATCTCGTCGCCAATGTGGCGAAGAAGCGCGAGATCAAGGTCGCCATGTCCAACTCCTTCGGCTTCGGCGGCACCAATGCCTGCCTGATCCTGACGGCGGTTGACTGACGATGGCCGCGGCCGGGCGGCGATAGGCTCACCATGCGGCGCGGCCTGATCGTTCTTCTCCTCGTCTGCCTTGCGACCGCCGGCGCCGTGGTTTGGGAACGCGCGCAATATGCGGCGCCGGGCCCGAACGCCCCATCAGGCCAGAAGACCATCGTCCTGATTGCACCGGGCGACGGCGTCTCGGCGATTTCCCACACCCTTGATAGGGCCGGCGTCATCGCCAGTGCGGCGATGTTCCGCTGGAGCGTGCGCCTGCGCCGCGAAGGCCATCGGCTCAAGGCCGGCGAATATGCGATCCCCTCGCAAGGCCAGCATGCAGGAGATCGTCGCGATCCTGATCGCCGGCAAATCGATCCAGCACAAGCTCACCATCGCCGAAGGGCTGACGAGCCAGATGGCCTACAACCTCATCGCCGACGACAGAGTGCTTACAGGCGATGCCGGGCCGGTGCCGCCCGAAGGCGCGCTGTTGCCCGAAACCTATCTCTTCACCCGCGGCACCACGCGCGCCCAGCTCATCGCCCGTATGGAAGCGGCGCAAAAGACGCTGCTCGCCAGGCTGTGGCCGACCCGCGCCAAGGATCTGCCGGTCACAACGCCGGAGCAGGCGATCATTCTCGCCTCCATCGTCGAGAAGGAGACGGCGCTGCCGGCCGAACGCCGCCACATCGCCGCCGTGTTCGAGAATCGCCTGCACCTCGGCATGAAGCTGCAATCCGATCCGACCATCATTTACGGGATCACACGCGGCTATCCGCTCGGCCGCGGCATTCGCGAAAGCGAGCTCAACGGCGCCACGCCCTACAACACCTACGTCATTGCCGGCCTGCCGCCGACGCCGATCTGCAATCCCGGCAAGGATTCCATCGAAGCGGTTCTCGATCCTGCACAGTCGAAGGATCTCTATTTCGTGGCCGACGGCACGGGCGGCCATGTCTTTGCCGCGACCATGGCCGAGCATCGCAAAAATGTGGCGCACTGGCGCAAGATCGAAACCCGCGACAAGCACCATCGTCACTGATCGCTTTGCCGTGGGGCGCGGTGGCGTTATCGTGCGGACCTTGTTTCGGAGTGCGCGACCATGACCATCGTCAGTATGACAGGGTTTGCCGAAGCCCATGGGGCACGCGGAAGCCTGCGCTGGCGATGGGAGATCAAATCGGTCAATGGCCGCGGGCTTGAGCTGCGCTTGCGCACGCCGCCCGGTTTCGACGGCATCGAGGCGGTGGCGCGCACGCTGGCCGGCGAGCGATTCCGCCGCGGCAATCTGCAGGCCAATCTCGTGATGGACGCGCAGGAGGGTGTGCGCGGCCTCAAGATCGATCCGGCCGCGCTGGCCGCCGCCGTCAAGATCGCGCACGAGATCGCCGAAGAAACCGGGCTTGCCCCCGCGCGCGTCGACGGCTTGCTCGCGCTCAAGGGCGTGATCGTGCAGGACGAGACGCAGGTGCTCGAACCGGCCGAACGCGCCGACCGCGATGCGGCCATCGTCGAAAGCCTGGCCAATGCGATGGACCAGCTGCGCCGCGCCCGCCGCACCGAAGGCGCCAAGCTCGCCACCGTGCTCGAATCCATTCTCGGCGAGATCGACACCCTGACCAAGGATGCCGGCAACCTTGCCGCCGTGCAGCCCGATGCCATTCGCGACCGGCTGGCCGCGCAGATGAAGGATCTTCTGGGCGCCAACACGATCCCCGAGGAGCGGCTGGCGCAGGAAGCGGCGCTGCTCGCCGTGCGCGCCGACATTCGCGAGGAGCTGGACCGGCTCGCCGCCCATGTGCAGGAAGCGCGCACGCTGCTGGGTTCGGGCGAGGCCATCGGCCGCAAGCTCGATTTCCTCTCCCAGGAATTCAACCGCGAAGCCAACACGCTGTGCTCGAAATCGTCCGACATCCAGCTCACCAAGATCGGGCTCGCGCTCAAGGCCGCGATCGATCAGTTTCGCGAGCAGTCACAGAACGTCGAGTAATACGGGCGAGGGGCATGACAGACGATATCAAGCGGCGCGGATTGATGCTGGTGCTGTCCTCGCCTTCGGGCGCGGGCAAGACGACCCTGTCGCGCCGCCTGCTCGAAACCGACAAGGGCATCGTCATGTCGGTGTCGGCGACGACGCGCGAAAAGCGCCCGAACGAAGTCGACGGCAAGGATTATTACTTCGTCTCGGCCGAAAAGTTCGCGGCCATGGTCAAGGCCGGCGAATTCTTCGAGCATGCCACCGTGTTCGGCAACAGCTATGGCACGCCCCGGGCGCCGGTCGAGGCGGCGCTGGCCGATGGCCGCGATGTGCTGTTCGACATCGACTGGCAGGGCGCCCAGCAGCTCAAGGAAAAGGCGCGCGACGATCTGGTCAGCGTCTTCATCCTGCCGCCCAGCCATGGCGAGCTGGAGCGCCGCCTGCATACCCGCGCGCAGGATAGCGAAGAGGTCGTGAAGCGGCCGCATGGAAAAGGCCGCCGGCGAGATCAGCCACTGGCCGGAATATGACTATGTCATCGTCAATCGCGACGTGGATGTTGCGCACGCGCAGATGAAGGCCGTGCTCGATGCCGAACGCGTGCGCCGCACACGCCAGATCGGATTGTCGGAATTCGTGAGCACGTTGGTCGGCAAGAGCTGACTCAGCCGATCTCCAGCCGGTACACCTTCTTCGCCGTGGCGGAGAACATCGCCTTCTTTTCCGCCGCCGTGCAGCCTTCCGCGCACAGCTTGAGCGCGTTCCACAAGGTCCGGTAGTCGCAGGTGTAGCTGTCGACCGGGAAATTGCTCTCGAACATGGAGCGACCCGGCCCGAAGGCTTCGATGCAGGTGTCGATATAGGGCTTCCAGGCTTCGGCCAGAACCGCCGAGGATTTGGGCCTCAGCACATAGGACCAGTCGAAGCCCGCAAACGGCATGGCGAGGCCGCCCAGCTTCACATGCACATTCTGGCATTTGGCCAGTTCGCGAATATTCTCGCGCCAGATGTCGAAGCGCTCGGTGCGCTTGCCCGCATAAACGCCGACGCCCAGGGGCGTGCCGACATGGTCGAGCACGATGGGCGTTTCGGGGAAGGCGCGCGCCAGATCGATCAGGTCGGGAAGCTGCGGCTCCAAAAGCCAGGCGTCGAAGGAAAGGCCCAGCTTGTGCAGCACGGCAAAGCCTTCGCGGAAGGCCGGGTCGCGATAAAGGCCCGCGGGCACGCGGCCCGATAGCGGGCCCAGCACTTCGGCATCGTCATGATGGCTGGCGCTGTGGCGGATACCGCGGAAGCGGCCATGCCCCGCCGCGATATGCGAGCGCAACACATCTTCGGCATGGGCGCCGAGGCGTAAGTCCACATGGCCGATGATTCCGGCGCAGGCGCGCACATCGCCGTAAAGCCCGCTCGCGCACATCGCCGCCACGCCGTTGACGAATTCGGTCTCGCCGACGCAAGCCAGATTTTCCGGCCCACCCGCGCGATACATGGCCCCGCATTCCATATAGACGGTGCCGATGATGTTGTGGCCGCTGCGAAGGTCCGCCAGCAGCTCGTCGAACAGATAGCGCGGCGTGCGCTTGATGATCTCCATGAAGCCGTGATCGGAGGGCGGCAGGTTCTTCAGGATGTCGGTCGGCCGGTCCCAAAGATGGTGATGCGGATCGATGATCGGCAATTCCGGTTCGATGATGTCTTCGGCCATGATCAGTCTCCAATCTCGGCAATGACCAGACGGTACCCGAAATCGATCGCGCTTTCACGGCGAAGATGGCCGTGGCCGCGGTCCCAGCTTCCGTCTTCCAGATCGCGCCGCAACCGTTCGAGGCGCGGCGAAACATCCTCCATCTTGGCGAAGAAGGAGATGGCGCCGCGCGCGTCTGGATCGAGATAGGTTTCGGGCCTGCGCCAGTAAGCGGCAAGGAAGCCGTCCGTGCAGTCATGCGGCACGGGCACCGGCACGATGCGCATCGCGCCGAACACGGTCCGGGCGATTGCCATATCCAGAAGCGGCGTCAGCAGCGGCCGCATATCGGGGAAATAGTCCTCGATCAGCCAGAAATCGAGCCCGGCCGGATCGTGATCGAAGAAGATGCAGCGCTTGCGCACCAGCCGCTTCATCTCACGAAGCCCGGCGCCCTGGTCGGACCAATGATGGGTCGTCAGCAAGGCCATCGCCGCGTCGAAGCTCTTGTCCGCGAGCGGCACCGCTTCGGCTGTCGCCTGAATGCAGCGCGCCGCATCGGCCGGGCGCTGCGCAATCATGACGGAAGACGGCTCGATGGCGACGAGCTCGCGGTCCGCCGGTTCGTAGGACCCGGCGCCCGCGCCGAAATTGACGATGCTCTGCGCACCGTCCAGCCCGTCGAGGATCTGCGCTGCGATACGCGGGTCGGGCTGCCGGTAATTGCGGTAACCCGTCCCGATCGTATCGTAGAGCGCGCTCAAGGGGTCAGCACCACCCGGCCGACGATCTTGCCGTTTCTGAGATCGTCCAGCGTCTGGCTGGCCTGATCGAGCGGGCGCGTCGCATAGGGGATCGGGTCCACCTTGCCGGCCTTCACCAGCTCCATCATCTCTTTGGCTTCGGGCAGCGAACCGACAAACGAGCCGGCGATGGTCAGGGCGCGCATCGGGAACATCGGGATCGGCATGCTCATGGCGCCGCCGAACAACCCGACGACGATGATGCGCCCGCCCTTGCGCACGATCTGGTTGGCGAAGGCGAAGGTCGCCTCCGAGCCGACGAAATCGACCACGGCATAGGCGCCGCCGCCGGTGTCGGCCATCAGCTTCTTGGCCGAGGCCTCGTCCTTGGTGTTGTAGGTCGCAGACGCGCCGGCCTTCTTGGCCGCGTCCAGCCGTCCCGCATCGATATCGGCGGCGATCGGGCCCTTGCCGAACAAGGCCTTGGCGAATTGCACGCCCATCATGCCGACGCCGCCGCAGCCCAGCACCACCACCTCGTCGCCTGCGCCCAGCTTGCCGACCTTCTTCATCGCGCCGAAGGCGGTCAGGCCCGAGCACATATAGGCGGCGGCCAGCGCCGGCGCGGTCTTGCCGTAATCGAGCAGATATTTCGGATGGGGCACGATCACATGGCTGGCATAGCCGCCCGGCACATCCGATGAGCAGCCGAGCTGGCGGGGCTTGAGGCAAAGATTTTCCTCGCCGCGAAGGCAGGCCGGGCAATCGCCGCAACCGATCCAGGGAAAGGCCGCATAGCGCTCGCCGGGTTTCACACCCTTGGCGTCGGGCCCCACGGCCACCACTTCGCCTTCGATTTCATGGCCCAGCGTGTGCGGCAGCTTCATGCGCCCCAAGCGGCAGCTTGTTGCCGCCGCCGAGATCGAAATAGCCGTCATGAATATGCACATCCGAATGGCACACCCCGGCATATTCGACCTTGAGCAACACCTCGCTGCCTTTGGGTTCCGGGGTCGGGCTTTCGATGGCCTGAAGGGGTTTGCCGAATTCAACAATGGCCTGGCTCAGCATGGCGCGTCTCCCGGGGATGGTGATCTTTTGTCAGTCTTGCACGCCCCCCGGGGACCGGCAACCGGAAGCGCGTCAGGCGCGGCCGATGGCAGGATCGGATCTGCTCGGGCGGCCGGTTTCGACGTGACCGGCAAGTTGCCGGTGGAAGCCCGGCCGGTGCCGCAACGTCACCGTCAGGTCGTACCAGTGATCGCTGCATGGCAATGTCGTGGCGATGCTCGGCGCTATGCGCCCGGCGCCACTGCGATGTGCACCGCCTTGCCGTCATAGCCGTTGGTGACGGTCAGCGCCGCAACTTCGCTGCCGCCATTTGCGCAGCGCAAGGACGAGGCTCTGCGTGCCCGCATCATAGCGCGGGGTGACGGTGATGCCGTCCGCGGCCTCGCCCTTGAAGTGGCGATAGAAGCCGTTCGAGCCATGCACCGCGAGATCATAGGCGCCCTTGAGCGGCAGCGTCTGGGCAAGGCTCTTGCCGGCCTCGACCGTATAGAACCACGGCCCTTCGCCGGGCCTGGCCGAATAGACGATGAAGCCCGCCCCCGCCTTGCCGCGATTGTCGAAGCTGACTTCGATGCCGTCCGGTTTGTGCGCAATCGTGGCGTCGAAATCGTAAGGCAGCGGCCGCGCCGGGCGCTGGCCCTTCTCCTGCACCGGCAGGCGTTCGTCCGCGGGCACGACGGCCGGCGGCAGTTTCGCCTGCGCATCGGTCGCGCGATCGTCTGGCTGGTATCGGGAAGCGCAGGCCAGCCTTGCGTCTGCGCGAAATCGAACATCGATGTCAGGTCGCCCGCCACGGCGCGCCGCCACGGGCTGATATTGGGTTCCATCACGCCGAAGCGCGTTTCGAGGAAGCGCAGCACCGAGGTGTGATCGGAGAGTTCCGAATTGACGAAGCCGCCGCGCGTCCAGGGCGAGACCACGATCATCGGCACGCGCGGGCCGAAGCCCACCGGCTCCCAGTGAAAATTTTCTTCATGCGTCTCGACGGTGCTGAGGCCGATGACGGGCGCGATTGCCGGCACCAGAGGCGGCACGTGATCGAAGAAGCCGTCATTCTCGTCGTAATTGAGAATGAACACGGTCTTGGCCCAGACTTCGGGATTGGCGGCCAGGGCTTCGAGCAGCCGTGATGTCAGCGATTCGCCATAGCCGGGCGTGGCTTCGGGATGCTCGCACATGATGTAGGGCGGCACGATCCAGGAGACTTGCGGCAGCCGGTCATTCTTCACGTCTTCGGCAAAGGCGGCGACGAGATGTTCGCCGCGCGAGCTCTTGGCGTTTTCCGCATTCGATCCGGCCACGCAGCCGCGCCCGCGCGCCATCAGTTCCGGATCGGCATCCGCGCCGCGAACTGCCGCGAAATAGGCCAGCGCGTTGTCGCCGTAATTGTCGAATTCCTGATAGACGCGCCAATCGATGCCGGCCTTCTGCAGACGCTCGGCATAGGTGGTCCAGCCATAGGCTTTGAAGGTCTTGGAAATCGTTCGCCAGGTCGGCGGTTTCGATTGGTTTCGTCCGGCGGATTGTTGACCACGGCATTGTAATCGGTGACGCCGGCCGAAAGCCCGCTGGTGCCGGTGAACAGGAACAGCCGGTTGGGATTGGTGGGCCCGAAGATCGAGCAGTGATAGGCGTCGCAGACCGTGAAGGCGTCGGCCAGCGCGTAATAGAACGGGATGTCGGCTGCGGGTGAAATAGCCCATCGTCATCTCGCTCTTCACCTCGATCCAGGCATCGTGGTGTCTTCCACAGCTGGAAGCTCTTCTTCCAGAAATGGTCGAGGCTGTGCATCGTCTGCGCGGAGGTGGATTTGGTGTCGAGATGGAACGGCGTCACGGTCTCGACATCGCCCGGGGTCTTGGGCTGGTACCAGACCGGCTTGCCGCCCGGCAGGGTGATGGCGCGCGGATCGTCATAGCCGCGCACGCCGCGCAGCGTGCCGAAATAATGATCGAAGGCGCGGTTCTCCTGCATCAGGATCACCACATGCTCGACATCCTTGATCGTGCCGCTCACGCGCCTGGGTTCGATGGCCAGCGCCTTTTGCAGACTCAGCGGCAGGGCGGAGAGGCCGGCCGCACCGGCGGCGAGCTTGAGGAGGTTGCGGCGGCTGGTGGTCATGTGCGGAGCTCTCCAATGGGGCGAGCATCGACCCTAGGAAAGATTTGCGACGCTGTCGCGTCAACCGCGCCAGGCCCGCGCCAGCGCCGCGAAATCGGCGATGGAAAGCTGTTCGGCCCGTGCCGTTGGGTCAAGCCCGGCCCGCTCGATCAGGGCGATGGCGTCCGGCGTCAGCGTCTTCAGGCTCTGGCGCAGCATCTTGCGGCGATTGCCGAAGGCCGAGGCCGTCACCTTTTCGAGATCGGCGAGCGCGCACGGCGCGACCGGTTCGGCCAGCGGATCGATGCGCACCACGGCCGAGGTGACTTTCGGCGGCGGCGTGAAGGCGCGTGGGCCAATGTCGAACAGCATGCGGGCCTGCGCGCGCCACTGCGTCAGCACCGACAGCCGCCCGTAAGATTTGTTTCCCGGCTGCGCAACCAGCCGCTCGGCCACTTCGCGCTGGAACATCAATGTCAGGCTCTGCCACACCGGCGGCCATGTCTCGGCCGTCATCCATTTGACCAGCAGCGCGCTGCCGATGTTGTAGGGCAGGTTGGAGGCGAAGCGCACAGGTCCGCTCACCTTCAGTTCGGCAAAGAGTTTGGCCTCATCCAGCGAGAGCGCATCGCCCGCCACGATCTCCAGCCGGCCGGGATAGGCGTCCGCAATCTCTTTCAAGGCGGCGAGGCAGCGTTCGTCGCGCTCGACGGCGATGACGCGGGCCGCGCCTTCGGCCAGCAGCGCGCGCGTCAGCCCGCCCGGACCGGGACCGATTTCATAGACGGTCGTGCCCTCCAGCGGTCCCGCCGCGCGCGCAATGCGCCGCGTCAGGTTGAGGTCGAGCAGGAAGTTCTGCCCCAGCGATTTCTTCGCCGCGATCCCATGGCGCGCAATGATCTCGCGCAGCGGCGGTAGCGGATCGCCGGCGTCAGCGGCTTCGGGCATCGGCCATCTCCGCGGCCATGGCGATGGCGGCCAGCATGCTCCTGAGATCGGCCTTGCCGGTGCCCGCAATGTCGAGCGCGGTGCCGTGATCGGGCGAGGTGCGCACGATGGGAAGGCCCAGCGTCACATTCACCCCGTCCCAGAAGGCCAGCGTCTTGATCGGGATCAGCGCCTGATCGTGATACATGCACAAAGCCGCATCGTATTTCGCGCGCGCTTCGGCATGGAACAGCGTGTCGGCGGAGAGCGGGCCCAGCACCGTCGCGCCCGTGCCGCGCAAGGCTTCGACGGCCGGGCGCGATGATATCGATCTCCTCGCGGCCGATCTCGCCCGACTTCGCCGGCATGCGGGTTGAGCCCGGCCACGGCGAGGCGCGGATGCGCGATGCCGAAATCGCGCTTCAAGGCGGCGAGGATGATCTCGCCCGTCTCCACGATCGCAATTTCGCTGACGAGGGACGGCACCTTGGCCAGTGGCTCATGGATGGTCAGCGGCACGACGCGCAAATCCGGTCCGGCCAGCATCATCACCGCGCGCTCGGCGCCCGTCAGATGCGCCAGGAATTCGGTGTGCCCCGGAAAGGAGAAGCCGCCGGCGCGCATCGCCGCCTTGTGGATCGGTGCGGTGACAATGGCCGCCGCCGCGCCGTCGCGTGCCAGATCGACGGCCGTTTCGATGGCCTCGGTCACCGAAAGCGCATTGGCCGGATCGGCAAAGCCGGCTTTGCGCGGATTGTTGACCGGCCGCGTGGCGATCAGTGCGCGCTCGTCGACCGCTCCGCAGGCGCGAAACACGTCCGGATCGCCGACGAGCTTCAGCGGATGGCTGCCGGTCTTGCCCTTCAACGCTTGAAAGGCGCGCACGGCCAGCTCGGGCCCGACGCCGCCGGGCTCGCCCATGGTGATGAGGATGGGAGCGTTCTTGTCCGCCGCGGCGCGGGGCTCAGCGGGTCTCGATGTCGGCATTGCGGCGCAGATCGCGCATATAGCGGCGGGCCAGAACCGTCAGCTGATCTTCGAACAGCTTCTGCTCGATCTCGTCCTTCGTCGGCATCTTGAAGGTCGTGATCTTCGGCGGAGCCTTGTCGCAGCGCACGATCAGCTCGATACCGGCCGCCGATTGGAACGGCTCGGTGGTTTCGCCCGGGCCGGTCTTGGCCAGCGCATCCTGCATCTGCTGGCTGAGCTGGTTCAGATGCATGGTGCCGAGGCTCATATAGACCGCACCCTGCATCTGCTTGATCATATCGGGCAGCATTTTGCAGTCGCGGATATTGGAGCGGATGATCTGGGCGGCGCGCATGGCCTGCTCGGCCAGCTTCGGGGGCGGATTGGGGCCCGTCGGCAGAAGGATGCGGTCCAGCGGCAGCACGCCCGGCGGATATTCAGGCTTGGTGTCCTTGACCGGCAGCTTGGTGCCTTCCGGCTCTTCGCGCGCGCGCACGGCCAGGATGTAGAAGCCGCCGGCGGCGCGGATCGGCGGGCTCACCTGACCCGGCTCCATGGTCTGCATGTATGTGTCGAGGGACGGCTGGAGCTGGCCGGGCGACACCCAGCCCATATCGCCGCCCTGGGCGGCCGTCGGGTTCTGGCTGAACTGGCGGGCGACGGCAGCGAACGGCGCGCCCATTCGAAGCTGGCTCTCCAGCTCGTCCATGCTTTTCTTGACCTTGTCGGTCTGCTCTGGCGAGTCCACCGGCATGAAGATCTCCGACACGCGGAAGCGCGGCTTGTCGGCATTGGCGGCCAGTCGCTTCATTTCCGCTTTGACTGCGGAGTCGGTGACGTGGACGTCGCCGGCATAACGGGCCTGCACCGTCTTCGACCAGGCGATCTGGACGAGGATCTGGTGGCGCAGCGTCTCCATATAGACGCCGGCATGGGCCATGACCTCGGACAGCTTCTGCTTCGTGAGGTGGTTCTCGCGAATGATGTTGTTGATCGCCTTGTCGACATCGCCCGAGCTGACGGTGATGTCGTGCTTGCGCGCCTCGAGCAGCTGGATGCGCTCGGTTTCGAGCTGCTTCAGGATCTGCTCGCGCATCTCCTTCTTCTGCTTCTCGTTGGGGTGCACGCCCGAGGTGGAGAGAAACAGGGCCATGCGCTGACGCACGTCGAGCTCGGAAATCGGCGTATCGTTAACGATCGCGGCGATGCTGTCGCCCTGATGGACAGGGGTGGTGGCAAGGCTCTCCTCGTGCTCGGCGCCGGCCCCCGAGGGACCGGTCGAGGCCAGCTGCTCGTCTGGGACGGGCTGGGCCGCGAGCGGCACTCCGGCAGAGGCAAGGACGAACACGCCCGCCAGCACTACGATGCAATATCTTAGGTTCAAGGGACTGTCTTCGACTGCTTTTCTTCGTGGCCGGGGCGCTTTTCCGCGTTCCGTCCATCCGGGCTCGGTCGCGGAGGCCGAGAATAAGCAATTTGGCCGCAGGTTCAAGGCATTCGGCCTCGTCGTCCGGCCGGTGCCCCCGGCGGGCCTGCCGGTCGGGGCCTAATCCGCCGAGAACACGCGGCGGGAGAACAGATCGGAAATGTTCAAGTGTTCGTCACCCGTCTTCAGCCGTATCGAGGCCAGAATCGAGGTTGAAGGCGGCACGTCGAGGAAGCGGGTGTAGCGGCGCTGATAGGAAATCGACAGGCCCAGGCAATCGTTTTCCCAGCCCAGGCCGAATTCGGTGTCGATCATCTGCTGCGCCTGAAGGTCGCGGCGGGCGCCGGCGAACAACGCCCAATGGTCGAGGAGGGCCAGCGTGACCTGCCCGTTCACTTCCTCGCGCGGTCCGTTCAGCGTCAGCGATTGCTGGGCCAGCCGCACATAGCTGATCTCGATATTGGACCGGCCGTAATTGCCGTCGAGATAGACTTCGTTGCGGCGGATGCTGCCATCGGCGGAATCGAGATCGACCCGGTGGGTCAGGCTGAGCCAGGGCGGGAACTTGATGGTGTAGCGCCCGACAATGTCGGAACTCTTTCCGCCAAGGCCCGAGCCCGGCGCGAAGAGGGGATCGGGTTTGAGGCGGAACACCTCGCCCAGCAGCACTTCGACGGAGCCGGACGGGAAGAAGGCTTCGGCCCGCATGCCCACATTGGCGCGCGGCCCGCTTTCGATCTGCGCATGGCCGGGAATGCGGTTGAGGCTGAACAGGTCGGTTTCGTCGAGTTCGAAATCGCCCGAATCCTCGTTGGGAATGCCGGCCGGGTTGCCGCCATAGGGCGCGGCGACGAGCTGGACCATAGGCTCGATGACGAGCGCGGTGCCCTTGATGGCCCCGGCCGCCATGAAGGGCCAGCGCCAATCCACCGCCAGCAGCGGTTGGCCGCGATAGATGTAATGGGTGCCCAATGGCACCGGATTGCCCTGCAGGTCGAGCGTCGGATTGGCGGGCGCGTCGTTGGCGACGCGGAAGGCGTCGCCGCGCGCATCCGCGGTGAAGGTCAGAAGCTGTCCGTCCCCGGTGACGAAGGGCAGGCGCCAGCGCATGTCGGCGCTGACCCGTTCGCTGTCGCTGCCGATATCGCGCGTGACCGAGGCCGACGAGAAATCGAAGCGGAACTGTCCGCCCCACATGTCGCGCCGTGGAATGAAGCTGTATTCGACCAGCGGCAGCACGAATGGAATTTTACCGGTCGGCACGTTTTGGCACTTGTTCAGCGCGGCGTCCTGTGGCGAGCAGGCACGCAGGTCCTGGAAGAAATAGCCGGTCAGTGCGAAGCGGCTGCGGTTCCTGATCGCTTCCAGGAACAGATCGTTGGTGAGGTTGGTGTCGTCGGAGAGGCCGTAGCGCTTGAGATAGCTGTCGTTCGAGGTCAGCGCGACGTCATAGCCCGCGGTCCAGATATTGCTGACCGGAATGCGGCCCGAACCGAACAGCGAACTGTACCAGGCGTGCTCTTTGCCGATGCTGTCATGGGGGTTGTAGGTGCCCGAGGCCTGCAGCCACATGCCGCCATGGTCCCAACGCTCGCGATATTCGCCTTCGAGCATTTCGCCGCCGCGGCTCGAAACCATGGGCGCCAAGGTCAAGTCGCGCAAATCCGTCAGCGACGTATAGAAGGGCAGCCTGACGAAGGAGCCGATGATGCTGGACGAGCCGAATTGCGGCCTGAGGAAGCCCGATTTGTGCTTCACCGTGGGATCGGCATGGCTGAAAATCGGCGTGTAGAACACCGGTATGCCGAACATCTCCAGCGTCGCATCGTGGTAGTAGATGCGGTGGTTCTTTTCGTCCCAGACGATCCTGCTCGCCTTGACTTCCCAGGTCGGCGTGCGCTGGCCGGGCTTGTCGCAGATCTTGCACGGCGTATAGGCCGCGCGCGTCGCATAGGTGATGCCACCGCTCCTGACGGCACGCCGCGCCGCCAGCCGTCCGTCCTTGCCGATCAGGGCGCGAAAGCCGTCGAGCACGCCGTCGCGCATGCCCTTGGTCAGCACGAGCTTGTCGGCGAAGGCGACAGAACCGTCCGGCGCCAGCACGCTGATCTCGCCCTCGGCGGTGACGGTATCGGTGTTCTGGTTGTAGGTGATGCTGTTGGCCAGCAGGATGCGTTGATCGTAGTCGATCTCGACATGGCCGTTGGCCGAGATGAGATTCTTGTCGCTGTCGTAGACGATCGTGCGCGCGCGCATCACGACGTCCTTCTGCGGCGCGGTCTCGGCGGCGTTGGCGCACGCCGTCATGGCCGTCGATGCCAGAAGCGCCGCCGCTGCAAGTCTCACGCCCCCCCGCATGGCCATCAGCCATCCTCCTGATGGAACACCAGCGTCATGCCCAGCAGAATGGCCGCCACGGCCGGCGCCGACGCCGCCAGCGCCACCGGCAGGATACCCAACTCGCCCAATGCCTTGGTCACATCGCCGAAGAAATAGACGCCGAATCCCGCCATCGCGCTATAGAGCACGACGCGGCCCAGTCCGCCCAGCCGCGCCAGCCTGAGCGAAAAGCTCGCCGCCATGAACACCATCGCCGCGAACATGGCCGGCATCACCAGAAGCGTGTCGAAATAGAGGAGATAGCGCGTCGCCGAAAACCCGGCCGCCTGCGCCGTGGCGATGAAGCGCGGCAGATCCCAGAAGGAGATGGTCGAGGGCGAGGCGAAGCTTTCCTGAATCTGGGCCGGCGTCAGCGTGGTGGGCAGACGGTAGCTCGCATGGAATGTGGAGGCGCCGTTGGCATCGCTGACCCAGGCGCCCTTGAGCGCCCAGGCGCCGCTTTCGAGCTGGGCCTTGCGCGCATCGATCCGGCCCTGAAAGCTGTCGCCCTTGCCGTAGAGAAAGATGATCGCATCGTCGAGGCGTGTGCCCTGATCGGCCACGCGCAAGGCATGGATGACCGATTGGTGCTTGGCGTCGCCCTGACGCAGCCACAACCCGTTGCGCGACACGGCGAGCTGCGAGGATTGTCCGCGCAAATATTTGGCTTCCAGCCCGGCATATTGTTCGAGCAGCCGCGCCGAAACCGGCGTCACTGCGATCACGCTGAAGATCCCCAGCAGCACGGCGACGCTCAGCGCCGGGGCCAGCAGGTTCCAGGCCGATACGCCGGCCGCCCGGATCGCGACCAGCTCCTGGCTGCGTGACAGCCGCACGAAGCTGAAGACGCCGCCCAGCAGCACCGCGAAGGGCAGGAGTGTCAGGCTCAGATCGGGTAGCCGCAGAAGACTCATGGCGAACAGCGTATCCGTTGGGACATGGCGATTGGCGGTGTGGTTCAGAAGGTCGACCAGCGCGATCGAATAGCCCAGGAAGACGACCGAGGCGAATACGACCCCGACACCGATCAGGAACTGGCGCGCCAGATAGCGATAGAGCGTCCAGGACCAGATCATGATGCCGGCTCCGGCTCGGGCTCATCTGTTCTGAACGTGCCGGCGAGGCGCGGCCAGAATTCGCTGAGATAGAACCAGGCCAGCGCCGCCCCGCCCAGCGGCACCAGATAGATCAGCACGTCGAGATCGGGACTGCGCGCGCCGATGCCCTGCACGCCATAGCCGAGGATGCGCAAGGCCCCGGCCAGGACGACGGTCATGATCAGGCGTAGCGCATAGGCGCCGCGCGCGCGCCGTCCGCGCGTGATCGCGCCCAGTGCCATGAAGGCGAAGGCCAGCGCGTAGAGCGGTTCGGCCAGCCGGTTGTGGCCCTCGGCCCACAGGATATGGACGACCTTGGGATCTGGCTTGGCCAGCTTCGGCCAGAACAGTTCGGACAGATAGCGCTCGTGGATTTCGCGGGTGTTGCTGCCGCCGCTGCTCGCGAACTGGTCGAGATTGAAGACATAGCGCTGGAATTTGAGCACCGAAAGCTTGGCGCCGTTCTTCGAGCTTTGCTCGATCGTGCCATTGTTCATGATCAGCCGGGCGCCGGCCGGGGTCTGGGCCAGAACGCCGCTCTGCGCCAGATAGGTAATGGGATGGGCCTGGTCGCGATTGTCGTGCACCAGGATATCGCCGATGTGACCGTCCGACGAGAGCGAGCGGATAAACACGGTCAAACCCTTGGCCGGGGTGTTGAAGGTGCCTTCGGAGAGGATCGCGGCGCCGATATCGGCGCGGATGTCGACGACCTTGTCCTTCATGGTGCGCTGGCCCAGCGGCATCAGCCACAGCGAGCACAGATAGGTCAGCGCCATCACCACGGCCGCTGCGGCCAGCACCGGCGTGGCCAGTTGCCAGCGGCTGTAGCCGGCCGCCGTCATGACCACCAGTTCGCTGTCGGAATTAAGCTTGTTGAGGCCGTACAGCGTGCCGGCGAAATAGGCGATGGGCAGGATGATGACCAGCAGGCTCGGCAGCATCAGGATCGTCAGATAGAGGAAGGTCGGCGCCGACTGGCCCCGATTGATGATGAGATCGAGCAGCCTCAGCGACTGCGACAGCCACACCACCGCCGTCAGCAGCAGCGCAAACAGCCCGATCGGGCCGATGAGCTGGCGCAAGACATAATGGGAGAGGCGCGACATTCGCGGGTCCGGCTTGATGAGGCAGAGGGGACCGGGGCACACGGTGCACCCTTTCGCCCCGGTTGGGATTCGCCCTAAACTAGCATTTCGCAGCCGCCGCCCGGCAATCCCGAACTCTGCCGCATGCGCCTGAAAATGCAATTAATTTCGGCCCGGTGGCGCCACCAAGATCCGACAATTTCTGGAGATAACTGATGCAGCTTTCCTTTTCCGCGCCGAGCACGACCGGCAGCGGTGCACTGATCGTCGCGGCGCTCGAAGGCGGGGCCTTCACCGCCGCCGCGGCCGATGCCGATCGCAAGGCCGGCGGGGCACTGAAACGGGCGCTGGATGTGAGCCGCTTTTCGGGCAAGACCGCCCAGATCCTCGAAGTCCTGGCGCCGTCCGGGGTGAAGGCCTCGCGCATCCTGCTGGTGGGGCTGGGCAAGCCCGCAGCCTTCGACCGGCCCCAGGCCGAGCAGGTGGCCGCCGCCGTCATGGCGCGGCTTCTGGCCAGCGGCGAAAAAGCGGTGACCTTCGCCATCAATCTGCCCAAGGGCACAAAGCTGAAGGAGGCCTCGCTGGCCGCCCATCTCGCCATGGGCGCGACGCTGCGCGCCTATGCCTTCGACAAATACCGCACCAAGGGGCTCGAGGACCGGCAGGCCACGGTCAAGAAGGTCACCATCGGCACCAAGGATCTGGCCGGCGCGCGCAAGAGCTGGCAGACCCTCTCGGCCATTGCCGACGGCATGTATCTGGCCCGCGATCTCGTCAACGAGCCGCCCAATGTTCTCTTCCCGGCCGAATTCGCGCGCCGCGCCAAGCAGCTGACCAAGCTCGGCGTCAAGGTCGAGGTGCTGGGCGAAGCGCAGATGAAGAAGCTCGGCCTCGGCGCGCTTGCTGGGCGTCGGCCAGGGCAGCGATCACGCAAGCCAGCTCGTCGTCATGCAGTGGAACGGCGCCAAGGGCAAAAAGGATGCGCCCGTGGCCTTTGTCGGCAAGGGCGTGTGTTTCGATTCCGGTGGGCTCTCGCTCAAGCCCGGCGCGTCGATGATGGGCATGAAGGGCGATATGGGCGGCGCCGCCGCCGTTACCGGCACCATGCATGCGCTGGCCGCGCGCAAGGCCAAGGTCCATGCCGTCGGCGTCATCGGTCTTGTCGAGAACATGCCCTCGGCCAAGGCGCAGCGCCCGGACGATGTGGTGACATCGCTCTCGGGCCAGACCATCGAAGTGCTCAACACCGATGCCGAGGGCCGTCTGGTGCTGGCCGACGCGCTGACCTACACCCAGCGGCGTTTCAAGCCGAAATTCGTCATCGATCTGGCCACGCTGACCGGCGCGATCCTGGTGGCGCTGGGCGGCGAACATGCCGGGCTGTTCTCGAATGACGACACGCTGTCCGAACACATCGCGCAGGCCGGCAAGGAAGAGGGCGAGCCCGTCTGGCGCCTGCCGCTGAGCCCGAATTACGACAAGCTGCTCAAGTCGAAGATCGCCGACATGAAGAATATCGGCGGTCCGCAGGCCGGCTCGATCACGGCCGCGCAGTTCCTGCAGCGCTTCGTCGAAGAGGGTACGCCCTGGGCGCATCTCGATATCGCCGGCGTCGCCTGGCAGGACGGCGAACAGAAAGCGCTGATCCCGAGCTGGGGCACTGGCTGGGGCGTGCGCGTCTTGAATCGCCTCGTCGCCGATCATTACGAGGTGTGATTTTCCTCCCCCGTTTACGGGGGAGGAGGACCGCGAAGCGGTGGAGGGGGCGATGCAGTCGCGCAGACACAGACTTCCCCCCTCCGTCGTGTCGCCACGCTCGCGACACCTCCCCCGCTTGCGGGGGAGGAAAGGTGCAGAGCCCATGACAGAAACGCTCTTCTACCATCTCGATCGCCGCGGTCTCGACGAGGCCCTGCCGCCGCTCGTCGAGAAGACGCGCGAGCGCGGCTGGCGCGCGCTGATCCGCGCCGACAGCGCCGACCGCGCCGCCGCCATCGACACGCGGCTGTGGACCTACAAGGACGAAAGCTTCCTCGCCCATGCGCTGGACGGCGAGGGCGAGGCAGCGCGCCAGCCCGTGCTCATTACGGTCGAGGAGGACATGGCGAACACGCCCGATGTCCTGTTCCTCGTCGGCGGCGCGGTGCCGCCGTCCTGGGACGATGCCAGCGCTGGCCAAACTCACGCGCATCGTTTTGATGTTCGACGGCAACGACCCCACCATGCTCGCCGCCGCGCGCGCCGCCTGGAAGGATGCGAAGGCCGCCGGTCACGACGTGACCTATTGGAAAGAAAGTCCCAGCGGCAACTTCGAGAAGCAGGGCTAGGCGGCGCGGCGCTGGCCTTCGCGCCCGCAGCATGACACGCTCACCCCGATATAGACCGGCGAGGGGGCATGGGCGCGGTTTCCAAAGTGCGCGGGCGCAGCCATCTGTTGCGCATTCTGGGCGCGACCTTCGGCGTGGCCGTCGCCGTCGGCAATATGATCGGCGCCGGCATTCTGCGCGCGCCGGCGATCATCGCCGGGCACATACCCGACACCACCTTGATTGTCGGTCTGTGGGCCTTGGGCGGCCTGCATGCGGTCCTCACCATCAACATCATCGCCGAACTGGGAACGGCCGTGCCGCAATCGGGCGGGCCTTATCTCTATGCGCACCGCGCCTTTGGCGATGTGGTCGGGCTCGTCGTCGGCTGGTCGGCCTGGCTCGTCAAACTGGCCGGGATTGCGGCGACCTCGATCGCCTTCGGCGAATTCCTGGCGCTGATCTGGCCCGCCGCCGCGGCCTATAAGGTGCCGGCGGCCATGGGCATTCAGCTCCTGCTCTACGCCACCAATATTTTCGGCCTGCGCCAGGGCCGCGCCGTTCAGGAGGGCACGAGCCTCGTCAAAACGCTGATGCTGCTGGCCTTCGCCGGCGCCGCCATCGCGGTTGCCGCGCCACATGGCGAAGCGGCAGCGGCCGGTCATGCCGTGATCGCGCCGGCCTTCGGCTGGGCTGCGATCATCGGCGCCTATGCGCTGATCCGCGGCGCCTATAACGGCGCCGATGCGCCGGTCTATTTCACCGAGGAAAACACCGATCCGTCGCGCAGCATTCCGCGCGCTTTGGGGCTGGGCGTGCTCACAGCCGCCACGCTCTATATCGCGGTCAATGCCGCGCTGCTCTATGCGCTGGGCCCGCACGGCACGGCGGCCACGCTTCTGCCCTTCAACGCGGTGCTGGACCGGATCGGCGGGCATCTGCCGGGCGTGCTGTTCGCACTGGGCGCCATGGTGGCGGTCGCCGGCACCGCCAACGCCAATGTCATGAGCGCGCCGCGCATTCTCTTTGCGCTCTCGCGCGACAAGGTGTTGCCGGATTTGTTCCAGTCCGTGAACCGGCGCGGCAGTCCGGATGTGGCCATTCTGATGACGGGGATCTGTTCGCTGGCGCTCGCGGCCACCGGTTCCTTCGCCTTGATGTTCGGGCTGATCGCCATTCTGGCGACGGCGGCCCAGGTGCTGGTCGATGCCGCGCTCTTCATGCTGAGGTGGAAGGAGCCCGATCTGGCGCGCCCGTTCCGCGCCATCGGCTATCCGGTTCTGCCTGCGCTGGTGTTGCTGATCGATCTGAGCTTGCTCTGCCTGTTCGCTGGTGCGAACTGGTTTGGCGCTGGCCTTGCACTCGGCCTCGCGGTGTTGTGCGTGCCCTTCGCCTTGATCGCGCGGCGGGCGCGGAGCCGCGAAGCGGACACCTGAATTCCCCGTAAGGGTTGACAATATCACGCAGAATCGGCCCCTCTGCCGGCGCGGGGCAGCACAAGGAACCGGCGCGAAGAATGCCCTATGGCTTCAGTTTCGGCACGATCATCGTCCTGTTGGTCGATTTCGCCATGGCCGCCCATGTCATGCGCACGGGCCGTTCCTATTTGTGGATACTTGCCATCGTCCTGATCCCGCCGCCGCTCGGCTGGATCGCCTATGGCGTCTTTGCGCTGATCCCCGAGGCGATGGGCAGCGCCGGCGCGCGCCGCTTCGCCGACGATGTCGTCGGCACCGTCGATCCCGGCCGCGCCTATCGCGAGAAGAAGCGCGAGGTCGAGCAGGTCGGCTCGGTCGATTCCAAGCGCGCGCTGGCCGAGGAATCGATCAAGCGCGGCCTCTTCAAGGAAGCCATCGATCTTTACGAGAGCGCGATGACGGGCCCGCTGGGCGCGCAGGACACGGCACTTCTGCACGGCCTTGCCCGCGCCAAGCTGTTGGCCGGCGACGGGGCCGGGGCGCAGGCCGGTTTCGAAGCGCTCAAGCAAGCCGATCCGGCCGCCTTCAACGCCGATGCCGAACTCGATTATGCCCGCGCGCTGGCGCTGCAGGACAAGACGGACGCGGCGCTGGCGCAATATGAAAAGATCCTGCCGCGATATCCGGGCGAGGAAGCGCGCTGCCGCTATGCGCTGCTGCTGCAGAAGCTGGGCGACAGATGACCGCGCCCGCCGCGTCTTCCGCGAGATCGTGGAATCGGTCAAAGGCGCGCCCGGCTATTACCGCCGCCGCCAGCGCGAATGGACGGCGATCGCGCGCAAGAATATCTGAGCGGCTCAGCTCGTCGCCCGCAGTGCGCGAATTTGGAATTGCCGTTTCATATCGCTTGCCAGATGGCGTTCGAGCCCGACGGAGCGCCGTGCCATCGTCACGTCATGTTCGTGCGCCCCGACCTGCATACCGTTAACGGCTTCGTCCATGCGGAAGCGCAGATCGGCGCCGTTGACGCGCGGCGCAAGCCCATCCCAGCGGGTGCGGGCGAGATGTGCCGCCTGCTTCATGTCCCACCAATGCGGGACCGACGCATCGAGGTCGTCGCGATAGCGCAGCCCGGCATAATCGAGCAGCGGTACGGCTTTCGGGACGATACCCCGGCCCGGCATGGCTGCAATCAGGATGTGATAGCCATCCAGGGCCGCGCGGGCCAGGCGCTCACGCGCATGCTGCCGCAAGGCGATGCGGATATTGTCGAGCTGCACATCGAGATCCGGCCGCTGTGCTGTGGGAAGGAGTGTGCGCACCGCCCGTCCGGCCGCTTCCGCGGCAGCCACATCCTCGCGCAAAGTCGAGATGCCTTTCGCGAACGCAATCTCGGTCAGCGCCTTGAACGGCGCGGCGGCTGCGCCGAGGCGCTGACTGGTCACGGGCATGTCGCGAAGATCATGCGCCTGCGCATAGGCTGGAAGCCCGATCAGGAGAGCCGCAAAGGCAAGTGGCAGGGCAGCACGCATGTGCATTTAACGCCGGCGGGTTCGCGCGGTTCCGTCAGGCTTCCGCCTCGGCCATGGCGCTTTCGTAATTCTCCAGCGCCTTCATCCAGCGCTCTTCGGCGGCGGCAAGTTTCTTGACCGCGTCGGCGCGCTTCTTGGAGACGGCATTGCCCTTGGCCGGGTCCTGCACGAACAAGCAGCGGATCGGCCAGCGACTTGTCGTATTTGGCGATCTCGGCGTTGAGCGTCGCGATCTGGCGCTCTTCGATGTCGGCCTTTTCCTTGAGCGGCTTGAGCTGGCGGCGGCGTTCGGCGGCCTCGCGGCGCGCCTCTTCCTTGCTCTGCTTGGGCTGCTCGACGACGCGCTCGGCCGGCAGGTTCTCGCCGGAGAGCAGATAGCGCCGGTAATCTTCCAGATCGCCATCGAACGGCGTCACGCGGCCATCGGCCACCAGCAGCAGCCGGTCGGCCGTCGCTTCGATCAGGCGGCGGTCATGGCTGACCAGGATCACCGCGCCGTCGAAATCGTTGAGCGCCGTCAGCAGATTTTCGCGCGCATCGATGTCGAGATGGTTGGTCGGTTCGTCGAGGATCAGAAGGTTCGGCTTGTCGAGCGTCGCCATGCGCCAGCTGCAGCCGCGCGCGCTCGCCGCCCGAAAGGCTGGCGACCTTCGTCATCGCCTTGTCGGCGGAAAAGCCGAAACCGCCCAGCTGCGTGCGCAATTGCTGTTCGGTGAGTTTGGGCCGGAGGCGGCCCAGCGTCTGGATCGGTGTGGCCGCGCCGTCGAGTTCGTCGAGCTGATGCTGCGCGAAATAGCCGGGGATCAGCTTGCGCGCCCGGACCACCTCGCCCGACATGGCTTGCAGCTTGCCGGCCAGAAGCTTGGCGAGCGTCGATTTGCCGTTGCCGTTCTTGCCCAGAAGCGCGATGCGGTCGTCCGGATCGAAGCGGAGGTCGATGCCGGAAAGCACCGGCTTGCCCGGCTCATAGCCGACCGGACACGCTGTCCAGCGACAGCAGCGGCGGGCTGGCACTGTTCCGGCTTGGGAATGCGGATCGGCGCGACATGCTCGTCGAGCGGAATGTCGACGCGCTCCATCTTCTCCAGCATCTTGATGCGGCTCTGCGCCTGACGCGCCTTGCGTGGCCTTGGCGCGGAAGCGGTCGACGAAGCTCTGCAGATGCTTGCGCGCGGCCTCCTGGCGCTTGGCGAAGGCCAGATCGTTGGCGCGCTGCATGGCGCGCGTCTCGCTGAAGGTGTCGTAATTGCCGGTGTAGAGCGTGGTCTTGCCGTGTTCGAGATGCAGGATGAATTCGCACACGCTGTTCAGCAGGTCGCGGTCATGGCTGACGATCAGCACGCTGCCGCGATAGCGCTTGAGGTAATCCTCCAGCCACAGCACGCCTTCGAGGTCGAGATAGTTGGTCGGCTCGTCGAGCAGCAGCAGGTCGGGCGCCGCAAACAGGATCGCGGCCAGCGCCACGCGCATGCGCCAGCCGCCGGAGAATTCGGCGCAGGGGCGCAGCTGGTCGGCGGCCGGAAAGCCGAGCCCGTCGAGGATCGCCGCCGCCCGCGCTGGCGCGGCATAGGCGTCGATGGCCTCCAGCCGCGTGTGGATGTCGCCGAGCCTGTGCGGATCGGTCTCGGTCTCGCTGGCGGCCAGCAGCGTCAGCCGCTCGCTGATCGGCCTCCAGCACGGTGTCGAGCAGGCTGGTCGGCCCGGCCGGAACTTCCTGCGCCACCGCGCCGATGCGCCAGCCATTGGGCTTGGAAATCTCCCCGCCATCGGCGTGGAGCTGGCCCAGGATCAGCTTGAACAGCGTGGTCTTGCCGGCGCCGTTGCGCCCCACAAGGCCGATGCGCCGCCCGGCGGGCAGGCGCGCGCGAGGCGCCGGAGAGGATTTCGCGGCCCGGCAATGCGATAGGTGATGGCGTCGATGGTCAGCATGGCGGGCGGGTTCTAACCGATCGGGCGCCGCCGTCAAAACGCAGCAGTGTCACAGGCGAGGTTGCAGCCGGGCAGGGGCCCTTCTATAAGGCGCGCGATTTTCGCCCCGACACGGAGTTTGCCATGGCCATCGAGCGCACGCTTTCCATCATCAAGCCGGACGCCACGCGGCGGAACCTGACCGGCGCCATCGTCGACCGCTTCGAGAAGGCGGGCCTGCGCGTCGTCGCCTCCAAGCGCATGCAGCTCTCCACCGCCCAGGCCGAGGCCTTCTACGCCGTCCACAAGGAGCGCCCGTTCTTCAACGCAGCCTGGTCGAGTTCATGACCTCGGGCCCGGTGGTGGTGCAGGTGCTGGAAGGCGAGAACGCCATCGCCAAGAACCGCGAAGTGATGGGCGCCACCAACCCGGCCAACGCCGAAGCCGGCACCATCCGCAAGGATTTCGCCGAGATCGATCGAGGCCAATTCGGTCCACGGCTCCGACGCGCCGGAGACCGCCGCCAACGAAATCAAGTTCTTCTTCTCCGACCTCGAAATCGTCGGCTAAGCGCCGTAAGGTCTTCGCCCGGCGAGGGAGTCTCATCCACTGCAGGGCAAGACCGTCGTCGATCACGGGCGCCACCTCGGGCATCGGTGAGGTCGCCGCCGACCGTCTGGCCGGGCAGGGCGCGCGCATCGTTTTCATCGCCCGCGACCGGCACGCGGCGCGGCCACGCTCAAGCATCTGAACGCCGATCGCCGGCCACGACCGAGCATGCGGCCCATTACGCCGATCTGTCGAGGCTCGCCGACATGAAGCGCGTGGCGCGCGAGATCGCCGCGGCCGAACCGCAGATCGACGTCCTGATCAACAATGCCGGGGCGATGTTCAAGACCCGCCAGGAAACCGCGGACGGGCTCGAGAAGACCTTCGCCCTCAATCACATGTCCTATTTCGTCGTGACGAACCTGCTGCTGGACCGGCTGAAGGCGGCGGGCCAGGCGCGCATCGTCTCGACCGCGTCGGATGCGCACAAGGGCGCGCGGCTCGATTTCGACGATCTGCAGGCCGACGCGCGGCTATAGCGGCTTCGCGCGCCTATGGCAACACCAAGCTGATGAACATCCTGTTCACGCGCGAACTGGCGCGGCGGCTGGAGGGCACCGGCGTCACGCGCCAATTGCCTGCATCCGGGCTTCGTCGCCACGCGCTTCGGCGACAACAATTCGCGGCATGCTGGCGTCGACTTTCGGCCTCGCCAAGAATTTCGCGCTCTCGCCCGAAAAGGGCGCGCAGACGATCATCTATCTGGCCTCGTCGCCCGAGGTCGAAGGTCGTGACCGGCGGCTATTTCTACAAGTGCAAACTTGCCAAGCCCAGCGCCGCCGCGCAGAACGATGCCGATGCCAAGCGGCTGTGGGACGTGTACGGCGGAGATGACGGGCTTGGGCGCCTAGGCGATCACCGCGCGCCCGTCCTTCCAGCGTGACCTTGCCCTCGGCCACCAGCTTCAGCGCCTGCGGGATAGATGCGGTGTTCTTGCTCGAGGATGCGCGCGGCCAGCGTCTCGGGCGTGTCGTCCGGCCAGCACGCGCACCGCCGCCTGTTCGATGATCGGCCCGGAATCGAGTTCGGGCACGACGAAATGCACCGTGCAGCCGGAAACTTTCACGCCCGCCTCCAGCGCCTGCTCATGCACATGCACGCCCTTGAAGGCCGGCAGCAGCGAGGGATGGATGTTGAGCAGCGCGCCCTCCCATTTGCGCGCGAAGCCGTCGCGAGAGAATGCGCATGAAGCCGGCCAGGCACACGAGCTCGATGCCGGCTGTCGTGCAGCGCCGCATCGAGCTTGGCGTCGAAATGCCTCGCGCGTGAGGCCCTTGTGCGGGATCACCTGCGGTGGCGATGCCGGCCGCTTCGCGCGCCGCGCCAGTCCGCCGGCGCCTCTCGACGTTGGAAATGACCAGCGCGATCTCGGCCGGGAAATCCGGCGCGTGCCGCGGCCTCGATCAGCGCGCTGCATATTGCTGCCGCGCCCGGAGATCAGAATGGCGGTGCTTCGCGCGCTCACAGTTTCAGCGCTCCGCGATAGGCGACCTTGGCCTCGCCGTCGCCCTTCACCAGCTTGCCGATGCGCACGGCATGTTCGCCGTAACCGCCGAAGGCGTCGATGACATGGCCGGACTTTTCGGCATCGCAGATCGCGATCATGCCCCAGCCCGCAATTGAAGGTGCGCAGCATTTCTTCCGGCGCGATGCCGGCCGATCTTCGCCAGCCAGCCGAACACCGGATCGGGCGTCCAGCTCGACGAGATCGATTTCGGCGTCGAGCCCGTCCGGCAGGGCGCGCGGCAGGTTCTCGGTGATGCCGCCGCCGGTGATATGGGCAAGGCCCTTGATCGCCGCCGGTGCGCAAGGCTTCGAGCCCGCTCTTCACATAAAGCCGCGTCGGCGCCAGCAGCGCTTCGCCCAGCGTCTTGCCGGCTTCGAAGGGGCAGGGCGCGTCATAGCCGAGCCCGCTGTCGGCCACCACGCGGCGCACCAGCGAAAAGCCGTTGGAATGCACGCCCGAAGACGTCACGCCGATCAGCGACGTCGCCGGCCTTCATCGCGTCGAGCTTGGGCAGGATGTTGCCGCGCTCGACCGCGCCGACGGTGAAGCCGGCCAGATCGAAATCGCCCGGCTTGTAGAGGCCCGGCATTTCGGCGGTCTCGCCGCCGATCAGCGCGCAGCCCGATTCCTTGCAGGCGCGCGCGATGCCTTCGATCACGGTCGCGGCGGCCTCGAGCTCCAGCTTGCCGGTCGCGTAATAGTCGAGGAAGAACAGCGGCTCGGCGCCCTGCACGACGATGTCGTTGACGCACATGGCCACCAGGTCCTGGCCGATGCCGCCATAGATCCCGGTGTCGATGGCGATCTTGAGCTTGGTGCCGACCCCGTCGGTCGAGGACACCAGCACCGGATCGGGGAAGCCGGCGGCCTTGAGGTCGAACAGCCCGCCGAAGCCGCCCAGCGCCGCATCGGCGCCGGGCCGGCGGGTGGCCTTGGCGGCCGGGGCGATGCGGGCGACCAGCGCCTCGCCGGCGTCGATGTCGACGCCTGCGTCCTTGTAGGTGAGGCTGTTCTTGCCGCCGCTCATGGCTCAAATCCGTGTCTGGAAGGCGGATTTCCGTTTAAGCGGGGCCGGGGGAGGGCGCAAGGCCGCGGCGCGGAGATCGGTGGGAGTTCTCGCCTCGCTTTCTAAGCCGGGGCGCGGGCTTTATAGTCCCGGACCCTTCCCGAAAGGTCCGTCATGCGCCGCTCTGTTTTTCGATTGTTGTCCTTCTTGCCCTTCCCCTTCTGGCTGTGGCCGTGCCGGCCCATGCGGCCGACAATCCCTTCATGGTCAAGGACGTGAAGGTCGATGCCAGCGCCGCCTCGGCCAGCCGAGGCCTTTACCATCGCCGTCGATCAGGGCCGCCAGAAGGCCTGGGACGACGCTGATCCACCGCCTGACCCGCCAGGAGGACTGGGCCCGGGTTCCGGCGGTCGAAACGGCCACGCTCAAGCGCATGACCAGCGGCTATCAGGTCGCGGACGAGAAGCGCTCGACCACGCGCTACGTCGCCGAGGTCACCTACA
This sequence comes from uncultured Pseudomonadota bacterium, assembly GCA_963822185.1. GTDB lineage: Bacteria > Pseudomonadota > Alphaproteobacteria > Micropepsales > Micropepsaceae > Rhizomicrobium. The sequence continues at coordinate 267,763 of CAWGGT010000002.1, forward strand.
CCTTCAATGGCGATCTGGTGCGCCGCTTCCTGCAAGGGGCCAATATCGCCTATGCCGACACGCGCGGCCCCGCCGCTGCTGGTGATCCCGATGAGCCCGGCCTACGACCCGGCGTCGCCCTGGCTGGCGGCCTGGTCCGGCATCCGCATGGCCGGCGGCGCCGTGCCGCTCGAGCTGCCGGCCGCCGACGCGCTCGACCGCAATCGTGCTGGCCCCGCTCGATTTCGACAGCGCGACGCTGGAGCGATGTCCAGCCCGTGGCCTCGCGCGCCCACGCCAATCAGGCGGCGCTGGTGCTGGCCGGCCCCGTCTCCGCGGGCCAGATGACGGTGCGGATCCGCCTGCTCACCCCGGCCGGGTCGCAGACCCTCGGGCCCATCACGGTCGCCTGCCGGTGCCGGGCCGTCGGGCGGCCTATGTGGCGGCGGCGCAGGCGGCGGCGAGCGACATCGGCAATGGCTGGAAGGCCCGCTCGGCCATCGATTTCAACCAGCGCTCGACGCTGACGGCCGAAGTCCAGCTCGAGTCTCTGGCGCCATGGGGCCAGATCCAGCAGAGACTTGCAAATGTGCCGGTGGTGACCAATGTCAATGTAGCAGGCCATGGAATATGGGCCAGGCTCGCATTGTCATCAGCTATGCCGGAACGCCGGCGCAGCTGAACGATTTTCTTTCTCAGGCGTCGCTCGCCCTGTCGAACCGCGACGGCGTCTGGTGGCTTGAGCGTGCAGGTCCGCGCAGGCCGGCATGGAGCGCCCTGTGAATCGGTTGGTTCACAATTTCCCAATGTTCTCACGGGCTTGCGCGTCGTCGCGGCGCCCGTCATGGCGTTGCTTGTGCTCTCGGGGCAGTTCTGGCGAAGCCTTGGCCGTCTTCGCCTTTGCCGGGGCCAGCGATGCCGCCGACGGCTATCCTGGCCAAGCGCTTCGGCCTGACCTCCGGATTTCGGCCGCATTCTCGATCCGGCGGCCGACAAGCTCCTGATGCTGGCGTCGTTCCTGGCGCTGGCCGCGGTCGGGCGTGGTGCCGGTCTGGCTGGCCGCGCTGGTGATCGGGCGCGATCTTGTGATCGTCCTGGGGGCGTTCCTGGCCTGGGCTGCTCGAGCTGCCGCTCGAGCTCGCGCCGCTGCCGCTGGGCAAGGTCACGACGGCCCTGCAGATCGGCTATATCGCCGTGATGCTGGCGCTTCCTGCTCGCCGGCTGGCAGCGCCGCCGATCGCCGAGCTGGCCATGGCGCTGACCGTTGGCGGCTTTACAGTGGCCTCCGGGTTGAATTACGCCGCGCTGTGGCTCAAGGCGCTGGCCCGCGCCGGCAGCCGCACGGCCTGATAGTCCGCGCCGAGGCCCAGTTCGAGGTTCATCCTTGGCATCGCAGCTGATCCTGCCGCTGACCCAGCGCACCAAGCTGACGCGCGCCGATTTCGTCGTCGCGCCGGGCAACGCCCAGGCCGTGGGCTTCATCGATGCCTGGCCGGACTGGCCGGCGCCCGGCCGCGGCGCTCTATGGCCCCGCCGGCTCCGGCAAGTCCCATCTGGCCGCGATCTGGCTGGAAAAGACGGGCGGCACGCTGCTGCCGGCCGCCGCCCTCGCCGAGATCGATCCCGGCCGCGCTGGCCGAGCGCGGCCCCGTGGCCGTCGAGGATGTCGATCTGGAACCGGCCGGCGAGGCCCGCGACCGGGCCCTCTTCGCCCTGTCTGAGGGCGCCGGCCGCGACGCCCCGCTGCTGCTGACCGGCCGCGAGCCGCCGGGCCGCTGGGCCGTGGCCCTGCCGGATCTGGCCTCGCGCTTTGCCGCGCTTCTGGCCTTTCCGCTCTGGGCGCCGGATGACGCGCTTCTGGCGGGGCTGGCGCGCAAGCTCTTCACCGATCGTCAACTGGCGGTGCCCGATTCTGTCATCCAGCGCATGATCCGCTCGCTGGAGCGCACGCCGGCCGCCATTCGCGATTTTGTCGCCAAGGCGGACGAAAAGGCTCTGTCGGAGAACCGGGCGGTCAACCTGGCGCTGGTGCGCGAGCTGCTGGCGGCCTGCGAAACGGAGCCGGAATGACACATTCCCGGAATTCCTCTAGCCTTGCCAGGCGAAGCCCGCGCCCGCAAGGCGCGCGTCAAAGCCCCAGACGGGCCCGAAGCGCATGTCCAAGCCGATGCCCGCGCCACAAGGCCGATGCGCAGGACGACGCGCCTGTCGCGCCGGCCGACGGCACGCTGCCGTTCATGCGGGCCGAGCCGGAAGCGCCGCCGGCCCCGCCGCACCGGCCATCGCGATGGATGCGCCCGAGCGTTTCGTCAATCGCGAACTGTCCTGGCTGGCCTTCAATCACCGCGTGCTGGAAGAGGCGCAGAACCCGCGCCATCCGGTGCTGGAGCGGCTGCGCTTTCTGTCGATCTCGGCCTCGAACCTCGACGAGTTCTACATGGTGCGCGTGGCCGGCCTCAAAGGCATGGTCGCCGCCGGCATCACCACGCCCAGCGATGACGGGCTGACGCCGGCCCAGCAGATCGCCCGCGTCGAAGACGCCGCCGAGGCGCTGATCGCCGATCAGCAGAAGATCTGGGCCTCGCTGTGCCACGAATTGCGCGAGGCCGGCATCGCCATGTGTCGGCCCGGACGAACTCACCGACGAAGACCGCGCCGCTGCTCGACACCCATTTCCGCGAGCAGATCTTTCCGGTGCTGACGCCGCTGGCGCTCGACCCGGCGCATCCGTTCCCCTTCATTCCCAATTACGGCTTCACGCTGGCGCTGCAATTGGTGCGCAAGCGCGACGGCCGCGCCATCAACGCGCTTCTGCCGGTGCCGGCGCAGCTGCAGCGCTTCATCCGTCTGCCCAGCGACGAGCAGACGCGCGCGCTTCCTGTCGCTCGAACATGTGCTCGAACTCAATCTCGACAAGCTGTTCCCCGGCCACAAGGTCAAGGGTTCGGGGCTGCTTGCGCGTGCTGCGCGACAGCGACGTCGAAGTCGAGGAAGAAGCCGAAGACCTCGTGCGCCTGTTCGAATCCCTGCTCAAGCGCCGGCGCCGCGGCTCGGTCATCCATATGGAATGCAGCGCCTCGATGCCCGAGGATCTGCGCAGCTTCATCGCCGACGAACAGAAATTGAAGGGCGCCGAACTGGTGCTGGTCGATCATCTGCTGGGCGTCAGCGACACCAGGCAGCTCATCATCGAAGAGCGCCCGGATCTGCAGTTCAAGCCCTATATCGCGCGCTTTCCCGAACGCATCCGCGATTTCGGCGGCGATTGCTTTGCGGCGATCCGCGCCAAGGATCTGCTCGTCCATCATCCCTTCGAGAGCTTCGACGTGGTGGTGCAGTTCCTGCGCCAGGCCGCGGCCGATCCCGAAGTCGTCGCCATCAAGCAGACGCTCTATCGCACCTCCAAGGACTCGCCGATCGTCAAGGCGCTGATCGAGGCGGCCGAGGCCGGCAAGTCGGTGACGGCGCTGGTCGAACTGAAGGCGCGCTTCGACGAAGAGGCCAACATCAAATGGGCGCGCGATCTCGAACGCGCCGGCGTGCAGGTGGTCTATGGCTTCATCGAGCTGAAGACCCACGCCAAGGTCAGCCTGGTGGTGCGCCGCGAAGGCGGCCAGCTCCGCACCTATGTGCCATTTCGGCACCGGCAATTACCATCCGATCACGGCCAAGGTTTACACCGACCTGTCGCTGTTCTCGGCCGATCCGGCGCTGGGCGCGCGATGCCGCCCAGCTGTTCAATTTCGTCACCGGCTATGCCGAGCCGGCGGGCCTCGAGAAGATCGCGATCTCGCCGCTCAACCTGCGCGGCAAGCTGCTCGACGGCATCCAGGAGGAAATCGCCCATGCCCGCGCCGGCCGGCCGGCCGAGATCTGGGTCAAGCTCAATTCGCTGGTCGATCCGGCATCATCGATGCGCTCTACGCGGCCAGCCAGGCCGGCGTGCAGATCCGCCTTGTCGTGCGCGGCATCTGCTGCCTGAGGCCCGGCGTGCCCGGCCTGTCGGAGAACATCCAGGTCAAATCCATCGTCGGCCGCTTCCTCGAACATGGCCGCATCGTCTGCTTCGGCAATGGCCAGGGGCTGCCCTCGCCGCAAGCCAAGGTCTACATCTCCTCGGCCGACTGGATGCCGCGCAATCTCGACCGCCGCGTCGAGGCGCTGGTTCCGATCGAGAACCCGACCGTGCACGAACAGGTGCTCGACCAGATCATGGTCGCGCTCCTGAAGGATCAGGCGCAGAGCTGGTCCATGAACGCGGATGCGACCTATACGCGCGATCCCGCCGCCATGCCGCGACGATGCCTTCTCCGCGCACACCTACTTCATGACCAATCCGTCGCTGTCCGGCCGCGGCCGCGCGCTCAAGATCGATCAGCCCCGGCCCGTTGCGGTTTCGCGCACGGCGCGATTAGACGGTGGATTTGTGAACGCCAGCTGCTGCTTCGTCCTTCCGCTCTGTCCGCTCTCGGCCGCATGCGCGGCCCGATCGCGATTGTCGACATCGGCTCCAATTCCGTCCGCCTCGTCATCTACGAGGCGGTCACGCGCACGCCCGCCGTCGTCCACAACGAAAAGGCCATCTGCGCCATCGGCCGCAACATGGTCACGACCCATCGCCTGCACGAGGGCGGCATCGACATGGCGCTGGAGGCGCTGGCGCGCTTTCGCATGCTGGCCGATGCCCACAGCGTCAAGCACCGCCTCGCCGTCGCCACCGCCGCCGCGCGCGATGCCGAGAACGGCGCGCGAATTCATCGCCCGTGCCGAAAAGGCCTGGGGCGGGGCGATCCGCGTCCTCTCCGGCGAGGAGGAAGCGCGCGTCGCCGCCGAAGGCGTGCTGGCCGGCATTCCCGATGCCGACGGCCTGGTCGGCGATCTGGGCGGCGGCAGCCTCGACATGGTCACGGTCAAGGGCGGCGAGACCGGCGCCGCCGTCACGCTGCCCTTCGGGCCCTTGCGGCTGATGGATCTCAGCCAAGGGCAATCCCGACAAGGCGCGCGGCCTCGTCGATAGCGGGCTGCATGTGCTGGACGGGCTGGAATCGCTGCAAGGGCCGTTCGCTCTACGCGGTCGGCGGGGCCTGGCGTTCGCTCGCCCGCGTCGACATGGACGAGACGAGAACTATCCGCTCCATGTGCTGCACGACTATCGCATTCCCGCCGCGCGCGCGCTCAAGCTGTGCCGCGTGGTGTCGGGCCTGTCGAAGAAGTCGCTCGACAAGATCAAGATCGATCTCCAAGCGGCGCGCCGAGTCGCTGCCCTATGGCGCGGTCGTGCTCGAACGGCTGATCATGGCGACCGGGTCTGAAGGAGGTCGTGATCTCGGCCTATGGCCTGCGCGAAGGCGTGCTGCACGCCCAGCTCGCCGGCCGAGGAGCGGGCCAAGGATCCGCTGCTGGAATTCGCGCTTCGCCTCCAACCGCCGCCACAGCCGCGCGCCCGGCCCATGCCGAGGAACTGTTCGCACTGGCTGACGCCGCTCTTTCCGGGCGAGGATGCGGCCCTCGCGCGGATCCGCCGCGCGGCCTGCCATTTCGCCGATATCGGCTGGCGCCGCCATCCGGACGACCGGGCGCTGGGCGCCTTCGATCAGGTGCTGACGGCGCCCTTCTGCCGGGGCCGATCACCGCACCCGCGCCGTCATCGCCACCGCCGTCTTCCACCGCTATTCGGGCGACGAGGATTTCCCGCTGGTCCAGACCGCGCATGATCTGCTGGCCCCCGAGGACGAGGCGCTGGCCCGCCGCATCGGCCTGGCCGCCCGGTTGGGCTTTGCGCTCTCGGCCTCGGCGGTGGGCGAGTTGCCGCACTACCGCCTGCGCCTGACGCCCACCAAGACGGTGCTGGACGTTTCCGCCGCCCGCGGCGCCATTGCCGGCGATCCGGTGCAGAAGCGGCTGGGGGCGCTGGCCGCCGCGATGGGCCGCAAGGGCGAGATCCTGATCGGCTAGCCGGCCGGGGTGAAATTTCCGTTATCGGCCTTATTTCTTGCGCGTAGGCCGTTTAAGGGGCTAAGCCCGGCGGATGTCCCCGCCGCCGGGCGATCCGGCCATGGTTTGTAGTCGGGGCAAAGGAGATACCGATGGGTTCGTTCAGCATCTGGCATCTGCTGATCCTGGCGCTCGTGGTGTTCGTGCTGTTCGGCCGCGGCAAGATCTCGGACCTGATGGGCGACGTCGCCAAGGGCATCAAGAACTTCAAGCAGGGCCTCGCCGACGAGGACGAGAAGGCGCCGCCGCGGGTGATCACCTCCGAGCGCCGTCCGCCGAGCACCACGAAGAGACCAAAGAGAAGGCCGGGCACTAGCCGGGACGCTCGGTCATGTTCGATATCGGCTGGAGCGAGCTTCTTGTGGTGCTCGTCGTCGCGCTGGTGGTGGTGGGCCCGAAGGACCTGCCGCGCCTGATGCGCACGGTCGGCCGCTGGGTCGGCCGCGCCCGCGCCATGGCCGATCAGTTCCGCTCCAGCTTCGACGAGATGGCGCGCGAAACCGAACTCGACGAATTGCGCCAGGAGATCCAGGCCCTGCGCACCAACAATCCGCTGACGCGCGCGGTGAACGAGATCAGCAAGCCGCTGGCCAGCGCCACGGACGACGTCAACCGCTCCATCCTGCCGCCGGACGCACTGCCCGAACCCATCGCCGACGATGTGTCGCCCGAAGCCGCCGCCGATGAAGCCATCGCCGCCGACATCCATGGCGAGCCGGCCGGCGAGACAGAGGCCCCTCAAGCAGATCCAGCTTCCGCCGGATCGCGAAGCCGCCCGGCATCATGAGCGACCGCGCCGCAGACGACGAAGCCGAAATCGAGGCGACCAAGGCGCCGCTGCTCGATCATCTGATCGAGCTGCGAAAGCGCCTGATCTATTCGACCATCGCCTTCGTCCTCGCCTTCATCCTCTGCTTCGTCTTCGCCAAGCAGATCTACGGCTTCCTCACCCAGCCGCTGGCCTATGCGCTGGCCGGGAAGACGAACGATCATCTGATCTACACCGCGCTCTACGAGACCTTCTTCACCTATGTGAAGGTCGGCATGTTCGGCGGGCTGTGCCTGGCGTTCCCGTTCATCGCCGGCCAGCTCTGGCTGTTCGTGGCGCCGGGCCTCTATCGCAACGAGCGCAAGGCGATCCTGCCCTTCCTGCTTGGCCTCGCCGGTGCTGTTCATCCTCGGCGGCAGCTTCGTCTATTACGTCATGCTGCCGGTCGCGATTAAGTTCTTCGCCGAGCTTCCAGACGCCGGGCGGCCACGGCATGATCGGCATCCAGCTGCTCGCCAAGGTCAGCGACTATCTCGATTTCGTGATGACGCTGATCATCGCCTTCGGGCTGACCTTCCAGATGCCGGTGCTGCTGGCGCTTCTGGGCCGCGTCGGCATCATCAGCGCCAAGCAGCTGAGGGGCTTCCGCCGTTATGCGATTGTCGGCATTTTCGCCGTCGCCGCGGTGGCGACGCCGCCGGATGTCTTCAGCCAGCTCAGCCTCGCGCTGCCGCTTCTGCTGCTCTACGAAATCTCGATCCTGCTGGTGTGGATGATCGAGAAGAAGCGCGCCGAAGAAGAAGCCGCGGAAGACGCCGGAGAGTAACGCCACCCTCCCTCAAGGAGAGGGCGGGCGCCCGTTCAATCCCAATCGTCGTTGTAGTAGTGCCAGGGATCGAGGCGCGCGGGCGTTTCTTTCTGCCGCATATGCGCTTCATAGGAATAGTAGCGCACCGCGCTCTGGTCGTAGAGATGGCGCCGGCCATAGCCGTCCGACCAGACGCGCATGCCGCCGCCGGTGCGGCCCTGCAGCGCGCCGTGGCCGGCATGGAAGCTGCCGCCATAGCTCGTGCCGCTTTCGCTGTGCCCGGCGCTGTAGCCATAGCGATCGCCATGCGCGCTGCTGCCATAGCTGCGCGACGAACTCGAATAGCCATAGCGGTCGACCGAGGCTTCGGCCTCGCGCTTGTGCCAGATGTAGCGGCGGCTGCCGCGCGCATCATGATGGCTGTCATAGGCATCGTGATGGGCATAATGCCGATAGCTGTGGCGCGTGCGGCGATAGGCATGCGTCTCGGCAGCCCGCGTGTGCGTCTCGCCGACGGCGCCGCGGATCGGCGGCGTGCAATGGCAGGTCACGATCACGCGTTGCGGCGCGGGTTCGTGGCCGGGCCACCAATTGCAGCCGGCAAGGGGAATACAGGCCAGAAGGCCAAGGAGCAGCGGAAGTTTGCGCATGATGCATGTCCCGGATGATGGCCCATTGTGGAGCAGCACCGCGCCCAACGCCCGGTTGTTCTCCGGAGTTGGTTAATCCCCGGAAAGGATGTTGCCCCTCCGCCGTCATGGCCGGGCTTGACCCGGCCACCCATCTCGCGAGCGTCTGCGAGCGATCGAGTCACAGGCGCGCCAACTCGCGCCCGATGGATGGCCGCCTCAGTCGCGCGACAGCGTCGCGACCGGCCATGACGAATTGGCAGTTCGGTCAGCGTTCCTCACTTGTTCTCACCGCCCGGCACCCCATTTCAGGGTGTTGCTCGGCCGAGCCGGAGAAAAAGATGGAGAAAACGACGAACAATTATCTTGCCGAAGCGCCCCCCCCCGGGGGGAGCGAAAAAAGGCCCAAAACGCGAAAACAATCTCCGGCCGAAAATCGTTGCCCGTCAGCGGCGTATCGGAAATCGGCGGCCGAACGCGCCCGCGGGGCTTGCCGAACTTTACCCTTTGCGGGGCCCGTGGCATGACCGGCGGGCTCTAGGGATTCTCACGACCATGCACGACATCAAGGCCATCCGGGACGACGAAGCGGCATTCGTGGCGGGACTGACCCGCCGGAATCTCGACAATGCCGCCGCCATCGCCGCCGACCTTCTTGCGAAGGACAAGGCGCTGCGCGATCTGCTCACCGATCTTCAGGCCAAACAGGCCCGCCGCAACGACGCCTCCAAGGCCATCGGCAAGGCCAAGGCTCAGAAGGATGAAGCCGCCGCCGCAGCCCTGATGGAAGAAGTCGCCGGCCTCAAGGAGGCGATCCAGACAGGCGAGGAACAGGAGCGCAAGCTGCAGGCCGAACTGCGCGACGCCCTGGCCTCGATCCCGAACCTGCCGGCCGATGGCGTGCCCGAAGGCAAGGACGAGGACGACAATGTCCCGGTAGAGGCGCGCGCTTTCGCTCCGGCCACGCTCGCCCCGGGCAATGCGCTCAATGCACCGAAGGAACATTTCGATCTCGGCGAAGCCCTTGGCATGATGGATTTCGAGCGGGCGACGAAAGTGTCCGGTTCGCGCTTCGTCTATCTGACGAAAGGCCTCGCCCGCATGGAACGCGCGCTGGCCGGTTTCATGCTTGATCTTCATACGGATCAATTCGGATACACCGAAGTCGTGCCGCCGTTGATGGGGCGGGATAATGCGTTTTTTGGCACTGGCCAGCTTCCAAAGTTTCAGGAGGAGCTGTTCCTAGCAACCACTGATGTCGAGTATCACGAGTCCTTCACCCAGACGATCGATGAATTCGATGCAGGTAAGATCTCGAACGAGCAGATTCGGCCTCGTATGGGTGAACTGATGAGAGAGCGGCGGCATTGGCTCATCCCCACCGCCGAAGTGCCGCTGACCAATTACGTCCGCGAGGAAATCCTCGAGGGCGCTTCGCTGCCGCTGCGCTTCACCGCGCACACGCCCTGTTTCCGCGCGGAAGCGGGTGCGGCCGGGCGCGACACGCGCGGCATGATCCGCATGCACCAGTTCTCCAAGGTCGAACTGGTCTCGATCACCACGCCCGAACAATCCGACGCCGAACATGAGCGCATGACCGATTGCGCGCAGGAGGTGCTGAAGCGCCTCGGCCTCAAGCATCGCGTCGTTACGCTCTGCACCGGCGATATGGGCTTCTCGGCCAAGAAGACCTACGACATCGAGGTCTGGCTGCCGGGCCAGCAGCGCTTCCGCGAGATTTCGTCCTGCTCGAATTGCGGCGACTTCCAGGCCCGGCGCATGAACACGCGCTTCCGCGCCAAGGACGCGAAAGCGACACGTTTCGTGCATACGCTCAATGGCTCGGGACTCGCGGTCGGGCGTACGCTGATCGCGATCATGGAGAACTACCAGAACGCCGACGGCTCCATCACGGTGCCCGAGGCGCTGCGCCCCTATATGGGCGGCATGGAAAGAATCGAGAAATAATGCGCATCCTCGTCACCAATGATGACGGCATCAATGCCCCGGGTCTCGCCATTGCGGAGTCCATCGCGCGCAGCATCACCGATGATGTCTGGGTGGTGGCGCCCGAATCCGAACAGTCCGGCGCCTCGCATTCGCTGACGCTGTCCCAGCCTCTTGCGCCTGCGCCAGGTCTCCGATCAGCGCTTTGCGCTCACCGGCACGCCGACCGATTGCGTGATGATGGCCTGCGCCGAGGTTCTGAAAGACAAGAAGCCGGATCTTCTGCTCTCCGGCGTCAATCGCGGCGGCAACATCGCCGACGATGTCACCTATTCGGGCACCATTGCCGGCGCCATGGAAGGCACCGCGCTCGGCATTCCCTCCATCGCGCTGTCGCAGAGTTACGGCTTCGAAGAAGGCTATCATGTGCGCTGGCAATGCGCCGAGAAGCGCGGCCCCGAAGTCATCAAGCGCCTCGTGGACATCGGCTGGCCCGAGCCCGAAGAGGTTCTGATGAACGTCAACTTCCCCGATTGCGAACCGGAAGAGGTGGCGGGCATCGAGATCACGGCGCAGGGCAAGCGCGACATGCAGACCGCGCGCATGGAAAAGCGCATGGATCTGCGGGGCAATCCGTATTTCTGGATCGGCTTCAAGCGCGTGCGCTCCAACCCGGCCAAGGGTACCGATCTGCGCGCCATCTATGAAAAGCGCATCTCGATCACGCCGCTGCACCTGAACCTGACCGAGCACGAGGTTCTCAAGCGCCTCAAACAGGCCTTTCCGGTCTGACATGGCCAGCGATACGCCCAACATGCATGGCCGTATTTCGCTGATCATGGCGCTGCGCCGTCAGGGCATCGACGACAAGGCCGTGCTGGGCGCGATGGAAAAGATTCCGCGCGATGTGTTCGTCGACGAGCCCTTCCAGTACGGCGCCTATGAAGACACGGCGCTGCCGATCGCCTGTGGCCAGACCATCTCGCAGCCCTATATCGTTGCCTATATGACGGCGGCGCTTGAGGTCGGCCCCAGGATGCGGGTGCTGGAGATCGGCACCGGCTCGGGCTATCAGGCCGCCGTGCTCAGCCCCCTCTGCGCCTGGGTCTATACGGTGGAGCGTCACCGGCCTCTGCTCGATCAGGCGCGCAAACGCTTCCGGCAGTTGAAGCTACACAATGTTGTGTCGAAGCATGGCGATGGCAACAAGGGATGGGCCGAGCAGGCGCCCTTCGACCGCATCATTGTCACAGCCGCGGTGCAGGAACTGCCCGAACTACTTATTGAACAGTTGAAGCCGGGGGGTATCCTGATAATGCCGATAGCCAAAACCGGCACGGCGGAAAGTAATTATCAACATTTAACCAAGATTATCCGGGTCGATGGTGGAGTGACGGAACAGGAACTCATCCCGGCGGTATTTGTCCCCTTGGTACCGGGCATGCCGCAGGAGGCTCGGACACCCGATGCGAAGGAGCGACACGGATAGGATTGCGCGCGGCGGCTACGCCGCGCTCGTGGTGCTTGTCGCGGCCCTCTCGCTCAGCGCTTGCGCCAGCGTGCCCCCCGGCGGCACGCGGCTCTCCTGGCCGGTCGGCAACACCTACACCGTGCGCTCCGGCGATACGGTCTCCGAAATCGCCGAAGACTACGGCCTCTCCGAAAACACGCTCGTCTCCTATAACGGTCTCGACAATCGCAACCGCATCTTTGTCGGCGAGGTGCTGCGCATTCCGCGCGATGGCTATGTCCCCCGCGCCCGTCCTGTGGCGCGTCCCTACCGCGCCGAGCCTCGCCGCGATTATGCGCGCCGCACCGCCGCCCCGCCATCACGAGCCCAAGCGCTACGCCCGCCGCGCCCCCGAAAAACCGCAGCATGTGGTGGAGGCGCAAGCCTATGCCGCGCCGCTGCGCTTCGACTGGCCGCTGTCGGGCCGTGTGCTCTCGTCCTTCGGCGCCACGGCCAATGGCGGTCGCAATGACGGCATCAATATCGCCGCGACGACCGGCGAGCCGATCCGCGCCGCCGCCTCGGGCAGCGTGATCTATGCCGGCAACGAGCTGAAGGGTTACGGCAATCTCGTGCTGATCCGCCATGAGGACGGCTATGTCACGGCCTATGCCCATGCCGAGCGCATCTCGGTGACACGCGGCACCCATGTGAAGAAGGGCCAGATCATCGGCCTTGCCGGCTCCACCGGCAATGTCCGCCGCCCGCAGCTCCATTTCGAGATCCGCCGCGGCGTTCAGCCGGTCAATCCCCGGCCGCTGCTCGTCGCCTCGGCCGCTAGCTGAGCCGCTTTCCGAGTTCGCCGGCCAGATCCTGCACGAACTGCCAGGCCACGCGCCCCGAGCGGCCGCCGCGCTGCGCCGCCCAGGCAATGGCGCGCGCCTTGAGCTCGTCATCCGCGACGCCCAATTGGTAATGCGCGGCATAGGCGCGGATCATCTCGAGATAGTCGTCCTGCCCGCAATTGTGGAAGCCGAGCCACAGGCCGAAGCGGTCCGACAGCGAGACCTTCTCCTCGACGGCCTCGGACGGGTTGATCGCCGTCGAGCGCTCATTCTCCATCATGTCGCGCGGCATCAGATGGCGCCGGTTCGAGGTGGCGTAGAACAGCACATTGGCCGGCCGGCCCTCGATCCCGCCTTCCAGCGCCGCCTTGAGCGATTTGTAGGCCGTGTCGTCATGATCGAAGGAGAGATCGTCGCAATAGAGCAGGAAGGGCCGCGCGGCGCCGCGCAGCAGCCGCAGCAGCGCCGGCAGGCTGGCGATGTCCTCGCGGTGGATCTCCACGAGCGCCAGCCTGTCCTTGCCTGCGCGGCCCTCGTTCACCGCCCCATGCACGGCCTTGACCAGCGAACTCTTGCCCATGCCGCGCGCGCCCCACAGCAGGGCATTGTTGGCCGGCAGGCCATCGGCGAAGCGGCGCGTGTTCTCCAGCAGGGTATCGCGGGCATGGTCGATGCCCTTGAGCAGGGCCAGCGCCACGCCCGCCACGCCGGGGACCGGGATCAGCCCGCCCTGGGCCGGTTCCCACAGGAAGGCGTCGCCGGCCGCCTCATCCAGAGCCGCGGGGGCCGGCGGGGCCAGCCGCTCCAGCGCGGCGGCGATTCGGGCCAGAAGCTCCCGGTCAAAGCCTTGCGAATCCTTCGAATTTGTCATGCCTCAGCCTTTGGCGGCGACGGTTGCAATGAAAAAGGACGCCGCTATAGTCCGCGGCCTGACGCCCGGACAGCGCCAATCCTCGCGCGCCGGCCCAACAGATTGCCTCGGATCGTTCCATGCAAAACTCTTTTCTGACCTCCGTCGTCCCGCTGATCGCTGTTTTCGCGATCATGTATTTCCTGCTGATCCGTCCGCAGCAGCAGCGCATGAAGCAGCACCGCCAGATGGTGGAGGGCGTGCGCCGCGGCGACACGGTGGTGACGGCGGGCGGCGTGGTCGGCCGTGTGGCCAAGGTGCCTTCGGCGGCCGACGACCCCGAAATCACGGTGGAGATTTCCGACGGCGTGCAGATCAAGGTGATCCGTTCGACACTCAGCGAAGTGCGTGCCAAGGGACAGCCGGTCGATCCCAAGGCCGAGAAGTCGTCGTAACCAGCCCGCCATGCTCAATATCCCCACCTGGTCGAAGATCGTCACCGCGCTTGTCGTGCTCGCGGGCATCCTGATTGCCCTGCCCAACGCGCTGCCGAAAGACGTCGTCAAAAGCATGCCGGGCTTCCTGCCCAAGGAGACGGTGAGCCTTGGACTCGACCTGCAGGGCGGCTCCTACCTGCTGCTCGAAGTCGAGCTGGACAAGGTGAAGAAGGACCGGCTGGTGACGCTGGTCAGCGATATCCGCGCCGGCCTCCGGAAGGCGCGCATCGGCTATACCGATCTGCAGAGCGACGGCAATCAGGCTTCGGTGCGCATCCTCGATACCAACCGCCTCGACGAAGCCCGCAAGATCCTGTCGGACCTGAATCCATCGGCCGGGGGCTCCATGCTGTCGGTGGGCGGGCATGAATACACGCTGACGGCGCCGGGCAATGGCCAGCTCGTGATGGCGATGACCGATGCCTATCTGCGCGAGATGCAGGTGAACATCGTCAACCAGTCGATCGAGGTCGTGCGCCGCCGCATCGACGCCATGGGCACCAAGGAGCCCACCATCGAGCGGCAGGGCGAAGATCGCATTCTGGTGCAGGTGCCGGGCCTTGCGGACCCGACCCGCCTGAAGGAGATCCTGGGCAAGACCGCCAAGATGACCTTCCGCCTGGTCGACGAGAATGCCTCGATCACGCAGGCCATGAAGGGCATCGTGCCGATCGGCGACGAACTCCTTTATGAGGACAGCCCGCAAAAGGGCGCCCCGCCGACCCCGCTGGTGGTGCAGAAGCGCGTGATGGTGTCGGGCGACCGCCTTACCCATGCCGCGCCGCAGCTCGACCAGCAGAAGGGTTCATGGGTCGTGACTTTCCGCTTCGACAGTGTCGGGTCGCGGGAGTTCGGCAATGTCACCAAGGAGAATGTCGGCCGCCGCTTCGCCGTCGTGCTCGACAACAAGGTCATCACGGCGCCGGTGATCGAAGGGCCCATCCTTGGCGGCTCCGGCCAGATCGAAGGCAATTTCACCCCCGCCAGCGCCCAGAACCTGTCGGTGCTGCTCAATGCCGGTGCGCTGCCGGCGCCGCTCAAGATCCTGGAAGAGCGCACCGTGGGTGCCGAGCTGGGCGCGGACTCGGTCAAGGCCGGCAAATACTCCGCGATGGGCGGCCTTGTGATGGTCGCGATCTTCATGTTCCTGCGTTACGGCCTGTTCGGCATTTTCGCCGATGTGGCGCTGACGCTGAACATTGTGCTGTTGATGGCGGCGCTGACGCTGTTCGGCGCCACGCTGACCCTGCCGGGTATCGCCGGTATCGTGCTGACCATGGGCATGGCCGTGGACGCCAACGTGCTGATCTATGAGCGTATCCGCGAAGAAATGCACAATGGGCGAACCATCATCGCCTCGATCGACACCGGTTTCCGGCGTGCCATGGCGACCATCGTCGACGCCAACATGACCCACCTGATCGCCTCGATGATTCTGTTCCAGCTCGGTTCGGGCCCGGTGCGCGGCTTCGCCGTGACGCTGGGCGTGGGCATCATCACCTCCTTCTTCACGGCGGTGATGGTGACGCGGTTGATCGTGGTGACGTGGTTCCAGACGGTGCGGCCCAAGCGGCTGGCGATCTGATTCGGCCATCCGAATCGAGGCTGCGACAAAAAGGCCCGACATCCTTGCGAATGCTGTAAACTTTCTCCCCAACTCAGGGAAGGGGAGGAAAAACATATGGCTTCGCTGCTGTCCAATCTCCGCGCAACCGTGATCGCGGGCGTGGTGCTCGCATTTGTCGTCTTTCTGATCTACTGGCGCACGCAGGGTTTCGACCCGGTCACCTTCTGGCCGTTCTTCGTGCGCTGGCTGCATGTCTTGTGCGGCGTGATGTGGATCGGCCTGCTCTGGTACTTCAACTTCGTGCAGACGCCGGTCATGCCGTCCATTCCGGCCGAGTTGAAGCCGGGCGTCTCCAAATATATCGCACCGGAGGCTTTGTTCTGGTTCCGCTGGGGTGCGATGGGCACCATCGTCTTCGGCCTGATCCTGGCATGGCTCAATGGCTATCTGCTGCAGGCCATCACCATCGATGCCATCGAAAATTTCGCGGTGCCGAAATCCATCGTCATCGGCATCGGCATGTGGCTGGGCACGATCATGTGGTTCAACGTCTGGTTCATCATCTGGCCGAACCAGCAAAAGGTGCTGGGCCTGAACGGCAAGGATGCCGGCGTCACGGCCGAGGGCAAGGCCGCGGCGGCGAAGGCGGCCGGGCAATTCAGCCGCGTCAACACGCTGCTGTCGATCCCGATGCTGTTCTGCATGGTCTCGGCGCAAAACATCTTTTGACGCCCGCGTTCCAATTGTGGAAGAAAGCCGCCCGAGGGATCGGGCGGCTTTTTTCGTGATGTCCATGCGGATTGAAGAGGCATTGGCGGCATGCGAGGCGACGGTTCGCGAACACGATCCGGATCGCTTCCTGTCCGCGCTGTTCGCACCGGTTGAGCGCCGGCCTCTGCTCTTCGCGCTTTATGCCTTCAACCATGAGATCGCGCGCATTGCCGAGAGCACGCGCGAGCCGATGATGGGGGAGATTCGCCGGCAATGGTGGCGCGAGGCCGTGGATGGCGCGCGCGCCAGGAAGCCGCGCGAGCATGAGGTGGTGCTGGCGCTGGCGGATCTGTTCGAGAAAAGCGACGTTCCGGTCGAGCTGTTCGAGGCGCTGATCGACGCCCGGTCGCTTGATGCGAACGAAGAAACCTTCGCCGATGTCGCCGCGCTCGAAGCCTATGCCGATGCCACATCGGGCAGCGTGATGCGCATCGCCGCGCGGATATTGGGTGCAAAGGACGAGCACGACGCGCTGGCGCGGGCGGCGGGCATCGCTTATGGGCTGACGGGGCTCCTCAGGGCACTGCCGTTCCACGCCATGCGGCGCAAGCTCTACCTGCCGCTCGACATGCTGGCGCGCGAAGAGCTTTCAAGCGACGTATTGTTCGCAGGCCGCGGGCGCGAAAAGGTCAAAGCCGTGATGGCCGAAGTGGCGAAGCAGGCGCGGGGCCATTTCGACGCCGCGCGCGCCTTTGCCAAACCCGGCAATGCGCTTGCGAGCGTGCTACCCGCGGCGACCGTGCCCGCTTATTTGAAGCAGATGGGCAAGCCGGGCTTCGATCCTTTCGTCACCCGGGCCGAGCTGCCGCTTTATCGCCGCCAGCTGTCGATGCTGCGCGCGAGCCTGCGCGGCCACATCTGATTCATTCGGCCGCTGCGCGCGTACCCAGCCAGCCGGCGAGATCGGCCAGCGCGCGGGCGCTCATGGCGCGTTTGCGATCCTTGCCCTTGATGCGCGGTTGCGGCGGCAAGGCGGGGAAGAGGCCGAAATTGACGTTCATCGGCTGGAAGGTCTCGGCATCGGCGCCGCCGGTGATGTGGCGCAGCAGTGCGCCCAGCGCCGTCGTCTCGGGCGGCGGCACGATGGCCTGCCCCTGCCGCTCCGCCGCCGCGAAACGGCCCGCGAGCAACCCGACCGCCGCGCTTTCGACATAGCCTTCGACGCCGGTGACCTGTCCGGCAAAGCGCAGGCTCGGCCGCGCCTTCATGCGCAACACACCATCCAGAAGGCGCGGCGAATTGATGAAGGTGTTGCGATGCAGCCCGCCCAGCCGCGCGAATTGCGCATTCTCAAGGCCCGGGATCATGCGGAAGATGCGCGTCTGCTCGCCATGTTTGAGCTTGGTCTGAAAGCCGACCATGTTCCACAGCGTGCCGAGCGCATTGTCCTGGCGCAGCTGCACGACGGCGTAAGGCCGCTTGTCCTTGCGCGGATCCTGCAGCCCCACCGGCTTCATCGGCCCGAAGCGCAGCGTTTCTTCGCCGCGGCTCGCCATCACTTCAATCGGCAGACAGCCCTCGAAATAGGGCGTGGATGTCTCCCATTCCTTGAACTCGGTCTTCTCGCCGGCCAGCAGCGCGGCGATGAAGGCGCGATACTGCGCCTCGTCCATCGGGCAGTTGATGTAGTCCTTGCCGTCGCCCTTGTCGTAGCGCGACTGCATCCAGCAGATGTCGAAATCGACCGACTCGTGATGGACGATCGGTGCGATGGCGTCGAAGAAGGCGAGCGATGCTTCGCCGGAAAGTTCGCGCACCGCCTCGGCCAGAGCCGGTGAGGTGAGGGGGCCGGTGGCGACGATCACCGATGTCCACTCGTCGGGCGGAAGGCCGGCGATCTCCTCGCGGCGGATCTCGACATTGGGGTGGGCTTCGAGCGCCTTGGTGACGCCGTCGGAAAAGGCATGGCGATCCACGGCCAGCGCGCCGCCGGCGGGCAGGCGCGCCGCATCGGCGCTGCGCAGGATCAGCGAACCGGCGCGGCGCATCTCCTCATGCAGCAGGCCGACGGCATTGTTCTCGGCATCGTCGGAGCGCAGGGAGTTGGAGCAGACGAGTTCGGCCAGCCCCTCGGTGTGGTGGGCGTCGGTTCCGCGCACGGGGCGCATCTCGTGAAGGATGACCTTCGCGCCGGCCTCCGCTGCCTGCCAGGCCGCCTCCGAGCCTGCCAATCCGCCGCCGATGATGTGGATGCTGTCCGTCAATGTCCGCTACTGCCCTGTTTGCGTTCGTGAAAGCCCGATTGATTGTTTTCGCGTTTTGGCCCGTTTTCGCAGCGGGGGAGGGGGGTACCCGCCCTCGGCAAGATAATTGTTTTGCGATTTTGAGCGTTTTCCGCCGACCCCCCTCCCCTCAGGGAGTGGAGGGCCGCACTTCTATACGCCCCGCGCGCAGACGCAAATCCGTCCGGCGGCGGGGCTGAAACAAAATGGGGATGACGCGCGCGCGTTTCAAGAGGTGCGGCGCCATCGCCTGCTAGGACTTCTTCACGAATTCCGATTTCAGATTCATCGCGCCGATGCCGTCGATCTTGCAGGCAATGTCATGGCCGTCGGCGCCGTCCACCAGGCGGATGTTTTTCGCCTTGGTGCCGACCTTGACCACCGAAGACGACCCCTTGACCTTCAGATCCTTGATGACCGTCACGCTGTCGCCATCGCTGAGCACATTTCCATTGGCGTCTTTGACCACGCCAGGCTCGTCCGATCCCGGGGCTCCGGCATCGGCAGGCTGCGGGCTCCATTCATGGGCGCATTCCGGGCAGACCCACAGGCTGCCGTCCGGATAGACGTGCTCGGAGCCGCATTTGGGGCATTTCAAGTCGCTGTCCATTGGCGGCCTCGTTGTTTGCTGGCGGGAACCTAAGGCACGGAGCTGCCGATAGGAAACACAAACAGCCGCAATGCGCCGCGTGGGATCACGTCTGAAGCGATCGGTGCCGGCGCCCTATCCCCACAGCTTCGCATGCCGTCCCGCCCATGGCGCGGCTTGTTCGAGTTGCGCGCCGAGGCGGATCAGCGTCGCTTCGTCGCCATAGCGGGCGGCGAACATCATGCCGATGGGAAGGCCGTCGCTCGAGAGCCCAAGCGGCAGCGACAAAGCCGGCTGGCCGGTCATGTTGCAGGGCGGGGTGTAGCCGAAGGCGTAGGACTGGCGGCGGTTGAATTCGCGCGGCTCGACATTCACCGGATCGAGGTGACCGATTTTCGGCGGCGGCTGCAGCGTCGTCGGCGAGAGCAGGATGTCGAAATCGCGCCACTTGGCGAGGATCTCGCGGCCCATCAGGCGCAGCGTCTGCAGGCCGCGTGCGGCCTGCACGCCGGTCACGGATTTGCCCGCCATATAGCTGCTCCAGGCCAGCGGCTCGAAATCCTCCTCGGTGGGCTCGCGGCCGATGATCTTCACCCAGTCGTTGATGCTGGCGGAGAAGATGGCGGCGGCAATGGCGCCTTGCGCCTTGTAGAGCTTGCGCCAGTCAATGCCGAGTTTCGGCACTTCGATCATCGTATGGCCGAGTTCACCGAGCAGCTTCACTGTGTCCTCGAACACTTTCTGCACGTCCGGGTGCGGCGGCGTCTCGCGCGGCACTTCGGTGGTGAAACCGATGCGCAGCTTGCCGGGCGATGTCGTCAGCTCGTCGATATAGAGGCGTTGCTTCGGCGGCGCTGCGTAAGGCGCATCGTCTTCGGGGATACCGGTCCAGTCGAGCATCGCCGCGCTGTCGCGCATCGAGCGCGTGACGACATGATCGACAGAGAAGCCATGGGCGCGATTGCGATCGTCCGGGCCCGCCGGGATTGCGGTTCAGCGTCGGCTTGAGGCCGACAAGCCCGCATTGCGCGGCCGGAATGCGGATCGAACCCATGCCGTCCGAGGCGTGCGCCATCGGCACCATGCCGCTGGCCACAGCCGCCGCGGCGCCGCCCGACGAGCCGCCCGAGGAATGATCCGGATTCCACGGATTGCGGCAGACGCCGAGATGGCGGCCTTCGGTGGTGCCGGGAATGCCGAATTCGGGCGTGTTGGTCTTGCCCATCAGCACCATGCCGGCAGCGCGATAGCGCTTCACCAGTTCGCAGTCTTCGGGCGCGACATAGTCGTGCATCCAGGCTGTGCCATTGGTCATGCGCCAGCCTGCGACGGGCACGGAGAGATCCTTGATCAGGAAGGGCACGCCCTTGAACGGACCGTCCGGCAATTTGCTGGCGGCGGTTTTGCGCGCATCGTCATAAGCCTTGTAGACCACGGCATTGAGCGTGCCGTTGTGGCGCTCGACGCGGGTGATGGCTTCTTCGAGAACTTCCGCCGGCGAGACATCGCCCTTGCGGATGTGATGGGCGAGGCCGGTGGCGTCGGTGCGGTCATATTCTGCGAAGGCCATGGGGTGATCCTTCAGGCTTGGGTGGCGATGGCGGGGCGGCGATGCGCCCAGGGCGCGGCCGCTTCAATTTGTGCGGCCAGCTGCAGCAGCAAGGTCTCGTTGCCGGTGCGGGCCACGAACTGCACGCCGATGGGAAGATTGTTGCCGTTCCAGTGCAAGGGCAGATTGATCGCGGGTTGGCCGGTGCCGTTCTGCATCGCCGTGAAGGGCACGTAATCGACGATGGGCGCGAAGGCGCGGTCGAAATCGCGTTCGTTGATGTCGATCAGCCCAAGCTTCAGCGGCGGATGCGCAAGGGTCGGGCTCAGCCACACATCATAGGTCTCGTGGAATTTCGCGACCTCGCGGGCATAGCGATAGAGGGTTTGCTGCGCCCAGGTCTGCTGGATGGCCGTCAGCGACTTGCCGCGTTCGTAAAGCGACAGCGTCAGCCCTTCGAGCACGTCGAGCGACGGCTTGACGCCTGTCAGCCGCGACAGGCTTTCGACACCATAGGCCGTGGCGCCGGCCCACAGCGTCAGGAACGCCGTGGTCAGCATCTTGTCATCGGTTTCGGGCATGGCCTCTTCGACCGTGTGGCCGAGATTCTCGCAGAGCTTGACCGCCTTGCGGATCGCCTCATCGACATCGGGCGAGAAGGGCGCGCCGTTCGCCTGTTTGGTCGACACCGTGATGCGCAGCTTTCCCGGTACGCGCGCAATCGCCTCGCGATAGGAACCGTCCGGCGCCAGCGCGAAATAAGGATCGCCGTAATCGGGCGCGCTGATGTGGTCGAGGATCGCGGCGGTGTCGCGCACGCTGCGCGTAACGACATTGTCGACGGAAAGACCGATCGTGGAATCGGCGGCATCGGGGCCTTGCGTCACGCGTCCGCGGCTGACCTTGAGGCCGACAAGCCCGTTGCACGATGCGGGGATGCGGATCGAGCCTCCGCCATCGGTGGCATGGGCGATGGGCACGATGCCGGCGGCCACTGCCGCGGCCGAGCCGCCCGAAGACCCGCCGGCGGAATGATCGAGATTCCAGGGATTGCGGCAGGGGCCGTAGAGCGCGGATTCGGTCGTCGGCAGAATGCCGAACTCCGGCACATTGGTCTTGCCCATGGGAATGAGGCCGCTGGCGCGAAAGCGTGCGACCAGCGTGGAATCGTGATCGGAGGGGATGGCGGGCACCATGCGCGAGCCGGACCGTGTTGGCATGCCGACGGCGTTCGCGCGCATATCCTTGAGCAGCATCGGCACGCCGCGAAGCGGGCCGGAGGGGACGCCGTTCTTCGCAGCATCGCGCGCGCGCTCATAGGCTTCGAAGACGATGGCGTTGAGGGTCGGGTTGAGACGCTCGGCGCGGGCGATGGCTTCGTCCACCACTTCGAGCAGCGAGATGTCCTTGTTCGCGATCAGTTCGGCAAGGCCGAGGCCGTCATAGTCGAGATAGTCTGCAAAGGCCATGGTTCACACCTTGATCTTGGCGTAGCGCTGCGCCCAGGGCTGCGCCTTTTCGAGTTCGGCCGCGAGTTTGAGCAGGGTGAGCTCGTCGCCGAAGCGGCCGGTGAAATGCAGGCCGATGGGAAGGCCGGCCTTGTTCCAGTGTAGCGGCAGATTGATCGCGGGCTGGCCGGTCGCATTCTGCATCGCAGTGAAGGGAACATAGTCGATCAGTGGCGCGAAGGATTTTTGCGGATCGGTTTCGTCCATGTCGAAGACGCCGAGTTCGACGGGCGGCGTGCCCAGCGTCGCGCTGAGCCAGACATCGTACTCTTCATGGAAGGCGGCGGCCTGACGCGCAGCGGCCTGGATCGCGCCCTTGGCCATCAGATATTCGCTGGCGGTGATGCGCTTGCCGGCTTCGTAGAGCCCCCAGGTCAGGCCCTCGAACAGCTCCGGCTTGGGAAGCTGGCCAGTGAGCCGCGCCACATAATCGATGCCGGAAGCAAGATTGCCGGCCCAGATCGCCATGAAGGCCGGGATCAGCATGGCCTGATCGAGCGCTGGTGCGGCTTCGACCAGTTCATGGCCGAGGCTGGCGCAGAGTTTCGCGGCTTTCTTGACGGCGGTGACGCAATCGGGATGCAGTGGGCGGCCATCGAGTTTATGCGTCGAGAAGGCGATGCGCAGGCGTTTCGGTTTGCGCTTGATGGCCTCGAGATAAGAGGCGGGGGCGGGCGGCGCCCAATAGGGATCGCCCTGCACATTGCCGCTTACCGCGTCGAGCACGGCGGCGGTGTCGCGCACGCTGCGCGAGACGACGAGATCATTGCCGAGCCCGTCGATGATCTCGCCGAAATCGGGAGCATAGCTGGTGCGCCCGCGCGTCGGCTTGAGGCCGACGAGCCCGCAGCACGAGGCGGGGATGCGGATCGAGCCGCCGCCATCATTGGCATGGGCCAGCGGCACGGCGCCTGCCGCCACCAGCGCCGCCGAGCCGCCCGAGGAACCGCCGGTCGAATGCGCCGTGTTCCAGGGATTGCGGCAGGGGCCGTAGAGCTGCGACTCGGTGGTTGGCACCAGCCCGAATTCGGGGACGTTGGTTTTGCCCAGCGGGATGAGGCCGGCCTCGCGGAAGCGTTTGGTCAGCAGCGAGTTGTGATCGAAGGGGATGGGCGGAATGAACGCCGCGGCCTGGCGAGTCGGCATGCCCTCGGCAAAGGCGAAAATATCCTTGAGGAAGAAGGGCACGCCGGCAAACGGGCCCTTGCCCGGTTTTGCACGCGCGGTCTGTCGTGCGCGCTCATAATCGCGGAAGACGATGGCGTTGAGCTTGGCATCGGCGCGTTCGGCGCGCGTGATGGCCTCTTCGATCAGCTCGACCGGCGAAACCTTCTTCTTCGCCACCAGTTCGGCCAGGCCCAGGCCGTCATATTGGGCATATTCGCGAATGCTCATCGAACTCCCCACCGTCGTTTGGATCATTTTGGCAAAGCCTAGCCCGTGACTGACACGCTGTCACCGCCATCTGAGCGCGGGAGGCCGGGAAATCCGGTCATTGGACTGTCACCGCGAGACCGGTACATTGTCCGCGTCGCGCATCGGGGGAAAATGGGATGCCGAAACTTGCTGTGGGACGCACGATCGAGGCCGCCTATCGATTTGGCCTGAAACAGTTCTTCGCCGTTCTGGGGATCATCTGGTTCCCCTATCTGGCCGTGATCGCGATCCTTGCCGTGCCGGCCGTGCTGATGGGGCCGGCGCTGGTGGCCGGGATGGAGCGCGAGCCCTTCGATTTCTCGGTGCTGCCAGGTCTGATCGGACTTGGCCTGCTGATGCTGATCGGTTTCATCGTCGCCGGCGCCATGGTGCGGGTCGGGCTGATGCGCCGGGCGCTGGGCCTCTCCGAAGGATGGACCTTCCTCTACTTCTCCTTCGCCGCGCCGGTGTGGCGCATGCTGGGCGCGATCGTGCTGGCCATTCTGGTGCTGTTCGGCATCGGCATTGCGAGCACGGCCGTGGTGGCCATCGTCTGGGGCATCGCGCACGCGATGGCCTCCGAACACATTGCGATGATCGCAACCGTGCTGGCCGGCATCGTCGCCGTGTGCTGGTACATCTATGCGGCGGTGCGGCTGGTGTTCTTCCTGCCGGCGGTCGTGGTGGCCGAGGAACAGATTGGCCTCGGCCGCTCCTGGGCGCTGGGGCGCGGCAATTTCTGGCGCATTGTCATTGTCTCGCTGGCGGTCGTGCTGCCGGTCGCGATCGTGTTCGGCATTCTGGGCGCGGTGTTGCAGACGCCGGTGATGGGCGTGCATGAGACCGGGACCAGCGCGCAGGAGGCGGTACGTCTCCTGATGGCCAAACTGTCCACGATCGGTCCGCTTTCGGTGCTGCTCAATCTCGTCTATGCCACCGCGATGGCGGGTCTGACCTCCGGTGCGATTGCCGGGGCCTATCGCAGTGTGGTTCCAACCGAGGCGGGCAACAGTCCCGCGGAGACGCCTTCAGCATGAACAGCACGACACAGAAGAAAATTCCGGTGCTCGACACGATCCGCTATGCCTATGCCTTCACCTTCGGCCATCTGGGCACGATCATCGGCCTGATCTGGCTGCCGATGGTGATCTTCGCCGTCGCCGGCTATTTCGTGATGTCCTACTATTACGGTGTCGTCCCCGAGGCCGTCAGTGGAGGCAATCCGGTGGCGCTGGGGCAGGCCGGGCTCGTGGTCATGGGCTGGAGCCTGGTGTCGCTCATGCTCAGCGCCATCATGTATGTGGCCGTGACGCGGCAGGCGCTTGGCCTCCGGCAGGGGCCGGCCGTCGTCCATTTTGCGCTCGGCGCACCGGAGCTGCGCGTGTTCGCCGGCTTCATCGGGCTGTTCGCGCTCTTGCTCCTGTTCCTGCTGGCCGATGCGGTGGTGTTGGCGGTGATCAAGGGCCTCGGTCATTCGCCGGTCATGACCGGCGTCGCGGGGGCCGTCTATCTCGCCGGGCTGCTGGCGATTGTCTATGCCGCGGTGCGGCTGAGCTTCCTGTTCATCCCGGCCGGTGTCGCCGAGGAGAAGATCGGGCTTGCGGAATCCTGGCAGCTCACACGCGGCAATTTCTGGAACATCTTCGCCGTGGGCGTTGCCGTGTTCCTGCCGCTGCGTGATCGTGGTCGGTATCGCGGAAGTGGCCGTGATGGGCACAGATTTCTTTCTTCCCAAGACGATGGCACCCGGCGCCGATACGGCCCAGCAGATGAAGATCATGGCAGACCAGATGCGCAATGCGTCGCGGCATCTGCCGCTCTTGTCCGGCCTCACATTCCTGTTCGCGCCCTTCGCGACCGGGCTGACGCTGGCGCCATCGGCCTATGCGTATCGCGCGCTGACGGACACGCGGGCTGCGGCTTCGGGCATTAACTACAATATCTAGAGGTGCACTTGGTGGCTCGTACACCCTCCGGGTGCGGGCGCCGCGCTTGACCCTGACTGTGCCATAATGGAACCTTCATGAGAGTTTTGTGGAGCCAGCGCATAATCGCTCCGCAAAGGTGGGGGGCATTATGGTTCAGGTTTCAGTTGGGCGGAGCATCGCCCAAGCATACGGATTTCTGTTTCGTCGCATTCTGACCGTGATCGGGTTGAGCTGGGTCGCGGCGGCATTTTTCATCGTCTTGCGCAAAGCGCTTCTGGGCCTGGGCCCCGTCCCGCACAACGTCATCGCGCATTGGCCGGTGGCGCTGGAGCATCTGGGCGGCGTGATCGCGGCCTTGCTGCTGCTCTGCGCGATCGCGGTGCCGCTGACGCGCGCGGCACTGGGCGATGCCATGGAGTGGTCGCTGGCGCATTTCGTGATCGGCGCGCGCGAGCTTCGGCTGTTCGCGGCGCTGGTGCGGCTTTATCTGATCCTGATCGCCGTCGTCATCGTCTGCGCATTGGGTATGGCCGGGATCGGCATGGGCACCAAAATGGCGCTGGCGCAGTGGCCGGCGCTGGCAGGCACGGGCCTGCCGGTGAAGGAGATTGCGGGCGGGATCGGCGCGCTCATTGCAGTTCTGCTGACGATCTATGTCTCGGTGCGGCTGAGCTTTCTCCTCTATGCGATTGCCGCGGCCGAACCGCATGCGAGCCTGAAGCGCAGCTGGGAGCTGGCGAAGGGCAATGTGCTGCGCATGTTCCTCATCGTGCTGGCCATCGTCCTGCCGATCTGTGCGCTGCTCGTCGCGGCCGATTATGCGCTGATGGGGCAGCCCCTGATCGATACGCTGCGCGCCGCTTTCGCCGTCAGGCCGCCGAACCAGGCGCCGGTCTATACGCTTCTGGCGTCGCATGGTTGGGGCGTGGCGGTTTTCGCGAGTGTGATCTTCGTGGTGTCGACGGCGATCCAGGGCGCGGCCAGCGCCTCCGCCTATCGCGGGCTTCTGGGCCTGGATGCGGCCGAGGCGCCGGCGGTGGTCGAGGAGGTCGTGTTGCTCGAGGAAGTGCATGAAGCACCGGCCGAACACCACGCCGAGCCTGTCGAGCATCATGATGACCACGGTCACGATGACTCCGGTCACGACGCACATGGCCATGACGATCACGGCCACGACGATCATGGTCATACAGATCACGGTCACGACGCGCACGGCCATGATGACCATGGTCACGGCGAAGAGGCCCATCATGATGCCCCGGCCGAGGAGGCACATGGCGAAGAGGCGCATGCGGCGGACCATGCCGAACATGATGCCCATGGCCATGATTCCCATGGGCACGAGGCGCCTGCGCATGACGCGCCGCATGGTGATGACAGCCATGGCGAAGCGGCACATGGCGGCCACGGCGAGGCAGAGCATCATGAGGTCCACGCCGCCGAGGCGCCTGTGGAAGAGCTTCATGTGGAAGAGGCCCACGGCGAAGACGCTCACGCGGTCGAGGTCCATGGCGATGCGACCCATGCCGAAGAGCCGCATCGCGAGGTCGAACACGCCTGAGGCGCAGGTTCACGAAAAACGCCCCTGCCTGCCGGTGCGGGCGGGGGCGTTTCATTTTGCGGCTGCCGGATCGGGCATTGGGGCCGAAAACAAAAGAGGCCTCCTTGGGGGGAGGCCTCAGGGGTTCGACGTCTCCGCGCTGCAAAGAGAGGGGGCTGAAGCGCGGGGCTTGGTTCGCCGAATGCCCGCACAGAATAGCCGCCCCTCCATCTCTGTCTTTGATCTGGCGCAAATCCGGCGAGATGCCGATCGTTCGCGTCAGCCCTCGACGATCCGGCGGATGAGGGCGATGAATTGCGGGAAAAGCGCCTCGCGATAGGCCGGCACGGACCAATAGGGGTTCATGAAGACGCAGCGGATCATGACGAGGCCCCTCCGCATCCTCCACCCCGCCATAGCGGGCCAGATGGGCGCGCTTCTGCGCCGCATAGTCTGCGCCCAGCGTGGTTTTCGAGACCGAGAAGTCCGGCGAGGCCAGCAGCGCTTCGTAGAGCGCTTCGGTGCGGCGGTTGGAGCTGGAGAGCGCCTCGCCCTCATCGGCGATCCAGAAGCAGACGATATTGGTGTCGCTGGGCTCGAGAAAGCGCACAAAGGGCAGCGCCTCGCTCACGGATTTCTGGAAGGCGCGGCGCGAGGCGATGGTTTCGGCCAGCAGCGCGCCGAAGCGCTCCGGCCCGAAGCCGATGGTCTTGCCCGTGAGCCAGGTGGCCGCGGCGCCGGCGGCCGAGCGCGAGCCCTCCAGTGTCGAGGACCATTTGCCGGCGCCCAGTTGCGGGCGATCGAGATAGGGCGCGTCGAACCCCGAAACCACATAGTGATCGGTGTCGCGCGCCAGAAACGCGCCGCAGGCATAAGGCACATAGCCCAGCTTGTGCGGATCGATGGTGACGGAATCGGCTTTTGTGATGGCGCGCAGGGCGGCCGCGCTTTCGGGCGAGAGCGCATCCTCCGCCGGTCCGCCGAGCAGGCTGCAGAGAAAACCGCCATAGGCCGCATCGACATGATGCCAGATGCGCCAGCCGCGATTTGTCTTCCAATCTTCCAGCAGCGCGTGCAGGCGATGGATCGGATCGATCTCGCCGGTCTCGGTCGTGCCGGCGACGCTGACCGCCATCAGGATGGGGCGGGCTTCGGCTTGCGCCTTCAGCGCCAGGCGTTCGAAATCGGCGAGGTCGAGGCGGCCGGCCTCGTCGAGCGCGACGCTCCAGAACAATTCTTCACCCAGGCCGAAAATGTTGGCGGCCTTGCGCCAGGAATAATGCTTGTTGCCGGGCACCAGCACGACCGGCCCCAGATAATCGCGCCCCGATGCGTGGCTGATGCGGCGATAGATGTCGGCCGGATTGCTGGCCGCGGCGCTGCAGCGCTTGAGCGTGTCGTCGCTGAGCTTGTGCTCGCTCCACAATTTGCGAAACCGCGTCCAGCCCATATGGGCGGCGGCGAAGATGTCGAGCCTGGTGCCCGTGGTTTCGGCGATATAGAGCGCCAGCGCCAGCCAGTGATCGAGGCGATAGCGCGCGCGCCACACGCCCTCGAAATTGGCCAGCGTGCCGCCGCTGGTGAAATGGCCCTGCGCCACGTTCGGATCGAAGCCGAGCATCTGCGCCAGCATGGCGATGGCCTCGGTTTCGATGACCGTGCCGACCTTGCTCGCCTCCTTCGAGGTGATGTTCGGGTTGTGCAGCATGGCCGCGAACCAGCCGAACAGGGCCGGCAGCGACAGCTCCGCCTTCATGTGGCCGATATAGCGCGGGGTGTAGGTGGGGATCTCGGCGGTCAGCGCATCGCAGAGTTCGCCGAGACGCTGGGCCAGCAATTCGCGCTCGGCCAGAAAGGCGGGGGCGCGGCGCTCGGCCGGGGTGAGGGCGAGCGGATCGTCCTTGAACTGGTGCTTGCGCCAATCGAACCAGTGATCGAGCACCGACTGGAATTCGGCGCGGACCCAGGCTTCGTTTTCGGAATGCGGCCCGGGAAACCAGGCGCCGGGGGTGAAAGGCTGGGGTAAATCGGTCATGGATGGAAAGCCGGTGTGACGGTGCGTTCCTATCCCAGAGCGCGCGCCGACCCTTTGTCCAAAATCAAGAACGCGGCGGCTTCAGATCGGCTGCAGCTCGAACACGCGTCCGTACCTGCCAGCCAGCGCGATATCACCCTTGCGCAAGGCCGCGCGCACCGTGTCGAGTTTCTCGGCATCGCCCACCGACAGATAAGGCGCCCATCCGGCCTCATCATCGATCAGCTCGACCTCGACCTCAGCTGCGTATCGGCCCTCATGAAGAAGTTTGACGCTCTTTCTGGTCACTGTTTCTTCCGCTTCTTGAAGTCTGACGACCATCTTGTCGGATCGGGACGGTAGGCGGTAATGAGCACGGCCGGCTCGGATTTTCCTCTGGGAATCCCACACGACGTGTAGGGGGTGCCCGCCAGCGTCCGTCTGAAGGGCCAGCACGCTCGGTCCCTTCGACGCGTCCGGATAGTCTTCGACCACCTCGCCAGTTGAGAGACCGTCACGGACTTCGGTAAACAATATATCATCGGCGGCGAGCTCTTCATAGCCGTGTGCCTGAGACGAGAAGCTCTTCCTTCCGTCACAAGGCGTTGGACACGGGCTCAAAGTCTCGCTCATCTGCGCGCGCCTACTCCGCCGCCTTGAGCTTGCTGCCGCGCTTGGCGGCCGGTTTCTTCGCGGGCTTTTTCGCGGGTGCTTTCTTCGACGCCTGCTTGGAGGCGGCGACCTTCACCGTCTCCGGCGTGCGGGGCTTGAGCAGCGGTTTCAGATATTGCCCGGTATAGCTGCGGGCGACCTTGGCGACGTCTTCGGGCGTGCCCTTGGCGACGATCTCGCCGCCGCCATCGCCGCCTTCGGGGCCGAGATCGACGATCCAGTCGGCCGTCTTGATGACTTCGAGATTGTGCTCGATCACCACCACCGTGTTGCCGTTGTCGACCAGCTCGTGCAGCACTTCGAGCAGCTTCTTCACGTCGTGGAAGTGCAGCCCGGTCGTGGGCTCGTCCAGGATGTAGAGCGTGCGGCCGGTGGCGCGGCGGGCCAGTTCCTTGGACAGTTTCACGCGCTGGGCTTCGCCGCCGGAGAGCGTCGTCGCCTGCTGGCCGATATTGATATAGCCGAGGCCGACGCGGGTCAGCGTGTCGAGCTTTTCGCGGATCGAGGGCACGGCCTTGAACAATTCCGCGCCGGCTTCGACCGTCATGTCGAGCACGTCGGAGATCGACTTGTCGCGGAATTTCACTTCCAGCGTTTCGCGATTGTAGCGCTTGCCGCTGCAGACATCGCATTGGACATAGACGTCGGGCAGGAAGTGCATCTCGATCTTGATGACGCCGTCGCCCTGGCAGGCTTCGCAGCGCCCGCCCTTCACATTGAAGCTGAAGCGGCCGGGCGCATAGCCGCGCGCCTTGGCTTCGGGCAGTTCGGCGAACCAGTCGCGGATCGGCGTGAAGGCGCCGGTATAGGTGGCCGGGTTGGAGCGCGGCGTGCGGCCGATCGGGCTCTGGTCGATATCGATGACCTTGTCGAGATATTCCAGGCCCTCGATGCGGTCATGGGCGGCGGGATGTTCGCGGCTGCCGTTGAGCTTGCGCGCCGCCGCCTTGTAGAGCGTTTCGATGGTCAGCGTGGATTTGCCGCCGCCGGAAACGCCGGTGATGCAGGTGAAGGTGCCCAGCGGAATTTCCGCCGTCACGTTCTGCAGATTGTTGGCGCGCGCGCCCGTGACCTTGAGCCAGCGATTGTGCACCGCCTTGCGGCGCCGCGTCGGGCAGCGGAATCTGCTCCAGCCCGACCATGTATTTGCCGGTCAGGCTCTTGGGGTTGGCCATGATGTCTTCGGGCGTGCCCTCGGCGATGATGTGGCCGCCATGGATGCCGGCGCCCGGGCCCATGTCGATGACATGATCGGCGGTGCGGATGGCCTCTTCGTCGTGCTCGACGACGATCACGGAATTGCCGAGATCGCGCAGGCCCTTCAGCGATTCCAGCAGCTTCTCGTTGTCGCGCTGGTGCAGGCCGATGGAGGGCTCGTCCAGCACATAGAGCACGCCGGTCAGGCCCGAGCCGATCTGCGAGGCGAGACGGATGCGCTGGCTTTCGCCGCCCGACAGCGTGCCGGAGCCGCGCGCCAGCGTCAGATATTCCAGGCCCACATTGTTGAGGAAGCGCAGGCGCTCGCGGATTTCCTTCAGGATGCGCGCGGCGATTTGCTTCTGCTGCTTGGTCAGATGCTTGTCGAGATCGCGGAACCAGGTGTCGGCGAGCTTGATCGACTGTTCGCAGATCTGGCCGATATGCAGGCCGGCGATCTTGACCGCCTGCGCTTCGGGCTTGAGGCGATAGCCGCCGCAATCGATGCAGGGGCTGGTGTCCTGAAAGCGCTCCAGCTCCTCGCGCACCCAGGCGGAATCGGTTTCCTTGAAGCGGCGCTGCATGTTGGGAATGACGCCTTCGAAGCTCTTCTTGGTGTCGTAGCGGCGCAAGCCCGTCGTCATAGGTGAATTTGATCTCCTCGTCGCCCGAGCCGAACAGGATGACGTCGCGCGCGCTTCTTCGGCAGGTCTTCCCAGGCCTCGTTGAGCGAGAATTTGTAGTGGCGGCCGAGCGCTTCCAGCGTCTGCAGGTAATAGGGCGAGGTCGATTTCGCCCAGGGCGCGACGGCGCCCTTGCGCAGCGTGATGCTTTCATCGGGCACCACCAGCGCGGCATCGAAATAGAGCTGGGTGCCGAGCCCGTCGCAGGTGGGGCAGGCGCCATGCGGATTGTTGAAGCTGAACAGGCGCGGCTCGATCTCCGGAATGGTGAAGCCGGACACCGGGCAGGCGAATTTCGACGACATCAGCAGCCGCTCGGGCTCGCCCTTGTCGTCCTTCTTGTCGGCGAATTCGGCGATGACGAGGCCATCGGTGAGGCCCAGGGCCGTCTCGATGGAATCGGGCAGGCGGTTGCCGATGTCGGGTTTGACGACGAGGCGGTCCACGACCACCTCGATATCGTGCTTGAGCTTCTTGTCGAGCGCGGGCGTTTCGGCGATCTCGTAGAACTTGCCGTCGATCTTGACGCGCTGGAAGCCCTTCTTCTGCAGCTCGGCGAGTTCCTTGCGGTACTCGCCCTTGCGGCCGCGCACGATGGGCGCCAGCAGGAAGAGGCGCGTGCCTTCGGGTAGCGCCAGAATGCGGTCGGCCATCTGGCTGACGGTCTGGCTTTCGATCGGCAAGGCCGGTGGCCGGCGAATAGGGCACGCCGACGCGCGCGAACAACAGGCGCAGATAGTCGTAGATCTCGGTGACGGTGCCGACCGTCGAGCGCGGATTGCGCGAGGTCGTCTTCTGCTCGATGGAGATGGCCGGCGACAGGCCCTCGATGTGATCGACATCGGGCTTCTGCATCAGCTCCAGGAATTGCCGCGCATAGGCCGAGAGCGCTTTCGACATAGCGGCGCTGGCCCTCGGCATAGATGGTGTCGAAGGCGAGGCTGGATTTGCCGGAGCCGGAAAGGCCGGTGATGACCGTCAGCGTGTCGCGCGGGATCTCGACATCGACATTCTTCAGATTGTGCTCGCGGGCGCCGCGGATGGAGATGTTCTTCAGCATGGGTACTTTCGGGCAGCTAGGGGCTTGGCCGTCGGGGCAAGCGATTAGATATGGCGATGCGCGCCCGGCGGGGCAAGGCATGATCCTGTGACGCCTGCCGGAAGATTCGCACTTGGAACATAACATGAACAATGTTAATCTCCCAACTGTCCTGGCTGTCCACAGGAGGCGCGCTGCCGTGCGGTGGCGCAGGGCCAGCGCCGGGGTTAGGTTCGGGTCAATAATCCAAGAAACGGAGACGGGTGATGGCGGGCAGCGTCAACAAGGTGATCCTGATCGGCAATCTGGGCAAAGACCCGGATATGCGCCGCATGACCAACGGCGACCCCGTTGTGAACCTGTCGGTTGCCACCTCCGAAAGCTGGCGCGACAAGGCCAGCGGCGAGCGCAAGGAAAAGACCGAGTGGCACCGGGTGGTGATCTTCAATCCGAATCTGGCCGATGTCGCCGAGAAATATCTGCGCAAGGGCGCCAAGGTGTATCTCGAGGGCGCGCTCCAGACCCGCAAATACACCGACAAGGACGGCGTCGAGAAATATTCGACCGAGATCGTGCTGCAGCGCTTCCGCGGCGAGCTGGTGATGCTCGACAGCCGCGGCGAAGGCGGCGGTGGCGGCGGCTTCTCCGGTGGCGGTTCGCGTGGCGCCAGCGAGGGCGCGCCCAGCTTCGACCGCGACGACATGGACGACGAGATTCCGTTCTAGAGCAGGACGCAGGAACCAGGATGGGCGCGCGACAGGGCTGGCTGGCGCAGAGCGTGGCGCTGGCATTGGCCATCGCGCTGGCCGGTTGCGCCACCAGTGCCGGCCTGCCGGCCTCAGGGCCGGATGCGGGCTTCATGAACCCTGCTGTGGCAAACGCCTATCTGCCGCTCGCGGGCACGGCCTATGTCGTGCTGGAAGGCGAGGGCGCCGGGGTGGTGATCGCACCGGGCATCGCCGTCACCAATGCCCACAATGCCAATCTGATCGATGCGGCCAGCGTCATCGGCACCTCCACCGATTACGACCTTATGTTTTTCCACACGCCCAAGGGCCGCGCCTTGCCTTATGGCGCGCCGCGCGTGGGCGAACGGGTTGTCGCCTATGGCCAGGGCGTGAAGGGTGAGTTGCGTGAGGCGCGCGGGCGGGTGCGCTACACCGATGCGCCGGTGGTGCCGCGCTGCGACGGCTGCCCGGTCCAGCATGCTTTCGCCTTCGAGGCCGAGGGCGGCAAGGGCTTTTCCGGCGGGCCCGTGGTCGATGCCCGCACAGGCCGGCTCATCGGCATCGTCTTCGGTTTCCGCGATGGCCTCGATGACAAGACCCCCTCGCAACGGCTGATGTACGCCTACGATATGGATCTGGTTTTCGGGGCGCTGGGCCGGCTGCGGCACTGAGAAAAAAATTGAGGGTGTGCGGCAGTGGCAACCGCACACCCTCCGGTCGTGCATTCCGGGGGTTCCACGCTCCGGCTTGGACGACGTTCTTTTGACTTCGGACCGGGTGTTGTTTCCGCACTCGCTGTCTGAGCGCCACCGAACAATCAAATTGCGATGCGGCGGTTATGTTTTCCGCTCAATTTCCTGAAAGCTAACGTCAAGGGCGATGCTGTGCTGTCGCCTGCGCGACAGCGGAGACAATTTTTCAAAAATTTCACGCGAGTGTGAATGCTGTTGCGATTTCTGTCGCACAACCGGCAGCCGGCGCCCATGTGTGGGCAGATTGCGCTAACCGGGAGGCGCTGTGTCGTATGTCTCGGCGGGCCGGCCGGAGACGCCGCCAGCCTCCATCAGCTCCGCGCGCAGATGGATGTCGAGATAGTCGTTGCGCACGACGTCGGGCATGGGCCCGTCCTCTTCGACGATGGCAAGTAGGCGCTTGAAGTCGAGGACACGCGTTTCGCGCCCCTCCCGCACGATGATTCCGTCATGCGTCATCTGACGCATCAGCCGGTTGACCGTCTGACGGGCGATACCCAGCATCGCCGCCAATTCGTCCTGGGTGAGATCGTGGGCAATGCCGCTTTGCGCATCCGCGGACCCGGGCGCGCCATATTGGGCAGCGCCGCGCGCATAATACCAGAGTGCCGACGCCAAATGACTGCGGTGCGAACCACGCACCTTCAGCTTCATGGCCATATAGTCCACGCGGCTGCGCGCACTGAGCTGGGCCGCCAGCGCGGACATCTTCGCGGGATCGCTCTGAATTTCGGCGACGAGCGGCTGGCGCGGAATGAAAATGAGACGGGCGTCACTTCTGGCCGAACAACTGAACGGCTCGGCGTTTCCGTCGGCAAAAGACGAGAGCTGGAGCAATTGTCCCGGAAAATAGACCGCCTGAAGCATATGCCGTCCGTCCGGCCAGTCATGATGGATGCGCACCGTGCCGGACGCGATCACGAACAGGCCGGGCTGGTTCGCATGACCTGCCTCATAGATGTGCTCGCCCTTGTCGTAGTGCCGTGTCTCGGCCGCGGCGCAGATGGCCTCGATCTCCGCGGCGGTCCACGCAGCGAAGAAAGCGACACCGCGCAGCCGCGCGGCCATCATTCCTGCATCCATGCTTATGCGCGTGGGCATCGGCGTTGATCCATGGCTAAGGGGAGCGCGCAACCGGCCACGCACAGACCTCCGCCGGGGGGCGGGGCCATTTGCGAGTGTTCCGTCTGCTGTTCCCCACAACTTCCCAATAACTAAGCAGCAAATAGGCACTCAGTGGTGCCTTTCAATACATTATGTTTACTGTAATTGCGGAAATTTGTTATAAAGTTGCACATCTGTTTGATTTCGCGCGCGCGAATGAAGGCTGGTCGCGGGCCAATCCGGGCTCCACGCAGGTGGATGTCATGGGGGCCGCCGGAAGGCTCCGGCCCGCCGCCTGATTGCCGTTTAGAGGGCCGGTTTCCCTCACTTTTCCTTGGCCCTGGGGCGGCGTGAAATGCTACCTCTACAAACAGATTCACCCTCCCGCCGGGACCCCGCGGGCCGGGCATAACAGAACCAGATCGAGGATCGGAATTTGAGCGATACAGAGGCTTCCGGCATGCCGCCCGCAGGCGGCAGCAGCGTGAGCCCCATCGCCATCGAGGACGAGCTGAAGCGCTCCTATCTCGATTATGCGATGAGCGTGATTGTGTCCCGTGCGCTGCCCGATGCGCGCGACGGGCTCAAGCCCGTGCACCGGCGCATTCTCTATTCGATGCACGAGAACGGGCGCGACTGGAACAAGCCCTACCGCAAATCGGCGCTGATCGTCGGCGACGTGATGGGCAAGTACCATCCGCATGGCGACCAGTCGATCTATGATGCGCTGGTGCGCATGGCGCAGGATTTCTCCATGCGCGTGCCGCTGATCGACGGACAGGGCAATTTCGGCAGCGTCGACGGCGATCCGCCCGCGGCCATGCGCTACACCGAAGCGCGCCGGGCCAAGATCGCCCATATGCTGACCGAGGACATCGAGAAGGGCACGGTCGAGTTCCAGGACAATTATGACGGCTCCGAGAGCGAGCCCGTGGTCCTGCCGGCGCGCTATCCCAATCTGCTGGTCAATGGCGCCGGCGGTATCGCCGTCGGCATGGCGACCAATGTGCCGCCGCACAATCTGGGCGAGGTGATCGATGCTTGCCTGGCCTATATCGAGGACCCGTCGATCGGGCTGGATGCGCTGACCGATATCGTGCCGGGGCCGGATTTCCCGACCGGCGCGCTGATCATCGGCAAGGCGGCGGCGCGCGCGGCGCTGATGCGCGGGCGCGGTTCGGTGCTGATGCGGGCCAAGACCGAGATCGAAGAGATCCGCAAGGACCGCTTTGCGATCATCGTTCACGAGCTGCCTTATCAGGTGAACAAGGCGCGCATGCAGGAACGCATGGCCGAGCTGGTGCGCGACAAGCGCGTCGAGGGCATTGCCGATATTCGCGACGAGAGCGACCGCCACGGCATGCGCGTGGTGATCGAACTGAAGCGCGACGCCTCGGCCGATGTCGTGCTCAACCAGCTCTATCGCTACTCCGAATTGCAGACCAGCTTCGGCGTCAACATGCTGGCGCTCAATGGCGGCAAGCCGGAGCAGATGAACCTGAAGGACATGATCGGGGCCTTCGTTCATTTCCGCGAAGAGGTGGTGACGCGGCGCACGCGCTTCGACCTGATGAAGGCGCGCGAGCGCGGCCACACCCTGGTGGGCCTCGCCGTCGCCGTCGCCAATATCGACGAGGTGATCCGCCTGATCCGCGCCGCGCCCGATGCGCCGACGGCGCGCGAGCAATTGATGGCGCGCGACTGGCCGGCCAAGGATGTCGGCCCGCTGGTCGAGCTGATCGCCGATCCGCGCCATCAGATCACGCCCGAAGGCACGATCCGCATGACCGAGGAACAGGCCAAGGCCATCCTCGAATTGCGCCTGCAACGGCTGACCGCGCTGGGCCGCGACGAAATCGGCGACGAGGTGCAGAAGCTGGCTGTCGCGAT
Source organism: uncultured Pseudomonadota bacterium (assembly GCA_963822185.1). Lineage (GTDB taxonomy): Bacteria > Pseudomonadota > Alphaproteobacteria > Micropepsales > Micropepsaceae > Rhizomicrobium. The sequence continues at coordinate 304,700 of CAWGGT010000002.1, forward strand.
CCAGGATTATCTCGACATCCTCCGATCGCGGCCGCGCGTGCTGGGCATCGTGCGCGGCGAGCTGTCCGAAATCCGCGACGAATTCGCGACCCCGCGCCGGACCGAGCTGATCGAAGCCGATCTCGAACTCGAGGACGAGGACCTGATCGAGCGCGAGGATATGGCGATCACCGTCACCCATGGCGGCTATATCAAGCGCACGCCCCTGGCCGAATATCGCGTGCAGGGCCGCGGCGGGCGCGGACGCTCGGGCATGTCCACGCGCGACGAAGATCTCGTCACCAAGATCTTCGTCGCCAACACCCATACCCCGCTGGTGTTCTTCTCCTCGACCGGCATGGCCTACAAGCTCAAGGTGTGGAAGCTGCCGGAGGCGCGCGTCGCCGGCCGCGGCAAGGCGATGGTCAATCTGTTGCCGTTGCAACAGGGCGAATGGATCACCTCGATCCTGCCGCTGCCGGAAGATGAAGGCGCCTGGGGCAAGCTCAACGTCATGTTCGCGACCAAGCTGGGCAATGTCCGGCGCAACGAGCTCTCCGATTTCGTCACCATCAACCGCAACGGCAAGATCGCGATGAAGCTGGCCGAGGGCGACGGCATCATCGGCGTCGAGGTCTGCACCGAACAGGACGACGTGCTGCTGACGACGGCGCTGGGCAAATGCATCCGCTTCGCCATCACCGATGTGCGCGTGTTCAAGGGCCGCGAATCCACCGGCGTGCGCGGCGTCAAGCTGGCCGCGGGCGATACGGTGGTCGGGCTGGGCCTGCTGCACCATTCCGACGCCAGTTCGGCCGAGGCGCGCGCCTATCTCAAGCAGGCGAGCGCGGCGCGGCGCGCAGCCGGCGAAGAGGCGGAAGCCGGCCCCGAGGATGTGGCCGAGGACGAGGAGGGCGCCGAGGAAGCGACGCTGACGCCCGACCGCTATGCCGAGCTGGGGGCGAAGGAGCAATTCATCTTCGCCGGTCTCCGAGAATGGCTTCGGCAAGCGCACCTCCTCTTACGAATATCGCGTGACGGGCCGCGGCGGCTCGGGCATCGTGGCCATGGGGATGGGGCGGAAGAACCGCGCCATCATTTCGGCGTTCCCGGTCGAGGACGGCGACGATCTGATGCTGATCAGCGACAAGGGCCAGACCATTCGCGTGCCGGTGAAGGATATTTCCTATCAGGGCCGCGCGGCGCAGGGTGTCACCGTCTTCCGGCTGGATGACGACGAGCGCGTGGTGTCGGTGGAACGGATCGCCGAAAGCTCGGCCGAGGCGGCCGAAAGCGGCGAAGAGGGGCAAGAGTAGGGGGCGGCATATGGCAAAGCGCATCGGCCTGTATCCGGGAACCTTCGATCCGGTGACGCTGGGCCATCTCGATATCGTCAAGCGGGCTTTCAAGCTGGTCGATCATCTCGTGATCGGGCTCGGGACGGGAACCGGCAAGAACCCGCTGTTCCCGTCGAAGAGCGCGTCGAGATGTGGCGCCACGAGGCGGCGGCGCTCTCCAAGGGTGACGTGTCGATCGAGGTCGTCAGCCTTCCACGACAAGCTGCAGGTCGATCTGGCGCGTGAGGTCGGCGCCTCCATGATCGTGCGCGGGCTTCGGGCCGTGTCGGATTTCGAATACGAATTCCAGATGGTGGGGATGAACCAGCGGCTCGCGCCGGAAATCGAAACCGTGTTTCTTGATGGCCGATCCGAGACATCAGGCCATCGCCTCCAAGCTGGTCAAGGAGGTCGGCGATGCTGGGCGGCAATGTCTCGCCGTTCCTGACGCCTCATGTCGCCGATCTGCTGGTCAAACGCTGTGCCGAACGAAAAGGAAATGATAATGGCGACCGATCCCGAAAACACGATTGTCATGGAGCTGAAGACGGGGCCGGTCGTCATTGCGCTCAAGCCCGATGTCGCCCCCGATCATGTGGCGCGCATCAAGGAGCTGGCGCGTCAGGGCTTCTATGACGGCATCGTCTTCCATCGCGTGATCCCGGGCTTCATGGCGCAGACGGGCGATCCCACCGGCACGGGCTCGGGCGGCTCGGACCTGCCGGACCTCAAGGCCGAATTCTCCGACACCAAACATGTGCGCGGCACCTGCTCGATGGCGCGCACGGCCAATCCCAACAGCGCCAACAGCCAGTTCTTCATCTGCTTCGCCGATGCGCCCATGGCTCGACAAGCAGTATTCGGTGTGGGGCCAGGTGGTCGAAGGCATGGAGCATGTCGACGCCATCAAGAAGGGCGGCGAGCACAACAACGGCGCCATCTCGGGCGAGCCCGACAAGATCGTCTCGATGAAGGTGCAGGCGGACGCGTAAGGCGTCTTACTTCAGGAAGGTATCCATCAGCCTCAGCGCCGCCGGGCCGCCGACGATCAGGAAGATCGTCGGCATGATGAACAGCATCATCGGCAAGGTCATCAGGGTCGGCAAGCGGTTGGCGCGCTCCTCGAGCGCGAGCAGCGAGTCATTGCGCAATTCCGAGGCCACCGTGCGCAGCGCCTGGGCCAGTGGCGTGCCGTAGCGCATGGTCTGCGACAGCGTCGTCGCCACCGAGCGGACGCTGGGCACGTCGACGCGATCCGCCAGATTGCTGAGCGCCTGATCGCGGCTCGGCAGGATCTTCAGATCGGCGGCCGTCAACGCCAGCTCCTCGGCCAGCGAGGGATGGGAATGGCGCATCTCCGTGACGACGCGCTCGAGCCCGTCTTCGAGCGCGAGGCCGGCCTCGACGCAGACGACCAGAAGTTCCAGCGCATCGGGCAGGCCGGCGGCCACGGTTTGCGGTGCGCTTCTTGACCATGCCGGCCGACCACCATGGCCGGCAGGAACCAGCCGCCAATGCCGAACGCGATCCCGATCAGAAGGACGATGGCCGGCTTGTTGTCGAGCGCGTGCATGGACGCACCGGCGAAGTAGCCGAGCAGGGTGGCAAGGAGCACGGCGGCGCCGCGCAGCACCGTGAAAACGAACACGGCGCGATTGGCCGGGACGTTGAGAGCGCCCAGCCTGCGCATGATTTCGCGCCGCGCGGGGATCGAAAGCCCTCCCGGGATGTCGAGCAGCGGTTCGCGGTGGAACACGTCCGCAGGGACCAGGTCGGTGAGGCTCGGTGAGCTCCCACGCGGTTCCACCATCGCCACGCGGTGTTTCAGCTCGTCGCGTCCCTGGCGCAGGATATAGGCGATGAGGGTGACGCCGCCGAAGGTGAGCAGCACCGCCCCCAGCAGCAACAGAAAGCTGGCGCCGTAGGCGAGATGCGCACCCAATGTCTGAGGCATCGCGTCCTCCTAAAGCTGCGTGGCGCGGCGCATCAGCCCGCGCATGGTGAGAAAGCCCAGCGCCAGGAGCACGATGGCGAGACCGACGATGACGTTGCCGCGCGGATCGGTGACCAGCGGCGCCAGATAGGCGGGACTGGTGATCAGAAGTCCGCCGATGACGATGAAGGGCAGCGAACCCAGGATGATGGCGGAAACGCGCACTTCGGCCGTGGTCGCCTTCGCCTTCATCCGTGCGGCCCGGCGCTTGCGGATGATCTCGGACAGCGTTTCCAGGGTCGAGGCGATATTGCCGCCGGTGGCGTGCTGCAGCGAGACAGCCACGGCGAAGAAGCGGAAATCGGCAAGGCCGATGCGTTCGCCCGCCTGCACCAGCGCGTCTTCGAATAGGATGCCGATATCGACCTGATCGGCGAGAGACAGGAACACGGGCCCCACCGGCTGCGCCGCTTCGGTGCCGATGGTGCGGATCGCGGCCATCACCGGCAGTCCCGCGCGCACCATGCGCACCACCATGTCGAGCGCATCGGGAAAGCAGGTCAGGAAGGCCTGCTCGGCCTTGTTCTGCTGCATCTTCAGAACCTGGCGCGGCACCAGAAGAAAGGTGAAGACGACGAGCGGCGTGACCGATCCAGCACCGAGAGGTGGAACAGCAAGCCGGTCAGAAGCCAGATGATGCCGGCGCCGCCGAGCCCGCTCAGGATCAGCGTCGGCGGGCTGGCCCGCATGCCCCAGCGATGGGGCAGGCCCAGCGCGAAGATCCGGCGGAAGGCAATGCGCGATCGACATGAGGCCGCTCGACATGCCCGTGACCTGTTCTGGCGGCCGCGAGGAACATGAGCGACGAGATCTGTGCGCCGTTTCATTTCCCGCCGCGCATTGCGCACCTGCAGCAGCGCGGCGCCGCTGCCGCCGGCCAGCAGCAGCATGCAGAGAAGGAAGGCGATGATCAGCCAGGCCATGATTATTCCGTCGCTTCGGATTTTGTGCCGAGGGCTTCGAGAAAGGCGCGGGCCAGCCCGAAATATTCCAGCCGCTTCAGGAAGCGCGGCCGGCCGCCACGCCGTTCGAAATGGCCGCGCAGCGTGCCGTCCGTGTTTTCGCCCTCGAAGCGATAGGCGAACAGCGACCCGAGCGAGATGACGTCGCCCTCCATCCCGGCGACTTCGGCGACCTCGGTGACGCGGCGCACGCCGTCGCGCATGCGCTCGGTCTGGATGACGAGGTCGAGGGCGCTGGCCATCTGCGTGCGGATGGCCCGCATCGGCAGGTTGGCATTGGCCATCAGGATCATGTTTTCGACGCGGGCCAGCGCGTCGCGCGCCGAATTGGCATGGATCGTCGACATCGAGCCGTTATGGCCGGTGTTCATCGCCTGCATCATGTCGAAGGCTTCGGAGCCGCGCACTTCGCCGACGATGATGCGATCGGGCCGCATGCGCAGGGCGTTGCGCACGAGGTCGCGCTGGGCGATCTCGCCATGGCCTTCGATGTTCGGCGGACGGGTTTCCAGCGACAGAACATGCGGCTGCTGGAGCTGCAGTTCGGCCGCATCTTCGATCGTGATGATGCGCTCGCCGTGGTCGATCATGCGCGACAGCGCATTGAGAAGCGTGGTCTTGCCCGATCCGGTGCCGCCGGAGATGATGATGTTGAGGCGGCAGCGCGCGGCGATTTCGAGCGCCTTGGCCAGTTCGGGCGACGAGGTGCCCAGACTGACGAAGCGTCGAAAGCTCATCACGCTCTTGGAGAATTTGCGGATCGAGATGCAGGGCCCCTTGAGGCTCAGCGGCGCGATGATGACGTTGACGCGGCTGCCGTCCGCCAGGCGCGCATCGAGCATCGGGCTGGATTCGTCGACGCGGCGGCCGACCGAGGAGGCGATGCGCTGCGCCACATGCATGACATGGGCGTCGTTGCGGAAGTGATAGGCCGTCAGCTCGAGTTTGCCGTTGCGCTCGACATAGATCATCTTCGGACCGTTGATCATGATGTCGGAGACGGTCTCGTCCTGCAGCAGCGGCTCCAGCGGGCCCAGCCCGATCATGTCGTCGACGATGATGGATGCGATGTTGCGCTGCTCGGCCTGATTGAGCAGCAGCCGGTGTCTCGCCGGCGATCTTGGAAACCAGCTCGTTGACGCGTTCGGCCAGAGCCTGCGGCGTCATGCGGATGGCGGCGGCCGGTTCGATCTGCATCAGAACCTGGTCCTGGATGAAATCGGTGCCGATGTGCGCGTGCGTGCCGCGGGCTCGGCGTCCGGCGGCCGGCTTGGGCGGCAGCGTGCGACGGCACGTCGGGCAAGGCTTCGCGCAGCGGCATCGGGCGGCGTGGCCGGTAGCGTTCGCCGCCTTCGTCGCCGTTCTTCGGCCGAACATGAAGTCGCTCATCAGCCGAACAACCTTTCGAGGATGTTGCGGCTCTCTTCGACGGGTTCGCCGGAGATGTTGCGCAGCGCCGGGCCCAGTGCGCGCAGGAAGCCGTGGCATTCCTCGAGCCGGCGGACGCCGAGATTGGCGACGTTGGCGACGTCGCGCTCATAGGGGACCAGCATGTCGGGCGCCTGGCCGGCCGCGCGCACGAATTCCTCGATCGGCATGGCGCCGGGCGCATCCGATTTGTTGAGCATATGCAGGGTCGTGCGCTCGGCCGTGTTGGGGCCGATGAAGGTGCGCCAGCGCGCCACATCGCGCGCCGACGCCAGCGAGCCGTCGCTGACCAGCAGGCACAGGCTCGGCAGGTGCAGCACCCGCGGCAGGCGCGGCGGCATCGAAGGACGGTCAGTCGACGAAGACGTAGCGATAGCTGTGCAGCAGCCGGTCGAGCAGCGCCAGAAGCGCATCCTCGTTGTAATTGGTCACGTAGTCGAGCGGCTCTTCCGAGGCCAGAAGGTCGAGCCGTTCGGTGACCCGGATGACGCCGCGCTCCAGGAACAGTTCGTCGATGCGTTCGGGATGTTCCAGCGCTTCGCGCAGGGCGTGGTGCGGGGTGACGTCGAACTGCAGCGCCGCGTCGCCGGTGCTGCAGGTCGAGATCGAGAAAGGCGACACGGCGTTTGCGCGCCTGCGCCAGATGCCAGGCGAGGCGGACGGCGATCGTGGTGGCGCCGCTGCCGCCGCGCACGCCGAGCGTGAAGACAGGCGGCCCGGTGCGCAGCGCCCGCTGTTCCATATTGCCGGTGAGAACGGCGTTGCAGGCGCGGCTGACGAGCGCGCCCGACAGCGGCTTGAAGAAATATTCGAAGACGCCGGCGGCCTTCAGCTCGCGATAGAGGATGATGTCGTTGTGCTCGCCGATCACGATGACGCCGGTTCCCGGCTCGCACACATCGGCCAGTTCGGTGATGCGCTTGCCGGTTCGTCGACATTGGAAATGTCGACGATCAGCAAGCCGCGGCGAGGGCCGCTTGCCCAGATCGGAAATGGCGCCGCTCGATGCCGCCAGATCCGAAATAGGCGGCCTGGAATGCCCAGATCGTTCAGCGCCTGGCGCATGACGCCTTCGGAATCGCGATCCTCGACATAGACCATGGCGAGTGGCGCGGCCTGTGCTGCGGCGAGGCCCGATTGGGTGGCTGTGCTGTGGGGATTGTGGTCGCTCATTGTCCTGTCGCCCCGTTGCCGGCGCCACTGCCCTGGAGCAGGACGGCCGAGCCTGTCGTTCCGGCTCCGGAAGAGGTCTTCGTCTTGCCCGCCTTGTAGTCCGAGATGGCCTTGGCCTGGCGTTCGCCATCGGCAGGGGCGAGGGTGCGGCCCTGTTCGAGGTCGTGCTTGTCGGCCAGCATCTGCTCAAGATTGGCCTGGTTCACGCAGCCGAGATAAGACGAGCCGTCATTGCTGTGCAGGTCGGCCGGATAGTCGACCCAGGCCGGGCAGGGGCTGGCCATCACGGGGCCATGCTCGCCAGCGCAACCGGCCAGCAGCGCCATGACGGCCGCGCCGGCCAGCATCACCGGAAACCGCAGAAGTTTTGGCCTGAGCATGACGCCTACTCCATGATGAAGCCGGCAGGGCCATTCAGATGCGGCGCGCCGGGGGTGACGGGTTCGGGGGTTGTCACAGTCCCGGCCGTGCCGGTGACGCGTCCCATCAGGATCTGTTCGAGATCGCTGGCGTAAACGATGTTGTCGGTCGGCATGTGAAGGGCCGAGGCCGAGGCGGCCGGCTTGACGATATAGGGCGTGACCACGATCACCAGTTCGCTCTCATTGCGCTGGAACGAGCTGGAGCGGAACAGCGCTCCCAGGATCGGCACATCCCCCAGCCAGGGAAAATTCTTGACGTTGTTGCTGACGTTGTTCTGGAAACAGGCCCGCAATGGCGAAGCTCTGACCGCTGGCGAGTTCGACGGTGGTTTCGGCCCGGCGCACGCGCAGGCTCGGCACCTTGATCGAATTGATCGTGACCGCACCCTGGTCGGACAATTCGCTGACTTCGGGCTTGACCTTGATGCTGATGCGGTCCGGGCTGAGCACGACCGGCGTGAAATCGACGCTGACACCGAAGCGTTTCCACTCGATCGTGATCTGCTGCAGGCTCTGCGACACGGGCACCGGGAATTCGCCGCCGGCCAGGAAGCTGGCCGGTTCGCCGGACACGGTCGTCAGGTTGGGCTCGGCCAGGATCGAGACCAGGCCCTCGCTTTGCAGCGCATCGAGCAGCGCCGAGATATTGACGCTGCCGCCATTGGTGTAGCCGATGCCCAGCGAGTCGAGACTGCTGAGCGAGGTGTCGCGGTTGAAGGCTGCCGAAGGCGGACGACACCGGGCGGCCCGTCAAAAGGCCGATGGCGAAGGTGCCGTCATTGAACAGCGCGTCCCAGTTGAAGCCGAATTGCTTTTCGACACTGCGCGAAACCTCCGCCACGCGGACACGCAGATTGACCTGGGCCGAGGACCCGACCTTGACGTTGAAGGCGTTCTTGTCCTTTTCGCCCAGATATTGATCGGAGACGGATTTCAGCGTGTGCGCCTCTTCGGGCGTCGCGACCGGCCGTTGACGACGATACCGCTCGGCGTTCCGGTGACGTCGACCGAGGCGCCGGGGACGGCCTCCTTCAGCGCGCGCTCGATATCGCCCACCGGCCGCACCACATGCACTGCATAGCTTGCGATCTGTTTGGAGCCGTTGAAGGCGTAGGCCCGGGTCGTACCGGCCTTCTTGCCGAACACGATGACGGTCGTGGAATTGGGCACCTGGACATCGGCAATGGACGGATCGGCAATGAAGACAGTTGTCGCCGGCCGCGTCAGGTGGAGCGTGAAGGCTTCTGCGATGCCGACGGTAACACCGTCCGAGGCGCCACGTGCGTCGCCGCCGGTCGTGGTCGCAGGAGACGCGGTCGCACTGCCGGCCGCATGGGCCGTTTGCGCCGGCAGGGCCGGCCAGGCTCAGGCTCACAAATGCGGCACAGAGAAGGGCACCGCGCATTTGCGCCCGCGGAAGAGCGGGGCTGTCAGAAACCGGTGTCATGGGCTGCCTGCCTTCGATCCGCGCAGAATCTGCACGGCAGCAGGGCCGCCGGAGGATGCGCGTTTCGCGCCGGACCGACGGCCCGCCGCTGCGGAAACATCCGAGGCCCAAACGGGCTCGGTCTCACTTTCGGGACGCACGGGGACGGCATAGGCCCCGGTCAAGGCCCGCACTGCCAGCGTCAGCTTGCCCAGCTGACCGGCGACCAGCAGACGCTTGCCGTCTTCTTCATTGACTTCGAGCGTCACGGTTTTCGGCACGCGACATCTCGACGGTCCCGAAACGGCCGCTGACCGCCGTTGACGGCTGCTCGCCGCTGAACCATTGGTCCACCGCGATGATGCGAACGTTCTGCAAGACCGTCTCGCTGACGGCACCGCCATTGTTTCCGCCGGTGTCGAGGTTTTGCGCCAGCAGGACGTCGACCCGGTCCCCGGGCTGGACCAGACCGGCGGCGCTGGACGCCGCATCGACCGGGATCGACACCGCGCGCATGCCGGGCGACAGCACCGCGGCGAGGAAGCCGCGTTCGCCGGGCTTGACGAAGCCGCCAGGTACCAGCGGTTCGCCGGCCGCGAAGTCGCGCCGGGCCACGGCGCCCAGCAGCGCCTTGTCGGCATCGGGTTGCTCCAGGATGGCGGCAGGCGGCACGCGATCGCGCGGAACGGCTTGCCAGCTCACTTCGTCCTTGCGCAGGAGCGTGCCTGTCTTGATCGCGCTGGCGGCGACCAGCACACTTTGCGTCTCGGATCCGGCGCGCGCCGATTGCGGCGCGGAGCCGGACTGCTGGAACCAGATCACCGCCAGCACGACTCCGACGAGGAGTGCGGCTATACCGACAGCGAGCAGGAAGTTGCGGAAATACATCTGATGACACCGATCAGGATCAGGCTCACCACGCCGCCGAAGATGGCGACGCCGTAAGGCATGGGTTCATTGGCCAACATGCGGCCGACTTCGATACGCACGAGATGATCGAATTCGCTGGCGCCCGGAAGTGGCTCTCCGGCAGCCAGGGCCGCGCCGCCAGTTGCGGCGCGCAAGCCGGGTCGCTCCCAGATAGAAGAGGCTAAGAACGCCGCCCGCCAGCGCGATACAGATGAGCAGCGCCGGCACGGCCGGCGGCGGCACCAGCACGGTGACGGCCGAAATCAACTTGACGTCGCCGCCGCCGACCACATTGGCATGGGCGAGGAAGGCGCCGACGACGAACACGGCTGCCGGCGATCAACAGGCTGAGCCACAACGTTCCGCGGCCGGAAAGAAGCTGCAGCATCATGGCAAGCGCCAATACGGCCAGAACCAGGCCGTTGGGGATACGCCGCGTCTTGAGATCGCTGACCGCCGCGGCGAACATCGCCGCCAGAACAGCCAACCACAGAACCAGTGGAAAGGACGAACTCATTGGTGCAGGTCCCCTGCCTGCCGGGCGCGCGGGCAAATTCGGCCGCACAGTCTCATGCGGATTGCCGACGCCGGAGGCATTGCGAAACAGAACCCGCTCGGCGGCCCGGCCGCCGGTGGCGGGTGATCGCGCCCGACCCACGATGAATTCCGCGAAACCGGGCGCGCGGCTTACCCCATCAGGTCGGGGGCGCGACCTTGCCGCCGATGAAGTTGAACAGGGCGTTGAGGTTCGTGCCCACGAGGGTCACGCCGACGATGATGCCGATCGCGATCAGCGAGGCAATCAGGCCATACTCAATGGCCGTCACGCCGCGTTCCGACGTGATCGAGAGCATGCCCGCTACTTTTCTCGAGATTTCCATATCTATTGCTTCCTTCGTTCCCGAAAACCGCCGGACTGAACTTGGGCTGTCTTCCACTTTCTAACGCTCGGCATCCAACAGCCGCAGGACGATGGTAAGGCGGCGCATAGTCGCCTGCACAGGCTCGGAAATTACCGATACGGTCACCCCTTACTTGATCGGTAGTAGGTATTCCCACGCAAACTGTGCTGGGAAAGTGTGGCTATCTGCAGCCGTTTGTGCGCATGGACGATGGATCGCAACATCCGCGAAAGTTGGATGGCTGTGGAGTTTGTTGATCAATATCACCGCTTGGCTTGTCCCCCCAGTCTTCAATGACAGTGCGATTTCGAGCGCTGCCAGTGAACACAGTCGAGAATGCCGAAGGAGTGGAGGACAAGCGCGAGCCGTCGACAGCTCGTGATCAGGCTTTGCGGATTGCGCTGGCCGACACTGCGGAGCGTGCGGTATCGGACGGCATTCTTGCCGTCGATCGCCGCGGCCATGTGGTGTTTGTCAATCCGCGCTTTCTCGCATTCTTTCAGCTGAAAGCGGAAACGATAGACGGGGCCAGCAGCCGGACGCTGGTCGATGCCATCCGGGGCAAGGTGGAAGATCCGCGGACGGCGCTTGCCTGGATGCGGCAGGCCTGCAAGGGCGGCGACGCGACGACAGACGTCAAGCTTCGCGACGGGTCTGTTCTGACGGTCGTCAGTCTGGCGGCGCAGGGTGCGAGTGCGAATGGCGCGGTGCTGGGGCGTGTCTGGATCGTTCGCGATGCGGCGCAAGCGGACGGCGACCCCTGCAATGAAAACGATAAAGGCGTGTTGCGCGCTCTGAATGAACAGGACCTGGCCGGCACATTCGTCTTCGATCCGGACGGCACAATCGACTATATGAACCCCAAGCTCGCGAAGATGTTCGGCTATGGCGTCGAGGAAATGCTGGGACGAAATTTTACGGATTTCATCTCTGCCGATACGCGCGAAGAGGTCACGGCGGCCTTCCGGCATCTCACAGACGGGCGTGTCCATTCCGAGGAAATTTCTGCCCGGGTTATCCGGAAGGACGGCCGTATCGCTGATGTCGTTGCACAATGGAGCACCGCGTTTCGCAACGGAAAGCCCGTGATTATCGGCGTCGCGCTCGATATGAGCGCACTCAACGAGGCGCGCGAATCGCTCGCGGCGAGTGAGGGCCTCTATGGCGCGCTGGTCGCCGCATTGTCGGAAGGGCGTGTTGATGATCGATGCCGAGTGGCCGCGTGGTCACCTGCAACGAAGCGGCGGCGCGCACGCTTGGCTATTCGCAAGACGAAATCCGGAGCCGCAACAGCTACGATCCGTCCTGGAATATGGTGCATGAAGATCTTACGCCGCTAAGACGGAGGAGCACCCCTCGGCGATTGCCTTGCGTACCGGCCGGCCGGTGCATGACATCACCATGGGCATCCGCCGTCGCGACGGCGAGCTACGCTGGGTCAACATCAATGCCCAGCCGCTGTTCGACAAAGACGTGGCGAAGCCACGGGCGGCGGTGTTGTCGTTCTTCGATGTGACGGTCCATAAGCAGGATCAGGACCGGCTGATGCAGGTCAACCATGCGCTCGCCGTGCTGAGCCGGGCTAACGAAACCGTGGTCCGCTCTTCCAATGAGCACGATCTGCTGGACGAGATGTGCCGGGTCCTGACGGAGACCGGTGGCTATCGGCTGGCCTGGATCGGACTTCAGACCGCACGGCCCGAAGGCGGTCGTGCGCCCGGTGGCCGCAGCCGGCGGTGCGATCACCCTCTCGGGCGAGGCCGATAAAGGCGGCGGGACGATCGGCCTCGACGCCGGTATCGATGCCGATGCGGTGCTGGCGAGCGGAAAGCCCCAAATCGTGTCCGATCTCACCACGCAGACAGTGGTCAATGGCGAAAAAGCGGTGGTACCGGAGAGCGGTGCGCGCATCGTGCTTGCCGCTTCGCGGCCGGACGGAACCGCTGGGTGTGCTTGTGCTCTATGCCGACCGTCCGGATGCCTTCGGTGCGGACGAGGAGCGATTGTTGGTACAGTTGGCCGAAAATCTGGCCTACGGCATCGGCTCGCTGCGTGAGCGGGCCAAGATTGAGGACAGCGAGAAGCGCTTGCGCGGATCGATGGAGGCAGCGGTCCAGGCTGTCGCCAGTACGCTCGAGATGCGCGATCCCTACACGGCCGGTCACCAGCGCGATGTGGCGCGGTTGGCCGTGGCGATCGCCCATGAGGTCGGCGTACCCGAGGACGAGATCGAGGGCATCTATCTGGCCGCGATCGTCCACGACATTGGCAAGATCCGCGTTCCCATCGACATTCTGAACAAGCCCGGAGCGCTCACCGATCTTGAACATCAGCTGATCCAGACCCATGCGCAGATCGGCTACGACATCATCAAGCATGTCGATTTTCCCTGGCCCGTGGCGCAGATGATCCTGCAGCACCATGAAAGGCTGGACGGTTCGGGCTATCCGGCCGGGTTGAAGGGACCGGAGATTCTTCTGGGCGCCAAGATCATCGCTGTGGCCGATGTGGTTCAGGCAATGTCGATGCGCCGGCCCTATCGCGGCGCCTTCGGTGACGCGGCTGCGCTCGAGGAGATCCAGCGCGGCCGCGGCAGCCTCTACGATCCGGCGGCCGTGGATGCCTGCCTCAAGCTGTTCCATGAAAAGGGATTCCGGTTCGCATGACGCGCCCTCTGTTCAGCGCCATATCCGGGCATCGTTGCGCGACGAGCGCGGCAGCGTGGCGATCCATATCGGTCTGATGATGATCGTGCCTGATCGGCATGGCCTCGCTGGGGATCGAGACCGGCACGCTCTATCTGGACCAGCGCAAGATGCAAGCCGCAGCCGATGCGGCGGCGGTTTCCGCCGCGATGGCGCGCGCCACCGGCCGGCCGGCCGATTTCCGTGTCGAGGCCAAGGCGGTGGCCAGCACTTCGGCTATATCGATGGCGTGAATGGTACCACGATTGCCATCAATTCGCCGCCGGCGCGCGGGCCCAATATGGCCAATTCGGCAGCCGTGGAGGTCATCGTCGGCCAGCCGCAGGAGTTGGCGCTGGCCAAGGTCTTTCGCTCGGGCACGTTCGATGTCGGCGCGCGCGCGGTGGCCACGGTGGGCGGCGGGCCGTCCTATTGCGTGCTGCAGCTAGATCCGCATGCCAGAGTCGGGCTTCACCATGAGCAACGGCGCCACGGTGACGCTGGACGAATGCGGCGTGGCGGTCAATTCCGATGATCGCCGTGCGTTCTCCATGAGCGGTGGCGCGCGGCTTTATACGCCGAAGGTTTCGGTGGTCGGCGATGCCTCGGTCAGCAATGGCGCGCGCATCAATCCCGATGACGCGCTTGAAACTCAGCAGCCCGCCGTGTCCGACCCCTATGCCGACGTGGCGGTGCCCTCCTATAGCGGCTGCAGCAATGGCGAGGAGCGGACCTACAATTGGGGTAATTGGGTGCTTACGCCCGGTGTGTACTGCGACGGGGTACGCTTCCGCAATGCGGCGAATGTAACGATGAAGCCCGGGATATATTTTATCGATCGCGGCACCTTCGAAGTCGGCGGCGGCGTGAAACTGAGCGGAAATGGCGTCACCATCGTGCTGACGAGCCGCGAAGGCGAGCATCCGGCGACCATCGATATCGGCAATGGCGCCGATGTCGAACTGACCGCGCCGACCACCGGACCGACGGCCGGGATCGTCTTCTTCGGCGATCGGCTCAAGCCTGACGATCACGATATGAACACATTCGGCGGCGGTGCATCGATTACCCTGGTGGGCGCGATCTATTTTCCCCGCGGCGCCGTCACCCTGGAAAACGGCGCCAGCAATACATCGGACTGCACACAACTGATCGCGGCGACGATCGAGCTGAAGGGCGGCTCGCGCTTCCGCAACAACTGTCCACAGGGCGTATCGCCGATTGTCGGCGGCGCGGGCGGCGGTGGGGCCAGCCAGCTTGTCGAATGAGGGAACGGGAAAACCAGGGAGTGAGGTCGTGAATTGCATCAGCCGCTTTTGCAGCCGGATCGGGCAGGTGTTGCGCAACACGCGCGGGGCGGTGGCCGTGCATGTCGGTGTGATCGCCATTGCTCTGATCGGATTTGGCGCGCTCGGTATCGAAATCGGCTATCTCCTGCTCAAGCATCGCGAGATGCAATCGGCGGCCGATGGCGCGGCGATGTCGGCGCGCCGACGGCGCTGCGGCTATGGCTACCCGCGGACTTCCGTATGGAAGGCAAGGCCGTCGCCGCGCCATGGCGGTTTCATCGACGGAGTGGACGGCACGACGGTCACGATCAATTCGCCGCCCACTCAACGGGCCCTATGCCGGCAATAACGAGGCGGTCGAGGTCGATCGTCAGCCAGCCGCAGACGGTGATCCTGATCGGGCTTTTTCGCTCCGGCCTGTTCGACGTCGGTGCGCGGGCCGTGGCGGTGACGCAACCGGGCTTTCGCTATTGCATCCTGGCGCTCGATCCGTCCGCCTCGGAGGCGGTCTATATCCAGCAACAATGCGGTCGTCACAAACCCCGATTGCGGCGTGGCGGTGAATTCCGGCAGTTCGAGCGCGCTGTCCCTGCGCAACAATGCCGCCATCAACGGTCCGGTGCATGTCCATGGCGATTGGGATCTGGCGAACAATGCCAATCTCAACGGCACGCCCAATATCAAGAATGCACCGGTGCTCGACGATCCCTATGCGGATGTGATGCTGGAGCCGCTTCCGGCCTGCACGGGCCAAAGCGGCACCGCGGGCAACAATGCCACGGTCACCCTCAATCCGGGAAATTTCTGCAGCGGCTTCGACTTCGCGAACAATGCCACGGTCAATTTGCAGCCCGGCACCTACTACATCGACTCCAAATTCGAGGTGACCAACAACGTTACCCTCAATGGAATGGGCGGGGTGACGCTGGTGATCACGGGCGATTACGCGCTCGATTGGGGCAACAATCTGCATGTCAATCTGGTGGCGCCAACCTCCGGGAACTATGCGGGGATCGCCCTTTTCGGCAATCGCGATGCGTCCGACAACTCGAGCACATCTTCAACAACAACTCCTATCTCGACGTGCAGGGTGTGATCTACTTCCCGAACCAGATCCTGCGCTTCCTGAACAATGGCATCACGGGAACCTCGCAATGCACGCAAATCATCGCGCGCATCATCCGCATCTACAACAATGCGAATCTCGACAACAATTGCGCGGGCACGGGCGTGCGGCCGATCGGGCGCCGGTCTGAGCCAGCTGGTCGAATAGGTGCGATGATGAGCTTCGTGTCGCGTCTGACCGCTCCCCTTCGCGACTGCCGCGGCGCGGCGGCGCTCGAGTTCGGCCATTATCGCGCCGGTGCTGCTGATCCTTCTGGTGGGTGTGATCGAGCTGGGCTTTGCCGTCCATCAGGCCATGCAGGTGCAGGATGCCGCCGAAGCCGGCGCGCTCTATGCCGGAAAATATGGCTGGGAGCCGGCGGAGCATTTCGGCGGCGGTGGTCAATGCCACCGGCGCGGGCAACATCACCGCCAGCCCGGCGCCGGTCCTGTTCTGCGGCTGTCCCAGCTCGAGCGGCATCGCGACGGTCGTCCTGCACGGCCACCTGTCCGTCCGGCGGCGCCGCGGCGCAATATGTCCGCGTCAGTGCCTCGCAGCCGCATGACGCGATCCTGACGTCTCTGAACCTGCCGATCCCCGACACGCTGACCGGCCATGCCGCGGTGCGGGTGCAATGAGCGGGCGCGCGGCGGACAGGTGGCATAGGCGGCGAACGCGGTTCGGTGGCGGTCGAATACGGCATCATCCTGCCGGTGCTGCTGATGCTGATGCTGGGGATCATCGATACCGGGCGGCTCATCTGGACCCAGACGACGCTCGATCGCGCGGTGGAGGCGGCCGCGCGCTGCGGCGCGGTCAATGTCATCAGAATGCGGAACCGCGTCCCAGCTGCAGTCCTATGCCGTGGGTGAGGCCTATGGCCTGACGATCCAGGCTTCGGACTTCACCGTCTCGACCGAGGCCTGTGGCGTGCAGGTGGCGGTGAGCTATCCCTTCAATCTCGTGATCCCCTGGGTCGACGTCGCGACCACTGACGCTGAAGGCGACCGCGTGCTATCCGACTTGACCGGCTATTCGGCCTTGGCCGGATTGCCGCGGCTGCTGGCTGTTTTGGTAGCGGTGCCGGCGGTGTTGGCCGCTTGCGGCTTGTGCGCCGCGGCGGTTCCGGTCGTCCTGGCGCGCACCAGGTCGAAGAAGTTCAGATTGCCGTCGGCCTGCGCCTTGCTGAGATCGATGCGGCTGAGCGCGCGGGCCGCCGCATCGTCGCCTTTCAGTCCATAGATCAGGGCCAGGTTCTGGCGCAGCCGCGGCGTGGCGTTGGGCGCGCGCGCGATCGGCGTCATGATGCGGATGGCCTCGTCGTAATTGGCCGGTGAGTGCCAGCGACAGGGCCAGATCGCTGCGGGCCGGGACGTCATAGGGCGCGATCGCGATGGCGGCGCGATAGGATGCCTGGGCCTCGGCATGACGGCCGAGCATGTCGAGCGCGACGCCGCGGCCGATCTGGGTGCGCTTGTCCTTGGGCGCGAGCATCACCGCCTTGTCGGCGAAGCTCAGCGCCTCGGTCGGCTGGCGCAGCATCAGATAGGCGCGTTCGAGCCCCAATGCCGCGCCCGAGTTCGGCCGGCGATTTGGCGGCGACCTTGCTGAAGGTGGCGATCGCGTCATCGATGGCGCCCATATCGAGCTGGGCATTGCCCAGTTCGATCAGCACGACGGAATCCATCGGGCGTCGCGGCGACCACCGATTTGTAGAGGTTGACGGCCGAGGCATCGTCCCCGGCATCGCGCGCGGCGCGGGCCAGCTTGAGCGCGACGCCGGATTGGGCGACCGCCTGTTCGGCCTCCAGACGGTTGGCCGCGGCCTCCTTGCCGTTGCAGATCGGCACTGGCGCAGCCCGTCAGGGCCAGCGCGGTGCACGCAGCCAGAAGGGCCCGCCGGGCCGGAACCCTGTCAGTCATTGGAGTTCTCCGCCGCGTACAGCCCCGTGCGCAACGCCAGACGGACGAGCCCGGACACCGATTTGGTGCGCGTCTTCTGCATGATCGCGGCGCGGTGATGTTCGACTGTGCGGCGGCTGATATTGAGGGCGGCGGCCGTTCGCTTGTTGGGATCGCCGGCGACCACATGGCTCAGCACCTGGCGTTCGCGGGGCGTCAGCCTCTCGACGCGGGCATGGTCGGCATCGCTGCCGAATTCGATGGCCTGGAGATCGTTGACGCTGGCGCAGGGCCCCGACCGCGCGCTCCAGAAAGAGCAGGAATTCGTCGGAACTGATCGGCTCGCCCGTGGCCGGACGGGAGAGGCGGACCGCCTCGCGCAGTGTTTCATTCGAGAGAGCGCCGCTCAGAATTGCCAGCGGGATCGTGTATTGAACTTCCTGCTGCAACTCCCCGGTCATGGCGGCGGCGAAACCGTCCGGCCGTTCACAGTCTGTTACGACAAGATCGACGCGCCTGGCATGGGCCGCGGAAGAAGACGTGTGGCCGATGCGGAAGAGCGTTTGTTGCTGCGAGTGCCTTGGCTTGCATGAATTCCCCAGTCATTGCTGCGGCGGTGCGGCCCCACTCTGCCTGTTCTCCTCTGTCAGCTCGTCTTCTATGCTCCCATGGTGGTATCAGGTCTGTTTCATAAATATTCAGTACGATAAATTTTTGATAGGCGATTTTTCATCATGGGAGACGTTGTGCGGTAAAGTCATGGAGCTGACCTATACCGCAAATATATGCTCGCTTCTCTGGTCGTTTGTTGATGCGCCTCAAAGAACGCTGTCAATTCTTGAGACAAGCGCCACCAGTTGCGCCTGACGCCGCGTTCCGGTCTTGGCCATGATTGAGGCAACCTGCGAACGCAGCGTGTTCAGCTTCACCTTGCGCTGTTGCGCCAGTTCAGTGAGATCGATGCCGGTGCCGAGGGCGACGGCAATGGAGGCTTCGGCCGGCGAGAGCCGGAAAAGCTGGCGCAGGGAATTGGCCAGAAG
This sequence comes from uncultured Pseudomonadota bacterium, assembly GCA_963822185.1. Classification (GTDB taxonomy): domain Bacteria; phylum Pseudomonadota; class Alphaproteobacteria; order Micropepsales; family Micropepsaceae; genus Rhizomicrobium. Next base: position 323,251 of record CAWGGT010000002.1, read on the forward strand.
TTCGCTCAAGCCCTGACCGCTGCGCAGGAGCACCAGGGCGCGGCCACGACTGGCCTGCTCGGATTCGGTGTGGAAGGGCAGCACCAACGCCACCAATGGCTGCAAATGGCTTTCTCCGCCCAGGATGACGACACGTCCGGCGCCATTGGCGCAGGTATCGGCAATCGCGGTGCGCAAACGTTCGCCATCGCCGGGATGGCTGGTGCTGAGGCTTGAATTGACGGCCTTGATCAGGCCATCGCCATCAATCAGGGCCCGCGCCGCGGCGTTGGCGTAAACAACGGCGGCGTCGCAGGTGACCAGAAGGATCGGCACCCCCATATGGTCGAGAATCGCAGTGCTCAGCCCTTCGCCGGACTCAACATTGCGGGAGACGATACTGGAGTGGAGGGTCATGCGCTTGCCCTTTCGCTGTGTTGCAGCTGCTGCGTCGGGACATCGGCGACATTCCAATCAATGATCTGCCGTCGCACGTACATACGATGTCCTTAACTGAGGCCCGCCCTGATACGTCTGCATGATGTGCGCGTTCGAAGTGGCAAATCTACTTCGTAATATTACCTGTTTTCGGTCGTTTTGTTTCCATATGACACAAAAGAACGGCAAGTACTGGAACTTTTTCCGCTGGCCATTTGGGCGTATTTCGCAGGCATTTTCCGGCCTTTTCAGAGCGCCAGATCGTGGCCCGAACCCCTCATATGCGGGATGCGTCCGCGAACCGGCTGAGCTTACATAACCGCCTTAACGCACGGCCTGGGGCGCCAGTAGTGCGCATCGGGGGTGGAGCTTCGAAATTTTGGCGTATGAGTACCGCGTGCGAGCGCTTCCGGCGTGTCGTTCGGGTCACCTGTGTGCCGGTGGCTGGTGTGGATATAGGGGCGAACAATTTTCATCTGATTGTGGCTGGCGGCAGTGTGGCGCTGGGCCTGGGGACGGCTATCTGGGCGCTTGCCGAACGCCGCGCGGCACAGCGTGCGCGCCGCGGGCTCAAGGGCCTCAGCGCCCGCGCCCGCGCCGCCATCATCCTGCGCGACACGCTTCTCGCCGAGGGCAACGACGTCGTCGTTCTGTGGGACGGGAGCGGTGACAAGACCGTCTGTCTGCGCGATGCCGATCTCTTGTTGCGCGATTGCATTGCCGGGCCGGACGGCGCGGCTGTGTCGGCGGGGCTCGAAGCGCTGCACCAGCGCGGCGAAGGCTTCCAGATGACCGCGCGCGACGGACAGGGCAGCAGATACGGTCTGCGCGGGCGGGCCGTCGGCGCCAGCGCGGCGGTGTGGATCGCGGCCGAACCCGTCGGTGCCGGGCAATTTGCGGCGCTTCTGGACGCCTTGCCCGTGCCGGTATGGCTGCGCGATTCCGGGCTCACGCTGCGCTGGGCCAATCGCGCCTTTCTCTCGGCCCTGCGTCACGACACGCTGGAGGCGGCGCAGGCCGCCAATGCCGCCATCGATCGCAATGAAACCGATTTCGCGGCCGCGGCGCTGGCCGCGGGCGCACCGCGCGAGACCGAACGCTACACCCAACTTGGCGGACGCTGGCGCAGCCTCGCGCTCGCCCATATCCCGCTGGGCGACGGGGCTGTGGCCGGCATGGCGCTCGACGTCAGTGCCGTTGCCGATGCGCAGGCCCGTCTCAAGCAGGAGGTGCAGGCGCGCGCCCATCTGCTCGACCGCCTGCATGTCGCCGTGGCCATGTTCGGGGCCGACCGGCGGCTGGAATGGAGCAATGCCGCCTTCGCGGCGCTTTGGGAGCTGCCGCAAGCCTGGCTCGACGGACAGCCGAGCCATGGCGACATCCTCGACCGGCTGCGCGAATTCGGCCGCTTGCCGGAACAGCGCGATTATCAGGGCTGGAAGCGTCAGCGTCTGGCGCTCCATGCCAGTGATGGCGCGGTCGAGGAAACCTGGCCCCTGCGCGACGGGCGCACGCTCGCAGTGCATTTTTGCACCAATCCCGCGGGTGGGGCGGTCGTGCTCTATGAGGATGTCAGCGAAAAATTCGCGCTCGAGAGGTCGCTCAAGACACAACTCGCCGCCCAATCGGCGACACTCGATGCGCTGGGCGAAGCCGTGGCAGCGTTTGGGCCCGATGGAAAGCTGACGCTGCACAATGCCGCTTTCGCGGCGATCTGGGATCTCGATCCGGTGCATGTTGGCGGGGCGGCCGCACATCCGCGAGGTGGCCAATGCCTGCCAGATCAAGTTCGGCGATGCCGCGATGTGGGACCGGCTGGTCGGGACGGTGAGTTCGGGGCCTGCGCAGCGGCGCGATTGGCGCAAAATCCATCGCGGCGACGGCGCTGTGCTGTCTTTGGCGACGATCCCGCTGCCGGACCGCGCCACGCTTGTCACGTTCGCCGATATCACGGACCGCTTCGGCTTCGAGGCCGCCTCGCGCGAACGCAACGAGGCGCTCGAAATGCTTGCTCGGCTGCGCGCGGATTATATCAAGCAATTGTCCTACGAGCTGAGGACGCCGCTCAACACCGTTCTCGGCTTTGCCGAGCAACTTGCCGGCGACGGCGGGCACGCACTCGACGGCGTGCGGCGGGAACGCATCGAAGCGATCGTCGCCGGCGCCTACGCCTTGAAGAAGGTGGCCGATGACATGCTGGCCGGTCTCGTCGACCAGAATGCCACGCCGCTGCGCGCGCGAGATGAGCAGGCCGAGCGGCCAGCGGCAGAGGGCGACGCGCCGCAACGCAATGAGCTGATGCCGCATCCTACAAATTGAATATGGCGGCTTTCCGATCCGATCATCAGTTTGTCGTACATCAATCGGATGACGTGCATGCTTATGCATATATTCCATATGGATTCATACGAATACTCTTTGCGCGAGGCCCTGTTACGATCTGGCACAATGTGAAAGCCCTCCGTGCGCGGATTGCGCGCGAATGGAGCATCCGGTGCCGTCGAGAGTGAGTTACAGCCAGTCTTATGCGTGGCTGCAGGGCCTGCTGAAGGCGTTGCGCGTTCCGATCGTCTTCCTGTTGTCGGGACTGACATCGTTCTGCGCCTTCAAGGACGGCGCTGCGGTGATCGGCACCGGCCCGGGCGCTGATCGTCCGCGCGCAGAGAGGCTGGTCCTGTGGGACGCTGACCTGATGCCGTTGGGCAAACGCATGACTGTGCGCGAGAAGATGAGCGCGGCTTTCGGGGAACAGGTGAACCCGGACGTGCTCGTCCTCTACGACGTGCCGACTTTCGCGCAGCTTCTGGAGTTGCGCGATGCGTGGGGCCTTTATGGCTACACCGCGGTGATGTCGAATTTCTTCTGCGGCCGGGCCCCGCGTGGTATGGCGTGGCCGCTCGAGATCGCGCATCCTGTCGCGCTATCCGATCGGCGACGCGACGCAGTTCGATGCGCCAGGGCAGGGCGCGCGGCCATGCAATACCCCGGTGCCCCAGCGCACCGGTCCCGTGGTCGTCACGCGTAAGACACTGAAACGTGGCGCCGTCAGCGGACAGCCTTGGCCGACCTCGGGGAGAAGCCCGCTTCCCGGTCCAGGTCTGTTGACGGTGAGCATCGATTCGCTGGGCACCGCCATCGTGGCCGTGCGCGTGCCGGCTGAGAGCGAATATCCGGGGGCGTCTAGCTGCGGCGCTGAGGGCCATGCGGCTGGCGCTTGCCGCGCGGGCCCATGCCTGGATGGCGAAGCAGGCCAAAGCCGCGCCGGATACCAAGGTCTTCGCCATGGGGGACTTTGGCGCCAATAGCGGTGATCGCAGGTATGGTGCGGCCGGTTTGGTCCGATCGGGCGATCCCTATCCGGGCGATACGGTCGACCGGCTGATGGCGCCCAAGGCTGACGATGCAAAGGCCGTTGGCGGTCAGGCCATCAGTCTCACCCAGGCGCTGTTCGTGGAAGGGTTGCCACCTGGCGTCTATCCGCATAGCGATCGCATCTATGTGTGGGCCGACGGAACGCCGAGCTTCGGCGATGCGACGGCGCGCCGAGAACAGTTACGGTTCGCGCGCCTTTCCGCTCGTCGTTAGCAGTTCCGGTGTTCGATGCGTCTCCGATCCGCGTTTGGTGCGCTACCGGCTGAACCCGGCCCTCGCGGGCCTGTCCAAACAGTTCTTTGTCGTCTCGGAAACCGGCCTCAATCGGCAGCTCGCGGCATTCAAACAGGCATACGGGCGCAAGAAGGGATGGATTGTCTCGATCGACATCGATGATCTTCTGATCGACAATTCGCCCTTCCTCACCGCCGTCGCGCAGCAATGCCGCGAGCCGACGAGGGACGACCGGATCACCTGGCTGCAATCCGGCCGGGCCGAGTTGATGCCGGGCGCGGGCCGGTTCATGCGGACGCTGCGCGCGCGTGCCGAGCGCGATGGCGGCAACATCCTTCTGCTGACGGCGCGTGACGACGGTCTAAGAGATGCCACTATGGCCGAGCTCAGGCGGCTGGGCGTGCTCGGCGGCGCGAAAGACGGCGTGGTGGTGGTCAAACACGCGGCCACACCAAACGCGCATCTAGCCGTTTTGAAGGCGATGACGCGGCATGGCGCACGCGTGGTGCTGGTGCTGGGCACGCGCGCAAACGAGTTTCCCGTCGATCCGGCGCTGCCGCTCGGCGGCTCGGCGCAGTCCTGCCCCGACAATCCGGCAGAGAATGCGGCTCCTCTTGATGGTCTTGGGTCGGAGGCCGCGCATCTCGGCCGTTGCTTCTTCCTCTTGCCGGTGAATGCGCTGTGAATATCGCCTCTCCCCATTACGCACCGCCGCGCCTCAGCTCCGAGGCGATTGCGCTGGTCAAGCATTTCGAGGGCTGCTTCCTCGATGCCTATCGCGATCCGGTGGGCGTGGTGACGATCGGCTATGGCCATACCGGCAATATCCGGCGCGGCATGTCGATCACGCCGCAGGAAGCCGAGGATCTGTTGATGGAGGATCTCGATATCGCGGCCGCCGATGTCCGTCACGAAGTGAAGGTTCCGCTCAACGACAACGAGTTCGGTGCGCTGGTGTCGCTGGCCTTCAACATCGGCGGATCGGCCTTCAAACATTCGACGCTGTTGCGCAAGCTGAACAGGGGCAATCGCCGCGCCGCTGCGGAAGAATTGTGCCGCTTCGTCCACGGCCATGTCGGCGGGCGGCGTGTGAAGTTGAAAGGGCTGGAGCTGCGGCGCCAGGCCGAACGCGAGATGTTCGTGGCGCCGGTGGGTCAGCTTGTCAGCGATGGCAAGATGGTGCTGGCCGGGCGCACCATTGCGGTCGATCGCCCCAGCCATGATCTGGCCTATGTCGGTTCGTCACAACCGCCCCAGCATCACAGCGACCCAGCCAATCCCGATATTGTGCCCGTCGGCGGAGGTCGGCCTTGGCCGTATGGCGGATGCCGAACGCGGCGAGCGCCGCATGACGCGCAAGACATTGGCGGCGATCAGCGCAGGCGCGGCGATGGGCGCGATTCCGGCCACCGACACGCCGGCCGCGCACGGTGTCATGCAAATGGCCGGCGAACTCTGGCAAAGTGTTGGCGGCGGAAGCGTGTTCCCGGGCGCCACCGCCTGGATGCGCTGGATCGATGCGTTCGCGTCCGCCACAGCCAGCTTCTTCAAGCAGGGCGAATTCAAACCGCTGCTCGACTATTTGATCGGCTTCATCCACAGCAACGAGGCGGTGATCGTCTTCATCGCCACGGTAGCGCTGATGCTGATCCGCGCCGGCGCGGGCAGCTTCCTGTTCGATCGCGACACGCGCAAGGCGTGAAGGGGGCTTGATCGGTGCCCGGCCGAACTGGGAGGGGAGCGATGTTAGAGGTATCGCTGGTGAGGTGTATGTCGCCGAAGATGAAATGACCGGAATGCTCGCCGCGAGATTGATCCCGCGCGCTTGCATCGTCGGAAGAGCTGGTAATCGCCCACCTCGCTGCGAACAAATTCGAGACCTAGCGTATGCGCATAGCGTTCGAGGCCGGTGTTGGAATTGACTGTACCGACAACGCCACCACCCTTGAGTGCGCCTCCTTCAACCAGGCCTAGGCGTAAAGACCGAGAATCTGGTCCGCGAGATGAGTGATCCGGTCTCGTCCGCAACCACTACGCGGTCCGCATCGCCATCGAGGGCAATTCCGAGATCGGCGTCCAGTTCACGCACGGCTTTGATCATCGCCTCCGGCGACAGCGCGCCACGATCGCAATTGATATTGCGGCATCAGGTTCGGCGACCAGAACATAAATCTCTGCGCCATTTCGTGAAACAGGCTGGGCGCGCAGCGATAGGCCGCCCCATGGTGTTGGTGGTGTCTGTTACTTTGGTGCGGTGCTGTGTTTCTCGCAAGGGGTGAGTTGTAAAGTCGACCTTCAAGTTTAAGTGCTGGCGATCGGGTTAAAGATCGGTGGTGAAGGGAAACTCAACGCCGCTTCGATCGAGGCTTCAAAGCCATGCCGCGGCCGGGGCTGATCGTCTGCAAGGCGGCCGGCGAGTTGATCGTGGCCCAGGGCAGCGGCAGCTTGATACGTGCTTCGCCGATATTGGCTGTCATCGGCGCGGTGGTGACGACATTGCCAGTTGGTGTTTTGTCGGCGACGAAATCCAGGCATGATGATAGGTGAGCGTGTAGGTCCAATCGTGATTGTCGATCCAGCTGGCCTGCAGCGAGGCGAGCCGTGAATCGCTGTCGAGACTGAAGCCCAGCGTGCGGCCGCGATAGCGCATGCCGTCGACATAGTCGTAATTGTTGTAGGCGAAGCCGCTGTAGAGCGTTGCCGAAGCTGAAGATGTTCCGCGTCGGCGATGCTGTCGGTGTATTCGGCCGTCAGCCGCAGCGTCGTGCCGCGAACCGGTAGCCAGACGCTGCCGCCGAACAGGTGGCTGGTGCCCGAATGCGTGATCGGGTTCGAAGTCCTCGTTCATCAGCTGCGTATAGACTTCATAGGCCGTGCCCCAGGCCATGCCCGAATAATGGACGTCGATCACGCCTTCGTCGTTGACGTGATTGGGATGCGCTCGGATCGTTGTTGAAATTGAAATAGTTGGCGATCGGCTTGCATGGATGATGCTGAGCCGCAGAACTGTTCGGTGCGGGCAAGGCCGATTTCGAGACCCGGCAGCGGGCTGAAGGTCACGCGCAGTCCGCTATAGAGCGTGTTCTTGTCGATGCGCGGGCCATCCAGAAGGCCGACGAAGAACTCGGCTTGCCACGGGCCGATCCAGGACAGCCACGGCGTTTCGAAAGGCCGAGGTGCTGAGCCGCGAGATGCCGATCTGCGGCATGGGGTGCGCATTGTTGGAAAGCGACAGCGCCGAAATCCAGCCAGGGCCCCACCAATGCGTAGAGATAGCCGGCATAGACGACGGCGCCGCCGATCTTCTGGGCGATATAGCTGTTGTCGGGCAGGACGCGGCCCTTGCCGTCGTTCCAGTCCGACAGCGCGCCGCCGACCGAAAGGCGGATGGCCGTGGTATCGGTCAACAGCATCTCGCCGGAGATCTGGGCTTGCGCCTTTTCGCGGCCCATGCCGTCAAGCCGTGAACGACGGCGGGGCGGCTGGCGACGTCGAGTTTCGCTTCGGCCTTGAGGTGGCGGCTCGGGAGCTGGTCCTGGGCCTTGGCCCGGACGCGTCCGGCCGCTGCCACCACATTGGCCGGCTGGCCGTCGAGCGCGCCGGGGCGGTTCAGGGCCTGCATCAGTCCGGCCCAGGGCAGCGGCCACTGGGTCGTGATGTCGTCGACCACGCCGGCGGCGGCCAGAAGCTGGATGTCGGAGCGCAGCTGGGCATCGCCGACTTCGGCCCACGGCGAGGCGTCGGCAGGCACGGTCGCAAGCGGCGCTGCCAGAGCCAGCGCTGCCATGGCTGCCAGAACCGCCTTGCGGCAGCGGCCCAGCCGACCGTGACAATTGAAAGACATAACACCCCCAATGGTTTATGGTGCGCGCGCCGCCCCTTATGCGTGAGAATTGCAAATTGCCGGAGCCAGTCAATCGAATTTAAGCCACTGCGATGAACTGATTCTCGAAGGGCGTTGCCTGGCGAATGTTCGCGAGTAAATGGATGGCGTTTAAGTCGTGAGTTGACTCGACCTGCTCCGTTTATCACGCGAATGGTGACAGAATGACCTAGCGAACAATTCCCATTCCTTGAACGTGACGAAGGGGCAGCAGGAAATTCCGATGCGCATGCGGATTTTGGCGTTTGCATGCTGTGCTTCTGCTTGGCGGCTGCATGCATTACACGCGGCTTGACGTCAGATGATTTCAATCGCGGCAATGCTTCGCGAACCCAATTCGCCCGTGACAACTACGAATGCCAGGACCAAGGCCGTCGTCGGCGAGAACATGGCGGGCGGCGGCGGTGATCTCCGCGGCGTCTATAATCGCGCCTATGCTGGCGTGCATGAAGCAGCGCGGCTATGCCAGCAACGGATATCGAATCTGCTGGGCTTCGGCGGATAGCGAACGGCCAATTGCCGGCTCGGGCGCCATCTCACGGCGTACTGGCGACGGCGTCCTTCAGCGCTCGGCCTTGCGGCTGTGCCGCCCCTTGATCCAGCGCACGGTGCCGCGTGGCCGAGCGCATGACGACGCTCTCGGTGATGACCTGGTCGCGCTCGCGGCGCACGCCCGCCAGCATCGAGCCGTCGGTCACGCCGGTGGCCGCGAAGATGACGTCGCCGGAGGCCAGGTCCGTCAGGGAGTATTTGCGGTTGAGGTCGGCTGATGCCCATGCGCCCGGCGCGGGTCGCGCTCGTCGTCGGTCTGGAAATCGAGGCGGGTCTGCATCTGCCCGCCGACGCAGCGCAGCGCCGCCGCCGCCAGCACGCCTTCCGGCGCGCCGCCCGATGCCCAGATAGATGTCGATGCCGGTGGCCGGATCGGTGGTGGCGATCACGCCGGCGACGTCGCCGTCGCTGATCAGGCGCACGGCGGCGCCGGCCGCGCGCACGCTTCTCGATGATCTCGGCATGGCGCGGCCGGTCGAGGACGCAGGCCGTGATCTCGCTCGGCTTCACGCCCTTGGCGCGCGCCAGCGACAGGATGTTCTCCATCGGGTCGGCATCGAGATCGATCGTGCCTTCGGGATAGCCGCCGCCGATCGCGATCTTGTCCATATACATGTCCGGGCGCATTGAGCAGGGTGCCGGGCTCGGCCATGGCCATGCACGGCCAGCGCGTTGGGCAGCGCCTTGGCGGTCAGGTTGGTGCCTTCCAGCGGGTCGACGGCGATATCGACGGCGACGCCGCCATGGCCGACCTTTTCGCCGATATAGAGCATCGGCGCCTCGTCCATCTCGCCTTCGCCGATGACCACGGTTCCGTCGATGTTGCAGGATGGAAAAGGCCTGGCGCATGGCCTCCACGGCGACGCAGTCGGCGGCGTGCTTGTCGCCGCGGCCGATCTGGGCGGCGGCGGCAATGGCGGCGGCCTCGGTGACGCGCACGGCTTCCAGGGCAAAGACGCGGTCCAGGGCTTGGGACATTTTCGTGCTCTGATCTTGGGGCCGCGAATCCCGGAAGGCGGGCACGGCGCGAATCCGCGGGCAATGTGTCCGACTGTGGCCCCCGCCTCAAGAGGCGCTGACGGAAACGGCAACATTTAGTGTCCGGACGCCGCGTTGTTCCGCGCCGCCGCTGGCCGATAGAAGCAGGCGAGTCCCGCATCGGAGAACCGATTGTGCCCGCGTCCATCCCTTTCATCGACCTTCAGGCCCAGCGCAAGCGGCTGGGCGAGCCCCTCAACCGTGCCATCCAGGCGGCCGTCGAGGGCGGCCAGTGGGTGCTGGGGCCCCAGGTGCGGGAGCTGGAGGAGCGGCTGGCCGAATTTGCCGGCGTCAAGCACGCCGTGGCCTGCGCCAACGGCACCGATGCGCTGATGATCGTGCTGAGGGCCTGGGGGATCGGCCCGGGCGACGCCGTGTTCGTGCCCACCTTCACCTTTGCGGCCTCGGCCGAGGTGGTGGCGCTGGTGGGCGCCAGCCCGGTCTTCGTCGACGTGCTGGCCGACACCTACAATATGGATCCGGCCAGCCTGGAAGCCGCCATCGCGCTGGTAAAGCGCGAGGGCACGCTGACGCCGCGCGCGGTGATGCCGGTCGACCTGTTCGGTCAGCCGGCCGATTACCGCGCGCTCGAGCCGATCATCCGCCGCGAGAAGCTGCTGATGCTGTGCGATGCCGCGCAGGGGTTCGGCGGCACGCTGGACGGCACGCGTGGCCGGCGGCATGGGCGATGCGGCGGCGACCAGCTTCTTCCCGGCCAAGCCGCTGGGCTGCTATGGCGATGGCGGCGCCAGCTTCACCAATGACGACGGTCTGGCCGAGCTGCTGCGCTCGATCCGCATGCATGGGCAGGGCAGCGACCGCTACGAGAATGTGCGCATCGGCGTCAATTCGCGGCTCGACACGATCCAGGCGGCGATCCTGCTCGAAAAGCTGAAGATCTTCCCCGAAGAGATCGAACTGCGCGAGGCCGTGGCCCGGCGCTACAATGAGGCGCTCGGCGCGTCCAACGCCATCGTCGTGCCGCGCGTGATCGACGGCGCGCAATCGACCTGGGCGCAATATGTGATCCAGGTGCCCGACCGCGACAAGCTGCAGGCCGATCTGAAGGAAAAGGGCATTCCGACCGCGGTCTATTATCCGATCCCGCTCTCGGCGCAGAAGGGCTATGCGCACTATCCGAGCGCGCCGATCCCGGTGAGCGAGCGCATCTGCAAGACGGTCGTGGCCCTGCCGATGCATCCCTATCTCGAAGCCGATGCGCAGGACCGGATCATCGCGGCCGTGCTGGAGAGCGTCGGTGAGGCCTGAGGCCGCGCCATGCGCCGGCGCGCTTCGCCGCACGAACCGCTGATGGTTGTTCCGGGCGCGGGCGCCCGATAGAAGCTGCCTCCATGGATGTTGCCCAGTTCGATTTCGATCTGCCGGAGGCGCGGATCGCCCTTCGCCCCGCCAGTCCGCGTGATGCCGCGCGACTGCTGGTGGTCCATGCCGATGGCCATCTGGAACATGCATTGGTGCGCGATTTGCCGCGCTTTCTGGCGGCCGGCGATGCAATGGTGGTTAACGATACCGGGTCATTCCGGCGCGGCTGCACGGGCGGCGGGCGGCGCGCCCCGGCATGGACGGCGACGGGCCCCAAGATCGAGGTGACCCTGCACCGCCGGATCGGGCCGGATCGCTTCCTGGCCTTCGCCAAGCCCGCGCGCAAACTGGCGCCGGCGATCGGCTTCGTCTCGGCCATACGCTGGAGGCCGTGGTGACCGGGCGCGGCGAGGGCGGCGAGGTCGAACTCCGTTTTTCTCTCACGGGAGCGGCGCTGGATGCGGCGATCGCCGCCGAAGGCGAAGTGCCGCTGCCACCCTACATCGCCGGCAAGCGCAAGCCCGATGCCCGGGATCGGGCCGACTATCAGACGGTCTTCGCCAACGAGGCCGGTTCGGTGGCGGCACCGACTGCCGGGCCTGCATTTCACGCCGGATATTCTTGCGGCGCTGGCCGCCAAGGGCGTCAGTCGCGAAGCCGTGACACTCCATGTCGGGGCCGGCACCTTCCTGCCGGTGACGCGTGGAGGACACGGCCGCAGCACAAGATGCATCCGGAATGTGGCGACGCTGAGCGGCGAAACGGCTGCGCGCCTGAACGCCGCCCATGATGCGGGCGGGCGGATCATGGCGGTCGGCACGACCTCGCTGCGCACGCTGGAGAGCGCAGCCGACGATGCCGGCCGGCTCCATGCCTTCCATGATGAGACCCGGCTCTTCATCACGCCTGGTTACCGCTTCAAGGCGGTCGATGTGCTTCTGACCAATTTCCACCTGCCGCGCTCGACGCTGTTCATGCTGGTCTGCGCCTTTGCCGGAACGGATGTCATGAAACGGGCCTATGCCGAGGCCATTGCCCAGGAATATCGCTTCTATTCCTATGGCGATGCGTGTCTGCTATTCCGGCCGGCCGGTGCTGGCGTGGCTGTGCAGCATTAGCCGTTCGCATCCTATGGCGCTGCAGCTATACTGCGCTTTGAGGCGGAAATATTATAGCGGCGAAGGTCGCGCTGGGCGGGTCCGAGGGGACGAATGCAGATTATTCCAACAATCCTGGCAGGCGGTTCCGGCACACGTCTGTGGCCGCGCTCGCGCGTTGCCCTGCCCAAACAGTTTCTCGACATCGCCACGCCGCGCTCGCTCCTGGTGGAGACTGTCGCAAGATTTGACGGGGATCATTCGTTTCTCCGCGCCGGTGATCGCGGGCGCGGCCGAGCATGGCTTCATGGTCGCGCGCGAGCTTGAAGCGGCCGGCATCACGCCGCAGGCCATTCTCGCCGAACCCGAGAAGCGCAACACCGCACCGGCGATTGCGGCCGTGGCCAGAGCCGTCGCCGATCTCGCTGGCGGTGATGCCGTGCTGTGCATCATGCCGGCGGACCACATCGTGCGCGATCCGGCGGCGCTGCGCGGCGTGTTGCTGGAGGCGGCCAAGGCTGCTGCCGACGGCAAGATCGTCACCATCGGCATCGCGCCCCATGAGCCGTCCACCGGCTACGGCTATATCGAAATGGCCGGACCTCTGAGTGAAGGCGGCGCCGTGCGCCATGTGGCGCGCTTCGTCGAAAAACCCGATCTGGCGACGGCCGAGCGCTTCCTGGCCGATGGCGGCTTCGTCTGGAATGCGGGCATGTTCGTTGCCCGCGCCGATACGCTTCTGAACGAAATGCGCGAATTGTGCCCCGACATCGTGGCGGCGGCCGAGGCCGCGGTCGCAAATGCGGTGACCAGGAACGGCGTCACCACACTCGACCGCCAGTGCTTCGCACGCTGTCCCTCGATCTCCTTCGACTATGCGGTGATGGAGAAGACGACGCGTGCCGCCGTCATTCCGGCCGATATCGGCTGGACCGATATCGGCAGCTGGTCGGCCCTGTGGGACGTGGTCGAGAAGGACCCCGACGGCAATGCCAAGCGCGGCGATGTCTATGCGCAGGATTGCCGCGACAGCCATTTCGAGAGCGATGGCCGTTTGGTGGTCGGGCTCGGGCTTGAGCGCATGATGGTGGTGCAGACGCGCGATGCCACGCTGATCGCCCCGCTCGACCGTTCGCAGGAGGTCGGCAAGATCGTCGAGGCGCTGAAGGCCGAGGGCCGCGGCGAGATCGCCACGCATACCAAGGTGCACCGCCCCTGGGGCTGGTACGATTTGCTGTGGCAGACACCGGGCTATCAGGTGAAGCATCTGATGGTGG
>CAWGGT010000003.1:0-3640 GCA_963822185.1 uncultured Pseudomonadota bacterium
AGCCCGTCGTATTCACGGGGGTTCTGCTTCTGGTCGATTTTGGCGACTGCCGGCGTTGGCGGGGTGAGCAGGTCGAACACCATCGTAGCGTCTGTTGCACCGCTGGAGATCGATGGTTTGCGAGGTTGAGGACGGCGGGGCGGATGTTCGGCGGCACAGCCGCGCTGGCTATGTCGGGGCAGGCTTGAGGGCGGCGGCGATGGCGCTGAAGGCTTTGGCATCCGGGCACGCCGAGGCGAAGGCCACGCGGATTTGGGATGCTGTTTCGACAACGCGTGCGGCGACCTTGAGAAGCCGCAGGCGCAGGGTCGCGACCTCGGCGGTGGCCAGCGTGGTGGTTTTCGGGATGGCTTGCCGGAGGCGCCACATCAGCCAGTAGGCGGCGGTATGCAGGATCAGTCGCATCTGGTTGGCATTGGCTGAGCGGCAGGATGTGCGGTCGCTGGCGAGCTGGGATTTGTGCATCTTGATGAGGTTTTCGGCCTGGCCGCGAGCACAGTAGAGCGTATCGTAGATGTGCTCGGCCGAGCCTCCGGTCAGCGAGGTGACGACGTAGATGGTGTATCGCGGCGGCTGTGCACTGGAACGCAGGCGAGCGCAGCCTCCTTCGCATACGATGACTGAACGGGGTCACACCTGATCTCGCGCATCGAGGGAAGGATTGAAGGCGATGGCACTTTTCGTTGGTCTGGATGTCTCGATTAAGGAGACATCGGTTTGCGTGCTGGATGATGCCGGTGCGGTTCTATGTGAGCGCAAGGTGGCGACCGAGCCGGACGACATTGCTGTCCTGCTGACGTCAGTCGGCGGCGACTATGTTCGGGTTGGGATCGAAGCAGGTCCCTTGTCCCAATGGCTGGTGAGCGCATTGGCCGAAGCGGGTTTGCCTATGGTGTGTGTCGAGACCCGGCACATGAAGGCACTGCTGAAGGCCCAGCAGATCAACAAGTCGGATACCAACGACGCCCGCGGCATTGCGCGGATGATGCGCGCGGGCCTGTTCAAGCCGGTGCACGTGAAGACGCTGGCAGCCCAGGAACAAAGGATGCTGCTGACAAGCCGCAGGCTCGTTCAGCGAAAGTTGCTCGACATCGAGTGCGACCTGCGGGGCACGCTGCGCAACTTCGGCTTGAGGGTCGGTCTCGTCAGCCCGACCAGCTACGAAGCGCGCATTCGGCACCTGGTTGAAGACTTCCCTGTGCTTGCCGCGATTGTCGAGCCTTTGCTGAACGTACGGCGCGTGATGCGCGAGCAACTCTCCGTCCTTCACAAGATGGTGCTCGACACGGTTCGCCATGACCCGGTGTGCCGGCGCTTCATGACCATTCCCGGCGTGGGCCCGCTGGTGGCGCTGACTTACCGCGCATCGGTGGATCAGCCGCACCGGTTTGTCCATTCACGGGAAGTTGGCGCGCATGTGGGACTGACGCCCCGGCGCCACCAATCGGGCGAGATCGACTATAACGGCGGCGTCTCGAAATGCGGCGATGCCATGCTGCGCGCGATGCTTTACGAAGCCGCGCAGTCGATGCTCTGCCGCAGTCAGAAATGGTCTTGGCTCAAGGCGTGGGCCGTGCGGGTCGCCCAGCGCAGGGGCATGCGCCGCGCCACCGTCGCGCTTGCCAGGAGGCTTGCCGTCATCCTCCACCGCATGTGGGTCGACGGCACCGACTTCCGCTATAGCAACGGCGCCGGTGACATACCGGCCACTTCAAGCATCGGATAATCGCGAGAGAGAAACGGTTCTGCCCCGGCAGGAAGAGGTCCTCACGGGGACGACGGGCGGTGCGAGTTCGTGACATCCGCAGATTCTGCCTCGATGGCAAGGACGCGACTTAGATTGAACCACGCCACCCTTCTTACCCCATCCTGAGGCGGCCCTGCGCCGACCTCGAAGAGAAGCGAGAGCCCCGTAGGGCGACATCACATGGGCAGAGCAAAGGCAGCAAAAGGAAATCGCCTATGAGGTGAAGCATCATTCTTGACTACGGCCGCGATAGAGAAGCGGATGTCCATGCCCAGCGTGCTGGCCTCGATCCGGGCGGCGACGCGGCGCTGGCATTTCCAACTCTTCGCCCCGTAGCGGGTCTCGGCATAATTACGCAGGACCACTCGATTGTCCTCGGCGCGCTTGACCGCGCAGGCATCGGCGGCCGCTACGATGACCGGATCGGCGCGCAGCGCGGCATTGGTGGGAAGTCCGAAGACATAGTCGATGCCGTGCGCCTCGCAGAAGGCCAGGACTTCCGGCCTGCCATAGTGCCCATCACCGCGGATGGTGATATGGGTTGCAGGCCAATGCCGGCGGATATGACGTACCAGGCGCCGGATGTGTCCGGCTGCCTCCGCACCCGAAGGCGTCTTGCCGGTGCGCAACAGCATGGCGACCGGCCGGCCCGTGGCCGTATCGTAAACGTGGATCGGCAAGAAACAGCGCTCGCCGTGATGACCATTCCAAAACGACAACTGCTGGTAGCCGTGCACGACATCACAGGTATCATCGATATCCAGCGTCACCGCCTCGGGAGGCTCGGGATAACTGGCGCAGTAGATGCCGACCATCGCCTGCCATCATGCGCGCCAGTTCGCGCGTGGTCGGCGCATTCTCCCAGAGATCCTATTGAGGAAGTGAACAGCGTGCAGTGCTCTGCCAGAGCATTCTCGTCAAAGAATCGTTCTGGAGACTAGCGTGACCATTGCAGCCCACCGTTCCGAAGCGCAGCCCACTGTTCGTGTCGATCTTAGCGCGATTTTCGTCTCGCTGGAACTCAGCCAATCGAAATGGCTGATTACCTCGCTGTCACCGGGAGGCGGCGAAAAGCTTTCGAAGTTCTCGCTTCCCGCTAGCGACGTTGCCGGCATGCTTACCCGTTTTGCCGAGTTGCAACGCAAGGCCATGGCTCGCACCGGACAGACCTTTCCGCTCGTGGTCATTCAAGAAGCCGGACTTGACGGCTTTTGGGTGCATCGTGTGCTCGACGCCGAGGGAATTGAAAGCCACGTCGTGGACCCCGCCTCGATCGCGGTCTCGCGCCGCAAGCGCCGCGTTAAGACCGACAGAATTGATGGCGAGATGCTGGTGCGTGTACTGTTCGGCATACAAACGCGGCGAGCCCCGGGTGTGTGCGATGGTGCGGGCACCGACACCGGAAGAGGAGGATCGCCGTCGCGTTTCCCGCGAGCGCAAGTCCCTGACGATCGAGCGCACTCGCCACGTCAATCCAATCAAGGGGTTGCTCTTCGGCCAGGGTGTCAAGGGCTACCGGCCGCTTTGCCAGGACCGACGCAAACGGCTGGATGAGCTGGCGACTGGCGATGGGCGGCCACTTCCTGCCCAGCTCAAGGCGCAGATCTGTCGCGAACTCGAACGTCTCGAATTGGTGATGCAGCAGATCAAGGCGTGCGAGGAGGCGCGGGATGCTTTGTTCGCTGCGGCACATCCCGCTGTCACGACCGATACAAACAATTTGGTGTCCGCTGTAGAGCCGTCATCACCGGCACCATCGGTGCCCGCGATGTTGCTACAGTTGAAAGGTATCGGGCCGGAAATCGCATCCTGGGACTTTGGCACGAGGGGCTGTCTCGTCAGTTTGACAATCGCCGACAGGTCGCCGCCTATGCGGGGCTTGCGCCTTCACAC
>CAWGGT010000004.1:0-33166 GCA_963822185.1 uncultured Pseudomonadota bacterium
TCCGCCGTCCTGGTCGCGGTGGCCATTTCAAACACCGTGTGGCTGGAAGAAGATCGAGCAACCCGGCGCCCACTACACGGTCAAGGAAAACATCATCACGACCAATCCAGGCGCCACCGGCCAAGCTGTTCGCCGTCAATGCGACGGCGCGCATCCGCTGGTGCGAAGTTTTCAGCTGCTGATCCCCGTCTCACAGGAGAGCGACAATGGCCAGAAGGCAAGCCCCCAGGGACGCGCCTGCAAGCTGGAAAAGGATGCTACTCGAACAAGGCCCAGACCGAGTTCCAGCGTTACACCGAGCGCATGCGTGCGCAGCAGCCCGGTGCCGCGCCCGTCTCTCAATGATGCCGCTATCCGCAAGGCGGGGGGGCGATGCCCGGTGGCCCGCCGTGCCGCCTTCCGTGGCGATGATGCCGGGCTATGGATCGTTCGGTCCAAGCGGAGAGGCGGCTGGTTCGGGCTCGCTGACGCACCGGCTTGGCTCCACGCTGCGCCTCGGCTTCGATGTGGTCAACGCCGCTTTGGCGGGCGGAGTGCGCATGCTAACGGCATCTCGGATCTCGGCTATGGCTATGCCGTTTCAGCCTATGATCATGAGGGCTGCGGCTGTGACGACTGCTGCCGTGATGATTGCTGCGGCTGTGATTGTTGCGATTGCTGCGAGCCCTGCTGCCATCCCGGCGTCGGAAATTGTTGCTGACGGCGCAAAGTACGTCGCCCGGAAAGATATTGCCCATCCCCCTCTGGTGATCCGTGCTTGAGCACAAAATGGCGTTCCCATTACATACGTCTGGGCGTGACACGCCCCGACGGTGCATCCAGAGCGGTGGATCTCCTCCAGAGTGGCCGCCGCGACGCGAAGGCCGAGGCAAGAACCGCCATATCCCTCGGGGATCAGAACTGACAGGAAGCCGGCGCGCGTCAGCGTTCCGACAAATTCCGTCGAATAGGCGCGATTTCGATCCTTCTCCTGACAGTACTTCCCAAGGAATTCCATGCGTAAGCGCCAACCAACTCACGGATGTCCGTGAATAGCGGCCTCATTCATTTGGACCATCTTTTTCAAGTCCCTGACATCCCGAAACCGATGAGTTCGCAGAATTCCTTGAAGTCTAAGAGGGGCATGTCCGTTCCCTTGGATAGTAGATGAGACTACCTACTGCCCGATCAGGTCTCTCAAGTAGCTCGCTCAACCACAAAAAAATAAGGCTCTCGGCTTGTCATCCAAGCCGGAGCCTTCTCAGCGCCCCCCCCTTGGCGGGTTCTGGGTTGGTACCAAAGGGGGGCAGAGGCGGGGGGGGGCGTATCACGAGCGCCTGTGATCGAAGACTACACCATGAAATCCTCATTTTCACAACTGAGTATTTGGGAGATTGCGGATCACAGACCCACCGCGCCAGGCTTCTGAGGAACGAGTGAGGGCTCCGAGAATTCTGGGGCCGGTACCGGCTCAAAGATGGGCCGACGCCGTCTCCATCGCCTCTGGCTGGGCGGTGCCCCGAGATAGCTCAATCGTCCCGTCCCGTTGCATCGCACGATCGCTGAGCATGGCGCAGAATTCCCAACACCTGACCTACCCGATGCTCGATGATCGCACTTGTCTTAAGCCCGACGCAGAGTCCACTTCGGTGAATTCATTTGGACGCGGCAAAGCAATCGCTTCGGGTGGGCGTCTTTGCTGGGCCATGAACCGGGACGGGGCGATGTTTCTGCCTATGCGGCGCCCGCCCGTGCCACAAGTCTCGCCGATCTGCCCGGCGCATTTGTAGCAACCGGCGCGCTTGACCTCTTTGTCGAAGAAGATCTCGACTACGCCGCAGATAGGCGAGAGCGGCGTCGCGGTCGAACTCCATGTCTATCCGGGTGCGTTTCACGCATTTGATTTGGTACCTGACGCGCGTGTCTCTCAGCAGGCGCGCAGGGACAGCCGTGATGCCCTCGCACGGATGACGTCGAAGCGCTGAAGGATGTCTGCGGCGGGGTCAGGGTTGGATACGAAATAGAGGGTGTCTGGACGCGGCGAGCCATCTGCCCCCTCCGCCATCCCGGACCGCCCGCCTCCCGGATTCGCATATCCAGGCCACACCGTCGCAACCGGGTAGCATCCCGGCGCGCATTGCCTGTAACCCGGGCCGCATTGTCCCTTGATTTGGCGGTTCAAGGAGGATGGTTCGACGCAGATCTTCGCGGATGCGGAGGATTCCCCAAATGTACGAATTTCCCGGATCAAATAGCTTAACCGGATCAGGGGCTTGAAATCCGTACCGTTTGGCCGCAGTCAGGAGCTTTGGAGAAGGGCCGGAGAGAGAGGAATTCGGGCTCGGCGCGGTTCACCCGGTCAAGAGCATCGGCGGCAGAACCGCGCGTGCGGCCCTTTTGGGCAACGCGCAGGAGCGAGAGAATTTCCGTCGGGGCTAGACTGGCGGAGGATGGGGTTCTGAGATCGAACCTTCTCCAATTTCTGTTCGCTGCGCGCGCGCGGAGGGGCGCTAGCCTCGGCGGTCGCCGTTCAGGGGTGGCCTTGCCAGATCGACAGTGACGCCGCCCACCATGACCGCGCCATCGCGTCGCTCGCCGATACGGAAACCACCGGATTGGTCCCAGCTCAGCCGGTCCGGAGGGATGATCGGTGCTTCGTCTTCTCTGGCGAGCATGCCGTTGCCACTACGTCGCCACCAGGGCAGAAGCCGATGGGCACCGCCGCCGTCCTTCCATCCACCGCCGGTTCGCTCACGCCATCCAAGGCCGCCGGTCTCGCTGCTGCCATAGACGTCCAATAGGTGGGCGAGACCGGCCTGCGTCAGGCTGGCCGCGGTGGCATCCGCACAGGCCGCGCCGGACGTGACCCCTACCACGTCGGACGGCCAGCCAAACGGCGCCGCGCGCAGCAAGGCGTCCCAGAAGAACGGATGGCCGATCACCAGGTCACCCGCGCGAAGCGTGCCCAGCACGCCGCCTGGGGATAGTCCGCGCAGATCGTCGAGCGGGATGCCAAGCTCTGCAGGCACCAACAGAGTGAACAGCAAGCCGTAGATATGATGCGACGCCACCGCGGTGCGAACACGGCGCCTGCCGGGCAGCAGCCGAGCCCATGTCTCCGCCTCCTGCGCAAGCTGCCTCGTCAAATGCGTGTGGCTTCGCTGCTTGCCCGTGCTTCCGGAGGAACGGATCGTGACGCGTTCGCCGGAACGGTCGAGTGCGGTCACGGCCGCCTCCAACCAACCTGCCAATGTGGCCGACGTCAGCAGATCGTCTCCGAGGCCGCCCCTGTGCAGATGAAGCGCCTGCGAAAACGCAGCGGCCAACCCCAACTGATCAAGCGAATCGAAACCGAGGCCGCTTTCGCCGGCTGCCACTATGGCGATCCGTTCGGGGTCGAGCCGCGGTGGCCACGGCCCACCAGGGCGCAACTGGCGGCCCTCCGTGTCGATCAGATCGGCGAGGAAACGCTCCAGCGCCCATGGTGCGCGCCACCAATGCAACCCGTCGGCCGGGCCCCGCGCCATCTCGGTCATTCCTGTCTCAGGCCCTGCTCGAGGGCATCAAACAGATTTGGCAGCACCGGTTCGCGCGTCAGCGGCAGCAGCCATTGCGACGCCTCCGGGTTTATCATCTGCACGTCGCCATCGGGCGGGCCGTCAGCGACGAACGAGGATATAGTGGAGCCTGCTGCCAGGTTGCTGCAGCAGGCGGAGCTTCACCGGTGTGGGCCGCATCCGGAATGTGAGGACATAGTCGAGCGTCGCATCTAGCGTGGGCTCGTCCTCAAAGCGTTGCGCCACAAGGTAGTTGTTCATGCAGACGCCTATGATCAGGAAAAACTCCTGATCGAGCACACTCTCCCGCGACAATCCCGCAAGCTGGCTCTCGTAAGTATTGTAGGCCTGGGTGCGGCCGGAAGCGTCCAGTCCCACGACGCCGAATGACAGGGCATCCAGGGCCGTAGCATCTGCGGCGTCCAGTTCGGCAGACGTGATGCCGCCGAAGGTGTCATTGCCAACCGCGATACCGGCCGAGCGGCGGCCGAACCCGCCGTCGCATTTGTGTTTGCCATTCTGGATCCAAATCCGTGTTGCACCGAGCAGGCGGCCGAATAAATCTGGCGCGCCGATATCGGCGGCGACCGCCGATGCCGGAATTCGGCGCCACGAGAACAAGACTGTCCGGCAGCATCTCTCGGTAGATGAACAATGATCCCAATATATGCCAAGTTAGGCCATCGCCAATGCCGCTTAACCCCCGGAAAATACCCAAAGTTATCCAAACGCCGAGTAGTGGAGCATGACGGTCGCCTGTATCAGGCCAAAATCTGTTCAAAATGGCCGAACGATGCGGTCTCTCCGTCACAATGGTATGGGTACAATCCGATCCTGTCGCCGGAACGGCGAACAGGTTAACAGCTGAGGGCGGTATCGTCGGAGGACTGCGCCCTGACCGGCCCGGATGCATTGATCA
Organism: uncultured Pseudomonadota bacterium; assembly: GCA_963822185.1. GTDB lineage: Bacteria > Pseudomonadota > Alphaproteobacteria > Micropepsales > Micropepsaceae > Rhizomicrobium. The sequence continues at coordinate 4,456 of CAWGGT010000004.1, forward strand.
ACCACAATGCCACCGCCCGGCATCGGTCGGGTGCGTTTGGCCGCGACCAGATCAGGCGGCGGATGCCGCAGGCAAAACATCTTGCGGCTGAAGGGTGGCCGGCATGACGTTTGCCAACAGTTACGAAGCCCTGCTGCAATTTCTCTACCGGGCGCCGATCGGCCTGATCCAGACCGATCAAGCTGGCAAAATCGAAATGATCAACCCGATTGCGGCTCGCCTCTTGATGCCGCTTTCGTATGACGGCAGCTTGGACAACCTCTTCACCGCCCTGCACGATGTTGCGCCCCAACTCCCCCAACTCGCCGCCGGCGCAGCCGAGCCCGGCAGCATGATCTGTGAGGCACTGCGTATCCCGCTCCCTGCGGGGAGCGGCGGACAAACACGGCCAATGGATTTGTCCCTCAGCCTGATCAAACTGGATGACACGCGGCTTATGGCCGTCCTTGCCGACGTCACGCAGGAGGTTCATCGAGAGCAAGAGGCGCTGTCCCTAACGCTTGGAGCCGCCGCGCGGTTCGATACCTTGACCAGCATGCCCAACCGTCTCGCGCTCATCGAGCGGCTGCAATTGGTGTTGCGGCGACCACCAGCGGACGGGCCAAACGCATTCGCATTGTTTTACATAAAGTGCGATCGCTTGACCCAGGTGAACGACACCTTCGGGCACCCGGTGGGGGAACAACTGCTGAGCCTGCTGGCCAGCCGCCTGCGCGCGGCGTTTGGCAGGCCTGACCAAGAGGGCGGTGGCCCTATGATGGCGCATGTTTCGGAAGGGCGGTTCATTGTCTTGCTTGAGGGCACTGAGCAGCTCCATGACCTGCGTCCCGTTGCGAAGCGGCTGGTCGATGTGCTGGCCGAGCCGTATCTGATCGGACCGGGCGAGATCCATTGCGGGGCCAGCATCGGCATCGTGCAGCGCGAGAATTTCTCCGGAGACGCGGATGCCGTATTGCAAGATGCCAGTCTCGCGATGGCCGAGGCCGAGCGCGCCGGCGGCGGGCGCTATGTGGTTTTCGATCAGGCCATGCTTGTGCGTGCAACGGAGCGCGGCGGACCTGGAGGCCGAGTTGCGGCGGGCCCTGAGCGAAGGCCAGCTCTTCGTCGTCTACCAGCCGGTGGTCGGTCTACAGGGACCGCACTGTGCCACCGGCGCAGTCGACCGATCCGCCGGTGTCGAAGCCCTGGTCCGCTGGCGCCACCCGACCCGGGGCATTGTGCCTCCGGTGGTATTCATCGGACTGGCCGAGGAGTGCGGGCTGATCGAGGCGCTCGGCGAGTTCGTACTCAGGACCGCCTGCGATGCGTTCGTGGGATGGCAGGCGCGGCTTGGCCCTGCCGCGCCGCATAAGCTTGCCGTGAACCTGTCGCGTGGCCAAATCGGCCAGGCCGGACTGGTGGCGCTTGTGGACAGTATCCTGCGTTCCAGCGGCATGGCGCCGGAACAGTTGCAGTTGGAGGTGACCGAAAGCATGGCTGGCCAGAGCCCCGCCGTGCAGGCGCGCCTGCGCGAACTCAAGGCGCTCGGGCTGACCCTGGCCCTGGACGATTTTGGGACCGGCTATTCCTCGCTCTCCAGCCTTAGCCAGCTCCCAGTGGACACCATCAAGATCGATCGGTCGTTCGTCACCGATGCCCCCGCCAGCCCGCAGCTTTGCGCCTTGATCGACGCAACGATACGGGTGGCGCACGCACTGAACATGAACACGGTGGGGGAAGGCATCGAGAATGAAGCCCAGGCGAAGCTGCTCCGGGATCTCGGCTGCGACAAGGGCCAAGGCTATTTGTACAGCAAACCGCTGATGTCAGAGGACCTTGTGCAATGGCTGGTGGGCGTGTGAAGCAAGCGGTTGGTCGAGCAAACCGGCCTTGTGCTGCGAGCTCAGCTTTAAGCGGCTATCGGTAGTTCGCCAAACCGCGTGACATGGTTTCGTCCGGCATCCTTGGCGGCATAGAGCGCCAGATCTGCGCGCTTGAGTGACGCATCGAGTCCCGCATCGCCCACATGAACTTCGGCCACGCCGAAACTGGCTGTGACCTGAAATGTTCTCTCGCCGTCGACGATCGGCATCGTCTCGAGCGCCGCGCGCAGTTTTTCTGCGACGCCTCCGGCCGCGGCTTCATCAGTTCCCGGCAGCAGGACCGCAAATTCCTCGCCACCAAGCCTCCCGATCGAATCGATCTGGCGCAGGGACGTGCGCCACAGATTGGCGACACGACGGAGCGTTTCGTCGCCGATGCCATGGCCGCACACGTCGTTGATGGCCTTGAAGTGATCCAGATCGATCATCATCACGGTGGTGGGCAATGCGAACCGCAGGGCGCGCTCAACTTCCAGACCCGCGCTCGCCAGAAAGCGGCGCCGGTTATTGAGTCCCGTTAGAGAATCCGTGCTTGCCATGTGAATCAGTTCCAATTCCAGAATTTTGCGCTCTGTTATCGTGGTGTGCGCGATCACAGCGCCGCCAAGCGCCACGGGCAAGGGCGTTACCGAGGCAACGAACCAGCGGCTCTCGCCAGGGGCATGGCAGGGATATTCCAGCTCGAAGTAGTTCGTCTTACCGCTCAGCACGCGCATCAGGCCTTCGGCGAAGGGTGCGGCTTCCTCGGAGCCTGGGCCGGTCGCGCCGAGGCAGACTTCCAGATAGTGCGATCCGACGCCCGTACGCCGTGACAGCGGTGGATTTTCTATCGCGAATTTCGTCCATGCGCGGTTCACGGCGATGATTGTACCGTTCCTGTCGACCACACAGATATGCGATGCGAGCGCGTCGAGCACGGATGCCGCAAAGCCGCTTGTTTCCAAAATAGGGGTCGTTGTCGCAGCCATATGCTCCGCGTCCTCCCTGCGGTCGAACCTAGGGTGGCGGCAGCGATCCGATGTTGATCCGTATCAACCGCCGCGGAGCGAGGTAGGCCAGAAACCCGGCGTCAGACATGACGCTCGAGCCATAAAGTACAAGCCTGTGGCGGCGGTCGAAAATGAGCCGAGGAACATGCTGATGGGCCATCAGGATGGTACGAGGCGTTTTCCGAGCCGTCATATCTTCAAAATTGGCCCTACGAGGTGTTGGACGATCCGCCGATTTCAAACTGACGCAGTCCTCCGGCGAGCGCGCGCAAGCTGACGCTCCCGCGGCTGACCGGCCTCCCATCGAGTGGTCCAGTCGCAATGTTAGTTTGGTGACACCGCTTGCGCCCGGCACCGGTTTCGTTGTCATCGATTGCCCGCCTCCAGCTTGGCAAACTGCGCACGCTCGCGGGGCGCGAGGAACAGGTGCGCCGCGATAGCGAATTGTTTCCTCGCCTCCTCGCGCTTGCCGGACCACTCGAGCGCCTCGCCCCATTTCAGATGCAGGAGACAGCAATGGGGCGCGTATCTGGCCGGCTCTTCGAACTTGGCGAGCGCCAGCGGCTCGCCGAAGAAGGTGGGGTCCTGCTTCGGCGAGCTTTCGGCGTCTGTCGCGTCGGCCATTAAGAGATGTCATCCGGACCCGCTCCGATTTGTCGGATTGGGTGAGATTGCGCCTGCGCGCAATGGCGAATTGAACTCTGCGCCTCGGCCGCCTTGCCCACACAGGTTTTCACGCAATTCAATTTTGCAGGCCATTCGGCATTGCCAGAAGGCCGGGGCCATGCGCAACTCTGCCGGTCTTCCTGCGGAGTGCGCGCATGTCCCAATCACCGAAGCTCCTGCCCACTTGGCTGCTGGGCTGGGGCAACCTCCCGCTTGCGGTCAATGGCTCGGTGGGAATCATCGCGGTGCCCGCTCTGCTCGCCTCCGCCCATGTGCCCGAAGCGCAAATTGCGGTCGTCACCTCGCTTTATATAGCGACAGGCTTCATCAGCATTCCGCTGGCGCCGCTGCTGGACTGGCGGTTCTCCCGGCGCAGCTATGCCATCTTCTTCGCGATCCTGAGCACATTGTGCAATTTCGCCGCGCTGCTTTCCATTCCCAACGTCCCGGTGCTGTCGGGCCTGCTCTTTCTGGCGGGGATTTCGGTTGCGATGTGTGTAACCGCGATGGGCGGCTGGTTCGGCGATCTGGTCCCGAAGGAGAAGAAGGACTCGCTCGGGGCCTGGCTCACCGTCGTCAATTTCGGCGCCGGCGGCGTGGTGGCCGCGTTCACCATTTATCTGGTGCGCACGCTGCCCTACCCCTACGGCGAGGCGGCGATTTCGGCGCTGATGCTGCTGGTGCTGCCGCTCTTTATTCTGATGCCGTGCCCGCCCGCGGACCGCAAGCTCGCATCGGAGAGCTTCGGCAAGTTCGTCCGCGATGTGGCGGACCTGTTCCGCCGCAAGGAGGTGCAATGGGTGCTGGTGGTCTTTCTGGCGCCGTCCGCATCATTTGCGCTGACCAACACGCTGTCCGGCTTTGGCCATGATTTCCACACATCCGACGAGATGGTCGGCGTGATCGGCGGCGCGGGCGTTGCGGTGGCCGGCGTGTTCGGCGCCCTTATCGTGCCGCAGCTCACCAAGCGCGTATCGCCGGTGGCGATCTATCTGCTGGTGGGCCTTGTCGGCGCGTGCTTCACGCTGTCGCTGATTCCGGCGCCGCGCGACTCCACAATGTTCGGCATCGCTGTGCTGGGCCAGAACGTGTTCCAGGCGGCTGCCTTTAGCGCAGCCAACGCCATCACCTTTCGCACCATCGGCCACAACAATCCGCTGGCCGCGACGCAATTCGGCGTGCTGGTCGGCGTCACGCAGATTCCGCTGACCTATATGCAGATGATCGACGGGCGCTCCTTTGACTATGGCGGTGTATCGGCCACGTTCGCGGCCGATGCGCTGATCAGCGGCGCGGCGTGCATCATTCTGGGCCTGCTCTACTGGCGCACGGTCCTCAAGCCAGCGCAGGCGTGACGCGCACCGGACGTTTTAGCCAATACGCCTTTTTATCGTGGCAAGTGCCGATTTTTCGGATGCGGTGAGATCGAGTTTGGCGGCAATGGCGAACCGGACCTCGTCGTTGCCGAAGTGCCGCGCATTGGCCACGCGCCGACACTGGAAGAGCCAGCCGCCTCCAGTGCGATCTCGCAATTCCTGCAATCGATACCTTAGTCTGCAAAATCGCGTGCAACCTCGCCCCACGCCCAGAGGCGCTTATCTCGTTGAATTGGTGGCAAACATTCGAAATTTAGCGGGTCGTGTATCGCGTCCACATATGACCCCACCTGAACAACGAATTTGCGGGTATAATCAATGACATTCTTGAGTGTTGGGAGGGGGCACGGTTGATCGCCGCGCCGATGCTTTTATCGGACCACCTCTAGGGCGCCCGTCAGTCGGGGGGCTTAACGGGCTTTTTGCTTTCATGGGCTGCTTTGTGAACAGAGCTCATGTCGGTTCTCCGCTTAAGAGGCCAGAAAAGGCCCCTCGCGCGCAGAAGGCGCCAAGGCAATTCCAATGAGATCAACGTTTACGGCCGTGTCTTTTTTGATATTTTTGTGCGCCTTCATCACGGCCGCAGTCACCCCCTCTCTTGCTGCGGCGGAGGGAGATATCTTCTGGCTTTGCCCCAGCGATCCGGTCTCCCGCAAGATTCCGGCAACCCACTATATGGGTTTGTTCGACGAGCGGGCGCGGTGGGTGAAAGCAAGGTCTCACATTCAGGTTTTTAAGATCTACCCCGATATCGCCGCTCGTGCGCCTGCGGACGATCTGCGCCGAATTTTCCGGTATCTCGACCGGCATCACATTGCACTGGCCCTGGAATGGGGTGTGCTTACGGCAACATCAGAATGCGGCGGTGGCGTAGAAGGGTATTCGGGTCCCCTGCGAGCGTGGAGTTGGCGTCGGCAACTGGGCGCGGGCGTCGTTTCGACAATCCATGACATCGCTGCGGCCGGGGAGGTCTCAGATCGGTTCGTCAACCGGAAGATGCGGCTCGCTTAAGCGACATAGTGGTCGCGCTCTATCGATACAGGTCACACCAGCTCCGGAGCGTCCTCTTGGGCCGCACATTGGCGTTCCACCTTTTGTCCGTTCAGATCGACACCTGGGCACCAAGCTCGACCACGCGGCCTGGGGGCAGGTGGTAGAAGCGGGCGGGCGAAAGCGCCGATTGAACAAGTGTCCGATAGAGCCAGGTGCGCCACGCCCCGAGGGCCGGGTGTTCCGACGGGACCAAGGTCTCATGGCCCACGAAGAATGTCGTCGTGTCGAGATCGACGGCAATCCCCAAGGGGCGGGCCTCTTCCAGCGCGCGGGGGATATCCGTCGTTTCGAAGAAGCCATGATGCAGGTTCACTTCGAAGAAGCCCTTGCCGAGTTTGGTGACCTCGATACGCTTGTCCGGCGGAACGAAAGGGGTGTCCTCGACGGTGGCATGGACGAGCAGCACCCGCTCGTGGAGACATTTGTTGTGCTTGAGATTGTGCAGCAGCGCGCCGGGAACCGAGTTGGGACGCGCGGATAGAAATACGGCCGTACCGGCCACGCGTATTGGCGTCCTTTCTGCGCGGTCCAGAAACAGATCGATCGGAATCGACTCGTTGCGAATGCGCTCCAGATGCAGCCGCCGCCCCACGCGCCAGGTCTCCATGGCGAAGAAGACACAAGCCGCCACGAAGATCGGGAACCAGCCGCCTTCAACGATCTTCAACGTGTTGGAGGTGAAGAACAACAGATCGACGAGGCCCAGAAACCCGAACACGGGGATGGCGAGCCGCAGACCCCATTTCCACTGATGGGCGGCCACGAGCGTGACGAGGAAGGTGCTGATCACCATCACGCCCGTCACCGCAATGCCGTAAGCGGCCGCAAGGGCGCCTGAGCTGCGGAACAGGAGCACGATGAGCACGACACCCGCGCAGAGATAGGCGTTGATCCGCGGCACATAGATCTGGCCGGGGTCGATGGCCGAGGTGTGGCGGATTTCCATGCGCGGAAGCTGACCGAGCTGCACCGCCTGACGCGTGATCGAGTAAACGCCGGAGATCACGGCCTGCGACGCGATGATCGTCGCCATGGTCGACAGGATCAGCATCGGGAAATGCGCCCAATGCGGCACGACGCTGTAGAAGGCGGTCGCCGCGCGGTGCGGCTCGCGCAGGATTGCAGCGCCCTGCCCGAAATAGTTCAGAAGCAGCGCCGGCAAAACGAAATAGAGCCACGCATAGCGGATTGGCCCCTTCCCGAAATGCCCCATATCGGCATAGAGCGCTTCGCAGCCCGTCACAGCCAGCACAACCGATCCCAGCGCGACGAAGGCCGTCCAGGGCTCGGCCACGAACACATGCACGGCATAGTACGGACTGAGCGCGTACAGCACGGACGGCGTGTGCAAGATCGAAGCGATCCCGAGCCCCGAAAGCGTGGCGAACCAGATCACCATGATCGGACCGAACAGCCGTCCGATCTTCGCCGTCCCGTAGCTCTGGAACAGGAACAAGCCGACGAGGATCACCAGCGCCAAAGGCAGGATGAGAGGTTCAAGCGCCTTGCTTTCGACGGTGAGCCCTTCGACCGCGGACAGAACGGAAATCGCGGGGGTCAGCATGCCGTCGCCATAGAACAACGCCAGACCAACGATGGCCGACAGCCCGATGACCGTCTTCATCCGGCGGCTTAGGCCGGGTGTGCGGTGGGCGAGGGTCGCGAGCGCCAGTACGCCACCTTCGCCGTCATTGTCGGCGCGCATAATGAAGAGGACATATTTGACGGTCACGACGATGATCAGCGACCAGAAGATCAAAGAGAGCGAACCCAGGACGGCCATTGGTCCGGGCGCGGCGCCGCCGGTGGCGAGGACAAACTCGCGAAGCGCATAGAGCGGGCTCGTTCCGATGTCGCCATAGACGACGCCGAGCGCGCCCAAGGTCAGTGCCCAGGTGCGCTGGCTGGCATGACCGGCCGGAGAGGTGGGGGCCGCTGGCGGCTCTCCGCCAGATGTATTCTCCGGCGTCTTGTCGCTGTCCGGATGGGTTTGATCGTTCACAAATCATCTTCCGATCAAGGGCGACTGTGCAGGTCCGCGGGGCTGCCGTCTTCGCCAAACCCACGCCCTCAATGCCGCGCCGAGCAGGAGGGTTTCCCCGCGACGGAACGGCATCGCCTGAAGGTGCAGAGGGCATACGCGGGCCGTCGTGCCGAAACAATCTTGACGGGCCGGTTCGGCGGCCTCTGGGCATCAGATTTATATGGGATTTATATGAAACCACCCTCCGGGGCTGCTCGAATTTATATCCCGGCGGAAGGACAGTCCGCGCCACCCAAACGGAAGGCCGGCGATGTCCGATTTTCTCTATGTCCTGGTGGGGCTCGCATTCTTTGCCCTCGCCATTCTCTACATCACCGCCACCGAGCGGTTGTGAGGCGGCGATGACACTCGATCTGTGGCTGGGCGCCGGCATCACGCTCGCGATCCTGATCTATCTCACCTACGCGCTTTTGCGCCCCGAAGATTTCTGAGGCACCTTCCATGACACTTAACGGTTGGGTTCAGATTGCGCTTTATGCGCTGCTGGTCACGGCAAGCGTGAAGCCGCTCGGGCTTTACATTGCCCGTGTCTTCGAGGGTGAACGCGTTTTTCTTTCCGGGCTGCTGCAACCTCTTGAGCGCCTGATCTACCGCTTCTGCCGGATCGCCGACGACAAGGAGCAGCACTGGACGGTCTATGCGATCTCCATGCTGATGTTCAGCGCCGCCGCGTTTCTGTTCACATATGCGTTGCAGCGCTTGCAGGGCTTCCTGCCGCTCAATCCCGAGCACCTCGGTGCCGTGTCACCGGCTTCAGCGTTCAACACCGCCATCAGCTTTTCCAGTAACACCAACTGGCAGGGCTATGGCGGCGAGACGACGATGAGCTATCTCACGCAGATGGCCGCGCTGACCGTGCAGAATTTCGTTTCCGCGGCGGCCGGCATCGCGCTTGCCATCGCGCTGATCCGCGGTTTTGCGCGCGCGTCTGCCAAGACTGTGGGCAATTTCTGGGTCGATCTGACCCGCGGTACACTCTACATCCTTCTGCCGCTCTCGTTCGTGATGGCGCTGGTGCTGGTCTGGCTCGGTGTGCCGCAGAACTTCGATACCTACACCCATGCGACAACGCTTGAGGGCGCAAGGCAGGTCATTGCGCAAGGACCCGCAGCCTCACAGATCGCGATCAAACAGCTCGGCACCAATGGCGGCGGCTTCTTCAATGTGAATTCTGCGCACCCGTTCGAGAATCCCAACGCCATCTCCAACCTCATCGAGATGTGGGCGATCCTCGCGATCAGTGCGGCGCTGACCTATACCTTCGGCGTGATGGTCAAGAATACGCGCCAGGGATGGGCGATATTCGCTGTCATGGCCGTGCTCTTCCTCGGCGCGACGGGCGCCACCTACTGGGCCGAGAGCGCGCCGAGCCCCGCCATTGCCGCGCCGCATGTAGATGCCAAACCGGGGCCCTTGCAGACCGGCGGCAATATGGAAGGCAAGGAGGTGCGTTTCGGCATCGCCAATTCCGCGATCTGGGCGACGGCGACGACCGATGCCTCGAACGGCTCGGTCAACTCCGTGCATGACAGCTACACGCCACTGGGCGGGCTCATAGAGATGCTGAACATACAGCTCGGCGAGATCGTGTTCGGCGGCGTCGGCTCGGGCCTTTACGGCATGCTCCTCTTCGCCATCCTGGCCGTGTTCATCGCCGGCCTGATGGTGGGGCGCACGCCAGAATATCTGGGCAAGAAGATCGAGGCGCGGGAAGTCAAGATGGCCATGCTCGCGATCCTGATCCTGCCGCTGTCGATCCTCGGCTTCACCGCCCTGGCGGTGGTGGTGCCGCAAGGTCTCTCCAGCCTCACCAACGCCGGCCCGCACGGCTTCAGCGAAATCCTCTACGCTTTCAGCTCGGCCACCGGCAACAATGGCAGCGCCTTCGCAGGGCTGAACGCGAACACGCCCTTCTACAATGCGACGCTCGGGCTCGCCATGCTGATCGGCCGCTTCCTCGTCATCGTGCCGATGATGGCGGTCGCCGGCTCCCTCGCGGCCAAGAAGACGTGCCCGCCTCCGCGGGCACCTTCCCGACGACCGGCGTGCTTTGGGTGGGGTTGCTCACGGGCGTCATTCTGATTGTGGGCGGTCTCACCTTCTTCCCGGCTCTGACACTCGGCCCCATCGCGGAGCATTTCGCGATGCTGCCCGGCCAGCACTTCTGAGTGGATTCCATGGAACACAAACTGCGCAAACGCATGCCCGTTACAACCATGACCGACCGGACGATTCTCATCCCGGCCATCGTGCAGGCGTTCCTGAAGCTCAATCCCCGCAAAATGGCCCGCAATCCGGTCATGTTCGTGGTGGAGATCGTGGCAAGCCTGACGACGATCCTCTTCATCCGCGACATTGCCATCGGCGCCGGCGATCTGGGGTTCTCCTTCCAGATCAATCTCTGGCTCTGGTTCACGATCCTGTTTGCCAATCTTGCCGAGGCGGTGGCCGAGGGACGCGGCAAGGCGCAGGCCGCCAGCCTGCGCAAGACCAAGGTCGAAACGCGGGCCAAGAAGCTCGCCAATCAGGAGATGCGCGTCTACCGCTCGGTCCCGGCTTTCGACCTGGAGCGGGGTGATCTCGTGCTGGTGGAGGCCGGTGAACTGATCCCGTCCGACGGTGACGTGATCGAGGGCGTGGCGTCGGTGGACGAATCCGCGATCACGGGCGAGAGCGCGCCTGTGATCCGCGAATCCGGCGGCGATCGCTCGGCCGTCACCGGCGGCACGCGCGTCCTGTCCGACTCGATCGTCGTGAAGATCACGGCGACCAAGGGTTCGAGCTTCCTCGATCGCATGATTGCGCTGGTGGAAGGCGCCTCACGGCAGAAGACCCCCAACGAGATTGCGCTCAACATCCTCCTGGCCGGAATGACGCTGATCTTCGTCTTTGCGGTGGCGACGATCCCAAGCTTTGCCGCCTATGCCAGCGGCCATATCAGCGTGCTGGTGCTGGTCGCGCTGTTCGTGACGCTGATTCCGACCACCATCGGTGCGTTGTTGTCCGCCATCGGCATTGCCGGCATGGACCGGCTGGTGCGCTTCAACGTGCTCGCCATGTCCGGCCGCGCGGTCGAAGCAGCCGGCGATGTGGACACGCTGCTGCTCGACAAGACCGGCACCATCACGCTTGGGAACCGCCAGGCGGCCGAGTTCCTGCCGCTGCAGGGCGTCGAGGAGCGCGAGCTTGCCGAGGCGGCTGAGCTCGCCTCGCTGGCGGACGAGACGCCGGAAGGGCGATCCATCGTCACGCTCGCCAAGGAGAAGTATGGAACCATCGAGCGCGCAAAGGCGCCGATGGAGGCGGTGTTCGTCCCCTTCACGGCGCAGACGCGTCTCAGCGGCATCGACCTCGGCGACACCACCATCCGAAAGGGGGCCGTCGATGCGATCCTGAAATGCGCGAGCGGCGCCGACGATTTCACCAAGCGTGGGATCAATGTCATCGCTGAGCGGGTCGCGAAATCTGGCGGCACGCCGCTCGCCGTCGCCAGGAACGGTCGCCTCCTCGGCGTCGTCCACCTCAAGGACATCGTCAAGGGCGGCATCCGTGAGCGCTTCGCCGCGCTCAGACAGATGGGCATCCGTACCGTCATGATCACGGGTGACAATCCGATGACAGCCGCGGCCATCGCGGCTGAATCCGGAGTCGACGACTTTCTGGCGCAAGCCACGCCGGAGGCCAAGCTGGAGCTCATCCGCGCCGAACAGGCCAAGGGAAAGCTTGTCGCCATGTGCGGCGATGGCACCAACGATGCGCCGGCGCTCGCTCAGGCCGATGTCGGCGTGGCCATGAACACCGGCACCATGGCCGCCCGCGAAGCCGGCAACATGGTCGACCTCGACAGCGACCCGACCAAGCTCATCGAAGTCGTCGAGATCGGCAAGCAGCTGCTGATGACGCGCGGCGCGCTGACCACCTTCTCGATCGCCAACGATGTCGCAAAATATTTCGCGATCATCCCGGCGATCTTCGTCAGCGTCTATCCGGGTCTTGGCGCGCTCAACATCATGGGGCTCTCGAGCCCGCAAAGCGCAATCCTGTCGGCGATCATCTTCAATGCGCTGATCATCGTGGCGCTCATCCCGCTGGCGCTGTCGGGCGTTGCCTACCGGCCAGCCAGCGCGGCCAGCATCCTGCGCCGCAACCTGCTCGTCTATGGGCTTGGCGGGCTGGTGGTGCCGTTCATCGGCATCAAGCTCATCGATATGGCGGTCTCCGCCATTGGCCTGGCCTGAAGGAGGCTTCCATGCTCAAGCAGATCTGGCCTGCCATCTCGATGATGGCCCTGATGACGCTTCTCACCGGTGTGGCCTATCCGCTGGTCGTCACCGGGATCGCCGATCTTGCCTTTCCCTACCAGGCGCATGGCAGCCTGATCGCGGAGAAAGGACGGGTGATCGGCTCTGCCTTGATCGGTCAGGCTTTCACAAGCCCGCGCTATTTCCACGGGCGCCCTTCGGCAACCACACCGCCCTACAATGCCGGCGCATCCGCTGCGTCCAATCTCGGCCCCACCTCGAGGGTGCTCGCGGCGCGGGTCAGGGCGGAGGCGGGCAGGCTCCATGTCGAAAATCCCTCTGTGCCCGTGCCGGTCGATCTGGTGACGAGTTCGGCAAGCGGTCTCGACCCCGACATCACCCCGGCGGCAGCGCTGTTCCAGCTCCCCCGAATCGCCAAGGACCGAGGGCTACCGGCGGGGCGCCTGCGCCAGCTGGTCCATGCCCACATTGAAGATCGGGTTCTGGGCGTCATTGGCGAGCCGCATGTCAATGTGCTGGCGCTGAACCTCGCCCTGGACGCGATGCCGCGCCGCTGACGGGCGGCGTGCGGCGCGCCTTGGCCTGGCCTAGACTGCACATGGAGGACAAGGCACAGCACGATGACCGATGGCCGGCCTGACAGCGACGCGCGTCCCTCGCCCGAAGCCCTGCTCGAAGCGGCGCAGCAGGAAGGGCGCGGCCGGCTGAAGGTGTTCCTGGGGGCGGCCCCGGGCGTCGGCAAGACCTATGAGATGCTGCAGCAGGCCCGCCAGCGTCAGTTCGAAGGTGTCGATGTCGCCATTGGAGTAGTCGAAGCCCATGGCCGCATCGAGACCGAAATGCTGACGAAGGGGTTCGAGACGATCCCCAAGAAGCGCTCCGCCTATAAGGGCCGGGTGATGGCGGAGATGGACCTCGATGCGATCCTCCAGCGCAAACCGGCGCTCGTCCTTGTCGACGAACTGGCACACAGCAACGTACCGGGTAGCCGCCACGCCAAGCGCTATCTCGATGTGGAGGAGCTGCTGGGCGCGGGGATCGACGTCTACACGACCCTCAATGTCCAGCATCTGGAAAGTCTCAACGATGTGGTCGCGAAGATCACCCGCATCCGCGTCCGCGAATGCGTTCCGGACTCCATCCTCGACCGGGCCGACGACATCGAACTGGTCGATCTGACGCCCGAGGATCTGCTGCAGCGCCTGAAAGAGGGCAAGGTCTATGTCGCGGAAACCGCCGCCCGCGCCGTCCGCCACTACTTCCTGCCCGGCAATCTCGCGGCCTTGCGCGAGCTGGCCCTGCGCCGGACCGCGCAGCGCGTGGACGAGCAAGTGCTCAATTACATGCGCTCGCACGCCATCCAGGGCCCATGGGAGGCAAGCGAGCGCGTCCTCGTCTGCGTCAATGAACGTCCCAACGGCGCTGCTCTTGTCCGCTTTGCGCGACGCCTTGCCGACCGGCTTCGCGCGTCCTGGTCTGCGATCTATATCGAGACCGGCCATAGCGAAAGGCTAAGTGAAACCGATCGCGACCGCATCGCCGAGGCTCTGCGCGTGGCCGAGCGGCTCGGCGGCCAGGCGATCACCTTGCCGGCCGCCGATGCGGCAGACGCCATTATCGACTACGCGCGCGCCAACAATTTCACCCACATAGTTCTGTCCGCCGTGCGACGGCCTCGCTGGGTCGAGCTGTTCCGGCGGACCTTTGCGCACGAGGTCGTGCGCCGCGCCAGCGATATCAGTGTCCATATCATTCCTCAGACCGAACCGGCGGAATCAAGGGATCAGGCGGCGGCATTTGGCACCACTCTCAGCTCGCTGCCGCCGCCTTTCGAACCGCGCGCCCATATGGCGAGCCTTGGTTTCGTTGCGGCTGCTTTGGTGGTCGGCCTCGTGCTCCGCCAGGTGGTAGACACCAACAATGTCTCGCTCGTGTTTCTGACTGCAGTGTTGGCGAGCGCGGTGGCCTATGGCCTGTGGCCGGCGCTCCTTGCGAGCCTGGCCAGTGTTCTGGTGTACAATTTCTTCTTCTTTCCGCCGCTTTACACATTCACTATCGCCGCGCCGGAAAACATCGTCGCGCTGTTCTTCTTCGCGGTGGTGGCAGTGGTAGCCAGCAATCTGGCCGCCCGGGTTCGCGCGCAGGCGGTGACGGCACGTTCGCGCGCGCGGGTCACCGAAGATCTCTACCTCTTCAGCCGCAAACTGACCGGCATCGTGGAACTCGACGACCTCTTATGGGCGACGGCTTACCAGATTTCGCATATGCTGAAGCTGCGGGTCGTTCTCCTGCTGCCGGAAGGCGAGAGCATAGCAATCCGCAGTGGATATCCGCCCGAGGACACGCTGGATGAGGCCGATCTTGCGGCGGCCAAATGGGTCTGGGAGCATGGTACCGCGGCCGGCCGCGGCGCGGACACGCTGCCAGGCGCCAAACGCTTGTTCCTGCCGATGCGCACGGGCCGCGGCATCGTTGGCATCGTTGGTCTTGATTCCGATAAACCCGGACCGCTGCTCACGCCGGACCAGCGCCGCCTGTTTGACTCGCTGGCCGATCAAACCGCGCTGGCCATCGAGCGGATCAATCTGTCTGAAGACATCGATCGGGCACGGATCGCCGCGGAAACCGAACGCCTGCGCGCGGCGCTTTTGACATCAATCTCTCACGACCTGCGCACCCCACTGGCTTCGATCCTGGGTTCGGCGACAAGCCTGAAAAGCTATGGCGACACGCTGCGCCCCGGCGGCGCGCGCGGACCTTGTCCAGACGATTGAAGCAGAGGCAGAACGGCTCAACCGCTTCATCGCCAATCTTCTGGATATGACAAAACTCGAATCCGGTGCGCTCCAGCCGCGAACCGAGGCGGCCGATCTCGGCGACATCGTCGGCAGCGCCTTGCGCCGGGCCTCGCCAGTCCTTGCAGGCCATAGCGTGAAAGTGACGATAGACCCCGATCTGCCACCGGCCCGCGTAGATCCGGTTCTGTTCGAGCAGGTTCTCTTCAACCTTCTGGACAATGCGGCAAAATATGCGCCGGCTGGTACGCCTGTGGAGATTGCAGCCCACAGCCGGGGAGACAATGTGCAATTGGAGGTCATCGACAGTGGCCCCGGAATTCCGTCCGATGCCTTGGAACTGGTCTTCGACAAATTCCATCGCGTGCAGGCGGCGGATCACAAGCGGGCGGGCACGGGCCTCGGACTTGCGATATGCCGGGGCTTTGTCGAGGCCATGGGAGGCACCATCGTGGCGCGAAACCGGCCCGATTATAGCGGGGCCGTGTTCAGCGTCACAATGCCGGCCGCGGGCAAGGTCCCGGAGCTGCACGAATGAGCATTGCACCGGGACCGTTGCGTGTACTCGTGGTGGACGACGAACCAAACATCCTTCGCTTTCTGCGGACGGCGTTGACCGCCGAAGGTTATCTGGTCAGCGAGGTGGAGAGCGGGGAGGCAGCGCTAATGGCGCTCAAGCGCGGGCGGATCGACGTACTCATTCTCGATCTCGGCCTGCCGGGGCTCAGCGGATTCGACGTGATCCGGCAGGTGCGTGAGACCGGCTCGGCCACCCCGATCATCGTCCTCTCCAGCCGCACGGATGAGAGCGGAAAAGTAACCGCGCTCGATATGGGCGCGGACGATTACGTCACCAAACCGTTCGGTATGGAGGAGCTCCTCGCCCGCATTCGCGCCGCCGTGCGCCATCGCTTACAGCGGGACGGAGAAAAGCCCATCTTCAAGAGCGGCGACCTGACGGTCGATCTCGTCCGCCGGATTGTGACGGTGCGGGGCCATGAGGTGAAGCTCACACGCCGCGAATACGATCTCTTGCGTCTGCTGGTCGCCCATGCCGGCAAGGTTGTAACGCACAAGCTGATCCTCCATGAAGTGTGGGGCAGCGAGACAGATGTGCAATACCTACGGATTTACATCCGCGCGTTGCGGCAAAAGCTCGAGCCAGACCCGCAGCAGCCCAGTTTGATCCTGACGGAACAGGGCGTCGGCTATCGTCTTCGCGCTGGGGATAATGCTGCCTGAGACGACGACGCGACCATTCCCGTTCTTTTGTAACGGCGAATACTTGTCTGGTAGGGTCGGCAAAAGGTCTTGAATAATGGCTTTGGGACGAACTGGAGCTTGAAGTTTCTTCCAATCTAAGTGAGTGCTGCCACCCCACGATCTCGGCAGCGCGGCCACATTTCTTCTCCGCCGGGCCCTATACGTGCAATCTTCTGCGTCGGTCCGAAATGTCCGGTATCGGCAAGTGCGTGCAGCGCTATCGACACCGCGTCTCTTCGCGTCCGCAGAGGGTCGCTCAGGCGTCCTCGTGGTCGCCTCCCTTTGACTTCTGCTGAAGCTTCTCTTCGCGCTTCATTGTGCTAGGCGGCAGCCTGCGCGAACGAGGAGCTGGACATTGTCGCCGCGTGCATCCGAGATAACGACGGCGCCTATGGTGGGTTCTTCAGTCGCTGGCTGCGATCAATGAGTATCCGTGATCGACCGATTTCTCTTCAGTCAACGTGGCAGAACTGTTTTGTCGAGCGGGTTATCGGTTCGATCGGGCTCGAATGTCTCGACCACGCCACTATCTGGAATGCCACACATCTTAGACGTGTTCAGGTAGCAGCTGAGACTGGCGCGTTGGAATTCGCAGAGCGAATTGAAATTGGAGAGGGTTCGATCTCAGAACTCCATCTCTCCGCCAGTCTAGGCCAGACGGAAATTCTCTCGGAGCTGCGCGGTGCCCAAAAGGGCCGCCATTCGCGCGGTTCCTCCGCCATGCTCTTGAGCGGGTGAACCGCGCCAGCGCCCGAATTCATCTCTCTCCGACCATCATTCTCCGAAGCTCCTGACTGCGGCCAAAGGGTACGGATTTCGACGCCGCTGATCCGGTTCAGCTATTCGATCAGAGAAATTCCTACATTTGGAGAAGCCGCCGCCGTCCGCGAAGATCTGGCGTCGAAGGTCCTCTCACGCGATCACAGAACCGCGAACATCAGAAGCTGTCCCGTGAAACCGCCGAACGCGCGCCCAACTTTTCGGCGTAGAGGAAACGCCCGGTGCCCAGATGGGACAGCACCGGGTCAAGCGACGCGCCGCGACCGCGAAGCAGCCTTCGCTTCTGCCGATCTTTCCGGCCGTCTTCGCCTGCGCCTCGTTCACATACCAGGCCGCGTGGATCACGATCGCGCGCTCTTCGGCATTCGAATTCGTGTTGTCCATCCCGGCGAGCCGCAAGGAACGTCCGTGCTCGCCGACATAGGCAGGGCCGGTCACATAGCTTCCGGCGGAGCTCGCATAGGAGCCTGGGGCATTCGAAAAGCGGGTCAGCCAGCCTGTGAAGTGGGGATCCGATCCGCGCCCATGGGCCACCAGAACACTGCGGATCGTGCTTTTCTCCAGGTCGATGAGATGCATGCGCGGCGTGCACGAGGCGAGCGAAAAATCGACCACCGCGAGCCGATCCATCGCCGTCAGATCTGCCTTGCGCCGGTGCATGGCGGCGATCGCCCGCCGCACCAGATCCATATTGACGGCGCCGGCCTGCGCAGCCGCAAATGTGGCCGCGCCGGCTTTGCCGGCAATGAGAAGTGCCGTGCCCGCCGTAAGGAGCCCGCGGCGCGATAGGTTCGGGTTCAATGGCCTCTCCCGGAAAATGACGGACCGTTCCTAAGAATCCGAATTTGACATCAATGTGGTCGTCGATCACATGTCGCAGCCGCGGCGGCCAAATACCAGCCAAAATCAGGCCCGGACTGCGACAAACCGTCCGTCTACGTCATTCTTCTGCGGAAGAGCCAGCCGGCCGCGGCCAGCGTCACCACGCCGATCACCGCCATCGGCCAGTATTGCGAGGTCGAGCGAAGACAGGCTTGCGCCTTCGAGGAACACACTGCGCACGATCACCAGGAAATAGCGCATGGGATTGAACAAGGTCAGCGTCTGCACCCAGCCCGGCATGTTGGCGATCGGGGTGGCGAAACCCGACAGAATGATGGACGGCACCATGAACATGAACGCGCCCAGAAGCGCCTGCTGCTGCGTCAGCGACAGCGCCGAGATCATCAGGCCAATCCCGGTGACCGCAATCACGAACAGGAACAGGCCGAAATAGAGCGGCAGCAGCCCGCCGCGCAGCGGGACCTCGAACCACCAGACGGTGGCGGCGATGATCACCGAGGCCTCGACCGTGCCGATCAACAGGCCGGGCAGCCCCTTGCCCAGAAGGATATCGATCTGCCTGAGCGGCGTGACCAGAAGCTGGTCGAAGGTGCCGGTCTCGCGCTCGCGGGCAATCGACAGGCCCACGACCAGCAGGGTGATCACCTGCGTCAGCAGCGCCACGATGCCGGGCACAATGAACCAGTGCGAATTCAAGGTCGGATTGTAGCGGGCGCGGATGGCCAGCACCGCCGGCGGGGCGGCGCGCCATGTGCCGCGCCCCAGCCCAGCGCGAAATCGCTGAGGATGGTGTTGGCATAGCCGCTGATCAGCAGGGCCGTGTTGGAATTGCGGCCGTCGACGATCATCTGCACCGGCGCCGGCTTTCTTCGTCAGAAGGTTCCGCGTGAAGCGCCGGTCGATGACCAGCACCATCTGCACCTGACGCGAATCGATCAGCGCATCGATCCGGTGGTCGCTGTGCAGCGTGTCGACAAGGCGAAAGGTCGGTGAACCGGTGAAGCGGGCCACAAGATCGCGCGATGCGGCGCTGTGATCCTGGTCGTAGATCGCAATCGGAACATGATTGAGATCGTAGGTGGCGGCATAGCCGAACACCATGAGCTGGATCAGCGGCGGGCCGATCAGCACCATGCGGCTCTTCGGGTCCCGCAGGACCGCGAGCAATTCCTTGACGATCAGCGCGAGAACCTGCCGCCACATGTCCGTCAATCCAGCCGCTTGTGCGTGATGGCCCGCGCCGCGCCCAGGAAGATCACGGCCATCACGGCCAGGGCCGCCGCATTGGGCCAGATGACGGACCACACATCGCCGGCCAGAAACAGCGATTGCAGGGTCGCGACGAAATAGCGGGCGGCCACGATGTGGGTGATCACCTGCACGGCGCTGGGCATGCTGGAAATGTCGAAGACGAAGCCGGAGAGGATGAAGGCCGGCAGGAAGGTGGTGATGATCGCGATCTGCCCGGCCACGAACTGGTTGCGCGCGAAGCTGGAAATCAGCAGCCCCATGCCCAGCGCCGCCAGCATGAACAGGGCCGATACCCCCGTCAGCACGGCAATCGAGCCATGGAGCGGCACGCCGAACAGGAACACGGCCATCGCCACCGAAGCCGCCATGCCGCCCATGCCGAGCAGGAAATAGGGGATGAGCTTGGCCAGCAGAATTTCCCGCATGGTCACGCGGGTCACCATCAGCGCTTCCATCGTGCCGCGTTCCCATTCGCGCGCGATCACCAGCGCCGTGAGCAAGGCGCCGGTCAACGTCATGATGACGGCGATCAGGCCCGGCACCAGATAGTTGCGGCTGTTCACCGCCGGGTTGAAGCGGACCTGCCGCTCGACGGCGATCGGCAGGGCGGCTGCGCGCCCGGCGGCCCGGGCGCGCGTGACGAGCCAGTTCGACCAGACCTGCTGGACATAGCCTTCGACGATGCGGGCATTGTTGGCATCGACGCCGTTGACGATGACGCCGATCGGCGAATTGCCGCGCGGCCTCCGCCTTGCGGGCGAAATCGCTGGGCAGCCAGATGATGGCCTGCACCGTGCGCGCCGTCATCGCCTTCTCGGCAGCCTGGATGGTCAGATAATGGTGCGGACGAAAGAAGGGCGACTGCTCGAACTGGCTGGTGAAGCTTGTCGCAAGCGCGCTCGGCTGCTGCACGACCACGGCCAGCGGGATATTGCGCGCATCCATCGAGACGCCATCGCCGAAGATGAGCAGCAGCACCGCCGGCAGCAGGAAGGCGATGGCCAAGCGCGGAAGGATCGCGCAGGATCTGCAGGAACTCCTTGCGCAGCAATCCGCGCAGGCGCTGGAGCGGAGCCGATGCTCATGCCGCCTCCGCCGGTGTTGCCGCCGCTTCAATCACGGCGATGAAGGCGTCTTCCATGGTCGGGTCAGGCAGTTGCGCCGTTCGCGCCGCGGCCTTGATCGCCTCCGGTTCTCCGGCGGTCAGCACGCTGCCCTGCGCCATGATCACCAGCCGGTCGCAATATTCGGCTTCCTCCATGAAATGCGTCGTGACCAGCACGGTCACGCCGGCTTCCGCCAGCGCATTGATGCGTTGCCAGAACTCGCGCCGGGCCAGCGGATCGACGCCGGAGGTGGGTTCGTCGAGGAACAGGATGTCCGGCTCGTGCATCAGCGCACAGGCCAGCGCCAGGCGCTGCTTGTAGCCGAGCGGCAGGTCGCGCGCGGTGGCGTCGAGCATCGGGCCGAGATCGAACTCGGTCACGGCCCAGTCGATGCGCGTGCGCTGGCGCGCGCCGGAGAGGCGGTAGGCGCTGCTGAAGAAGCGCAAATTCTGCCGCACCGACAGATCGCCATAGAGCGAGAAGCGCTGGGCCATATAGCCGATCCGGCCGCGCGCCGGCGCCGCGGCCTTGCGCAGATCGAACCCGGCCACCTGCAAGGTGCCGCCGGATGGCGGCAGCAGGCCGCACAGCATCCGGAAGGTCGTGGACTTGCCCGCGCCATTGGCGCCCAGCAGGCCGAAGATCTCGCCGCGCGCGACCGTGAAGCTGACATCATTGACCGCCACGAAATCGCCGAAGCGGCGGGTGAGATGCTGAACCGCAATCACATCCCTGGACGCATTCGCCGAAGCGGATGCGCGCGCTGCCGGCTCCGTCGCGGCCGCGGGCTGGTCCGCGGCGACGCCGGCGCGCAATCTGGCAACGAAGCTGTCCTCGAAGCGCGGCGGGGTTGGCGTCAATGTCAGGTCCGGCACGCCGGGCGCCAGCACCGCGGGATCGGGCGCCTCGGCGGCGGCCGTCACCACGCGCACGCGGCTGCCCTGGATCACCGCATCGATGACACCGGGCGCATGGGCCAAGCGCGCCTGCAATTTCCGCCGCCCCAGCTTGGCGGTGGCAAAGAAGCTGTGCCCATCCATTTCGGCCGTGAAGCCGGCCGGCGGCCCGCTGCCCAGCAGCCGGCCTTCATGCAGCAGCAGCACCGTATCGCAGCGTTCGGCCTCATCCAGATAGGCCGTGCTGAACAGCACCGTCACCTGCGCGCTGCCGGTCAGATGGTCGATGATCTCCCACAGCTCGCGCCGCGACACCGGATCCACGCCCACGGTCGGCTCATCGAGCAACAGCAGTTCGGGTGGATGGACAAGGGTGCAGGCCAGCCCCAGTTTCTGCTTCATGCCGCCCGACAGCCGCCCGGCCATGCGCGCGGTGAAGGGGCCAAGCCCCGTCATGTGGAGCAGTTCGGTGTAGCGCTCCTTCCGCGCGGCCTTCGGCACGCCTTGCAGATCGGCATAGAGGTCGAGGTTCTCCTGCACGCTGAGATCCTCATAGAGGCCGAAGCGTTGCGGCATGTAGCCAAGCCTGGCCTGCACCCCCAGCGGATCGCGCGCGACATCGATGCCCATGCACTGCGATCCGGCCGGCATCGGCGCGCAGCAGGCCGGCGATCAGCCGCATCAAGGTGGTCTTGCCGGCGCCGTCCGGTCCGATCAGGCCGGTGACGGCGCCGCGGCGCGCGGTGGCGCTGATCCCGTCGAGGGCCGTGACGATGCGCTTGCCGGTGCGAAAGCTGCGGCGCACATCGTCGAGTTCGCAGGGCTGGCGCGGCGTCAGGATCCGGCGGCATGGGCGCTGCCGCAGCCGGGCGGCGCCTTGGCGGCAGGCCGGCTCAGATCGATATGCACCGTGGCCGGCATGCCGAGCCTCAGTTCGCCACGGCCGTCACAGACATAGACCCGCATCTGATAGACCAGCGCCGTGCGCAGCTCCGGCGTCTCCACGGTCTTGGGCGTGAATTCGGCCGTGGGCGAGAGATAGCCGATCCAGCCGTGATAGGTGCGGCCCGGATAGCTGTCGGTGGCGACGGTCGCGGCCTGGCCAAGACGCACCTTGCCGACATCGCTCTCGGGCACATAGGCGCGCACCCAAAGCGGGCTCGGCAGCGCCATGGTGAACACCGGCGCCGAGGGCGAGGCCATGTCGCCGGGCTGCAGGATCCGGTCCTCGATCACGCCATCGGACGGCGCATAGAGCTTGGTGTCATCGAAATTGCGTTGCGCCAGCGCCACGGCGGCGACGGCCGCGTCATAGGAGGCCTGCGCCGCATCGAGCACGGCCTTGGCATTGTCGCGCTGCTGCTTCGAGGCCGCGCTGGTGCGGGCCAGCGACGCATAGCGCCGGTAATTGACCTCGTCGTTCATAGCGGTCACGCGCGCCGCCGCCGCGGTGGCCTTGGCTTGCGCGAGCGTCGCCGCATAGCGCGTATCGTCCAGCGTCGCGAGCAGCTGGCCCTTCTTCACCGTCGCGCCTTCCTGCACCAGCATCGCCGTGATGTGGCCGCTGGCATTGAAGGTCGGCTGCACCTCGCGGATGTCGACATTGCCATACAGCGTCAGCGTCGATGCCGGCTGCGGCGCCGTGCGCTGCAGATAGAACCAGGCGCCGCCGCCCAGTATCGCGGCGAGCAAGATTGCCAGAAGAATTCGGGCCCTGATCGGCATGGTCGTTGTGTTCCCCGGTCCAGCTCGCAGGATTTACCCGCATATTTCCGCAATTGGTTTGATACGGGTCAATCGGGAGAGCCGAAATGGGCAGGCGGATGCGCGCGGTCCTCCGTGACCTGCTTGCGTTAACCTGCAAGGGGCACATTTGGACGCGAATTTGGAGTGCGCCCCATCGGGAACGCTTCGACTATAGGCTGGCAACTCGTCAAAGCCCCTGGCGCAGCATCTTCAGGTAACCTCGCAACCGTGTCTGTGACGATCAGCTATCGAGCAGGCCGGTCTTACCCGGTGCGCCGTGGCGATGACTGCCTTAGGGGTTCTTTAGAACCGGCACTTGCCGACGGTCGAGACGATGAGAAACACCACAGCCAGCAGCGGTCACCGCCATGAACAAAATCGTGCGGATCAAGAGGAGGCGTGATCCATCGGAGGTCAATTCGGCACTTCGGCTATTGGACACGCGCTGATCCTTTAGAGGTCGTTCCGGCCGGCTGGGATACCGGCCCGCCTTGTCAATGGATGCCCATCTCGGGAAGGGTGCGATCAAGAACGGCATCGAGGAGCTGGTTTTGATCGACAACGGCATCGGCAAAATCGGTGCAAATCTCGCCGCCGCCCGCCAGTTTGAGCGCACCGATCCGTGCACGCGCGAACACGGCGTGCGATAGATTTGCGCCACGGAACGATGCGCCACGCAGGTCTGCGCCCGAAAAGTCGACGGCGCGAAGATCCGCCTGGTCGAATTTGACGGCCTGAAGTGCGCAATCGGACAAACTGACGCCAATGGCGATGGCTTTGCGCGCCGACAGTCCCGCCAAGCGCCTGCCGGCGGGAAAATCGCCCAAGGGCCGAAGATCCTCCGCGTCCAGCGACGCCGGCTTGCCATCGTTCATGCCGTTTGAAATCCAAGCCTCGTGCGACGCCAGCATCTCCTTGAGCTGAGGAATCTTGGCATGTGCTTCGGGAGTGACGTCCAGAACGCAGCCCTCAAGGGCTTCCGGCGGAAGGTTGAAGCTCGTCAGATCGACACCCATCAAAACCGCACCCCGGAAGCTCACATTCTTGAGTTTCGCGCCATTGAATTTCACGCCTTCCAGAATCGCGCCGCCGAAATCGGCGTTGTCGAGCCTGGCATTGCCGAAGGACGCATTCTTCAGAGAGCAGTTCGAGAAGTCGACGCCATCGGGGACGTGCATCGGGGCGTTCTGATTGTTGGGGTCTATCAGCGCGGCCCCGTCTGCGCCGACAATCATCATGCGGGCCGCGCGCAGATCGGCCCCGTCCAGAATGGCGTAGGAGAGGGACGCGCCCTTGAAACCGGCGCCGCGCAGGTCCGCACGCACGAGCTTCGTCGCCTGCAGATTGCATCCGCGCAGATCGGCGCAATAGAAATTGGCGCGTTCGAGGTTCGAGCCATACAAGGTGGCGCCGACAAGAGATGCGGCGGTGAAATCGGCCTCGACCAGGTTCCGATTTGCGAGGTCAACCCATCCAGACGGTGCCTGCCCAGCTGGGCGCGCTTGCCGCCTTGATAGGTCACGAAGCGCTCGTGGGCGATGAGGAACGGGTTCAGTTCCGCCTGTGAAACCGCGATGCGCTCAAAATTGTCGGATGTGGAGGGCAAAACGACGCTCCGGAGAATCAGATATCCCTAATAAACAATATGGCCAGAGCGCCTCTTTAATAGGTTCAAAGCGTAAAATGGA
The DNA here is from genome assembly GCA_963822185.1 of uncultured Pseudomonadota bacterium. Taxonomy (GTDB): domain Bacteria; phylum Pseudomonadota; class Alphaproteobacteria; order Micropepsales; family Micropepsaceae; genus Rhizomicrobium. The sequence goes on from CAWGGT010000004.1 coordinate 29,076, forward strand.
TTTAATGTAATCGGCGATAAAGATTTCCATATTGTAAGAATTAGTGGCGTACGGCTCAGATTTCCGTTGCCTTTATTGTTCATGATTACATATTCGATATTGATGCCAGGGTGCGGGCCACCGGGCGGAATGTAGCCGACCCCCGCCCCTCATTGCGAGCGCCCTTTCTACGAAGCCCCGCTCTGGTTCAGGTTCGGGAGAGGCACCGCCGAGGTGCGAAGCTCATTTCTGCCGGACTGTCGGTTGGACCTCCGGGACCATCCCTGTTTTGTCGAGATCGTGCGACGCGTCGCTATGGTTGCCGCCACATAGGCATAGTGGCGTTTCATCGATGCTTGGCCATCCGGGCGACCTCAAGGTGAAGCGCGCCAGATGCGGCCAGCGGAGACCCCAAGCGATCTATATTGTGAATATTGGATATTTACCAAGGCACTACCTGTCATCTGCTCCGTATCGTCGTCTCCGTCAGGCAATTCAATAACTATAGCCAATAATTCAATATGGATTTTCTTCGGATCGGCTGTATCTTCCAGCCTTGGTCTTGGGACTGTGCCATAATATTACAATGGCGTAAGTGTTGTTCTGGTGCGGCTTCTGAATATCGGGATCATATAAGTCGCCCGTGAGGCGATCTCCTCAAGACCTATCGCGTTGTGAGCCGGTCACGTCAGCAAAAATGGCGGCCGGATTGGTGGGTAGAGGGGTTGTCAGTGGTTTCCTGCAAAAAGTTCGGTGCCGCACCATGGCTGGTTCGGTTCCCGAAAAAGGTGCGTCTGTTCCAGTCGCTGCTTTGTTCGGCATCGCTGCTGGTGCTTTACCAACCGGCGCTGGCTGGGGGCGCTGCCGACGGCGGCCAGTTCGTGGCGGGTCAGGGCGCGATTGCCGGCAGCGGCACAATCTGACCATCAATCAGGCGTCCAGCCACGGCATCATCAACTGGCACAGCTTCTCGATCGGTTCGGCGAACAGTGTCCAGTTCAACAACGGCGCCGGGGCCACCCTCAACCGGGTCACCGGAGGCAATCTCTCGCGGATCGATGGCACGCTGAACGCCACGGGCTCGGTCTATCTGATCAACCCGCAAGGGGTCGTCATCGGGCCGGGCGGCAAGGTGGTGACGAACGGCAGCTTCGTCGCCTCGACCCGCGATATTCCCAACAGCCAGTTCATGGCCGGCGGTTCGATGACCGCCTCGGGCGCATCCAATGGCGATGTGGTCAATGCCGGCACCATCACGTCCAAGACTGGCGATGCGATCCTGGTCGGTCGTTCGGTGACGAACAAGGGCACGATCAACGCCCCGAAGGGCCAGGCGGCACTGGCGGCGGGCAACGAGATCGTGTTGCAGACCTCTGGCACCGGCCCGTATATCGCGGTCTCGGGCGGCAAGGGCGACGTCACCAACACCGGCACGGTGAAGGCCGCGCAGGCAGCGCTGGCCTCGGCGGGCGGCAATGTCTATGCGCTGGTGCAGAACAATGGCGGGCTCGTCTCTGCGACGGGCACGAAGACGATCAATGGCCATGTCTGGCTGACGGCGGGCGGCACGGCCCAGGTCTCCGGCACGGTCACGGCAAAGAATACCGATGGCTCGGGCGGCAAAGTCACCGTGCGTGGTCAAGAGGTTAGCATCTCCGGGAGCATCGATGCCTCGGCCACGGCGCCGGCCAAAAACGGCGGCAACGTCTCGGTCGTCGCCGAAGACCGAACAGTGTTCAGCGGCACGATTGGAGCCAATGGCGGCACCGGCGGCCAGGGCGGTCGGGTGGAGACCTCAGGCGCGCACCTGAAGGTCGCCGACGGTGCCCGGGTCTCCACACAAGCTGTTGGCGGGATGAGCGGAACCTGGCTGATCGACCCGCAGGACTTCACCATCGCGGCCTCGGGCGGCGACATGACGGGGGCCACGCTTTCGTCCAACCTTTCGTCCGGCGACGTGACGATCCAGTCGAGCGGCGGCGCCACGGCGGGCAACGGCGACATCTTCGTCAACGACGCCGTGAGCTGGTCGTCGAGCCACACGCTGACGCTGGACGCCTATCATTCCATCGCCATCGATGCAGCCATGACGGTGTCAGGCTCCGGCGGCGTGGTGCTCAAGACCAACGACAACACCGACGGCATCACCGACGGCGATTACAGCTTCGGGCTGACCTCTACCGGCTTCACGGGCAGGATCGACTTCACAGGCGACCCGACTACCTACACACCGAGCCTGTCGATCAACGGCACGGGCTATACGCTGATCTACACGATGAGCCAGCTCGACGGGCTCGACAATTATGATGCCGCAACCGGCACGGGCACGGAAACCGCCGTCAGCGGGAACTACGCGCTGGCGACCGGCCTGGACGCGAGCGGGACGACCTATTTCGATGCCCTCATCAGCACGGGGAGCAGCGGCACCAGCGCGACAGAGTTCGGCGGCACCTTCACCGGTCTCGGCCACGCCATCGACAATCTGACGATCGACAAGAGCGGCGCCAACGCCGGTCTGTTCGGCTACTCGACCGGCACGATCCGCGACATCGGCATCGCCGGCGGCACAATCACCGGCAGCTATTTCGTTGGCGGGTTGGCGGGGATCAGTGACGGCGGCCTGGTCAGCGATGCCTATGTGACGGCCTCGGTCAGCAGCACCTTAAGCGGCGACACCTATGCCGGCGGGCTGGTGGGGAGCAATACCGGCACCATCAGCAATGCCTATGCGACGGGCGCAGTCAGCGGCGTCGGCGGCGATGTCGGCGGGCTGGTGGGGAACAAATTGGGTGGCACGATCACCAACGCCTATGCGACGGGTGCGGTCCGGTGACATTACCGGCGGCACTGGTGGTGTCGATCCTGTCGGCGGGCTGGTGGCGATAAATAGCGGCACGATCACCAACGCCTATGCCACCGAAGGTTCTGTGGCGAAAAGCGGCGACGTTGGCGGGCTGGTGGGCGAGAATTACGGCAGCGGCACGATCAGCCAGTCCTATGCCACCGGCGCGGTCAGCGGCGCCTACACCTACGCCGAGGTCGGCGGGCTGGTGGGGGCCAATAATAGCGGCACGATCACCGATGCCTATGCCATCGGCGCGGTCAGCGGCACCGGCGCCACCGCCGAGGTCGGCGGGCTGGTGGGGAGCAATGGCGGCACGATCACCAACGCCTATTGGGATACCCAGACCAGCGGCATCCACGACCCGGGTGGCGGCGAATGTCTCCAGCGCGTCCGGCGTCACCGGTCTGACGACAGCGCAGCTTCAGGGCACACTGCCATCGGGCTTCGACAGTTCGGTCTGGGGCACGGGCGACGGCCTTTATCCGTATTTTCTCTGGCAATATCCCACCACGCCGCAGGCGGTCTCGGGCTTCGCTTATGGCGGTGGCGGTACAGCCCTGGCTTACAGCACATCCGGCACGGACACGGTCAGCGTGGATGCGGGCGGCGCGCTGGTGGGCCGGACCAATATCAGCTCCGCCAACGGCTATTATTATGTGCTGATGGCGGGCGGCACGATCGCCAATGGCGACGATCTGGTCGTCTCGCTTCCCACCGATGCGGCGACCGGCGCGGTGAATGCGGCGACGCTGGCGACGTCCACCTACACAGCGGGCACGCCGGGGCAGGGCGGCGTCGATCTCTATGGCGGCTTCCTGTCGGAAGTGACCGGCGCCACAACGCTGGCGGGCGCGGAGAATTTTTCCGCCATCATGTCGGCGACGGATGCGGCAGCGAGCAGCGATGCATTGGCGAAGGCGGTCATCGATGCCATCAGTGCACCGGGCTATCTGACGACCGGTTCAAGCTTCACGATCGATCAGAGCTATAGCGGCGATGGTTTGCTAGTGGTGACGGGTAGCGGCGACCCGATCACGGTGTCGAACGATGTCACGATCAGCGATGGCGGACGGCTATGGCTCTTGTCGGGCGGCGCGCTCGCCATCGACGCACCCATCACGGCCGAAGGCGCGGCTGCGGTATCGCTCGCTTATGACGACAGCGATCCGACCAATCTCTCCTTCGGGCTGACTTCGACCGGCTTCACCGGCATGCTCGGCTTCGCCAACGCGGATGGCAGCACTGCCATCTCCAGCCAGGGCGGCAG
>CAWGGT010000005.1:0-47471 GCA_963822185.1 uncultured Pseudomonadota bacterium
TAGATAAGCGCCGCCAATTCCTATCGAGGCGATATAGTTGAGCTTCCGGTCAAGGAGCTTCAGGCGGCGCAGAATTTCAGCGGCCTCATAATCGCTCACTTGCGCACCCTCGCCTCTGACATGATTGCCGCTCTGACGGATGCCAGAGCGGCGTTCATTTATAGCAGATCGGAGGCAAGGACTCAGGCCGCTGCCGTGAATTGCCAGGCGGCGACCGCAGCGATGGCGGTGATCCAGCCGCCGAGCTGGACGCCGAGCATGCGCAGGGTGCGGGCCCGGGCGCTCCAATCGGCCGTGGCGGCATAAAGCGCGATCAGCGGAATCTGCACCGCCATCAGAATGCGGAAGAGATCGGCGTGCAGACCCTCATCGGCCGGGATAGCGCCGCCGAACTGGACCAGGCCCTGGGCCACCAGCGTCACCGCCATGATGGACAGAAGAATGGGCGCGGCGCAGCAGATGCCATTGACCGTCTGGCGGCTTTCGCTGCGGGGAGCCATGGATGCCATGCGTGTTTCCTCCTGGGCATATTCTTGTTGTTGCATGAAGCTTAGGACAGATTGACGCAGCTGGCTAGAGTATCCTTATAAAATTTGTGTGATTGTGCGGGCTACCGCCCCCCTTTGTGGAGAGGCAATTCAGCGGGCGTGGCCGGTGAAGGTGCGCAGCGCGGGGCTGGTGTGGTCCGGCCCGGCCAGGGCGGCGGCCACGGCGGGGCGGGCCGTCATGCGCTCGCGCCAGGCGACCAGCTTCGGATAGTTCGCGCCCACCTCCAGCTCGGGGAACATGCGCTCCACCATCATGCCGCAATGGGCATAGAAATTGATGTCGGCCAGCGTGTACATGTCGCCGGCGATCCACGCGCTCTTGCCGAGCTGGTCCTCGACCTTCTGCAGCGCGACGGTGATCTTGCGCGTGGCGTTGTCGAGATCGTTCTCGGAAAAGCCGGAGCGCGCCGTCTTCCATTTCTCGCGCTGCTCATGAAGCGGGATGCGATTGACAAGCTTTTCGAATTCGCCGCTTTCGATGCCGCGGGCGATGACACCGACCATGCGGTGCCAGCCATGCATGGAGACATAGTTCATCACATGCTCGTCGATGAACTTGTTCCAGTAGCGCATGCGCGCATTGCCGCGTGGCTCGTTGGGGCGCAGCGGCGGGGCATCGGGAAAGGCGTCTTCGAGATATTCGTTGATGACGGTGGTGTGGGTGACGATGAAGCCGTCATGATCCAAGACCGGCACCTGGCCTTCGGGATTGATGGCGGTGAACCAGGGTTCATGCTGCTCGAATTTGTGCAGATCGACATAGCGGCCCTCGAAGTCCAGCCCCTTCTCGTGCAGCGGGATCAGCGATTTGAGCGAATTGGCGACCGGCTCGGCATGGTAGAGTTTCAACATGGACGGGCTCCCTGACGGCGGCGGATATCGGCACGTACCTATTATGTATCCGAGGCCGCGCCCGCGCATCGCCGCACAGAGGGAACCGGCTTCGCCCCGATGGCGAAGGCGCGCCTTGCGACAAAGTTGGGGCCCGGCTCCGAAAAAGCGACGGAAATGGCGGGGGTTCTTAACGCGTTAACGGCTAAGGTCTTGAAAGTGCCGCAAAGATCGGTGAGCAAGAACGGGCACGAGGGCAGGATTACCGCTTGGGACCGCTGGATTATCTCGCATTGCCATTCCGCTGGATCGGACGCGCCATTGGCGACTGGTTCGCGCGCCATGCAAGCGGCCTCGCATGGACAGGGGCGGGGTTGTTCGCGGCGCTGATCGCCGGTGTCGCCTTCGTCACATTCCTGCCGCAGATCCTGGGCGAGTTCGCTCCCACCATCACCAACCCGCAAGCGCTTTATACCGCCAACCGGCCGATCGCGATTTCCTTTGTCGACGCCGATGGCGATGTGGTGGGCAACAGGGGCGCCATTGTCGGCGAGCGGCTGACGCTGAAGCAGATGCCCGCCTATCTGCCGGAAGCCTTCATCGCCATGGAGGACAGGAGCTTCTGGACCAATTCCGGCATCGACGTGAAGGGCCTGTTGCGCGCGGCCTATCTGAACCTGCGCGCCGGCCGTGTGGTGGCGGGCGGATCGACCATCACCCAGCAGGTGGCCAAGATCGTCTATACGAGCCAGGAACGCACCTTCGCGCGCAAATTCACCGAACTCTTCGATGCCGCCGCGCTGAACAAATCGCTCAGCAAGACGCAGATCCTCACGCTCTATCTCAACCGCATCTATCTGGGCTCGGGCGCCTATGGTGTGGACGGGGCGGCGCATGCCTATTTCGGAAAATCGGCCACGCAATTGTCGCTGCCCGAAGCGGCCATGCTGGCGACGCTGACGCGCGCTCCTAGCGCCTTCTCGCCGCGGCGCAACCTCAAATCCGCGCAGCGCCGCACGAAGACCGTGCTGCGCGCCATGGTCGAGACCGGTGCGATCAGCGCGGCCGAGGCCCAATGGGCCATGGCGCATCCCGCCACAATCGTCGATCGCAGCGCGATGGATGCGCGCAATTACTATTTCGACACCGCCGCCGATCAGGCCAAGCAGCTCATCACCGTGGACGGCAAGACGCCCGACACCGACCTTGTCGTGCACACGACCTTTGAGCCCAAAATCCAGGATGCGGCGCGCAAATCCATCTCGAGCGTGCTGGACAAACAGGGCAAACACCGCCGTGCCTCCGAGGCCGCCGTCGTGGTGATGAAGCCGGACGGCGCCGTCGCGGCCCTGATCGGCGGGCGCAATTACGACGACAGCGTTTTCAACCGCGCCACGCAGGCGCTGCGCCAGCCCGGTTCGTCGTTCAAGCCCTTTGTCTATATGGCGGCGCTGGAACAGGGCATGAGCCCCTGGGACATGCGCACCGACCAGCCCGTGGACATCAATGGCTGGAAACCGACCAATTATGGCGGCGAGCAGTTCGGCACCATCACGCTCTCCGATGCGCTGGCCCATTCCGTCAACACCATCACCGCCGAGCTGGCGCAGGAAGTGGGCGTCAACGCCGTGGTGCGCGCGGCCCAGCGCTGCGGCATCACCTCGCCGCTCGAAGCAGTGCCCTCCATCGCGCTCGGCACCTCGCTGGTGACGCCGTACGAGATGACGCGCGCCTATGCCGTGTTCGCCAATGGCGGGATGGCGGTGACGCCCTATCTTGTCACCGAGGTCGAGGATACGCGCGGCGACATTCTCTATCGCCGCGTGCCGCCCAAACCGAGCCGCGTAATCGCAGGCCATGTCGACCGCGATCTGACCGCAATGCTCTATGAAGTGGTGACCGACGGCACCGGGCGGCGCGCAGCCGTGGCAGGCCATGAAGTCGCCGGCAAGACCGGCACGACGCAGGATTATCACGACGCCTGGTTCATGGGCTTTTCGGCCGATTATGTGACCGGCGTGTGGGTCGGCAATGACGATGCCTCGCCGATGCGGGTGGTGACCGGCGGCAGCCTGCCGGCCGAGATCTGGCACCTGACCATGACGGCGGCCGAGAAGGGATTGAAATCGACGCCGCTCGACCGCACCCAGCCGCCGGTGATGATGGATACGGCGGATCAGAACGGCGTGCTGCTGTCCTCCGGCAACACCGATGGCGAGGCGCCGCCGCCGGCACCGCCACCACCGCCGCCGCAAACCCATCACGACTTCTGGGACTGGCTGTTCGGCCGCGACGGCAAGAGCAGCGACAATCAGCAAAGGCGTCCGGCACCGCCGCCGGCCGCACAGCAGGACCAGAGCGTGCGCCGCTATCCGCCGGCCGCCGTGCAGCGCTACCCCGCGCCGGACAATTCCGGGCAGTATGGCGATAATTCCGATAACAGCGAGGCGCCGCCGCCGCCACGCAAGGTGCCGCATTACAAATGGCGCAGCGATCCGCGCTGGAAACAGGCGCCCGGCCAGACCGGCAGCCAGGACAACCGCCAATACGGCATCGATCCCAACCAGCCGCATTGAGGGCGGGGACAGCCCACCCATTCCGCGCTTGAAACCAGTATTTGTTCCCTATATGTTCTTAATATAGAGGGCGAAACCATGGATCAGACAGTCGAGGGAAAGGCGCTCAAAGAAGCCGCCGACCGCGCGCGGATCAAGCTTCTGGTCGGAAATCTGACAACCTATGGCTATGCGTTGATCGGCGCGTCGGTGATCCACCCGCTGCTGAACGGTCCGGTGGCAGCATTGTCGAGCCTGGCAGGATTTGGCCTTGGCATCGCGTTCCACGCCGGCGCTTGGTATATTGCGCCCAGAGGAGAGATGCATGGATAGCTACGGCATCGTTGTTATCGGCATGGCGGTCTTCGGGCTTGGCATGTTTCTCTATGGCCTGCGTCTGAGCCGCGAAGTCGACCGGCTTCAGGCCGAGCGCTTGCAGCGCGATCAGGAACGCCACGCGGCGGAATGAGCACGCGGGCTAGACCCGCAACCCTCCAATCCGCAACAAGCTCGCATGTGTGGACGAACACGCCTCGTCGAAGATTATTCGCAGATCCGCATCGAACTGACCTTCGACGATGACGGGCGCATTCCCAATTATGCGCCGCGCTGGAACATCGCGCCGAGCGAAGACCTGCTGACCGCGGTGCGCGACAAGCACGGCAAGCGGCGGCCGGTGATGATGCGCTGGGGGCTGATCCCGGCCTGGGCCAAGGACGAGAAGGTTGCCTTTTCCACCTTCAATGCACGCGCCGAAAGCATCGACACGAAACCGGCCTTTCGCGGCGCCTGGGCGGCGGGGCGGCGCTGCCTCGTCGTTACCGACGGGTTCTATGAATGGCGCAAATCCGATCCGAAGGAGTCCCGCGCAGGCCTTTGCCGTGGCGATGGCGAACGGCAAGCCGATGGTGATGGCGGGGCTCTATGAAGGCTGGGTCAGCCCCACAGGCGAGCGCATCCGCACCGTGACCATCATCACAGCCGAGGCCAATGCGAAGATCGCGCCGATCCATCCGCGCATGCCTGTGGTGCTGGACAAGTCCAATTGGGGCAAATGGCTGGGCGAGGAAGCCGGCGAGCGAGGCCGAACTCAAGGCGCTGCTGGTCCCCTGCCCGCCCGAGGCGATCGACGCCTGGCCGGTCGAGCAAGCGCGTCGGCAATGTGCGGAACGAAGGGCCGGGGCTGGTCGAGCGCGTCGAAGAGGACGCAGCGGAGAAGCCGCAGCAGGCACAGCTGCTTTAACCCCACACCGTCATGGCCGGGCTTGACCCGGCCACCCATCAGCGCCCGCGTCTGCGGGCGCAAATGACTCCATGGCTCGCGGACGCTCGCCAGATGGATGGCCGCCCTTGAGGCGGCCATGACGGTGTTGGTAGCGACCGCAACAGCCCCGCTTCCGCGCCGCGGCTCCGCGGTGGTAAACAGAGCCGAGCGAACAGAAGGGGCGGGCGATGAATTTCCGGACGACGATGGCGGTGCTGGCGGGGGCGATGCTGCTGGTGGCCTGCGGGCCGAGCGGAACGCGCAAGAAGAAAGAGGCGCAAGCGCCCAAGCCCGCGCCGGTGGCGCAGAAGCTGACCCACATCACCTTCGTCACCGACTGGAAGGCGCAGGCCGAGCATGGCGGCTTCTATGAGGCGCTGGCCGAAGGGCTCTACAAGAAGCACGGACTCGACGTGAAGATCGTCGAGGGCGGGCCGGGCGTGAACGTGCCGCAGCTTCTGGCCGGCGGCGCGGCCGATTTCGGCATCGGCTCCAACGGCTTCATTCCGCTCAACATGGTGCGCGCGGGCGCGAAGATCAAAGCGGTGATGGCGGTGTTCCAGAAGGACCCGCAGGTGCTGATCGCCCATCCACGGCCCGACGTGAAATCGCTCGCCGACATGAAGGGCAAGCCGATCATGATCGCGGATGCGAGCACGGTGGCGTTCTGGCCCTGGCTCAAGGCGAAGTTCGGGTTCACGGATTCGCAGATCCGCAAATACACCTTCAACCTCGCGCCCTTCCTGACCGATCCGAAGGCGATCCAGGAGGGCTATCTGACCAGCGAGCCCTATACGATCGAGAAGGAAGCGCATTTCAAGCCGCAGGTCTTCCTGCTGGCCGATGACGGCTATCCCGGTTACGCCAATATGGTGCTGGTGCCGCAAAAGTGGATCGATACCAATCCGAAGGCGGTGCAGGCCTTTGTCGATGCCAGCATCGAGGGCTGGATGGATTATCTCTATGGCGATCCGAAGCCGGCAAACGCGCTGATCAAAAAAGACAATCCGGAAATGACCGATGACGTGATCGCGCAGAGCATCGCCAAGATGAAGAGCTATGGCCTCGTCATGAGCGGCGATGCCAAGACTGCTGGGGCTGGGCGCGATGACCGATGCGCGCTGGAAACTGTTCTTCGAGACGATGAGCGCCGAAGGGCTCTATCCCAAGAACCTGGACTACAGACAAGCCTACACCACGCGCTTCGTCAACAAGGGCGTGGGGCTGGACAAGCACAATCCCTGACAGACGAAACCCGGGACGCGGGGGGGCACGTCCCGGGTTTCGCTGCGCCGGTCAGAACAAGACCGGATAGCCCGGCATGCTCGGGCCGCCAGGACCGGGACCGTGCATCCGGTCATGATCGCCCATGCCGCGATGATCGCGCATGCCGCCATGACCGAAACCGCGATGGCCGTGACCCTCGCGCATCATCTTGCCGATCGCGCGTTCCAGAATGTGCTCCTGCTTCTGATCAAGCGAAGCGGTGAGCGTTTCCAGCGCCGGCATCTGCGCCTTCAGATCGGCGAGACGGTGTTCGAGCATGGTCTCGCGGAACTTCGCCATCTCGACCAGCGACGGCCGCTTGGCCGGCGGCTTCATCGCCACGCAGGCATCGGTGCGCGTTTTGGCCGAGCCGAGCACGACAGTCTTCCAATGATCGAAGGCCGGCTTCTGCTCGCCCTTCAAGCCAAGGCGGGTTTCAAGATAGGCCATGGTGCCGACCGCATGGGCATAGCGGTTCTCGCACATGGATTTGAGATGTTTGGCCATGTCCTTCTTGTCCATGCGCCAGTGATGACCGTGCTGGCCCATCGGGCCGCCGGGTGGCGGCTGATCGGCAGCGAAGGCCGCGGTGCCGCCAAGGGCGAGGCCGGCGACCAGAAGGGGAATGGCAAATTTCGTCTGCATCGAATGAACTCCCTGGGGGGTGACATCCGAAACATAGTGCCAAGGCCAGATGACGTGCCGGAAATGAGTGTCGCAAATTGTCGAAGGCGCGGGGGACCCGACCAATCCGGTGCAAATTGGGCGGGAAAGGGGCAGCGGAACCTACGGTGGACCCCGTTCCTGCTACCCCCAGATGTCATCCCCCGCGTAAGCGGGGGACCCAGGTGACACAGGCTCAGGCGTTCAAACTCTCCGCCAAATCGACCCATTCCAGATTGCGGCTCTGGATCAAATCGATCTTCCATTGCCGCTTCCACTTCTTCAGCCGCTTCTCGCGGTGAATCGCGGCATTCACGTCTTCGAACGCTTCGGCGTAGACCAGCATCTTCACGCCGTACCGTTTGGTGAAGCCCGGTACGAGACCTTCGCGATGCTCCCAGACGCGTCGCGCGAGATCATTCGTGACGCCGACATAGAGCGTGCCGTTGCGCCGGCTGGCAAGAATGTAGACCCAATAAGTCTTTTGCATCCGCGCGGCCCCAACTGGGTCCCCCGCTGTTGCGGGGGATGACAGTGAAGTTTGGAAGCCATTGTACCCCACACTTGTCATGGCCCGCAGTTCGTAGCGACAGCGTGCGAACGGGCCACCCAGGTGACGCGACACGATCGCTTCCGAACTTGCAGAAATCTTCAGCGCGCCGCGCGCAGCTCGCGGATGGTTTTCTTGCCGTCGGCGGCGGGCTGATAGGCATTGGTCATCTCGCCGAGCGCGTGTTTCAGCGCCTCGGGCGTGATGCGGGCATCGCCGTCGAAGCTGTCGACGCCGACGCGGGTGAGATAGGCGAGCTGATCGACCAGGAAGCCGCCGGTGGCGCGGATTTCGCCCTTGTAGCCCAATCTGGTGCGCAGCATGCGGCCCCAGGAAAAGCCGCGGCCGTCGCGAAAGCTCGGGAATTCGAGCACGACCACAGACAGGCGATGCACATCCTCGCCCAGCGACAGCGGTGAATCGGATGAGGCCAGGCGAACACCAAGCCTGGCATTGCGGGCAAGCAACGCTTCGCGCTCGGCCTCGAACCGCTTCAGCGAAACGATGGCGCCGTTTGCGGGCAGTGGCGCATCGTCGGCCACGGTTTCGAATTCGTCTTCGGCCCAATCGCCATTCCTAATAAGCGGCATGGAGCTGCTCCAGATAGGCCACGTGTCTTGAACGGCTCCATGCCGACGCGGCGATAGGTGTCGAGGAAGCGCTCGCCGGCCTGGCGCAGCTTCAGATATTCATCGACGACACGCTCGACCGCATCGGCGATCTCGTGCTCGCCGAAACCGGGGCCCATGATGTCGCCGATCGAGGCATCTTCGGCGCCCGAACCGCCGAGCTGGAGCTGGTAATATTCGACGCCCTTCTTGTCGACGCCGAGAATGCCGATATGGCCGGCATGGTGATGGCCGCAGGCATTGATGCAGCCGGAAATCTTGATCTTGAGTTCGCCGAGCTCTTCCTGACGGTCGAGGTCGGCGAAGCGTTCGGAAATGCGCTGGGCGATGGGGATCGAGCGCGCATTGGCGAGGTCGCAATAATCGAGCCCCGGGCAGGCGATGATGTCGGTGACGAGGCCGGCATTGGGCGTGGCGAGGCCGAGTTCGTGACAGGCGCGTGAAGATCGCGTGCAGATCGGCATTTCTTCACATGCGGCAGGATCAGATTCTGCTCATGGCTGACGCGGATTTCGCGGAATGCCGTAATGGTCGAGCAGATCGGCGATGGCCTCCATCTGCTCGGCCGTGGCATCGCCGGGCACGCCGCCGATGGGCTTCAAGGAAATCGTGGCGATGGCATAGCCCGGCGCGCGATGGGGCGCGAGATTGTGGCGGCACCATTTGGCGAACGCCGCATCCTTCGCCTTGGCGGTTTCGAAGGCCAGCACCGCGTCGGGCAGGTTCTCGAAGTCCGGCGGCGCGAAATAGGCGGCGATGCGCGCCATCTCCTCGGCGGGAAGCTGCAGATAGCCGCTCGCCTTGATCTCCTCGAATTCGCGTTGCACCTGCGCGCGCATCTCCTCGATGCCCAGCGCGTTGACCAGGATCTTGATGCGCGCCTTGTAGATGTTGTCGCGGCGGCCGGACTGGTTGTAGACGCGCAGGATCGCTTCGAGATAGGCGAGGATGTCTTCCTTCTCGACGAAGTCGGAAATCATCTGCGCGACATAAGGCGTGCGGCCCATGCCGCCGCCGACCAGCACGCGATAGCCGATCTCGCCGGCGTCGTTCTTCACGATCTCGATGCCGATGTCGTGATATTTCACGGCGGCGCGGTCGTGCGGCGTGCCCGACACCGCGATCTTGAACTTGCGCGGCAGGAAGGTGAATTCGGGATGCAGGCTCGACCACTGGCGGATGATCTCGGCCAGGATGCGCGGGTCCTCGATCTCGTCGGCGACGGCGCCGGCGAGATGGTCGGCGGTGACATTGCGGATGCAATTGCCGCTGGTCTGGATGGCATGCATCTCGACCTCGGCCAGCTCGCGCAGGATGGCCGGCACATCGACCAGCGCGCGGCCAGTTGTACTGGATGTTCTGGCGCGTGGTGAAATGGCCATAGCCCTTGTCATATTTGCGGGCGATGTGGGCGAGCTTGCGCAACTGCCTCGAGGCCAGCGTGCCGTAGGGCACCGCCACGCGCAGCATATAGGCGTGGAGCTGCAGATAGAGCCCGTTCATCAGCCGCAGCGGCTTGAACTCGTCTTCGCTCAGCTCGCCATCGAGGCGGCGCTGCACCTGGCCGGCAAACTGCTCCACCCGCTCGGAGACGAAGCGGGCATCGAACTCGTCATAGCGATACATCGAATGCCTCCGGGCCTTCGCCCTCGACCGGCGCGGGCGGCTGCGGCGCCGGGCCGATGTGGAAATGCGGGGCCAGCACGTGATCGGCCTGCTTGCCGAGATCGCGGCGCACGCGTGGGGCCGGCGGCGCGCACGCGCTCGCGCTCCTTCACGGGGACGGCGATGCCATCCTCGATCCGCACCTCGAACAGATAGGGATTGATGACGAGCCGATCGCGCGACCGAGCGCGCGGCCCCGGCCAGCGCGGCCTTGGCGGCTTCGGCCTCGTCATAGATCGCGGCCTCGGCCATGGGCTCGGCCCAGCCGGTGCCCGTCCAATAGAGCACGGCGCCGTCGGTCAGCCGGTTTGCGGTCAGTATCTGCGGTCCCTTTGCCATGGCGGATAAATTGCAATTCCAACCGGGGAAATCAATAGATCACATTCAGAAAATGTATTTATTTATAATTCACAATTTTCAATCGTTTAATATCTTTGAGTGGCCCATATCATCGCCAAAATCTATGGTTGCACCGCCCGCGGGGGCAGCGAAGATCGTGGACAGGCAAGGGGTTGGCGATGGATCGGGAAACCGGACCAAAGGGGCGAGGCGAAGACGGGAGCGAGGATACGCTGGCTGCGGCCCTGGCGGGCGCGCGGAGCGGAACCGACAAGGCCGACACCTATCTGGACGAGGCCACGCGGCTGGCCCGCCTCAAGATCGAGCAGCTCGAGGAAGAGCGCCGCTTCGAGCCCTTCAGCCATTTCAGCGCCATGATGAAGGCCGCCTTCGAGAGCGCGGTGGCCCTCGTCATCCTGGCGATCCTGGTCGGGGCCGGCGCGATGATCTGGTCGGCGGCCAACGACACCAGCCTCGTCATCGAGCCCTTCTCGGTGCCGTCCGACATGGCGGCCAAGGGACTCAGCGGGCAGGTGGTGGCCGCGCAGCTGCAGGACAGACTGGCGGCGCTGCAGCAGCGGACGCTCTCCATGCGCGCCGCCGATTCCTACCAGAACAATTGGGGCGACGAGATCCAGGTGCAGATCCCGGAGACGGGCGTCTCGCTGGGCGAACTCAATCGCTATCTGCATCGCTGGCTGGGCCACCAGACGCGCATCAGCGGCGAGGTCTATGACGATGGCGGCAAGCTCACCGTCGCCGCGCGCGTCGGCAGCGAACCGGCGCGCCGCTTCACCGGCACGAACGGCAAGCTCGATGCGCTGGTGCAGAAGGCGGCCGAAGCCGTCTATGCGAAGACCCAGCCCTATCGCTATGCCGTCTATCTGCAATATTCCAACCGCGCCAAGGAAGCCGAGGCGGCCTATCGCGCGCTGATCGCGCATGGCTCGGCACCCGAACAGGCCTGGGCCTATGTCGGGCTTGGGCACGCTGGTGCAAGTGCGCGGCGACATCGCTGAAGCGCGGAGCGATTTCGATGCGCGCACTCAAGATACGCCCCGGCTTCATCCTGGCCTGATCGACAAGTCTGGCTTCGAGACCTGTCCGGGCTGCAGCATCTCGAAGCGGCCTACCGGACCCTGCCAAAGTCGTCGATCGGGTGCGCGCGGGAGACGAAGCCGACATCGATCCGCAGGCCATCACCGTCGACCGCCTGGCAGAAGCAAGCCGCCCTGGCGATCTTGGAGCGGCGATTACAGGCAAGCGCGCGCTATAGCGATCGCAGGTAACGGCCCTGCCCGATTACAATGGCAGCCATCGATGGCGCCTATGGCGACGACGATCCGCTATCCACGCCTATCTGCACGACCGGGCCGGCATGGACCGGCCACGCTCGCGGCGACTGCCGTGCCATCGGACCCCGCTCGGAACAGATCAATCGCAATGCGCGCCGCTCATGTGGCCGACACATTGATCGGCGACTGGCAGGTCGTGCTCGCTGAGGCCGCACGAGCTGCAAGCAGATGCCCAAGACGATCGGGCATCGGGGCCGAATCCTTCCGCAGCCGGACCCTCGCCTCGCTCACGGCCTATGCCCTGGCCATGGGCGGACGGATCGCAGAGGCAGCGGCGATCGTCGCCCCGATGCCCGCGGATTGCGACGATTGCCTGCGCATGCGCGTGCGCATCGCGCATCCATGGCGCGCGACTGGACGGCCGCGCAACACTGGGCGCGCGCTGTGCGTGCCCGCACGCCATCGCTGCCGCTTCGCCATGACCGATTGGGCCGATGGCTGCTGCGCCAAGGGCGATATGGCCAGGCCGTCGCCAAATACGCCATCGCCCATGCGCGGGGCCGCATTACGCCGATGCGCTGGAAGGCTGGGGCGAGGCATTGATGAAGCAGAATCGCTCCGACCTCGCACTGGAAAAATTCGAAGGCGCCAACGAAGACGCACCCAATTGGGGCCGGCTGCATCTCAAATGGGGCGAGGCGCTCGCCTACACCGGCGACAAGGCCGGCGCGCAAAAGCAATTCGACATCGCGGCAAGCTTTATCTGACGGCGGCCGAGAGAGCCGCCCTTGCAAAATGGAGACGGCATGGCTGAGGCGGCGCCGAAACAGCTGGGTCTGATCGATGCGACACTGTTCGCCAGCGTCGCCATGCTCGGCATTCGCTGGCTGCCGGTGGCCGCCGCCTCGGGCGCCTCGGCCCTGCCGCTGTGGGTTCTTGCTCTTCTCACCTTCTATCTTCCGCTCTCGGCGGCGACGGCCGAACTGACCTCGCGCTTTCCCGGCGAAGGCAGCCTCTATATCTGGGTGCGCGACACCTATGGCCCGCTGGCGGGTTTTCTCTGCGGCTGGTTCTACTGGATCGCCTGTTCCCCTTTTTCGCGAGCACGGTCTATTTCCTCGCCGGGCTGGTGCTGGGCTTCATCGGCGCCACGCACGACACCGGGCTCTATCTTCTGGTCTCGCTCGGCGATCACGGCTGGCGCGACGGCCTTCCAGCTCTTCGGCCTTCGCATCGGCAAATGGCTGACCAATTTCGGCGCGGCCGGAAGCTGGGCCGTGTTCGCGCTATCTGCCGTGGCCGCGATCACTGCTGGCGACCGCGGCGGCAGTGGCCACCGATTTCGCCACGTCCAGCTATATGCCGACCGCCAATTTCGACACCGCGATCCTGTGGGGCACGATGGTCTTCGCGATGTGCGGGTCGGAGACGATGGGCTTCCTGCGCGACGAGATTCGAGGGCGGCATCAGGACGGTGGTGCGCGCGCTGGCGGCGGTCGGCGTCATCCTGGTCTTCATCTATGCGGCGGGCACGGCGGCGATGCTGGCGATCCTGCCGCAAGGCCGAGCTGACGCGGCTCTCGGGCCTGCCGGATGCGATCCACGCCGCCTTCCTCATGTCGGCCTGCCCGAATCGTCGACCTCGGTCGCGATCGCGCTCTTCGCGCTGTCCCTGCTCGGCGGCTTCACGGCCTGGTTCGGCATCGGCACGCGGCTGCCGATGGAAGCGGGCATCGACAATTTCCTGCCGCCCGTCTTTGCGCAGAAGAACGAGAAGACGGGCGCGCCCATGGCCGCCATCCTGCTGCAGGGCGGGCTGATCCTGTTCGTCGTCGTCCTCAGCCAGGCGGGCGAAGGCGCGGCCGCGGCCTATGACTTCCTCGTCGCCATGAGCGTGCTCACGGTGACGATCCCCTACATCCTCGTCTTCATCGCCTATCTGGCCCGCAGCCGCTGGCCCGAAATCGCCGATGCCTGGGTGCCGCCGGGCGGCGCGCGCATGGGCCGCATGCTGGGCTTTGTCGGTCTCGTCTCGACCGTGATCGCCACGGTTGCTGCCTCGATTCCGAGCGGCAGCGATCCGCATCCGCTGGCGACCTTCCTCAAGATCGCCGGCGCGACGGTCGGGGCCGGCGTCATAGGCGTCGTGTTCTATCACTTGGGGGCGCGCCGGCAGGCGCGCGCGGCCGCCGAGATTGCCTGAACGACGCGTTCAGGCCGCGCCGCGGGCCGCCGTTACGGCCGCGGGCGGAAATTCGGACCAGACCCGCGTGCCCTTGCCGGGCGCAGTTTCGATGCAGAAACGTGCGCCATGCGCCTCGACCAGAGATTTGGCGATGGGCAGGCCCAGACCCGTGCCGTTGCCGGCCACCATCATCGTGCCCTGAACCTGGCCGAAGGGTTCGAGCGCCGTGGCCAGCCCCTCTTTGCTCATGCCGACGCCGCTATCCTCCACACCGAGGGCCAGCCCGCCATCGTCGAGACGATGCGCGAAGAGGCAAACCCTGCCGCCGGCTTCGGTGAACTTGACGGCGTTGGACAGAAGATTGACCAGCACCTGGCGCATCGCGCGGTCATCGGCGGTCACGGCCAGCCCCGGCGCGATCTCGCGCACCAGCCGAATGCCGCCGCTTGCCGCCTGCGGTGCCACCAGCGTCAGCGCGCGATCTGCCAGAGCCGCCAGATCGAGCGTCGCCGGCGACAATTCGAACTTGCCGGCCTCGACCTTGGCCATATCGAGCACATCGTTGATGAGGCTGAGGAGATGTTCGCCGCTGCGATGGATGTCGTCGATATAGCCTGCGTAGCGCGGCGGCGACAGCGGCCCGAACGTCCGCTGACGAATGACGTCGGAGAAACCGATGATGGCGTTGAGCGGCGTGCGCAATTCATGACTCATGCCGGCCAGGAAGCGCGACTTGGCGAGATTGGCCTCCTCGGCCGCGAATTTGGCCTCGGCCAGATCGCGTTCGTGGCGGCGCTGCGGCGTGACGTCGACCATGGTGCCAACTCCGCGCACTGGCGCGCCCTCGGCGTTGACAAGCACGCGGCCCTTCAGCACGACGGCGCGTTCCTCGCCCGTATCGGCGCGGATGATGCGCAGATCCTCGCGCTTCGGGGTGGTGTCCGCCGGGGTCGCGTAGCGCGGGCCCGCATCGGAGCTACCACGAACCGGGCCGAAGCTTCGGGTGAAGAGCGCCTTGTCGTCGGGATGAAGCATCTCGATAAAGGCGGAGCGGTCGGGTTTCGTCTCTTCCGGAAGGCCGAGAATATTCTTGAAGGTGGTCGACCACTGATCGACGCCGGTGACCAGATCGACATCGAAGGTGCCGACGCCGCTGGCTTCGGCCGCCAGAGTCCAGCGCGTCTCATTGGCGCACAACTCCTCTTCCTTGCGATGGGTGGCGAGCGCCAGACGCACGAGCTTGGCGCTGGCGCCAAGAGGCCCCAGTCGCGATCGGACGGCGCGCGCGGTTCGCGATAATAGAGCGCAATGGTACCGAGCACCGCGCCCTCGCTGTCGAGGATCGGCAGCGACCAGCAGGCCCTAAGCCCGAAGGACAGGGTGAAATCGCGCGGGCCCGCCCACAAGGGATCGGTGGCAATGTCGGTGACGATGACCGGTTCCTTGCGGAAGGAGGCGGTGCCGCAGGAGCCGACACTGGGCCCGATCTCGAGCCCGTCGATGGCCGCGCAATAGGTCTCCGGCAGGCTGGGGGCAAGGCCGGGCGCAGATGCTTGCCATCGGCCTGCATCAGCAGGATCGAACACAGGGCCGGCGGCGCCAGCGCCTCGACCTGCTCGGCGATGCGCGTGAGCGTGTCGCGCAGAGGCGCATCCTCGGCCATCATGTCGAGAATTTCGCCCTGCGCCTCCAGAAGAGCGCGCGCAGGCAGGCTTTGCTGTGCGGCCGCTTCTGTCACCGGCGGTCCTCCCAAACCTACGACTGCCTGCCTTAGCACGAAGGCCCTGAAGACAAGCTTAAGCTAATGGAAGAGCCGGATGAGCCGCGCTGGCGGGGTTCCGCAGTCCCACCGGAGCCGCTAGGCTGGCCCGGGGCAAGTGGGCAAGCGGGGCCGGCATGTCGATAGAGATCGCGGGCTCGTGCAGCGGACGGCCTCGTCATGACTGACGGCGCGGCGCCGCTGAAGCGCCATGTCGCGGCCGTCGTCGTCGGCAATGCGCTCGAATTCTACGACTTCCTGACCTATTCCTTCTTCGCCATCTATATCGGCCAGACCTTCTTTCCCTCCTCCGATCCGGCCTCGAGCCTTCTGGCCTCGCTCGCGACCTTCGGGGCGGGCTTCGCCACGCGGCCGCTGGGCGGGCTCGTGCTCGGCATGCTCGGCGACCGCTGGGGCCGCAAGCCGGCCATGTTCCTGTCCTTCACGCTGATGGGGCTGGGCATGCTGGGCGTCGTCTTCACGCCCTCCTATGCCAGCATCGGCATTGCCGCGCCGGTCCTTCTGATCTGCTTCCGCCTGATCCAGGGCTTTGCGCTGGGCGGCGAAGTGGGGCCGACGACCGCCTTCCTGATCGAGGCGCCGCCGCCGGAACAGCGCGGCTTCTACGGCAGCCTGCAATCGGCCTCGCAATATGCCTCGACCTTCGTGGCCGGCTGCGTGGCCACGGGGCTGGCCGCCATCCTGCCCCCCGAAGCGCTGGCAAGCTGGGGCTGGCGCGCCGCCTTCCTCGTCGGCGCCATCATTATTCCCTTCGGCCTGATAATCCGCCGTTCACTGCCCGAGACCATGCATACCGAAGCCGAACTGGCCGAGACGCACGCGCCCGCGGGCTCACCCTGGCGCGTGGCCGTTCTCGGCCTGATGATGCTGGGCGGCGGCACCATCGCCACCTATGTGATCCTTTATCTCGGCACCTATGCGCAGGCGACGCTGAAGATGGCGCCGATCTGGGCCTTCGGCGCCACGCTGTGCATCGGCATTGGCGGCGTGATCGGCGCGCCGCTGGGCGGGCTGATCTCCGACCGCATTGGCGCGCGCAAGCCGGTCATGCTGACGGCGCTGGGTCTGCTTGCGATCTTGACCGTGCCGGCCTTTCTGGCGCTCAACGCGCTGGCGGCGGGGCCCCTGCTGCTTGCGGTCGCCTTCCTGCTCACCTTTCCGCTGGCCGCGGGCGTGGGCGTCGGCATCATGACCATCCCCGAGCAATTGCCGATGCGCATCCGTTCCGGCGCGATGTCGGTGGTCTATGCGCTTGCCATCGCCGTGTTCGGCGGCAGCGCGCAATATATCGCCGAGTGGCTCAACCAGACGCTGAACGATCCCATGACGCCAGCCTATTACATGACCGCCGCCCTCTGTGTGAGCCTGGGGGCCATCGCAATCATGGGTGAATCCGCACCAGGGCACGAGACGTCATGAACGGACCCGCTGCACGGCGCGCTGTTCCCATCCGCCATGTGATGGCGGTGTTCGTCGGCAACGGCCTCGAGTTTTACGATTTCCTCACCTTCTCCTATTTCGCGGTCTATATCGCGCGCACCTTCTATCCCGAGGAGAGCGGAGCGGCGGGACTGCTCGCAACGCTTGCAACCTTCGGCGCCGGCTTCATCACCCGGCCCATCGGCGCCATCGTGCTGGGACGCATGGGCGATACGATCGGGCGCAAGCCGACCATGCTGATCACCTTCTCGATGATGGGATTTGCGATCACGGGGCTGGCGCTGACGCCGTCCTACGCCATGATCGGTTATGCCGCGCCGGCGCTGGTGCTGCTGTTCCGGCTGGTGCAGGGCTTCGCGCTGGGCGGCGAAGTCGGGCCCACCACCGCCTATATGGCCGAATCCGCGCCGCCGCATCGCCGCGGTTTCTATCTGTCGATGCAATATGCGACGCAGGACGCCGCCTCGCTGGTTGCCGGCTGCGTCGGCGTGTTGCTCGCCAATCTTCTCACTGACACGCAATTGCAGGAATGGGGCTGGCGCGCGGCGATGCTGCTGGGCGCCTCCATCGTGCCGTTCGGGCTGATGCTGCGCCGCTCGCTGCCCGAGACATTGCACAAGGCCGACGACGCCGCGCTCGCGCCCGACGCCACCACCGGCAGCCTGACGATGCGCGCGCGCATCCGCCCCTATCTCGCCCTCACCGTGCTCGGCCTGATGATGCTGACCGCCGGCACGATCGGCAGCCTACACGATCAGCTACATGACGACCTATGCGCTCGACACGCTGCATCTGTCGGCCGGCGCTCGCCTTCGGCGTCACCATCGTCAATGGCAGCGTTCTCGATCGACCTTCGAGGCGCTGTCGGGCTGGCTCTCCGATCGCTTCGGCCGCAAGCCGGTGATGATCATTCCCGGCGTCCTGCTGCTGCTGTCGATCTTCCCGTGCTTCTGGGTCGATCGACCATTTCCGCAGCGTCTACGCGCTCTATGGCGCCTATAGCGATGATGGTGATCTTCGCGGCGATTTCCTCGGTGCCGGTCATCGTCACCATCACCGAGCAATTGCCGCCCTCGATCCGCTCGGGCGCGCTGGCGACGATCTATGCCTTCGCCATTTCGATCTTCGGCGGCTCGACGCAATTCATGATCAAGTGGCTGATCACCGGTGACCGGCAATCCGCTGGCGCCGGCCTAGTACTGGACGGGGGCGGCGATCATCGGGCTTGATCGCGATGGTGCTGGTCGCCGAATCCGCGCCGGTGAAAACGGGGAAAGCCTAGCCCGCCTTCTTGACCGCGCTTTCGTGCCATTTGCGCAGCAGCGCCCATTCGAGCGCCGAAAGCGCGAAGAAGATGGCGATGCCGAGCGCCGAGAGCAGCGCCAGCGCCGCGAACATCTTGGCGATCTGAAGCCGGTTTCCGGCCTCGACGATGCGCCAGGCCAGCCCCGTCGCCGTGCCGGAACCGGCCACGAATTCGGCCACCACCGCGCCGATCAGCGCCAGCCCGCCCGACACCTTCATCGCGCCCAGCAGATAGGGCAGGGCGGTCGGCAATTGCAGCCGCGTCAGGATCTGCCAGCGCGAGGCGCCATAAAGGCGGAACAGATCGATCAGATTGTGATCGGCCGAGCGCAGGCCCAGCGTCGTGTTGGACAGGATCGGAAAGAAGGCGACGATCCAGGCCAGGATCAGCAGCGCCAGATCGATATGGTCGAAGCCGACCCAGATCAGGATCAGCGGCGCGATGGCGACCACCGGCGTCACCTGCAGCACCACGGCATAGGGATAGAGCGCGGTTTCGATCAGCCGGCTCTGGCTGAACAGCACGGCCAGCGCCACGCCGCCGATCACCGCCAGCACGAAGGCGGCCAGCGTGATGGAAAGCGTCGTCCACAGCGAGGCCATCAGCGAGGCGAAATTGGCGACGAAGGCGAGCCAGATCGCGCTCGGCGCCGGCAGCACGAATTGCGGCACCTGATAGAGTCGACGAGCAGCTTCCCACAGCAGCCAGCACGCGCAATGCCGACGAGAATGGGAATGAGGATGCGCAGCTGCGGCTCATTCGCGCTCCTTCCTTCATCGCCGCTTTCAACGCCGGACGAGACGCGCGCGGCGTCGCGGCCGAATTCCGGCGTCATGCGCCAGCGTTCGTCGCGCGCGGGCGGCGGCGACAGCGCGATGTCGTCATAGACGCGGCCGGGGCGCGGCGTCATCACCACCACGCGGCTGGACAGATAGGTGCTTTCGAACACCGAATGGGTAACGAAGAGCACGGTCAGCCCGTCCTCGGCGGCCAGTTTGATGAGATCGTCATTGAGGGATCTGGCGCGTCAGCTCGTCGAGCGCGGCGAAGGGTTCGTCCATCAACAGCAGCTTCGGCTGCGCGGCCATGGCGCGGGCGATGGAGACGCGCATCTTCATGCCGCCGGAGAGTTCGCGCGGGTAGGACGCCTCGAACCCGGCAAGGCCGACGCGGGCCAGCGCCGTTTCTGCGCGCGCCTTGGCTTCGGCGGGGGCCACGCCCTTCAGCGTCGAGCGGCAGGGCCGCATTCGCCAGCGTGTCGGCCCAGGGCATCAGCGTCGGCTCCTGGAAGACGAAACCGATCTCGGGCCGGCCGGACGGGAAGGCCACCGTGCCTTCGCTGGGCGCCAGCAGCCCGGCGATCACGCGCAAAGCCGTGGATTTGCCGCAGCCGGAGGGCCCGACCAGCGAGACGAATTCGCCTGCCTCCACCTCGAGATCGAGGCGGCGAATGGCTTCCAGGCCCCCGGTCCTTCGATCGGAGTCGAAGCGCTTGGCGACGCGGAAGAGAGAGAGAGTGCGGGCAAGAGCGGAACGCCGGCCGGAGATTCGCGAGCATTATCCACTGCCTGCCGAAGGCTGCAAAGCAGCCTCAGCCGCGATCGCGTTCGTCGTCGACTTCGCGGAAGGAGCCGCCATGGTCGAGCACCAGGGGCAGCGCGAACAGGACGATCAGGAGAAGGATGGCGCTCAGGAGCATGGGGCCGACCTCATGGCTTTGCTCCCCTCGATGACGCCCCCACGCAATCGGTAGCCGGACTATAGCGCATTCGGCGGGCGAATGCGCCCGGCATGGGCCGGTTTCCGCCGCCTACCGCGCGTTTGTCACATTTTCGGGCCGGGCCGAGCCCTTGACCCCGGGGGCCCCCGGCCCTATGAGGCGCGCAAATTGACCCCGCTCGCGAAGGAGCAGCGCGCATGAACGTGCAGCCCGCCAGCCTGATCCCCTCTTACGCCACCATCAAGGACGTGATCGCCGAAAGGCGGCCGGTCGAGCCCATCTATGTCATCCATCCGGAAAAGTTCCAGGCGGCGGCCGCGCGCTTTCTCAACTCCTTCCCGGGCGATCCGCTCTATGCGGTGAAGGCCAATCCGGCGCCGCAGGTGCTCGATCAGGTGTGGGCGGCCGGCATCCGCCATTTCGATACGGCGAGCCTGCGCGAAGTCGAGATGATCAAGACACGCTTCCCGGAAGCGCAATGCCATTTCATGGCCCCGGTGCGCCTTCCCGGCGCGGCCAAGGCCGCCTTCACGAAATATGGCGTGCGCGATTACGTCGTCGATTGCGAGTTCGAGCTGGAAAAGCTCTTGGCCGAAACCGGCGATCCCAAAAAGCTGCGCGTGTTCGTGCGCATCGCAACGCCCTTGGGCGGGGCGCTGCTCGAACTCTCCTCGAAATTCGGCACACCGCCGGAAGAAGCCGCGGTGCTGCTGAAGCGCGTGGCAGAAGCCGGCGCCCAACCCTGCCTGACCTTTCATGTCGGCTCGCAATGCCTGTCGCCGTTTTCTTATGCGCAGGCCATCGAGATGGCGCGGCGCACGGCGCAGCTGGCGGACGTCGAGATCCAGGCGCTCGATATCGGCGGCGGCTTTCCCGGGCCCTATTCGGGCAATGACGTGCCGCCCTATCACTGGTATTTCGACACCATCAAGGAAGCGCTCGACACGCTGCCCAAACAGGTGCCGGTGATGTGCGAACCGGGCCGCGCGCTGATCGCGGAAGGCCTGTCGCTGATCACGCAGGTCGTTCTGCGCAAGGGCGACAAGCTCTACATCAATGACGGCACCTATGGCAGCTTCGACGAGCTGACGCTGCCCGGCTGGACCGGCGACTACCCGACGCGGGTCTTCTCCGCCGACAAGCGCGGCCGCATCAGCGAGCAGCCGGCGGGCAGCGCGCCCTACCGCGTTTATGGGCCGACCTGCGATACGCTGGACGTGCTGCCGCGCCCGGTGATGCTGCCCGAAACCATCGAGGCGGGCGATTTCATCGTCTTCGACAATATCGGCGCCTATTCGGTGGCCGTGCGCACGACGTTCAACGGCTTCTATCCCGACACCTGGGTGACCGTGGGGAATTGAGCCCGCATGCGGGCGCCGGATGGCCCCGATGGTACCGAAAGCTTAATATTTCGGGTGTTTGATGGCGTGTGGGAGACTTCCTCATGCCGGACGCCCGCACACGCCTGAAAGAACTGCTCGACCTCGCCGCCGAGGCCACGGTCGCGGCGCGCGCAAAGCTGGTCGAACGAGCTGGCCGATCTGCTGCTCGACTGGCCGGAGGATTATGCGTTCTCCATGCGCGCCCATTTCGATCTGCTGCTGGAAAAGGCGGCCGAGGATGTGGAGCCCGAAATGCGGGCCATGCTGGCGCGCCGCTTCGCCGCCCAGCCCGATGCGCCCATCGGCCTTCTCAACCGCCTGTTCTTCGACGCGCCCGACGATGTGAAGCCCGCCATCCTTCGGCGCAACGCGCTGGCCCATGACGGCGCGGGCCATGACATCAGAGCCGCCCAATGGCGGGGAAACGGACCTGGTGGCCGCCGCGCGCGGCGACGGCGATCCGGCCGCGGCCTTTGCCCATGCGCTCGGCATCGACGATGTGCTGGCGACCCGCATCCTGGCCGAGCCCAGCGGCGAAGCGCTGGCCGCCGCCTGCAAGGGCGCGCATCTGAAACGCACGACCTTCTCCGCGCTGGCGCTTCTGTTCGCGCCCGATGCGGACGAACGCGAGCAGCGGCTCACCGCCTATGACGCCGTGCCGCAAGACGGCGCCGAAAGCCTGGTGCGCTTCTGGCGCGCGCATCCGCACAGGGCCGAGCGCGCGGGCAAGACACAAGCGGCCTGAGCCGGCTTAGTCGTCGCCGTGGGTTTCGGCGCGTTCGCGGGTTTTGGCGAAGCTTAGCTTGGGGAATTTCTCGTTCGCGTAGCCGACTTCCCATTGGCTTTTGGCCAGGAAGACCAGCGCGCCGTCGCGGTCGGTCGCCATCTGGCTGCGATAGACGCTCAGGAATTTCTCGATCTCGGCCTCGGGGCCCGCGATCCAGCGGGCGGTGTCGTAAGGCGATTGTTCGAGATCGGCGTCGAGGCCGTATTCGGCCCTCAGCCGCGCGCGCAGCACGTCGAGCTGCAGGGCGCCGACCACGCCCACCACCCATTGCGCGCCGATCATCGGCTTGAAGACCTGGGTCACGCCCTCTTCGGCGAGGCTTTCGAGCGCGCGCGTCAGATGTTTCTGCTTCATCGGATCGGCCAGGCGCACGCGGCGCAGCATTTCCGGCGCGAAATTCGGGATGCCGGTGAAGACGACCGTGCCGCGATTCCGACAGCGTATCGCCGACGCGCAGCACGCCATGGTTCGGGATGCCGATGATGTCGCCGGGCCAGGCTTCATCGACCGTCTCGCGCTCCTGGGCGAAGAACAGGATCGGATTGTGGATGCCGATGGCCTTGCCGGTGCCGGACTGCTTGAGCTTCATGCCGCGCCGGAACTTGCCCGACACCAGCCGCAGGAAGGCGATGCGGTCGCGGTGGTTGGGGTCCATGTTCGCCTGGACCTTGAAGACGAAGCCGGTGACGTCGTTTTCGCCGGGCGCGACGGTGCGCGTCTTGGCAGTCTGCGCGCGCGGCGGCGGCGCATAGTCCACCAGCGCCTTGATCAGTTCGATGACGCCGAAATTCTTGAGCGCCGAGCCGAAATAGACCGGGCTCTGATGGCCTTCGCGATAGGTGGCGAGATCGAAGGCGGGGCTGGCGCCGCGCACCAGTTCGACCTCGTCTTCGAGCTGGGTCTTTTCTTCCGCGCTGAGGACGCTCGCCAACGCATCCGCGGCCGACGCGCCCGGGATGATCGCCGCGCATGGCGAAGGGCACGAATTCGTTGGCGGCAAGATCGTAGATGCCGCGGAAGTTCAGCCCCATGCCGGCCGGCCAGTTCATGGGCACGCATTCCAGCTGCAGCTGATCGGCGATCTCGTCGAGCAGTTCGATGGGATCGCGCGCCTCGCGG
This sequence comes from uncultured Pseudomonadota bacterium, assembly GCA_963822185.1. Taxonomy (GTDB): domain Bacteria; phylum Pseudomonadota; class Alphaproteobacteria; order Micropepsales; family Micropepsaceae; genus Rhizomicrobium. The sequence goes on from CAWGGT010000005.1 coordinate 23,325, forward strand.
TCCATCTTGTTGACGAAGGTGACGATGGGAATGTCGCGCAGGCGGCAGACCTCGAACAGCTTGCGCGTCTGCGCTTCGATGCCCTTGGCCGCGTCGATCACCATGACCGCGCTGTCGGCCGCCGTCAGCGTGCGATAGGTGTCTTCGGAGAAGTCTTCATGGCCCGGCGTGTCGAGCAGGTTGAAGATGGCCCCGCCATATTCGAAGGTCATCACCGCGCTGGTGACCGAGATGCCGCGCTCCTGCTCGATCTTCATCCAGTCCGAGCGCGCCCGGCGGGCCTCGCCGCGGGCCTTGACCTGGCCGGCCGCGCGGATGGCGCCGCCCAGCAGCAGCAGATGCTCGGTCAGCGTGGTCTTGCCGGCGTCCGGATGGGAGATGATGGCGAATGTGCGGCGCCGCGCGGCTTCGGCCGCCGGTGTTCCGGGCTGCAGGGTGGCGGTGTCGCTCATGATGGCGCGGAGGTACACGATGGCCCGGACTTTGTCATCCCTGGGTCACCCCTGGGCCCCATCGCTGCCGCAATCGGGCAATAAGTGCTTTACCGTAAGGTTGGATACGAATTGTAGCGACGGCGCCGGCGTGAGAGCCTTTTCGTGCCGAAGAAGTCGGGAGAGCTGCCATGGCCGGTATTTCGCAACGCCCGCACGACCGCAATAGACGCCGCCGCACCGCATGCCGCCCAGCTCCTGGCACGACCTCAAGCGCGACTGGCAACGCTGGAGCCGCGCCGAACGCATCGCCGCCGAATGCGCGCTGGCCCTGGTGCTTGTCACCGCCGCCGTGGCGCTGACCAGCCTGACCTTCTGAGGCGCCGCGTCCTGAAACGCCTGCGACGGCATCGGCCGGCTCCTCGCCCCCATTTTTTCAGACAGTGTTCACCAAATTTAAGTCAGAGGCCCGCGCGCATCTCCACGCGCGGTCAAGAGATTCCTGCGCATGCTCGCATTCGGGGACTGGGGACGGTACCGACACCAAAGCGAGGACAGGGTGCTATGCGTACGGTTTCTTCAGGGTTCGGTGGCGTCATCATCGGCGCGACCATGATTGTCTCGCTCGCCTATGCGCTGGGCGAAGGCAATGCGCTGGCCAATCTTGCGATCGGATTTGTGCAGCAGGTTGCGGCGATGACGGATGGCGCCATCCACGAGGCGGTTCGCGCGGTGAGCGCGCTGCTCTAGGCCGGGCTAAACCACCGGCTCGTCGACGAAGCTGCGGCCTTCGCGGTCTTCGATCTCGACGATCCACAGGTCGGGGTCGAAGCGGATCTGCTTGTCGAACCAGGCGCTGGCGGTGGCCTCGTCCACGCGCGCGCCCAGCGGCTTGACCCAGACGAGCTCGCCTTCGGCGCCGCGGCGCGCCTGGGACAGCACGGTGCAGGTGCCATCGAGCGGGGCAAGCTTGAGGACCACGGCGCCCGCCTCCTCTGCGCCCTTGTGCACGACATAGGCGGCCGCGCCGGCCACCTCGACGCGGCGGATCAGGGCACGGACGAAAATGCCGGCTTTGAGGCGGGGAACCGTCATGCCTCGCCTCGTAGCACGGCCACGCGGCGATGGGCAGCTCAGTCCAGATCGATGAGGTGGAACTCGTCGGCGAGGGTCACGGCATAGGTCGGATCGACGCCGAGCCAGTCCGTGCCCGATGGCCGCCAGTCGGTGTGGAGCAGCACCGGGCCGGTGCTGTCTTCGCCGCGGCGGAAGGGCAGCATCACCTCTTCGACCCGCACCGGCTCGCGGCCCTCGACGAAGGCCAGGCGCCGGGCGACACCGATCGCGCCCTGGGCCACCGCGCTGTAGCGCGCCAGTCGCTGCGCGCGGTGGCGCACCGGGGTGATCGCCAGCCAATCCGTTCCCGTGACATCGGGACCGAAGACCAGCTTGAGCACCATGCCGGCGATCCGGCAGGTCACGCTCTCGCCCGGTTTGACGTCGAAAAGGCCGGAGCCGCGCAACAACTCGCTGACGGCGGCCGGATCGAAGGCTTCCCGCCGCGGCAGCTGACCCTTCTCGGACAGCGACAGCCAAACCTCCACCATCTGAAGGTTCAGCGGGTCGACACGCAGGGCCCTGAGCCTGTGGCGGATCACCTCGACGTCCATGACACAACTATCGAGGATTTGGCCGCCGCTCTCCAGAGGCCAAACGGATAGGAGAGAACAGACATCGGCAAAAGATCGATGCGCGAAAGGCTTAACCGGCGGCGCCGCGGGAGGGTCAGGCAAGCGCTATGAGGCGGAAATCGTCAGCGGGTGTGGTGGCATAGCTGGGATCGACGCCGAACCATTCGGCACCCATGGGCCGCCAATCGGTGTGGTACAGAACCGGATAGGTTCCGTCCTCATTGCAGGAAGACGTTAACCTGCTAGCGGCTTAGGCCGCACCGCGCAAGGCGCGCCGCGGCAACGGACAGACCGGCGCCATCCGTTCACCATCTTTGCCGGTGGCCGCATACGGAAACCGCACGCGCACCGTCGTGCCTTCGCCGAGCACCGATTCGATGGCGGCCTCTCCGCCATGCATCGCCGCCAGCGCCTTGACCAGCGCCAGACCGAGGCCGGTGCCCTCCTGCGTGCGCACATGGGCGCCTTCGGCCTGTTCGAAGGGCTGGCCGAGACGTTTGAGATCGGCCTCGGAAATGCCGACGCCGGTATCGCTGACCGACAGCACGATGCCGGCATCGTCGCGCGCCGCGCGCATCGCGACGGCGCCGCCGCGCGGGGTGAACTTGACGCCGTTGGTGAGCAGATTGACCAGCACCTGCTTGACCGCGCGCTTGTCGGCGACGATACGCCGGCAGTCTTCCGGCACGGTCATTTTGAGCACCACGCCCTTGCGGTCGGCCTGCATCTTGACGAAGGCCAGCGACTGGCCGGCAACGTCCTCGAGATCGAACGTCTCCTCGCTGAGCTCGAACTTGCCGGCCTCGATCTTCGACATGTCGAGAATGCCGTTGATGAGTTCGAGCAGATGGCCGCCCAATTCATTGATGAGATGGGCATATTCGAGATAGCGCGCGCTGCCGACGGGTCCGAACATCTCATGCGTCATCACTTCGGAGAAGCCGAGGATGGCGTTGAGCGGCGTGCGCAGTTCGTGGCTCATATTGGCGAGGAAGTGCGACTTGGCCTTGCTCGCCTCCTCGGCCTCGTCGCGCGCATCGATCAGTTCGCGCTCATGGGCCTTGCGCTCGGAGATGTCGCGGGTGACGGCGACGATGTCGGCCGCCTCGTTGCCCGCAGGCTGGGCCGGGCGGCAGCGCATCTCGGTCCAGACATGGGTGCCATCGGCGCGCCTGAGACGGACCTCGGCGGCGGCGGCGCGGCCGAAATAGCTGGCCTCGACAAAGGCCGCCTGCAACGTCTTCAAATCGTCGGGATGAACGAGGCTGGCCGGCGCCGCGCCCAGAAGCTGCTCGGGCGCGCGGCCCAGCAGATTGCGCGCGGCCGGGCTGGCGAAGCGGATGCGGCCGTCGGCGCCATGGCGGGTGATGAGGTCCATCGCATTGTCGGCCAGGAACCGGTACATCGCCGCGCCTTCGGCCGCGGCCATGTCGGCCTGACGCTGGCGCTCCTGCGCGGCGGTGGCGACGAGGGCGGCCTGGATCACGGCGGCAAAGGCCGAACCGGCATAGATCTGCCAGACCGGCAACTGGATGCGCGAGACCGGCAGGCCGTGAAACGCCTGGATCACGGCCACGGCGATCAGCGCCAGCGCGGCCGCGGCCGCGGCCCGCATCACGGCGGGCTTGCCGCCGGCCAGCGCCGCTTCGGCCGGAACCAGCGCGAACCACACCACCAGCGGCGACTTCATGCCCCCGGTAATGGCCACGAGATAGCCGATCAGGATTGCGAAACAGGGCCAGCGAAGCGGTTTCCAGCGCCGGCAAGCGGCAGGCGCGTCAGCCCCAACGCCGCCAGCACGGCCGGTGCCAGAAGCCCGACCAGCGCGATGCCCTCGGCCACATCCGGCCGGCCGACCAGAACCACAAAGGCGGCCGCCAGAAGCGCGCCGGCCGCGGCCTTGGAGGCCTGGACCACGACGAAGCGGCGCCGGGCGCTTGCCGCGCCCCGCCCCGACAGAACCGCCATGGTATCGAGCCTTGCTGTCACCCGGTATTTGCCTCGTCCCCGTGGCGATGCTTGCCACAATTCGCACTGCACGTTGCATGCGGGGGACATCCTCGCGCCGGCAGGCTTAACGAAGACTGAATCGATTGGCCCGGTGTTGAGAAATCCACAAGATTTGAGGCCAATCTGATTCATCGTTTCTTAACGATGATGACCGGATCACGGCCGCCGGCGCATTCCGGGCAAGATTTCCGAAAGCGGGCGGCGGCATACTCCCCCCAGTTGGAGGGGGCCTTTCCTGTGAATCTCGCGCAACTGCCGGAAAACGCGGCGGACCAGCATCTGGACGCACCGGATGGCGATCCCATCGCCATGCTCGAGGCGCTCGACTGCCTGCGCGTGGCGGTGACGCTGTATGATTCGCGCGAGAGGCTGATCTATCTCAACCGCCATTTCGCTTACATCTTCCGCGCCATGCCGCCGGCCCACGCATTGGTCGGGCGCAGCTATGAAGAGCTTGTGCGCCTGGAGATCGACAGCGGCGAAATCGCGCCCGATCTCTATGCCGGCGGCGAGGACGCCTATATCGCCGGCCGCAAAGCCCAGCTTGCGCGCAACGATTATGCGCCGCGCGACATTCACATGGCCGACGGCCGCATCATCGAGATCAAGACGCGCGCGACCGCCGATGGCGGCTGGATCGCGCTGTGGAGCGATGCCACCAGCGCGCGCCACGCGATGGGACGGCTCGGCACGGCGATCGAACTCTCCGCCGACGCCTTCGCCTTCTGGGACGCCGATGACCGCCTGATCATGTGCAATCCCGAATTCGCCAAACTCCACGGCATCAGGCACCGCGACGATCTTCAGGGCGAACGCTTCGAAGATCTGATCCGCGATGTTGCCCAGCGCCGTCTGGTGACGCTCGACGGCGACGCCGAACGCCTGGATCGAAAAGCGCCTCGAAACGCACCGCGCCCGCGCCGGTGCGCTGACCGTGCAACTGGCCAATGGCCACGCCTATCTGGTGCGCGAGCGGGCCACGCGCGACGGCGGCCGCGCCACCGTCTATACCGACGTCACCGACCGCCAGCGCGCCGAAGCCGCCTTTGCCGAACAGGGCGCGGCGCTCATGGCGACGCGCCGCGTGCTCGACAGCCAGGCCAATTATCTCGCCGATCTGACCCAGCGCCTCGACCAGGCCGAGCAGGGCGCGGACGCGGCGAAGAAGACCTTTCTGCGCACGATGAGCCATGAGCTGAAGACGCCGCTCAACGCCATCATCGGCTTTTCCGATCTGCTCAAATCGGCGCCCGGCCAGTTCTCGAGCGAACAGGTCGTGCGAATATGCCGGGCTGATCCACACCGCCGGCGGCAATCTGCTCACCATGCTCAACCAGATCCTCGATCTCACCAAGATCGCGGCCGGCCGCTATCCGCTGAGCCGCAAAGCGGTGCCGGCGCGGGTGCTGCTCGACGGCGCCTATGACCTGGTGTGCGGAAAGGCCGAAGACAAGTCGCTGACGCTGACGGTCGGCGATTGCGGCGATCTCGCCATTCATGGCGACGAGAATGCGCTGGCGACGATGCTGGGCGAACTGGCGCGCAACGCCGTGAACTTCACGCAGAATGGCGGCACGGTGCGGCTGATGGCCGAGGCACGCGAGGGCCGCATCGCGCATCGCGATCGCCGATGACGGGCCGGGCGTCAGCCATCTCGACATGGAGCGCATCGCCAAGCCCTTCGAGCAGGCCTGCCGCAACACCGCCGCCCATTGCGGCGGCAGCGGGCTGGGCCTGCCGCTGGTCAAGGCGCTGGCCGAACTGCATGGCGGCAGCCTCAGCTCGACAGCCAGCACGGCGAAGGCTTCACCGCGACGCTCGACCTGCCGGCGGCGTAAGCACGAACGCCCCTCCTCGACATTGCTTTCGGCCTTCCCGCACGAGGAGGGTGGGTGATCGCGGCGTGCCAAACCGAAACAGATGCGCATTTGATGAAAATTTTAATTTGAGACGATTCAATTTCGCGGTTGTTTTGAATTGAAACACACGCGGTCCGGTGATGCGCGATTTTCCTTAAAATGCTGGATTTCCCGAATTAACCGAGACGTATCGAATTTTACGAAATGGTTTCAGCGCGGGAGCAAAATCCCGGCCCTAGTCTTGCTCGTGTCGGAGAGAGAACCGCCCGAGTGAGGACCGCCATGATCTTGCGTGGATTGTTTTGGATTGCCGTCGTCGGCGTATTGATGCCGCATGAGCCCAATCTCGGACTGGGACGTCCGGGCGATGCCGCATCGATGTTGCCAGCCTCGATCACCAGGATCGCAGGACAGGCCGTGAGCGCGCCGCAGCAGGCCTGCGTCGATCATGCCGATAGCTGCGCGGCGGCGCTCGGCATCGTCGACCGCCTTCAGAGCCTCGCCGTCAGCAGCCTCGACCAGGTCAAGGGCGAACTCGAGGCCGCCGAGGCCGAACGCCATCACCAGCGGCGCCTGGCCTATAACGACTGATCCGGGCTCCCATTGACATGCGGGCCTCGCCCTCGCCCAATCGGGCGGCGAAGGACGAGACCCATGAGCACAGACGACGACTTCAACCCGCACGACCATCGCCTCGTCAGCCTGCGCAGCTTCGAAGAGCTGAACGTCGGCGAAATCTTCCGCAATCCCTCGCGCACATTGACGGATGCGAATTTCGCCGCCTTCCAGACGCTGAGCTGCGACAACCATCCGATCCATTACGACGAGGAATATTGCCGCCGCCTGGGCCACAAGGCGCCGCTCGCCCATGGGCTGCAGGTGCTGGCCTTCACGGCGGCCGGCGCCGGCCTGTTCCCGCATGTGATCGGCGAGGCGCTGATCGGCTTCATCGAAGTGAATGCGAAATTCCTGAAGGCCGTCTATCCCGGCGACACACTCTATCCCGCGCTCGAGATCACCGAGCTGACGCCGCAACGCACGACCGGCATCGTGGCCATGCGCGCCAGCGTCCACAATCAGCATGGCGACCTCGTGCTCGATGGCGTGCACAAATATCTGTTGCGGCTGGGCGTGAAAGCGTAGCTCACCCCTCCTCCTCCTTCTGCCAGGCGCGGGTGGCCGCGCGGATGCGGCCGGTGACGCGCATGCCGTAATGGCCGGCGAGACGATCGAGCGCGATGTCGAGCACGACCTTGGCCGAGCGCCGCGGCCATTGCCGGTCCTGCTCGATATCGGCCAGCCCCGTCAGGTGGCAGCAGACATCGAACAACAGATCGGCCAAGCCCGGCCCCACCGCGGCCATGGCGGCACGGAAGCGCTGCTTGGCCGCCAGCACCGTGTCGCTGAGGGCTTCATGGGTCTTGGCGCCGCGACGGCCCAGCACCATCGGCGCCGACAGATCGACGCCGAGGCGCGGCGTGAGCTGGGCGATCGTGTAATCGCGACGCAGACGCTCGCCCGCCTCGAATTGCGCGCCGTCGATGCGCTTGCGCTTTCGGAGCCAGCCCAGGGGCGACTTGCCTTCATTGACGAGGACGCGGCGCGTGCCTTCACGGGTTTCGACCAGCTTTTCGGTTCGCGCCTGATGCTGGGCCGCGAAACCGTCGGCGCCGGCCTGTGCGCGCAGATACCAGCCCTCGCCCGCCGCGCTGAGATGCCAGCGCTCCGGATCGCCGCTGCCCGGCTTCAGCCAATCGCGGCGCAGGAAGGCGTTCATCACCTCCGGCGCAATGGCGAAGCGGCGCGTCTTCGCGCGGTCCGAAACGAAAAGCGCAAAGCCCGCGCCATCGGGATCGGCGGCGATATGGGCGCCCGGCGCCAGAAGCTTGCGGAAGACACGCCGGGCCTCGCGTGCGATCTGCCCCTCGCCGAGCGAGGCGCCACTCACGGCAGCACCTCGGCGTCGAGATCGATGGTCCGCCCGCCGCCGCCAGGCGCAGCAACGCTTCGAGCCAGGCCAGAAGCCGGTCGCGCGCCGGATCCTCGCGCAGCTCCTCGACATGGCGGCAGGCATGGACGCGCCGTGGTGCGGTCGCGGCCGAAGCCGCGCGCGATCTCGGCCAGGCTCATGCGGAACACCACATGGGCCAGATACATCGCCACCTGCCGCGCTTCGGCCGCGCGCCGGCCCCTGCGCGTGGCGGCGAGCAGGCTCTCCAGCGACACGCCATAGACATGTGCCACCATGATCTGGGCCACGCCCAGCTCCGGCGACACCGCACCGATGGCCGCCGTCATCTCCACGCACCCCGTCCCGGGCAAATCCCCGGTGTCCCTCTGCGAGTCCATAATTGTCCCTTCCCTTGATGACCGCCGGCCCACCCAGAGAACCAGCGACTAGGACAATTATCCCAATTACGTAGTTGACACCACATGGGACTAGATCTAGATAAGGCCGACAGGCCGACTTCAACCGAAGCTGCCGCCGGGGAATTTGGCGCTGGCTTGGCGCATATATTCGAGAAACTCGCGCTTCTTGATCCGTCGGATCATGGCGATCTGTTCGCGTGGGAATTTCTTCGCGATAAGATCGACAAAGGCCATGTTCGCGTAATTAGGCCGGTGTAGGGCAAGCCAGACGATGAGTGCGTTCTGTGTAGAGGATACGCGCTCGCCCAAATTGCTGAGCCCCTGGATGGACACCATGAAGAAGAGAAGGGTCCCAATCGGCGTGAACTCTGCTATCTCATTTGGGTGCCAGTCAGCGTGCTTAAATGAGTTACTGGCACCCTTGATTATGTTGATAAATTCTTTGCGCTTCTCCTCTCGGACCCATGTCGCATCGAATAGAAGTTTTTTGTCTGGGCAGCGTTTATAGTGAAGATCGTGGATGATCTGGTGCGCCGCCGCCGCTAGCGCGTGTACTGAAACTACGTCCCTATCTTCGAACCAAAGCTCTATGGCACACTCAAGTTGTCGAATAGCGCCAGCCAGCTTTGGCACTCGTATGGGGACGTTATCTTCCGAATAGGGCGAATTTGTCATGGAACAGCCTGAGGAATTGGATAAACGACTGAGTGAAATCCTGAAGGGTGCGTTCGCGGGCGCTCCCACCCCCTTAAAGGATATTCCGAAGAAAGAAGGCGGGAAGCGAACGGGAGCCCGCAAAGCGAGCCCCCGCAAGCACGATCAACCGAAATCGAAAGCACCTTGATCTGGCGGCGCGCCTGAGTGGCGCTTGCCAGTCTTCACTTCGCTGATACGTCCTTGATTGACGCCAACGATGCTCGCGATTTGATGCTGAAAGAGCCCGCTTACCAAGCAGAAACTTGATGTAAGAGGCCATCTCCGGTGTGACCGGAGGACTTGGTGTACGCTTCATTTTTCTTGCCTTCTGCAAGATGTGATGAAGCGGCTTGAACACGCTGGCAAGCTGGACTTATTGTCCAGCCACACTGATTTGCACAGGTCCCACCAACGACTTCTCAAACGGGACAATCAAGAAGGCCCCGCCGGCAAGCGGGGTCTTCGCCTTCTTGATTCGCAACCTAGGAATTCTCTGGTACTCTCAGAATTTGTCAATAGTTGCGTCCGCGCTTCTGTCGCCACCGCAAAAATCGCGCAGCCTGCCACTTAAAATCCGGCTTAGTTAGCTGGATGGTAGGTCAGACGCTTGCCTTCGCCCCCGCGGATCGCGAGCACGGTGCGTTCAACGTCTGACAGGTGGCGGGTCGAATACCTGAAATCGAACTCGGCCACATAACGGTGCAGGTTCTTTTCGGCGCAATGCTGATAGACGCCGCTTCATGCCCCGCTTGAAGATCTGAAAAGAAGCCTTCGACCGTGTTGGTATGAACCGGCCCACGCGCATATTCCTTGGCCGAATGCTTGACCGTGGAGTGCTCCACGAAGTGAGCATGGGCCGTGCGGTACAGATTGCTCTCATCGGTGTAGAGCGTGGTTTCGTGGTGGATATTGGCGTGAACGATCGCCATCACGTTTTCCTTGGTGGCGTGCGGGACATGGAAGGACCGGACTTCGCCGCCGCGCTCCACTAGGGAGACAATAGCGCGCTTGTTCGCCGGGCCAGACTTGCCGCTCTTGGTGTAGGGCGTGCGGCGCGGGGTCGCCGGCGCCTTCGGCTGGTCGGTCTTGCCGATATAGGTTTCGTCCACTTCGACCGTTTTGCCTTCACCGCCCATCGGGGGCAGATCCAGGCTGCCACGGCGCATGGCCTCCATAACCCGGTGGTGAAGGAACCAAGCGGTGTTGTACTGGCAGCCCAAGGCCCGGTGGAGCTGGTGGGCGCTAAAAGCCCTTCTTGGAGCTGGCGGCCATCGTGGAAGGCCACGGCCCACTGGCACAGCTTGGCATGGCTGCGCTCCATGACAGTGCCAGTCATGGACCGTGAAGTCCTTACGGCACTCCTTGGCTCGGGAGCGGTAAACGCCCGGCTTCTTGGTCTTGTAGGGGTCCAGAGAGCCGCATTTCGGGCAACGGACGCCATCCGGCCAGCGAGCGGCTTCGAACCAAGCCCGCGCGGCTTCCTCGTCGTGGAAGTGCTTCTCTGTGAAAATATTCTTGCCCATCGGGTCGATCCATCTGCCTACCCCAAGAACATAGGGATTGTGGCCTGTGGTGTCAACTACGTAATTGGGACAATTATCCTTCAAAACAGGCGGACGGGGATAAGAAAACAACTTTAACTTGAATTTAAGCGAGAATTATGGAGATGCCCCAGTAACTTGGGGCATAAAAATTTTTGAGAAGCGGACTCATGATTGAGGTATAAGATGGAAAATTAAGGTTAACAGCCCGTGCACGCGCTGTCACGAACGGGACAAACTGGTTGTAGGATTTTATACTGATGAGGGGTCGCAGCCATGCCTTGCCCGCATCGATGAGGCGCGGGTTGGCGCGATCAGCTCGCGGATGCGGCCGGCGCTTCCGCCACCGGGACGAGGCGGGCGCCATCTTGGCGCATCTGGCGCGCCAGAAAACCAAGCCGTTCGGCGAAGTGATGATCGAGCCGGCCATCCGTGGCGACGGCAGCGGCGATCGACTTCCAGTTCTTCGGCCATGCGCAGATATTCAGCGCCAGTCAGTGCCTGTGTGGACGACATGAAAGACTGTTCCTCCAATGCCGCTCCCCCTGCGTCTGTTGTACCGCTTCGCGAGAACAACTGCCACAAGAGCTTGGATGAGTTTCGGGCCCGAGCTTGATGCGCCGGTGCGCCCGGGCTAGAGCAGCCGGGCCCTTCTCGCGCCGTGCCAATTCGAGGACATCCATGAGCTGCGCCGCCATCATGACCGCCAATCCGCTGACGCTGAAGGAAGGCGACAGCGTGGCCGATGCGGCCAAGGCCCTGATCACCCATCACTATATCAACATGCCAGTGGTCGATGCCGCGGGCGCGTTCCTGGGCATGTTCGGCATTTACGAGCTTCTGGGCCTGCTGGTGCCGCGGGTGGCGCTGGCTGGCGACCTGTTGCCCAATCTGCGCTTCGTCGATGACGATCCGGCCGCGCTGCGCACCAAGTTCCGCGCCATCCGCGAGCGGCGCGTCGGCGACTGGTGCGATCGCGAGGCCGTCACGCTCCATCCCGACACGCCCGAGATCGAGGCCATTCGCCTGTTCTGCCGCCGCCACACGACGCTGGCCGTGGTCGAACGCGACACCAAAAAGCTCGCCGGCATCGTCTCCTACTGGGATGCGATCGCGGCGATCGCGCGCGAGGGCTGAGCGGCGATGACGGGGGGAACGGGCGCCGCGCATCCGGACATCTTCGTCACCGCCACCGCCATTCTGGTGGTGACCTATGCACTGATCGTGACCGAGCGCATCAACCGCGCCGTGATCGCCCTGATCGGCGCGGGGCTCGTCATCATTCTGGGCGTGATGAACCAGGCCGAAGCCATCAAGGCGGTCGATTTCAACACGCTGGGCCTCCTGGCCGGCATGATGATGATCGTGGGCGTGGCCAAGAAGAGCGGCGTCTTCGGCTATGTCGCCATCCGCGCCGCGCAATGGGCGCGCGCCTCGCCCGCCGGCATTCTCGTCGCGCTGGTGCTGGTAACGGCCGTGTTTTCGGCCTTTCTCGACAATGTGACGACGGTGCTGCTGCTCGTGCCGGTCACCTTCATCATCTGCGGCGAACTGAAAGTGCCGGTCTATCCCTATCTCGTGGCCGAGATCTTCGCCGGCAATATCGGCGGCACGGCGACGCTGATCGGCGATCCGCCCAACATCCTGATCGGCTCGGCCGCGGGCCTGTCGTTCAATGCCTTCGTCGTCAATCTGGCGCCGGTCGTCGTGGTGGTTCTGCTGCTGCAGATGATCGCCAATCATTTCATCTGGGGCATTCGCCTGAAAGCCGCGCCCGAAGAGAAAGAGCGCATGATGTCGCTCAAGCCGGCCGAGATGATCGTGGACCGCTATCTGATGTGGTCTTCGGTGGCGGTGATCGCGGCCGTGGTGCTGGCCTTCGTCTTCGCCCATCAGCTGCATCTGGAAGCGGCCACCATCGCGCTGACGGGCGCGGGCGCCATGATGTTCCTGGAGACGCATCCCGCAGCACAATCACCGCCACAGCGAACTGGTCACGCAAGCCTTCCACGAAGTGGAATGGATCACGCTGTTCTTCTTCGTCGGTCTGTTCGTCGTTGTCGGCGGGGTGGAGAAGGCGGGCCTGCTCGACATGCTGGGCCATTGGCTGCTCGAAGCCACCGGCGGCAATCAGGCGGTGACGGCGAGCGGGATTTTGTGGTCGAGCGCGGTGCTGTCGGCCATCGTCGACAACATCCCCTTCGTCGCCACCATGATCCCGCTGATCAAATCGCTCGGCCCGGCGCTGGGCGGACCGGAGGCGTTGATCCCCATGTGGTGGGCGCTGTCGCTGGGCGCCTGCCTGGGCGGCAACGGCACGCTGGTGGGCGCAAGCTGCAACCTGATGGTGGCCGGCATTGCCGAGAAGAACGGCGTGCGCTTCAGCTTCATGAAATTCACGCTGGCGGCGATGCCGATGATGCTGGCCTCGATCGCCGTATCGCAGGTCTATCTTCTATGGCGCTATTTCTGAGCAGTGCTAGGTTGCCGGTCATGAACAAAGCCGCCGCATGTCTTGCCCTGATGCTCGCCGCCGCGCTGACCGGCTGCATGAGCGCGCAGGAGCGGGCCATGCAGAACAGCCAGCCCTATCGCGCCGGCTATTCCGACGGTTGCCTGGCGGCCACCAATGCCGGCGCCTCCTATCGCCACGGCCCGGTGCAGAACGAAGAGGCCTTCAATTCCGTTCCCGCCTATCGTGCCGGCTGGAAATCGGGCTATTCGGCCTGCCGCCGCACCGTCCGCGCGCCCGGCGCCGAGTCCGGCAATCCCATCCCCGATCCCAGCCCGGGCTATTGAAGCGGCCCGGATACGCTTCCAGGCATTTTGCGCTAGACTGGGCGCAGCCACTTCGAAGGTGCGGGGAAGCTCCATGATCCGTTTTCTGATCGGCCTGCCGGTCGTGCTGGTCCTTCTGGCGCTGGCCGGGCTCTACACAGCCTATGGCGAAGTGGAACCCTGCCGCGCGCTGGCGGTGGAAAAGGCACGGCGTGCCGACATCCACCTGCCCTTCGCCGAAAGCGGGATCGAGGCCTTCTCGCGCATGCAGACCAGCCAGATGTCGACCAGCGAATGCGCGGGCGATCTCTGGGATTCCTGGGTCGAACGGCTCTCCACACACTGGAAATGACGTGCACGGACGACCACGCGGAAGATGTGCGTTAGGAAGGCGTTAATCTTTGCAGGTCACGATTAACCAATCACCCCCTGCGGCCAACTTGCCGCAGGTGCTCTTTGTGCGTATCATCCGTGTACGTCATTCAGACGGACACATCGGAGTATTCGCGATGATGGGTCATTTGGTGTTTGGCCGCTATGGCCGGGACGGCGCTTCTCCGCTGCGGGCGGGGAAGGGCTGGATTGAGCGCATCTGGCGCAGCATGTTCGCCCACAAGCCGCTCGCGCCGCACTGACGCGGCACGCCCCCGCGCTACTTTCCCTTGAGATCGCCGCTGCGCAACGCACTGACGACGGACCAGATCTGGTCCGGCTTGAGCGTTGTCTTGAAGGCCGGCATGACCGAGCCGACCGGCGCTCCGCCTTCGGCAATCGTCCAGTAAAGAAAATCGTCCTGCGCGATCGGCATCGACAGCGTCTGTGACAGATCGGCTGGCGGCGGGTTGAGCGATTTGGCCATCGGCCCGTCGCCGCGCCCGTCCGCGCCATGGCAGACGGCGCAATTCGCGGCGAAGAGCTTGCGGCCTTCGCCAAGCAGGGCCGGCGTCATCTTCAGCGGATTGGTCTTGCCAGCGTAACCGGCAGGCAGGCCTTCATGCATGTAGAGATTGTGGCGGGCGCTTCCCATCATCCCGGGCCCCATGCCGCCATGCATCCCCTGGCCCATCATGCCACCGCCCATCTGGGCTGCGGCAATTCCCGCCGCGCCGAGCACGGCCACCGCCACCAGTGCAATCATCCACCTGCGCATCGGCGCCTCCGTTCCTCGGACGCCCCGATGTTAGCCGTCCGATCACCGCCGACACTTGCGCGAGATCAAGCGCCGGCCCGGCCCTGTTATTCCGGCCGGGCCGGGCGCGACCATGTCCGCACCGTGCCGTCTTCGCTGAGGGGCATTGCGCGCACTTCGACCGGGCAGCTCAGCACATCGGGCACTTCGGCGACGCCGGGATGAGCGCCGCGGGCGCGCCAATCGCTGTGGAAGAGGACGAGGCGGCCACCGCTCTCCATCATGTCCCGGAGCGGCAGATGCAATTCCTGGCTTTCCGCCGCCATGCCGTAGCGCGTCGTGCTGCGGCGGACGCCGAACCCGATCGCCCCTTCGGCAATCAGGTTGTGGTAGGCAAGGCGGGCTTCGCGTGTGTCATCCGGCGAGATGGCGATGAGATCGGCGCCGGTGAGATCGCGCCCGAAGGCCTCGGTGATGGCCGTGCCGCACAGGCGGACGCAGACCCGCTTTCCGGGCTCGATTTCCTGGATCATGATGCCCGGCAACAGGTCGCGCACGCGCGCCGGCGAAAAGCGCGCCCTGAGCGGCAGCAGATCGCCGTCCCACAATTCCAGCCAGTAATCGGCCAGCCGCCGGTTGGCCGGCGAAAGCGGCAGATTTGCGAGGATCTGGCCCGCGCGCGTGATGTCGAAATGGGTGATGGGGAATCCTCCATACAACCCTTGAGGGAATATCACGCCAGATACACGGAAATCGGCAGGTGGGCAAGGTGGACGACACCATCAGTGGTGGATTTCTGTGTGGACCAGCCGCTCGCCATCCCAGATCTCATAGCCCTTGCCGATGCCATGCCGATGAAGCTGCCGTGCCCGTTCGATGACATCCTCGTCGCAGGCGCACAGCATCTCGTCGCGCCCGTAAATCGAACGGGCGTGGTTCAGGAAGCGGATGTCATAGCGCGTCATGCCACGACATTGCGTGGCACTTCGGCGGCCTGCTTTGATTTCGAACAAGCTTCGCCGCGCCTATACGAAACCGTAACCGCGTTGGTGCGGGCCGCGGCCGGGTGTCAGCGGTAATCCGGCTCGTCCCACCAGGGGAAATAACGCGGCATGTCAGCCGACACTTTGTCAGGGAAATGGGGCGCGCGCTTTTCGAGGAAGCTCATCACCCCTTCGCGCACATCGGCCGAGGCGCCGCGGGCATAGATGCCGCGGCTGTCGATCTTGTGGGCTTCCATCGGATGATCGGTGGCGGCCAGGCGCCACATCATCTGCCGGATCAGCGCCACCGAGACGGGCGAGGTGTTGTCGCGAATTTCGGCGGCCAGTTCATAGGCGCGCGGCAGGAGCTGGTCGGGCGGCAGAACTTCGCTGACGAGGCCGCCCTTCAAGGCTTCGGCGGCCGGGAAGACGCGGCCCGAATAACACCATTCGAGCGCCTGCGGCAGGCCGACAATGCGCGGCAGGAACCAGCTCGAACAGGCTTCGGGCACGATGCCCCGGCGCGAGAAGACGAAGCCGAAGCGCGCGGTGTCCGATGGCGAGGCGAATGTCCATCGCAAGCTGCATGGTGGCGCCGATGCCGACCGCCGGACCATTGACGGCGGCGATGACGGGCTTGAGGCATTCGTAGATGGCGAGCGTCACACGGCCGCCGCCATCGCGCACGCGCTCATCGCTGAAATCGACCGTGTCGGCGGAGCCGGCATTGCGTTCGGGCCGATCGCTGCGTTTGGTGGCATCGAAGGTGTTGGCGCCGGCGGAGAGATCGGCACCGGCGCAGAAGGCGCGCCCCTCGCCCGTGACCACGACCGCGCGCACATCGTCGTCATCGTTCACGCGCGTGAAGACGTCGATCATCTCCTTCATCATCGTCGCGGTAAAGGCGTTGAGCTTTTCCGGGACGGTGGAGCGTGAGGGTGAGGATCTGGTCCTTCACCTCTGTGCGGATTTCCTTGTAGGGGCCGTAGGACATGGCGTTTCCTCGTTTGTCTCAATAGCGTTGAAGCGACTCAAGAGACGCGCCGGGGCGAGGCAAGGCGCGACGCGCTGCATCGACACCCCCCTCACCCTGCCCTCTCCCCCAATGGGGGAGAGGGTGAGCGAAGGTGTTACGCCGCCGCCTTGGCGGGGGCGAAGCGCGAATAGAAGCTCTCGTTCTTCGCCGCCATATCGCGCAGCAGCTTGTTGGGCTTGAAGCGTTCGCCGTACTTCTTCTCGAAGGCTTCGCAGCGGGCAACAAACGCCTTGGCGCCGATGGTGTCGATGTAGGACACCGGCCCGCCCGAATAGGGCGCAAAGCCCCAGCCGAGAATGCCGCCGACATCGGCATCGCGCGGATCGGTGAGCACGTTCTCCTCGAAACAGCGCGCCGCTTCCAATGCCTGAATGGTGAGGAAGCGCTGCTTCAGTTCCTCGACATCGGCATCGGTGCTCCAGTCGCGGCTGGCGACGAGATCGGGCCAGAGCTGCACGCGCTTGCCCTTGTCGTCATAGTCGTAGAAGCCCTTGGCGTTCTTGCGGCCCAGCCGGCCCTTCTTTTCGACGACGTCTTCGAGGAAGGTTTCCATCTGGTTGGGCGTGTTGGTGCCAAGATCCGTGCGGGTCTGACGCGCGATCTTGAGCGGGGTGTCGAGGCCGACACTGTCGAGCACTTCGAGCGGGCCCATCGGCATGCCGGCCATGCGCCCGACATTTTCCACCATGGCCGGATGGATGCCTTCGGCCACCATCGCCATGCCCTCGCCCGGATAGGTGCCGAAGCAGCGCGAGGTGTAGAAGCCGCGCGCATCGTTGACGACGATCGGGGTCTTCTTGATCTTCTGGACATAATCGACGGCGACGGCCAAAGCCTTCGGCCCCGTCTGTTTGCCCATGATGATCTCGACGAGGCCCATGCGATCCACCGGCGAGAAGAAATGGATGCCGATGAACTGTTCGGGACGCTCGCTGGCTTCGGCGAGGCCGGTGATCGGCAGCGTCGAGGTGTTGGTGCCGTAGATTGCGCCGGCGCTGCATCACGGCTTCGGCTTTCTTCGTCACTTCGGCCTTGACGCCGCGATCCTCGAACACCGCTTCGATGACGAGATCGGCCTGTTTGAGGCCGGCATAATCGGCGCTGGGATGAATGCGGGCCAGGATCTCGGCCTTCTTCTCCGGCGTGGACTTGCCGCGTGAAATCGCCTTGTCGAGGATCTTTGCGCAATTGTCCTTGCCGGCCTGCGCGCGCTCTTCGGTGGAATCGATCAGCACCACTTCGATGCCCGCCTTGGCCGAGACATAGGCAATGCCATAGCCCATGACACCGGCACCGATCACGCCCACCGTCCTGACGTTGGATTTCGGTTCGTTCGCGGGACGGCGCGCGCCCTTGCCCAGCTCCTGCATGGAGAGGAACAGGGTGCGGATCATGTTGCGGCTTTCCGGCTGCATCAGCAGCTTGGTGAAATAGCGCGCTTCGATGCGAAGCCCCGCATCGATCGGCACGATCAGCCCTTCATAGACGCAGGACATGATGTAACGCTGGGCCGGATAGTTTCCGTAAGACTGCTTCCTGAGCATCGAGGTGCCCATGGTGAAGACCTGGCTGCCGCCCGGCGAATAGGGCCCGCCGCCCGGAATCCGGAAATCCTTCTTGTCCCAGGGCTGCACCGCTTCGGGGCCGGACTTGATCCAGGCCTTGGCCTCTTCGACCAGCTTGTCCGCAGGCGCAACCTTGTGCACCAGCTTCGCGGCCAGCGCTTTTTGCGGATCGAGGCTCGTGCCCTGCAACAGCAGCGGCATGGCCTGCATGGCGCCGATCAGGCGCGGCAGGCGCTGCGTGCCGCCGCCGCCGGGCAGCAGGCCGACCTTGGATTCCGGCAGGCCGAGCTGGATCTTCGGATTGTCGGCGACGATGCGGTAGTGACAGGCGAGCGTGACTTCGAGGCCGCCGCCCAGCGCGAGGCCATTGATGGCCGCGGCCACCGGCTTGCCGCAGGTTTCGAGCTTCCTGAGCGCCTTGTGGAACTGCATCACGCCATTGAACCGCGCGGCGATGGCATCCTGCTCGCTCATCTTGCCGCCGGAGGAGGAGGCATTGCCTTCCATCTCGTCCAGCGCGGCGCCGGCGCAGAAGCCGTTTTCCTTGCCGGAGGTGATGACGACGCCCTTGATGGTTTCGTCGCCGGAGACCTTTTCGGCAACCTGCGCGATTTCGGCGATGGCGGAGTTGGTCAGCACATTCATCGAACGGCCCGGCACATCCCATGTGAGGGTGACGATGCCGTCTGCGTCCTGATCCCATTTGAAATTGGTGAGGTTCATAGCGGGTCTCCGATCAGACGCGTTCGATGATGGTGGCGGTGCCCATACCGGCGCCGACGCACAAAGTGATAAGCGCGGTGTTGAGATCGCGCCGTTCCAGCTCGTCCAGCACCGTGCCGAGGATCATGGCCCCGGTGGCGCCGAGCGGATGGCCCATCGCAATCGCACCGCCATTCACATTGATCTTGTCGTGATCGACGCCGATCACCTGCATGAAGCGCAGCACGACGGAGGCGAAGGCCTCGTTGAGTTCGAACAGATCGATGTCGTTCGCGGTCATGCCGGCGCGGGCCAGCACTTTTTCCGTCACCAGCGCCGGGCCGGTGAGCATGATGCAGGGCTCCGAACCGATGGAGCCGAAGGCGCGGATGCGCGCGCGCGGCTTGAGGTTGCCGCGCTCACCGGCTTCTTTCGTGCCAAGCAGCACGGCGGCGGCGCCATCGACGATGCCCGAAGAATTGCCGGCATGATGGACATGGTTGATCTTTTCGACTTGCGGGTAGCGCTGCTGCGCCACCGCATCGAAGCCGGCGAAATCGCCGAGCTGTTCGAAGGCCGGCCGGAGCGAACCCAGAGACTGCATGGTGGCTTCGGGGCGCATATGCTCGTCGCGATCGAGAATGGTCTGGCCCAGAATGTCCTTCACCGGGATCACGGATTTGGCGAAGTAGCCCTTGTCCCAGGCATTGGCGGCGCGCTTCTGGCTTTCCACCGCGAAGCTGTCGACATCGTCACGGGAGAAGCCGTCCATCGTGGCGATGAGATCGGCGCCGATGCCCTGCGGCGTGAAATAGGATTTGAACGCGATGGAGGGATCGGTGGACCAGGCGCCGCCGGAGGCGCCCATGCCGACGCGGCTCATGCTTTCGACGCCGCCGCCGATGGTCATGTCGGACTGGCCGGACATGATCTGGCCTGCCGCCATGTTGGTGGCTTCGAGGCCTGAGGCGCAGAAGCGGTTGATCTGCACACCGGCGACGCTTTCATCGTAATCGGCGTTGAGCACGGCGATGCGGGCGATATCCGAACCCTGCTCGCCGACCGGATCGACGCAGCCGAGCACGACATCGTCGACCATGGCGGTGTCGAGATTGTTGCGGTCGCGCACGGCCTTCAGCGTCTGCGTCGCCAGTTCGAGCGCGGTCACTTCATGCAGCGCGCCATCCTTCTTGCCGCGGCCGCGGGGCGTGCGCACGGTGTCGTATACATAGCAATCCGTCATGGGATTCTCCTTCGGACTTCGTTAGAGGCTGCGCGCGATGAGCAGCTTCATGATTTCGTTGGTGCCGCCATAGATGCGCTGCACGCGGCTGTCGGCATACATGCGGGCGATGGGGTATTCGTTCATATAGCCATAGCCGCCGAAGAGCTGCAGGCACTCGTCGACGATCTCGCACTGGATGTCGGTGACCCAGAGCTTGGCCATGGACGCGATGGTGGCGTCGAGCTTGCCTTCGAGATGCAGCTCGATGCAGTGGTTGACGAAGACCACGCGCCACCGTGGCTTTGGTCTTCACCTCGGCCAGCTTGAACTGGGTGTTCTGGAATTCGAGGATCGTCTTGCCGAACGCCTTGCGCTGCTTGACGTAATCGATCGTCTCGGCGAGCGCGCGCTCGATCACGGCGATGCCCTGGCAAGGCGATGATCAGGCGCTCCTGCGGCAGCTGCTGCATGAGCTGGATGAAGCCGCGGCCCTCGTCGTCGCCGAGAAGGTTTGTCGGTCGGCACCTTGACCTCGTCGAAGAAGAGTTCGGCGGTGTCCTGTGCCTTCTGGCCCAGCTTGTCGAGAATGCGGCCGCGGCGGAAGCCCTCGACCTCATCGGTCTCGACCACGACGAGCGAAATGCCCTTGGCGCCGGCCGCGGGATCGGTCTTGCAGACGACGATGATGAGATTGGCCGTGCCGCCATTGGTGATGAAGGTCTTCGAGCCGTTGATGACATACTCGTTGCCGTCGCGCTTGGCGGTGGTCTTCACGCGCCTGCAGATCGGAGCCGGTGCCGGGCTCGGTCATGGCGATGGCGCCGACCAGTTCGCCGGTGGCCAGACGCGGCAGCCAGCGCTTCTTCTGCTCCTCGGTGCCGTAGTGATAGATGTAGGGCGCGACGATGCCGTTGTGCAGGCTGATGCCGAAGCCATCGACGCCCTTCTTGCCGAGCAGATCGATGATCACCGCTTCATGGGCGAAGCTGCCGCCGGCCCCGCCATATTCCTCGGGCATCGGAGGCGCAGAGCAGACCGGCCTCGCCCGCCTTGGTCCACAATTCGCGATCGACCATGTGGTTTTCGATATAGCGGTCGGAATGCGGCACGGCCTCGCGGTCGAGAAATTTGTCGACGCCGTCTTCGAAGATGCGCAGATCCTCGGTCATGTAGCTGGGCGCTTCGACCTGCAGCGGATTGATGGGCATGGCAGTTCTTTCAATTTGATTTCCTCCCCCGTTTACGGGGCGAGAGGGGACCGCGAAGCGGTGGAGGGGGCGGATGCAGGGCTCCATGCGCCGTATCCCCACTCCGTCGCTCGCTTTGCTCGCGACACCTCCCCCGTAAACGGGGGAGGAAACTCACCCCTCGGCCGGCATGACGCTGAAGCCGGAGACGCGCGGGGCCGGGCGGGCCTGCTCCTCATGCTCGGAGAGGCGGTGGGCGATGATTCTCGAGACCCAGCTTCAGCTCGGCCACCGAGTTCATCGATGTCCTTCTTCTGGCGTTCGAGCTCGGCGATGCGCTGGGCGAATTTCTTGCGGCTGTGCTCGAGCTGGGCCACGCCGCCATCGCCGACGTCGTAGAGATCGAGAATCTCGCGGATTTCGGCGAGGCTGAAGCCGACGCGGCGGCCCGCGCAGGATCAGCGTCAGCCGGCCGCGGTCGCGGCCGGCAATAGATGCGGGCCTGGCCGCGGCGCTCGGGCGCGAGCAAGCCTTCCTGCTCGTAGAAGCGCAGCGTGCGCGCGGTGACGGAAAATTCCTTGGTCAGATCGCGGATCGTGTAGGTGCGGCTCATGCAGTTCCACCGGCGGGTCTTTCGCCCTGTCCGGCCCTCCCAGTTAGTTTCTCTCCCTGCCGGACAGCTTCTAATTCCGTTTACGTGAACGTCAATAGCCGAAACACGAAAAAGGGCGGACCGAAGCCCGCCCTTTTGCAAAAATGACTGAAACTTACGCCTTGGCGAAATTTTCTGCCGCGAAGTCCCAGTTCAGCAGCTTGTCGATCACGGCCGCGACATAGTCCGGGCGCTGTTCTGCCAGTCGAGATAATAGGCGTGCTCCCAGACATCGACGGTCAGCAGGGCCGTGGCGCCGGCCGCCATCGGGTTCTCGGCGTTCGGGGTCTTCAGCACCTCGATCTTGCCGCCCTTGGCCGACGATCCAGGCCCAGCCGGAGCCGAACTGGGTCTTGGCGGCATCGCCGAAATCGGCCTTCAGCTTGTCGAGCCCGCCATAGGCCTCGATCGCCGCCTTGAGCTTGCCGCTCGGCGGCGCTGCCGCCCGGCTTCAGGCTGTTCCAGTAGAAGGTGTGGTTCCAGACCTGGGCGGCATTGTTGAAGATGCCCGGATTGCTGCCATGGCTCTTCTTGATGACCGCTTCGAGATCCAGATCGGCGAATTCGGTGCCGGCCGCCAGCTTGTTGAGATTGGTGACATAGGCCGCGTGATGCTTGCCGTAATGGAAGCTCAGCGTCTTGGCCGAGATCACCGGATCGAGCGCATTGTCTTCGAAGGGCAGCGGGGGAAGCGTAAAGGCATCGGCCATGGCGCGAGAATCTCCTGAATGTGTGGCAGTGAAAGCGGGACGCGCGGCTGCCCGCGCGGGGAAACGGACGCAGCGGGCGCGCCGAACGCGCCTCACCGGATAAGGGATTAGAGCATGCAAAGTTCCCTGTCGAAGATGACAGGGATGCGAAATTTCCGCGCAGAGACGGCAAAGGGAATTGCGGAAAGGATGGCAGGCGCCGCATGCCCGCAAAGGGCGGGCGCCCGCGTCCATCCAGCGTTTCGGGCGTTCAGGCGGTCAGGCCGCCATGCCCTCGTCGTGGAGCCAGACATCGGCATGTTCGGTATGGAGCGCCCAGACTTCGCCGGCCCGTTCGGCCGGGCGATAGAACACCGCATCTGCTGATCCTCGCCGGAGCGACATGCGGCGGAACACGCGCTCGATATCGTCTTCGAATTTCTGCGGGATGGAACGGCCGGCCGCTTCGTGCCGGCTGCGCATCGCGCGCATCACGGACCAGCGCCGCAACCCCGAAGGATGGGCACGCAAAATTTCAATAAGGTCGACTGTAGAGCCCCAGTTCCGCCTGCGATTTGGTGGAGTTGTGGGCCAAGGAAGAAGACATGTGTCAGAATCACCTTCTCGGCTTGGGGTGGAAAACAAACGGCGGGAGCTTCGGCCCCCGCCGCCATAGGCAATGGCAAGGACGGTTAGGCCGCCTTGATATTGGCCGCTTTCGAGCCGCGTGCATCCGGCACGATGTCGAATTCGACGCGCTGGCCTTCGTTCAGGCTGCGCATGCCGGCCTGTTCGACGGCCGTGGCGTGCACGAACACGTCCTTGCCGCCGCCATCCGGCGCGATGAAGCCGAAGCCCTTGGTGGTGTTGAAGAACTTCACGGTTCCGATGGCCATGATATATCCTTTAAGTCATCGGGTTCCCCACGCGCGACATGCACGTGCGGACGCTGATGACGCCGAGTTCATCTGGATAAGGGGTCGATCGTCTCGTCCGGGCGCGCGTTAGGCGGGCAGGGATTCAAAAAAGTCGTGCGCTCATCAGACGGTACGCCGTCGCGTAGCCGTTCTATACGTCAAAATGTGCGAAAATACAATGCTAGGAGGCGGCGGCCTTGCCGGAGGCGGTGGAGCGGGCTTTCCTGGCCGCCGCAGCGGTCTTTTTCTTCTCCGCATCCGCGGCGGCCTGCACCTCGGCCTCGGCCTTGTCTTCAGCCTCTTTTGCCAGGCGCAGGGCCCGCAATTTGGCCGTTTTGGCCTCCGCCGCCGTGCGCTCCCGTTCGAGCTCGGCCCGCACGGTCGCATCGCGCTTTTCCGAGGCCGCAAAATGCGACTGCGCCCGTGTACGCGCTGTCATGCGCTGATCCTGTGAACTGGACATAGGGTTCTTTCGCTTGTGCACCGGGGACCACGTCACGTTGGACACGGCGTGCCGCACGCCAAGGCGCACTTTCGGTACGAATGGTGCCTGGAACAGGCCGGCGCGGTACGTGCGCCACACAATGACACTAGCACGCTGCACCGCAGAACGGAAATCGGCCCGGATTGCGCCCGATTGAGCCTAGAGCAGCGTGCGTTCCGCTGGAATCGCGGCGCTGCTCTAA